>NZ_JBJDQW010000002.1:0-1194159 GCF_044903645.1 Streptomyces sp. NPDC002176
GGTTCACAGCGTCCTCGCTGTGTTTTTTCAAAGGAACCTCGTCCCAGCAGATGCTGGAGACGGGGTATCAACTAAATCTGGCGTTGATTTTTGGCACGCTGTTGAGTTCTCAAGGAACGGTCGCTTCCTTTGTACTCACCCTCTCGGGCTTTCCTCCGGGCTTCCCTTCGGTGTTTCCGACTCTATCAGATCGTTTTCCGATCCGATTTCCTCGGTGCTTTCCAGTTCTTCGCTTTCGCGTTTCCCTTTCCGGCGGTTCCGACTCTATCAGATCCTTTCGGCGTCTGATTCCCAGTCAGAGGGGGTTGTCTTCCCGGCCCGCTGGGCCGTTCCGACGTCTCAAACTCTAGCCGATCAACCCCGGCAGTTCCTAATCGGGCTGCCGAGCCCCATTCGAATTGAATTCGGACGTGCCGAAAGCAATCCCGAGCGGGAGCCGAGCTGGTGGTTGAGTGCCGCTTTCGCGACGGAGGTGCCACCCACAGAACCGTTACGGCTCCGGGGCAGACCAAGGACTCTACGGATCGGCCATGGGGGTGTCAACCCGTGCTGTCAAGATTTTTTCGAGCGGGTGTTCCCCCCGGCGACGCACTGGGGCCCCTCGACCGGTGTCGAGGGGCCCCAGTGCAGGTCAGAGCGTCGCGGATCAGACCTCGACGACGACCGGGAGGATCATCGGGCGCCTGCGGTAGGTGTCCGAGACCCACTTGCCGAGCGTCCGGCGGATCAGCTGCTGCATCTGGTGGGGCTCCACGACGCCGTCCTGGGCCGACCGCTCCAGCGATTCCGTGATCTTCGGGAGGACCTCCGAGAACGCGGCGTCCTCGATACCGGAGCCGCGGGCCTGGATGTGCGGGCCGCCCGTGATCTTGCCGGTGGACGCGTCCATCACGACGAAGACCGAGATGATGCCCTCGTCGCCGAGGATCTTGCGGTCCTTCAGCGCGGGCTCGCGCACGTCGCCGACCGAGAGGCCGTCGACGTAGACGTAACCGGCCTGGACCTTGCCCGCGATCTTCGCCTTGCCCTCGACCAGGTCGACGACGACGCCGTCCTCGGCGATGACGATCCGGTCGTGCGGGACGCCGGTCGCGGCGCCCAGCTCGGCGTTGGCGCGCAGATGGCGCCATTCGCCGTGGACCGGCATGAGGTTCTTGGGGCGGCAGATGTTGTAGAAGTACAGCAGCTCGCCCGCGGACGCGTGGCCCGAGACGTGCACCTTGGCGTTGCCCTTGTGGACGACGTTGGCGCCCCAGCGGGTCAGGCCGTTGATCACGCGGTAGACCGCGTTCTCGTTGCCCGGGATGAGGGACGAGGCCAGGATGACCGTGTCGCCCTCGACGATGCGGATCTGGTGGTCCCGGTTGGCCATGCGGGACAGCGCCGCCATCGGCTCGCCCTGGGAACCCGTGCAGACCAGGACGACCTTGTCGGCCGGGAGGTCGTCGAGCTGCTTGACGTCGACGACCAGGCCCGGCGGGACCTTCAGATAGCCGAGGTCCCGCGCGATGCCCATGTTGCGGACCATGGAGCGGCCGACGAAGGCGACCTTACGGCTGTACTTCTGGGCGGTGTCCAGGATCTGCTGGATGCGGTGCACATGGCTGGCGAAGCTCGCCACGATGATGCGGCTGTGCGCACCGGCGAAGACGTTGTCCAGCACGTTGGAGATGTCGCGCTCGGGCGGGACGAAGCCGGGTACCTCGGCGTTCGTGGAGTCCGAGAGGAGGAGGTCGATGCCCTCCTCGCTCAGCCGCGCGAAGGCGTGCAGGTCGGTGAGACGGCCGTCCAGCGGGAGCTGGTCCATCTTGAAGTCGCCGGTGTGCACGACCATGCCGGCCGGGGTGCGGATGGCGACCGCGAGGGCGTCCGGAATGGAGTGGTTGACCGCGACGAACTCGAGATCGAAGGGGCCGATCCGCTCACGGTCGCCCGCCTCCACCTCCAGGGTGTACGGCCGGATGCGGTGCTCCTGGAGCTTGGCCTCGATCAGCGCGAGGGTCAGCTTGGAGCCGATCAGCGGGATGTCCGGCTTCTCGCGCAGCAGGTAGGGGACCGCGCCGATGTGGTCCTCGTGGCCGTGCGTGAGGACGATGCCGTCGATGTCGTCGAGGCGGTCCCGGATGGACGAGAAGTCCGGCAGGATCAGGTCGACGCCGGGCTGCTCCTCCTCGGGGAAGAGCACGCCACAGTCGACGATCAGCAGACGGCCGTCGTACTCGAAGACCGTCATGTTGCGGCCGATCTCGCCGAGACCGCCGAGGGGGGTGACCCGCATGGCGCCCTTGGCGAGCGGCGGCGGGGGGGCCAGTTCAGGGTGCGGATGACTCAAAAGACTCTCCTGACCAGACGCGCCACCTACCCGGAGGCACGTGGCGCGTATGACGTTCGGTGCGTGCGGTTGTCGTTATGGGGTGCGGGCACATGTGGCCCGCTGTGCTGTTGTGGGATTCAGTTGTGTGGCTCGGATGGTGCTGAAGTCTGTTGTCAGAGCTGTACCCCGCCGGCAGCAAGATCGATCTTGAGCTGGGCGATCTCCTCCGGGGAGCACTCGACCATGGGGGCGCGCAGGGGGCCCGCGGGCAGGCCCTGGAGGGCGAGCGCGGCCTTGGTGGTCATGACGCCCTGGGTGCGGAAGACGCCGGTGTAGACCGGGAGCAGCTTCTGGTGGATCTCGGCGGCCTTGACGACGTCGCCCGAGGTGTAGGCGTCCACGAGGGCGCGCAGGTCGGGGGCGACGAGGTGGCCGACGACGGAGACGAAGCCGACGGCGCCGACGGAGAGCAGGGGGAGGTTCAGCATGTCGTCGCCGGAGTACCAGGCGAGGCCGGAGCGGGCGATGGCCCAGCTGGCGCGGCCGAGGTCGCCCTTGGCGTCCTTGTTAGCGACGATCCGGGGGTGCTCCGCGAGGCGGACCAGGGTCTCGGTGCTGATCGGGACGCCGCTGCGGCCGGGGATGTCGTAGAGCATCACCGGGAGGCCGGTGGTGTCGGCGACGGCCGTGAAGTGGCGGTACAGGCCCTCCTGCGGGGGCTTGTTGTAGTACGGCGTGACGACGAGGAGGCCGTGTGCGCCGTCGCGTTCGGCCTGGCGGGCCAGTTCGAGGGTGTGGTGGGTGTCGTTGGTGCCGACTCCGGCCACGACGCGGGCGCGGTCTCCGACCGCTTCCACGACGGCTCGTACGAGGTCCGATTTCTCCGCGTCGCTGGTGGTGGGTGACTCGCCGGTGGTGCCGTTGACGATCAGGCCGTCGTTGCCTGCGTCCACCAGGTGGGCGGCGAGCCGCTGCGCGCCGTCGAGGTCGAGTGCGCCGTCCGCCGTGAAGGGCGTGACCATGGCGGTGAGGACCCGCCCGAAGGGGGTCTGCGGAGTCGAGGTCGGAGCCATGGGTGACACGCTACTCGGTACTCGATCCATGGTCTGCCCGTGGGGTGGCGGGAAAGTCAGGACAAAGTCGCGGTGACCCGCGGTGTACAAGGAGCCCGGCACTGCCTGCTCGGGGGTTCAAGCAGTGCCGGGTCCGTTTGATCAGGCTAGATGAACTTCTCTAAATGCCGCAATACGGACACTTCGGGAGGGTGATCCGTACATCCGTTCCGCGCGGGGAACAGGGCTTCGCTACGGGGCCACCCGGCCGTTGGCGTTGAAGGCGGCGTGCGTGAGCGGCATCAGCCGGGCCCACTCGGCCTCCAGCTTCTCGCCCACCATCTCGATCTCCCGCTGCGGGAAGGACGGCACCTTGGCCAGCTCGTGCTGGGTGCGCAGGCCCAGGAAGTGCATCAGGGAGCGGGCGTTGCAGGTGGCGTACATCGAGGAGTAGAGGCCGACCGGGAGGGCCGCGCGGGCGACCTCGCGGGCGACGCCCTCGGCGAGCAGCTTCTGGTAGGCGGCGTACGCCTGCTCGTAGGACTCCGTCAGGGTGTCGCGCACCGCGTCGTACTGGGCGGGGCTGCCCTCGACGAAGACGTACTTGCCCGGACGGCCCTCCTGGACCAGCTTGCGGGAGGTGTCGGGGACGTAGAAGACCGGCTGGAGCTCCCGGTAGCGGCCCGATTCCTCGTTGTAGGACCAGCCGACGCGGTGCCGCATGAACTCGCGGAAGACGAAGATCGGGGCGCTGATGAGGAAGGTCATCGAGTTGTGCTCGAACGGGCTGCCGTGCCGGTCCCGCACCAGGTAGTTGATGAGGCCCTTGGAGCGCTCGGGGTCCTTCTGCAGCTCGTCCAGGGACTGCTCGCCCACGGTGGAGACTCGGGCGGCGAAGAGGACATCGCTGTCCGACGCGCTGGATTTCACCAGTTCGACGGTGACATCGCTACGGAGCGTGAGCGGCTCGGGGGTGGTCACAAGGGTCCTTCCATCACTTCTGCGGTTTGCAGCCACCATACGGGGCACGCGCACCGGTCAGAGCAACACCTCACCTCAAAGATCGCATCCAGCGGTTTTCCGGACATGGGCACCTTTTGGGTCACTCCGTCGTCTGAAGGGGTGAGGTCGGTAGACCCCCGGAAGGAGACCCACCCCAGATGTTCCGTCGTCGTGAGCCCGTACCCTTCGCCTTCATCGCCGAGGCCGACAGGTTCCGCGGCAATGTCACTCCCCCGCCCCGTGAGCGCGCGTCCCGCGCCGAGCGGGCCGGGCGTTCGCTGCTCATGCTGACCCTGGTCGCCGGGATAGTGGGCGCGCTGATGGTCGGCATGCCCGCGCTGTCCACTCCGTCCGCGCCGCCTGCCGGTCAGTCGCAGGCGGCGCAGGGGCACTGACTCTCGTGGTGACCCTTGTGGCCGCCCACGGCTGGTGAGCCCCGCCACAGGCGGATAGCCTCACCGGGCACAAGCCCGTGCGAGGACCTTGCGAGGAACAGCCGTGCCCCTGCCCTTCCTGACGGCCGACCGCACTTTCGAGGCGGCCGACGAGAGCTCGCTGCCGTATGACGACCGGGACCGCTGGCGGCGCCCGTACCGCCCCGGCCCGTGGCGGGTGGGCGGGGCGGCGCTGGGGCTGCTGTTCTCCTCGTTCGTGCTGTTCGGGGCCGTGCTCACCGCCCTGACCGGTACCACCACCTCCGCCGGGGTCACCTTCGTGCTCGCCGCGGCGATCGTCCTCGGCGCGCTGCGGGTGCTGCGCATGGGCGTCTGGGTGAGCCCGCGCGGTCTGCGCCAGGTCGGCTTCCTGGTGACGCGTACGGTGCCCTGGCAGCGGGTCGTCTCGCTGCGGACGGCGCAGCAGCCGGTGCGCTGGCTGGGGCTGCCCCGCACCGTGCAGGGGCAGGCGTTGACGCTGGTCCGCGACGACATCGCCCCGGACGACACTCCCCCGCTCCTGACCACGCACACCCTGGACTTCCTGAACCGTCCCGCCGGGTTCGACCTGGCCTCGGACACGATCGAGGCGTGGGCCGCGGAGTACCGGCGCGGCTGAGGACGTACGCGTACGCCGAAGGGGCCGCCCGCGCTGTCGCGGGGCGGCCCCTTCGGCGTACGCGGGGTCAGACGGGGAGGTGGCGGCCGTCGTGCAGGGCGATGGCGCGCTGCATCGTCTTGCGGGCGCGCGGGGTGTCGCGGGCGTCGTGGTAGGCGACGGCGAGCCGGAACCAGCTGCGCCAGTCGTCGGGGGCGGCCTCGGTCTCGGCCTTGCGGCGGGCGAACACCTCGTCGGCCGAGTCGCGGTCGATCCGGCCGTCCGGGGTGCGGCGCAGTTCGTCGACGGGCAGGCCGCCCTCGGCCTCCAGCTCCGCGGCGAGCTGGTTGGCCCGGCGGACGAACTGGGTGTTCTTCCAGAGGAACCAGACGCCGATGACCGGCAGGATCAGCACGGCCACGCCGAAGGTGACGGTGAGGAGCGTGCCGGACTGGATGAGCATCACGCCCCGGCTGCCGACCAGGACGAAGTAGAAGACCAGGACGGCGGCCGTGACGAGGTAAGTGATCTTCGCGCGCATGAGATAGGGGTACTCAGCCCAGGTCGAGGAAGTGTTCGAGGCCGAAGGTGAGGCCCGGAGCGGACCCCACGCGGCGCACACCGAGCAGGATGCCCGGCATGAAGCTGCTGTGGTGCAGCGAGTCGTGGCGCAGGGTGAGGGTCTCGCCCTCGCCGCCGAGCAGGACCTCCTGGTGGGCCAGGAGGCCGCGCAGCCGGATCGCGTGCACGGGCACGCCGTCCACGTCGGCGCCGCGCGCCCCGTCCAGCGCGGTGACCGTGGCGTCCGGGGCCGGGGCGAGCCCGGCCTCGCGGCGGGCCTCGGCGATGAGCTGGGCGGTGCGGGTGGCGGTGCCGGAGGGGGCGTCCACCTTGTTGGGGTGGTGCAGCTCGACGACCTCGACGGACTCGAAGTACGGCGCGGCTACTTGCGCGAACTTCATGGTGAGGACGGCGCCGATGGAGAAGTTCGGGGCGATGAGGACGCCCGTCTCCGGGGACTGGTCGAGCCAGGCCCGCAGCTGCGCGAGGCGCTCGTCGGTCCAGCCGGTGGTGCCGACGACCGCGTGGATGCCGTGGCGCACGCAGAAGTCGAGGTTGCCCATGACCGAGGCGGGGGTGGTGAGGTCGACGGCGACCTGGGCACCGGCGTCGACCAGTGTCTCCAGCTTGTCGCCCCGGCCGAGGGAGGCGACCAGCTCCAGGTCCTCGGCGGCCTCGACGGCCCGTACCGCCTCGGACCCGATGCGGCCGCCTCCGCCGAGGACCGCCACGCGCAGCTTGCTCATCTCTTCGTTTCCTTACCGCAGTTGAGGTGCCGGGTGGGTCAGGCGACCGCGTCGTTCAGCCGGGCGGCCTGCTTGTCCTTCAGCGGGCCTATGACCGACAGCGACGGGCGCTGTCCCAGGATGTCGCGGGCGACGGAGCGGACCTCGTCCGGGGTCACCGCGGCGATCCGGGCCAGCATGTCGTCCACCGACATGTGGTCGCCCCAGCACAGCTCGCTCTTGCCGATACGGTTCATCAGCGCGCCGGTGTCCTCCAGGCCGAGCACGGTGGAGCCCCGGAGCTGGCCGATGGCGCGGGTGACCTCGTCGTCGGTGAGGCCGTGCTCGGCGACCTGGTCGAGTTCGTCCCGGCAGAGCTTCAGTACGTCGGTGACCTGGCTCGGGCGGCAGCCCGCGTACACCCCGAACAGGCCGCAGTCGGCGAAGCCGGAGGTGTAGGAGTACACGCTGTAGGCCAGGCCGCGCTTCTCCCGGACCTCCTGGAAGAGCCGGGAGGACATGCCGCCGCCGAGGGCGGTGTTCAGCACGCTCATGGCCCAGCGGCGGTCGTCGGTGCGGGCGAGGCCGGGCATGCCGAGGATGACGTGCGCCTGCTCGGTCTTGCGGCCGACCAGTTCGACACGACCCGCGGTACGGAGGGTGCGGCTGCCTTCGCGCGGGGCGATGGGCAGGGCGCCGGTGTCGCGGAGGGCGCCCGACTTCTCGAAGGCGGCGCGGACCTGGCGGACGACCTTGGCGTGGTCGATGTTGCCCGCGGCCGCGACCACGAGGTGGGTCGGGTCGTAGTGCTTCTTGTAGAAGCGGCGGATGCGGTCGGCGGTGAGGGCGTTGACGGTGTCGACCGTGCCGAGGACCGGGCGGCCGAGCGCGTTGTCGCCGAACATGGTGTGCGCGAACAGGTCGTGCACACAGTCACCGGCGTCGTCCTCGGTCATGGCGATCTCTTCGAGGATCGCGCCGCGTTCGACGTCGACGTCCTCCTCGCGGATCAGCGAGCCGGTCAGCATGTCGCACACCACGTCGATGGCGAGCGGCAGATCGGTGTCGAGCACGCGTGCGTAGTAGCACGTGTACTCCTTGGCCGTGAACGCGTTCATCTCGCCGCCGACCGCGTCGATCGCGGCGGAGATGTCGAGGGCGGAGCGCTTCTCGGTGCCCTTGAAGAGCAGGTGCTCCAGGTAGTGGGTGGCGCCGTTCAGCGCCGGGGTCTCGTCGCGGGAGCCGACGTGCGCCCAGATGCCGAAGGTGGCCGAGCGCACGGAGGGCAGCGTCTCGGTGACGACGCGCAGTCCGCCGGGGAGGGTGGTCCGGCGGACGGTGCCGATGCCGTCTCGGCCCTTGATGAGGGTTTGGGTACGGGCGACGGCCCGCGCCTCCGAGGAGGTGCGGGCCGTCGCCTTGAAGCCACGGGACGTCACTGGTCGGCGTCGTCCTTCTTGTCGTCCGAGCCGTCCTCGCCCTCGACCACGGGGATCAGGGAGAGCTTGCCGCGGGAGTCGATCTCGGCGATCTCGACCTGGACCTTCTGGCCCACACCGAGGACGTCCTCGACGTTCTCCACGCGCTTGCCACCGGCGAGCTTGCGGATCTGCGAGATGTGCAGCAGACCGTCCTTGCCGGGGAGCAGGGAGACGAACGCACCGAAGGTGGTGGTCTTCACGACCGTACCCAGGTAGCGCTCGCCGACCTCGGGCATCGTCGGGTTGGCGATGCCGTTGATCGTGGCGCGGGCGGCCTCGGCGGACGGTCCGTCCACCGCGCCGATGTAGATCGTGCCGTCGTCCTCGATCGTGATGTCGGCGCCCGTGTCCTCCTGGATCTGGTTGATCATCTTGCCCTTGGGGCCGATGACCTCACCGATCTTGTCGACCGGGATCTTGACGGTGATGATCCGCGGGGCGTTCGGGGACATCTCGTCGGGCCGGTCGATGGCCTCCATCATCACGTCGAGGATGTGGAGACGGGCGTCGCGGGCCTGCTTGAGGGCCGCGGCCAGGACGGAGGCCGGGATGCCGTCCAGCTTGGTGTCGAGCTGGAGGGCGGTGACGAAGTCCTTCGTACCGGCGACCTTGAAGTCCATGTCGCCGAAGGCGTCCTCCGCACCGAGGATGTCGGTGAGGGTGACGTAGTGCGTCTCGCCGTCGGCCTGCTCGGAGATCAGGCCCATGGCGATACCGGCGACGGGGGCCTTGAGCGGCACACCGGCGTTCAGCATCGACATGGTGGAGGCGCAGACCGAGCCCATGGACGTCGAACCGTTGGAGCCGAGGGCCTCGGACACCTGACGGATCGCGTAGGGGAACTCCTCGCGCGTCGGCAGCACCGGCACGAGCGCGCGCTCGGCGAGGGCGCCGTGGCCGATCTCGCGGCGCTTCGGGGAGCCGACGCGGCCGGTCTCACCGACGGAGTACGGCGGGAAGTTGTAGTTGTGCATGTAGCGCTTGCGGGTCACCGGGGAGAGGGTGTCCAGCTGCTGCTCCATGCGGAGCATGTTCAGGGTGGTGATGCCCAGGATCTGGGTCTCGCCACGCTCGAACAGCGCCGAGCCGTGCACGCGCGGGATGGCCTCGACCTCGGCGGCGAGCGTACGGATGTCCGTGACGCCGCGGCCGTCGATGCGCTTCTTCTCCTTGATCACACGCTCGCGGACCAGCTGCTTGGTCAGCGAACGGTAAGCGGCGGAGATCTCCTTCTCGCGGCCCTCGAACTTCGGGAGCAGCTTGTCGGCGGCCAGACCCTTGACGCGGTCCAGCTCGGCCTCGCGCTCCTGCTTGCCCGCGATGGTGAGGGCCTGGGCCAGCTCCGGCTGGACGGCCTTCTTCAGCGCCTCGTACACGTCGTCCTGGTAGTCCAGGAAGATCGGGAACTCGCCCTCGGGCTTCGCGGCCTTGGAGGCGAGGTCGGCCTGGGCGCGGCACAGCACCTTGATGAAGGGCTTGGCGGCCTCGAGACCGGCGGCGACGACCTCCTCGGTCGGCGCCTCGGCGCCGCCCTCGACCAGCTTGATCGTCTGGTCGGTGGCCTCGGCCTCGACCATCATGATCGCGACGTCGCCGTCCTCCAGGACGCGACCGGCGACCACCATGTCGAAGACGGCGTCCTCGAGCTCGGTGTGCGTCGGGAACGCGACCCACTGGCCGCGGATCAGCGCGACGCGGACGCCGCCGATCGGGCCGGAGAAGGGCAGACCGGCCAGCTGCGTCGACGCGGACGCGGCGTTGATCGCCACGACGTCGTACAGGTGGTCGGGGTTGAGCGCCATGATCGTGGCGACGACCTGGATCTCGTTGCGCAGGCCCTTCTTGAAGGAGGGGCGCAGCGGGCGGTCGATCAGGCGGCAGGTGAGGATCGCGTCCTCGGAGGGGCGGCCCTCCCGGCGGAAGAAGCTGCCGGGGATCTTGCCCGCGGCGTACATCCGCTCCTCGACGTCCACCGTGAGGGGGAAGAAGTCGAGCTGGTCCTTGGGGGCCTTGGAGGCGGTGGTCGCCGACATCACCATGGTGTCGTCGTCCAGGTACGCCACGGCGGAACCGGCGGCCTGCTTGGCCAGGCGGCCCGTCTCGAAGCGGATGGTGCGGGTGCCGAAGGAACCGTTGTCGATGACGGCCTCGGCGTAGTGGGTCTCGTTCTCCACTAGCGTTTTCTCCTCGTCTTCGTCCCGCTCGCCCGTGTGGCGGGGGGACAGTGGGAGAAGCGCTCCGGCTGGTGCGGGCCGGTCTTCGATCGAAGCACCCAGGGGGTTCGTATGCCCTGGGGGCCACTACCGAGGACCGGCGGCGGTGCGGTGCGCGTCTCCTCGTTCTGTGTCGTACGTGATGCGTTGTGCTAACACCCTACAAAGGGAGACTGACAGTCCGCATGTTTCCGTACCTGCCGCGGGTGCGGGAGGCGGGCACGTACAGCAAAAAAGGAGCGGCTCCCGATCGGATCGGGAACCGCTCCCTCATGGCGACTTACTTGGCGCCGGCCGCACCGCGGCGGATGCCGAGGCGGTCGACCAGGGCGCGGAAGCGCTGGATGTCCTTCTTGGCCAGGTACTGCAGCAGGCGGCGGCGCTGACCGACCAGGATGAGCAGACCACGGCGGGAGTGGTGGTCGTGCTTGTGAGCCTTGAGGTGCTCGGTCAGGTCGGAGATCCGGCGCGACAGCATGGCGACCTGGACCTCGGGGGAGCCGGTGTCGCCCTCCTTCTGGCCGAACTCGGCGATGATCTGCTTCTTCGTAGCGGCGTCGAGAGACACGCGTACTCCTCATGATGGTTGCCGCCGAGTGCCCCCGGTCTGAATCTCGGGGGAGCTTCCGTTACTCGGGAGGCGGGGACTCGCTGAGCGCGGCCTCCAGAGCGGGGGCTCGGGGGGTGCGTACACGAACGGCCAAGAGTCAGGGTACCAGCAGCTCGGCATCGACTGGACGGGGTGCGGTGCGCCGGGAGCGGGACGGCTTTCCGTCCCGAATCGCTGACCAGGCAGAACCCCGGACAGTATCGTGCGTCCCAGCTCACCGGCGGGACCCGCCGGAGAAAGGACGACGCCGCGATGGCCGACACCGACAACATGGAACTGAAGGCTCGCAAGGAACGGGAGCGCGACGAGCTGTACGCACTCGACATCACGGACGTCGAGTGGCGCTGCGCTCCGGGTGCCGAGGAGCACGAGGAGCGGGTCGAGATCGCGGACCTGCCGGACGGAGCGGTGGCGATGCGCTCCTCCCTCGATCCGGACACCGTGCTGCGCTACACGGCGGCCGAGTGGCGGGCCTTCGTGCTGGGTGCCCGGGACGGGGAGTTCGATCTGCGCCCCATGGAGCACAACGGGGGCCTGACGGCCGACTGATCAGAGCGACGGACGGGGCGGCACCTGAGGTGCCGCCCCGTCCGCGTGTCCGTGCCCTACCGCGGGCCGGGCCGTCAACTGGTCATCGCCCGCGCCCGCGCGTACACGTCGAACACCGCCAGGGCCAGCGGGATCAGCGTCAGCAGGACGAAGCTCTCGGCGATCTCGAGGAACCGGCCCCAGAACGGCGTGACACCTCGTCGCGGGATGATCAGGGCGATGGCCGTGACCAGCGCGATCGCTCCGCCGACCGCCACGGCGAGCCAGACGCTGCGGATGTCCAGGCCGGCGGTGTCGCCCTGCGCGGCGTCGATCAGGTAGGCGTGGGGCGGGTTCAGCGCGAGCCCGAGACCGAGGAAGACGATGCTCGAGAGTCCGGCGGCGAGGGTGGCGGCCACCTGGGCCGTGTAGCGGAACAGGTGTGCGCGCATCAGCATCGCGACACCGGTTGCGAGGGCCAGCAGCTGCGCCCAGAGGTTACTGGAGAAGCCGAGCACGATCGACGCGCCCACGGCGAGCAGGGCGCAGCCACCGACGAGGCCGACGAGGAGTTCGTGGCCTCGCCGGGCCCGCGCCGCGATCTGCTCGGTGTCCACCGGCTCCTTCGGCGCGGTTTCACCGGTGTTGTACGAGCCACGGGACGGGTTCGGCGGTTCGAACCCGATGGGCAGCCGTGCGAAACGCATCGAGAGCCCCGGCAGGAAGGCCAGGGCCACGACCGACAGCGGCGCGCAGACGGCGGCCGTCTCGATCGGCCTCAGGTCGGCGAGAATCGCGATGAAGGTGGTGGCCAGGCCGGTCGCGGAGGCGAAGACCAGGGCGACGAAGGGACTGTCCCCGCTCGGTGAGATCAGGGTCAGCACCACGGACGCGACGAGGACCGTCGCGCAGGCGAGCAGGAACTGGAGCCGCCCGATGCCCTGTCCTTCGGACAGTGGCAGCAGTCCGGACCCGGCGACGGCCACGTTCGGCAGCGCCCCCAGTCCGAGGGACACCGTGGAGCCCCGGTCGTCGTAGACCCGGGCGCGCACGCAGGCGACGGTGGTGAGCAGCACGGCGGCGACGGCGGCGATAACGCCCTGGAGGCTGTGCATGTCGTGGCGGATCTGGGAGGTCCAGGCCACGAAGGCGAGCAGCGCGGGCAGGATGCCGCCCGCCACGAGACCGGCCGAGCGCGTCAGGTCGCCGCTCCACAGGGTGCGGTCGCGGGTGACGGCCGCGGCCACCGCCTCGGAGACGTCGTCGAGGACGGCCGGCGGCAGCGACTCGGCGAACGGGCGCAGGGTGAGGAGTTCGCCGTCGAGTATGCGCTGCGCCGCGAAGGACCGCGCTCCGTCGAGGACGGTGCCGTCCCTGCGGACGAGGTGGTAGCCGACCGGGGCGCCCTCGGCGGGACTCTGCCGGGAGAGTCGCAGTATCTCGGGATACAGGTCGGCGACCGGCACGTCGTCCGGCAGGGCCACGTCGATACGGCTGTCGGGCGCCACGATGGTGACGCGGCAGAAGCCGAAACCGGTACCCGCGCCGGAGAGGGTCCCGGCACCCGGTCCGCCCGTCGTGCCGACTGTCACGCTCACCTTCTCGTCCCCCTGTTACCCCTGCGAATTGCCCGGTTTTCCCGGAGCGATTCGCAACTGCTCACGCGTCTCAACGGCACCCTACCGCGCAGCGTCAGGCGCGGTTGTCAGTAGGATCGCGCTTCGCGATCGACGTTCGCCTGGCACGGGGCGGCGAACGAAAAATCTCGGTCCGGCAAGGGAATTGGTGCGTAGTGAGCCACATCGTCGTCAAGCGCCCGCCGCGGGCACTGCCGAAGGAAGTGCCCACGGACGAGGTTCTGCTCGAGGCTCCGCCGGAACTGCCGCGGGGTCAGCAGGAAAGCGCCATGATGCAGCTCCTGCCCATGCTGGGCATGGGCGGATCGGTGGTGTTCTTCTTCAACCCGCAGGCCCAGCCCTTCATGAAGATCATGGGCATGGTCATGGTCGCGTCCACCGTCGCCATGGGCATCGCGATGCTGGTCCGCTATCGCAGGGGCAGCCAGGGCCAAGTGGCCGACATGCGCCGGGACTATCTGCGATACCTGTCGCAGACCCGCCGCGCCGCCCTGGAGACGGCTCGTGCCCAGCGCGACGCGCAGTACTACCTGCACCCTTCGCCGGAGCAACTGTGGGCGCTGGTCGCGGAGGGCAGTCGGGTGTGGGAACGCCGCACATCCGACGAGGATTTCGGGCAGATCCGCGTGGGTCTCGGCGTGCAGGCCCTCGCGACTCCGCTGTATCCGCCGCAGACAGCCCCGGTCGACGAACTGGAGCCCCTGACGGCGGGTGCCATGCAGCGGTTCCTGGCCACGCACAGCACGCTGGACGACCTGCCGATGGCCTTGTCGCTGCGTGCCTTCTACCACGTGACCATCAGCGGAGACCCGGCCGCGATGCGGGGCACCGCGCGGGCCCTCACCGCCTCGCTCGCCGCGTTGCACTCGCCCGACGACATGGTCATCGCGGTCGTCACCGGCCGTGCCTCGGCACCCGAGTGGGAGTGGGTCAAGTGGCTGCCCCACGCACAGGACATGAGCGTCTCCGACGGCGCGGGCAGCGTGCGCCTGCTCACCACCGACCCGATCGAGCTGGAGGACAGGCTCGCCGGCCGGCTCCAGGGTCGGCCGCGCTTCCATCCCGGCGGTCCGCCGGTCCCCGACCAGCCGCACGTGGTCGTCGTGCTCGACGGGGTGTCCCTGCCCCCCTCCTCGTTGCTCGCCAGCCCCGAAGGCATGCAGGGCGTGACGGTCCTGGAGGTCGTGCCCGGTGACCTCACCGCAGGCCGTGGCGAACTGTCCGTGGTCGTACAGAAGGGGGAGCTCAGCCTTGAGTCGGCGCAGGGGATGGTCTACGAAGGGAAGCCGGACACGCTGTCGTACGAGGCAGCGGAGGCGCTGGCCCGCCAGATGGCACCGCTGCGGATGGCTTCGGGTGGGGACGACGACCAGCCGCTGCTTGCCAACCTGGAGTTCACCGATCTGCTGAACCTGGGCGACGCGGCGTCCGTGGACCCGAAGCGGACCTGGCGCCCGCGCTCGCAGTCGGAGCGGCTGCGGGTGCCGATCGGACTCGGCGAGGACGGCCGTCCGGTGATGCTCGACCTCAAGGAGGCGGCGCAGGAAGGCATGGGCCCGCACGGACTGTGCGTCGGCGCGACCGGCTCCGGCAAGTCCGAGCTGCTGCGCACGCTGGTGCTCGGTCTGGCCGTCACCCACTCCTCCGAGACGCTGAACTTCGTCCTCGCCGACTTCAAGGGCGGCGCCACGTTCGCGGGCATGGCCCAGATGCCGCACGTGGCGGCCGTGATCACCAACCTCGCGGACGATCTGACCCTCGTCGACCGGATGGGCGACTCGATCCGGGGCGAGCTCAACCGCCGCCAAGAGATGCTCCGCGACGCGGGCAACTACGCGAACATCCACGACTACGAGAAGGCACGCGCGGCGGGCGCGGCGCTCCAGCCAATCCCCTCCCTCGTGCTGGTCATCGACGAGTTCAGCGAACTGCTCACCGCGAAGCCGGACTTCATCGAGATGTTCGTACAGATCGGCCGCATCGGCCGGTCGCTCGGTGTACATCTACTGCTGGCCTCGCAGCGATTGGAAGAGGGCCGCCTCCGCGGACTGGAGACCTATCTGTCGTACCGGATCGGTCTGCGGACGTTCTCCGCTGCCGAGTCGCGTGCCGCGCTGGGCGTTCCCGACGCCTACGAGCTGCCGAACGTCCCGGGTTCCGGCTTCCTGAAGTTCGGCACCGACGAGATGCTGCGGTTCAAGGCGGCGTACGTCTCCGGTGCGTACCAGTCGAGTTCGCAGCACGCCGCGGCCATCGGTGGCGCTCTGCCCGTGGACCGCAGGCCGGTCCTCTTCACGGCGTCCCCGGTGCCGGTGCGGTACGCGCCGGTGCCGCGGCAGCGCGAGGAGGAGCCGGAGGAGAAGAAGGACGACGCCCTCGCCGACACCGTGCTCGACGTGATCGTGCGGCGGCTCGAGGCTCAGGGCCCCTCCGCACACCAGGTGTGGCTGCCCCCGCTGGACAGCCCGCCCTCGCTGGACACCCTGCTCCCCGGTCTCGCCCCGGTGCCGGGCCGCGGCATGACGCAGCCGGGGTACGAGGGAGCGGGCCGGCTCGTCATCCCCGCCGGGCTCATCGACAAGCCGTACGAGCAGCGCCGTGATCCGCTCTGGGTCGATTTCGGCGGCGCGGCCGGCCATATGCAGATCATCGGCGGTCCGCAGTCCGGCAAGTCGACGCTGCTGCGTTCGATCATCGCCTCGTTCGCGCTCACCCACACACCCACCGAAGTGCAGTTCTACGGGCTCGACTTCGGTGGCGGCGGTATGGCCTCCCTGGCCGGTCTCCCCCATGTGGGCGGCGTGGCCTCGCGACTGGACCCCGAGAAGGTCCGGCGCACGGCGGCCGAGGTGTACGGCGTCATGAGCCGGCGCGAGGAGTACTTCCGGTCCGCCGGGATCTCGTCCATCGCGGAGTTCAGGTCCCGCCGCGCGCGCGGTGACATCTCGGTGGCCGACCAGCCCTGGGGCGACGTGTTCCTGGTGATCGACGGCTGGGGCAACTTCCGCTCGGACTACGAGAACTTGGAGCATCTGATCCTGGACATCGCGGCCCGCGGTCTGGGATTCGGCATCCACTTGATCCTCACAGCCTCCCGGTCCATGGAGGTCCGCGCGAACCTCAAGGACCATCTGATGAACCGCCTCGAACTGCGGCTCGGCGACCCCATGGACTCCGAGATCGACCGCAAGATCGCGGCCAACGTCCCCACGGGTGTGCCCGGTCGCGGTCAGACACCGCAGAAGCAGCACTTCATGGCCGCTGTTCCCCGGATCGACGGACTGTCCTCGGACACCGACCTGGCGGAGGCCACGACCGCGCTCGCGACGGAGGTCAGCCGACACTGGCAGGAGCCCGGCGCTCCGGAAGTGCGCCTGTTGCCCCGCGAGTTCCCCGCGGCTCACCTGCCGTCAGGCGACCGGTTCCCGGCGCAGGGCGTCTCCTTCGCCCTGGACGAGAATAATCTCGAGCCGGTCTTCGTGGACTTCGAACAGGACCCGTTCTTCCTGGTGTTCGGCGAGAGCGAGTCGGGCAAGTCGAACCTGCTGAAGCTCCTGATCAAGCGGATCACGGAGCGCTATGACGGCAAGAGCTGCAAGCTGTTCGTGGTCGACAACCGCCGCTCGCTGCTCGGGGTGACCCCGCCGTCCCACCTGGCGGAGTACATCCCCATGTCGAACCAGATGCAGCACCACATGGATGCCCTGGCCGACCTGATGCAGCGCCGCACCCCGACGGCCGACGTGACTGCCGAGCAGTTGCGGGAACGGAGTTGGTGGCGGGGCCCCACGGTGTACGTCGTCATCGACGACTACGACCTCGTGTCCACATCGAGCGGCAACCCGCTGGCGGGGCTGACTGAACTCCTGCCGTTCGCACGCGATGTCGGCGTCCGCTTCATCATCGCGCGGTCCACCGCGGGCGCCGGGCGGGCCGGTTACGAGTCCTTCATGCAGCGCATCAAGGAGCTCGGTGCCCAGGGCGTGGTCCTCGCGGGCGATTCCGGCGAGGGTGACCTGCTGGGTGGTGTGCGGCCGCGGCCGATGCCAGCGGGCCGGGGCACCTTCGTGTCGCGCAAGCAGGGCAAGCCGATGGTCCAGATCGGCCTGGAAGAGCAGTAGCCGCCGCCCTGGGCCGCCGAAACGGCCCAGGGCCCGGAACGGCAACAGGGTGGGCGCCTCCCGTGCGCGCCCACCCTGTGCCTGTACTGCGGCGAGTCTCTCCCTACAGGAAGTAGGAGGATGCCTTCTTGTCGCCTCCCATGTACGTACCGCCCGACTCGCCGACGACGTGGCCGATGCCGGTCAGGGCCTGGTGGATGTCCTTGGCTTCCTTGTCCCAACGGTGCAGCTTGTCGTTGAAGGTGCCCTGGGCCTGGCCCTCCCAGTACTGGAGGCTGCTCGCCACCATGGCCCTGAGTTCACTCAGATCGGTCTCGAGCTGCTGCGCCTCGTTTCCGATCTTGGTAGCGGCGAAGTCGAGCCCGTCATAAGTTACCGACAGACCCTCGTTGTTGTTGGCCATGCTCAATTGCCTCTTCTCGCTGGTGCGTGCCTATGGGCGTACTGCCGGGTTTCCCCGGTTCGCTCAGTAGGAGCTGAGGGCGGACGACGGGACCGTGGGCGCGCCGTCCTGGATGTCGATCTTGTTGACGGACGCGCGCACCTCGTCCTCCTTGCTGTCCTTGATCTGCCGCGTCGTGGTCATGGCGTCGACGACGTCACCGAGGATATTGCCGATGTTCTGCAACGACTGGTTGATCTCGGCCTGCTTCTTGTCGAAGGCGGCACGGCCGATGCCCTGCCACTGCCCCTCGAGGCCGTCGATCACGCCCTGAAGCGAGTGCACGCGCTTGCGGATGCCCTCGAACTTCTCGTACATCTTCTTCTGCAGGTCGACTACCGCTGCGTCTTCAAGCCGCTGCTTGTCAGCCATGTCAGTCCTTTCGCTGTGTGTCTCTCGGGGCCATGTGTCCCTGCCCACCGTCGTCCGGTACGGCGTACCGCGCGACGATGACCACGCTCTGAACGCTCTGGTCGCACCGCACAGGGCGGCGGACGACCGCCGAAGTCACCGGGCCCGCCGGGCCCGCGTGAACGCCGCGGCCGCGCCGCCGATCACCAGGACCGCGGCGACGGCACCGAGGGCGATCCAGAGGGTGTTGCCGCTGCCGCTCGACGATTCCACGCCGGGTACCGCGGCGGAGGTGCCTTTCGGGGGCTGCGACTGGGAGGGGGTGGAGGAAGTCGGGCTGGAGGAAGTCGGGGTGGAGGCCGACTTGGCCAGCACGTCTCCGCCGTTCTCCTTGGCGAGGGGGTCGACGGCCGCGGGACCGGGGTCGTAGTTCCTGTTCGCCAGCACGAGCCGCGGGCGTACCGCGCCGTAGCCGAGGTACGTGCTCGGATCCTTCTTCGGCCAACTCCGGCCGGCCGTGTCGATGAGGGCACGGGTGACCTGGTTCACGGTCCAGTCGGGGTGGGCGGACCAGATGAGGGCGGCGGAGGCGGAGGTGATGGCGGCTGCCGGGCTCGTACCGTGCACGTCGTCGCAGTACGCCTTGAAAGTCTCGTCGCACCAGCCCGGGAAATCCTGACCGGGCGCCGCGAAGTCCACGTAGCCCCCGGAGGAGGAGAACTTCGAGACCGAGCCTGCCTCGTCGGACGAACTGACTCCGACGACGTAGGGGAAGGCGGCCGGGTATCCGATGGTGTCGCCCGACTTCTCTCCGTCATTACCTACGGCGGCTATCAGCATCTTGCCCTTGGAGGCAGCGTATTTGATTGCCTCTTCCTCCTTGGAGCTCGGCCCCAACGCACCGAAGGACATGTTGATGATCTTCACGTCGGTGTCAGCAGCGGCACGAATCGCAGTTTCGGACTCAGGAGTCTTCCGCTCGTCCGCTGCTCCGTCCTTCATGCCTTCCAGCCTGATCCGAAAAGGAACGATCTTCGCCCCGGGAGCCAGGCCCTGCAAGCCGCCCTGTGAACCGGTTCCCGCGATCAGCTCCGCCATGGTCGTTCCGTGACCGCTGTAGTCAGCCGTGACACGGTAGGCGACCGACTTGGGTACTTCATCGGCCAGGACCTGACCTTTGAGTGAAGGGGTGTCAGCGTTCACTCCCGTGTCGATGACGGCGATCTTCACGCCTTTGCCGGTGCTGGTCTTCCACATCTGCTCGGCCTGCATGGGCTTGAGGTACCACTGCTTCGACTGCACATCAGCAGCGGCGGCGCTCGGAGCGAAGCCCACGGCCGCGACAGCCAGCACGCTTGCGACCGTACTGACGGCGCGCACTCGCTCACCGCGACGCGGTCTCTCGATCGCTATCCGCTCGGCTCGTCGGCCACTGCCTGACTTCATCGTGTTCGCTGTCCTCGCTCGCGCTCAGTCGACCACCGGCGGCATACCGCGCCGGTGCTTCTCCGACAGATGTGTCTCGTCGTCTTCGATCAGGTAGTCCGGCCGGGACGCTTCCTGCGTCTCATCATCACCGGACTTTTTCTTACGATTGCGGCCCACCAGTCCGGTACCGCCCTGCGTCATGCCGTTGCGCTCCGCGGCCGCAGTGGAAACACGGGCACCGGGGCGGCCAGTGACGGCTTCCGGGGAACCGGAGCGGGACCGGGAACCCGTCGCCCGTGATCCCGGCTTCGAGGCGGATTCGAGCGCGCCGAAGGAACCGCGCTGCCCCAGACCATTGGTCGCTGCGCGAGGATTCCTCGCTCCCTCGGCGCCGACCACCGTTCCCCGTGGAATCCTCGGCCCGCTCTTCGACGCACCTGCTCCACTCTGCGTGGGACGCCCCCCGACCACACCGTTGGACCGCGCTGCTCCAGTGTTCGGCATAGCGTTCGGGCGTCCGGTCGGCGAGCCGGGCGCCTGTGACGTGCCGCTGGCGGCTGCCCGCCCTGTCATGGGCGACTTCATACCGCTGTTGGGCCCGGATTGTCCGCTCGTCTTGGCTCGGCCCATCTGGTTGGCGGGGCCTTGTACGCCGGGGCGTGCGGAACCATTACCGAGAGCGTTGGAGGTCCCGCTACGCCGCTGGAAGGCCCGAGAGTCGCGTGGTCCAGTGTCTCCGTTGGTTCCGCGGACCGTTCCGCGACCTGGCGTCGGGAGGCCGAAACCACTGCCCGTCATGGGCTGCCCGTCACCTGCCGGATTCGCACTCGTGACAGACGGGGCATGAGGGGCGGAAGCTGTAGCGGGCGGAGGCAGTGTTCCGACGCTGTCGATGTTCGTCCCGACAGGCACATCAGCAGGCGAGATGTGGTGGCTCGCAGCCGTGTGCGGTGTCGGGCTCGCATCGGACACGTGCCCGGTGATGTGGCCGACCGCTGCCGAGCGGTGGGCAGTACCCGAGGTCTGGCCGTCGCCATTCCCTCCACCCGATCCGGTGACGGGTGCGACGGGGTCGGGAGCGAACTGCCGCCGAGGCTGCGGCACCCCCACATCCGGCATCGATGTGAACTCCGGCATCTTGTCCTCGGCGGGCAAGGACGCCAGTACCTCTTCGGAGACCGCGTAGTAGGAGGCCAGACGGTTCATCTGGTTGATGGCCTCTTGGCGGTTCTTCTCCACCTTGACGGCGGCTTCGTACCCGTCCTTGTCGGCTGTCTTCTCCGCAGCCGTGAAGTGCTCCGGACGTTTGCGGCCGGCCTGGGTGTCACGGGCCGGCATGGCGCCGCGGACTGAGGACAGGCCCACCGCGGCGGCCGTGATCTGGTCTCCCGCAGCACCGGCGAAGTCGCTCAGGTGGTGCGTGTTGGTGACGAGCTTGGCCCCCCACTTCCGGAACGCGTCTCCCGACTCACCGACCCAGTGCACCTGGTCGATGTGGCCGTCGAGCTCGTCCGCCGCGGCCTTGACCGCGTCACGCGCGTCCCACAGGGCCTTGCCGGAGGATTCGAGGTCCGCCGGATCGGTCTCCTCGACCAGGTCGATCATCTTGTTGAGGTCGAGATCGCGCTTGTCGAAGTCGGTCCGGCCGGAGACCGCGCGGCCGAAGGGAGTGGCGCCGAACGCCGCCTTGACCAGACCGTCGAGGAATCCGCCTCCCGGGCCGTCCTCGACCCCGCGGACCATGTCCGTGGCGGAGTTCTGCTGAGAGACGCGGCCCAGGTCGTCCTTGTGCTGCTTGTCGGTCATCGTCAGTACCTCGCGCCGGTGTTCTGACCGTTGGCGTGCTGCTGGCCGTTCTTCTTGTCCTGGGCCTCGCCGATCTGCGTCTGAATCGCCCAGAACCGCTGCCGCTGCTCCTCTTCGAGGTTGTCGAAGCCGCGGTGCGCGCCTTGGACCGCGATGCCTACGGCCTCGATCTGCAGGTGGAGACTCTTGGACAGGGACGTGAGTTCCGCGTGGACGCGGTGGTACTGCCGGTACAGACCATGGGCCTCGGGAAAGGCGCTCTCGCCGCCCGATGTGAGAGAGGAGGACTTGATCGTCTGGGCGCCGACCTTCGCGGGGGCGCCCGCGGACCCCTCAAGATCACGGAGCACGGCGTCGACCCGCTTCACGAACTTGTCCAGCGCCTCGCCACTGGCCTCCAGGTTCGCTGCCCTGGCGGCCGACACGCCCCCCACCATGTCTGCCGGAAGCACGACGTCCCTCCCCGTTTCCCCGTTCACCCCTCGGCCCGTACCAGGTCCCAGGGCTGGCCATCCACTCACCGTACGATCGCAAAGCGAGCCCGCGCCTCACAACGCGTTTACCACTCTAGTCACCCACTACAACGCGGCTAGTCCCGCTGTGTGTTAATTCAGTTACGGCACAAGGTCCAGCCGTGTCGATACTGCCCGGTTTGCCGCACTGGCTCGCAACTGCCGGACTCAAAGACCCGAATCATCCTGACATCCATGATCACTCTATCGAGCGTAGGAGCAGCGATGACCGCAGGCCGCTCACCCGTGACGTGCAGGCTCTCAATGCCTGGAGTCACGAGGGACGACCGACCTGAGCCGTTGGCACGTGACCTCCCGCACGCCAACCTCTTCACCAGACATTCACCTTGTCGGTGAGACGCAGGCACACTGCCCCAACTCCGAGTCCGCGATGCGCCCGCTGTCGGCAGCCCTTGCGTCGGCCATAGTCTGGAACCATGGAGAAATTGGTTCATGCACTGCCGGCGGTGGTGATGTTCATCCTTGTCGCAGGTATCTTCACTCTCGTCTTCACTGTGTCCAGCCGCGGACGCAGGAAAGATCGCCAAACCGGACAAGGGTACGTACAACTCGCTCGCGATGCCGCAGAGCGCGGGTGGACCTACGAAGCACGCACCAGGGGCCGGATCGACGGATATTCCGGGTTGCGACCGTTCCCCGCCTCGGGCTTGAACTTGACGGCCTGCCACTACACCACAGGGTTGTTTCGTGGTCGCGCGTTCAAGTGCTTCGAGTACCGCTTCATGAGCGCCACGTCCGGCACCGACGCCAACCGCCAGCCACAGCTCAGGTCCGTCTTCATCGTCGAAGCACCCGGCCCAGGTGCCTTCACGCAGATACTTCGACCCAACATGCTGGACCGCCTGTTCGATCGACGAGAGCGCACCCTGCTAGGCGAGCCGGCATTCGACAAGAGTTTTCGTGTCATCACCGATGATGAAGCATTCACTCAGAATGCCCTTCGCCATGGCTTGATGCCGTACCTGCTGACAGAGCCCTTGGCGGACAAGACATCGCTTCAGCTTCACGACGGCGAATTGTTCACCTGGTACACGGGCCCGCTGACACCTCAGATGATGGATGAGAAACTGTCATACCTGTGTGACGTCCTGGATCGTATCCCGGCGCATGTCTGGAGTTCCCCCTGAGAGAGGCGACTCTCACCTATGGGCAATGGCTTCGGGCCTGGTGAAGGACTCACCAGGCCCGAAGGGGGATCCGGCCGATCAGGCAGAGTCCGCCTCGGCCGGCCGTACCGTCCGCAGGAATGACTGAAAGTCTTCTACCACGTGGCCCAGTTGAGCCGACGTAGCGGTGAGGACGAGCTCGATGACCGCCCGCTTGGCCGGGTTCCTGATGTCCTCCATGCCTAGATAGACCTGACTCTGGCACAACTCCAGAGGTCGTCCCTTCAGCGTGGTGTGCAGACGCAGGTTCTGGACCACACCCGGAGAGTCGGTCAGACCAGGGATGTCCGCTGTTCCCGCCTCGTGCTTTTTCACGACCTCGACGGTCCCCGCCTGTCCGAGCCGGTGTACCGACTCCTCCGCGATCTGCCACATGGTGGCGGCATCATTCCTCATCTCCCCGGAGATGGTGATGTTCGCGGTGAAGCCCTGATCCACCGAAGTGGGGTGGAGCGCCACGAAAGCGACACCAGGCGCACCCACCTCATCCGGTGGGGCAGGCTGCCACCCCTCGGGCAGCGAGAACGAGATCTTGACCGGCAACTCGGCCGTCATGGCAAATCCATTTCCTTGATGAACACCGACTGGCTCTAGCCCCAGTCGGTTACCCAGTCGGCAGCGTCTCCGATCGTGTCGCCGACCTTGCCGGCGTCGATCGTGACATCGAACCCCACCTTGCCTCCGATACCCAGGCCCACCCCGAGATCGCCGCCGATGGTGAACTTGCCGTCCTTCATTCCCGCGTCCAGATTCGCACTGGCACCTGCTCCCGCCCATGCCTCCCCGTTGACGCCGGCACCCAGGCCACCGACATCGGCGCCGACAGAACCGGATGCCTTGGCACCCGCGAAGGCTTCCCCGCCCGCGTGCACCCCGTCCTTGCCGACGCCGACGTTCGCCGAGGCTTCGGCGCCCGCAAATGCCTTTCCTTCGGCTTGGACAGCCGCGGGCCCGTACTCGACACCGCCACTTGCCGAGGCTTGGGCCAAATAGGCGGTTCCCGAAGCACCCGCCTGCAGACGTCCGTTGGTGTAACTGGCTCCCGCGGTCCCGTCTACCCCCAGCAGAGATCCGCCCAGCTGGCCCTTGGCCTTGGCGTCCCCCCACTTTGCGTCGCGCTTGACTTCATCGGACCAGACATCGGCCTTGCCGGTCCACTCGGCGATCTTGACGTTGGTATTGGTCTTTCTACCGTCAGCAGCGGGATCCGGCTCACCGGCGCTGGCCGGCTTGTCCCGGACGAACCAGTTGCCGTTCTCGTCCTTGCCCCACTCTTTTTCTTTCCTGCCGGCCCTCCCCTCCGTGACCCAGTTCGTCGTTTCGTGCTGCCACCGGGTATGGGCGGTCTTGCCCATACCGTGCTCTTTGGCGGACTGCCACGCGTCAGTCCGTTGCCTGGCATCGGTCAGCCAACCCGGAGCATGAGAGGAACCCCCGGCCAACTCCTCGAGTTTCTTGGTCAGCTTCTCCGTCTCGGGCTTGAGTTGCTTCTGGGCATGCGAGAGGGTTGCCTCAGCGGCGTCGTGATCACCAGCATTCCATTGATGGATAGCCGTCGCAGCCTGCTTCTGCGCCCAGTCCAGTGTCGCGGCATACGACGTGACCGCTTGCGAGGCTCCCGACATGGCGTCAGATGCGAGATACCAGTTGGTCTTCTCTTTGGACAGGACGGGCCAGAAAGCCGCACTGGCCTGACCGGTCCACCCCGGGATCTTGAACTCGCGCAAGTCATCGCCGAGTTTGTCAAACTTCTTCGACCAACCAGTGAGGCTGGTGGCAAGCTCGTGCAACTTTCCGGTGTCGCCCGGCACGAGCTTCTTGGGGTCGTCAGTCCACCCCAGCGTGGTTCCCATTGATGCGGTTCCCCGTCTCTACACAGCCTCTAACGCAACTCTGACTTCACCGAGTCAACGGCCTCGCGGATCCGCTGATCCGTCGCCTGATAATCGCTGTCGGCGGAGTTCAGTCCATCCGCCAAATCCAGCGCACACTCGGTGAGGGTCTTGGCGCCGAGCTCCCAAGTGGCAGTGAACGTGACCAGGGCGGATGCAGCTTCCTCGTCTCCGAGCGCCTCCCCCTCTTCCGCCAAGTCCTTCAGCTTCAAGTCTTTGACCACTTCGAGGGATCCGAGGATGTCCCCCGCGCCCTTTTTCAGAACCCCTGGCGCAACGCCTAGATCGACCGACACGCGAAGATCGCCCCCTTTGGTCCAACACGGCTTGCGATAACGCACCTTGGCATCGAGGCCGCTCAGGCTAACACCAAGTCAGGTCATGAGCTTTGTGAGGATTATCCGTGCGGGAGGTGAAGGACTCATGGGATTGATTGGACCGAGAGGGCTGGGTCTCTGAGCTCAACTCGGCGGACAACTCCCACCATCTGGCCAGACCGGTGTTGCCGTTATGCTTCGCCCATCCCAGGTCTCGACCCAAACGGAGTCAAGCATGTTCACAGCCCGCCCAGCTCTGGCAGTGTGGAGCCTTTCCGCCCTTACCGTCGGCGCGCTGCTCACCGGTTGCTCGGCCTCCGTTCACGCGGGGAAGACGAGTGAGGAGCCGAAGATTTCCTCGGGCAAGCTGGCCGACACCGTCGCCGAGCGGCTGGCCGCGCAGACGGGGCAGCCCAAGCCGGATGTCTCCTGCCCCGAGGACCTGGTCGGCAAGGTCGGCACCAAGACCCGCTGTGTGCTCACCGCGAGCGACAAGAGCACCGTCGGGGTCACCGTGACCGTCACCTCGGTCAAGGACAGCCAGATCGGCTTCGGCATCAAGGCCGACGACAAGGTGAGCCCGGCTCCCCAGTAGACGCGGTGACGTGGGTGGTGGTGTCAACGCCGGCGCCTCGCGTCCCGCACGGCCTTCGCTCCGCCGCTCAGCGCGGCCACCACGAGCAGGCCGGCGACCAGGGTGTACGTCGCCATGCGGGTGTTCCGCTCCTCGGTCGTCTCACCGAAGCGCACGGGCGAGACCGACGGCGCCTCTCCCCTGGTGACTCCGTGCTCCGGCCGAGGTGACTGGACGGGGTGCGCCGGGTCCACGTCCGTGAGCGCCTTCACGGGGTCCACCACACCCCACCCCACGAGCCGGTCGTACCCCGGAATCGAGCGCTCCGCGGACTGTTCGATCTGGGCCACGATCTGCTGGGCCGTCCAGTGGGGGTACTTGGCCTTCAGCAGGGCGGCGACGCCCGCGACGTACGGCGCGGAGAAGCTCGTGCCGTTGTCCGAGCAGTGACCGCCGCCCGGGACCGTCGAGATCATGTCGACACCCGGGGCGGCAACGCCCACGAAGTAGCCCGCCTGGGAGAAGGTCGCCCGTTCGTTGTTGCGATCGGACGCGGCCACCGCCAGAACGCCCGGATACGAGGCGGGGTAGGTCACCTTGACGTTGCCGCCGAGGCCGTCGTTGCCGGCCGAGGCCACGACCACCACGTCGTGGGCAAGGGCGTAGTCGACGGCGGTCTTCAGGGCGGGGCCGCCCGTGACCGCGTTACTCGTGTCCTGGGAGATGTTGATGACATCCGCGCCTGCCCCGACCGCGTAGCGGATCGCCGAGGCCAGCGTGAGCGTCGTGCCGACGCCTTCGGCGTCGTTCTGCTTGATGGGAATGATCGTCGCGTCCGGGGCCAGCCCCACGAAGCCGGTGCCCTTGGCCGGGCGCGCCGCGATGATGCCCGCAACGCGTGTTCCGTGTCCGACCGTGTCGGTGGTGCCCGAGCTGTTACCCCGGTCCACCGCCTCACCCTTGGCGTCCTTGGCGGGCAGCGTGTTCTTGCCCCGGGCCACGTCCACCGCGCCGGTGAGCTGGGGGTTCTTGACGTCGACGCCAGTGTCGATCACGGCGACCCGCACACCCTTGCCCGTGGACTGCGCCCAGAGCGCGTCGAGGTTCACACGCTGGAGCGACCACGGCCGCTCCGCGTACTTCTTCGACGGAAACGTGCACTGCCCGTCGTCGGCGTGGGCGAGGGGAGTCGGGAGGACGACCGTGGCCGCCACGGTGAGCAGCGCTCCGGCGAGGGCCGTGGGCGCCCGGACGGCGGATGACGCGACGCGGGTCATGTGGTTCCTGGCCTTCAACATCGGTCCGTTCTCCTACGCCCGCGCTCACGAGCCCTGGGGCTGGCGTGCCGCCGCCTCCGACAGGCGCGGGCCCGTCGGCAGGAACGTCGACCACTCCACGGGGATGGGCGCGAGCTTGACGTCCTCGTAACCGAGGCGCTTCTGGGCGATCTTCGCCTCGTTCATCTGCTCCTTGCGCTGCTCGGCGGAGGTTCCGATGCCCTGGTCGTCTGTAGTGCTGTCGTTGTTGGACTGGAGGGCGTAGCGCAGGCCGGTGTCGGTGACGAGGAAGGCCCCGCCGACCTCGGTCTCGGTGCCCTGATACTGCCGGTAGAGCTGCCCGGAGCCCGGGGTCACGTATCCGCTGGAGGAGCCGGTGGGCAACTGCACCGGGAAGTCGTTGCCCGCCATGGTCGAGAGGGAGGTCCTGCCGTCGCCGTCGACCGAACGCAGCACGTTGCAGAGGGTGCTGCGGCCGCTGGTGGCGCTCGAGCCGTCGTTCACCGTCTTCGGCTTGTACGCGGGCCAGTTCCGGTCGCTGTCGAACGTGCTGCTGTCGGCCACCGCGCCGGGGCTCACCTGCTGTGCCTCACCCGCCTGGCCGACGCGCACGAGTTCGCCGCTGTTGAGCAGGAGCGTGGCGGTGAACTCGGAGATGCGGGCGACCTTCCCCGGCAGTACGACGTAGTACTGCATCGCCCGGCCGTCGTACGCCTTGATGACCTCGCCGACCTTGTCGTACTGCTCGAGCAGGTCGGAGGCGTTGGCCTTCGCGCCCGGTGTGCCGGGGATCTTGGGAACGGCGATCGGGTCACCCTTGTGGAAGGTGGCCAGCCACTCCTGGGAGACGCGCTGCGGCGCCCGTCCATGCGTGTCGAGCGCCTTGAGCAGCTCGGCGTCGCCCGGGTCGGCGATCTGGTACGCGGTGCCGCCGGCGTCGACGATGTACGGCGTCCTGCCGTCCGGGCCGACGACGTACATCAGGTCGCCACGCGCCAGCCGCTCGGCGCCCTCGGTCCTGGCCCACTCCTTCTTGGCGAGGACGAACGCCGCCTTCTGGATGGCTCGTCCCCCCTGACCCGGCCGCTCGCAGACCAGCCAGCGCTTGGCGGCTTCGGCGTCGCCCGGGGAGGGCAGTCTGTCGGGAGCGTAGGGGATGCCGATGGTGGCGCCGTGGGGAGGCTTGCCACTGTCGAGGACCTTCTCGTCCACGGTGATGACGTCGCCCTTACCGGGGTCCAGAAGGAGCTTGGCCGAGGCCATGTTGAGGACCGGATGGAGCTGCTTCTGGCTGCCGGTCTTGAGGACCACGTACCGGGTCGTCGAATCACTCGCGACGATGACGTGCTCCTCCGCGGTGTCCCACCCCTTCGGTGCCGTCGGACTGAACAACCCGACGGCACCGAACACCGCCAGGATCACCACGCCGACCACGAGCCCGGGCACCAACGCGCCCATCGGCTTGGGCGCTTCCTCCTCGGAACCTGAGGGAGACGGCCGCAGGAAGGACGCGAGGGTGCGACGCTTCGCGAAGGTGTAGGCGTTGAGTTGATCCCGCTGTGATGCCATCTGTGTCCGCTCTCTCCCCGTTGCGGAGCCATGATGGGGGACCTGTGAAGATCCGGCCCCCGACCTCGTTGCCTTCGGTGTCCCGGCTGTCAGACTCCGCCCCTACTATGCCTGTTGCGTGGACCTGCTCGTGGCACGGGTAGGGTGCTCTGGGCTCGAGGACACCGGAGCGCATGGTTTTCGGGAAGGTTCGGGGGTTTTGAAGTGATGGCTTCCGCAACGCGCGGCCGGTCGCGATCGCAATCGGGGTCACGATCTGATGTGGTCGGCGGTCCGGGTGTCCGGGAGACTCCCTCGCCCCGGCGGGATGCCACCGCCCGTCATGGGGTCTTCACCCCGTACCAGCGGTCGGGTTCGGGGCGTGGCGGTTCGTTCGCGGTGCGACGGCTGGTGCTGCTGGAGATCGCGGGTGCGCTCCTGGTCTGCGGCTGGCTCCTGGGGACGGTCGCGCTCATCGTTGCCGCGGTGCTCGCCACGGTCGCGGTACTGCTGGCCGTCGTTCGGCGCAGGGGACGTTCGCTTCCGGAGTGGCTGGGCAGCGTGCTGGCTCTGCGGGCACGCACCCGACGCGGCGCGAACACGCCGGTGCCACCGGGGACCGACTCCTCCCTCGCCCCCGCCGTGGAGTGCGCACCGGCCCTGCGCACCTACAGCTACAGCCGTGGTGATGACCGCGACCAGCGACCGATCGGCATGGTGGGCGACGGCGGGTTCCTCACCGCCCTGCTCCAGGTGGAGTCGGACTCGGACTCACTGCGCGCCGAGCACAGCGGCGCGTCTCTGCCAGTCGCCCTGCTGCGCGATGTCCTCGACGTCGACGGCATCGTGCTGGAGTCCGCCCAGGTCGTCGTGCACACCCAGCCCGCGCCCGCTCTCCACCTCCCCCAGCAGTCGGTGGTCGTGACGAACTACGCGCCGTTGCAGGCTCAGACCGGTTCACCCGCGGTACGCATCACCTGGATCGCTCTGAAGCTCGACCCGGAGCTGTGCCCGGAGGCGGTCGCCGCACGCGGGGGCGGACTGCTGGGCGCGCAGAAGTGCCTGACGCGTTCGGCCCAGCACCTGTCGAGCCGGCTGACGGGTGCCGGGCTCCGCGCGACCGTGCTCACCGAGGAGGAGTTGACGGCCGCCATCGCCACCTCCGCGTGCGCCAACCCGATCGTGACGGCCCAGGCGGCTCAGGCCGGCCGGGACGAGACGCCCGTGCGCCGTACCGAGGAGTCGAGCCGCAGTTGGCGCTGCGACAACCGTCGGCACACCTCCTACTGGGTGCGCCGGTGGCCGCAACTCGGCGATCGTGACGGCTCGCTGGCCCGACTGGTGGCCCAGCTGACGGCGGTGCCCGCCCTGGCGACGACCTTCAGCCTCACCCTCGCCACGGGCTCCCAGCAGGACGTGAGCATCACGGGGCATATCCGGATCACCGGGCGCAGCAAGCAGGAACTGACCGACGCGCGGCGCGACGTGGAGCGGATCGCCCGCACCGCGCGGGTCGGCCTCGCCCGTCTGGACCGGGAACAACTGGCCGGGGTCCTGGCCACTCTGCCGCTCGGGGGTGCTCGCTGATGACCGATCCGAACGCGTCCGGCACGCTGGACGACACCGCCTCCGCGCCCCGGTTCGGCGCGAAGCTGCGCACCGGCTTCGGCCTGCTGGGCCCCCGCCATCCGCGTCACGCCCTGCCGGTGGAGTACGCGGACACCCTGACCCTTCCCATCGGGGACGACGGGGTGGTGGCCGGGGTGGACACCGAGGGGCGGCCTGCGGTGTTGGGCGTCAACCGGCCCACTCCGTACGACGTGGTGCTGATCGGCGGGCTGTGGACGGCCCAGGTGCTGGCGCTGCGCACGGCGGCGACGGGCGCGCGGGTCGCGGTGGAGACCGGTCGGCCGCAGGCGTGGATGCAGATGGTGCATGCCATGGGCGGCGGGCAGAACGGGCTCTCGGTGTACGACGTGGGCCGGGTGCCGCCGCAGGGCGCGTCCGCGGGCACGCCGGTGCTGGTGGTGCGGGACTGCGGGATGCGGCCGCCGCGCGGGCGGGTGGCGACGGGGCCCTGGCAGTCGGTGGTGACGCTGCTGCCGTATCTCTCCCCGGTCGCGCCCCGGTTGCTGCGGCAGGCGCGGCTCACCGGCATCCAGCGGGTCTCGCCGGACGAGGCGGCCGAGTTGGGGCGCACGGTGGGGCTGTCGCGGGCCGAGGTGGAGTCGCTGCCGGGGCTGCCCGACGGCGTCACCCTGTGGTGCACCGACCGGGACCGGCAGTATGTGCTCACCCAGCCCACCGACGCCGAGATCGGATTGCTGGGCAACCCGCGCCGGATGGACTGAACCGACCTTTCCCGCCCGCTTTGTTCGCTTTTTGGGCGTTCCGAGGACGAACCGGGCCTGCCGGGGTGGGGCTCGTGGTGATTAGGCTGGGAGCGGGCGCGTTGCCGAAACCTGTGGACGGGCGCCGTCCCTGGGGGAGGACCGGTGGGCCGGGCTGTCGTTCTACCCGGTCGCCCCGGCACGCGATGAAAGTGCTCGACCACACCAGGAGGAACTGTGAGCAGCGATCGGGACGGTATGCGCGGGGGCTGGGCCACACCCGACGACGACCAGCCCGACGCGGAGTCGGCCGTCGAGAACACGGGCGAGTTCACCATCGACTACGCGCCGCCCGCCTGGTACACGCAGAACGCGTCGTCGTCCGGCGCGGGTGCCTCCGGCGGTTCCGCGGGTGACGGTACGCACGGTTCCGGTGAGCCCGCCGCGGCACCGGTGCCGCCGTTCCCCACGGCGCCGCCCGCGCCCGGTGCGCCGTTCACCCCGCCTCCCCCGGTGGGTGGTCCCGGTGCGCCGTACGCCCCGTCCGTGCCCTCCGCGCCGGTCGGCAACCCGGCGCCGGTGCCGCAGCTTCCTACGGGGTTCGAGGCGCAGCGGGCCGAGGGCGCCCCGGCGGCCGCTCCGGAACCGGAGCCGGAGAACGGGGACTTGGAGTCCGGCGCCACCATGCGCTTCTCCGCCGCCGCGCTGAAGCGGGAGATCGCGGAGCGCGAGGCGGCCGAGGACGGGACGGCGGACAGCGGGGACGAGGACGGCGAGAGTGCGCCCGGCGCGGACTCTGACGCAGTCCCTGCCGCTGCCGCTACCTCTGCCGAGGACAGTGACGACGAGCCGAGCGCCGCCGCCGAGACCGAGGACGAGGAGAGCGCGGCCGAGGCGGAGTCCGCCCAGGACGAGCACTCCGAGGACGACGCCGAGCAGGACGCCCCCGAGTCCTCCCCCGAGCAGGAGGCCGAGGCCCCGGAGGCCGACGCTGAGCGCGAGGACGCCCCGGAGGCCCCGGCCGCCGAGCCCGCCTCCGCCGAGGCTCCCGCCGCCGAAGCGCCCGCCGCCTGGACTCCCCCGCCCGTCCCGCAGCAGGGCGTCCCCCCGCTGCCCCCGTCGTACCAGCCCGCCGCGCCCGCCCCGGCGGCGCAGTGGCCCGCGCAGGCCGGTCCCATGCCGGGTCAGCCGCCGCACGCGCCCGCGCAGGGCCAGGCACCGGTGCCCCCGCAGCAGCCGCCGCACCCGCCCCAGCCCGCACCCGCCGCCTGGGACCAGTCCGGCACTCCCGCGCAGCCCACGGGCGCCAACCCGCCGGCTCCCCCGCCCGGTTACGGTTTCCCGCCCCAGCAGAGCGCCCAGCAGCCGCCCCCGCCCGCCCAGGCGCCGGGCTACGGCTTCCCGAACCAGGCCCAGCCCAACCCGCCCACCCAGCAGCCCGGTTACGGCTTCCCACCCCAGCAGGGCGCACCTCAGCAGCCCCCGGCAGGACCCACCCCGCCCCCCGGCTACGCCTTCCCGCAGCAGCAGACCACCTCCCCGCAGCCCCCGGCGGACCCGGCCCAGCCGCCCTCGTACGGTTTCCCGCGGCAGCAGGGCGCGCCCCAACAGCCCCCGGCCGGGCCCACCCCGCCGCCGGGCTACGGCTTCCCGCCCCAGCAGGGCGCACCTCAGCAGCCCCCGGCAGGCCCCACCCCGCCCCCGGGCTACGGCTTCCCCCAGCAGCAGACCGACTCCCCGCAGCCGCCCAACCCCCCGGCCGCGCCGACCGGTTACGGCTTCCCGCAGGGGCCGGAGGGGCAGGCGCCCGACCCGCGGGCCGGTGCCGCGTGGCCGCAGCCGTTGCAGCACGACCAGCGGCAGCAGACGCATCCCGGTGCCGCCCCGCTGGGCTACACGGCGGCCGTGGAGCTGTCCTCCGACCGGCTGCTGAACAACAAGCGGCAGAAGACGCGCAGCGGACGCCCCGCGGCGGCCGCGGCCCGGTTCAAGCTGGGCGGCAAGAAGGAGGAGGCGGAGCGGCAGCGCAAGCTGGAGCTGATCCGCACCCCGGTGCTGTCCTGCTACCGGATAGCGGTGATCAGCCTCAAGGGCGGGGTCGGCAAGACGACCACGACCACCGCGCTGGGTTCCACCCTGGCCTCCGAGCGGCAGGACAAGATCCTCGCCATCGACGCCAACCCGGACGCGGGCACCCTCGGCCGCCGGGTGCGCCGGGAGACCGGCGCGACCATCCGGGACCTGGTGCAGGCGATCCCGCATCTGAACTCGTACATGGACATCCGGCGGTTCACCTCGCAGGCGCCCTCCGGTCTGGAGATCATCGCCAACGACGTCGACCCGGCCGTCTCGACCACGTTCAACGACGAGGACTACCGGCGCGCGATCGACGTGCTCGGCAGGCAGTACCCGGTCATCCTGACCGACTCCGGCACCGGTCTGCTGTACAGCGCGATGCGCGGGGTGCTGGACCTCGCCGACCAGCTGATCATCATCTCCACCCCCTCGGTCGACGGCGCGAGCAGCGCCAGCACCACGCTGGACTGGCTGTCCGCGCACGGCTACGCCGACCTGGTCTCCCGGTCGATCACGGTCATCTCCGGGGTCCGCGAGACCGGCAAGATGATCAAGGTCGATGACATCGTGTCGCACTTCGAGCAGCGGTGCCGGGGTGTGGTCGTGGTGCCGTTCGACGAGCATCTGTCGGCCGGTGCCGAGGTGAACCTCGACATGATGCGCCCGAAGGTGCGGGACGCGTACTTCACGCTCGCGGCGATGGTGGCCGAGGACTTCGTACGGCATCAGCAGGCGCACGGGCTGTGGACCAGGGACGGGAACCCGCCGCCGGTCGCGGCGCCGCCGATGCCGGGGCAGCAGGGTGTGGGGCAGCCGTACCCGCCGCAGGCACCTCCGCAGCAGCCCGGCCAGCCGTTCGTACCGGGGCAGCAGCAGTACCCGCCCCAGCAGCCGTATCCGCAGCAGCACCCTCAGGGCCAGCCGTACCCGCAGCAGCCCGGCCACCCCCAGCAGTACCCGCCGTACCCGGGACCGCCGCAGGCTCCCCCGCAGCAGTAGCGGCAGACAGCGAAGGGCGGCCGGTGCTCAGTGCACCGGCCGCCCTTTCACGTAAACCAAGGAACTACGCGTCCGCGGCCACGATCTCCCGGCACCGCTCCACATCCGCGCCCATCTGCTCCAGCAGGCCCTCCAGCGAGTCGAACTTCGCCTGGCCGCGCACATAGGCGAGGAACTCGACGGCGACGTGCAGCCCGTACAGGTCGAGGCCGACGCGGTCGATGGCGTACGCCTCCACCGTGCGCTCGGTGCCGTCGAACTGCGGGTTGGTACCGACCGAGATCGCGGCGGGCATCACCTCGCCCTGGGCGCGCAGATACCCGGCGTAGACGCCGTCGGCGGGGATGGCGGTGTGCGGCAGGGTCTCCACGTTGGCCGTGGGGAAGCCGAGCTCGCGGCCGCGCTGGGCGCCCCGGACCACCACGCCCTCCACCCGGTGCGGGCGGCCCAGGATCTCGCGGGCCCCGGCGACATCGCCCTCGGCGATCAGGTTGCGGGTCAGCGTGGACGAGAACGGCTTGCCGCCGCCCGCCTCACCGGTGACGTACAGGTCGACGATCTCCACCTCGAAGTCGTAGACCCGGCCCTGCTCGGCGAGGAAGTCCACGGTGCCTGCCGCGCGGTGCCCGAAGCGGAAGTTCGGGCCCTCCACGACGGCCTTGGCGTGCAGCTTGTCGACCAGGACCTTGACGACGAAGTCGGCCGGGGACAGCTGCGAGAACTCGGTGGTGAAGGGCAGTACGAGCACCGCGTCCACCCCGAGGTCCGCCATCAGTTCGCAGCGGCGCGGGTGCGGGGCGAGCAGCGGGGGGTGGCTGCCGGGGCGCACGACCTCGCTGGGGTGCGGGTCGAAGGTGACCACGACGGCCGGGACGCCCAGCTTGCGGGCGCGGTCGACGGCGTGCTCGATGATCAACTGGTGGCCGCGGTGGACACCGTCGTAGGACCCGATGGTGACGACGCTGCGCCCCCAGTCCTGAGGGATGTCCTCCAAGCCACGCCAGCGCTGCACTGTGACCGCTCCTCGAACCCGTGTCCGTGTCTGACTCTTGTGCAGGTCCAAGAGTGCCATGCCGGGTCACCGGGCTCCGCATCGGTACGCCCCCTGTGACCGGGCGCACGCCGAAAACCCCTGCTCACGCCGGTACGGGCGTCCCGGCGGGCTCCTCGATCGCGCGCCGGGCGCCGGGGCCGACGACGGTGGTCCAGTCGTCCGGGGCGTCCGTCAGCCAGCGGGCGAGCCGGGCGGCGAAGCCGGGCAGCTCGCGGACGAGCCCGGTCAGACAGGGGTCGGCGCCCTCGGGGGTACGTCCGAGGAGCCGGGCGGTGCGGTGGACGAGCCCTCGGGCCTCCTCCTGCACCGGGCCCGCGCCGTCGCCCTCCCCGTCCCCGTCCCCGTCCCCGTCGAGCATCGTGGCGGCCGCGCGCACCACGGCGACCAGGACGTCCGGGTCGCGTTCGTGGGCGAGCAGCAGGTCCAGCAGTTCGCGGCGCAGCGGGGTCGTGGCGGGGGTGCCGGGGGCGACGAGGACGGCGGCCAGGGCGGCGCGGACCGGTTCGAAGCCCTTGCCGAGCAGCCCGGTGAGCAGGGGCAGCAGCTCGGCGCGCGCGGTGGGGCCGTGCCCGAGGCGGCGGTCGACGTACTCGGCGACCAGGGGCGCGGTCTCCGGGCGGGACGCGAGCGTCTCCCGGACCAGGGCGGCGACGCGGCGGGCGACCGCCGGATCGGTGACGTCGGCCAGCGCGCGCAGGGCGCCGGCCGGGTCCGGGCCGCGGCGCAACCGGGCCCGGAAGGCGTCGAGCACCGTGTCGGGGTGGGTGGCCAGGGCAGGGAGGAGGGCGGTCGGCGGCAGCCCGCTGTCGCCCGCCGCGAAGTGGCGCAGCGCCCGCGGCAGGTGCTGGTCGCGGCTGACCGGGTCGACGGCCAGCAGGGCGAGGGCGCCGCCGTGCAGGGCGCGGTCGGCGGGACGGGCCAGCAGGGCCTGGGCGGCGCGGCGCAGCAGGGTGTGGTCGGCGGGGGTCGCGGCGTGGGGTGCGGTGCGGCGGGCGAGGACCAGGGCGGTGGCCCGGTGGTCGGGCTCCTCGTAGCGGGCCCAGCGGCCGACGGCACGGCAGGCGGCGGAGGGCTCGTCCTCGGCGAGGACGGCGAGCAGTTCGACGGCTCTGCGGTGGCCGCTGTCGATCAGGGCCTCGGTGAGGTGGTCGAGCGCGCCGTGGCGGTGGGTGTGCAGCAGGGCCTGGGCGGCGGTGGCCACGGTGGCGTGCGGGGTGGCGGGCAGCGGGCACTCGTCCTCGAACCAGCGGGTGAGGTGCGGCTGGCCCGCGGCCGGGTCCACGGCGAGCAGCCGGGCCACCGCGTCCAGATACCGCTCCCCCGCGCCCTCGGGCACGGCCGGGTCGGCCAGCACCAGCCGCCGCAGCAGGGCGTACCGCTCGGCGGCGGGGAGGACGAGCGCGGTCCAGAAGGCGGGCCCGAACTCCGCGGGCACGCTCTGGCCCGCGCGCCGCCAGGCCACGACGCGGTCGGCGAGGAAGCGCAGCACCTCGCGGTACGGCAGGGCGTCCGGGGTGCGCAGCAGGGTCCGGGTGAGCAGCCGGGCGGCCCACCAGGAGCCCGGGTCCCGATCGAGGGCGTCGGCCAGCTCCCGCAGCCGGAAGGCGAGTTGACGGGGTCCGCGGCGGCGGCCGAGGAGCAGCAGGGCCTGGACGACGGGCCCGATCCGGTGGTGCGGCACCGGCAGCACACCGGGCGGGCGCTCGGCGCAGGGGCGGTGGACCAGGACGTGCAGCGCCTCGTCCAGGTCGAGATGCGTGCCCTGGACCCAGTCGGCGAACTCCTCGTGCGCGAAGCGGTAGCCGCTCCCGGAGCGGATCAGCAGCCCCTCGGCGAGGACGGCGGACGCCCACCCGGTGGCGCCGCCGAGCCGGGCCGGGGCGCGGCCGTGCGGGAAGACGGCCTCGAAGGTCTCCCGGTCCAGCGCGCCCTGCCCGTGCCCGAGGGCCCGCCGGGCGGCCTCGTGCACCTGACCGGCGACCCTGGTGGCGAGGCGGCGTACGGCGGTGTCGGCGAGGCCGCCCGCGGCCGCGAGCCGCTCGGCGACGCGCAGGCACACCAGGTCGAGGTGGGCGGCGAAGACGTCATGCCGGTCCAGCGGGCCCAGGGGCGCGTCGGCCGGGAGCGCGGCCCGCACCTCGGACAGCAGGCGCAGGGCGAGCGGGTGCCGGGCGTCGGCGTCGGGGAGGGCGCCGTCGGGGATGCCGTGCCGGGAGCGGGCCGCGCGGGCCTCCTGCCGGGTGAGGCCCGTCAGGCGCAGGCGCGCGGGGAAGGCTTCGGCGGCGCTCTCCCAGAACTCGTCGCGGCAGGCGAGCACCAGGCGGGCCCCGTTGGCGCGCAGCCACGCGTCGGTCTCCTCGGCCCACACGGGCAGCAGGGCGGCGGGCATCTCCTCGGGGGCGTCCAGGCACAGCAGGAGTGGGCGCCCCTCCCGCGCGGCGAGCGTGGCCGCCCGCTCGGGGTCGAGGTCGTCGCCGAGACCGGCCGGGCGGCCGGGACCGGAGGCGGCGGCGACGGGCGCGGCCCGCTCCAGCGCCCGGCGCACGGCGTCGGCCACGGAGTCGTCGGCGTCCCGGAGGTCGGCTCCGCGCAGCCACAGGGTGGGCGCCGGGGCATCACCGCGTCGGCGCCGGGCGGCGAGCGCCGCCAGTACGGTCGTACGGCCGCTGCCCGGGTCGCCGGTGAGGGCGAGCACGGGGTGTGGGCCCGCCATGAAGTCGACCAACTCCCGCTCCACCGCCGCCCGTTCGACGATGCCCGCCAGCCCGGTGAGGGTGCCGGGCGGGCCGTCCTGGCTGACGGAGGCGGCGCACAGCTGGAGGACTCCGGCGAGGTTGAGGTCGGCGCCGTAGGCCGGGACGGTGGCCGCGTTGCGGGCGAGCAGCGCGGTGAGCGCAGGGTCCGCCGCACCGGGCGGGCGTACGGGGGCGGCGAAGCCGGAGTCCCGTACGGCGGAGTGCAGGGTGGCGCCGAGCACGCCGAGGACGGCGCCGGTGCGGGCGTCCAGGACGGGGCCGCCGGTCGTGCCGCCGCCGGGGCGGAGCGTGTCGCGGGCGGCGGTGCCGAGCGCGAGTTCCAGCGCGTCGGCGAGGACCAGGCTGCGGCCTTCGGCGGGGTAGGACGCGGGTCCGGCGGTGAGCACCCGCGCCGCGCGCCAGCCCCCGGCCGCGATCTGTACGTAGGTGCCCGCCTCGATCCGCTCGCGCGCGGTCAGCGGCAGCGGGGCCACGCCCAGGTTCTCGGTACGGACGAGCGCGAGCCCGTGCCGGGGCAGTGGGACCACGGCCTCGGCGTCGATCACGCGGGGGCGGTCGTCCGCCGCGCGCAGCACCAGCTGGGTCAGGCCCTCGACGGCCTCGTGGCTGGTGAGCAGGGTGCCGTGGTGGTCGGCGAGGAAGCCGATGCCGCGCGGCCGTCCGGAGAGGTCGCAGATCCGCACCAGAGCGTCCGCGCGGTCCCCCACGCTGCCGCTGCCCCCTCGCGGCCCCTCTCCCGCCATGGTCCTGCCTCCCCAGCCGTGCACCCGCGTCTCACCTCGACGGTAGGCGCGCGATGATCACCGGAACAGGGCACGGCAAGAAAGCGCCCCCTTCCGCTCCCCCGGTTCACTCCGAGCGCCCGGCCGGACGGGTGAATACGCGGTGCGGAGTGGATAGAGGTCAGGGTGGGGGAACCGAGGGGGGACCGTGGAGCGGCGGGTGTGGCAGTACCCCGTGACCGCCGCTCCACGGGCACAAGACCCGCTCAGCCGAAGACGGCGAGGCTCTTGGCCTTGCCCTTCTGCTCCTCGACGAGCGCGAGGAACCGGCCCTCGGGGTCGAAGACCGCGACCGGACCGGCGCCCGCGTACACGTCGGGCATCTCCAGCCGGACGCCGTTGAGCAGCAGCCTGCCGCGCTTGGCGTCCACGTCCCAGCGCGGGAAGGCGGCCGAGGCGGCCTCCGCGACCGGCATCACGGTCAGCTCCTCCTGGAGCTGGTCCAGGGTCCGGGCGGAGTCCAGCTTGTACGGGCCGACCCGCGTCCTGCGCAGCGCCGTGAGGTGGCCGCCGACGCCCAGGTCGGCGCCCAGGTCGCGGGCGAGGGCGCGGATGTAGGTGCCGGAGGAGCAGACCACCGAGACGACCAGGTCGAGCACGGGGGTGCCGTCCTCGGCGACGGCGTCCCGGACGTCGTACACCGTGAAGGAGGAGACGGTCACCGGGCGGGCCGGGATCTCGAAGTCCTCGCCCTCGCGGGCCCGCTTGTAGGAGCGCACGCCGTCGATCTTGATGGCGCTGACCTTGGACGGCACCTGCATGATGTCGCCGCTGAGCTTGGCGACACCGGCGTCGATCGCCTCGCGGGTCACCCGGGAGGCGTCGGCGGAGGAGCTGATCTCCCCCTCGGCGTCGTCGGTGAGGGTGTTCTGGCCGAGCCGGATGGTGCCCAGGTACTCCTTCTCGGTCAGGGCGAGGTGCCCGAGGAGCTTGGTGGCGCGCTCCAGACCGAGGACGAGGACACCGGTGGCCATCGGGTCGAGGGTGCCGGCGTGGCCGACGCGGCGGGTCCGGGCGATCCCGCGCATCTTGGCGACCACGTCGTGCGAGGTGAAGCCCGACGGCTTGTCGACGATGACAAGGCCGTCGGGCGGGGTGGGCTTGGCTGTCATTCGGTGCTGTCGTCCGTCTCGTCGTCGGACTCCGGCTTGCGGTACGGGTCCGCGCCACCGGCGTACGCGGCGCCCGAGGACGCCTCGCGCACCTGGGCGTCGGACTGCCGGGCCCGGTCGAGGAGGTCCTCGATGTTGCGGGCGGTGTCCGGCAGGGCGTCCGCGACGAAGGTCAGGGTCGGCGTGAACTTCACCCCGGCCGCGCGGCCGACCTCGGAGCGCAGGATGCCCTTGGCGCTCTCCAGGCCCGCGGCCACGGCCGCCCGCTCCTCGTCGTCGCCGTAGACCGTGTAGAAGACGGTCGCCTCCCGCAGGTCACCCGTGACCCGCGTGTCCGTGATGGTGACGTGCGAGCCGAGCCGCGGGTCCTTGATCCCCCGCTGCAGCTTCTGGGCCACCACCTCGCGGATGAGGTCCGCCAGCCTTTTCGCCCGAGCGTTGTCGGCCACTGGTCCGTCTCCCGTTCTTTCTTCTTCTTCGCGTTTCTTCGCGTTGCTTCGGTCAGTCGTCGTCGCCGTGGAAGCGCCGTCGTACGGACAGCAGCTCCACTTCGGGGCGGGCGGCGACCAGCCGTTCGCACTGGTCCAGTACGTCGGTGAGGTGCGCCGCGTCGCCGGAGACCGTGGCGAGGCCGATGAGCGCTCGCCGGTGCAGGTCCATATGGTCCACCTCGGCCGCGCTCACGGAGTACTTCCGCTGGAGTTCGGCGACGATCGGGCGGACGACGGAGCGCTTCTCCTTCAGCGAGTGGACGTCGCCGAGGAGGAGGTCGAAGGACAGAGTCCCCACGTACATGTGCAACCGGTTGACCCGCCGGCTCGGGATCGGTGGTTCTTGCACGGTACCGCGTACGAGCTTCTCGCTCGACAGGGTTTCCGTGCCGCCTGGGGGCTCCGCCCCCAGACCCCCGGCCTATGCCCACCCACCACCCGAAACTGTTGGCCATGAAGCCGACCGAGACGGGTGGGTGGGTGGGCAAAGGGGGGTCTGGGGGCGGAGCCCCCAGGGACGGCGCGTCGGCCGACGGAACCCGGAAGGTCCCCTCGGCCGACGCACAGCGCAGCGTTACGCGCGCGGCTTCTCGCGCATCTCGTACGTCGCGATGACGTCGTCGACCTTGATGTCGTTGAAGTTTCCGAGGTTGATACCACCCTCGAAGCCTTCGCGGATCTCGGTGACGTCGTCCTTGAAGCGACGCAGACCGGAGATGTTGAGGCTCTCCGCGATGACCTTGCCGTCGCGGAGGAGACGCGCCTTGGTGTTGCGCTTGACCTCGCCCGAGCGGACCAGGACACCGGCGATGTTGCCGAGCTTGGACGACTTGAAGACCTCGCGGATCTCCGCCGTGCCGAGCTCGACCTCCTCGTACTCCGGCTTGAGCATGCCCTTGAGGGCCGCCTCGATCTCCTCGATGGCCTGGTAGATCACCGAGTAGTACCGGACGTCGACGCCCTCGCGCTCCGCCATCTGCGCCGCGCGGCCCGCAGCGCGGACGTTGAAGCCGATGACGATGGCGTCGGAGCCGGTCGCCAGGTTGATGTCGGACTCGGTGACCGCACCCACACCGCGGTGCAGGACACGGATGTCGACCTCTTCACCGACGTCGAGCTGGAGCAGCGAGGACTCGAGGGCCTCCACCGAACCGGACGCGTCGCCCTTGATGATGAGGTTGAGTTCCTGCACCAGACCGGCCTTGAGGGCCTCGTCCAGGTTCTCCAGGGAGAACCGGACACCACGGCGGGCGAAGTTGGCGTTGCGCTCGCGCGCCGCCCGCTTCTCGGCGATCTGCCGGGCCGTGCGGTCCTCGTCGACGACCAGGAAGTTGTCGCCGGCGCCCGGGACGTTGGTGAGACCGAGGACGAGGACCGGGGTCGAGGGACCCGCCTCTTCCACGTTCTCGCCCTTGTCGTCGAGCATCGCGCGGACACGGCCGTACGCGTCGCCGACCACCATGGTGTCGCCGACCCGCAGGGTGCCTCGCTGGACCAGGACGGTCGCGACGGCGCCGCGGCCGCGGTCGAGGTGGGACTCGATCGCGATGCCCTGCGCGTCCTGCTCCGGGTTGGCCCGCAGGTCGAGCGAGGCGTCCGCGGTGAGGACCACGGCCTCCAGCAGGCTCTCGATGTTGAGGCCCTGCTTGGCGGAGATGTCGACGAACATGGTGTCGCCGCCGTACTCCTCGGCCACCAGGCCGTACTCGGTCAGCTGACCGCGCACCTTGGTCGGGTCGGCACCCTCGACGTCGATCTTGTTGACCGCGACCACGATCGGCACCTCGGCCGCCTTGGCGTGGTTGAGCGCCTCGACCGTCTGCGGCATGACGCCGTCGTTGGCCGCGACGACCAGGATCGCGATGTCGGTCGACTTCGCACCACGGGCACGCATGGCGGTGAACGCCTCGTGACCCGGGGTGTCGATGAAGGTGATCTTGCGCTCTTCGTCGTTGACCTCGGTCGTGACCTGGTACGCACCGATGTGCTGCGTGATACCGCCGGCCTCGCCCGCGACGACGTTCGTCTTGCGGATGGTGTCGAGCAGTCGGGTCTTACCGTGGTCGACGTGACCCATGACGGTCACGACCGGCGGACGCGCGACGAGGAACTCCTCGCCACCCTCGTCCTCGCCGAACTCGATGTCGAAGGACTCGAGCAGCTCGCGGTCCTCCTCCTCGGGGCTGACGATCTCGAGGACGAAGTTCATCTCGTCCGCGAGGAGCTTCAGCGTCTCGTCGGAGACGGACTGCGTGGCAGTGACCATCTCGCCGAGGTTCATCATCACGCCGACGAGCGACGCCGGGTTGGCGCCGATCTTCTCCGCGAAGTCGGTGAGGGACGCGCCACGGGACAGACGGACGGACTGTCCGTTGCCGCGAGGCAGCATCACGCCGCCGACCGACGGGGCCTGCATGGCCTCGTACTCCTGGCGCCTCTGCCGCTTCGACTTGCGACCACGACGCGCGGGACCACCGGGACGACCGAACGCACCCTGCGTGCCACCGCGGCCACCGGGACCACCCGGGCGACCACCGAAGCCGGGACGGCCACCGCCGCCACCACCGGGACGACCGGCGAAGCCGCCGCCACCGCCACCGGCACCGGGACCACCCGGACGACCGGCGAAGCCGCCGCCACCGCCACCGGGACGACCGGCGAAGCCGCCGCCGCCACCCGGACGACCGCCGCCGCCACCGGGACGACCACCGGCACCGGGACCGCGGCCACCGGGGCCACCGCCGCCGGGACGCGGGCCCGCGGCGGGACGCTGCGGCATCATGCCGGGGTTGGGACGCGGACCGGCCGGGCCGGGACGCGGGCCACCCTGCGGACGGGGCATGCCGGAGGGCGCCGGACGGGGACCGCCGGGACCCTGCGGACGCGGGCCGCCACCCTGGGCACCCGGGCCCTGCGGACGGGGACCGGCGCCGGGGGCACCGGGACCGCCTGCCGGACGGGGACCGCCCTGCGGACGGGGCGCCTGCGGGCGCGCCATGCCGGTGGAGCCACCGGAGGTGAAGGGGTTGTTACCCGGACGGGGACCGGCCGGACGACCGCCGGGACGCGGGGCCTGGCCACCGGAGCGCGGAGCGCCCTGGCCGGGACGGCCCGACTGGCCCTGACCACCCTGGCCACCCTGGCCGGGAGCGGCCGGACGGGCGGCACCGGGCTTGGGAGCACCGGGGCGGGCGCCACCGGCACGCGGACCCTGCTGCGCGGCGGGAGCCTGCGGAGCCTGGGCGGCGGGCGGAGCGGTGAACTCCGGGGCGGCCGGGGCCGGGCGCGGCGCGGGCTTGGGACCCGGCACCGGACGCGGGCCGGGAGTGGCCGGCGCGGGAGCCGAGGAAGCCGCCGGGGCAGCGGGCTGCTGCGCGGCGGGCTTGGGGGCGCCCGGCTTCGGGGCGGACGAGCCGTCCCCGGCCTTGGCGGCCTGAGAGGGGCCAGCCTGCGCCGGAGAGGGCGCGGCGGGCTTGGGGGATGCCTTGCGCGGGGCGGGCTTACCGGCGGACTTGCCGTTGCCACCACCCTGGAAGGCGTCGGTCAGCTTGCGTACGACAGGCGCTTCGATCGTCGAAGACGCCGAACGGACGAATTCACCGAGTTCTTGGAGCTTGGCCATGACGACCTTGCTCTCGACACCGAACTCCTTGGCGAGTTCGTATACCCGGACCTTAGCCACTTCGCTCCTTTGAGGTCCGGGTGATGCCGGACCGTCGCTAGTTCATGGGCGTACTCATCGCGTACTCATCGAGTGCTCATCGCAATCTCGACCTGCTTTCGACTCGCGAGGTACCAGGCCGCCACGGTGTTCCGGACGGCACTTCTTACGGTGTTGCCTGCTCGGCAACTGTTGTCTGCTCGACGTGTCGGCGCAACGCGTTTGTGTCGAGCGTTCGCGGGGCGCGCAGTGCCCGCGTGAACGCCCGGCGGCGAAGCGCCTGGTCCAGACAGACCAGCGCCGGGTGTACATAAGCACCCCGGCCGGGCAGCGTACCGCGAGGATCGGGGACGCAGGCGTCCTCGATCATCACGATCCGCAGTAGATCGTTCTTGGCCGCCCGCTTCCGACACCCCACACAGGTGCGTTCAGGGCATGCTCGGGTGTGCGTCCGGCCAGACACGGTTAAGTCTACCTCCCCGTACCGGCCTCACCCCGTCGGGGTAGAGGCCGGACAGTTGCAGTGTGGTGAAGGGGGTCCGGTGAGCTAGTCGGCGACCTGCTCGGTGTCCGGGCGGATGTCGATACGCCAGCCGGTGAGCCGGGCCGCGAGCCGGGCGTTCTGCCCTTCCTTGCCGATCGCCAGCGACAGCTGGTAGTCCGGCACGGTGACCCGGGCGGAGCGGGCGGCGAGGTCGACGACCTCGACCTTGCTCACCCGAGCGGGTGACAGGGCGTTCGCCACCATCTCGGCCGGGTCGTCCGACCAGTCGACGATGTCGATCTTCTCGCCGTTCAGCTCGCCCATCACGTTGCGCACCCGGCCGCCCATCGGGCCGATGCAGGCGCCCTTGGCGTTCAGGCCCGAACGGGTGGACCGTACGGCGATCTTGGTGCGGTGGCCGGCCTCGCGGGCGATGGCGGCGATCTCGACCGAGCCGTCCGCGATCTCCGGCACCTCCAGGGCGAAGAGCTTCTTCACCAGGCTGGGGTGGGTGCGGGACAGGGTGACCGAGGGGCCGCGCACGCCCTTGGCGACGCGGACCACGTAGGAACGCAGCCGCATGCCGTGCTGGTAGGTCTCGCCGGGGACCTGTTCCTGCACCGGCAGGATGGCCTCCAGCTTGCCGATGTCGACGAGCACGTTCTTCGGGTCGCGGCCCTGCTGGACCACGCCGGTGACGATGTCGCCCTCGCGTCCGGCGTACTCGCCGAGCGTGGCGTCGTCCTCGGCGTCGCGCAGCCGCTGCAGGATGACCTGCTTGGCGGTGGTGGCGGCGATCCGGCCGAAGCCGGAGGGGGTGTCGTCGAACTCGCGGCGCTCCTGCCCCTCCTCGACGTCCTCCGGGTCCTCCTTCGCCCACACGGTCACGTGACCGCTCTGGCGGTTCAGCTCCACGCGCGCGTGGCGGCGGCTGCCCTCGGTGCGGTGGTACGCGATGAGGAGGGCCGACTCGATCGCCTCGACCAGCAGGTCGAAGGAGATCTCCTTCTCCCTGACCAAGCCCCGCAGGGCGCTCATGTCGATATCCACGGCTACGCCTCCTCCTCTTCCTTCATGTCCGTCTTATCCGTCTTGTCTTTGCGGTTGAACTCGACCTGCACCCGCGCCTTGGCGATCTCCGGGAAACCGAGGCGGCGGTCCTTGGCCTTGCGGCCCTTCACCCCGGGGACCTCCAGGTCCAGACCCTCGTCGTCGACGCCCAGGATGCGCGCGACCAGCTCCTCGCCGTCGGCCAGCTGGAACTTGACCAGCCGGTCCACGGCGCGCCGGTAGTGACGGGGTTCGGTGAGGAGGCGCTCGGCGCCGGGGGTGCCGACCTCCAGGTCGTACGTCTGGTCGCCCATCGCGTCGGTGTCGTCGAGCTTCGCCGAGAGCGCGCGGCTCACATCGGCGATCTGGTCCAGGTCCGCTCCGGTGTCGGAGTCGACGACCACGCGCAGCACCCGCTTGCGTCCGACGGAGTCGATGGCGATCTCCTCGAGATCCAGCCCCTGGGAGGTGACGAGAGGTTCGAGCAGCTCTCGCAGCCTCTCGCTCTGGGTGGTGCTCATCCGGGTGACTCCTCGGCCGCGTGTGCTGTTGTGGGATGGGTCGCGTGTCTGGTCAAAGGGTATCCGGTCGCAATGGGTGTTGCCGTCCACCCTGGGCGGCCCTGGGCCGACCGCGTCCTTCCGGTGGCCGCCCGGGGGTGTGGGGCGGTGCCGGTGAGCGGTGCGGGCGGGGTGCGCGGGTACGGTGATCACGGGCGTGCCGTCCGTTCGAACGGGCGTCGCTTTCCGGTGCCCCTTCCCGCCCCTCCCCGTACGAGTCCCCGAGGACGTCTGCCGTGCCGTACTCCCCACCGCCGCGCGCCCGTTCGGGGCCGCGAAGAAGAACCCTGCTCGCCTCGCTCGCCGGTTTCGGCGCTCTGCTGGCGGGCTGCTCGTCCGGCTCCGGTCCCGCCGAGCGCGCGGCGTCGGCCGCCACCCGCGCACGCGCGCGTGCGGCGCGGGACAGCGCTGACCTGCTCGCGCGCTACGACGCGGTGCTCGACGCGCATCCGGCGCTCGCTGACCGGCTCGCTCCGCTGCGGTCGGCGGTGGCCGCGCACCGGGACGCCTTCGGCGGCACGGACGACAGCAAGGCGAAGAACGGTAAGAAGGCGAAGCCGTCGCCCTCCCCGGCCCCCACCGCCCCCGCCGACCAGAAGGAGGCGCTGACCTCGCTGGCGTCCGCCGAGCGGACCGTGGCGGACCGGCGTGCGGGAGCACTGCTGGAGGTGCCGGGCGAGCTGGCACGGCTGCTGGCGTCGGTGTCGGCGGCCGGGTCCGCGCACGCGTATCTGCTGACGGAGGCGGCGAAGTGAGCGACGGCAACACGACGGACAAGACCAAGCAGGCCGAACTGACGGCTCTGCAGGCCGCGTTGGCGGCGGAGCACGCGGCGGTGTACGGCTACGGGGTCGTCGGCGGCCGGATCGGCACGCCCCGGCAGGGCGAGGCGCGTTCCGCGTACGACGCCCACCGCGCGGCTCGCGACACCCTGGCCCGGTCGGTCCGGGACCTGGGCGGTGAGCCGGTGGCGGCGAGCCCGGCGTACGCGCTGCCGTTCACGGTGGCGGACTCCCCCGCCGCGCTGCGTCTCGCCGCCGAGCTGGAGGAACGTCTCGCCGGTGTCTACGCCGACCTGGTGCGCGCCTCCACCGGCCACCGCCGCACCACGGCGACCGTCGCCCTGCGCGAGGCGGCGGTGCGCGCGGTCCGCTGGAGCGGCCAGTCCCCTGCCTTCCCCGGCCTCGCGGAACGCACCGACGACACGACGGGCCGCGCGGGAGCGTCGGACTCCGCCCCTTCCGCGTCTCCGACGGCCTGAACCGGGTACGTGGAAGGCGTAGCCTTCCCTGGGCCTTCGGTTGTGGGGGTGCGTAGGGAACAACAGGCGGACACAGGAGAAGGGGACCGACTCGCGCATGGCTTTCGAACCGCCTCGGCGACTGGTCCGGGCGAGCCGGGAGACCGCGCCGCCCGGTGACGACTGGCTGGCCAGGCTGCCCGAGGCGGCCGAACGGGCTGTCTCGGCACGCGAGTTGACCGTGGACCGGGTGCAGGTGCCGGGCGGCCGGAGCAGTCTGGTGCTGCTGGTGCGGCGCGCGGACGGCGGCCCGGCCGTGCTGAAGCTGGCGCCCGCGCGGGCTCGGCCGGAGAGCGAGCGGGCGGCGCTGGCGCACTGGGGCGGCCTGGGTGCCGTACAGCTGCTGGACGGCGGGCCCGAGGACGTGGCGGAGGGCGCGCTGCTGCTGGAGCGGCTGCAGCCGGACGTGTCGGTGCGCTCGCTGCCGGAGGCCAAGGCACTGCTGGAGGCGGCCGGGACCCTGCGCCGCCTGTGGGTGGAGCCGCCGACGGGCGAGGGCGCGCACCGGTTCGAGACGGTCGCGGAGCGCACCGGGCGGCAGGCCGAGGCGATGGCCGCGAGTGCCCTGAAGGACCCCGAGTCGGCGCCCCTGGTGGACGCGGCGCTGGCGGTGCGCGAGGAACTGCTGGCCGACGCGCCGGACCACTGGCTGCTGCACGGCACGTTCCGGCAGAGCAAGGTGCTCGGCGGGGAGCGGCTGCCGTGGCTGGCGGTGGGCCCGGACCCGGTGGTCGGTGAGTCCGCCTTCGATCTGGCGCGGCTGGTCCGGGACCGGGTGGAGGACCTGATCGCGGTGCCGTCCGGTGCCTCGGTGACCCGGCGCCGGATCAAGCGGCTCGCGGAGTCGCTGGAGGTGGACCAGGAGCGGCTGCGCGGCTGGACGCTGTTCCGGGCGGTGGAGTCCGGGGTACGGGCCCGCCGCGTGGGCCGGGAGCAGGACGCGGATCTGCTGCTGGAGTTCGCCACCTGGCTGTAGCGGACATGGAAGAAGGCCCGGCCGGGCGGCCGGGCCTTCTTATGTATCCACTCAGGCGGTGAGGCGGGCGATGGCCTCCTCGACCGTCAGCTCCTCGCGCTCACCGGTCTTGCGGTCCTTCAGCTCCAGCACACCGTCGGCGGAGCGGCGTCCGGCGACCAGGATCTGCGGGACACCGATCAGCTCGGCGTCGGTGAACTTCACGCCCGGCGACACCCCGGCCCGGTCGTCGACCAGGACGCGGACGCCCGCGGCGGACAGCTTCTCGGCGACGTCCAGGGCCAGCTCGGTCTGGAGCGCCTTGCCCGCGGCGACCACGTGGACGTCGGCCGGGGCGATCTCCTTGGGCCAGCACAGGCCGTGCTCGTCGGCGGTCTGCTCGGCGAGGGCGGCGACGGCGCGGGAGACGCCGATGCCGTAGGAGCCCATGGTGACGCGGACGGGCTTGCCGTTCTGGCCGAGCACGTCGAGCTTGAGGGCGTCGGCGTACTTGCGGCCGAGCTGGAAGATGTGGCCGATCTCGATGGCGCGGTCCAGCTTCAGCCCGGCACCGCACTTGGGGCACGGGTCGCCGTCCTGGACCACGACGACGTCGACGTACTCGTCGACCTCGAAGTCACGGCCCGCGACGACGTTCTTGGCGTGCGTGTGCTCCTTGTTGGCGCCGGTGATCCAGTCGGTGCCGGGGGCCACGCGGGGGTCGGCGATGTACTTGACCTTCTCGCCCAGGCCCTGCGGGCCGACGTAGCCGCGCACCAGGTCGGGGCGGCCGACGAAGTCCTCGGCGGTGACCAGCTCGACGGCGGCCGGGGCGAAGTGCTCCTCGACCTTGCCCAGGTCGACCTCGCGGTCACCGGGGACGCCCACGGCGACGATCTCGCCGTCCACCTTGACCAGCAGGTTCTTCAGGGTGGCGGAGGCGGGGACGCCGAGGGAGGCGGCGAGGGTCTCGATGGTCGGGGTGTCCGGGGTGGGGATCTCCTCCAGCGCGGGCACGGCCGAGCCGTCGACGGGAACGGCCTCGTAGTAGACGGCCTCGGTGTTGGCGGCAAAGTCGCAGTTGGGGCAGTCGGCGAAGGTGTCCTCACCGGCCTCGGCGGGGGCGAGGAACTCCTCGGACTGGGAGCCGCCCATGGCGCCGGCGGTGGCCGCGACGATGCGGTAGTCGAGGCCGAGGCGCTCGTAGATCCGCTGGTAGGCGGCGCGGTGCAGGGCGTAGGAGGAGGCCAGGCCCTCGTTCTCGGTGTCGAAGGAGTACGAGTCCTTCATGAGGAACTCGCGGCCGCGCAGGATGCCCGCGCGGGGGCGCGCCTCGTCCCGGAACTTGGACTGGATCTGGTACAGGATCACCGGCAGGTCCTTGTAGGAGGACGCCTGGTCCTTCACCAGCAGGGTGAAGATCTCCTCGTGGGTGGGGCCGAGGAGGTAGTCGCCGCCCTTGCGGTCCTGGAGGCGGAACAGCTCGGCGCCGTACTCGTCCCAGCGGCCGGTGGCCTCGTAGGGCTCGCGGGGCAGCAGGACGGGGAGGACGACCTCCTGGGCGCCGATGGCGTCCATCTCCTCGCGCACGATCCGCTCGACGTTGGCGAGGACCTTGGTGCCCAGCGGCAGCCAGGACCAGATACCGGCGGCGGTGCGGCGGACGTAACCGGCGCGGACGAGGAGCTTGTGGCTGAGGACCTCGGCGTCGGCCGGGTCGTCGCGCAGCGTCTTCGCCAACAACTTGGACATGCGCTGGACCGGTACGTTCGCCATTGTTCTCGTACTCCTGCCGGAAATGTAGGTGATGGCTAGGAGGTTAGCCGGGGCTCGGGCGCGGGCGGAAATCGGTTATCGGCGGCGCAGCGGGAGCGGGGCGCCCATCACGGCGTACGGCTTGGGGGCGCTCGGGAAGTGGACCTGGCGGGCGAGGTCGGTGTAGCCGAGGGCGTGGTAGAGGCCGCGCGCGGGGCTGTCGACGTCGATGGCGGAGAGGATCGAGCGGGGTTCGGCGGCGCTGTCGGTGATGCGGGTGATCAGGCGGCGGCCGATGCCCCGGTTCTGGTGGCCGGGGTGGACGTGCAGCTCGGTGATGACGAAGGAGTCGTCGAGCCAGCCGTCGTTGCCCTGGGCGCGGAGGTAGGGCTCCACGATGGTGGACCACCAGTGGGCGCGGGAGTTGGGCATGCCGTACACGAAGCCGATCAGCGCACCCCGGCTGGTGGCGCCGAGGGCGCGGGCGCCGGGCATGCGCATGTGGCGCTGGACGATCTGACGGCGTACGGCGACCTCGTCCGGACCGAGCCCGAAGGCCAGGGCCTGCACCGCGAGGGCCTCGTCGACGTGCGCTTCGAGGTCCAGGGTGCCGATCACGAGGTCCATGCGGGGAGCGTACAGGGCACGCTCGGCGGGTCCGCTTCAGAAGAGAATGCTCATGAACTGGCCGACCTCCTGGAACCCCACCCTGCGGTACGTGGCACGCGCGGCGGTGTTGAAGTCGTTGACGTAGAGGCTGGCCACGGGGGCGATGTCGGCGAGGGCGTAGCGCAGTACGGCGGCCATGCCGGGGGCGGCGAGGCCCTTGCCCCGGTACTCGGGGGCGACCCAGACGCCCTGGATCTGGCACGCCTGGGCGGTGGCGGCGCCGATCTCGGCCTTGAAGACGACATTGCCGTGACCGTCGATGCGGGCGAAGGAGCGGCCCGCGCCGACCAGCTCGGCGACCCGCGCCTGGTAGAGGAGCCCGCCGTCGCCCGCCATCGGGGAGACGCCGACCTCCTCGGTGAACATCGCCACGCACGCGGGCATGATCGTGTCCATCTCGTCCTTGCGGACGCGCCGGACGTAGGGGTCCGGGGTGATGTCGGCGGGCATGTGGTCGGTGACCATGAGCGGCTGGTGGGCACGGACCTCGCGGGCGGGCCCCCAGTGCGGTTCCAGCAGGCGCCACAGCTGCGCGGTGGCCTCGGCGGAGCCGACGATCGAGGAGCAGCGACGGCCGCCCCGGCGGGCCCGGTCGGCGAAGGCGCGCACGGCACGGGGGGTGGCGCAGACGGGGACGAGGTTGGCGCCCGCGTAGCACAGCGACGTGAGCATGCCGTCCTCGTACCAGCCCCACATCTCGCCGCCGAGACGCCAGGGATCGAGGCCCGCCACCTGGACGCGGGCGGCGACGAAGGCGTTGGCGACGGGCTCGCGGTCGAGAACCGCGAGCGCCGCGTCGAGGTCGCTCGGTTCGAGCACCCGTGAGGTGGTCTGGGTCAACACGTGCGGGGGCCTCACCCTGGGGTCTGCGCTGGTCCTGGCACTATAACCGCGCGTCCCTCCGGGGGCTTGCCCGCCGTACCCCTCTCACCCCCGCACAAGCCCCAGAAACGCGTGCCACGCGGTGGTGGGCACGGAGAGGGTGGGGGCGGTGGTGGGGGTCTGCTTGGAGTCACGGACGTGGATGGTCGAGGGGCAGGTGGCCACCTCGACGCACTGGCCGCCGTCGCCGCTGCTGTAGCTGCTCTTGAACCACGTCAGGTCGGACGGCATTTCGACGTTCATGTCTCTCCCAGCAACTTCTCTACGAGTTCCAGCGACTTGCGCGGTGTCAGGGCCTGAGCACGCAGGATGCCGTAGCGCTCCTCCATCTCCCTGACCGTCTGGTCGTCGGTGTAGAGGCGGCTGCCCTTGTGCGCGTCACCGTAGCCGATCCTGCGCCCCTTGGCCGTGTTGATCAAGGTGAACGTACCTCCGAGCCCGGCGTGTTCTTCGCACTCGTTCGGCATGACTTGGATCTCCACATTACGCCGCTGCCCGATGAGCAGGATCTGCTCCAACTGGCCACGCATTACCGTTGATCCGCCCCAGCCCTTACGTAGAAGCGCTTCCTCCATCACGAAGCTGATGGTGGGCGCAGGTTTCCGCTCGAAGACCTCCTGTCGGGCCAGTCGCGCGACGACCCGCTGCTCAATGGTCTCGTCGTCCAGCGGAGGTCGCCACATCGTGAAGACGGCCCGCGCGTACTCCTCCGTCTGTAAAAGGCCGTTGACCACGAGCGCGTCGTACACATGCCACCCGACTGCCTCCCTCTCCAGCCTCGCCGCGTCCTGGAAGAACGCCGGATACTGCGCCCTCTCCATGTCCTCGATGAAGTCGACCAGCATCCCGCCCACGTCCAGCACCCCATCCGCCTGCCGGATGAACTTCGCGTTGGGGATGCGCCTGCCGACCTCGTACGACGCGATGGTGGCAGCCGAGTAACCGGTACGACGCCCCAACTCGGCCCGATCGACGCCCGCTTGGACGCGCAGCCGCTTCAGCAACCGTCCGAAGACGAGCGGAATCCCCGCGCCCGGCGTTTCCTGGCCTTCCTCTGATTCCTCGCTCATGCCTACCCCCAATGCCCGCGCGCCACCCTCGGTCACGGGGCGCTCGTGTACAGCGGCACCCTGCCCTTGTACAACGCCTGGTGGTCCGGGTGCGGCCGCTGTTCAACGCTACTGAGCGTGCGGGACCGTAACGGCGTGAAATCAGAAACTTCCACCCAGGAATTCGCCATGCGCTTCACCTCCACCCCGCGTGGCGCAAGGCTCGCCCGGCGGCTGGTCCCGCTCCGGCTGGATGGTGGTGTCGCTGCAGTTGGCGATCTCACCGCATGACAACGAGCGATACGTGCGGTGGGTGCGCGAGGCGCTGCCCGGCCGTGATCGGGAGGCGGGCCTGCTGGTGTCCAGGTCCGCTGGGGACGTGCCTGGTGCAGGCGACCGGTGACGCGTTGAGCCGCCCGGTAGGGGCGCCGGTGAGGACGGCGGTGAATGTGGCGTCGGCCCGGTCGACGTCACCGAGCGTGGACCCTACTAAGGCGGCCGCGGCCAAGACCGGGGCGCCCGCCGGGGGCGGCGTCGCCGCACATCGGGAGCCCGCTCCGGCGCCGGAGCGCGGCAAGCGGAAGTAGTGCTGGAACAGAGCAGGGGCCGTCCCGGTTGGGAAGGCCCCTGCTTCGTCGTGGGTCAGGCGGCGTAGTCGAGGAAGTCGGCCACGGCGGGGATGTGGCGGTGGTCGGCGAGGTGGCCGCGCAGTTCGGTGAGCGTGGTGGTGGTGCGGGCGGAGTCGACGCCGCCCATGGCGGTGATGACGTCGTGGCCGATGCCGAGGGCGGCGTCGATGTCGCCGAGGGCGACGTGGGCTTCGGCCTGGCGGGCCTGGTAGATGACGGCGCCACGGACTTCCCGGTCGGTGTCGTAGGGGTCGGTGTGGTCCACGGCGGCGGCGAAGTGTTCGAGGGCGCGTTTGGGTTCGCCCAGTGTCAGGGCGGAGCTGGCGGCGACCTGGTGGAGTTCGCCGTGGTTGATCCAGTACATCGCGGTCAGGTCGGCCTCGGGCACGTCGGCGGTGGCGTAGGCGTCGAAGGCGGCGTCGATCTGCCGCCAGGCGGCTGCGGACTCACCGGCCTTGGAGTGGGCGCGGGCGGCGCGGGCGTGGAGCATGGCCAGCACGCGGGGGGAGGAGATCTTTCGGCGGTCGGCGAGGGCTCCGTCGGTGAGGTGAAGGGCGCCGTGGGGATCGCCCGAGCTGTAGCGGAGGTTGGCCCAGAAAGCGAGGGTGACCGCGCCGAGGGTGGGGTCATGCGCGGAGGCGGCGGCGCGCAGGGAGGTCACGAAGTGCCTCTCGGCGGCGGCGAGGCGTCCCTCGTCGTAGGAGCACCAGCTGGCCAGTCGGGAGGCTTCGGCGGCGGCGGCGAACAGGCGGCGGCCGGTGAGCTGGCTGTAGGAGCCGTCCTTGAGCAGGGCGGTGATCAGGCGCAGTTCCACGATGGCCGCGTCGTAGACCTGCCCGGCGCCCACGGTGTCGTCGAGGTGGCGCAGGGCGTCCAGGCGGACGTCGAAGAGGTCGGCGGCTTCGGCGCCGATCCTCCGGCCGGTGTCGGTGACCGCGAGGGCGGGCTCGGCGGTCATCCACTGCGCGACGGCCGCGGCCAGCGTGCTGGTGGAAGCGATGAGAAAGCCGCGACGGTCACGGTCCACGGGACCTCCCACGTGCGTCAGTGAGTTCACCGTACCCGCCGCCGTCCAGGGCGACTCCAGTACGGCCTGGTCGTCATCGAGGGCCAGCAGCAGGAAGCCGGGCCAGCCGTGGCGGTCGACGTCGGCCGCGCTGAGGCCGTGGAGGCTGGCGATGGCCAGGAGCGCGGTCCGTTCGGGGGTGACGCCCTCGCGGGTCCACCGGGTGGCCTTCTCCTTGCGGTGGGCCATCGCGCCGTAGCCGAGGGCCTTGTGCCGGTCCGCGACGCGCTTGAGGTAGCCGGCCGCGGTGAGGCCGCTGCGGGCTATCAGCGTCGTGAGCGGATGGGTGTGCATGGCGGTGCCGGTGATCACAGGTGACTCGACCTCCCCCAGTCCAGATCCCTTCAGTCTCCGGGCCCGGCCCGTCCTGCGGGAAGAGGGCGGCGGTGGGAAGCAACGGGCGGCAACCGGGCGGCAATGCGCGGCAACGGGCGGCGTCTTCACCAGGGTGGTGCGGCGGGCCGACGGTAGGCGGTGCCCGCCCGGCCAGTGGCGGGCACACCCCCTCGGATTCTCGGAGGTACGGGATGCGCGTCCCCATCGACGGCCTGGACCTGTCCGGCAAGACCACCCTCACCCACGCCCTGAAGGCCGAACTGGAGCGCCGCGGCCAGGCCGCGCTGCCCCACCGCGGGTTCCTCGCGACCCGCCACCCGTTCCGTCGGCTGCTGAAGAAGCTGCCGCTCGTACGGCAGCCCGACAGCACACTGGTGACCACCGCCTACCTGAGCGCCGGGTACCTCGTGGACTCGCTGCTGGTGCGCCTCGCCCCGCCGACGCCGCCGGGCACCGTGCTCATCCAGGACGGCTACGTCGACCGCACGACCGCCTTCGGCATGGCCGGCGGCCCCTACCTGGCGGCCGTGCTGGCGCTGCGCTGCCCGCGCGTGTTCGCCCCGTTCGACGTCGCCGTCTACCTCCACGCCCCCACCGACGCCCGTGCCGCTCGCCTGGGACGGCGGCAGATGCCCGACGCCGTGGACATCCGCGGCGTGCGGGACCCGGCGTTCGCGGACACCTTCACCGCGATGCTCATCCGGGGGATGGGCCGCCGCCACGACCGGCTGCTCGTCTTCGACACCTCCCAGCACCGCCCCGAGGCGATGGCGGCCGCCATCGCCGACACCCTCCTCACCCCCGCCCCGGTCCCGGCTCCGGCCACGACGGGCGGCTCCGGCAGGCTGGAGCGGGTGGCATGAGCGCCCTGACCATGCCCGACGCCGCGCTGGCCGAAGAGGCGAGCCGGGAGCTGGCCGCGGCGCTCGACGGGCGGCCGCTGGTCTCTGTGGAGCGGTTCGGCGCCTCGATGCGCACCCTGTACACCGGGCCCGCCCCGCTCGCGGCCGCCCGGCCCGCGCTGGCGGTCGGCTGCTACCCCGGATGGGGCGAGGCCGTCGCACGGGCGGTGCTGGCGGCCGAGGACCGTACCGGTGTGCGCGGGTCCGCGCAGCGCCACGCCTGGGCCGACGCCGTGGACGCGGAGGCCGCCCGGGCGCTGGCCGCGCTGCCGCACCCGCCGGTGATCGCCGCCTGGTACACCACCGCCAGGCTGCGCCGCTGGGCCGGGCCCGGCGGCACGGTCGCCGCGATCGACGGCCGCCTGCGCGCCGACATCGAGGACAAGGCAAGCTTCGACGCCCTGCTCCGCGCGGCCGGGGTGCCGGACCGGATGCGCATCCCGTGCATCCGCGTCGAGGGCCGCCTACCGGGCCTGGCCGACCTTCAGCGGCACGTCGGGGCGCGCAGGCTGGTCGTGCAGGCCGGGACGGACTCCGGCGGCCGCGGCACCCATTTCGTGGACACCCCCGCCGACCTTGAGCGAGCGGCCGCCATGAACGGCCCGTACAAGGTCGGCGCGTTCATCCCCGGCTGGTCCTCCAACTGCACCGTGCTGTCGGTGCCGTGCGGGGACGGCTCGGTCGCGGTGTACGTGGACCGTCCCTCGCACAAGGCGGTCGGTGTGGCCGAGGCGGGGATCGGGCCGGGCAAGAGCGCGGGCAACGACTGGTCGCGGCCGTGGCCCCGCCAGGCCGCCGCCGAGCTGGTCGACGCCGCCGTCCGGATAGGCGTCCACCTGTGGCGCACCCGCCGCCTGGCCGGGCTGTTCGGGCTGGACGCGATCCTCACCCCCGACGGGCAGCCGCTGTTCAACGAGATCAACGTCCGCAACCAGGGCACCACCGAGGTCTCGGGGGTCAATCAGCAGCTCCGCGGACTGCCGCCGTTCCTCGCCGCCCACCTGACCGTGCTGCTCGGCGGCGAACCCCGCTGGCTCCCGGAGGCCGACACCTTCAACCACGCCACCGTCCAAGCCGCTTCGGGCGGAACCGCCCCAAGCTGCGGCCGTGCGGGCGGGCCGTTCTACCTCAAGCTCCGCCACCGCGGCGACGGGCCGGTGCGCCTGTCCGGGCTGCGCGGCCCCGGCGTCTACCGGCCCGACCCTGCCGGGCGCCTTGCCTGGGTGAGGCCCGGCACCCATCCGGGCCACGCCGACGCCGACCTCGGCGAGGTGCTGCTGGCCAGCCTCCCCGCCGAGGAGGTGGTGTGCCTGCCCGGCGCCGAACTCGGCACCGCCGAAGCGGTCACCACCGGTCCCGGGCCGTTCGCCGCCCCGCACCGGCTGTCCGCCTTCGGCACCAGCGTGCTGGACGCCCTCACCAACCACCTGACCCCCGCCACTCCCACACCCCGCGAGGTGACCCGCCCATGACCACCACCGACACCGCGCCCGGGCTGCTGGAGCAGTTACGGACGCTGCCCGACGACGCCTTCACCCGCGTGCAGTATCTGGCGCCGCAGGTCGGCTGCTTCCAGGGCTGCGCCATGTGCTCCCAGGGCGCCGGCCGCGACACCTGGGGCCTGACCGAGGAAGGAATGAGCGGGCTGTTCACCGCCATCGCCCAGGTCGCCGCCGAGCGCGGCCTGACGCTGGCCTCGGGCCGCATCCACCGCCCCGGCGTCCTCTTCCCCTACCTGGACAACGACATCGGCTCCTACCCGCACCTCGACCTGTACGCCCAGCTCGCCCGCGACGTCCTCGGCGTGAAGCTGCGGGTCTCCACCGTCGGCTACTCCCGCCACTCCGCACCGTTGACCGGCATGCACCAGCACCTGGTGGACGAGTTCACCGACGTCTTCGACGGCGTCCGCTTCTCCGTCACCCCCTACACCCTGGGCTTCACCGGCCGCTCCGGCACCGAACGACGCGAGTACGTCGAGGACCTGGCCGCCGCCCTGCGCACCTACCGGCCGCTGCTGGAGGCGCTCGGGCACGGCGCCGCCACCGCCGCGTGCGAGCTGCGCTTCGCCCCGCTCGTCGGCCTCGGCGAGCTGACCGACATCCGCGTCGACGGCCACCACGTCCTCGTATCCGGCCCCCACCTGCTCATCTCCCGCGACCGCACCGACGGCGAGCTGCCCGAGAGCGTCATCGAGCGCCTGGACGAACACACCCAGCCGGTGTACTCCCGGCCCGGCACCCCCTACCTGCACATCACCTCCGACGCCGCCGAGCCGGTCCCCGCCACCGTGCGGGCCGCGCTCACCGGGACGCTGTCCGTGCCGCACCGGGCCGGGACGGTCGGCGTGCAGCGCTTCCTCAACGCCGACGGCCCGTACTACGCCGCCGACGGCGACTTCCAGCCCGACGGCACCTTCACCGCCCTGCACCTCTACCCGGCCACCGACGTACGGCCCCGCTCCGGCTACACCGACGCCACCCGCCACCTGCTCAACACCCTCCTCGCCTACAAGGAGGCCCACGGCCTTCGCCGGCGCGAGGAGTTCACCACCGCCACCGGCGCGGACGTGACCGCCGTCCTGGACGCCCTGGCCGCCCAGGCCGACGCGCTGGACGGTGTGGACCGGGCGGCGGCCGCGCACCTGCGCGAGCAGATCCACCCCCAGGTGACCGCCTACGCCACGGCGCTGGAGCTGGCCGACTACCCGCCGAGCCTGTTCTTCTCCCGCGCCTTCACCATCGACACCGGACAGATCGTCAACCAGGGCCGCGCCAAAGGACTCTTCCGCGGCCTGACCGGCACCGACGGCGAACCGATGACCCCGCGCGAGGAGCGAGGCTTCGGCCAGGCCAGCCTCTCCACCGTCCGGGGCCCGATCTGGCGGATCACCCCCCTGCCGCTCGCGGCCACCGGGCGACTACCGCTCTCGGTCGCCGGGAAGAAGAACCCCTCCACGCCCGTCCCGACCGTGCTGGTCGAGGAGCTGGACCCCTGCCACCTCTCCCCGGTCATGCGCACCACCGGCTGCCGCCTGCGACGCCACACCCTCACCCTGCCGGACGGCTGGATCGAGCACACCAGCATGAGCGAGGGCCGGGCCGCCTACGCCCTGCCCGGCCTGCCCGCCCAGTAGACGCCGCCCCGGTCGCCGAAGGCCGGGCCGGGGGAGTGAACGTGAGGCAAAGCCCGCTTACGGCTCCCGGCACGGCCGCGATACTGGCCGCCATGACCAACACCTCCGAGCAGACGGCCCCGTTCTCCCGGATCAAGATCCGGACCGGGGCCCTCGTCTTCTGCGGCGACGACGTCGCCCTCATCCGCCGCGACCGCCCCGACTCCACCCACTACACCCCGCCCGGCGGCAACGTCGAGCACGGCGAGGACCTCGACGCGGCGCTCGCCCGCGAGCTGGAGGAGGAACTCGGCCTGGACGTCGGCCAGGCCGACGGCGGCGACCTCGTCTGGGTCATCGACCAGCGGGTCACCCGCCCCGGCCCCACCCCGCCGCCCCGCAAGCTCCACCTGCTCTACCGCCTCCACATCACCCCCGACGTCCGCGCCACCCTCGCCGAACAGGAGCTGGACGAACAGCCCGACGGCAGCCACGAGGTCGGCACCATCGAGTGGATCGACTACCGCAAGGCCGCCGAACTGCCCATCTTCCCGCCCATCGGCCCTGCCCTCGCCGCCCTGGACAACCCCCGCGCCCCCATCGGCAACGCTGCCCTGGACGCTGTCACGGACGACAACTACACCTGGGTGTGAAACAGCTGGGGGCATCCGTACGACGGCCGGGTCAACGAGGCCGTCACGCTGATCGCGGGTGGCGCCGAGGCAGCCCGGTAAGACCGTGTGGGCGGAGGTACGGCAAAGTCCCGCCACCCAGGGGTGACGGGACTCGGATGCTGCCGGGGTCAGCCCGCGACCGCCACCGTCGGCTCGCCCGACGTGATGCCGTCCGCTTCCATCTGCTCGGCCAGCTTCATGGCCTCCTCGATGAGGGTCTCCACGATCTTGGACTCCGGGACGGTCTTGATGACCTCGCCCTTCACGAAGATCTGGCCCTTGCCGTTGCCGGAGGCGACACCGAGGTCGGCCTCGCGGGCCTCGCCGGGGCCGTTCACGACGCAGCCCATGACGGCGACACGGAGGGGGACCTCCATGCCGGTCAGGCCAGCGGTGACCTCCTCGGCCAGCTTGTAGACGTCCACCTGAGCACGCCCACAGGACGGGCAGGACACGATCTCCAGACCGCGCTGCTTCAGGTTCAGCGACTCCAGGATCTGGTTGCCGACCTTGACCTCCTCCACCGGCGGGGCCGAGAGGGAGACGCGGATGGTGTCGCCGATGCCCTCGGATAGCAGCGCACCGAAGGCCACGGCCGACTTGATCGTGCCCTGGAACGCCGGACCCGCCTCCGTCACACCCAGGTGCAGCGGGTAGTCGCACTGGGCCGCGAGCTGGCGGTACGCCTCGATCATCACGACCGGGTCGTTGTGCTTCACCGAGATCTTGATGTCCCGGAAGTCGTGCTCCTCGAAGAGGGACGCTTCCCAGAGGGCCGACTCGACCAGGGCCTCGGGGGTGGCCTTGCCGTACTTCTGGAGCAGGCGGCGGTCCAGCGAGCCCGCGTTCACACCGATCCGGATCGGGGTGCCGTGGTCCTTGGCCACCTTCGCGATCTCACGGACCTTGTCGTCGAACTGCTTGATGTTGCCCGGGTTCACCCGGACCGCCGCACAGCCCGCCTCGATCGCCGCGAACACGTACTTCGGCTGGAAGTGGATGTCCGCGATCACCGGGATCTGCGACTTCCGCGCGATCGTCGCCAAGGCGTCCGCGTCGTCCTGCGTGGGACAGGCCACCCGCACGATCTGGCAGCCGGACGCCGTCAGCTCCGCGATCTGCTGCAGCGTCGACCCGATGTCCGAGGTGCGGGTGGTCGTCATCGACTGCACCGAGACAGGCGCGTCGCCGCCGACCGCGACGGTGCCGACCTGGATCTGACGGCTCTTGCGTCGTTCGGCGATCTTGGTCGGTACGGACGGCATGCCGAGAGAAATCGCAGTCATCTGCTGTGCAACCCCAAGTCGTGGATCAAGATCCGGTCCCGTGAACGGCGGGCTCCAGACTTTGAGATTACGACACCGGGCTGTGCCCGAGCACATCCCACCCGGCAAACCCACCCAATGGACGGCGGCCCGGAACCAAAAGGTTCCGGGCCGTTCTCCTGGTGGGAGCCGTCTACGAGATCCGTACCGGGTTGACCACGTCCGCGATGAACACGAGCACCGTGAAGCAGACGAAGATCCCGGCCACCACGTAGGCCACCGGCATCAGCTTGGCCACGTCGAACGGGCCCGGGTCGGGGCGGCGCAGCAGCCGGGCGATCTGGCGCCGCAGCGACTCCCACAGGGCGCCCGCGATGTGCCCGCCGTCGAGCGGGAGCAGCGGGAGCATGTTGAAGAGGAACAGCGACAGGTTGAACCCGGCGACCACGAAGACGGCCATCGCTACCTGCTGCGAGGCCGGGATGTTCAGCGTGGCGATCTCGCCGGTGACGCGGGCGGCGCCGACGATGCCCATCGGGGAGTCCGGCTCGCGCGGGCCGTCGCCGAAGGCGGCGTTCCACAGGGCCGGGATCTTGCCGGGCAGCGCCACGAGGGACTCCACCGCGTTGCCGACCTGGTCGCCCATCCAGACCACCGAGTCGCCGAAGTCGAGCTTGACGACGCCGGTGGCGGCGCCGAAGCCGAGGAACCCGGCCTTGACGTACTCGCCCTTCACGTAGGCGCCGGAGGAGTCCTTCTTGGCGACCTGGTTGGTGGCGATGGTGGCGTGGAGGGTCAGCTCCTTGCCGTTTCGCTCGACCACGATCGGGACATCGCGGCCCGCGCTGTTCCGGATCAGGTCGGACAGCGTGTTCCACTTCTCGGTCGGCTTGCCGTCGAAGGAGACGATCTTGTCGCCCGCCTTGATCCCCGCGGCGGCGGCCGGGGAGGCCGGGTCGGACTTCTTGCAGTCGTCGCGGTTCTGGTTCTGCGCGATGACGCAGGCGGAGACCGAGGAGACGGTGTTGGTCTGCTGCTGGATGCCGAAGCCCATCAGCACCGTGAAGAAGAGCCCGACCGCCAGGATCAGGTTCATGAACGGCCCGGCGAACATCACGATGACGCGCTTCCACGGCTTGCGCGTGTAGAACATCCGCGTCTCGTCGCCGGGCTTCAGCTCCTCGTACGCCTGTGAGCGGGCGTCCTCGATCATGCCGCGCCACGGGGAGGTGGAGCGGGCGGAGACCCGGCCCGCGTCGTCCGGCGGGAACATGCCGATCATGCGGATGTAGCCGCCGAGCGGGACGGCCTTGATGCCGTACTCGGTCTCGCCCTTGTGCCGCGACCAGATGGTCGGGCCGAAGCCGACCATGTACTGCGGGACGCGGATGCCGAAGAGCTTGGCCGTGGACAGGTGCCCCAGCTCGTGCCAGGCGATCGAGACGAGCAGGCCGACCGCGAAGACCACTATGCCGAGGATGAACATCAGGGTCGTCATGCACGCGCCTCCGCGATTGCCGTCCGGTTGGTCAGTTCACGGGCCCTGGCCCGGGCCCAGGTCTCCGCTTCGAGGACGTCCGACACCGTGAGTGAAGTTCCCGAGACCGGGGTGCCGTGTTCCTCGACCACCCGGATGACGGTCTCCATGATCCCGTTGAAGGGCAGCACGCCGCCCAGGAAGGCTTCGACGCACTCCTCGTTGGCCGCATTGAACACCGCCGGGGCGGTGCCCGCGAGCCGGCCCACGTGCCGGGCGAGGTTCACCGAGGGGAAGGCGTCATTGTCCAGCGGGAAGAACTCCCAGGTGGACGCCTTGCTCCAGTCGAAGGCCGGGGCGGCGTCGGGGACGCGCTCGGGCCAGCCCAGCCCGATGGCGATCGGCCCACCCATGTCGGGGGGCGTCGCCTGGGCGATCGTGGAACCGTCGGTGAACTCGACCATCGAGTGGACATACGACTGCGGATGCACGACCACCTCAATGCGGTCGAAGGGAATGTCGTAGAGCAGGTGCGCCTCGATGACCTCCAGGCCCTTGTTGACCAGGGTCGCGGAGTTGACCGTGATCACCGGGCCCATCGCCCAGGTGGGGTGCGCGAGGGCGTCGGCGACGGTGACGTCCGCCAGCTCGGCCTTGGTCCGGCGGCGGAAGGGGCCGCCGGAGGCGGTGACGACCAGCTTGCGCACATCGGCGCGGTTGCCGGAGGCGAGGGCCTGGAAGAGGGCCGCGTGCTCGGAGTCGACCGGGATGATCTGGCCGGGCTTGGCCAGCGCCCTGACCAGCGGGCCGCCGACGATCAGCGACTCCTTGTTGGCCAGCGCCAGGGTGCGGCCCGCTTCCAGCGCGGCGAGGGTCGGCGCGAGGCCGATGGAGCCGGTGATGCCGTTCAGCACGGTGTGGCAGTCGGACGCGGCGAGCTGGGCGGCGGCGTCCGGTCCGGTGAGGATCTCCGGGAGCGGCTCGCTGCCGTACTGCTCGGCCAGGGCCTCGCGCAGCGCCGGTACGGCGTCCTCACGGGCGACCGCGACGGTGCGTACCCGCAGCTTGCGCGCCTGCTCGGCGAGGAGGTCCGTCCGGCCGCCGTTCGCGGAGAGGGCCGTGACCTTGAAACGGTCGGGGTTGCGCAGCACCAGGTCGATGGCCTGGGTGCCGATGGACCCGGTGGAGCCGAGGATCACCACGTCCTTCGGGCCGTCGCCCGCGACGGGATCGAACACGAGATGCGGGTCGGCGAGCGGGGCGGGGCTGGCGGGGCTGTCGGTCATCCCTCCATTGTGGCGGGCCTCGGGGGCGAGGAGGACCGCGCGTCCCCCGGCGGGGTGGCCGGAAAGGGGTCCTCTATCGCGGGAAGGTTTCTCCCTCTGTGAAACCGGGGTGAAGATCCTGTGATAACAATTCGGTTGAACGGGTGAACTTCTCGCCTGTGCAGCGTTTTGTGAACGACATCCTTGGGGGGATTTCTTCGTGCGTACCGTGCGCCTCCGCGCCGCCCTGCCCGCTCTCGTTGGCGCGGCCCTGCTCACCGGCACCGTTATGAGCACCCCGGCCCAGGCGGCCGGCACCGTCCAGATCCACCGGGTGTACTTCGACAGCCCCGGCAAGGACACCCGGTCCAACTCCAGCCTGAACGGCGAGTGGGTCCAGCTCAAGAACACCAGCCGCTCGGCGGTCTCGCTGAAGGGGTGGATTCTGAAGGACGCCTCGAACCACAAGTACTCCTTCCCGAACGTCACGATCGGCGCCGGGAAGTACATGAAGATCCACACCGGCAGCGGCTCGGACACCACTTCCGACAAGTACCAGGGCCGCCGCGCCTACGTCTGGAACAACACCAGCGACACGGCGACCCTGACCAAGTCGAACGGTTCCAAGGTCGACACCTGCTCGTGGACGACCCGGGACGGCAGCGACAAGTACTGCTAGCGGCTAACCGCCGTACGGACGGCGGGCGTTGGCGTGTTCGCTCGGTCCCGGGGTGGCGTCCGCGATCCAGGCGCCGTCGCCCGAGGGGTCGAGGATGCCCTCTTCCAGCCACTCGTAGGCGCCGCCGAGGACGCCCTTGACGACCTTGCGGTCGATGTCGTCGGTGTTGTGCCACAGGCGGGCGAACAGCTCGTCGACGCGGACGCGGGCCTGCCCGCAGAAGGCGTCGGCGAGCTGGTACGCCTCGCGGCCGTGCTCGCCCTCGCGCCGCAGCCGCTCGGCCCGTACACAGGCCGCGCTCATGGCGAACAGCTCCGCGCCGATGTCCACGATCCGGCCGAGGAAGCCCTGCTTGGTCTCCATCCGGCCCTGCCAGCGGGACATGCCGTAGAAGGTCGCGCGGGCCAGCTTGCGGGCGTGCCGCTCGACGAACCGGAGATGCCCGGACAGGTCGATGCCGTGCTTGAACTCGGCGTACGAGGTGGGGAGTTGCCCCGGACCGGCGACCAGCTTCGGCAGCCACTTGGCGTAGAAGGCGCCCGCGCCCGCACCGGCCCTCGCCTTCTCCTGGAGGGACTTCTCGGGGTCGATGAGGTCACCGGCGACCGAGAGGTGGGCGTCGACCGCCTCGCGCGCGATCAGCAGGTGCATGATCTCGGTGGAGCCCTCGAAGATGCGGTTGATGCGCAGGTCGCGCAGCATCTGCTCGGCCGGTACGGCCCGCTCGCCGCGCGCGCCGAGCGACTCGGCGGTCTCGTAGCCCCGGCCGCCCCGGATCTGGACCAGCTCGTCGGCCATCAGCCAGGACATCTCCGAGCCGTACAGCTTGGCGAGCGCGGCCTCGATGCGGATGTCGTTGCGGTCCTCGTCGGCCATCTGGGAGGCGAGGTCGACGACCGCCTCCAGCGCGAAGGTGGTCGCCGCGATGAAGCTGATCTTGGAGCCGACGGCCTCGTGCAGCGCGACCGGCTTGCCCCACTGCTCGCGCTCGGCGGCCCACTCGCGGGCGATCTTCAGACACCACTTGCCCGCACCGGCGCACATCGCGGGCAGCGACAGCCGACCGGTGTTGAGCGTGGTCAGCGCGATCTTCAGACCCGCGCCCTCGGGGCCGATCCGGTTCGCGGCCGGGACCCGCACCCGGTGGAAGCGGGTGACGCCGTTCTCGATGCCGCGCAGGCCCATGAAGGCGTTGCGGTGCTCCACGGTGATGCCCTCGGCGTCGGCCTCCACCACGAACGCGGTGATGCCACCGGGGTGCCCCTCGGACTTCGGCACCCGTGCCATGACGACCAGGAGGTCGGCGACGACACCGTTGGTGGTCCACAGCTTGACGCCGTCCAGGACGTACTCGTCGCCCTCCGGGACGGCCGACGTGGCCAGGCGCGCCGGGTCCGAGCCGACGTCCGGCTCGGTGAGCAGGAAGGCGGAGATGGCGGTGGTGGCGCAGCGGGGCAGGAAGGCGTCCTTCTGCTCCTGGGTGCCGAAGATCTTCAGCGGCTGCGGCACGCCGATCGACTGGTGGGCGGAGAGCAGCGCGCCGACCGCGGGGCTGACCGAGCCGACCAGGGCGAGGGCCTTGTTGTAGTACAGCTGGGAGAGGCCGAGGCCGCCGTACTTGGTGTCGATCTTCATCCCGAGGGCGCCGAGCCGCTTCAGTCCGGCCACGACCTCGTCGGGGATACGGGCCTCGCGCTCGATGCGGGCCGCGTCGATCTCCGTCTCGCAGAAGGCGCGCAGCTCGGCGAGGAAGGTCTCGCCGCGCCGGACGCTCTCGGCGTCGGGGAGCGGATGGGGGTGGATGAGGTCGAGCCGGAAGCGCCCGAGGAAGAGCTCCTTGGCGAAGCTGGGCTTGCGCCAGTTCTGCTCCCGGGCGGCCTCCGCCACCTGTCGGGCCTCGCGCTCGGAGACGTTGGTGCGTTGAGTGGTGGGGGCGGACATGAGGCTCACCTCACCGCGAAGAGGGATGGTGGCGGACCGTGGGTAACCGACCCGTTGCTACTGGATCGTTGGTACCTGAATCGGGCGCGGCCCACCACCCCTTGCGCGTCCGTTCAGGTGAACGGACGCGCGGGGGGACAGAGGTCGCTCAGACCGTTTCGAGGGCCGGGGCCAGGGGCTTCTGCCCCTCGGCGGGGCCGTCCTGGGTGGCGGCCGGGGTGTCGCGCCGACCGGCGACGGCGTACGCGACGCCGACCAGCAGTCCGCCGCCGACGAGGTTGCCGAGGCCGACGTAGAGCAGGTTGTGGGCGAAGGCGCCGACCGTCACGCCGGGGACGTGCTCGAAGAGGCCGAGCGAGAAGGTCGTCATGTTGGCGACGACGTGCTCGAAGCCGGAGGCGACGAAGGCCAGGATGCCCGCGAAGATCAGCATGATCTTGGCGGCGTCGGAGCGGGTGCGCATGCCCATCCACACGGTCAGGCAGACCAGGAAGTTGCAGAGCACGCCGCGGAAGAACATCGCCTCGCCGCTCTCGGCCATCTTGGCGGTGAGCATGCCGGTCAGGGCGGCCAGGCCGGGGGCGGGGGCTCCAGGGGCGGGGGCGACGCCGAGCACTCCGGCGGCGTGGACCAGTCCGGCGAGGGCGACCGAGCCGACCAGGTTGCCGACGAGGGAGCCGACGATCACGGCGAGCGCGGTGAGGGGCGTCAGGGCCCGGCGGACCGCGCCCTGGACCATCGTCATCATGTTGCTGGTCGCCAGCTCGCCACCGGCGAAGATCACCAGCGTCAGCGCGACGCCGAAGACCAGGCCCTGGATCAGCCGGACCCACGGCGAATGGGCGAGGCTGAGCGGGCCGGACACCATGACCATCAGGACGACGCCCATCCCGATGAAGGCACCGGCGAGCGCCGAGAGCACCAGGTAGCGGCCGGGGGAATGGAGCAGCTTCGCCTTGCTCCGGGCGGTGGCGACCTGCGCGTCCAGGGCGTCTTCCATGGGTATCGGCACGATGCCCTCTCACTTTCCGCGAATGACCGCTCCAAATGCGGCTCGATGCGGAGGGAAGTGTGCGCCTGCGTGCACGAAAAAGTCAAAAGCGCAATCAATGACTCGATAGGCACTGTTTATCGGACTTAAGAGGCGAAACCGATCGTGCGATCGGCGGTGTTTATCACCGCAGGCAGAAGGCAAAAAAGGGAACGGCCGGAGCCCCCGCACAGCGGGCTCCGGCCGTTCCGGGGTGACCTGTCCGTGGCAGGTCAGAGTGCGAGGCCCGTGAGGACCAGGACGCGCTCGTAGGTGTAGTCGTCCATCGCGGAGCGGACGCCCTCGCGGCCGACGCCGGACTGCTTGACGCCGCCGTACGGCATCTGGTCGGCGCGGTAGGAGGGGACGTCGCCGATGACGACGCCGCCGACCTCGAGGGCGCGGTGGGCACGGAAGGCGGTCTGCAGGTCGTGGGTGAACACGCCTGCCTGGAGGCCGTACTTGGAGTCGTTGACGGCGGCGAACGCCTCGGCCTCGCCGTCGACCTTCGTGACAGTGAGGACCGGTCCGAAGACCTCCTCGGTGGCGAGGGTGGCGCCCGCGGGGACGTCGGTGAGGACGGTCGGCGCGTAGGTAGCGCCGTCGCGCTCGCCGCCGGTGAGGAGGGTGGCGCCCAGCTCGACGGCCTCGTTCACCCAGGACTCGACGCGCTGCGCGGCGGCCTCGCTGACCAGCGGGCCGACCTCGGTCTTGTCGTCGGCCGGGTCACCGGTGACCTGGGCCTCGACGGCGGCGACGATGCGCGGCAGCAGCCGCTCGTACACCGCGCCGTCCACGATGACCCGCTGCACCGAGATGCAGGACTGGCCGCCCTGGTAGTTGGAGAAGGTGGCGATGCGGGTCGCGGCCCAGTCCAGGTCGGCGTCGCTCGCCCAGTCGCCGAGGACGACGGCCGCGCCGTTGCCGCCCAGCTCCAGCGTGCAGTGCTTGCGCGGCACCGAGTCCATGATCGCGTAGCCGACCTGCTCGGAGCCGGTGAAGGAGATCACCGGGAGGCGGTCGTCCTGGACCAGCGCGGGCATCTTGTCGTTGGCGACCGGCAGCACGCTCCAGGACCCGGCGGGCAGCTCGGTCTCGGCCAGCAGCTCGCCGATGACCAGGCCGGACAGCGGGGTGGCCGGGGCGGGCTTGAGGATGATCGGGACACCGGCGGCGATGGCCGGGGCGACCTTGTGCGCGCACAGGTTCAGCGGGAAGTTGAACGGCGCGATGCCGAGGACGACGCCCTTGGGGAAGCGGCGGATCAGCGCCATGCGGCCCTGGCCGCCCGCGTCGGTGTCGAGCCGCTGGGCCTCGCCGCCGTTGAACCGCCGGGCCTCCTCGGCCGCGAGCTTGAACACGGAGACGGCGCGCGCGACCTCGCCGCGCGCCCACTTGATGGGCTTGCCGTTCTCGCCGGAGATCAGCTGGGCGATCTCCTCGGTGCGCTCGGTCAGCCGCTTCGCGACGTGCTCGAGGGCGGTGGCGCGGACGTGCGCGGGGACGGCGGCGAACTCGTCACGCACGGCGTACGCGGCGGCCACGGCCTCCTCGACCTGCGCGTCGGTGGGCACGCTCGCCCGGCCGACGACCCGGCCGTCCCACGAGGAGGTGACGTCGAAGCTGTCCTCGCCGGTGGCCTGGCGGCCGGCCAGCCAGAAGGCGTGGGTGGAGGTCATGTGCGGGTCCGGCCCTTCCGTGTCGGGGGGTGTGCTTGCGTGATCCACGGTAGGGCGGGCGCGGGCGGGGGTCGCTTGTCCGAGTCGTACGGAAACGGGTGCCCGATGTGCCGGTTCGGCGGGGTCGGCTACTCCCCCGAGGTGGCCTTCAGCGCGAGCCACAGCTCCATCCGCACGTCCGGGTCGTCCAGCGAGCGGCCGAGGATCTCCTCGACCCGGCGCATCCGGTAGCGCAGGGTGTGCCGGTGCACGCCGAGGTCGGCGGCGGCCGCGTCCCACTGCCCGTGCCGGGACAGCCACGCCCGCAGGGAGGCGACGAGGTCGCCGCGCCCGGTCGCGTCGTGGTCGCGCAGCGCCCGCAGCAGGCCGTCCGCGAAGGCCCGTACCGCGTCGTCGGCCAGCAGGGGCAGGACCGAGCCGGTCGCGACGTGCTCGTGCTCGACCAGGACCCGGCCGCGCCGCCGGGCCACGGAGAGCGCCTGCCCGGCCTGCTTGTAGGCGGTGGCGGCCGCGATGGGGCCCGCCGGGGCCGAGAGGCCGACGACGAGGTCACCGTCCTCGCCGCCGGAGGAGTCCGGTACGAGGCGTGCCGCCTCCAGCGCGTCCGCGTAGGCCGTGCAGGCGGCGACCGCCGTGCCGCCGTCGGTGGCGAGGACCACCAGGCGCTCGCCCTCGGGCACGACCAAGACGGATTCCCCGGAGCGGGCGGCGGCGGACTCGGCGGTCTCCGCGAGCGCGTCCAGCGGGTCCCCGTCCGTCCCCTGGCGCGGCACGGCCTCGGCGACGAGCAGCCGGAACGGCGCGTCCAGCAGCCCGCCGTACAGGTCACCCGCGACCGCGCGGGCGTGGTCGGGCTCCCCGGCGAGCAGCATCCGCAGCACGGCCGCGCCGACCCGCTGTTCGGCGGCGTGCAGGGAGCGGGAGCGCTCGGTGGTGAGGGTGAGCAGGGCGATCGCGGAGTGCACGGCGTAGCGCTCGGCGGTGCCGGGGGCTGCGGCGGTGCCGACGGCGAGCGCGGCGCGGGGGCGGCGGCCGGTACCGAGCGAGTGCAGCTCGATCCGGTCCTCGGTGTCGGGGGCGGCGACCACCGAGGAGGCGGGGGCGGGGCGTTCCCGCAGCCGCTCGACCTCCGCGGTGAGCCGGGCGGCGCGGCGGCCCGCCCACTCGGGCGCGGCGGCGACGACGGCGCCGGACGCGTCGTACAGCGCGGCCCAGCCGTCGACCTGGGCGGCGAGCGCGGCGAGCAGGCCCTCGGGGCCGGTGGTGAGCGCCTGCCGGGTCAGCTCGCGCTGGGCGGCGAAGCCCGCGGTGACGGCGCGGTACTGGTCGGCTGCGATGGCGGCGGAGACGGCCTTGCTGATGGCGAGGAACGGGGTGCGCCGGGGGACCTCCAGCAGGGGCAGCCCCTCCAGCCGGGCGGCCTGCACCAGCGCCTCGGGGATGTCGTCGTAGTTGACGCCGACCGCGAAGCCGAGGCCGACGACACCCGCCCCGGCCAGCCGCTTCACGTACCGCCGCATCGCCTCGGGGTCCTCCGCGTCCAGCTTGAGCGCGGTGATGAGCAGCAGCTCCCCGCCCTCCATGTACGGCACGGGGTCGGCCAGCTCGCTGACGTGCGCCCAGCGGACGGGTACGTCGAGCCGGTCCTCCCCCGCGCGGACCGTCAGCTTCAGCGCGGAGTGGTGGACGAGCGAGGCGAGCGTGGGCGGCATGGGACCTTCAGGTCGGGACGGCCTGCGCGTCGTCGCGCCGACCGGGGGCGGTGATCTTTTGGCCGCCGCGTATGAACGGCCCACCCCGATTCTGCCTCACCGTACGATGGCGGGCTCCCGCTCAGTTCCGGAGATCCACCAGCAGAGGCGGAGCGTGTTCGCCCCGCACCGTGGTCAGGGAGAGGACCGCGTGGCCCGGGGGGACGGCGTGGGCGAGTTCGGAGGCGGACCAGCGTTCGCGCTCGACCTGGCGGACGGTGACCGCGCGGGCGGTGGGCGCCTGGCCGGTGATGACACGGCGGAGCATGTGCACGGCCTTGCCCGCCGGGGTCTCCGCGATGATCTGCCGGTCGGTGACGTCGCGGGTCTCGATCCACTCCTTGCCCCACACCTCGGCGAAGTCCTGGCCGTCCCAGGGGGTCAGGCCGGAGAACGCCATCCGGCACCCCGTGGCGCCGAGCAGCGGGCCGCGCAGGGGCCGGGGCACGTCGTCCAGGGTGCGCAGGGTGAGCACGACGCCCGCGCCCGCGGAGCGCAGTCGCTGGATGCCGCGTACGGACTCGGGGGTGACGACCCCGGCCGCCTCGTCCAGCAGCAGGCAGGCGAAGAGGGAGCGGTCCTCGCGGGCGGTGACGGCGGCCGTGAACTGGGCCAGCACCAGCCGGGCCAGGATGCGGGAGGCGTCGGCGTGGCCCCGCTGGGGCAGGTCGATGCGGACCCGGACCGGGTGGTCGAGGGCCTTCAGGGTGAACGGGCGGGACGCGCCGGAGGTGTCGAAGAAGGCGGCGAACGCGGGCCGGTCCAGCAGCGCGACCCGGTCCGCGAGCACGGCGGCCACGTCACCGGGGTGCGCCTGCTGCCGTTCGCGGGCGTCGAGTTCGCGCAGCAGGGACGCGTGCCCCGTCTCGGTGAGCGCCTTGCGCAGCGCGGCGACCGGGCCGGGGGCGCCGTCGAGGAGTCCACGCAGCTCGGGCACGGAGGGGAAGCGGCCGTGGACGGCACGGAACGGGCCGAGCAACTGGGCGAGGACGGTGGTGGAGCGGCGGCTGTCCGAGCCGGGGTGCGCGTCCGCGAGGTCGCCGACGAGGGCCTCGGCCAGTATCGCGGCGGCCTCGTCGGGGTCGGTGGTGCCGCCGTAGAGGTCGAGGTCGTACACCGAGTCGGGGTGGCCGACCCGGACCACCACGTCGTACGCCTCGGCCAGGCCGATCCCGGCGCCCGCCGCGCCGACGCTGACCACGGCGGCGCGTCCGGCGAGGGCGTGCAGGCAGAGGGACTCCGCGAGCGGCCGGACCAGGCTGCCGGTCTTGCCGGACCCGGCCGGGCCGACGGCGACCAGGGAGGTGCCGAGCAGGTCGGTGCCGAGGGCGAGTCCGGCGCCCCGGTACTGGTAGGGGTTGCGCGGGTCGTCGGCGGCGGTGCCGAGCCGGACCTGGCCGGTGAGCAGGTCGTGCCGGGCCTGCCGGGCGGGCAGGTCGCGGTCGCCGGAGGGGTGCGGGCAGGCGGCGGAACCGTCGCGCAGGACGGCGCCGGTGAACGCGGCCAGCGTGTTCGCGCCGGTGCGCACGCCCTGCCAGGCGCGGCCGATCCGGGCGTGGTCGACGTCCCGCATCAGCCCGGTGCGCGCCTCGGCGGCGAGCCGCTCGGCGGCCTCGTGGGCGCCGTGGGCGCGCAGCTCGGGCCAGTCGGCGGGGTCCGCGCCGGGCGCGGGCGGCGGCGGTTCGGCCGGGCTGGCGGTCTTGAGCCACGCGGGCGGCCCGAAGCGCCGCCAGACCTCGCCCCAGCGCCCGATCCGGGCGACGACGAAGAGGATGGCGAGGGCGATGAGGGTGTAGTACGAGTACCAGAGGACGGCGTTGCCGACGCGGTCGTTGCCCTCGCGCCAGGAGTCCGGGGTGAACAGCTCCAGCGGGAGCACCCACCAGCCGCCGAGGTAGCCGTTCCAGAGCAGGGACCACACCAGCCAGCCGACCAGGAACGCGATCACGGCCCCGCTGAGCAGCTGGCGGGCCGGGGTCAGCTCGGGCTCGGTCTCGGGCCGGGGCCGGTGCCCGAGGCGCCACACACCGGGCGCCGCGGTGGGCCGGGCGGCGCGCAGCCAGGTGAGGAAGGCCGAGCCGTCCGGGCGGGGCGGCGCTCCGGGTGGCATCGTGGGCATGGGTGGCGGGCCTTCCGGGGGCCGCGTCGGGCGCGGCACCGGGCCGGTGTGGGTGGCCCGCGTGTCCCGCGTACCTTCGCTGTCCATCGCCCTGCCCCCTGACCAGCCGGTCCGTCACCGTCAGCGAGTCAATCTAACGCCCCCGCAAGGGGAGTTCACTGGTTACGCGGCCGACGGCCGCACAGGCGTCCCGCATCGCTATGTCCACCACGGACAACGGGCCACGCCGAAAACGCCCACATGGAGCATGCCCACCCCACGGCACCCGTCTTAGCCTGCGGGAAAACAAGGCAAGCGTCCGTAATACCCCCAGGAGCCCCGCATGACCGCACTTCCGCAGGAGCGCCGCGTCGTCACCGCCATTCCCGGCCCGAAGTCGCAGGAGCTTCAGGCCCGCCGCACCGCGGTCGTCGCCCAGGGCGTGGGCTCCACGCTGCCGGTGTTCGTCACGCGCGCGGGCGGCGGCGTCATCGAGGACGTCGACGGCAACAGCCTGATCGACTTCGGCTCCGGCATCGCCGTGACCTCGGTGGGCGCCTCCGCCGAGGCCGTGGTGCGCCGCGCGAGCGCCCAGCTGGCCGACTTCACCCACACCTGTTTCATGGTCACCCCGTACGAGGGCTACGTGGAGGTCGCGGAGGCCCTCGCGGAGCTGACGCCGGGTGACCACGCGAAGAAGTCGGCGCTGTTCAACTCGGGTGCCGAGGCGGTGGAGAACGCGGTGAAGATCGCCCGCGCCCACACCAAGCGCCAGGCCGTCGTGGTGTTCGACCACGGCTACCACGGCCGTACCAACCTCACGATGGCGCTGACGGCGAAGAACATGCCGTACAAGAACGGCTTCGGCCCGTTCGCGCCCGAGGTCTACCGGGTGCCGGTGGCCTACGGCTACCGCTGGCCCACCGGTGCGGAGAACGCGGGTCCGGAGGCCGCCAAGCAGGCGATCGACCAGATCACCAAGCAGGTCGGCGCGGACAACGTGGCCGCGATCATCATCGAGCCGGTGCTCGGTGAGGGCGGCTTCATCGAGCCGGCCAAGGGCTTCCTGCCGGAGATCGTGAAGTTCGCCAACGACAACGGCATCGTCTTCGTCGCCGACGAGATCCAGTCCGGCTTCTGCCGCACCGGCCAGTGGTTCGCGTGCGAGGACGAGGGCATCGTCCCGGACCTGATCACCACCGCCAAGGGCATCGCGGGCGGCCTGCCGCTCGCCGCCGTGACGGGCCGCGCCGAGATCATGGACGCCGCGCACGCGGGCGGCCTCGGCGGCACCTACGGCGGCAACCCGGTGGCCTGCGCCGCCGCGCTCGGCGCGATCGAGACGATGAAGGAGCAGGACCTCAACGGCAAGGCCAAGCGCATCGAGGAGGTCATGAAGGGCCGCCTCGCGACGATGGCCGAGAAGTTCGACATCATCGGCGACATCCGCGGCCGCGGCGCCATGATCGCGATCGAGCTGGTCAAGGACCGCGACACCAAGGAGCCGAACGCCGAGGCGGCCGCCGCGCTGGCCAAGGCGTGCCACCAGGAGGGCCTGCTCGTCCTGACCTGCGGCACCTACGGCAACGTGCTGCGCTTCCTGCCCCCGCTGGTCATCGGCGAGGACCTGCTGAACGAGGGCCTGGACATCATCGAGCAGGCTTTCTCGCGCATCTGAGCGGTAAGACCGCTCTGATTGTCGAGTGGTCCGTACCTCTGGCGGACGACTGCGGCAGGCCGTGTGAAGAACGTGTGCGAGGTGGATGACAGGACGCGATTGCGTCTGTCCGACCGCCTCCGCCTGCCGTAAGTTCGGTCCCGATGAGAGATACACCCCGCTCGCAGGGAACTGCGGGTGAGTTCAGGACGGGGCCTCCCCAGCTTCGACCTGGTCGTGCCCTCGCGCACACAACCGGGGCCTGAGGGCTCCGGGATCTCCACACCGATCGGACGGTCGCCGCCCCAAACCCCCCGGGGCGCGCGACATCCCGGTCCGGACGGCCGCCCCGGAACCACCCCCCCTGTTCCTGGGCGGCCGACCTCCTTCTCCCCGCTCGCGCACATGCGAAGCTGACCCGGTGCCTCAAGCCCGCCGCCTCGCCCTCGTAGCCGCCCTCCCGGCGCTGCTGTTCGCGCTGCTCACCTGGCAGGTGCTGGCCCACGGCCCGCTGCTCGCGCTGGACGCCCGGCTCAGCCGGGGCCTGGTCCACCCGGACCGCTTCTCCGAACTCCTCTCCGACCTCGGGGAGATCACGGTGGCGGTACCGGTGCTGGTGCTCGCCCTCGGGTACGCGGCCTGGCGCGGCCGGTCCGCCGGGGCGCACCGCTGGTGGCTGCCACCCTCGGCGGCCGCGCTGCTGATGGCGGTGCTCCCGGCGATCGTCGTCCCGCTGAAGCTGTGGACCGCGCGGCCGGGGACCCCCGTGGTGCCCCCGGCCACCGGCTACTTCCCCTCCGGCCACACCGCGACGGCGGCCGTGGCGTACGGCGCCTCGGCGCTGCTCCTCCTCCCCTGGTGCCGCACCCGCGCCGCCCGTCTCGCGGCGGTCGGTGTCCCGGCCGCGCTGGTGCTCGCGGTGTCGTACGGGCTGGTGCGGCGGGGGTTCCACTGGCCGCTGGACGTGCTGGCGTCCTGGTGCCTGGGCGCGGTGCTGCTGACCTGCCTGGGCCTGGTGCTCAGCCGAAGTAGGAGTCGAAGGTCCGCTGGAACTCCCAGCCCGCGAACCGGTCCCAGTTCACCGACCAGGTCATCAGACCCCGTAGCGCGGGCCAGGTTCCGTGGGTCGGGTACGAGCCGCAGTTCGTCTTCTTCGTGAGGCAGTCCAGGGTCTTGGTGACCTCGGCCGGGGCGACGTAGCCGTTGCCCGCGTTGACCGAGGCGGGCATGCCGATGGCGACCTGGTCGGGGCGCAGCGGCGGGAAGACGTTGCCCGCGTCACCCGCGACCGGGAAGCCGGTGAGCAGCATGTCGGTCATGGCGATGTGGAAGTCGGCGCCGCCCATGGAGTGGTACTGGTTGTCCAGACCCATGATCGGGCCCGAGTTGTAGTCCTGGACGTGCAGCAGGGTGAGGTCGTCGCGCAGGGCGTGGATGACCGGGAGGTAGGCGCCGCAGCGCGGGTCCTGCCCGCCCCACTTGCCGCTGCCGTAGAACTGGTAGCCGTTCTGCACGAAGAAGGTCTCCGGGGCCATGGTGAGCACGAACTTGCTGCCGTACTTGGCCTTGAGGGTCTTCAGCGCGGAGATCAGGTTGACGATCACCGGGGTGGTCGGGTTCCTGAAGTCGGTGTCGCCGGTGTTCAGCGAGAGCGAGTGGCCCTCGAAGTCGATGTCGAGGCCGTCGAGACCGTACTGGTCGATGATCTTCGAGACGGAGGAGACGAAGGCGTCGCGGGCGGCCGTGGTGGTCAGCTGGACCTGGCCGTTCTGGCCGCCGATGGAGATCAGCACCTTCTTGCCCGCGGCCTGCTTGGCCTTGATGGCCGCCTTGAAGTCCGCGTCGCTCTCCACGTTCGGGCATTCCGAGACCGGGCAGCGGTTGAAGCGGATGTCGCCCGAGGTGACCGAGGTGGGCTCGCCGAAGGCCAGGTCGATGACGTCCCAGCTGTCGGGCACGTCGGCCATCCGCGTGTACCCGGAGCCGTTGGCGAAGCTGGCGTGCAGGTAGCCGACCAGGGCGTGGGCGGGCAGTTGCGTGTTGCCCCCGCCGTCGCCGCGGGCCGGGGTGGTCGCGGTCACCGTGGCGGACCGGGCGGATTCCCCCGCGTCGTTGGTGGCGGTGACCTGGAAGGCGTACGCGGTCGAGGGGTTCAGGCCGCTCACGGTGGCCGAAGTGCCGCTCAGACTCTGGACTTTGACGCCGTCCCGGTAGACCGCGTACCCGGTCGCGCCGGTCACCGGGGTCCAGGAGAGGGCGACGGAGGTGGCGGTGACGGTGCCGGTCTTCAGCCCGGTCGGCACGGTGGGCGGCTGGGTGGTGGTGCCGCCGCCGGGGCCGGTGAGGGAGATGTCGTCGGCGTAGTAGGCGCCGGTGCCGTACCAGCCGTGGGTGTAGATCGTGACCTTGGTGGTGTTGGCGCCGGTGGTGAAGGTGGTGGCGAGCTTCTGCCAGTCGGGCGCGGACTGGGTCCAGGTGGAGACGTCGGTGGTGCCGGTGCCGCTCGCGCCGAGGTAGACGTAGGAGCCGCGCACCCAACCGGCCAGGGTGTACTGGGAGTTGGGTCTGACGGTCACCGTCTGGGCGCACTGGGCGTTGTCGCTGCCCTGCGGCGTGGCTTGCAGGGCCGAGGCGCCGCCGTGCACCGGGGAGGTGACGGTGGTACCGGCGGTGCAGGTCCAGGGGGACAGACCGGATTCGAAGCCGCCGTTGACCGCGGCGTCCGCGTCGGCCGCACGGGCGGCCGACGAGAGCGCGGCACTGCCGGGCACGGCGAGCGCCATGACCGTGAGGAATGCGACCAGAGGTCGGGAACGGTCCACAAATGCCTCCAGGCATGGGGGAGTTGGAGGTCGAGGGTGCCCCCAACTTGGTCCAGACCAATTCTGTTGTCAAGGAGTCCCCGCCAAAGAGCCCGGCCAAGGGGTCAGGAGCGCCGCCCGTCCTCCTCGCTCGCCAGTGCCGCCGCCGCCTCGTGCATCGCCAGCTCCAGCAGCGCCGGGTCGGTGAGCGTGCCCGACCCGTCCGGCGGCACCAGCCAGCGCACCCCCTGGGTCGCCCGGCCGGGGTGCGGCACGACGATCCAGGTGCCGGACCCGGCCGTGCGGATACCGGTGCCCAGCCAGCGGGCGGCGGTGCCGGGCGGCACGAAGAAGCCCACCCGGTTGTCCCCGAAGTCGACCAGCACCGGGCCCAGTTGATCGAGCACACGGGTGAGCACGTCCAGCGTCGGATAGCCCAGCTCCCCCGGCAGGACGAGCACGTCCCACGCTTTCCCGGCGGGCAGCAGGGCGACCCCCAGCGGGCTGCGCTCCCACTCCCACCGGCAGGCTTCCGGGTCCGGCGCCACGGACGCCAGCCACTCCACCGCAGTCTTCGCCCCTGTCATGAAAAGACCTCCCTCTCGTTCGCGGACACGCGCGTCTGCGAATGAGAGGGAGGTAGGGCCGTCCGCATTACGCGGGTTCACCGGCCTCTTTGGAGTGACCTGGGTCACACCAGGCAGGCGCCTAGCTGTCGAAGCCGAGCCCCAGCCGGTCCATGGTCCGCAGCCACAGATTGCGCCGCCCGGCCTGCGCGTCGGCCCGCGCCAGCGACCAGCGGGTCAGCGCGATCCCGGTCCAGGCGAACGGCTCGGGCGGGAACGGCAACGGCTTCCTGCGGACCATCGCCAGCCGGGTGCGCTCGGTGTCCGCACCGTCCAGCAGGTCCAGCATCACATCGGCGCCGAAGCGGGTGGCCCCCACCCCGAGCCCGGTGTAGCCCGCCGCGTAGGCGACCCGGCCCTGATGTCCGGTGCCGAAGAACGCCGAGAAGCGGGAGCAGGTGTCGATGGCGCCGCCCCAGGCGTGGGTGAAGCGGACCCCCTCCAGCTGCGGGAAGCAGGTGAAGAAGTGCCCGGCCAGCTTGGCGTAGGTCTCCGGCCGGTCGTCGTACTCCGCGCGCACCCGGCCGCCGTACGGGTAGATCGCGTCGTAGCCGCCCCACAGCACCCGGTTGTCCGGGGTCAGCCGGAAGTAGTGGAACTGGTTGGCCGCGTCCCCGAGGCCCTGGCGGTTCTTCCAGCCGAGCGAGTCGAGCTGCTCGGCGGTCAGCGGCTCGGTGGTCAGCGCGTAGTCGTAGACCGGGACCGTGTAGGAGCGGACCCGGCGCAGCAGGCTCGGGAAGATGTTGGTGCCGAGCGCGACCTTACGGGCCCGGACCGTGCCGTACGGGGTGCCCGCCTCCATCCCGGCGCCGTAATGCTTCAGGGTCAGGGCCGGGGTGTGCTCGTACACCCGGACCCCGAGGGCGAGGCAGGCCCGCTTCAGGCCCCAGGCGAGCTTGGCCGGGTGCAGCAGGGCGACGCCCCGGCGGTCCCACAGCCCGGCCTCGAAGGTGGGCGAGCCGACCTCGGCGCGCAGGGCGTCGCGGTCGAGGAACTCCATGCCGTCGGCGAGGCCCTTGTCCCGCAGCTCGCGGTGCCAGTCGCGCAGTTCCCATGCCTGGTAGGTCTCGGTGGCCACGTCGATCTCGCCGGTGCGCTCGAAGTCGCAGTCGATGCCGTGCCGGGCGAGCGCGTCTTCGATGCCGTCCAGGTTGCGGGCGCCGAGATTGTGCAGCGTGCCGATCTCGTCCGGCCAGCGGGCCAGACCGTTGGCCAACCCGTGGGTGAGGGAGGCGGCGCAGAAGCCTCCGTTGCGGCCCGAGGCGGCCCAGCCCACCTCGCGGCCCTCCAGCAGCACCACGTCCCGGCCGGGGTCGCGCTCCTTGGCGTTCAGCGCGCTCCACAGTCCGCTGTAGCCGCCGCCGACCACGAGGAGATCGCAGGTCTCGGTGCCGGTGAGGGCGGGCTCGGGGTGGGGCTTGCCGGGGTCCTCCAGCCAGTAGGGGACCGGCTGGGCTTCGGAGAGGGAAGCGATCCAGTTGTCTTTTCCACGGCTCATGGCGCTAGGGGCCATGATTTCAACTCCCTACGGGGCTTTACGCCTTCTGGTGACCGCGTCGACGGGTGACGAGCATCGAGACCAGCACGAACAGCACGGCGATCAGGAACATGGCCGTCCCGATGACATTGATCTGAACGGGCGTCCCGCGCTGTGCCGAGCCCCAGACGAACATGGGGAAGGTGACGGTGGAGCCCGCGTTGAAATTGGTGATGATGAAATCGTCGAAGGAGAGCGCGAAGGACAGCAGCGCGCCCGCGGCGATCCCGGGTGCCGCGATGGGCAGGGTGACCCGCCAGAAGGTCTGCACCGGCCCCGCGTAGAGATCGCGGGCGGCCTCCTCCAGGCGCGGGTCCATCGACATCACGCGCGCCTTGACCGCGGTGACGACGAAGCTCAGGCAGAACATGATGTGGGCGATCAGGATCGTCCAGAAGCCGAGCTGGGCGCCCATGTTGAGGAACAGGGTGAGCAGCGAGGCGGCCATGACGACCTCGGGCATCGCCATCGGCAGGAAGATCAGCGAGTTGACCGCGCCGCGCGCCCGGAACCGGTACCGGACCAGCGCGAAGGCGATCATCGTGCCGAGCGCGGTGGCGCCGATGGTGGCCCACAGGGCGATCTGGAGGCTGAGCCCGAGCGAGCCGCACATGTCGGCGACCCCGCACGGGTCCTGCCAGGCGTCGGTGGAGAAGTGCTGCCATTCGTAGTTGAAGCGGCCCTTGGGCTTGTTGAAGGAGAACACCGTCACGACGATGTTCGGCAGCAGCAGATAGGCGAGCGTCAGCAGTCCCGCGACAACCACGAGACGGCGCTTGAGCCAGGTGAAGACGGCCATGTCAGACGAGGTCCTCCGTCCCGGCCCGGCGGATGTAGAGCGTGACCATGGCCAGGATCGCGGCCATGAGGATGAAGGAGAGCGCGGCGGCCGTCGGATAGTCCAGGACGCGCAGGAACTGGGTCTGGATGACGTTGCCGATCATGCGGGTGTCGGTGGAGCCGAGCAGCTCGGCGTTGACGTAGTCACCGGCCGCCGGGATGAAGGTGAGCAGGGTGCCGGAGACCACGCCGGGCATCGACAGCGGGAAGGTCACCTTGCGGAAGGTGGTCCAGGGCCGGGCGTACAGGTCCCCGGCCGCCTCGTGCAGCCGTACGTCGATCCGCTCCAGCGAGCTGTACAGCGGCAGGATCATGAACGGCAGGAAGTTGTACGTCAGCCCGCACACCACCGCCAGCGGGGTGGCCAGCACCCGGTCGCCCGCGGTCCAGCCGAGCCAGCCGGTCACGTCCAGCACGTGCAGGGTGTTCAGCGCGTGCACCACGGGCCCGTTGTCCGCGAGGATCGTCTTCCAGGCGAGGGTGCGGATCAGGAAGCTGGTGAAGAACGGCGCGATCACCAGGACCATGATCAGGTTCCGCCAGCGCCCGGCGCGGAACGCGATCAGATACGCCAGCGGGTAGCCCAGCAGCAGACAGAGCACGGTCGCGGCGGCCGCGTAGAGCACCGAGCGGACGAACTGCGGCCAGTACTCGGCGAGCGCGTGCCAGTAGGTGGCGAAGTGCCAGGTGACCTTGTAACCCTGCTCCAGCGAACCGGTCTGCACCGAGGTCGACGCCTGGTAGACCATCGGCAGCGCGAAGAACACGATCAGCCACAGGATGCCGGGCAGCAGCAGCCAGTACGGGGTGAACCGGCCGCGCTTGCGGGGTGGCTTCGCGGGCTCCGGCGGGGCGAGCGGCGAGGGCGCCTCGGCGAGCGTCGGCATCAGACGGCCACCTCTTCCTCGGTGCCCGCGTCGATGTCCTGGGCCGCGTCGAGGGCGAAGGTGTGCGCCGGATTCCAGTGCAGGACGACCTCGGCGCCGGGGACGAGGCGGATGTCCCGCTCGACGTTCTGCGCGTACACCGCGAGCGCGCCCGCCACCGGGCTGTCGATCACGTACTGGGTGGAGACGCCGATGAAACTGGCGTCCGCGATGGTGCCGGTGAGGCGGTTACGGCCCTCGGGGACCGAGCCCGCGTCGTCGGCGTGGGTGAGCGCGATCTTCTCGGGGCGGATGCCGACCAGCAGCTTGCCGCCGGTGGGCGCCGGGGCCTGACATCGCGCCTCGGGCAGCAGCAGCTTGCCGTCCCCGGCACGCAGCACGATGTCACCGCCGCTCCGCGAGTCGACCTCCGCCTCGATCAGGTTGGAGGTGCCGAGGAAGTTGGCGACGAAGGTGGTGCGCGGGTTCTCGTACAGCTCGGCGGGCGAGCCGAGCTGCTCGACGCGGCCCGCGTTCATCACGGCGACCGTGTCGGCCATGGTCATGGCCTCCTCCTGGTCGTGCGTGACATGGACGAAGGTGATGCCGACCTCGGTCTGGATGCGCTTCAGCTCCAGCTGCATCTGGCGGCGCAGCTTGAGGTCGAGGGCGCCGAGGGGTTCGTCCAGCAGCAGCACCTTGGGGTGGTTGATGAGGGCGCGGGCGACGGCGACGCGCTGCTGCTGGCCGCCGGAGAGCTGATGCGGCTTCTTCCGGGCCTGCTCACCGAGCTGGACCAGCTCCAGCATCTCCTCGACCTGCTTCTTCACGCTCTTGATGCCACGCCGACGCAGGCCGAAGGCGACGTTCTCGAAGATGTCGAGGTGCGGGAAGAGCGCGTAGGACTGGAAGACCGTGTTGACCGGCCGCTTGTACGGGGGCAGCCCGGTGACGTCGAGATCACCGAGGTGCACGGTCCCGGAGGTCGGCTCCTCCAGTCCGGCGATCATGCGCAGGGTGGTGGTCTTGCCGCAGCCGGAGGCGCCGAGCAGCGCGAAGAAGGAGCCCTGGGGCACGGTGAGGTCCAGCGGGTGCACGGCGGTGAAACTGCCGTACGTCTTGCCGATCCCGGTGAGGCGGACGTCGCCGCTGCCGTCTGTCGTCGTCTTCATCCTCGTCACGCCCCTGTGAGCTTTGCGAACTTCTCTTCGTAGGCCGTCTCTTCCTTCTGGCTCAGGGAGCGGAAGGCGTGGGACTTCGCCTGCATGGCCTTGTCGGGGACGATCAGCGGGTTGTCCGCCGCGTCCCGGTCGATCTTCGCAAGCCAGGGCTTCACGTCGTCGACCGGAGTGACGTAGTTGATGTAGGCGGCGAGCGCGGCGGCCTGCTCGGGTTCGTAGAAGAAGTCGATCAGCCGCTCGGCGTTCGTCTTGTGACGTGCCTTGTTGGGGATCAGCATATTGTCCGTCGACGTGACATAACCGCTGTCCGGAATGATGAAGTCCACATCGGGGCTGTCCGCCTTGAGCTGGACCACGTCACCGGCCCAGGCGACACAGGCCGCGAAGTCGCCCTTGGCGAGGTCGGCGGTGTAGTCGTTGCCGGTGAACCGGCGTATCTGCCCCTTGTCGACGCCCTTCTGCAGCCGGGCTATCGCCGCGTCGTAGTCGTCGTCGGTGAAGTCGGCCGGGTCCTTGCCCATGTCGAGCAGGGTCATGCCGACGCTGTCCCGCATCTCGGAGAGGAAGCCGACCCGGCCCTTGAGCTTGGGGTTGTCGAGCAGGTCGGAGACGGATCTCACCTCGACGCCGTCCAGCGCCTTCTTGTTGTAGGCGATGACCGTGGAGATGCCCTGCCAGGGGTAGGAGTAGGCGCGGCCGGGGTCCCAGTCGGGGGTGCGGAACTGGGGCGAGAGGTTGGCGAAGGCGTGCGGGAGGTGCGCCGGGTCCAGCTTCTGCACCCAGCCGAGCCGGATCAGCCGGGCGGCCAGCCAGTCGGTGAGGACGATCAGGTCGCGGCCGGTCTCCTGGCCCGCGGCGAGCTGCGGCTTGATCTTGCCGAAGAACTCGTTGTTGTCGTTGATGTCCTCGGTGTACCGGACCGAGATCCCGGTCTTCTGCTGGAACGCTTCGAGCGTGGGGTGGTGCTTGCCGCTGTCGTCCACGTCGATGTACTCGGTCCAGTTGGAGAAGTTGACCGTCTTCTCCTTGGCCGAGCGGTCGTCCGCCGAAGTGCCGCCCGGGGTCCGTCCGGCCGCCGGGATGCCACAGGCGCTGAGGGCGCCCAGGCCCCCCGCCGTGAGCACGCCTCCGGCGGACGCCCGCAGTAGCGACCGGCGGGTCAGGGCCGCCCGCCCGCTCCGCAGACTGCGCCGCACGGCGGCCAGCTGGGGCGGGGTGAGGCGGTCGGGCTCGTACTGATCCATACGCGTGGTGCCCTTTCGGAGAACGGGACGCTTAGGGGCGGTCCCCGAAGACCGTGCGGTGCCAGTCCTTGCGGACGGCCGCCGTGTTGTCGAACATGACGTGCTTGACCTGCGTGTACTCCTCGAAGGAGTACGCCGACATGTCCTTGCCGAACCCGGACGCCTTATATCCGCCATGCGGCATCTCGCTGATGATTGGGATGTGGTCGTTGATCCACACGCACCCGGCGCGCAGCTCGCGGGTGGCCCGCTGGGCGCGGTAGACGTGGCCGGTCCAGGCGGAGGCGGCGAGCCCGTAAGGCGTGTCGTTGGCGAGCCGGAGACCCTCGTCGTCGGTGTCGAAGGGGAGCACGACGAGGACCGGGCCGAACAGCTCCGACTGGACGATCTCGCTGTCCTGGGCGGCGCCGGTGATCAGGGTGGGCCGGTAGTAGGCGCCGCTCTTCAGGTCGCCGCCGGGGGCCTCGCCGCCGGTGACGACGGTCGCGTAGGCGCGGGCCCGGTCCACGAAGGCGGCGACGCGGTCGCGGTGGGCGTGCGAGACGAGCGGGCCGAGGTCGGTGCCGGTCGCGAACGGGTCGCCGAGCCGCACGGTCTCCATCAGCGCGGCGGTCCGCTCCACGAACGCCTCGTACAGCGGGCGCTGCACATAGGCGCGGGTGGCGGCCGTGCAGTCCTGGCCGGTGTTGATGAGCGCGCCCGCGACCGCGCCGTTGACGGCGGCGTCCAGGTCGGCGTCGTCGAAGACGACGAACGGCGCCTTGCCGCCCAGCTCCAGGTGGAGCCGCTTCACGGTGGCCGTGGCGATCTCGGCGACCCGGCGGCCGACGGCGGTGGAACCGGTGAACGAGGTCATCGCCACGTCCGGATGCTCGACCAGCCGCTCCCCCGCCTCGGGCCCGGTCCCGCTGACGATGTTGATCACACCGTCCGGGATGCCCGCGTCGACGGCCGCCTGGGCGAAGAGCAGCGAGGTGAGCGGGGTCAGCTCGGCGGGTTTGAGCACGATGGTGTTGCCCGCGGCGACGGCCGGGAGGATCTTCCAGGCGGCCATCTGGAGCGGGTAGTTCCAGGGCGCGATCGACCCGACCACCCCGATCGGCTCGCGCCGGACGTACGAGGTGTGGTCGCCGGAGTACTCCCCCGCCGACTGGCCCTGGAGCTGCCGGGCGGCGCCCGCGAAGAAGGCGGTGTTGTCGATGGTGCCGGGGACGTCGAACTCGCGGGTGAGCTTCAGCGGCTTGCCGCACTGGAGCGACTCGGCCCGGGCGAACTCCTCGGCCCGGTCCGCGAGCACGGCGGCGAAGCGGTTCAGCGCGTCGGAGCGCTCGCCGGGCGTGGTGGCGGCCCAGCCGGGGAAGGCGGCGCGGGCGGCGGCCACGGCCGCGTCGACGTCCTGCTCCCCGGCGAGTTCGTAGCGGTACACCTCCTCGCCGGTCGCGGGGTCGGTCACCGCGTGGGTGCGGCCCGAGGTGCCGGGGGCGGGGCGGCCCGCGATGAACTGCGCGCCGTCGGTGAAGTGGTCGCGGAAGCGGTCGGGGAGGGGGTCGTGCTCGCGGTCGCGGTCGCGTGCGGGAAATCGTTCCGGGGTGTCGGTGCCCGGTTTGTGCATGTCGCTCTCCTCCGCCGGACACCCCGTCGGGGGCCGGGTGGCGTGGCTCCAGCTCGATTTGAGTGCCGATCCTGACAGAGGAGTGGGACGCCAACAAGGGATTCCGTTGTTGCCTTTTGGTTACGCGACGGAATCTGTCGGCGGGCTGTCTACTCAGGGCATTCGGGGCCGGACGGAATGTCAGTGGCGGCTGCCACACTTCCGTGCATGGGGAAGATCGACGGGGTGGAAGCGCTGATCGGCGCGGTCCGGGCGGGGACGCCCGTGAAGTATCTGCACTTCTGGGGGCATCGCCCGCAGCGGGACGGGAGCGTGGGCGCGGGGTGCCTGAGCCAGTGGTGGCCGGCGCCGTTCACGGTGGACGGGGTCGGCTACGCGACGGCCGAGCACTGGATGATGGCGGGCAAGGCGCGGCTCTTCGCCGACCCGGACGCCGAGCGGCTGGTCCTGGCCGCTGAGCATCCGGCCGGGGCGAAGAAGGCGGGGCGGCTGGTCCGGGGCTTCGACGAGGAGATATGGCGCCGGGAACGGTTCCGGATCGTCGTCGAGGGCAGCGTGCACAAGTTCGCCGCCGACCCCGAGCTGCGCGCGTACCTGCTCGGCACGGGTGAGCGGGTGCTGGTGGAGGCGAGCCCGGTGGACCGCGTGTGGGGCATCGGGCTCGGCGTGCGGGACGAGGCCGCGTGGGACCCGGCCCGCTGGAAGGGGCCGAACCTGCTGGGCTTCGCGCTGATGGCGGCTCGGGAGCGGCTGCGTTCAGAGGCGGGGTGAGGCGGGGACCTGCGGCGCGGAGTTGTAGGAGGAGTCGCCGGGGTCGGTGTCCGGGCTGTGCGAGTGCCTGTCCGCGCCGACCGCGAGGAAGTACATCAAGATCACGAACGCCAGCGCGATGAGGCCGACGACGATGCCGATCACTCCGCACACAATGCCCGCCTGGGCCTGGGAGCGGTTGGTGGCCTCACCGCGGTCGGCCCGCTTGCGGCCCTGGATACCGAGGATCACCGCGACGACACCCATGACGATGGAGAGGACGCCGTAGAAGCAGAAGAGGGCGATGGAGAGGATGCCGAGGACGAGGGCGGCGGTGCCCGCGGAGTTCTGGGGGACGGGGCCCATGGGGGCACCGGGCCAGCCGTAGGCGGGGGGCTGGGGGTAGGCCGGGGGCTGGGGGTAGGGCGAGGTGCCGTGCGGGCCCGGGTAGGGCGGGGGGACTTGCGGGCTGGGGTAGCCCGGGTAGCCGTAGCCCGCGGGGGGCGCGGGGGCGCCGGTGGGGGTGAACGGCGGAACGCCGGGGCCGTTCGGGGCGATCGGCGGGGGCGGGACCGCTTGGCCGGTGGGCGCGCCGGGCTGGGGCGGCACCGTGGGACCCGCGTAGGGGCCGAGGCCGACGGCGGGCATCGCGGCCATGGTGGCCTGGTCGTGGACCGAGGGCTGTTGCGCGGAGGGCGGCGGCGCGTCCTTCCGGAGCGAAGGCCCCGGGGGCGGCTGGGGCGGGGCCCACGGATCGGAGCCCGACCCCTGGGGAGACTGGGGAGACTGGGGCGACTGTGGCGGCTGGGGCGGGGCCCAGGGATCGGAGCTCGCCTCCTGCCCCGTAGCTCCTCGTCCGCCGTCGGGCTGCGTCTGCTCCGTCACGTCCTCATCCCCCCGCATCGATCGTCAGATCATGTTAGGGCCGCCGCACGGGCCGTACCCACCCACTCCCTGCACCGACCGTAGCGCCTCGGCCGCGGCTCCCGCCCCGCTCTAGGATGTCTGCGCACCATCCGATCAGCCGATCACCCGCGCCCGACCTGTCACCCCTGGCCCCGGGCGCCTTTCCTCGGGGAGGACCCCTTGACCGAGCGCAGCGCCGCCCGCGATCCGCACGCTTTCATCGCCGGACTGCCGAAGGCCGAACTGCACGTCCACCACGTCGGTTCCGCCTCCCCCCGCATCGTCTCGGAACTGGCCGCCCGGCACCCCGACTCCAAGGTCCCGACCGATCCGGAGGCGCTGGCGGACTACTTCTCCTTCACCGACTTCGCGCACTTCATCCAGGTGTACCTGTCGGTCGTGGACCTGGTCCGCACCCCGGAGGACGTCCGGCTGCTGACGTACGAGATCGCGCGCGACATGTCCCGGCAGCAGGTGCGGTACGCCGAGCTGACCCTCACCCCGTTCTCCTCGACCCGGCGCGGCATAGCGGACCGGGCCTTCATGGACGCGATCGAGGACGCCCGCAAATCCGCCGAGGCCGACTTCGGGACCGTGCTGCGCTGGTGCTTCGACATCCCCGGCGAGGCCGGGCTGGAGTCGGCGGAGGAGACGGCCCGGATGGCGACGGACGACCGTGTCCGCCCGGAGGGCCTGGTGTCCTTCGGCCTCGGCGGCCCGGAGATCGGCGTACCCCGCCCGCAGTTCAAGCCGTACTTCGACCGCGCGATCGCCGCGGGCCTGCACTCGGTCCCCCACGCGGGCGAGACCACCGGCCCCCAGACGGTGTGGGACGCCCTGACCGAGCTGCGCGCGGAGCGGATCGGCCACGGCACCAGCTCGGCCCAGGACCCGGCGCTCCTGGCCCACCTGGCCGAGCACCGCATCGCCCTCGAGGTCTGCCCCACCTCCAACATCGCCACCCGCGCGGTCCGCACCCTGGACGAACACCCGCTGAAGCAGTTCGTCGACGCGGGCGTCCTGGTCACCATCAACTCCGACGACCCGCCGATGTTCGGCACGGACCTGAACAAGGAGTACGCGATCGCGGCCCGCCTGCTCGACCTGGACGAGCGGGGTCTGGCCGCCCTGGCGAAGAACGCGGTGGAGGCGTCGTTCCTGGACGCGGCGGGCAAGGAGCGGATCTCGTCGGAGATCGACGCGTACACGGAGGCGTGGCTCGCGGGGTGAGGGGGCCCTTGCCGGGGCTGGCCAACGGGGGACAGCTGGACCCACCAACGGGCCTCGTCGGCCGGCCCCGGTCGCGGCCCATGGCGGTTCCGGCCCGCCCGGGGCCGGCCTGGGCCTTGCCGCCAGCCCGCTCACAACCCCGCATCCCTATGGGCAAGCCCGCTCGCGAGCCCCAAGGCCCTTTCGGCCAGCCCGGTCACAGCCCTGCAACCCTCTCGGCCACCCCGGTCGCGGCCCCCGCGCCCCCGTTGGCCCGCCCAGTCGCAGCCCTTCTGCGCCGCTGGCCGGACCTGCCGCCGCCCATGGCCCGGCCGGTCCACCGCACCACCGTTGCCCGCTCCCTGCCCACGCCCACGAGGCGAGGCCTCGCCCGGCGACGCTTCACCGGCTGCCAGAATGACGGCCATGCAGACCTGGACCGCCGTCGCACACCGGGGTGACCCCTACCGCTTCCGCGAGAACACCCTCGCCTCGCTGCGCTCCGCGCTCGACCGGGGCGCGGACGCGGTCGAGATCGACGTACGCCTCACCCGCGACGGCGTCCCCGTCCTGCTGCACGACGACACCCTGAAGCGCCTGTGGGAGATCGACCGCCCGTTGGCGTCCCTCACGGCGTCGCAGGTGACGGAACTGACGGCGGGCGGCGTCCCGACCCTGGCGGAAGCGCTGTCGGCAACAGAGGGCACGCGGGTCATGGCGGACCTGTGCGGCGGCGTAACCCCCCGAGTGGCGGACCGAGTCCTGGACGTGGTCCACCAGTCCGGCGCCGAAGACCGCGTCTACTACTCCTCAGGCGCCCGGTCCCTCCTGACCCTCCGCGCAGCCGCCCCCGCCGCCGAACTGGCCCTCACCTGGACCACAAAGGCCCGCCCCCGCCCCGCCCTCCTCACCGCCCTGCGCCCCCGCTACCTCAACTACCGCTTCTCCCTGGTCGACCGCGACCTCGCCACCCGAGTCCACAAGGAGGGCTACCTCCTGTCGGTATGGACCCCGGACACGGGCCGCTCCATGCGCAAGCTGCTGTCGCTGGGAGCGGACTCGATCACAACGAACCGAATCGACACCCTGACCGCCCTGCAGAAGAGGGTGTGAGATGGACGTTCACCACTGTGCGTCGCTCAGGCAGACGACTCCGCGTTGTTGACAGAGACGATCAGGTAGAGGTCGATCTGCAGCCAGAAGGCACTCCCGTCCCGCTGGAGCGCCCCGTCGAATCCCATGTCCCGCAGTCGCTCCCACGCGGCCCGGACTTCGCTGATCGCAAGGCGAAGTTGGGCTCCCGGCACGTCGGCCCCTCGCACCTCGGCCTCGGTCTGCCTGATGACCAGGTTGTCGTAGGAGACCCAGTCGTTGCCCCGACGGGAAGGAGTCATGCCCAGGGCGGTGAGGGCTTCATACACCCGCCCGACATTGGTGGCGGCCAGGTACGCCCCCTGCAAGCGCGCTTGCACAGCCGGCCGGTTCTGCTCCTTCGCTGTTACCTGGGGGCTATGCACAGCCTCTGCGTGTTCTGTATCCAGGCGCCGCATCCTGCGAATGAAGAAGAGGGTCTGTCCATCCAGGGTGGTCAGGGTGGCTTGCTCCGCCGACCAGCCGCCCGCCGCCAGCGTGCCTCGACTCACCACACGTGCTTCGCGTCGATCCGGGAGGACAAGGCTGGCTCCGCTGTCGGCGGCATCGATTCCCGCAAGGAACCGAGACCGTGCCTGACGTGCCTCGTCCGGGGAGGGCACGGCCTGCGGCTTGAGAACCGGCTGGAGCAGATTCTCGGCCAGCCCCGCCAGCAGACGAGCATCCTGGACGGACCGACCATGGGCGCCAAGCCATTCCTGCCCCAGTCCCGCCCCGAGCAGCCCAGCCGTCATGGATGCCAACGTGTCCGGATCCGCACCCCGTTGCCGTGCCGGTACGCCGACGCCGACATCCGGATTGGAGGCGGAGCGGGCCGCAAGGTATATGGCGGCCACCGCACAGAGCGTGCCTGACCCGCGTGTCTTGGGCCGCGTCAGCCCGTGTTCCTCCAGGAAGGCGGACGGAGCGCTGATGGCTCCACTCTTCAGCGACGTCCGTGCGCTGGAGAGTAGTTCCTCCACCTCTTGCACAGTGTCGTCCCAAGCACACTCATACTCCTCCGAGAACGCCAGTGACGCTGCGTCCAGCCAACGCTGGTCCAAGCTCTGCCACACCGGTTCACGCCAGTCCTTCAATCCGTCCAGCGCTGCTTCGAGCAGCCAGCCGTAGGAGAGCGGCGCGGGCTGCCTCAAACTGGCCCACAGAGCGTAGGCGTGCAGCAAGGCGCCCAAAAGCGCACGGGGATGCCCGTGAGTCGTCGCTGCGTCGCGGATCACGTCCTGGGCCAACTCGGCAAAAGGACTCTCGTGGTGAGCGACGGCATGCGGCGCGATGCGCATGGCTGCACCGTTGGCTCCAGCGGCAAAGTACTTGTCCTGGTCGTCGGCCCGGTTTCCCCAGGCTGATCCCTGCTTCTCCCAAGCCCGGCAAGCACGCTTGACGCTGGCCCCCGCGCCACGTTCATAGTCGAGAAGGAAAGGCCACTCAACTCGTTGCAGCCACGATAGCCACTGGTCTCCCGCGGTGAGACGAGCGCGGGCCACCGCGATCAGCATCTGAGTGTCGTCGCTGTACTCGCCCGGCCCGATGTCATCGATGATCGGGCGGAAGCGGTGGCCGGTCATACGCCGCCAGCCAAAGAACCGACCGGAAACCTGGCTCTGGGTCGGCAGCGAGCGTGTCTGGTCGCGCCGCTCATAGGGCCAGCCCATGGCATCCCCGACGGCTGACCCGACCAGGACGCCGCGGGCCCGATCGTTCCATGGGTGAAGCTCAGCGTTCACGTGTTCACTCTGCCAGCGTCGTTCGTGGGATGTACGGGGTCTCGTGTGGCCGGAAGCCCGCACGTACAGAGTTGCTCAAGGCGTAGCGATCGAAGAGCACTGGCGCGATGACCAATGGCGGCAGGAGAGTCTCCATGCTGAACTGTGCAAGCCTGAAGTGTTCCAAGGCCGCCTGCTGCTCGTCCCGCACGATGATCGAGCGTATGGCGGCCAGTGGAATGGTTCCGGGTACCTGTATCTCGGCCTGGTCGTCCGTAGGCCACCACGTCGGGTGCCCCCGTCCTCTCTTCCGGGTGGCGTTGCCGGTCACGACAGGCGCGAACAGAGCGTCAAAGGCGTCCGGGCCGGGCAGCGCGCCGAGACTCTGGTCCCGCGCCGAGTTGTAGGGAGAGAACCGCACACCAGGCATGGCGAGCACTTCGACATCAAGTGTGAGCACCACCCAGTCCGCGAAGTACGGGTCCCGCCCCGCAGCCTGAAACTGGTACCACGCGTTCGGATACTCGACACTCAAAAAGGTGCGGTCCGGCGCCCCGTCCAGTCGCTGGATATCCGCCGGGCGATAGGCGCCGGATGTTTCCCGCAGCGCGGCCACCGAATGCATTCCACCGCTCTGGAGGATGTGGGACAGGTTGGTCGACTTGGTGCAGTGGCACAGTCGCGTGACACTGCGGGCCGTTGCCCGCGCGATGATGTCGCTCACGCGCCCACCCGGACATAGAGGTCCGACATCTCGTTCGGCAGCAGGTCGGTGAGTTTCCCTGAATGCAGAATGACGAGTTCCGCCCGGGCTCGTGTGACGGCCACGTACAACTGCCGCGCTTCGCGCGCCTTCGCCTCGTCAGAACCGTGCGCCTCCAACTCGCTTGCCTTCGGCAGCTCGTCCGCGTCACAGAACGGCAGGATCACCGAGTCGAACTCAAAGCCCTTCGCTGCCGAATACGTTCCGTAGAAGACACCGGGCTGATCCGTCCAGCGTGGCAGGTCGCGGTGCAGCTTCTCGACAGGTACACGGCTACCAGTGAGAAGGCGCCTCAACTGAGCTTCGTGATCCCGAGTACGCATCAAAATCGCGACTTGCCGGTCGGCGCCCAGGGCCAGGGCTGTGCGCGCGGCCTCAGCGAGTTGCCGCTCTTTGCCGGGCGTCTCCAGAATGGTCGGCTTCGGGCCGTCGGCAGCCGGTCTGGTCGGTTGAACGAGGTCGACCTCGTCCTGGAAATGCGGCATCTCCGACATAACATGCGCGAGTTGAGCGATCTGACGACTGTTACGGTAATTGTGAGCGAATTCCACGACTCCCTTAGGTACGTGAAGTCCGAGTGAACGCCAGGACATCCGGCTGCCATAGATCTGCTGCGCGTAGTCCCCGAAGAACGTCAGTGATCCATGCTTCGGGATGGCCGCCGCGAGACTGCGGATCATCTCTGGCGTGAAATCCTGCCCCTCGTCGACGACCACGTGCCGGTAGTGCCGCGCGGTCTCGTCCTCACTGAGCAGCGCCAGAACGGACGACGCCATGTTCTCGAAGTCGTACTCGTACCCGACCTCGGAGCGCATCTGTTCATAGCGCTGGTAGATCGCGAAAACGACTTCGCGATCGGGCTGCTGGAGGGGTTTGCCACGGCCAACTCGACGGGTACGGCCTTCCACGTACGTCTGCCGGTTGATGCCGTACCCGACCAACCAGTGCAGCTCGTCCAGGAAGAACTCCAGCGGACGCTTGACAACCGCCCGGCCGTGAAGTCGCTGACGGGCCTCCTGCAGCGCCTGCTCCACCAACTTCTTCTTGATCTTGCATATGCGCACCGCCGCTTTTGTCCGGTGCGCGAGGTAGCCGCGGGCGAAGGCGTGATAGGTCTCGATCTGGAGATTCGGAGGGGGCCGCCCCCATGCCCTTGAGGTAGGTGACGAGCGCCTTGTTGAAGGTGACCAGCAGCGTGCGGCCACCGACTCCCGGCGCCCGGGCGAGGTAGTGAGCCCGGTGTACCGCCATCGTGGTCTTGCCACTCCCGGCCGTGCCGAGGACGACACAGTGGCCGCGTTCATTGAGGAAGACGACGTCCCGCTGGTGACCCCTCGGGTCGGGTAACGAAAGCCCCATCGCGACATTATGACGCGTCCATGGCCATCAGGTACAGACGCGGCAAGCATCCTCTTCCAGCGCACGCGAGGGTCGGATGGAGACCAACACCCGCTTCAGACAACATCCTTGACCACGAAGTCTTAGATGTCGGCGAATGCCTGGCCAGAGCGGAACACCCCTGTTGCATGCCCAGCGCTTGGAACGCCTTCTCGATTTGCGCACTGTAGGTGCGCAGTTGGTCAGCATCGTCGCGCAGACCTAGGCTAATCAACCGTCAGCTACAGCTCGCGGTGTCCTGGAAAGGATCACATGCACATGCCCTCACCCCCGTCCCGTGACGATCCGCTGCTCAGACGAGCCCAGATCTCGGTACTCGCCGGAGTGAGTCGCCCGACCGTGACGTCCTGGGAAAGTGGGAGCGCCGGCTTCCCACCACCACGGCGCTCCAACGGACAGGACTACTTCCGACGGTCGGAAATCATGGACTGGCTGGACCACCGGCCGGTTCCCCCCTCGCGGCTCCTTGCTGGCGAGACCGTGGGTACGACCTACGGGGACCGTGCAAGAAAAAGAGAATGGTCCGACGGGCGTTCCTCAGACGCCGTGAAGAGCCGGCCCGGCACCACGACGTCGTACCGCATCCCGACGGGCGCCGTTGATGAACCCCGGCCCGAAAACCAACAGATCGTGACCGACCTGATGGGGAACCTCGTCGACCGGGTTCGCGGCGCGGCCAGTGTCCTCGACTATCTGAACCTTCTGTTCTGCCTCCACTACCTGCGCAGCGCTTCCCCTAAAGGATTCGATGCGGTGGCCGACCGCGCCCGCACTCTCGGCAGCGTCGACGAAGCCAACCAGTTGCTCCGGGACATCGGCCGCACCGCAGACGAAGACATGCGTGGGATCGGGGTGCACTCAAGCATGCAGGAGGCATTGGGGCGGCTTGAGCCGCGGACTGCTCGTGACCTTCGCAGGGTCGTGGAGGCGATGGGCAGCCTCACCGAGGACGTCTTCGGCCTGATCCTTGACGAGTACGAGCAACGAGCCGCACTCGGTAGCGGTGAGTTCTTCACTCCCCGCCCCGTGGTCCGGCTGATGACAAATCTGGCGTGCTCGGAGTTCGGTCCGGGAGAACCCGAGTCGGTTTACGATCCCTACGCGCGTGACGGCGGATTCCTCATCGAGGCGATGGCCGCCTGCGCTCTGGACAAGAACGGTCTGCCGCGCCGCGAAAGATTGCAGTCGTACGGCGAGACCAGACGTGCCGAGACGTGGCGGCTGGCAACCATGAATCTGCTGCTCCACGGCGTCTCACCGAATCTCGACCTGAAGCGCACGCCTCCGTGGCACGGTGGCTCGGAGGGTCCCCCGCTGGATTCGTTCGACATCGTCCTCACCAACCCGCCGTTCAACATGAGTGACCCGGGCGGCGAAGAACGCAGCGAAGGACTATGGGCGTTCGGTCCTCCGCCACTCGACAATGACAACCTTGCCTGGGTTCAGCACTGTGTGGCCAAGCTGGGCAAGCGGGGCCGAGCCGCGATCATCATGCCCAACAAGGCAGGCAACTCCGGTCACAAGGCCGAGCAAGCCATCCGCCGGAACTTGGTGGAGAGCGGAGTCGTCGACTGCGTCATCGCCCTACCTGCACAGTTGTTCACCGGCGCCACCGTTCCGGTCTGCGTGTGGATACTGCGCCACCCTGACAATCCGAGCTCCGACACGCTGTTCCTCGACGCGCGGCACATGGGAACAAAAAGCGGATCGCGACGCGTCCTCAGCGCCCACGACGCTGAAGTTCTTCTCGCCGCCTACCGTGCCCACCGAAACACAGGAGGGCCCTTAACTCGCCCCGACATACAAGAGGGAGAGCACGTCGTGGCAACCGCTCTGGTACCCAGGGAACAACTGTGCCTCAGCGGCTACTCGCTCAACCCTCTCGATCACATCGAGCACGCAGGTGGTGGAGACGGCACCGAGCACAAGCTCATTTCTGCCTGGAAACATCTGGACGACGCCGAGGAGCACCTCGGGGATGTACAGGACGCTCTCACGGGACTCCCGCTAGGGGGGCGTGGACCCGCACCGATCCTTCAAGGCCGTCGGAAAGCTGGAACATTCAGCCTTGCCTCACTGTGCGAAATCCAGGCCGGTCCCTCCTATACCAAGCTCGGCAAGGATCAACGTAGCGTCAACGGCACAGTCCCAGTGGTATTCCCGCGGCATTTGAAGCACCAGCGTGTCAGCGACGATGCGGATGAACGGGTGACCGAGGAGACAGCACGCCGGCTGAAGCACTTCGCGGTGCGGCATCGGGACATTGTCTGTATCCGATCCGGTGCGATCGTTCCGCCGGCGCTGGTACAGCAGCATCAGGCGGGCTGGCTTATGAGCCCCAACATCATCCGGCTCCGTGTGCCCGCGGACCGGATGAACCAGGTGCTGCCCGAGTACCTGCTCCACTATCTGTGCCTGGACGAATCCGTGGCATGGATGCGGGACCGGGCAGCAGCAACCGCCGCTCCCTCACTCCGGTCGGAATCTCTAGGAACGCTGCGAATTTCACTGCCCCCCCTTGCCGAGCAGGAAGAGCGCGTGGCGGCGCTGAACGGCCTCGACGAACTGGATCGCGCGCATCTCGCCGTCGCTGACTCGGCGCGGCGCGCTCGCATCGCACTGGCGGAAGCGCTGCTCAGTCCAGCGGTCAGAGCCGATGCAGCCACTACTCCTCCCCACCGATTCGAAAAGGAAGCAGCGCTGTGAGTGCCAGGCACCGACCGTCTGTTCCGACGCCCCCTCCCCCGTCGGCGCCCACATCTGCAAGCAGCGCGTGGATTCCATGGCTGCTGGTCATGGCCTTGTTCTCCACCCTCGTCGCGGTCTGCGTGGGGTTTCTGAAGATCCTCGGTGGCAGTCACACCTCGGAGGCACTGCTCTCGGCAGGTGCAGCGTTCGGAGGAGCCGCATTGCTCTGCCTGGCTGTGGTACCGGTAGTCCAACAACTGCGTCAGCGCGGCTGAAGGTTTCTATGAGATGGCAGAGGCCGCCCACCTTCCGGCGAGCGGCCAACGCCTCAGTCGAAGTACTCCGGCTGCGTCTGCACATTCAGTTCCGGCAGGTGGACCCGGCGGGCCGAGTCGGTGCGGCGGTCGTTCAGTTTCAGGACGTCGAACCCCTTCACGATGTCGTTGGAGTAGATGTAGCCGTTGTAGTAGTACGCCGACCACGAGCCGCCGACCTGGAGGGTGTCCGTGGAGAGGGGGCCGCGTTCGAAGTAGGCGATCTCCTTGGGGTGGCGGGAGTCGGTGAAGTCCCAGACGGAGATGCCGCCTTGGTACCACGCCTGGACCATGAGGTCGCGGCCCTTGACGGGGATGAGGGAGCCGTTGTGGGCGACGCAGTTCTCGGTGTCGGCCTGGTGGCGGGGGATCTTGTAGTAGTTGCGGAAGACCAGTTTGCGGTGGTCGCCACGGCCCACGATGTCGTAGATGCCGTCGGCGCCGCGGTTCGGGCCGATGGCCGCGTTGCAGGTGGCCGCGCCGCCGCCGCCCAGCTCGTCGGTGAAGACGACTTTGTCCGCGCGCTGGTTGAACGTCGCGGAGTGCCAGAAGGCGAAGTTGACGTTGTCCTGGACCCGGTCGATGACCTTCGGGTGCTCGGGGTCCTTGATGGAGAACAGGATGCCGTCGCCCATGCAGGCGCCCGCCGCGAGGTCCTTGGAGGGCAGCACGGTCAGGTCGTGGCAGCCGGTGGTCTTGGAGACGCCGGGGTTGGTGGGCGCGCCGGGGTTGCCGCCGCCGTCGGGGCCCTCGCCGGGGAAGAGGACGGGGAAGCCGACCACGGCCGCCTTCTCGGGCGCCTTGCGCGGCACCTTGATGACCGAGATGCCGTCGTGCGGCGGCTGGCAGTCGGGGAAGGTGGCGCTCGGCGAGTACGAGGAGACGTAGATGTAGACGTCTCGGCGGTCGGGCACCAGCGTGTGGGTGTGGGAGCCGCACGCGGTCTCCACGGCGGCGACGTACTTCGGGTTCGCCTTGTCGCTGATGTCGAAGATCTTCATGCCCTCCCACGACGACTTCTCGGTCGCGGGCTGGGAGGTGCTCGCGCAGGAGTTGTCGCTGCGCGAGGAGTCGGTGGAGAGGAAGAGCAGGTCGCCGCTGACGGAGACGTCGTTCTGCGAGCCGGGGCACAGCACCTGCGAGACCGTCTTCGGCGCCTTCGGGTTGCTGATGTCGAAGATGCGGAAGCCGTCGTAGTTGCCCGCGTAGGCGTACCGGCCCTGGAAGGCGAGGTCGGTGTTGAAGCCGGGCAGGGCGTCCTTGGGGACGTTGGTGAGGTGTTCGATGTTGGCGGAGTGGACGATCTCGTCCTGGCCCGGTATCTCACCGTCCGCGATCGCATCGCGCACCTCGGCCGCGTCGCTCTTGGAGACGCGCTGCCCGGCGGCGGGGCTGTCGCCGGGGTCGGGGGTGGCGGAGGCTGGTGCCGTGGTGAGCAGCGCGGCCAGGAGACCTGCCGCGGCGGCGGCAACTCCCAGGCGTCTGCGACGGGTTCGGGGATCGTGGGACAGGGTCACTGCTTCCTCCCTGGTGCCGGACGTGGGGGCGCGGCTCACACTCCCCCGCAGTATCGTCCGCGTCATGGACAGGTCAACAGTGCGCAATGAGTCGCATCCGAAGGTTCTCGGTCATTCGCGGGCCGGAAAGTGCTAGGACGGTCAGTGTCCGCACCATCGCGAAGGCAGGAGATCTCCGTGGTTCACCGCCGCACATCCCTCACCACGGCCCTCCTGACGGCGGCTGCCGTACTCACGATGGGCGGCTGCTCCGGTTCCGACCCCGACTCCGCAACGCACGCCGGACCTTCGGTCATCGCGCCGGGCAAGCCGGGCGAGGCGAACCGGACGATGTCCGCCGAGGACGCCGCCGAGCAGCGCGAGGACGACAACTCCCCCAACGCGGCGGACCGTTCCTACGCGCACATGATGATCACGCACCACGCCCAGGCCCTGACGTTGACCGAACTCGCCCAGAAGAGAGCCCAGTCGATCCAGGTGAAGCGCATCGCGGAACGGATATCCGCCGCGCAGGGACCCGAAATCGCCTCCATGAAGGGCTGGTTGAGCACATACGGCAAGGGCGCCAAAGACGCTCACCAGCACGCCGTCATGCCCGGCATGGCCACCGACGCCCAGCTCGCCGAACTCCGCGCCGCCAAGGGCAAGGCGTTCGACCAGCTCTTCCTGAAGCTGATGATCGCCCACCACGACGGCGCCATCACCATGGCCACCGACGTGAAGGCACAGGGCAACAACATCCAGATCGAGGAGATGGCCGACGACGTCATCGCCCAGCAGACCAGCGAGATCGTCCGGATGCGCGACATGCTCTGACCAAGGCGGCCGACCTGACCGCCCGGGCCGGAGCCGTCACTCCCCCACGTACTCCGCCAAGTGCCGTCCCGTCAGCGTCGACCCGTCCGCCACCAGCTCCGTCGGCGTCCCCTCGAACACGACCTGCCCGCCGTCATGACCCGCACCCGGCCCCAGGTCGATGATCCAGTCCGCGTGGGCCATCACCGCCTGGTGGTGTTCCACGACGATGACGGACTTGCCGGAGTCGACCAACCGGTCCAGCAGAACGAGCAGTTGCTCGACATCGGCGAGGTGCAGTCCGGCGGTCGGCTCGTCGAGGACGTACACACCACCCTTGTCCGCCATGTGCGTGGCCAGCTTGAGTCGTTGGCGTTCGCCGCCGGAGAGGGTGGTCAGCGGCTGGCCGAGGGGGAGGTAGCCGAGGCCCACGTCGGAGAGGCGGGTAAGGATGCGGTGCGCGGCCGGGATACGGGCCTCGCCCTCCGCGAAGAACGCCTCCGCCTCGCTGACCGGCATCGCCAGCACCTCGCTGATGTCGCGGCCCCCGAGCCGGTACTCCAGCACCGCCGCCTGGAAGCGCCGCCCCTCGCACTCCTCGCAGGTCGTGGCGACGCCCGCCATCATGGCGAGGTCGGTGTAGACCACGCCGACGCCGTTGCACGTGGGGCACGCACCCTCGGAGTTGGCGCTGAACAACGCGGGCTTGACCCCGTTGGCCTTGGCGAACGCCTTGCGGATCGGGTCCAACAGCCCTGTGTAGGTGGCCGGGTTGCTCCGCCGCGAACCCCGGATCGCGCCCTGGTCCACGGAGATGACCCCGTCACCCTCGGGCACCGACCCGTGCACCAGCGAACTCTTGCCGGACCCGGCGACCCCGGTCACCGCGACCAGCACCCCGAGCGGGATGTCCACGTCGACCCCGCGCAGGTTGTTGGCGTCCGCACCCCGGATCTCCAGCGCGCCGGTGGCCTTACGGACGGTCTTCTTCAGCGAGGCCCGGTCGTCCAGATGGCGCCCGGTGACGGTGTCCGAGGCCCGCAGCCCGTCCACCGTGCCCTCGAAGCAGACGGCACCGCCGCCCGTACCGGCGCCCGGACCGAGGTCAACCACGTGGTCGGCGATGGCGATGGTCTCCGGCTTGTGCTCCACGACCAGCACCGTGTTGCCCTTGTCGCGCAGGCGCAGCAGCAGGCCGTTCATCCGCTGGATGTCGTGCGGGTGCAGTCCGGTGGTGGGCTCGTCGAAGACGTACGTGACGTCGGTGAGCGAGGAGCCGAGGTGCCGGATCATCTTGACCCGCTGCGCCTCGCCGCCGGACAGCGTGCCCGAGGGGCGGTCCAGGGAAAGATAGCCGAGGCCGATCTCCACGAACGAGTCCAGGCTGTGGCCCAGCGCGGTGAGCAGCGGGGCGACCGAGGGGGCGTCGAGGCCGCGTACCCATGCGGCGAGGTCGGTGATCTGCATCGCGCAGGCGTCGGCGATGCTCACGCCGTCGATGGTCGAGGTGCGGGCCCCCTCGTTGAGCCGGGTGCCCGCGCAGTCGGGGCAGACGGTGAAGGTGACGGCGCGCTCCACGAAGGCGCGTACGTGCGGCTGGAGCGCGTCGACGTCCTTGGAGAGGAACGACTTCTGGATCTTCGGGATCAGGCCCTCGTACGTGAGGTTGATGCCCTCCACCTTGATCTTGGTGGGCTCCTTGTGGAGCAGGTCGTGCAGCTCGCGCTTGGTGAACTTGGCGATCGGCTTGTCGGGGTCGAAGAAGCCGCAGCCGGTGTAGATACGGCCGTACCAGCCGTCCACGCTGTAGCCGGGGATGGTCAGCGCGCCCTCGCGCAGCGACTTGGTGTCGTCGTAGAGCTGGGTGAGGTCGATGTCGGTGACCGCGCCCCGGCCCTCGCAGCGCGGGCACATCCCGCCGGTGCGGCTGAAGGTCACCTTCTCCGCCCGGCGCGCCCCCTTGTCCACCGTGATCGCGCCGCTGGCCTGCACCGACGCCACGTTGAAGGCGTACGCGCTGGGCGGGCCGAGGTGCGGGGCGGCGAGGCGGCTGAACAGGATGCGCAGCATGGCGTTGGCGTCGGTGGCGGTGCCGACGGTGGAGCGGGGGTCGGCGCCGAGGCGCTGCTGGTCCACGATGATGGCGGTGGTCAGCCCGTCGAGCACGTCCACCTCGGGGCGGGCGAGCGTCGGCATGAAGCCCTGGACGAACGCGCTGTACGTCTCGTTGATCAGCCGCTGCGACTCGGCGGCGATGGTGCCGAACACCAGCGAGCTCTTGCCGGAGCCGGAGACGCCGGTGAACACCGTCAGCCGCCGCTTGGGGATCTCGACGCTGACGTCCTTCAGGTTGTTCACCCGCGCGCCGTGGACCCGGATCATCTCGTGGCTGTCGGCTGCGTGCACGTCCGTGCCCTTGGTCATCCCATCTCCATCTTCACGTACTGGCTTCTTGTCGTACGCCGGGCAGGCTCAGCGGTGTTCCTGGATGCGGAGCATGTTGCCCGCCGGGTCCCGTACCGCGCAGTCCCGGATGCCGTACGGCTGGTCGGCGGGCTCCTGGACGATGTCGGCACCGGCGGCCACCAGCCGGTCGAAGGTACCGTCCAGGTCGGGGGTGGCGAGCACCATGCTGGCGTACGTGCCCTTGGCCATCATCTCGGTGATGACGCGCCGCTCGTCGTCGGTGATGCCGGGGTCCATGGCGGGCGGGCTGAGCACGATGTTCGTGTCCGGCTGGCCCTTGGGACCGACGGTGAGCCAGCGCAGGTCGTTGTGTCCCACGTCGTTGCGCAGCTCGAAGCCGAGGGTGTCCCGGTAGAAGGCGAGGGCCGCCTCCGGGTCGTCCTGCGGGAGGAAGCTGGCGTGAATGCTGATGTCCATGGCCGTCACGCTAGCCGTGGCCCGGGACCCGCGCTTCTCGATTCCTGACCGGTCTGGTCACCACCTTGACCACGCAGGTCGGCAGCCCTTCCGTCGCCCGCGCCGCCTCGGTCCGGTACACGCTCGGCGCCATCCCGACCAGCTCCCTGAACCGCGTACTGAACGTCCCCAGCGACGAACACCCCACCTCGAAGCACACCTCGGTCACACTCAGATCCCCCCGCCGCAGCAACGCCATCGCCCGCTCGATCCGCCGCGTCATGAGATAGCTGTACGGCGACTCCCCGTACGCCGCCCGGAACTGCCGACTGAGATGCCCCGCCGACATGTTCACCCCCCGCGCCAACGCCTCCACGTCCAGCGGCCGCGCGTACTCCCGGTCGATCCGGTCCCGCACCTGCCGCAGCAGCTTGAGCTCCCGCAGGCGGCGCGGGTCGGCGGGTGAGGTGGTCATACCGAAATCGTGCCATGCCCGGCACATCGCCGGGCCTTGTGATCCTGCTCGTGCGCCATCCAGAGGACGATGTCGCAGACCCGGAGGGCACTGACCGTCTCGGGTATCCCAGCACGTTTCCGCAGGTCGAGGAGGGTGTGGCGGAGGGCGTGATCGTCGGCTCGGAGGGCGGTGTGGAGGGGGAGCCAGAAGGCCGAGGGGCGGCCGAGCAGGCACTTCACGACGTTGTCGTAGACGGGGACCAGTCGGGGCCGCTTACGGGCCAGCAGCTTGCCCGCTGTGACCCAGCCGATGCCGTCCACAGTACGCAGGAGCTTCCACGCCAGAACAGCGGCCGAGCCGGTGTCCAACTCCGCAGCATCGACGTCGGCCATGTCGGCATCCACCGGTATACGCCTCAGCAGCCCGCTCAGCCGCCTGCCCGGCTCGCCCTCCAGCAGTTCCAAGGCGCCCTTCGCCGACACCGTCACCGACAACATCTGCACCGCGACCAGATCCTCCGCCGTCACCACATCCGCGACCCCGTCCCGATCACCCCCGCCCCCCAGATGCTCGAACCGCGCCCCCGTATAAGCGGCCCCGCCCTCCAGCCCGAAGTACCTCCGCAGATCACCCACGGCACTCTCGGAGCCCAGACGGCCCCGCACGATGTCCCTCAGCCCCGCATCCACGCCGCGAACCCCTCCACCAGCCCCGCGTAGAACCGTTCGTCCGGCACCGCCCCCGGATTCTTGCTCGCGTCGTAGAAGGCGACGTTGGGGAACTTGGCACCGGTGGCGGCGTTGAGGTTCTTGTAGAAGGCGAGCTTGCCTCGGCCGAAGCCGACGAAGAGCCAGAACACCCCAAGGGAGGCGGTGTTCTGGAGGAGGGACCGCACCTCGGCCTTGTCCCAGGGCTCGTCGCCGACCTGGGTCACGATGAACGCCGGGTCCTGCGCCCCTGACTCCCGGTAGTGGCCGACCGCGTGCCGCATCGCCGCCGCGACATTGCCCCAGCCCCAGTCGACCTGGGTGTGCAACTGGTCGATCCGGCCCCGGTAGTTGTCGAGCCGGATGTCCTCCAGGAACGGCTGGTCCCCGCTGGAGAAGAGGACGGGGACGGTGCCGTCGTCGTCCAGGTTGGCCGAGAGGGCCAGCACCCGTTCCGCGAAAGCCTGTACGGCGAACGACTCGTACAGCTCCTCCATGTTCCAGCCGTGGTCCAGCAGCAGGTACACCGCCGCCCGCCGCTGCCCGATGCCCCGCATCGCCAGCACCCGGGACGCCTGCCGGGCCGGGGCGACCAGAGCCGGCGCGACCCGCTCCACCTTGGCCAAGTCCACCACGGCGCTCGGTGCCCGCGGTCGCTGGACCGGAACCGGGGCGGGCGCGGGAGGTTCCACGTCGACGCCGTAGTCGGTGGCGAGACCGGCCAGCCCGGAGGCGTACCCCTGACCCACGGCCCGGACCTTCCAGGCGCCCTCGCGCCGATACAGCTCGGCGAGGACGACGACCGTCTCTCCCGCGGTGAAGTCCGGCGCGGTGAAGGAGAGTTCCGTGGTGCCCGGCTGGGTGATCGCGAGTACGGGGGCGCGGGTGAAGACCCCGCCCGGCTGCCCCGGGTCGACGCTGACGACGATGGCCACCCGGTCCACGTCGGCGGGCACGCGGCCGAGATCCGCCGTCACCACCGAGCCCGCGACCGATACGCCGTCCTGGGCCGGATGGTTGTAGAAGACCAGGTCATGGTCGCCCCGCACCTTGCCCTGCGCGCCGAGCAGCAGCGCCGAGACGTCCGACGCAGGTCCCTGCACCGAGACCGACAGCAGCACCGGCGCCGACAGCAATGGCGCGTTCTCCCCCTTGCGCAACGACGTCGCCCGCATACGCCCCCCTTGATCGCAGGGGGGATACGTTAGACCCCTACTGCCCGGTCACGACGGCTTTTGACGGAATTCGGTCCGGCTCGGAGAAGCAGATTCCGACGCCGCCGCGCGACCCCTACAGCCCGACGATCGAGTTCCACCGCCGCATGAACTCCGCCCGTTCCGACGCCTTGATGTCGCGGGCGATGGCCAGGCGCTTGCGCATGGTGGGGGTGGGGAAGATGAGGGGGTTCGCGGCGAGGGACGCTGTTTCCGGGTCGTCGCTGTCGGCGAGGATGTGCTGGGCGGCCGGGACCGGGCAGACGTAGTTGACCCAGGTGGCCAACTCGGCCGCCACCGACGGGGTGTAGTAGTAGTCGATCAGGCGCTCGGCGTCGGCCTTGTGGGCGGCGCGGTCGGGGATCATCAGGGAGTCCGACCAGAGTTCGGCGCCCTCCTCGGGGACGACGAAGCGGATGTGCGGGTTGTCGGCCTGGAGCTGGATGACGTCGCCGGAGTACGCCTGGCAGGCCAGGACATCGCCGCTGACCAGGTCCTTGGTGTAGTCGTTGCCGGTGAAGCGGCGGATCTGGCCCCGGCGGACCTCGCGTTCCACCTGGTCGCACATGGTGTGGAAGTCGGCGGCCGTCCAGCGGGTGATGTCCACGCCGTTGCCCTGCATCAGCAGCGCGAACGCCTCGTTCAGCCCGGAGAACAGCGTCACCCGGCCCTTGAGGTCGCTCGCCCAGAGGTCCTTCACGTGCCGGATCTCGCGGCCGAGACGGCGGCGGTCGTACGCGATGCCGGTGATGCCGGACTGCCAGGGGACGGTGAACAGGCGGCCGGGGTCGAAGGCGGGGCGGCGCAGCAGGGGGTCCAAATACTTCGCTACGTTCGGCTGCCCGGCCCGGTCCATCCGCTGGACCCAGCCGAGGCGGACGTACCGCGCGCACATCCAGTCGCTGATGACGATGAGGTCGCGGCCGGTGGGCCGGTGGTTCATCAGGGCGGGGCTGATCTTGCCGAAGAACTCGTCGTTGTCGTTGATCTCCTCGACGTAGTCGACGGAGATCCCGGTGCGCTTCTCGAAGGCGTCCAGCGTGGGCCGCTTGCGCGCGTCATTGTCATCGGTGTCGATGTACAGCGGCCAGTTCGACCAGGTCAGCCGGTGGTCGGCGGCGGAGCGGTCGGGGGCGGAGCGGTCGCCGGGGCGGACGTACGCCGAGGGCACCCCGCACCCGGCGAGCGCGCCGAGCGCGGCGGTGCCCCCGAGGGCCCGCAGGAAGGACCGGCGGGTGGGGGCGGAGCCACGAACAGAGGTGTGAAGCACCCGGAAAGTGTGCCGCCCGAGCCCTCGAAGGAACAATTCGGATGCCGACCCAGGGGCGCGGGGCTGCCTCAACATGCGGCTACCGCCGCGTGAGCGCGACCAGCCCCCACGCGCCCGCGGCCGACATCCGGCGGGACCCGGCAGGGCCTTACGCGTCCAAAGAAGTCATCACGTGCTTGATCCGCGTGTAGTCGTCGAACCCGTACCCCGACAGGTCCTTGCCGTAGCCCGACTTCTTGAAGCCGCCGTGCGGCATCTCCGCGACCAGCGGGATGTGGGTGTTGATCCACACGCAGCCGAAGTCCAGCTTCTTCGACATGCGCATGGCGCGCCCGTGGTCCTTGGTCCACACCGAGGAGGCCAGCGCGTAGTCGACGCCGTTGGCCCACTCGACGGCCTGGTCCTCGTCGGTGAAGGACTGGACGGTGATGACCGGCCCGAACACCTCGTTCTGGATGATCTCGTCGTCCTGCTGGAGGCCGGAGACCACGGTCGGGGCGTAGAAGTACCCCTTGTCGCCGACCTGGTGGCCGCCCGTCTCGACCTTGGCGTGCGCGGGCAGCCGCTCGATGAACCCGGCGACCTGCTTGAGCTGGTTGGGGTTGTTCAGCGGGCCGTAGAGCACGTCCTCGTCGTCCGGCTGGCCGGTCTTGGTCTCGGACGCGGCCTTGGCGAGCGCGGCGACGAACTCGTCGTGGATGGACTCCTGGACGAGGACGCGGGTGGCGGCCGTGCAGTCCTGACCGGCGTTGAAGAAGCCCGCCACCGAGATGTCCTCGACGGCCTTGGGGATGTCGGTGTCCTCGAAGACGACGACGGGCGCCTTGCCGCCCAGCTCCAGGTGGACCCGCTTGAGGTCCTTGGAGGCCGACTCTGCGACGGACATGCCCGCGCGCACCGAGCCGGTGATGGAGGCCATGGCCGGGGTCGGGTGCTCGACCATCATGCGGCCGGTGTCGCGGTCGCCGCAGACGACGTTGAAGACGCCCGCGGGCAGCACCGAGCCGATGATGTCGGCGATGAGAACGGTGGAGGCGGGGGTGGTGTCCGAGGGCTTGAGGACGACCGTGTTGCCCGCGGCGAGCGCGGGGGCGAACTTCCACACAGCCATCATCATCGGGTAGTTCCACGGCGCGACCTGGGCGCAGACGCCGATCGGCTCGCGGCGGATGATCGAGGTCAGACCGTCCATGTACTCGCCCGCAGAGCGCCCCTCGAGCATCCGGGCCGCGCCCGCGAAGAAGCGGATCTGGTCGACCATCGGCGGGATCTCCTCGGAGCGGGTGAGCCCGACGGGCTTGCCCGTGTTCTCCACCTCGGCCGCGATGAGTTCCTCGGCCCGCTCCTCGAACGCGTCGGCGATCTTCAGCAGGGCCTTCTGCCGCTCGGCGGGGGTGGCGTCGCGCCAGGCCGGGAACGCCTTGGCGGCCGCGTCCATGGCGGCGTCCACGTCCGCCTGCCCGGACAGCGGCGCGGTCGCGTACACCTCACCGGTGGCGGGGTTGACCACCTCGGTGGTCCGTCCGTCGGCGGCGTCCCGGAACTCACCGGCGACATAGTTCCGGAGTTTGCGCAGCCCACGCGGCTCGGTGCTCACTGCCGGCCTCCTGATCTGGTTCGAGGGTTCGAGCGGTCCCGCCCCCGGAAGGCCGCACGGCTGTCCGGTGGCTGAGACAACCCAACCCTAGTCGGGACACCCACGTTTTCAACACCCCCGCCACCACCCTTCCTGCGAAATCCGCACACTGCACGCCCGTAAACAACGAATTTCATCGATCGAGCCTTGCGAAACTGTCGAGGTGTCGTGCACAGTGAGGGCGTGGCCAGTCGAAGCACAGAACACAGGGACTCCGCCCGCGAGTCCAGGAGCGAGTCCAAGGGGGCGACCCCGCAGCTGGACGCCGTCTCCCTCGCCATCATCGAGCAGCTCCAGGAGGACGGCCGCAGGCCCTACGCCGCGATCGGCAAGGCGGTCGGCCTCTCCGAGGCGGCCGTGCGCCAGCGGGTGCAGAAGCTGCTCGACCAGGGCGTGATGCAGATCGTCGCGGTCACCGACCCGCTCACCGTGGGCTTCCGCCGCCAGGCGATGGTCGGGGTGCATGTCGAGGGTGACGTGGAGACGATCGCGGACGCGCTGAGCGCCATGTCCGAGGTCGAGTACGTGGTGATGACCGCGGGCTCCTTCGACGTCCTCGCCGAGATCGTCTGCGAGGACGACGACCACCTGCTGGACGTGATCAACCGGCGCATCCGGGCCCTGCCCGGCGTCCGCTCCACCGAGAGCTTCGTCTACCTCAAGCTCAAGAAGCAGACCTACATGTGGGGAACCCGATGACCCAGAAGGACCTCAGCCGCACCGCGTACGACCACCTGTGGATGCACTTCACCCGCATGTCCTCGTACGAGAACTCGCCCGTCCCCACCATCGTGCGGGGCGAGGGCACCCATGTCTTCGACGACAAGGGCAAGCGGTATCTCGACGGTCTGGCGGGCCTGTTCGTGGTCCAGGCCGGGCACGGCCGGGTGGAACTGGCCGAGACCGCCCTCAAGCAGGCCCAGGAGCTGGCCTTCTTCCCGGTGTGGTCCTACGCCCACCCGAAGGCGATCGAGCTGGCCGAGCGGCTGGCCGGGTACGCCCCCGGCGACCTCAACAAGGTCTTCTTCACCACCGGCGGCGGCGAGGCCGTGGAGACCGCGTGGAAGCTGGCCAAGCAGTACTTCAAGCTGGTCGGCAAGCCCACCAAGCACAAGGTGATATCCCGCTCGCTGGCCTACCACGGCACCCCGCAGGGCGCCCTGTCCATCACCGGCCTGCCCGCGCTGAAGGCGCCCTTCGAGCCGCTGGTGCCGGGCGCGCACAAGGTGACCAACACCAACATCTACCGCGCCCCGATCCACGGCGACGACCCGGAGGCGTTCGGCCGCTGGGCCGCCGACCAGATCGAGCAGCAGATCCTCTTCGAGGGCCCGGACACCGTCGCCGCGGTCTTCGTGGAGCCGGTGCAGAACGCGGGCGGCTGCTTCCCGCCGCCGCCCGGCTACTTCCAGCGGGTGCGCGAGATCTGCGACCAGTACGACGTGCTGCTCGTCTCGGACGAGGTCATCTGCGCCTTCGGCCGCCTCGGCACGATGTTCGCCTGCGACAAGTTCGGCTACGTCCCGGACATCATCACCTGCGCCAAGGGCATGACCTCGGGCTACTCCCCGATCGGCGCGACCGTCGTCTCCGACCGGATCGCCGAGCCCTTCTACCGGGGCGACAACGTCTTCCTGCACGGCTACACCTTCGGCGGCCACCCGGTCTCCGCCGCGGTCGGCCTCGCCAACCTCGACCTGTTCGAGCGCGAGGGCCTGAACCAGCACGTCCTGGACAACGAGGGCGCCTTCCTGCGCACCCTGCAGAAGCTGCACGACCTGCCCATCGTCGGCGACGTCCGCGGCAACGGCTTCTTCTACGGCATCGAGCTGGTCAAGGACAAGAACACCAAGGAGTCCTTCGACGCCGACGAGATCGAGCGCGTCCTGTACGGCTTCCTCTCCAAGGCCCTGTTCGAGAACGGCCTGTACTGCCGCGCCGACGACCGCGGTGACCCGGTGATCCAGCTGGCCCCGCCGCTGATCGCCAACCAGGAGACGTTCGACGAGATCGAGCAGATCCTGCGCGCGACCCTCACGGAGGCGTGGACCAAGCTCTGACCTCTCCGGCCCCGGCCCCGGCGGCGCCCGTTCGAGTGAGAACGGCGGCCCGGGGCCGTGTGCTGTGCCGCCTCCCCCGCGACGCTGCCTAGCGTGCCCAGTGACCGATCGGCCCGCTCTTCGTTCCCCCCAACGGGGCACAGGAACACGGGAAAACGGATCAGAACCGAGGTGTACGCCATGGAGGCTCCGCCGGACAACGACGTGCTCTGGGCACGCTCCCTGCACTTCAAGCATCCCGACGGTTCGCCCGGTGTCGCCGGGGTCTCGCTGGGCGTACGCGAGAGCGAGATCCTCGCGGTCGGCGGCCCGCGCGGCAGCGGAAAAACGACCCTGCTGCGCTGTCTGTCCGGGCAGGTCCGGGTGGACGAGGGCGAGGTGTGGTTCAACAGCTCCCCGGTGCACACCCTGGGCCCGATGGCCCGCGAGAAACTGCGCCGCGACCGGTTCGGCTGGATCGACCCGGCCCCGGCGCTCGTCCCCGAGCTGAACGTCTGGGAGAACGCGGCGCTCCCGCTGATGCTGCGCGGCACCAGCCGCCGCCGCGCCAAGGTGGCCGCCATGGAGTGGCTGGAGCGGCTGGACGTGGGCGACAAGTCCAGGAAGCGCCCGCACGAACTGCTCCAGGCGGAGCGGCAGCGCGTCGCCATCGCCCGCGCGCTGGCCCCCGGACCGACGGTCCTGTTCGCCGACGAGCCGACCGCGCCGCTGCACCGCGCCGACCGCGGCCACGTGCTGCGCACGCTCACCACGGCGGCCCGCTCGCACGGCATCACCGTGGTCCTCGCCACCCACGACCCGGAGACGGCGGCCCTGGCCGACCGCTCGGTCTCGATGCTGGACGGACGCCGGGTGAAGACCGTGCACCTGCCCGACGCCCCGGACACGGAAGGCCGGGCGGCGTGCTCGCTCTCCGTCTGACCCGCGCGGCCAGACCCGCCGTCCAGCTGCGCCGCCTGCTCGTGGCGGCCGCCTCGGCGGGCACCGGCTTCCTGCTGCTCGGCTCGCTCGGCTACGCGCTGGACCACCCCCAGACCCCGGGCGCGGCCGCGCTGCGCCTGGCCTGGTGCGTGGTGCCGCTCGCCGCGACGGTCTACCTGGCGCTCGCGGTGGCCCGCACCGACCCCGGCACCCGGCCCCGGCCGGGGCTGTCGGCGGTGGGGCTCGGGCCGGGCCGGCTGATGGCGGTCTCCGCGCTGACCACGCTGCTCGCCTGCGTGCTGGGCTCGCTGGTCGCCCTGCTGTTCTTCCTGCATCTGCGCGGCGACCTGTCGGGGCTGCCCATCGACGGGAAGGGCGCGCAGTTCCTCGCGGCCGACCGGCCGCTCCCGGTCCCGGCCGCGCTCACCCTGCTGGCGCTGCTGCCGCTGGCCGCTTCGGGGGCGGTGGCGCTCAGTCTGCGCCCGCGGGACCCGCGTCGGCCCGCCGCGAAGGGCACCTTCGGCGCCCGTTGGCACGCCGTCACCCACAAGGCGGAGGCGCCCGCGGAGGCCCCGGTGGAGGCCGGAGCCGAGCAGGCGGGCTGGTCGGACGTGCTGACCGTCGCGCCGCCGCCCCGCGAGGCCCCGGCGGGCTTCCCCTGGGGTGTCGCCGCGCTGGCGGCGGGCCTCGCCGTGCAGGCGTACGCGAACCGGGCCGCCCCGGCGTCCGTGCTGGCGCTGCCCGTGGAGGGCTCGGCGGTGCTGGGCGGCTGGCTGCTCACCGCGCTCGGGCTGGTCCTGGCCGCGCCGGGCCTCACCTACCTGTGCGGGAAGGTGCTCCAGTCGGCGCAGCCCGGCGCGCTGCGGCTGCTGGCGGGGCGGGTGCTGATGTCCGAGGCCACCCGGATCGGGCGGCCGCTCGGGGTGGTGTGCGCGGTGACGTCGGCGGCGCTCGCCACGACCGCGATGTACGACCAGCCCGCCGCCGCCTTCGGCCCGCTGTCCACGGTGGCCACGCTGGTGGTCGGCGGCTGCACGCTGGCGACGCTGCTGACGGCCGCCGTGGAGGCCCGCCAATCCCGCGCCGACACCACGTCCGCGCTGCTCCGGCTCGGCGCCCCGGCCACGATGCTGCGGGGTTCCGCCGCGCTGCGGGCCGGTGCCCTGATCGCCCTGTTCGTACCGCTCACCCTGCTGATCGCCTACCTGTCGGCGCTGCCGCCGACGAAGTGACGGGAACGAGTTCACGGGCCGCCGATGAGTTTTCCGGCGGCCCGTCGTCTATACCGGCGAACGCGTATCGCGCACTTATCGCAGGGGAGAACCCATGTACCAGCAGATGATCTTCGTGAACCTGGTCACCGCCGACGTGCCCGCCACCCGGAAGTTCTACAGCGACCTGGGTTACGGCATCAACGAGCAGTTCAGCACGGACGACGTGGTCAGCGTGATGATCAGCGACACCATCGTGGCGATGTTCCTGGCGCCCTCGCACTACGCCCAGTTCACCCAGAAGAAGATCGTGGACTCCCGCACCTCCAGCGAGACCCTGCTCTGCCTGAGCGCCGAGAGCCGCGAGAAGGTGGACGAGCTGGTGGAGAAGGCCATCGCGGCGGGCGGCACCTCGCACGGCGAGACCCAGGACCACGGCTTCATGTACGGCCGCGCCTTCGACGACCTCGACGGCCACACCTGGGAGATCATGTGGATGGACCCCGCCGCCGTCCAGGGGTGAGCATGGCCGTATGACACCCGGCCGGATCATCTTCCTCAACGGCACGTCGAGTTCCGGGAAGTCGAGCATCGCGCGCGAGCTGCTCGACATCCTGGACGACGGCGTGTTCTCCCACCTGTCGGTGGACGCCTTCAACTCGATGCGCGCCCAACGGGAGCTGTCCGAGCAGGAGTTCCACGCCGCGCTGCGCCGGACCCGGCTCGGCTTCCACCGCTCGGTCGCCGCCATGGCCGAGGTGGGCAACGACCTCGTGGTGGACCATGTGCTGAGCGAGCCGTGGCGGCTGGCCGACTGTCTGGCGGTGCTGCGCCCCGAGGACGTCCTCTTCGTCGGCGTCCACTGCCCGCTCCCGGAGCTGGAGCGGCGCGAGCGGGCCCGCGGCGACCGCGAGGCGGGCCTCGCCGCCCTGCAGTACGACCTGGTCCACGCCCACGGCGACTACGACCTGGAGTGCGACACCGGTACGGAGAGCCCGCGCGCCTGCGCCGAGCGCATCCGGGACTTCCTCCCCCACCGGCCGACCCCGACCGCCTTCAGCCGCCTGCGCGCCCGGTACGCCATCGAGGGGTGAGGCGGCGCGGCACTAGGGGGTGTCTTGTCGATCAGGCCGGATCAGGGAGCGGCGTCTGGTGCCGTGCATCGCAAGGCGGAGGAGGGAGTCGATGCGGAGCATCGGCGAGTGACGACAACGCGGCGAGGTGCGGTGCCAGACGCCGCGAGCCCGGCGTGATCGACAAGACACCCCCTAGCATGTGCGGATGCCTCCGATACCCGCCCGGCCCGAAGAGGTCGCCCCGGACCATGAGATCGAGTCGCTGGCGGAGTTCGACGCCGTCGTCGCCGCGCACGGGACACTCGCGCGGTTCCGCGTGCAGGCCGTCGACCTGACCGGCCGCACGGAAGACCTCCTGAAGCTGGACACCGAGGGCGCCGTCTTCCTCGGGTGCCCGATGGACGCCGACGCGGCAGCGCATGTCGCCGCCCGCGGTGCCCTGGTGTTCCCGCCGGTGCCGGGACTGCCCTTCGATCCGTACCGTGGATTCGCCTACACCCCCGAGGAGTTGTTCGCCTCGTTGGCGGACGGGTACGAGGCGACGCCGGACGCGCGGGCGTACGAGTGGTTCCAGCGGACCAAGTCCGACGGCGACATCCTCGCCTCCATGCTGCGCGCGGTCCACGACGACTCCGTCTCCGACGCCCTGGACGAACTCCTCGTCGGCGCACGGGTGGTGGGTGTCATGGGCGGTCACGCGATGGCCCGTGGCACCGAGGAGTACGCGGGCGCGGCCCGGCTCGGTCGCGAACTGGCCCGCGCGGGCTTCACGGTAGCGACCGGGGGCGGTCCGGGCGCGATGGAGGCGGCCAACCTCGGCGCGTACGCGGCCCCGTTCGAGGACGGGATGCTCGGCGAGGCCCTGCGGATTCTGGCCAAGGCGCCGTCGTTCACCCCGTCCGTGACGGACTGGGCGCGGGCCGCCTTCGAGGTACGGGAACGCTGGCCGGACGGGGGCGGGTCGGTGGGCATCCCGACCTGGTTCTACGGCCACGAGCCGCCGAACGCGTTCGCCTCCCACCTGGGCAAGTACTTCGCCAACGCCACGCGCGAGGACGGTCTGCTGGCCCGCTCCAACGCCGGGGTGGTGTTCCTGCCGGGCGCGGCCGGGACCGTACAGGAGATCTTCGACAACGCCACGCCCAACTACTACGGCTCGCGCGGCAATCCGACGCCCATGGTGCTGGTGGACGAGGAGCACTGGACCGAGAAGCTCCCCACCTGGCCCCTGCTGCGGGCGTTGGCACGGGAACGGCCGATGGAGTCCCGTATCGCCCTGGTTGGCCGGATCGAGCTGGCTTCCGACGCGTTGAAACGTCTGGCTGAGCAATAAGAAGGTAAAGTCAACGCCCGTTGACCGCCTACGCATTGACATGCTTATGACGCGCTTATAAACCTGTGTGTCTTGTGGGGAAGCTGGGGCTCCGCTCCGTCCATCGCTCCAACTCCCCGTCTGCCCCCCGCAGTTCTGCACTCAGTAAAGGACATGACTTGTCCATATCCCGCCGTAACGCGCGCCGCTCCGTGCGCATCCTGGGTCTTGCCTCCGCGTCGGCCGCTCTGGTCCTGGGCGTCTCCGGCCAGGCTCTCGCTTGCAACATCGGCGAGTTCAAGGCCGAGGCCGTCTGCACGGGCGAGAAGGGCCAGATCAAGGTCACCGACCGCGACTTCTCCGGCCAGCTGGCCACCGTCTCGGTGTTCCTGGAGAACAACGGCGCCGATGAGAAGAAGATCGGCGAGCAGCAGGTGAAGGGCACCAAGGAAGGCGCCACGATCGTCTTCGACGAGGACTGGGCGCCCGGCGCGGTCTACCGCGTCAACGTCAACGTGCCCAAGTTCATCAACAACAAGAGCATCACGCCCAACGTGATCGCCCCGGCCACGGCGTGCAAGAAGGAGGAGTCCCCCTCCCCCACGCCGCCCGCCTCCGAGTCGCCGAAGCCGACCCCGTCGGCCTCCGTTCCGGCCGAGGAGAGCGCCTCCCCGTCCGCGTCGGCGTCCGAGAGCAGCAGCGCCGCCGCTCCGGTGTCCGAGGCCCCGAGCAACGCGCCGTCCGCGGCGATCGGTGACTCGAACCTCGCCGAGACCGGTGCGAACTCCAACACCGGTCTGATCGCCGGTGTCGCCGGTGCCCTCGTCGTCGTCGGCGGTGGCGCGGTGTACTTCGGCATGCGCCGCCGTGGCGCGAAGACCGGCAGCTGACGTCTTCGCCCGCACAGCACGACAGCGGCCCGTCCCCGTCTCGTACGGGGGCGGGCCGCTGCCATGTGCGTGGGTCAGCCGAGGACGACGGTCTCCGCCGCGTCGAACTCCACCCCGACCTCGGCGCCGGTCTCGGGCGCGTCGCGCAGCGGGCAGGCCGCCTCCAGGTGCGGGCCGCCGTCGGCGGGCCGGAGCCGGAGCGCCACATGGGTGCCCCGGAAGGTACGCGCGGTCACCGTGCAGGCCAGCCCCTCACCGACGGCCACGAGCCGCACCCCGGCGGGCCGCACCAGCAGCTCCCCGGCACCCTGCGGCGACCCCTCGGGCACGGGCAGCTTGCCCCAGGGAGTGTCGGCGGCCGCCCCGGTGACGCTCGCCGGGACCACGTTCTCGAAGCCGAGGAACCTCGCCACGAAGGCGTCGGCCGGTCGGCGCCACACCTCCAGCGGGGTCCCCGACTGCGCGATCCGCCCGTCCCGCATCACCACCACCCGGTCGCCCAGCGCGAACGCCTCGCCCTGGTCGTGGGTGACGGCGAGCACGGTGGTGCCCAACCGGCCGAACAACTCCCGGAGTTCGACCACCAGCCGCTCCCGCAGCGAGCGGTCCAGCTGCCCGAGCGGCTCGTCCAGCATCAGCAGCCTCGGCCGGGGCGCGAGCGCCCGCGCGAGAGCCACCCGCTGCTGCTCACCGCCCGAAAGACCGGCCACCGCCCGCCGGGCCGCCCCGGGCAGCCCGACCAGCTCCAACAACTCCCCCACCCGCTCGTCCCGTTGGGTCCTGGGCAGGCCGTGCATCCGCAGCCCGAAAGCGACGTTGCCGCCCACGTCCCGCTGCGGGAACAGCTGATGGTCCTGGAACATCAGCCCGACCCCGCGCCGGTGCGCGGGCACCCCCGCCTGGTCCCGGCCGTCGAGCAACACCCGTCCGGAGTCGAGCGGTTGGAGTCCGGCCACGCTCCGCAGCAGGGTCGACTTGCCGCTGCCGCTCGGTCCGAGCACGCACACCACCTCGTGCTCGGCGACCCCGAGGTCCACCGTGTCGAGCACCGGCCGCCCGCCGAGACGGACGGTCGCCTCCTCGAGGCTCAGCAGCATCAGAACTCCCCCGTCCGGTCGGTGCGCAGCCGCTCCAGGACGAGCAGCGCGGCCGCGCAGACCACCATCAGAATCGTGGAAAGGGCCATCGCCTGGCCGTAGTTCAGCTCTCCCGGACGGCCCAGCAGCCGGGCCACCGCCACCGGGAGCGTGGGGTTGTCGGGCCGGGCGATGAACACGGTCGCCCCGAACTCACCCAGCGACACGGCGAACGCGAACCCGGCCGCGACCAGCAACGCCCGCCGCACCAACGGAAGATCGACCTCCCGCCACACCCGCCAGGGCGAGGCGCCGAGCACCGCCGCCGCCTCCCTGAGCCGGGTGTCCACCGCCCGCAGCACCGGCAGCATGGTCCGTACGACGAAGGGGGCGCCGACCAGGGCCTGGGCCAGCGGCACCAGGAACCAGGACTGGCGCAGGTCCAGCGGCGGCTCGTCCAGCGCGATCAGGAAGCCGAAGCCGACCGTCACGGCGGAGACACCGAGCGGCAGCATCAGCAGGGCGTCGAACCCGCGTACCAGCCGCCCCGCGTCCCGCCGGGCCAGCGCGGCCGCGGCGAGCCCGCCGACGACCAGGGCGATGCCGGTGGCGGCGACCGCGTACTCCAGCGAGGTCCACACCGCGTGCAGCGGCGCCACCAGGAACGTACCGCCGTCGGCGTCGGCGAGCGCCCGGTAGTAGCCGAAGTCCGGCGCGTCCAGGGAGCGGCGCACCAGCACGCCGAGCGGCAGCACCAGCAGGACCGCGATGGTGGCGAGGACCCCGCCGAGCAGCGTCCACTGTCCGGCGCCGCGCGGACGGCGGGCGGTGCCGGAGGCATCGACCAGGCGCAGCGCGGTCTCCCGGCGCCGGACCGTCCAGGCGTGCACGGCGAGGATCGCGCCGACCGCGGCGAACTGCACCAGGGTGAGGACGGCGGCCGTGGTCAGGTCGAAGACCTCGGAGGTCTGCCGGTAGATCTCCACCTCCAGGGTGGAGAAGGTGGGCCCGCCGAGGATCTGCACCACACCGAAGGAGGTGAAGGTGAACAGGAACACCATCAGCGCGGCGGCGGCCACTGCGGGCGCCAGCGCAGGCAGGGTGACCTGGCGCCAGGCGCGCAGCGGGGACGCGCCGAGCATCCGGGCGGCCTCCTCCTGCCGAGGGTCCAGCTGTCCCCACAGTCCGCCGACGGTACGGACGACGACGGCGTAGTTGAAGAAGACGTGCGCGAGCAGGATCGCCCACACCGTGGTGTCCAGCCGCACGCCCCACAGCTCGTCCAGCAGTCCGCCGTGGCCGACCAGGGCGAGGAACGCGGTGCCGACGACCACCGTGGGCAGCACGAACGGCACGGTGACCACGGCCCGCAGCACCTGTTTGCCGGGGAACTCCAACCGGGCGAAGGCGTAGGCGGCGGGCAGCGCGATCAGCAGGGTGAGCGCGGTGGAGGCCAGCGCCTGCCAGGTGGTGAACCACAGCACGTGCCGGATGTCGGAGCGGCCCAGCACCTCGGCGAACCGCCCGAGGTGCCAGGTGCCGTCGGCCTTGAGCCCGCGCGCCGTGATGGCGGCGACGGGCCAGGCGAAGAACAGCGCGAAGAACGCGACGGGCAGGGCCATCAGCCCCAGCCGCGCCGCGCTCCCGCGCGGGTGGCTGCGCCGTGCGGCTGCTTCGGCTACTTCAGTACGAGCGACGTCCACGAGCTGACCCACTGGTCGCGGTTGGCGGCGATCTTCTCAGGCGCCATGGTCTCCGGGTCCTTGGCGGCGGGCCCGTTCGCGGTGAACTCGGCGGGGACCTTCGCGTCCTTGATCACCGGGTACACGAACATGTTCAGCGGCATGTCCTGCTGGAACTGCCTGGACAGCAGGAAGTCGAGGAACGCCTTGCCGCCCTTGGGGTTCTTCGCGTGGTTCAGCAGCCCGGCGAACTCGACCTGCCGGAAGCAGGTGCCCTCGGAGACGCCGGTGGGGGCGGTCTTCGGCTTCTTCTTGGCGTAGATCACCTCGGCGGGCGGCGAGGAGGCGTACGACACGACGAGCGGCCGGTCACCGCCCGCCTTCCTGCCCTCGGAGGAGCCGGAGAACTCCTGGTAGTACGCCTGCTCCCAGCCGTCGACGACCTTGACGCCGTTGGCCTTGAGCTTCTTCCAGTACCCCTCCCAGCCCTTGTCGCCGTAACTCGCGGCGCTGCCGAGCAGGAAGCCGAGGCCGGGCGAGGAGGTGGCGGCGTTCTCGGTGACCAGCAGGTTCTTGTACTTCGGGTCCGCGAGGTCGGCGAAGGTGCGCGGCGGCTTCAGCTTGTGCTCGGTGAAGTACGCCTTGTCGTAGTTGACGCAGATGTCGCCGTGGTCGACGGGGGTGACCCGGTGCTTGGCGGGGTCCAGCTGGAAGGCGGGGTCGACCTGGCCGAGGCCCTTGGCGGCGTACGGCTGGAAGAGGCCGTTGTCGAGGGCGCGGGAGAGCAGGGTGTTGTCGATGCCGAAGAAGACGTCGCCCTGGGGGTTGTCCTTGGTGAGGACCGCCTTGTTGACGGCCTGCCCGGCGTCGCCGTCCTTGAGGACGCGCACCTGGTAGCCGGACTGCTTCTCGAAGTCCGCGATCACGTTCTTGGACGCGGCCCACGAGTCGTGGCTGACGAGGGTCACGGTCTTGGTGTCCGCGCTCCCCTTGGTGTCGGTGGACCCGCACGCGGAGAGCGTGAGCAGGCCGAGGCCGACCGCCGCGGCCACGAAGGTCTTGGTGTGCACTGGTGGTCCTCCTGGGGTGGGCCAGGAAGAGACGCGGCCCTGCCCGGACTCCGCGCGGGAGCCCGGGCAGGGCGCAACAGCTTGAGTGATGACCGAACTTCCTACCCAGAATGACCTGGGCGAGGTTCAGAGGGTCTGCGGCCTGGTTGCCGCACTCTCAGCGCTGTGGCGCTCCCCTGTCGGAATATGTAGATGTATGACCGTGTGAAGTTGTGCTGACCGGTTCAGGTTACCGCTCGGTGGCGGCGAGCTGACCACACGCCCCGTCGATCTCCTGACCGCGGGTGTCCCGGACCGTCACCGGCACGCCGTGCGCCGCGATGGCCGCCACGAACGCCTTCTCGTCCTCGGGGCGGGAGGCGGTCCACTTGGAGCCGGGGGTGGGGTTGAGCGGGATCAGGTTGACGTGCACGGGCTTGCCCTTGAGCAGTCGGCCGAGCCGGTCACCGCGCCACGCCTGGTCGTTGATGTCCCGGATCAGCGCGTACTCGATGGACAGCCGACGCCCGGACTTCTCCGCGTACTCGAACCCGGCGTCCAGCACCTCGCGCACCTTCCACCGCGTGTTCACGGGGACGAGGGTGTCGCGCAGCTCGTCGTCGGGGGCGTGCAGGGAGATCGCCAGCCGGCACTTGAAGCCCTCGTCGGCGAAGCGGTGGATGGCGGGGACGAGGCCGACGGTCGACACGGTGATCCCGCGCTGCGAGAGGCCGAGGCCGTCGGGGGCGGGGTCGGTGAGGGCCCGGATGGAGCCGACGACGCGCTTGTAGTTGGCGAGCGGCTCGCCCATGCCCATGAAGACGATGTTGGAGAGCCGCGCGGGCCCGCCGGGAACCTCTCCGTCCCGGAGCGCCCGCATGCCGTCCACGATCTGGTGCACGATCTCGGCGGTGGACAGGTTCCGGTCCAGCCCCGCCTGTCCCGTCGCGCAGAACGGGCAGTTCATCCCACACCCGGCCTGCGAGCTGATGCACATGGTGACCCGGTCCGGGTACCGCATCAGTACCGACTCCACGAGCGTGCCGTCGAACAGCCGCCAGAGCGTCTTACGGGTGGTGCCCTGGTCCGTGGCCAGATGCCGGACCACCGACATCAGCTCAGGAAACAGCGCCTCCCGCAGCTTCTCCCGCGAACCGGCCGGGATGTCCGTCCACTGCTCGGGGTCGTGCGTGTACCGCGCGAAGTAGTGCTGCGAGAGCTGCTTGGCGCGGAACGGCTTCTCCCCCGCCTCCGCGACAGCATCCTTCCGCTCCGCGGGCGAAAGGTCAGCGAGATGCCGCGGCGGCTTCTTGGCTCCGCGGGGGGCGACGAAAGTGAGTTCTCCGGGCTTGGGCATGGTGGTACCAGTGTCTCAGATCGACTTGGGGTGCCTGGCCAGAGCGGGGTGGGAGTGGTCACCCACCCCGCCAGGCGCCACGATCAAACGGTGTCGATCTGCCACGCGATGACGCCCACGGAACCCTTGACGCCGTCGGCATCGATGCGTACCTGCTCGGGCGCCGTGATCCGCTGCTGCACGATCGACCGATCGCAGGGCACCTCGGCACTCGGACCGACACTCGCAGGAGTCAGCGTGACGCGGGCACTACCGCTGCCGACGCACACGAGACTGAGCTTGTACGTCTTGCCCTTGCTGAGCAGCGGCTCAGTGTGGATGCCATCGCTTACCCGCTCCACTCCAGCCTCGACCTTCGTCCCGCCGCCCACCGCGGCAAGGACACCCTGAGCCTCGGCGGTGAGCTTCTTCTCCCGGGCGTCAACAGTGTCGTGAGACGCGCCGACGGCCGGGGACGAGGCTGGCCCAGTGGAGTCACCGTCGCCACCACCAGAACTGCACGACGCCAGCAGCAACACCGAGACGGTCACAGCACCGGCGGCGAGCCAGGCCCGCGGAATCGTATGGGTCATGATGAGGTTTCCCAGTACTTCCAGCCGGTCTCGGAGGTGGGCAGCGTCGCCGACCCATGCCCGATCTCGACACCGCCGCAGTTGCCGCCGCTGCCGGAACGGTACTTCTTCCAGGTCACCTTGTAGCCCCAGGAACCGTACTGCAGATGACCGTACTTACCCCTGGCGATTTCACGGGAGTACGTGTGCCCGGTGGTGACCGTGACGCTACCGCCGACCTTCACACTGACGCTGGCCTTGGCTTTCGCCACGACCCCGCTGGCCTCGAACTCGCCCGTGCCCGTCACCTCGGCGGAGATGGTCCCTCCCTTGGTCACGACCACGGTCATCGTGCCGCCCGGCCCATCTTTGTACTTGGTGCCGTTCCACCAGGACGGAACGTGAACGGCCTTCTTGGACTTGATGCTGTACCACGTGGAAGGCCGGTCGCACAGACTCGGCGACTCCTCACCGACCGGCTGGTCGTCCGCACCCTCCCAGTCCTGCCTGTCATTGATGTCCGCGGTCTGTTCGGCAGGTATCGCCGTACTGTCGGCCGGCACTTCCTCCGCTCTTGCGGTATTGGCTGCCGTGAGGCAGAGAAGCGAGGCCGCGGCAGCGCCGGTCAGAGCGCGCCATGTACTGATGCCCATGTGACACCTTTTCTGGTGGACCGCCCCCGTGGCGATCGAGCACTTGGACACTATGGTCTAGACATGTGCATGACCCTCGGAACAGAGATGCTCTGAGGAGAACTTGAGGATCTACGTCCCTCCGGCCCCGTCAGGAGCGATGAGCTCTGCCCCGCTGACACCAACGGGCCCTGCTCTCCGACCGGAGAGCAGGGCCCGAGGACCGAGTGCGGGGTTCAGGAACCCACGAACGCCACCATCAGCAGCCACACCACCGGGGCCGTAGGGAGCAAGGAGTCCAGGCGGTCCATGATTCCTCCGTGGCCGGGGAGGAGGGTGCCCATGTCCTTGATGCCGAGGTCGCGTTTGATCATGGACTCGCCGAGGTCGCCCAGCGTGGCGCTGGCCGCGACCGCGAGGCCGAGGACCAGGCCCTGCCACCAGGCGCCGTCCTCGATCAGGAACTGCATGCACAGCGCGCCCGCGACCATGGCGAAGGCGATCGCGCCCATCAGACCCTCGCGGGTCTTGCCGGGGCTGATGCGCGGAGCCAGCTTGTTCTTGCCGAAGCGCCAGCCGACCGCGTACGCGCCGGTGTCGCTGACGACGGTGAGCAGCAGGAACGTCAGCACCCGCCAGGGCCCGTCGTCGGCGGTGAGCATCATCGCCACGAACGTCGCCAGGAACGGCACGTAGAACGCGGCGAAGACACCGGCCGTGACGTCCTTGAGGTAGCCCTCCGGCGGCTGGGCCATGCGCCAGACCAGCACCGCGAGCGCGGTCAGCGCCATGGCGACCCAGGCACCCTCGGCGCCGCGCGCGTACCCGGCGACCACCATGGCCGCACCGCCCACCGCGAGCGGCACCAGGGGTGCCTTGATCCCCTTGCGCTCCTGGAGCCGACTGGTCAGCTCCCACAGCCCGACGACCACCGCGACGGCGACGACACCGACGAAGACCGCCTTGACGACGAACAGCGAGGCGATGATCACCACGCCGAGTCCGACGCCGACGCCTATGGCCGCGCTCAAGTCACGGCCCGCGGTCTTCTTCGGCGCGGGCACCGGCTGCGGGGAGTCGGGCATCGGGTCGTCGTCCTGGTCTCCGCCATACGCGGGTACGTCGGGCACGCTGGGCATGAGGTGAGTCTGCTGCGCCTCGGGCGCATCGTATGCGGGACCCGCCGTGACAGCCCCCTGGGCAGGCCCACCCGCGGTGGGCCCCCAGTACCCGGCCTGCCCCGCCTGCGGCGGCGCCCCCCAGGAAGAGTCGCTCATCAGACTTCGAGCAGCTCCGCTTCCTTGTGCTTGAGCAGCTCGTCCACCTGCGCCACGTACTTCGCGGTCAGGTCGTCGAGCTCCTTCTCGGCGCGGCGGCCCTCGTCCTCGCCGACCTCGCCGTCCTTGATCAGCTTGTCGATGGCGTCCTTGGCCTTGCGGCGCACGGAGCGGATCGAGACCTTGGCGTCCTCGGCCTTGTGCTTGGCGACCTTGATGTAGTCGCGGCGGCGCTCCTCGGTCAGCTCGGGGAACACCACACGGATGATGTTGCCGTCGTTGCTGGGGTTGACGCCCAGGTCGGAGTCACGGATCGCCTGCTCGATGTTGCGCAGCGCGCTCTTGTCGAACGGGGTGACCACGGCCATGCGCGGCTCCGGCACGGAGAACGAGGCCAGCTGGTTGATCGGCGTCGGGGCACCGTAGTAGTCGGCCACGATCTTGTTGAACATCGCCGGGTGCGCACGGCCGGTGCGGATCGCGGCGAAGTCCTCCTTGGCGACCACGACGGCCTTCTCCATCTTCTCCTCGGCTTCGAGGAGGGTCTCTTCGATCACCACTTGCTCCTGCGTGTCTTGAGTGAGGCCCGGCTGCGATCCCCGATCGGGCGGCGGCCGGCTGCGTCGCGTCTGCTTCCTGCACGGTTCCCGACCGGCAGGACATTGTCCATCCCCCGGCCGGGGCGCGTCCCGTCCATGCTCCGGACGGGGTCGCGCCCATAAGACGGGGTCGCCGGTCAGTCCCGGCTGCTCTGGTCACCCACGAGCGTGCCGATCTTCTCACCCTTGACGGCCCGCGCGATATTGCCCTCCGCCAGCAGCTCGAACACGACGATCGGCAGGCTGTTGTCCCGGCACAGGGTGACGGCGGTGGCGTCGGCGACCTTGAGGTCGCGGGTGATGACCTCGGCATAGCCGAGCGCGTCGAACTTGACGGCGTCCGGGTTGGTCTTGGGGTCGGCGTCGTAGACCCCGTCCACGCCGTTCTTGCCCATGAGCAGCGCCTCGGCGTCGATCTCCAGGGCGCGCTGGGCGGCGGTGGTGTCGGTGGAGAAGTACGGCATGCCCATGCCCGCGCCGAAGATGACCACGCGGCCCTTCTCCAGGTGGCGCACGGCACGCAGCGGGATGTACGGCTCGGCGACCTGGCCCATGGTGATGGCGGTCTGCACGCGGCTGTCGATGCCCTCCTTCTCCAGGAAGTCCTGGAGGGCGAGGCAGTTCATCACGGTGCCGAGCATGCCCATGTAGTCGGAGCGGGCGCGGTCCATGCCGCGCTGCTGGAGCTCGGCGCCGCGGAAGAAGTTGCCGCCGCCGATCACGACCGCGATCTCGGCGCCGTCACGCACGACGGCGGCGATCTCACGGGCGATCTTGTGCACCACGTCGGGGTCGACGCCGAGGCCACCGCCGCCGGAGAACGCCTCTCCGGACAGCTTCAGCAGAAACCGGCCGTGCAGTTTGCCGTCGTCGCTCTTCTGGGCCTTGGTGGTCATGGGGATCCCGCCTCTTTCACGTGTCGCACATACGAAGAAGGCCATTGCCGGTGGGGTCGGTTCTCGCTCCCATGCGCGGCAATGGCCTCCTCGTCAGATCTGCTGCCGTCCGCCGCCTGGCTCACGGATGGCGGTCCGCGCGGACGACTGCTGTCGACCCTATCGGGGTCGCGCGTCGATCGCGGTACGGACTCAGATGCCGACCTTGATGCGCGAGAAGCGCGTCAGGGTGACACCGGCCTCGTCCAGAACCTTCTGGACGGACTTCTTGTTGTCCAGGGCGTACGGCTGGCCGAGCACCGTGGCGTCCTTGAAGAAGCCGTTGAGGCGACCCTCGACGATCTTGGCGATCGCGGCCTCGGGCTTGCCCTCGGCGCGGGTGGTCTCCTCGGCGATGCGACGCTCGGACTCGACGACGTCGGCCGGCACGTCCTCCTTGGAGAGGTACTTCGGCGCGAACGCGGCGATGTGCTGGGCGATGCCCTTGGCGACCTCGGCGTTGGGCTTGTCCAGCTCGACGAGGACACCGATCTGCGGGGGCAGGTCGGGCATCGTGCGGTGCATGTACGCGGAGACGTAGCCGTCGGTGAACTGCGCGAAGCGGTCCAGGACGATCTTCTCGCCGAGGTTGGCGTTGGCCTCGTCCACGAACGCCTGGACGGTCTTGCCGGGCTCGATCTCGGAGGCGAGGAGCGCCTCGATGTCGGCCGGGGAGGTCTTGGCGACGTGCTCGGCGATGGCCTTGGCCACGGCCTGGAACTTGTCACCCTTGGCGACGAAGTCCGTCTCGCACTTCAGCTCGACGAGGACACCCTCGGAGTTGTCGTCGGCGATGATGGAGACCACGGCGCCGTTCTCGGCGGAGCGGCCCTCGCGCTTGGCGACGCCCTTCTGGCCCTTGATGCGCAGCGCCTCGACGGCCTTGTCGACGTTGCCCTCGGCCTCGTCCAGCGCCTTCTTGCAGTCCATCATGCCGGCGCCGGTGAGCTCACGGAGCTTCTTGACGTCGGCGGCGGTGTAGTTCGCCATGAGTCAGTGAGTCTTTCTGGAAGTCTTGGAAGGACGGAGATCCGCACGGGCCCGCGATCGGCTGGTGGCCGGTCGCGGGCGTCATGTCGGCCTGCGGGTGACGGGCGGGGGCGGGGTTCATGCCGCCCCCACCGTCAGCTCCGGTGTCAGGCCTGCTCGGCCTTGGGGGCCTCGGCCTCGACCTCGGCGGCAGCCTCTTCGACGGCCTCGGAGACCGGGGCGTCGGGGGCCGGCGACTCGGCGGCGATCTCGACGGCCTCGGCGGCCTCGTCGGCCTTCTTCTCGCCCTCGAGCAGGTCGCGCTCCCACTCGGCCAGCGGCTCGGCCGCGGCCTTCTCGCCCTTGTCACCGGTGGCGACGCGCGAGCGGGAGATGAGGCCCTCGGCGACGGCGTCGGCGATCACGCGGGTGAGCAGGGTGACGGAGCGGATCGCGTCGTCGTTGCCCGGGATCTTGTAGTCGACCTCGTCGGGGTCGCAGTTGGTGTCGAGGATGGCGACGACCGGGATGTTGAGCTTCCGGGCCTCGCCGACCGCGATGTGCTCCTTCTTGGTGTCCACGATCCAGACGGCGCTGGGCACCTTGGACATCTCGCGGATACCACCGAGGGTCTTCTCGAGCTTGGCCTTCTCGCGGGAGAGGACCAGCAGCTCCTTCTTGGTCAGACCGGAGGCGGCGACGTCCTCGAAGTCGATCTGCTCGAGCTCCTTGAGGCGCTGCAGACGCTTGTAGACAGTCGAGAAGTTGGTGAGCATGCCGCCCAGCCAGCGCTGGTTGACGTAGGGCATGCCGACGCGGGTGGCCTGCTCGGCGATGGCCTCCTGCGCCTGCTTCTTCGTGCCGACGAACATGACCGTGCCGCCGTGGGCGACGGTCTCCTTGACGAACTCGTAGGCGCGGTCGATGTACGACAGCGACTGGAGCAGGTCGATGATGTAGATGCCGTTGCGCTCGGTGAAGATGAAGCGCTTCATCTTCGGGTTCCAGCGACGGGTCTGGTGACCGAAGTGGACGCCGCTCTCCAGCAGCTCCCGCATCGTGACGACGGCCATGGCCATCTCCTTGAGTTTCTCGGTTGTGCCGCGTCCGCCGGACGGCGGTCGCGCCTGACGCCCGCGGTGCGCCGTGCCGCGAAGGACCGAGGGGCGCTTGTACGAGCCCTGTGACGGGCTTCGTACCGGGGCGTGCGAAGTCGACCCGGTGACCCGGATCGCCAGAAGAAGTGTACGTGACCGCCAGGGCGCCGGGTGACGCCGCTGTCCACAACCGGCTGGTTGTCCACAGGTCCCGGCGGGTTCCGGCGGCGAGCGAAAGACTTCTCGCATGCGACGACTGGTGCGATACCTACTGAACTGGACAGTCCTGCCCCTGCTGTTGACCTGTGCCGTGCTGGCGCCCCTGGCCTGGGCCGACCCGGCGCCCCCGGAGAGACCGCCTGGTGAGCGGGTGCCCGCGCTGGCCCGCGTCTGGCCGGTGGGGTCGCGTCCGGCGGTGCTGCGGGGCTGGGAGCCACCCGCCACCGTGTACGCCGCCGGGCACCGGGGCGTGGACCTGGCGGCGACGCCGGGCGCCCCGGTGCGGGCGGTGGCGGCGGGCCGGGTGTCGTTCGCGGGGCGGGTCGCGGGCCGGGGCGTGGTCGCGGTGGCCCTGGCGGGCACGTCGTTACGGACGACATACGAGCCGGTGCGGGCCGAGGTGAAGCAGGGCGCGGAAGTCCGGGCCGGGGAGGTGGTGGGGAGGGTGGAGGGCACCGGGTCGCACTGCCTGGACGCGTGTGTGCACTGGGGGCTGCTGGACGGGGAGACCTATCTGAATCCCCTGGACCTGCTGCCACCGTGGCTGCTCGGGCACGGCCCGTCCCGGCTGCTTCCGGTACTGGGAGTCCCGGTGCCGCCGGGCTAGCCCCGGACGCCCCGCAGGACCATGGCGACCGCCGCCTCGGTGATCGCGTCGGGATGCTCGGCCGCGCCGAGTTCGATCCGGCGCACGGCCGCGTCCACGACGCCCTGGAGCAGCATCGCGGCGAGCCGGGGCTCCTCGTGCCCGAGGTCGGCCAGCGCCTCGACGATCATCGCCACCAGCCCGCCGTGCGCGGCCCGGATCTTCTCCCGCGCCCCGGCGTCCAGTTCGCTCGCGGAGATCGCCACGACGGCCCGATGCCGACGGTCCCCCACCAGGGCCAGCTGGCGGCGCACATACGCCTCGACCTTGCCCTCGGCTGTGGGCTCGTCGCCCATCGCGGTCTCGACCTCCGCCGCCCAGACGGGGAAGTCGACCTCGCACAGCTCCTCGACCACGGCTGCCCGCGACCGGAAGTACTCGTACACCGACGACCTGGCAAGACCGGTGCGCTCCGCCAGCGCGGGGAAGGTCAGCGCCTCCGTCCCGCCCTCGGACAGCAGGGTCCGGGCCGCGTCCAGCAGGGCGGCTCGCTGCATCGACCGGTGCTCGGCCACGGAGGCCGCTCGAATCCTTGGCACGCCCTCCACTTTACGGACCGGCCGCGAAACGCGGCAGGAGGTCAGCGTCCGAAGCTCGCCAGCTTGGCTCTCAGCTGGAGCACCGACTTGGTGTGGATCTGGCTGACCCGGCTCTCGGTGACACCGAGGACGTTGCCGATCTCGGCGAGGGTGAGGCCCTCGTAGTAGTAGAGCGTGACCACGGTCTTCTCGCGGTCGGGCAGCGTGTTGATGGCCCGCGCCAGGAAGCGGCGCAGCTCCCGGTCCTCGGCCACCTCGACCGGGTTGTCGGCGGCGGTGTCCTCCAGGGTGTCCATGAGGCTGAGCCGGTTCCCGCCTTCGCCGCCGACGTGCAGCAGCTCCTCCAGCGCGACGACGTTGGCGAGGGACAGCTGGCTGAAGACGGCGTGCAGCTCCTCGACCTCCACACCCAGCTCGGCGGCGACCTCCTGCTCGCTCGGGGTGCGCCGCAGCTTCGCCTCCAGTGCGGCGTAGGCCCGCTCGTAGTTGCGCGCCTTCTGCCGGACCGAGCGGGGAATCCAGTCCAGCGCCCGCAGCTCGTCGATCATGGCGCCGCGGATGCGGGTGATCGCGTAGGTCTCGAACTTGATCTCGCGGTCGATGTCGAACTTCTCGATCGCGTCGATGAGTCCGAACACCCCGGAGGAGACGAAGTCGGCCTGCTCCACGTTGGGCGGCAGCCCGACGCTGACCCGGCCCGCCACGTACTTGACCAGCGGCGAGTAGTGCAGGATCAGCTGCTCCCGGAGGCGTTCGTCCCCCGTCGCCTTGTACGACCGCCACAGCTCGTCGAGCGTCGAGGGAGCGGGCGGCCGCACGCTGCCGCCGTCGCGGGCGGCTGGGGGGGCCGCCGCCCGGTCGGAGCCGGAGGTGTGCTGGGGCATTCGTCGCCTAGTGCCGTTCTGCCGTGAAGTGCCGTGAACTGCCGTGCCGTAGGTGGGGGAAGCGGGGTAGGGGCTGGACGCCGGGTCTTCGGTGGGGTGCGGGCGCGGGGGGCCGCGCGGGTCCGTGCGGGATCGGGCCTGCCCGTCCGCACCGGAGCTTTCGTGAGCGTAGCGTGACTGAGGAGTCGCGGTGTGCGAACAGTGGGGCACCACCCGTGCGCGCACCCCTGTACGAGGCCGCTCCCCCGCGTCACCCGGTTCGCTCAGCGTGACCACCGATGGGCGTCAACTCCGGTGAATCCCAAGGGCGTAGGGGATTCCCCCGGACGGCCGAACACCCTCGGTCAGGGCGGGTGCGGGTCTTTCCGGACCGGGCGGAGCGCCTGGCGTGTCAACTTCCAGCCGTCGTCGTGTCGTTCGACATAGCCAAGCGCTCGAAGCTCGTACAGCCGGGCGACCGCCTCCTCGCGAGTGGTGCACGCCTCACGGGCGATCTCCGCAGGGCGGGCCGCGCGGGCGGCGGGCAGGGCGGCGAGGACGGCCGCCGCCTCGGGGTCGAGCAGATCGCGCGGGAGCACCGGGCCGTGCCGGGACGGGGCCAGCTCGCCGATCTCCCCCACGAGTTCCACGACGTCCGCCGCGTCGCTGACGAGGACCGCCTCCCCGCGCAGCAGCTCGTGCACCCCGGCGGAGAGCGCGCTGGTGACGGGGCCGGGTACCCCCATGGTGTGTCTGCCGAGCCGCTGGGCGGCGCGGGCCGTGACCAGGGAACCGCTACGGCACGCGGCCTCCACGACGACTGTGCCCCGCGTGAGCGCGGCGATCACCCGGTTGCGTACGACGAACCGGTTCGGTGTCGGATGGTCCCCCGGCGGCAACTCCCCGATCACCAGACCCTGTTGGGCGATCCGGTCGATCAGCGCGGTGTGCCCGCGCGGGTAGGGCCGGTCGACCCCGCAGGCCAGCACGGCGACGGTGGCACCCTCCGCCGCGAGGGCACCCCGGTGGGCGGCGCCGTCGACCCCGTACGCCCCGCCGGAGACGACCACCCAGCCCCGCTCGGCGAGCCCGGCGGCGAGGGTGGCCGCCACATGGGCGCCGTACTCGGTGCAGGCGCGGGCGCCCACGACGGCCACCGAGCGCAGCGCCCACATCCGCAGTCCGGGCCGCCCGCGCACCCAGAGGCCCACCGGGCGGCCGTCGCCCAGGTCGTCCAGCTGGGCGGGCCACTCGGCTTCCCCCGGACACACGAACCGTGCCCCGGCCTCCCGCGCGGCCGCCAGGTCCGCCTCCGGCTCGGCGCGCGCCGCTCGCGCCAGCAGCCCCCGCCAGCGGGTGCCGCTCACCCCCGGCAGAGGGTCGCCGCCCTCCCGCAGCCGCCGCACCACCTCCGGCACCCCGAACAGCCGCAGCCACCGTCCGCCGATGTCGTCGCCGGGTTCGATCACGCGGGTGAGGAACACCCGCCCGGTCCGCTCCTCCTCCGCACGGTCCGCCGTCACGCCAGGGCTCCGATGGCCATGGGGACGCCTCGGGGGACGCCGGTGCGCAGCTGCAGGGCGAGGGCCACGTCGTTGGCGTCCGGGCGGTCGTGTCCGAGCAGGTCGGCGACGGTCCACGCCACCCGCAGCACCCGGTCGATGCCGCGCGCGGTGAGCACGCCCCGCTCCAGATTGCGTTCGGCGTCGTCCATCGCGCCCGCGACGGCGTGGAAGCGGCTGCGCAGCTCCCTGCCCGGCACCTCGCTGTTGGTGCCCCACGGGGTCCCGGCCAGCCGGGCCGCCGCCCGCTGCCGGGCCTCGCGCACCCGGTCGGCGACGGTCGCGGTGGACTCGCCGCGCGCACCGGGGTCGGTCAGCTGGGCCCGGGTCACCGGGTCGACCTCGACCCGCAGATCCACCCGGTCCAGCAGCGGGCCGGAAAGACGGGACTGGTAGCGGCGGATCGCCGAGGGCGGGCAGTCGCACAGGGAGTCGCGCTGGGAGAACCGCCCGCAGGGGCAGGGGTTGGCCGCGAGGACCATCAGGAACCGCGCCGGGAACCGCACCACGCCCGCGCTCCGCGCGATCACCACGTGCCCGGACTCCAGCGGCTGCCGCAGGGCGTCCAGCGTCCTGATGTGGAACTCGGGCGCCTCGTCGAGAAACAGGATTCCTTTGTGGGCCAGGGAGACGGCGCCGGGCCGGGCGATGCCGGGGCCGCCGCCGACCAGCGACTGCATGGTGGCCGAGTGATGCGGGGCGCAGTAGGGCGCCACGTCGATGAGCGGTTTGCCCGGTGGGAGCAGTCCGGCCACCGAGTGCACGGCCGTGACCTCGAGCGAGTCCTGCCGGGTGAGCGGAGGCAGTACGGCGGGGAGCCGTTCGGCGAGCATCGTCTTGCCCGCGCCCGGCGGCCCCTCCAGGAAGAGATGGTGACCGCCTGCCGCGGCCACCTCCACGGCGGTGCGCGCCGAGGTCTGGCCCACCACGTCGGCCAGGTCGTGGCCCTGGTCGTGCTGGGCGGCTCCGGCGCTGTGCATACCGGTGGCCGAGCCCGTGCCGGGCATCCGGAGACCGGCGAGGAGCGGATCGGGGCGCCCCGGGACGTCCGGCTCCTCGTCGGGCACCGGTTCGTCGGCGAGGACGGCGATCAGCTGGCGCAGACTGCGCACACCGAGCACGGACACCCCGGGCACGAGCGCGGCCTCGGCCGCGGCGCACTCCGGGACGACCACCTGGGTGTACCCGGCGTCGGCGGCGGCCAGTACCGCGGGCAGGATGCCCCGGACCGGCCGGACCCGGCCGTCGAGACCGAGTTCACCGATCATGACGATGTCGGCGAGCACCCTGGGATCGATGCGCTCGGCGGCACCGAGCACGGCACTGGCGACAGCGAGATCGAAGCCGGAGCCGGCCTTGGGCACCGAGGCCGGGCTCAGTCCCACGGTGAGTTTCTTCTGCGGCCACTCGCCGCCGGAGTTCACCACGGCGGCCCGGACCCGGTCCCGGCTCTCCGTCAGGCTCTTGTCCGGCAGCCCCACCAGGGTGAAGGCGGCCACTCCGGGCTCCAGGTCGGCCTGGACCTCGACGAGGACCCCCTCGACTCCGACCAGGGCCACCGAGCAGGTGCGGGCGAATCCCATTCAGGCCACCCCCCGCGCATGCTCCACGGTGGGCGCCCCGCGCCGGGGCAGCAGCACCCCGACCAGATCGACCCGGACCCCGCCCGGCGGTGCCCCGCCATGCGCGTGGACCCATCGCTCGGCCAGATCCAGGAGCCGTCGTGCCTTCTCGGGCGTGACGGCGGCCATCGGGTGCTGGAAGCCGCCGCCGCTGCGGGTCTTCACCTCGCAGACGACCAGCGTGGCGCCGTCCCGCGCCACGATGTCGATCTCTCCGGAGCGCCCACAGCGCCAGTTGCGCTCCAGGATGCTCATCCCGGCCTCGGTCAGCCGCCGCGCGGCCAGATCCTCGCCGTACCTGCCCAGTCCACCACGTGCCTTGTCCATGTCGGCACCACCTCCGGCACCCACCGTGACGGGGCACGCCGAAAGATGTGGATCTTGGTGGACGGAGCCGAGCTTGTGGAAAACTCCGCCACCCGTGCGGGTGAACTCAGCCGCTCGGCAACTCCAGATCGCTCTTGTTCAACTCCTCGATGTTCACGTCCTTGAACGTCAACACCCGAACCTGCTTGACGAACCGCGCCGGGCGGTACATGTCCCACACCCAGGCGTCAGCCATCGTCACCTCGAAGAACACCTCGCCCTGAACCGAGTGCACCTGCATCTCGTAGTCATTGGTGAGGTAGAAGCGCCGTTCCGTCTCGATCACGTATTTGAACAGACCGACGACGTCTCGGTACTCCCGGTAGAGCTTCAGCTCCATCTCGGTCTCGTACTTCTCGAGGTCCTCGGCGCTCATGGCATGTTCCCCTTCAGCCGTGCGATCCCCCCATTGTGCGCCAGTCCGGCGAACCCTCAGACGATTTCCGTGTCCAGGGTCACGGGTGTGGCCGGGGGACCCTCGTCGAGCAGCGTGCGCAGCAGCCCGGCGAGTCTGGTCGGGTACACCGTCTCATGCGCCCGCTCGAGTTCCCGGCACGTCCACCAGCGCGCTCCCGACACACTGCGCCGCTCCAGCTCGGTCAGCCCCAGGGCGGCCGTCGCCGTCTGCGTCGTACGCGCCAGGTAGTACCACTCGTCCTGGTCCCAGCGGCGCCCGGCGAACGGGAAGGAGCACCGGCGGCGCCACAGCACCGGACCCAGCTCGACCTCGGTGATCCCGGTCTCCTCGACCAGTTCCCTGAGCGCGGCCTGCTCGCGGGTCTCGACGCCCTCCACACCGCCGCCGGGGGTGAACCACCAGTCGTCGGCCGGATCGTCCGGCTCATGCCCGTGCAGCAGCAGGACGCGGTCCTCGGGGTCCAGCAGCACCACGCGGGCGACCTTGCGCAGCCCGCCCGCGTAGGTGTCCGGGGCGTCAGCCGACATGGACGGGCTCCGCGCCGGTCCGGGCGCGGGACCGGCCCACGCGCGCCGCGATCGGGCCGTAGGCGGCACCGCCCAGCACCAGCACGGCACCGGCGACGATCATCGCCTCGATGAAGGGCAGCGGACCCGGCCGGGACAGCGTGCCCATCGCCTCGAACCCGGTCGGCCGGGCGAGCATGCCCCGCATCGGCCAGACCACGGAGTCCACCCGGGCGGCCACCGCGCTCCGGCTCACCGTGCCCCCGGCGGCATCGCTCAGATGGGCGGTGGAGTCCAGCGAGCCCTGGCGTTCGTCACCGAGCAGGAAGAGCCTCCCCTTCGGCACGGTCACCGTCGGAAAGCCCTGGACCTCGGCCGGGGCGCCCTTGGGCAGGTAGGGCTCGTCGACCGGCTTGCCGTTGACGGTGAGCTTGCCGTCGGTGCAGCAGGCGACGGTGTCCCCGCCGACCGCGACGACCCGCTTGACCACGTCGGAGCCGGTCACCCAGGTCTTGTCGCTGAACACCACCACGTCACCCCGGCGCACCTCCGCGCCGTCGACCCGCTGGGCCAGCACCCGGTCCCCGGCGTCGATGGTCGGGGCCATCGAGCTGGTGGGCACGGTGTACGGACGGTAGGTCACCGCCGCCCAGCCGAAACCGGCCAGGAAGAGCAACAGGCCCACGGCCACCGCCACGCCCGACAGCACTCCGCCGAGGCCCCCCTTGGACCCCTCGCCTGCGGCACTTCCCATGTCGTCTCCCGGTCCCCTCCGCCGGGCTCGCCCGGCCTGCCACGCTCGATCCGCTCTTGGTAGCACACCGGGCCGGAAAGCCGCGAGGGCGGTGTCCCCCGGTGACCGGTTCTTCACCGGGTCTCCGGGAAACACCGCCCTCGGGCGTGTCCTCGGGGATGTCCGTGGGGCGCACCGAAGTGCGCCGGGCTCACCCCTCGCGCGCGGCCTCGGCGGCGGGGCGGGCGGCCTTGCGGCGGCGCCACACGGCGATCGGCAGCACACCCGCGACGGCGGCCGCACCAGGCGCGTACGGCAGCGAAGCGGCGGCGGAGTTCTGCTTGTCCAGGCCCGGCTGGTCGAAGGTGTCCGGGATCGGCAGGGTGCCCCAGCGGTTGACGGGCCACGCCTTCACGATCGCCCGGCCGACGACGTCCTTGACCGGCACCATGCCGTGGTTCTCGTCGGTCTGGTTGTACCGGGAGTCCCGCGAGTTCTGGCGGTGGTCGCCCATCACCCAGATGTAGCCCTTGGGCACCTTGACCTTGAACTGGCCGCCCTGGTCGTCCACGCTGCACGGCGTGTTGCCGGGGTAGACGTACGGCTCGTTCAGCGCCTTGCCGTTGACCTTCAGCGGGCCCGCGCCCTCGCACTCGACTGTGTCGCCGCCGACCCCGATCACACGCTTGATCAGGTCCTTCTCCTCGGCGGACGGCATCAGACCGATCCAGCTGAGGCCCTTCTGGATGGCGTTCTGCTCCGGCGTGGGCTCGCCCGCCAGCCACTGGGCCGGGTCGTGGAAGACGACGACCTCGCCGCGCTCGGGCTTGGAGCCGAACCAGGGGGTGAGCTTGTCCACCAGGACGCGGTCACCCTGCTGGAGGGTGTTCTGCATCGAGTCGGAGGGGATCGAGAACGCCTGCACCAGGAAGGTCTTGATCAGCAGGGCCAGTACCAGCGCGATACCGACCAGGATCGGCAGTTCCTTCCAGAAGGAACGCTGCTTCGCCGGCCTGCGGGCCGCGTCGCCGCTGCCGCCGCCGTCCTCGTCGGTCCGCGGGGGGCGGCCGGGCGGGGTGCCGTCACCGGCCGCCGCGAAGCCGTTCCCGGAGTTCACGGCGCCGTCCGGGGCCGAGGCGTCGGACCCCACGGGGTGCCCGCGGTGCTCCTCGCCGTCGTGCCCCGACCGTGCGCCAACCGCCACATCCCCCACGCCAACTCCTTACTCTGTGCCGCCGCCTGCCCCATACACGGTGCAGGCCCACCACTCCCATAACGAGCGGGAGTTCCGCAGGGGTCGGGAGCTGGGTCAGTCCGTTCGGGTCGTCGGAGGCAACCCTATGCGACGGCGCGGGGACCGCAGCCGCCCCGGCGGCCGCGTCGGTGACGCTTGCGAAGGTTTTAGGTTCCTCCAGGCGCGTCCAGTGCGCGAAGGGCCAGCCGATGAACATCGCCCGGCCGACGACCGACTCCTCGGAGACCGTCCCGCCGTACGTGTCCTGGTGATAGCGGGAGTCGGCGGAGTTGCCGCGGTGATCGCCCATCACCCACAGGCGGCCCTTGGGCACCGTGATGTCGAAGGAGCTCGCGGAGGGGGCGTTGCCGGGGTAGATGTAGGCGCCCTCGGTGAGCGGGGCGCCGTTGACCGTGACCCGGCCCTCGGCGTCGCAGCACTTCACATGGTCGCCGCCGACCCCGATGACCCGCTTGATCAGGTCCTTCTCGTTGTCGGAGGGGAGCAGGCCGATGAAGGTCAGCCCCTCCTTCACCTGCTTGACGCCCACGGGGTCGTTCTTCTTCGGCGTCTCCTCGCCGGTCAGCCAGCCGCCCGGATCGTGGAAGACGACCACGTCACCGCGGGCCGGGCGGGAGCCGAACCAGGGGGTGAACTTGTCGACCAGCACCCGGTCCCCGATCCGGATCGTCTGCTCCATCGAGCCGGACGGGATCACGAACGCCTGCACCAGGAAGGTCTTCAGCACCAGCGCGATCAGCACGGCGACCCCGAGCAGCAGCGGGATCTCCCGCACCGCCGACCGTCTGCGCTTGCGCTTCACCCTGCGCTGCAGCTTGCGCCGCTCCGCGCGCGACCGGCCGGGGCTCGGCCTGCCGGTCCGGCGGGCGCCGGTGGGCAGCAGATTCTCGGCGGCCGCGCCGGACACCCCGCGCGGCCTGGCCCGGTTACCCATGCGCGGCCTCCGCGGCAGGTACGTGCGCGTAGGCGCCGGGGCGCTCGATGCGCGTCCAGTGGCCGTACGGCCAGACGATCCAGTCGGCGCGGCCCACCACGTCGGTCACCGGGACCATGCCGCCACCGGGCGAGCCGAGATGGTCACGGGAGTCGCTGGAGCGGGCGCGGTGATCGCCGAGCAGGAAGAGACGGCCCTCGGGCACCACCACGTCGAAGGGCACGTCGGACGCGCTGTTCCCCGGATAGAGGAACGCCGTCTCGTCGACCGGGCGGCCGTTCACCTCGATCCTCCCCTCCCTGTCGCAGCAGACCACATGGTCGCCTCCCACCCCTACAACGCGCTTGACGTAGTCCGCGTGCCCGAAGTACTCGGTCCCGTCGAACACCACCACGTCACCGCGGTCCGGCCGGGCACCGAAACGGTACGCCAACTTGTTTACGAGAACGCGGTCCCCGATCCTCAATCCGCCCTCCATGGAACCGCTCGGGATCTCGAACGGCCGCACCACGAACGTGCTCAGGACGAGCAGGAAGGCCAGGCAGGTGAGGAGGAGCAGGGTGAACCGGCCGCCCGGCAGCCACTCGGCGAGCCGGTCCACCAACGCGAAACGCGACCGGTCCCGCGCACCCGGAATTCCGGGTGGGCGGGAGCGGTCGCGTTCCGTCGGCTGAGCTTCGGTGTCCATCGGGGCCAGATGCTATCCGGCCCCGCCATGACTCCGGGAAGGCGCTCAGTTGTCGCGCTTCTCCTTGATCTTCGCGGCCTTGCCGCGCAGCTCACGGAGGTAGTACAGCTTGGCGCGGCGCACGTCACCACGGGTGACGAGCTCGATCTTCTCGACGATCGGGGTGTGCACCGGGAAGGTGCGCTCGACGCCGACGGAGAACGAGACCTTGCGGACCGAGAAGGTCTCGCGGACGCCCGAACCCTGGCGGCGGATCACGACGCCCTTGAACTGCTGCACACGCGAGCGGTTGCCCTCGATGACGCGGACGTGCACGTTGACGGTGTCACCCGGGCGGAAGGCCGGGATGTCGGTGCGCAGCGACGCGGAGTCGACGGTGTCGAGCAGGTGAGACATTTCGTCTGCTTTCTTCGCTGATGCCACAGGTCATCAACGGAACTAGATGTTCGAAGAGGTCTGCCGTGCGGGTCGGAACGGGCGTCGTGTCCCCCTGCGGCAGGGGCGCACGCCGGACGGACGCACAACAGCGACCTATTATTCCACGCCGTCGGTCCTGCGCCAAAATCGCCCGAACGAGTGTCCCTCCGGGTCCGGGGCCCAGCCCAGGATGGAGAGCATCTCCCGGTCCTTCTTGTCGAGGGTCGCGGGGTCGCAGCGCTCGATCAGGTCGGGCCGGTTGGCGGTGGTCCGGCGCATCGCCTCGTCCCGCCGCCAGCGCGCGATCTTCCCGTGGTGGCCGCTGAGCAGCACGTCCGGGATCTCGCGGCCGCGCCACTCGGGCGGCTTGGTGTAGATGGGGCCTTCCAGGAGGTTGGCCATGGCGCCGGGGGCGAAGGAGTCGTCCTGGTGGGACTCGGCGTTGCCGAGGACGCCGGGCAGCAGCCGGGCCACGGCCTCGGTGACGACCAGCACGGCCGCCTCGCCGCCCGCGAGGACGTAGTCCCCGATGGACACCTCGTAGACCGGCATCCGGGTCGCGTACTCGTCCATGACCCGGCGGTCGATGCCCTCGTAACGCGCCGGGGTGAAGATCAGCCAGGGGCGCTCCGACAGCTCGACGGCGAGTTCCTGGGTGAAGGGGCGGCCGCTGGGGGTCGGCACGATCAGGGCGGGGCTGTGCGCGCCCGACTCGTAGCCGTCGGCCAGGACCGTGTCCAGGGCGTCACCCCAGGGCCCGGTCTTCATGACCATGCCGGGGCCGCCGCCGTAGGGGGTGTCGTCGACCGTGTTGTGCCGGTCGTAGGTCCAGGAGCGCAGGTCGTGGACGTTCACGTCGAGCCGGCCGCGTGCGCGGGCCTTGCCGACGAGGGAGACGTTCAGCGGTTCCAGGTACTCCGGGAAGATCGTGACGACGTCGAGCCTCATGCGTCGTCGTCCTCGGCCGAAGCCTCGTCCTGCTCCGCGTCGCGGGCCGAGGCGATCTCGGCGCGGTCGTCGATCAGGCCGGGCGGCGGGGTGATGACCGCCTTCTGCTCGGCCAGGTCGATCTCGCTGACGATCTCCTCCACGAACGGGATCAGCACCTCGCTGCCGTCCGGGCGCTCCACGATGAAGAGGTCCTGGGAGGGCAGGTGGGAGATCTCGGTGATCCGGCCGACCTCCGTGCCGTCCGCGGTGACCACGTCGAGGTCGATCAGCTGATGGTCGTAGTACTCGTCCTCGTCGTCCGGCATCTCCTCCGGGTCGACGTCGGCGATCAGCAGCGTGTTGCGCAGCGTCTCGGCGGCCGTACGGTCGCCGAAGCCCTCGAAGCGCAGGAGGAGACGGCCGCTGTGCACGCGGCCGGTGGCGATGGTGAGCGGCCCGACGGACGCCGGGTCGGTGGCCAGGACGGCGCCCGGCGCGAGCCGCGACTCCGGCTCGTCGGTACGCACCTCTACGGTGACCTCGCCCTTGATGCCATGGGCACGGCCGATCCGTGCGACTACCAGCTGCACGAGTACAGATCTCCTGTCATACGACTACGGGCCGGGGACGGCCCAGTGGCCCTCCCCGGCCCGAGCCGGTTGCTATGAAGCGTCAGCGGACGTGGTCCACGTCGACGAGGTCGACACGGACACCGCAGCCGCCGATGGCGCCCACGACGGTACGCAGAGCACGCGCGGTGCGGCCGTTACGACCGATCACCTTACCGAGGTCCTCGGGGTGCACCCGAACCTCCAGCACGCGCCCGCGGCGCAGGTCACGCGAGGCGACCTGCACATCGTCGGGGTTGTCGACGATGCCCTTCACGAGGTGCTCAAGCGCCTCTTCGAGCATGCTGCTCAGGCCTCGGTCGACTCGGCGGACTCAGCGGCCGCCTCGTCCTTCTTCTCAGCCTTCTTCTTCTGGGTGATGGCCTCACCCTTGTTGTCGTCGGCGGAGCCCAGGGCCTCGAACGACGGACGCTCCGGCTTCGGCGCGGCCACGAGCAGCGGCGCGGGGGCCGGCTCGCCCTTGAACTTCTGCCAGTCGCCGGTCTTCTTCAGAATGGCGAGCACCGGCTCGGTCGGCTGCGCGCCGACGCTCAGCCAGTAGGCGGCGCGGTCGGCGTCCACCTCGATGACCGACGGGTTGTAGGTCGGGTGGTACTTGCCGATCTCCTCGATGGCCCGGCCGTCACGGCGGGTACGGGAGTCGGCGACGACGATGCGGTAGTGAGGCGAACGGATCTTGCCCAGACGCTTCAGCTTGATCTTGACTGCCACGGGAGTGAGTTCTCCTGGTTTTGACGTGTGTTGGGCACGGCGGAGTTGCCGCGTGGGGTTGCGGTACCCGAGTGCCCGATGGACGCGTCAGCCGGAGGAGAGAGGGGTCCTGTGCGACTGTCGAGTACAGCTTGCCATTGTGCCACACCCCGCGGGGCCGTCCGGGACGGGGTCGGCGATCTTGCGCATGCCTGTGGAGCACTCGGCGCTACCCCTGCGGCACGGCCGCCCGCAGGGTGAAGGAGAGCTGAGTACGGCTGCCACGAGCAGCCGCGTGGTCAGCTCGCCGCGGCCACCGCCTCCGGGATACGGAACGGCTTGCCGCAGCCGCCGCACATGATCGGCGCCTGCGCCAGGACCGAGGGGACCACCCGGACGTTGCGGCCGCAGTCGCAGACCGCCTTCACCCGGACACCGCCCCCGGAGGAGCCGTGCCGCGCGGCCGGACCCCGGAAGGTGCGCGAGGTGTCGGCGGAGGTGGCCACCGTGTGCGCCTTCAGCGCGCGCTGCAGGCGGTCGATGGTCGGACGGTAGCGCCGCTTGGCCTCGGGGTTGAGCGTGACCAGTGAGAAACCGCTGCTCGGATGCGGCTCCTCGGGGTGGTCCAGGCCCAACTCCTCGGCGACGGCGAGGAAACGGCGGTTGTGGTAGCGGCCCGCCCGGGAGGTGTCGCGCACCCCTCGGGACGCGGCGATGCCGTGCACCGCCTCGTGCAGCAGCCGCTCGAAGGAGAGTTCGTGCCCGCACGCGGACGACGACTCCCCGATCAGGGATTCCGGTGCGGCGAGGTCGGGCAGCTCGGGGTGGTACCGCTGAATATCGGCCCACGCCTGCGCCAGCTCCGCGGCGAGAACAGGTGGTGTCTGTGTCGTGCTCACGTAATGACAACGAGCGGGGGTGCCGCTGTGTTCCTATTCCGGGGCATCTCAAATATTTTGCACCTACCCGTCAGTTGTCGCCGATGCGTCCTGACGAGGGCGGGTCCGCCGTTTCACGGAGAAGCCTCACAGCTCCTCCCAAGCCGGTGCGTAGCCACACGTACGGTTCCCGGCGCCCCCGGGGCTACTGACACCGCCGCAGCCGCACGTTACCGGGTGCGCCCGAGCGCCCTCGCACCCGGTGGTGCGCTCCGGATTGCGGGGGCGTGAATTCGAGCCACACGCGCCATCCGGTGGCAAGCCGGGCCCCACGACCACTGGACGACTCGGCGAGCCGGGAGTTACCTGGCATACGTGGAAAGTGCGCACGCACGGCACACGGGGGCCACACACCGGGCACAGCGACGGACAGCCGGCGGATTGGGGCGCTACCTATGACACCTACGCTCGTGCGGGAGCACCTGGCCCACGCGGGTTCCGCACCACCCCGCGTGAACCCCCGCAAACGCGCGCGCGACTGGTCGGAGATCCAGGAGCGGATGCTTCTCCCGCTCCACGAGACCGTCCACGAGCGCCTCGAAGTGGGACCGGGCACCCGACTGCTGGGCCTCGGCTGCGGCTCCGGGCTCGCCCTGCTGCTGGCGGCCGCCAAGGGCGCGACCGTCACCGGCGTCGACTCCCGCCCCGAACACCTCGCCCTCGCCCGCGAACGCCTGGACCCGGACGGCCCCCTGGACGCCCGGCTGGTCCAGACGGACTCCCCCGCGGACGCGGCCGACGACGACACACCCTCGTACACCCTCGTGACCGCCTACGAGACGGTCGGCGCCCTCGACGACTCCGACGGCCTCGGGGACACCCTCGCCGCCGCGCTGCCGCTGGCCGCGCGCGGGGCCGCCGTGGTGCTGGCCGGATGGGGCCCGCCGGAACGGTGCGCCACCTCCACCGTGCTGCGGGTGGCCGCCAAGCTCGCCGAGCCGCGGCACGGCTGGCGTCCGGCCCGGCGCGACGACCTGGAGGAGGTCGCGCTGCGCGCCGGGCTCAAGCCGGACGGCTCCGGCCGGGTGGCCTGCCCGTTCGGCTACGCCGACACCGACAGCGCGGTGCGCGGCCTGGTGTCGACCGGGCTGTTCGACGCGGCGATCGCGGCGACGGACCGCAAGCAGGTCGGCAAGGAACTGACCGAGTCCCTGCACCCCTACCGGCGCCCGGACGGGACGGTCTGGATGCCGAACGTCTTCCGCTACCTGATCGCCCGCGTGCCGTAGACGCGCGAGGGCGCCCCCTCATCGAGAAGGGGCGCCCTCGGCACGTACGGGACTGCTCAGCCCATGAACTTCTTGAACTCGTCGGGGAGTTCGAAGTCCTGGCTGCCCTGCTGGGGCAGACCGAGCGCGTTGCCGCCCTTGGCGGCGGCCTCGCGGCGCTGGGCCTCCTCCAGCTCCTGCTGCTGGCGCTTCATCGGGTTGCCCGAACGCTGCTTGCCCTTGGCCTTCTTCGGCTGCTTCTTGGTGCGGCCGGGGCCGCCGCCCATGCCCGGCATCCCCGGCATGCCCGGCATCCCGCCGCCCTGGGCCATGCGGGACATCATCTTCCGCGCCTCGAAGAACCGCTCCACCAGGCTCTTGACCGCGCTGACCTCGACACCGGAACCCTTGGCGATACGGGCGCGGCGGGAGCCGTTGATGATGTTCGGGTCGGTGCGCTCGGCCGGGGTCATCGACTTGATGATGGCGGCCGTGCGGTCCACGTCCCGCTCGTCGATGTTGTTGATCTGGTCCTTGATCTGGCCCATGCCCGGGAGCATGCCGAGCAGCTTGCTGATGCTGCCCATCTTCCTGACCTGCTCCATCTGGGACAGGAAGTCGTCCAGGGTGAAGTCCTGGCCCTTCTTCGACGCCAGCTTCGAGGCCATCTTCTCGGCCTCTTCCTGACTGAACGTCTTCTCCGCCTGCTCGATCAGGGTGAGCAGGTCACCCATGTCGAGAATGCGGGAGGCCATCCGGTCGGGGTGGAACGCGTCGAACTCGTCCAGCTTCTCGCCGTTGGACGCGAACATGATCGGCTTGCCGGTGATCTGCCGGATCGACAGGGCGGCACCACCACGGGCGTCACCGTCGAGCTTGGAGAGCACCACGCCGTCGAAGCCGACGCCGTCGCGGAACGCCTCGGCGGTGTTGACCGCGTCCTGGCCGATCATGGCGTCGACGACGAAGAGGATCTCGTCCGGGGAGACGGCGTCGCGGATGTCCGCGGCCTGCGCCATCATCTCCTGGTCGATGCCCAGGCGGCCTGCGGTGTCCACGATCACGATGTCGTGGACCTTGGCCTTGGCGAACTCGATGGAGTCCTTGGCGACCTTGACCGGGTCGCCCACGCCGTTGCCCGGCTCGGGCGCGTACACCGCGACACCGGCGCGCTCGGCGACGACGCTGAGCTGGTTGACGGCGTTGGGGCGCTGGAGGTCACAGGCGACGAGCAGCGGGGAGTGGCCCTGCTCCTTCAGCCAGCGGCCGAGCTTGCCCGCGAGCGTGGTCTTACCGGCACCCTGGAGACCGGCCAGCATGATCACGGTCGGCGGCTGCTTGGCGAAGCGCAGTCGGCGGGTCTCGCCGCCGAGGATCGTCACGAGCTCCTCGTTGACGATCTTGAGGACCTGCTGGGCCGGGTTCAGGGCCCGCGAGACCTCGGCGCCGAGCGCGCGCTCCTTGACGTTCTTGATGAACGACCGGACGACAGGCAGAGCCACGTCCGCTTCGAGGAGCGCGATGCGGATCTCGCGGGCCGTGGCGTCGACATCCGCTTCGGTGAGCCGACCTTTGCCCCGCAGGGTCTTGAAGGTAGTCGCCAAGCGGTCGGAGAGGGTATCGAACACGGCGCTCGTCGGTCCTCAGGTAGGGGGCATGGTGGATCGCCCTCCAGAGTATCGGGCTCCGCAAGCGAATCGCCCCTCGCCGGTGCGGAGACCGGCGAGGGACGGAAAACCCCGCGTCTGCGGGGACTACGTGAGCACACTGGGTGCGAAGGCGGTGGACGCCGGATCACCCCCGCCGCTGCGGGGACCACAGCCGTGCAACGACCCCATCCCCCGAAGGTCACGCGCGCAATGCTTCCTCCAGCGCCTTCGCCATGGAGGTGGCCTCTTCAGTCGGCACAGGGAGCCCGGCGCCGGTCGTGACGTAGAAGGCATCCACAGCATTGGAGCCCAGCGTCGACGCGTGGGCACTCCGTACCCGCAACCCGGTCTTCTCCAGCGCCGAGCCGATGCGGAACAGCAGGCCGGGGGCGTCCTGGGCGCGGACCTCGATGACCGTGGCGTGGCGGGAGGCGGCTGGGGCGACGGTGACGCGTGGGGGTGGGGCGGTGCGGCCGCGGCGGCGGGGGTAGGCGGCGTCGCGTTCGGCGAGGCGGCTGGTGATGTCCAGGGTGCCGTCGAGGGCGCGGACGAGGTCGGCGCGGAGGCGGGTGGCCTGCGGGAGGGAGCCGTACTCGGCGGCGACGCGCCAGTCGAGCAGCAGGACGGAGCCGTCGTCGTCCACATCGTCGGGCAGGCGGAGGGTGCGCAGTCCGCCGGTACGGACGGTGAGCCGGTGCAGGGCGAGGACTCCGGCGAGGGCGGGCAGGACGCCGGGCTGGTCGGGTACGGCGATGACCAGCTCGACGCCGAGCGGCTCGCCGGTCTCCTCAGACTCTTCCGGTGGGGCGGGTTCGGCCTGGGCGCGCAGGGTGAGGACGGGGCCGCCGGTGCGGTGGGCCTCGATGGCGAGGCGTTCCTGTTCGGCGGTGGGCGCGGCGGTCTCGGGCTCGGTGTCGGGGTGCTCACCGGCGAGCAGGGCGGCCACGCGGCGGACGAGGTCGGTGACGAGGGAGCCGCGCCAGGTGGACCAGGCGGCGGGGCCGGTGGCGAGGGCGTCGGCCTCGGTGAGGGCGTGCAGGAGTTCCAGGGTGCTCTGGCTGCCGACGGCGTCGGCGACGGCGCGGACGGTGGCGGGGTCGTCGAGGTCGCGGCGGGTGGCGGTCTCGACGAGCAGCAGGTGGTGCCGGACGAGGGTGGAGAGGACGGTGACGTCGGTGCGGTCGAAGCCGAGGCGGGCGGCGACGTCGCGGGCGATGATCTCACCGGCCACCGAGTGGTCGCCGGGCCAGCCCTTGCCGATGTCGTGCAGGAGGGCGGCGACGAGGAGGAGGTCGGGGCGGCTGACGCGGCGGGTGAGGGCGGAGGCGCGGACGGCGGTCTCGATGAGGTGCCGGTCGACGGTCCAGAGGTGGACGGCGTTGCGCTGGGGGCGGCAGCGGACGCGTTCCCAGTCCGGGAGCAGGCGGCTGATCAGGCCCTCGGCCTCCAGTGCCTCCCATACGTCGACGGTGGGACGGCCGGAGCCGAGCAGGGTGATGAGCTGTTCGCGGGCCTCGGCGGGCCAGGGGGTGGGCAGGGGGCGTGCGGTGGCGGCCATGCGCCGTACGGCGTGCGGGGAGAGCGGGAGGGCGGCCTGTGCGGCGGCGGCCGCGGCGCGCAGGGGGAGGACGGGGTCGCGTTCGGGCCGTGCGGTGCGGGCGAGGACGGCCTCCCCGTCCTGCTCGACGACGCCTTCGGCGAGCGGGGTGCGCTCGGTGACCGGCTTCCCCCCGCCGAGCATGGCGCGCAGCCGGGGTCGTACAGCACGCGCCCGCAACACGCGGCCGACCTCGCGCCAGGTGACGTCTCCGGCGTACGAGATCACGCGGGCGGACTCGTAGACCTGGCGGAGCAGGGTGTCGGCGTCGAGGAGGCCGAGTTCGGCGGCGACCTGGTCCTGTTCCTGGAGGGCGAGGCGGTCGGTGGCGCGGCCGGTGACGAGGTGGAGGGCGTCGCGGGCGTCGAGGAGGCGGCGGCGGGCGTCGGCGAGGCCCTCGCGGGGTGCGTCGGCGAGCCAGGAGGCGGCGACGGCTCGTAGTGCGGTGGCGTCGCGGAGTCCGCCTCGGGCTTCCTTGAGGTCGGGTTCGAGGAGGAAGCGGAGTTCGCCGTGGCGTTCGGCGCGTTCGGCGCAGAGTTCCTGGAGTTCGGGGAGGCGTTTGGGGGCCTGGTTGCGCCAGTCGGCGAGGATCGCGGTGCGCAGTCCTGCGGTGAGGCCGAGGTCTCCGGCGAGGTGGCGGGCGTCGAGCAGGCCGAGCTGGACCTTGAGGTCCTCCCCGGCGGTTTTGCGGGCTTCGGCGGGGGTGCGTACGGAGTGGTCGAGGCTGATGCCGAGGTCCCAGACGGGGTACCAGAGCCGGTCGGCGAGGGTGGCGACGGCGGCGGGGTCGCTGCCGTCGTGGAGGAGCAGCAGGTCGAGGTCGCTGCGGGGGGAGAGTTCGCCGCGTCCGTAGCCGCCGACGGCGATCAGGGAGACGCCCTTGAAGGAGGGGCCGGCGGGGGCGGCGGCGGTGAAGAGGCCGGTCAGCCAGTCGTCGGTGAGTCCGGCGAGGGCGGTACGGCGCGGCGGCCCGGACCGCGCCCCCTCGTTGAGGAGGTGCAGCCGGGCCGCCGCGTAGCCGCTGGGTCCCGTGTCGTCGGTCTCTTTACGGTCGTCCGTGCGCGTCACCCAGCGACTCCTGTCTTTTCCTCGTGTCAGAGCGCGTCCGGGCCGCGTTCGCCGGTGCGGACACGGACAGCGGTCTCGACCGGCAGGGACCAGACCTTGCCGTCCCCGATCTTGCCGGTGCGGGCGGCCTTCACGATGACGTCGATCAGCTGTTCGGCGTCCTCGTCCTCGGCCAGCACCTCGATGCGGATCTTGGGGACGAGGTCGACGGTGTACTCGGCGCCACGGTAGACCTCGGTGTGCCCGCGCTGGCGGCCGTAGCCGCTGGCCTCGGTGACGGTGAGGCCGTGGACGCCGAACGCCTGGAGGGCTTCCTTGATCTCGTCGAGCCGGTGCGGCTTGACGACCGCCGTGATGAGCCTCATGCGTCCACCTTCTTGGTCTTCGTGGCGGCCGCTGCCTGGGCCGTGGTGCTGCCGACGACCCCGCCGCCGGTGCCGCTGAAGTCGTACGCGGTCTCGGCGTGCTGGGACTGGTCGATGCCGGAGACCTCTTCTTCCTCGGGGACCCGCATGCCGATGGTCTTGTCGAGGAGGAAGGCGAGGACGGCGGAGGCCAGCAGGGAGTAGGCGAGGACGGCGAAGACGCCTGCGCACTGCTTCCAGAGCTGGTCGAAGGTGTGGTCGCCGTAGAAGACGCCGGCCGCGTCGGACTGGCCCTTGCCGGTGGCGAAGAAGCCGATGAGCAGGGAGCCGACGATGCCGCCGACCATGTGGACGCCGACGACGTCGAGGGAGTCGTCGTAGCCGAACCTGAACTTCAGGCCGACGGCGGCGGCGCAGGCGACACCGGCGATGGCGCCGACGGCGATCGCGCCGAGCGGGGAGACGGCGCCGCCGGACGGGGTGATGGCGACGAGTCCGGCGACGGCGCCGGAGGCGGCGCCGAGGGTGGTGCAGGCGCCGTGGCGGATCTTCTCGTAGGCGAGCCAGGCGAGCATGGCGGCGGCGGTGGCGACCTGGGTGTTGACGAACATCAGGGCGCCCACGCCGTCGTCGTTGCCCAGCCAGGAACCGGCGTTGAAGCCGAACCAGCCGAACCACAGCAGTCCGGCGCCGAGCATGACCAGCGGGAGGCTGTGCGGGCGCATCGGGTCCTTCTTGAAGCCGACGCGCTTGCCGATGACCAGGATGACGCCGAGGGCGGCGGCACCGGCGTTGATGTGGACGGCGGTGCCGCCCGCGAAGTCGATCACGCCGAGTTTGTAGGCCCAGCCGTCGGAGGCCCAGACCCAGTGGGCGACCGGGATGTAGACGACCGTGGCCCACAGGGCGACGAACAGGGCCCAGGCCGAGAACTTGACCCGGTCGGCGAGGGCTCCGCTGATCAGGGCGGGGGTGATGATGGCGAACATCATCTGGAAGACCATGAAGACGAACACCGGGATGGTGTAGTCCGGCCAGAGTTCCGTCAGCCCGATGTCGCTCAGTCCGAGCCAGTCGGCGTTCCATCCGATGAAGGCGGACCCCGAGCCGAAGGCCAGGGAGAAGCCGTAGAGCACCCAGAGGAGGGTGACGATGCCGATGCTGATGAAGCTCATCATCAGCATGTTGAGGGTGCTCTTGACGCGGACCATGCCTCCGTAGAAGAAGGCCAGACCCGGCGTCATGAGCAGCACCAGGGCGGAACAGATCAGCATGAAGCCTGTGTTCGCGGAGGACAGTTTGGGTGCCTCCGCGGCAAGCGTGATGGCTGCTGCCATCGGCGTCTCCTCATCGGTTGTACGGCCCCGTGCGGGCGGTGCCTGGGCGGTCCGGTCAAGTGAGGGGTGGGCCGGTTATGCGCCAGAGACTGACGCAGCGTGGTTTCGACCGGGGCCCCTGACTGTTTCGCGGGGGTGACGAAGGCACCTGGCGTGTTACGCGTCCATGAACTGCCCGCTGCCGGGCACACCGGTCGTTATCGTGGCGCAACCGGCGCCGGGGTGGCCGTAGCGACAGGCGGGCGGGGGCATACGTGAACCGGCCGCGTCCGGCCTCTCGATGACCTGGCATGGGGGAGCCGAGTCGGGCAGTTCGGGAGGACCGGCCGCGGCCGGGGAATGTGGGTGGTGCGGGCCGCTCAGCCCGCGTCGGCGCTCTCCGGGAGGTCGACGGCGAGCTGTTCGGTGAGGTCGACGACGACGGAGAGGTCCCCGAAGTCCCGCACGGCCGCGCCGACCGTCTTGCGGATACGGGTGTTGACCCGCTCGGAGCGGACCTTGCGGGCGGTCTCCATGGCCTGGGAGGCGTAGGCGCTGCCCCGCTCGGGTTCGCGCTGGAGGAGGTGCACGGTGGCCATGCCGATCAGGTTGAGCGCGTAGGACCGCTGGTGTTCGCCGTCCTTGGCGAACAGTTCCACGGCGCGCTCCATCAGCGGCTCGGCGAGCGAGGCGTAGGTGGGGCTGCGGCCCGCTACGTAGGCGAGGTCGCGGAAGGAGTGGGAGTTCTCGCCGTACAGCTCGGCCTCGGAGAAGAACCTGATCCAGTCGGGGTCGGGCTCGTCCCAGTCGTCGGCGTCGGCGAAGGTGTCCTCGGCCATGCGGACGGCGCGCTTGCACTTGCCGGGCTGGCCCATGTTGGCGTAGGCGCGGGCCTCCATCGCATACAGCATGGACTGGGCGCGCGGGCTGGCGCAGTCCCGGCTGCCGTACTGCGCGAGGTGGATCAGTTCGAGCGCGTCTTCGGGGCGGCCGAGGTGGATCATCTGGCGGCTCATGCTGGAGAGCACATAGGAGCCGAGTGGCTTGTCCCCGGCTTCTTTGGCGGCGTGCAGGGCGAGGACGAAGTACTTCTGCGCGGTGGGCTGGAGCCCGACGTCGTACGACATCCAGCCGGCCAGTTCGGCGAGTTCGGCGGCGACCTTGAAGAGCTTGCGGGTGGTGGCCTCGGGCTGGGGTTCCTGGAGGAGGTCGGTCACCTCGTGCAGCTGGCCGACGACCGCTTTGCGGCGCAGGCCGCCGCCGCACTGGGCGTCCCACTGGCGGAACATCTTGGTGGTGGCCTCCAGCAGCTCCAGCTCGGGGCGGGAGAGGCGGCCGGGCCTGCGGGGCTCGTGGAGCGGGTCGGGCTCGGGCGGGCCGGACGAGGAGGGGGTGGGGACCAGCCAGCGCTGCATGGGTTCGATGAGCGCGGGGCCCGCCGACAGGCCGAGCGAGGTGCCGAGGAAGCCGCGCCGGGCGAGCATCAGGTCGCTGCGCGAGAACTCGCTCAGCAGGGCGACCGTCTGCGGGCCGGTCCAGGGCAGGTCGACGCCGGAGGCGGAGGGCGACTGGCGGGCGGCGCGCAGGCCGAGGTCCTCGATGGAGACGACGCAGCCGAACCGCTCGGAGAACAGCTCGGAGAGGATGCGCGGGATGGGTTCGCGCGGGTTCTCCCCGTCGAGCCAGCGACGGACCCGCGAGGTGTCGGTGGAGATGTGGTTGGCGCCGAGCTGCCGGGCCCGGCGGTTCACCTGGCGGGCCAGCTCGCCCTTGGACCAGCCGCTGCGCACGAACCACGAGCCGAGCAGCTCGTTGGGGCGCTTGTCAGCGTTCGTCCCGCCACCGCCGTTGCCGCCCACTGGAACGCCCCCATTCCCTGAATCCACCTGTCGCCGGATGCGCCAAGCCCTATCAGAATGCCGGTGGACCGGGCCGCCCGTCCGGTGGTTCTCACCCTTCGAACGAGCTGACGGCTTGCCTCCGGCATACCCATGAGTGCATGTGCCCCCGGGACTCGCACACTCACAGTAATCCCACGATCACCCTTCCAGCCACGGCGATCCTTGAAACGCCACCATTCGCCACCCCTTCGAATGAACTCACGATGACCGCCCCGCGATTCACTTGACACCGGACGAACGACAGTGGGCGGAAGGAAGCGCGCGGGGGCGCGCGAAGCCCCGTTCACCACCGTTCGTGCCGCGATGCGCCGCCTTGTCCCGGTAGAGGTGAGGGAAAGCGAGAGTCGAGGAGTTACGTTCCGCATCCCTCTCGCTCCGTTTCGTAACCACCGGCGCGCTGGACCCGTTGGAGGGGGCATGGGCTTCACGATCGGCGGCATCCGGGAGATCCGCTCCGGCACGCGTCGGCGCGGCCGCACGCCGGAATGCACCACGGCCGCCGAGTTCACCGGCCTGTGGGGCTGGGACGTGGTGCCGGGGGCGCGTGCCTCGGGCGGCGCCTGCTCCTGCGGGCGCGCCGACTGTCCCGCGCCGGGCGCGCATCCGCTGGACTTCGCGCCCCGGGTGCCCGCCGGGGCCACGCTGGACGAGGCGAGCCGGGCGTGGGCCGAGGTGCCGGGCGCGTCGGTGATGCTGCCGGTGGGCCGCGCGTTCGACGTGATCGAGGTGGCGGAGGCCGCGGGGCGCCGGGCGCTGGTGCGGCTGGAGCGGATGGGGCTGCCGCTCGGTCCGGTCGCCGCGACCCCGGAGGGCCGCGCGCACTTCCTGGTCGCTCCCGGCACCGCCGCCGAGCTGCCTCATCTGCTGTACCGCATGGGCTGGGACGACCCCGAGGCGCTGGACCTGCGCGGTCTCGGTCCGGGTGCGTACATCACCGCCCCGCCCTCCGACCGGGGCGGCCTCGGCCCGGTGCGCTGGCTCCGGCCGCCGGTGCTGGACGGGGCGACGCGTCCTCCGGCGGCCCGGCTGCTGCTGGGCACGCTGGCCTATGTGGCGCACCGCTCCGCGGCCCCGGCCTGACAGCTGGCTGTACGGCGAAGCGCCCGTCCCCCGGTTCTGGTGGGGGCGGGCGCTTCGGCGTGGTCGCGGGCGGGGTGGCCGGGTTCAGTCACCGAGGAGCGCGTCGACGAACGCCTCCGGGTCGAACGGCGCCAGGTCGTCGGCGCCCTCACCGAGGCCGATGAGCTTGACGGGGACGCCCAGCTCGTTCTGCACGGCGATGACGATGCCGCCCTTGGCGGTGCCGTCGAGCTTGGTGAGCACGATGCCGGTGATGTCCACGACCTCGGAGAAGACGCGGGCCTGCACCAGGCCGTTCTGGCCGGTGGTGGCGTCCAGGACGAGCAGCACCTCGTCGAGCGGGGCGTGCTTCTCCACGACGCGCTTGACCTTGCCCAGCTCGTCCATGAGGCCGGTCTTGGTGTGCAGGCGTCCGGCTGTGTCGATGAGCACCACGTCGACGCCCATCTCCTTGCCCTCCTTCACCGCGTCGAAGGCGACGGAGGCGGGGTCACCGGCCTCCGGGCCGCGCACGGTGTAGGCGCCGACGCGCTCGCCCCAGGTCTGGAGCTGGTCGGCGGCGGCGGCGCGGAAGGTGTCGGCGGCGCCGAGGACGACGGTGCGGCCGTCGGCGACCAGGACCCGGGCGAGCTTGCCGGTGGTGGTGGTCTTGCCGGTGCCGTTGACGCCGACGACCATCACGATGCCGGGCTTGCGGCTCTCGGGCTCGGTCTTGACCTCGCGGTCCATGTCGGTGCCCACGAGCTTGAGAAGCTCCTCGCGGAGCAGGCCGCGCAGTTCCTCGGGGGTGCGGGTGCCGAGCACCTTGACGCGCGCGCGCAGCCGCTCGACCAGTTCCTGGGTCGGCTGGACGCCGACGTCGGCGGTGAGGAGGGTGTCCTCGATCTCCTCCCAGGTGTCCTCGTCCAGGTGCTCGCGCGACAGCAGCGTGAGCAGGCCCTTGCCCAGGGCGTTCTGGGAGCGGGAGAGACGGGAGCGCAGCCGGATCAGACGTCCGGCGCTGGGCTCCGGGATCTCGATCTCGGGAGCCTTCTCGGCGGCGGGGGGCTCCTCGACGGTGGTGGGGGCGCCACCGCCCGGCAGATCCACCTCGTCGATGGTCCGGCGTTGTTCGTCGCGCGGGGTCTCGGCCTCGTCGCCGACGTGCGGTTCGGCGGGGGGCGCGGTCAGGTCGGGCTTCGACGGCGGGGGCGGCGGCAGCGGCTTCTTGAGCCTGCTGGTGATGAGGAGCCCGCCGAGCGCGCCGAGCACGACCACGGCGATGACTACAGCAAGGATGATGGTTTCCATAACCCGACCAGTATCGGCCATGGTGTATCCGACGAAAGGGCTTCCACGCAGCGGGCATTTCCTCCAGGAGACAAATGCCACAGGGGTGATGGAGTCGGATTAAACTACGATGACCCTTGGCTCCGCTCCGCGCGTCGAGCCCGTCGTCCTCGTCCCCCACCGCTAGGACACTCCCCCTCCATGAGCAAGACGGCCGCGCGCGAGGGCGCGCTGGAAACCCGTGGCATCGAGCCGGTCCCCGATCACGAACGCACCGCGCGCACCCGCGGGCTCTTCCCCACCTGGGTGGGGGCCAACATCAGTGTCCTGCTGCTCACGATGGGCGCGAGCCTGGTCGTGACGTACCACCTGAACTTCTGGCAGGCCCTCGTCGTGGCGGGCGTCGCGCCGCTGGTCTCCTACGGCCTGGTCGGGCTGATCGGCATCGCCGGCAAGCGGGGTGCCGCGCCGGGCATGGCGTTGTCGCGGGCGGTCTTCGGTCAGCGCGGCAATCTGCTGCCCGGTTCGCTGATCTGGGTCGCGCGCTGGGGCTGGGAGACGATCAACGCGGTGACCGGCGCGTACGCCCTGCTCACCATCCTGGACCTCGCGCTGGGCATCAAGGCGAACGGCGTGCTGGACATGGTCACGCTGCTGCTCTTCGTGATCGCCACGTTCGTGATCTCCGGGCTCGGCATCAACGCCGTGCAGAAGTGCAGCAAGTACGCGACGTATCTGTTCGGTGTCTTCTCGGTGCTGGTGCTGGGGTACCTGGCCGTGCACACCGACTGGTCGCGCGTGCTGCACGGGAGCGCGGGGTCGACGGCGTCGCTGATCACCGCCGTCGGCATGATCGCCGCGGGTGGCGTGAGCTGGATTCCGTCCGCGCCGGACTTCACGCGCTATCTGCCGCGTACGGCGTCCTCGCGGGCGATCGTCGGGCAGACCGTCGGCGGGGCGGGCATCGTCGTGCTGCCGCTGGTGCTGATGGGCGCGGTGATGGCGGTGGGCACGCCGGACCTGGCCTCGGCCTCCGACCCGGTCTCCTTCCTCGGCACGATCCTGCCGCTGTGGATCACCGTGCCGTATCTGCTGATCGCGGTGGTCGGCATGCTGCTGATCAACTCGATGTCGATGTACTCGGCCGGTTTCACCGCGCAGACGCTCGGCTTCAAGATCCCGCGCCACTGGGCGGTCTCCGTCAACGCGGTGATCTCGCTGGCGCTGGGCGGTGTGCTGATGCTGGTGGCGTCGAGCTTCATGGGCTCCTTCATCGCCTTCCTGTCGATGCTCGCGGTGGCCTTCTCCGCCTGGACCGGCGTCTTCGGCGCGGACATGCTCCGCCGCAAGGAGTACGACGCCCGCGCCCTGGCCGACACCACGCGCACCAGCGCCTACTGGTACCGGGCGGGCTTCTCCCCCGCGGCGGTCGCCGCCTGGGCGATCGGCCTGGTCTCGGGCCTCCTCTTCACCACCTCCGACTGGTTCACCGGCCCGCTGGCGAAGAACAACCTCATCGGCGAGTACGGCCTGGGCTGGATCGCCGCGATCGTCGTCTCCGCCGCCCTGTACCTGGCCCTCCCGAAGCCCCGGGTCCCCTCCCCGACCCCCGCCCCCGCTCCGGCCGAGGAGCAGATCCCGGCGACGGTCTGACCCGCCGCCCCCACCCCGAAGGCCCCCTCCGCGGAGGGGGCCTTCGTGTACCTAGGTCTGGCGGGGGGTCGCCGTCTCCAGGCACGATCCGCTCATGGCCGACGGCTCCCACCGCACCGTCGCCCGGCGGTGGCCTCGGGGGTTCGGTCCGGGCCGGGTTCGTGGTGAGATGCTTGTCCTCGGCCTGGCCGGTGCCCTGCGGCAGTTGCTCTCCGACGGAATCTGGGGACTGACCGCCTCCACCGCACGCGCCTGGCTCAGCCGCTTTCCCCACCGCACGGCCCTGATCAGCGCCACCGGCGTCCTGACCATGATCAGCCTCGGTGCGGCGGTCGCCGTCACCGGCCGGGCCGACTAGGGCCAGAGGACACAACACCGCCCCCACCCCCGGCAGTGGCCGGGATGGGGGCGGTGGAGGTGCGAGGAGAGGGGCAGCGGGGACTTGGCCCTTCTCCTCGGGCTCGGGGGGGGCGGCTAGCCCATTTCCTCCAGGGTCTTGCCCTTCGTCTCCTTGACGAACTTCAGGACGAAGGGGATGGAGAGCGCGGCGAAGATCGTGTAGATCACGTACGTGCCGGAGAGGTTCCAGTCGGCCAGCGACGGGAAGCTCGCGGTGATGGCCCAGTTGGCGATCCACTGCGCGGACGCGGCGACACCGAGGGCGGCGGCGCGAATGCGGTTCGGGAACATCTCGCCGAGGAAGACCCAGACCACCACGCCCCAGGAGAGGGCGAAGAAGAGGACGAAGATGTGCGCGGCGACGAGGGCGACCCAGCCCTGCGTGGCGGGCAGCTTGCCGTCGACCAGGTGGTACGAGAACGCCCAGGCTTCCAGCGCGAGACCGATGACCATGCCGACCGAGCCGATGAGGGCCAGCGGCTTACGGCCGACCCGGTCCACGAAGATCATGGCGATCACGGTGCCGATGATGTTGATGATCGACGTCGTGAAGGAGTACAGGAAGGAGTCCGTCGGGTCGACACCGACCGACTGCCACAGCGTCGAGGAGTAGTAGAACGCGACGTTGATGCCGACGAACTGCTGGAAGACCGAGAGGCCGATACCGACCCAGACGATCGGCTTGAAGAAGAAGCTGCCGCCGAGCAGGTCCTTGAAGGACGACTTGTGCTCGGACTTCATCGCGTGCTCGATCTCGTTCACGCGGGCGTCGAGGTCGACGCCCTTGCCCTCGACCTCGGCCAGGATCTCGCGGGCGCGCTCACGGCGGCCGACGGAGAGCAGGAAGCGCGGGGACTCGGGGATGGCGAAGGAGAGCAGGCCGTAGAGGACGGCCGGGATCACCATGACGCCCAGCATGACCTGCCAGACCTCGAGGCCCATCAGCTTGCCGCGCTGGTCGCCGCCCGCGGCGTTCAGCAGGCCCCAGTTGACGAGCTGGGAGATGGCGATGCCGATGACGATCGCGGCCTGCTGGAAGGAGCCGAGTCGGCCGCGGTACGCGGGCGGGGCCACCTCGGCGATGTAGGCCGGGCCGATGACCGAGGCCATACCGATGGCGAAACCACCGACGATGCGCCAGAAGGCGAGGTCCCACAGCGCGAACGGAAGGGCGGAGCCCACGGCGCTGATGGTGAAGAGCACGGCGGCGATCTGCATGCAGCGGATACGGCCGATCCGGTCGGCTATGCGGCCGGCCGTGGCGGCGCCGATGGCGCAGCCGATCAGTGCGATGGCGATGACCTGGGCCAGCGCGGCGGAACCCACGTCATAACGGTCGCGGATGGCCTCGACGGCGCCGTTGATCACGGAGCTGTCGTAGCCGAACAGGAAGCCGCCCATCGCGGCCGCGGCCGCGATGAAGATGACGTGCCCGAGATGTTCGGGATGAGCCGACCGGGCTCCTGGCTGGGGTGCCTGCGCTGTGCTGGTCACGTGTAACTCCTCGGGCCACGGCAACGCTGCCGGGTGGGGGCGAGCCCTTCCAGGTTCCAGTGGCGCACAACTTGGCGCCACTTACACCTGAAGGTAAAAGCAACGTTGCAGAGACTATGCCTTCAAGTTTCGAAGTCAATACCCAGATGACTGTGACTTAAGAGATAGCGACATGCGGAAGTCGTTCAAGAAGTAAACGCATGCTTAATTGATCTTGGAAGAACGGCTAGCGCAGCCGCTGCGAGATGACCTTCGACACACCGTCGCCCTGCATCGAGACGCCGTACAGCGCGTCCGCGACCTCCATCGTGCGCTTCTGGTGCGTGATCACGAGCAGCTGCGAACTCTCCTGGAGCTCCCGCATGAGCCCGATCAGCCGCTGGAGGTTGGTGTCGTCGAGCGCCGCCTCGACCTCGTCCATGACGTAGAAGGGGCTGGGCCGGGCCTTGAAGATCGACACCAGCATCGCGACGGCCGTCAGCGACCGCTCGCCGCCGGAGAGCAGGCTCAGCCGCTTCACCTTCTTGCCGGGCGGGCGCGCCTCCACGTCCACCCCGGTGGCCAGCATGTCGTCCGGGTCGGTCAGCACGAGCCGCCCCTCACCACCGGGGAAGAGCCGGGCGAAGACGCCCTCGAACTCGCGGGCGGTGTCCCGGAACGCCTCGGCGAAGACCTGCTGGACCCGCTCATCGACCTCCTTCACCACCTTCAGCAGATCGACCCGCGTCTTCTTCAGGTCCTCCAGTTGCTCACTGAGGAACTTGTGCCGCTCTTCCAGCGCCGCAAACTCCTCCAGCGCGAGCGGATTGACCTTGCCGAGCTGCTGATAGGCACGCTCGGCCGCCTTCAGCCGCTTCTCCTGCTCCGCGCGATGGAAGGGACGGGGCTGGTTACGGGGATGCTCGGGGTCCTCCGGCAGCTCCTCGCCGTCCGCCGGGAGCGAGGGCGGCACCGGCTGCAGCGGACCGTACTCGGCCACGAGACCCTCCGGCTCGACCCCGAGTTCGTCCAGCGCCCTGGCCTCCAACTGCTCGATCCGCAGCCGCTTCTCCGCGCCGAGCACCTCGCCCCGGTGCACCGAGTCCGTCAACTTGTCCAGTTCCGCCTTGAGTTCACGCCCCGCACCGCGCGCGTCGGCCAACTCCCGCTCTTGAGCCGCCTTGGCGGCCTCCGCGGCGTCACGCTCGCCCTGGGAGCGGCCGAGGGACACCTCGATGTGCGCCAGCAGCTGCCGGGCGCCGTCCGCGACCGCCCCGGCGACGGCCGCCTCGTGGCGCAGCAGGGCCCGCCGCCGCTCCGCACGCGCGCGTGCCTCGCGCTCCGCGCGGGCGGCCCGGTCCAGCGAGTCGGCCCGCCCGGCGAGCCCCTTCACCCGCTCCTCGTGCGTACGCACCTGGAGGCGGGCCTCCATCTCGGTCTGCCGCGCGTTGGCGCCGTCGGCGGAGAGCCGGTCGCGTACGGAGGTGTCGGGCTCCTCCTCGGCGGGCATCTCCTCGGCCGTGGCCAGCCGCTCGGCCAGTTCCTCCGCCTCGGCGACGGCCCGCTCCAGCGCCTCCTGGGCGCGGGCCGTGGCCGCGGCCGACCGCTCGGCCTCGCCCGCGGCGCCGCGCGCCTGCCCGGCGAGGCGGCCGAGCTGCTGGGCCACCGTCGACTTCTCCCGGTCGGCGGCCCGCCGCCGCTCCCCCACGTCCTCCACGAGCGCGGCGGCCTCCGCGCGCACCCCGGCCGCGGTCTCCTGCGCCCGCGCCAGTTCCCCGCACCGCACGGCCAGCTCCGCCAGCTCGGCGGCGGCCTCGTCCACGGCGGCCCGCACCTCCAGCAGACTGGGCACCCCGGCCGAGCCCCCTTCCGCGAAGTGCGCCCCGAGCAGATCCCCCTCTCCGGTCACCGCGACCAGCTCGGGCCGCGCGTGGACCAGCGCCTCCGCCTCCTCCAGCGTCCCCACCACGACGATCCCCCGCAGCAACCGCCGCACGGCGGACATCAGCTCGACGGGCCCGCGTACGAGATCGGCGGCGAAGGGGTGCCCTCCGGGGGCTGGGGCGGGGGTACGGCCGCCGCCACGAGGCCCGGTCGTCCGGGTGTCGGCGGAGCCACCTCCGGCGTCAGCCTGGGCGGAGAGCGGAGTCGTGTCCCGCCGCCGCTCCCCCGGCGAACCGGGCCCGTCACCGGCCTGATCAGGGTCGGCGCAGGCCGAAGCCCCGTCCGGCCACCGCTCACCTCCGGTACCCGGCACCCAGGTGGAGCGCTCCTCTTCCGGGCCCCCCGCCACCAGCAGCGACGCCCGGCCCGCCTCCTCTTTCTGGAGGTGGCGGATCGCCTCGAGCGCGGCGGTGGGGGAGGTGACGGCGAGGGCGTTCGCGGCTGCTCCGAAGGCGGTGGCGAGGGCGGTCTCGTGGCCGGGGGTGACGGTGAGGAGTTCGGCGGCGGGGCCGAGGACGCCGGTGAGGCGGGCGTCCAGCAGGGCGCCGGTGCCGTCCTTGCGGCGCAGGCCGAGGGCGAGGGCATCGTGGCGGGCGCGCAGGGCGGCCCGTTCGCGTTCGGCTCCGGTGACGGCCTCGCGGGCGGCGCCGAGCGCGGCCTCCGCCTCGGTGAGCCGCAGCCTGGCCGACGCGTGCCGGTCGGCGAGATCGGCGTCGTCCGCGTCGAGCCCGTCGACCTCGGCCTTCAGCGTCTCGTACTCCTCCTGGGCGTGGACCGCGCGCTCCTGGGCCTCGTCGCGGCCCGCGGTCAGCCGGTCGATCTCGGCCTGGGCGGAGGCGGCGCGGGAGCGGGCGGCGCCCACCTTCCCGGACAGCCGGGCCAGGCCCTCGCGGCGGTCGGCGATGGCCCGCGCGACGTCCTTCAGGCGCCGTTCCTCGGCGGTGAGCGCGCGTTCGAGTTCGGCGCGGTGGGCGACCGTGTCCTCCAGGGCGTGCCGGGCCGCTTCCAGGGCGGCTTCCAGCTCGGCCTCCTGTTCCCGGACGCGGGCGGCCTCGCGTTCGAGGTCCTCGGGGTCGCGGCCGCGCCGTTCCTCGGGGGGTGCGGAGGTGGCGCTGCGGACGCGGGCCTCGGCCAGCGACACGGTGCCGCGTACGCGTTCGGCCAGCTGGGACAGGTCGTAGAAGGTCTGCTGGGCGCGCTGGAGGCGGGGGGTGAGCCGTCGTACCTCGTCCTCGATGGCGGTCTCGCGCTGGAGGGCCTGGCTCAGTGCGCGTTCGGCGGTGTCCTTGCGTTCCTTCAGGGCGGCCTCGTCGGCGATCTCGGCGCCGAGCGCCTGGCGGAGCGTGACGAGGTCGTCGGCGAGGAGGCGGAGGCGGGCGTCGCGCAGGTCGGCCTGGATGACGGCGGCGCGGCGGGCCACGGCGGCCTGGCGGCCGAGCGGCTTGAGCTGACGGCGGAGTTCGTCGGTGAGGTCCTGCACGCGCGCGAGGTTGGCCTTCATCGCGTCGAGCTTCCGCAGCGCCTTCTCCTTGCGCTTGCGGTGCTTGAGGACGCCCGCGGCCTCCTCGATGAAGGCGCGGCGGCCCAGGGGATCGGCGTGCAGGACGGAGTCCAGCCGGCCCTGGCCGACGATGACGTGCATCTCGCGGCCGATGCCGGAGTCGGACAGCAGTTCCTGGATGTCCAGCAGGCGGCAGGTGTCGCCGTTGATCTGGTACTCGCTGCCGCCGTTGCGGAACATGGTCCGCGTGATGGTGACCTCGGCGTACTCGATGGGCAGCGCGCGGTCGGAGTTGTCGATGGTGAGGGACACCTCGGCGCGGCCCAGCGGCGGGCGGCCGGTGGTCCCGGCGAAGATGACGTCCTCCATCTTGCCGCCGCGCAGCGACTTGGCGCCCTGCTCGCCCATGACCCAGCTGAGCGCGTCCACGACGTTGGACTTGCCGGAGCCGTTCGGACCGACGACGCAGGTGATGCCCGGCTCGAAGCGGAGCGTGGTCGCCGAGGCGAACGACTTGAAGCCGCGGAGGGTCAGGGCCTTGAGATGCACACAGCCGGACTTTACCGGGCAGGTGCTATCTCACTCCACGAACACTCGCAACCCCACGGTTTCGCCCATGTACCCGAAGGGCACACCATTTGTTGAAGGGGCTGAAAGGATGCGCGGGGGAAAGAACTGAGGGACGCCGAAGCGTCCCTGAGGACTCGGACGGACGGGCTTCGCCGTCCGGTCTACTTGAAGCGATGGCCACGGAAGCGGTTGATTCGGGCGGGCCCGACCGCTGCGACTGCTGGCGACGCGGCGATCAGGTGAGCGCAGGCTCCGCCTGGTGTGCGTCGATGCTCTCCATGATCCTGTCCTGAGAAGCGGCAGCCGTCAGCGCGTCGTTCTCCGTCTGGATTCGAGTGAGCTCGGATTCCAGATCCTGTACACGCTGCTGGAGCCGTCGCATCTCGGCGAGGAGTCGCGGGTCGGAGCCGCCGACGTAACCGAGAAGCGCCTTTGCCATGATGGATGGTCCTCCACACTGAGTGACCGACCGATGCGGTTGGGTCGTGAGGGATTCGCACCCGGCATGCCTGGCACACGCTGATGTTGCACTGCCGTTCGCCATGCCAAACAGCCAAGATGCGCGGGGCTTTCAGCGTCTCACCAAAAAGTTTGACGGTCAACACGATCACACCCCGTATTGGGGGGCGCACCCGCGGCGCGCGGCCGGTGGACGGCGGCGCTGCTGCTTCTGCGGGGCCCTCGGGGCGTGACGATCAGCTGTACCTCGGGAGCCTGCCACGCCGAGCCGTTCTTGGCAACCACCAGCCTGTTTCCCCTCCGGACCCCCCTCGCGCGGGGGTCCGGAGGGGGGTCCGGGCGAGGTCGGATCAGCGGATGGCGAAGCCGTCGTATCCGCCGCGCGGTGTGTCCCAGATCTCGGTGACGCCGTCGACGCGGCCGGGCGTGTCGGCGCCCTGGAGCCAGTCGAGCAGCCCTTCGCAGCCCGCGCGGGGCCCCTCGGCGACCACTTGGACCCGTCCGTCGGCCAGATTGAGAGCAAAACCACTCAGCCCGCCGATCTCCAGCGCCCTGGCACGCGTGAACCAGCGGAAACCCACTCCCTGGACCCGTCCGCGTACCCAGGCGACCAGGCGTACTTCCTCACTCATGGCTGCAACCTAACCGCCGGATGTCCCGCGAGGCACACCCTGCCCCAGTGGCATGCGGTACCGTCCCGGTCCAATGACTCTCATCTGAAACTCACTCGATCGAGTGAGTGAGTTGGATCGGCCGGGGGGAATCCGCCGCAACCCGGCGTCGGCCGATCGCGAGAACGAGGAATGGGGCAGGGGCATGGGACGCCATCGACGATCCGGCACAGGGAGCACGGGGCCGGAGTCGTACGAACCCAGGGGTGCGGCGTCGTACCAGCGGCCGCAGGCGTACGCCGGGACCACCACCCGCAGCGCGGACTATCTGTACGCCACCGACGACGAGCGCCGGGCCCTGGAGAACGACTTCGCGGCCAGGGTCGGCACCCGGCAGCGCGGTCACCGGCGCGCCAGGAAGGCCGCCACCCCCGTACGTACGGGTCTGCTGGGTGTCTCCGCCGCCGTCGCCCTCGGTACGGCGGCCGTGGCCACGGGCGCGGTGCCCGGGCTCCAGAACTACCGGATCGGCGGCACCAGCTCCGGCCCCGGTGAGACGGTGCAGGCGGTGGGCGCCCCCGGCAACGCGGCCAGCGAGCAGGGCGGTTCCACCGGCAGCGCGGACACCCCGAGCACCCCCGGCTCCCCGTCGACGGGCAACCAGCGCACCACGACCCCGGCGGCTCCGGCCCCGTCCGCCCCGGCGTCGGCCCCCACCTCCCAGGCCCCGGCGCCGAAGCCGACCCCGTCCAAGCCGGCCGCCGACCCCGCGCCCGCCCCGAAGCCCAGCGAGTCGCAGACCCCGGCCCCGGCTCCCGAGCCGAAGACGCCCGAGACCTCCGCGCCGGTCACCGTGTCGGCGCAGGCCGTCGCCGAGGCCGAGGTGCTGCGACTGGTCAACGTCGAGCGGGCGAAGGTCGGTTGCACCCCGGTCGCGGCGAACTCCGCGCTCACCGGGCTGGCCGAGGCGTTCAGCTCCGACATGGCCGCGCGTGCCTTCTTCGACCACACCGATCCCGACGGCGCCACCCCCTGGGACCGCGCCGCGAAGGCCGGCATAACGGGCCTCGGCGGCGAGAACATAGCCCGCGGCCAGTCCGACGCCGCCGCGGTGATGGAAGCCTGGATGAACAGCCCCGGCCACCGCGCCAACATCCTCAACTGCGACTTCAAGACCCTCGGCGTCGGGGTCCACCTGGCCCCGGGCGGCCCTTGGTGGACGCAGGACTTCGGGTACTGAGAAAGCCGTAGTTCAGACGCCTAAGCACCGTCCTGGGCCGTCTTTCTCCAGTTCCGCGTGAGCGAACATGCGGTCCACGGCGGCCCGAGTCCGGCTACCGCTCGACGCCATGAGGTGCGTGTACGTCCGCAGCGTGAAGCGGGTCGTGGTGGGCCCTGGTACTCGCCCAGAGCCTTGATGCTCTCACCCGCGTCCAGGAGCACCGAGGCGTAGAAGTGCCGCAGGGCGTGCATTCCGTTGTCCCGGCCCGGCTGGACCCCCGAGGCCCGAAGCGCCGGCCGCCAGACTCGCTCGTTGAAGCGGTTCCGGTCCAGCGCGAGCCCGGCGGTCCCCGTGAAGATCAGCGATGCCGTGACGGGCGGCCCGTCGAGGTTCTTCCAGGGCAGCGTGATCCGCTGGGCCGGGTGGCTGTTGAGCTGACGTGCCAGCGCGAACGCCACCGACTCCGGCCGGGGAACGTCCCGCTCCCTTCCACCCTGGGCGGAGCGAACACCGGTCGGCACAGCCGCAGTAGCTCGACCTGCCGGACAACGTGCAGCAAGCCGCCGAGGAAGTCCACGTCCTCCACGGCCATGCCGAAGAGCTCTCCCTGGCGCAGACCGCACCCGGCAGCCAGGGTGACCATCGCTTGGTAGCGATCTGGCAGCGCGGCCGGGACGTTCTTGACCTGTTCGGCAGACCACGGCCTGACCTTGCGCGGTTCCAGCCTGGGCGCTTGCACCGAACGGGCACTACACGGGTTCACCCGGATGACTCTGTCCTCTACAGCAGCGGTGAACACCGTCGAGACGTGAGCGAAGATCCCGCGCCGGTACCCGGCCGACAGGCCCCGGTCTTCCAACGTCCGCAGCCAAGCCCGGAGGTGCGACGGGGTGAACGAGCCCATCGGTCGCATGCCCAGATACGGAATCGCGTGCAGCCGTAGCCGACTCTCGACGGACTCACGGGTCAGCGGGTACGTGATCTGCGTCGTCATCCACTCCGTGGCGTAATGCTCGAAGGTGACCAGCTCCAGCCCAAAGCCGCTCCGCCGACCTTCTCCGTCTCCGCGCCCAGCCACGGGGGCAAGCGCTCTTACCCTCAAGTCAGATCTCGTCCTGGATCTATGACCCAGTGGTTGGTCTTGAGGACCCGTCCCGCGAAGGTCACAGCAACCTCTGAAAGAAGCCGGAAGCCGACAGAACGGCAAATACCGTTCGAAGCAGCGTTACTCGTTGAGGGGAAGGCATGCAGGAGTCCCCAGCGCTCTTGATCCCGGGCCTGTTCGAGGAGGACGCGGACGGCACGTTTGCCTAGCCCCTGCCCTTGAAATTCAGGCAGGACCATCCAGCCAATCTCGGAAACCGGTCCGTCATCGGTGTCGTGGGACCAAATAGTCACCGTCCCCGCCACCACGTCGGGCCTGGCCAGATCAGGAACGATCATCTTCAGCCACGCAAGGTCGGCCGCCGCCTCCTGAGCATCCCGGCGGACCTTGTCCGCCATCCCCTCAAGCGGCAGGGGACCGCCCAGGTCGGCCATCATGACAGGATCACACCGCATCCGAACGTAGGCATCGACATCGTCCGGTGAGACGTTGCGCAGCTGCACTGGCTCCTCCTCGGTTTACGGGGATGCTCCCACCACCAACGACAGCTAAGTCGCAGATCACGGCGTTGATCGATTACGCGACCGCAGGTCACGATTGCGGCCCTTCACTTCTTCGGCTACTGAGAAAGCCGTCCCGGCCGCAGTCGCTCCACCGCCCGCGTACTCACGTAAAGGCTCTGGATCATCGACGCGGGCGGCGGTACATTGCCGCCATGACTCACCACCGAAAGGGCAATGCCGCGTAGGCGCCCCTCTGCCGTGCGGGACGACCTTCCCGTGCGCCTCCGCAGGCACTACTGCCGTTACGAGTGCCCGCCGATCGACAGGCTGTCCGGCGCGTGCGCAGCCCAGATTCGCAGGCTCGAACACAGGCGCTTCTGGCTGGGCGCCACGGACAGGGCATTCCGGGACTGGGCTCGGCTGGCTCACGGTCCGCTCAGGGCGATCGCCGATCCCCGGAGCTCGGACCGGTGCGGGATTCCGCAGTGTGGCTGCGATCCGGGCTACTCCCGCGATCATCTCGAAGAGATGATCCACGCCCTCCCCAAGAAGTCGGCGCGAGAGCTGCGCAAGCTCGTCCGGGATCTCGACTCCAAGATCCTCCGCCGAGCGAAAGTGATCAGCGCCCCCTCCCCCGACCTCCCGTGGTGGCGGGACCAGCTCTAGACCAGTCTCGAGCAATAAGGGTGAGAGCTAACTCCCGGTTAGTGCAACCTGGCGGTTAGCGTCCTGCTCGCCTACGCTGAGAGGCATGAGCGGGAATATTCAGGAGCGGGTGGGTGAGGGGTTCGAGTTCGATGTGTTCGCCAGGGCCTGTCCCTCACGGGGGACGTTGGAGCATGTCACCGGGCGGTGGGGTGGGCTGGCGTTGGGGGCGTTGTATGAAGGGTCGTTGCGGTTCAATGAGTTGCGGCGGCGGGTGGACGGGGTCAGCGAGAAGATGCTGTCCCAGACGCTCCAGGCGCTGGAGCGGGACGGGCTGGTGCGCCGGGACGCGCAGCCGGTGAACCCGCCCCGCGTGGACTACGAGCTCACCGACCTCGGCCGGAAGGTCGCCGAGCGGCTGCTCGCGCTCATCGACTGCGTGGAGGGCGCCATGGACGAGGTCCTCGCCGCCCGCGCCCGCTACGACGAGACCCGCGGCGCCCGCTGACACTTCGGGCAGAAGTAGCTGGACCGGTTCATCCAGGGGCGCCGCAGCATCGGCGTACCGCAGCGGCGGCAGGGCAGGCCCTCGCGGCCGTAGGCGTCCAGGGAGCGGTCGAAGTAGCCGGACTCTCCGTTGACGTTGACGTAGAGGCTGTCGAAGCTGGTGCCGCCGACGTCGAGGGCCGCGTTCATCACGTCCCGTACGTGGCCGAGGAGTTCGGCGGTGACCGGGCGGGTGAAGGTGGCCGTGGGGCGCTCGTAGTGCAGGCGGGAGCGCCAGAGCGCCTCGTCCGCGTAGATGTTGCCGACGCCGCTGATCAGCGACTGGTCCAGCAGTGCGCGCTTGATCGTGGTCCGCTTGCGGCGCAGCGCCTGGTGGAAGACCTCGTCGTCGAAGACCGGGTCCAGCGGGTCGCGGGCGATGTGCGCGATCACGTCGGGCAGGCCCTCGGCGGTGTTGTCGTGCAGCGACAGACCGCCGAAGGTGCGCTGGTCCACGAAGCGCAGCTCGGTGCCCAGGTCGTCGGCGAACCGGACCCGTACCCGCAGATGCTTCTCGTCCGGCGTCGCGTGCGGCTGCACCAGCAGCTGGCCGCTCATGCCGAGGTGGGCGAGGACGGACTGCCCGGTGTCCGCGAGCGGCAGCCACAGATACTTGCCGCGTCGGCTGGGCGTACCGAACCGGTGCCCCGTCAGCCGGTGCGCGAAGTCGTCCGCCCCCGCCAGGTGCCGCCGCACCGCGCGCGGATGCAGCACCTCGGCCTCGGCGACGGTCCGCCCCTCGACCCATCGCTCCAGCCCTCGCCGGACGACCTCGACCTCGGGCAACTCGGGCATCGACAACCCCCTGTGGAAAACCGTGAACCGGGTGGAAGAACCGAGCGCCCGCCTCCGTCGGACGGGGGCGGGCGCTCGGGATGTGCTGGGTCAGGCGGTGGCGGACGACGGTGCGTCGTCCTTGACGGCCTCGGCGTCGCCGGACTCGCCGGTCGCCTTGGCACGCTCGTCCGCGGCGGCCTTGATGGCCCGCCAGGCGGACTCGGCGGCCTGCTGCTCCGCCTCCTTCTTGCTGCGGCCGGTGCCGGTGCCGTACGAGACGCCCCCGACGCGGGCAGCAGCAGTGAAAGTCTTCTCGTGGTCAGGACCGGTCTCCGTGACCAGGTACTCGGGCACGCCGAGCCCCTCGATCGCGGTCAGCTCCTGGAGACTGGTCTTCCAGTCCAGGCCGGCTCCGAGGTTGGAGGACCTGTCGATCAGCGGGTCGAAGAGCCGGTGAACCAGCTCGGACGCCGCGTCGAGGCCCTGATCGAGATAGACCGCGCCGATCACCGCTTCCAGGGTGTCAGCGAGGATGGATGCCTTGTCCCGGCCGCCCGTGCCCTCTTCACCACGGCCGAGCCGGATGAAGGAACCCAGGTCGAGGCCACGGCCGACCTCCGCCAGCGCACGCGAGTTGACCACCGCGGCCCGCAACTTGGCCAGCTGGCCTTCGGGCAGGTCGGGGTGGATGCGGTACAGCGTGTCCGTGACGACGAGACCGAGCACGGAGTCCCCGAGGAACTCCAGCCGCTCGTTCGTCGGCAGACCGCCGTTCTCGTACGCGTAGGAACGGTGGGTCAGCGCACGCACCAGAAGGGCGGACTCGACGTGGTAGCCGAGCCGCCCTTCCAGAAGCGTGTGGGACGAGGCCATATTGTCCGCCGGGGCACTCGCACGTCGGCGAGGGCTGTTCATTCCGGCGTCTTCCGCCTTCTTGGCAGTGGACACAGTGCCTCTCACCAGCCCGCTCAGACTTCGAGGACCTGGCGCTTGTTGTAGGTGCCGCAAGACGGGCACGCGATGTGCTGCTGCTTGGGCTCGTGGCAGCGCTCGCACGCAACCAGGGTGGGGACCGCAGCCTTCCACTGCGACCGGCGGTGGCGCGTGTTGCTGCGCGACATCTTCCGCTTCGGAACAGCCACGGCTACTTCTCCTGCTTCTCGTCGGCACGTGCGGATCGAGGCACGTCGCCGCTCATCTCGTCCTTCTCGCCGTCCGACATGGTGTCGGCGAGTCCCTGCAATGCCGCCCAACGGATGTCGACGGCGTCGTGGTGGTGGTCCGGGTCGTCCGTGAGCCGCGCTCCGCATGTGGAGCACAGTCCCTGACAGTCGTCCTGGCACACCGGCTGCATCGGCAGTGCGAGCACCACCGCATCCCGCAGCAGAGGTTCGAGGTCGATCAGACCGTCCTCGAGATACTGCCTGTCCTCGTCGTCCTCGGCGTCGTCGCCCGGTTCCGCGCTCACGCGGCCACGGTCGTCGGCGTCAGGGTACGAGAACATTTCCTGGAAGTCCGCTTCGAGCTCCAGCCCGACCGGCTCCAGACACCTTACGCACTCCCCCTTCGCCGATGCACGGGCGGTGCCTGTGACAAGCACCCCTTCCATGACCGACTCCAGACGGAGGTCGAGCTCCAGCGGCGCGCCTTCCGGCACTCCGATGACGCCCTCGAGACCGAGGTCACGGGGGGCGTCGACCTCGCGGGTCAGGCGCTGCATCGCACCAGGCCGCCGGCCCAGCTCGTGGGTGTCGATCACGAGAGGGTTGCGGTGGTCGAGTCGTGCGTTGGAAGCCATTCCTGCTTTCGGTCCGGGCTAGGAGGGACGCCGCCCGACGGTGTTCCGGGCAGCGGTGATCGCGGGGATACACGCGACCGAACAGCCAGGATACTGGACCTTTCGCTCAGGGCCCAATCGGGTCCCCGAGCGGCTACAGCCCGCGGCCCTGCTCATACGCGCGCAGCTGCTCCGCGCTGATCATGCTGGTGTCGAAGAGGCTGGCCTCGTCCAGGGCGTAGTCCTGCTGGGGCTGACCCTGCTGCTGGCCCTGCTGCTGGTTCGGGTCGTAGCCCGGCTGCTGGGGGTCGTAGCCGTGGAAGGCGCCCTCGGTCTGCGGGGCGTAGCCGTTGGGGGCGGCGTACGGGTCCTGCTGGTAGCCGTACGCCTCCTGCGGGGCGTAGCCGGGCTGCGGGGGGTAGGCCGCCGGGTAGGCGTCGGGCTGCTGGTAGCCGTACGCCTCCTGCGCCTCGTACACCGGTTCCGGGGCCGGAGCCGGGGGCGCCGGGGCGCGCTGGGCCGGGGCGGGCGGGGTGTCCGCCAGGGCGGCGAGGTCGGCCAGGTAGTCGGCGTCGCTGGAGTGCTGGAAGGTCGTGGTGTCGTCCGCGAGGGCGCCGAGGTCGTCGGTGGCGATCCGGCCGTGCAGCTTCTGGCGGCCGCGGTGGACCGCCTCCAGGGTCTTGGCGAGCACCGCCTCGAAGGCGCCGAGCTTGACGTCGACGTAGGCGTCCGCGTCGTGGCGCAGGGTCTCCGGGTCCTGGCTGCGCTCGGGGGCGTCCTCGTCCTCGTAGCCGTGCTCGTCCAGGCCGGGGCCGGTGCCGAGCAGCTTCTCCCGGCCGCGGCCGACCGAGCCGAGGGTCTTGGTGAGGACGACCTCGAAGTTGGCGAGCTTGGAGTCGACGTAGTCGTCGGCGTCCGCGCGGACCTGCTCGGCCTCGGCGCGGGCCTCCGCGAGGATGCGGTCCGCCTCGGCCTGGGAGTGGCGGGCGACCTCGGTACCGGCGATCAGGCTGCCGCGCTCGGCGTGCGCGGTCTCGATGATCCGCTCGGCCTCGGCGCGGGCCTGCTCGACCAGCTGCTCGCGGCCGCCGATCAGCTCCTGCGCCTGTTCGAGGGAGCCGGGCAGGGCCTGGCGGACCTCTTCGAGCAGCGCGAGCAGTTCGGCCCGGTTGACCACGCAGGAGGCCGACATGGGCATGGACCGGGCACCGGAGACCGCGGAGACGATCTCGTCGAGCTTGTTCTGGACGTCCACCTGGCTCGCCACTCTCTACTGCTGTGTTGGAGACGGACGGGTCGACTGTACGGCCATGGGGCGGCCGTCCGACACCGGGTGACGGGTCATCACCTTCCCCGTCACGCCCGCGGGCGTCAGTCCTTCCGGAACCGGTCGCCGAGTGCCGCGAGCACCTGCGGGGGCACCAGGTGGGAGATGTCGCCGCCCCAGGCCGCGACCTCCTTGACCAGGGAGGAGGACAGGAAGCTGTAGGTGGGGTTGGTGGGCACGAACAGCGTCTCCACCCCGGTGAGGCCGTTGTTCATCTGGGCCATCTGCAGCTCGTAGTCGAAGTCGCTCACCGCGCGCAGGCCCTTGACGATGGCGGGGATGTCGCGGTCCTTGCAGAAGTCGACGAGGAGGCCGTGGTGGGCCTCGACGCGGACGTTGGTGTACTCGGCGGTGACCTCGCGGATCAGGCCGATCCGCTCGTCGACGTCGAACAGGCCCTTCTTGGACTTGTTGACCATCACCGCGACGAACACCTCGTCGTACAGACGGGAGGCGCGGGCGATGATGTCGAGATGTCCGTTGGTGATCGGGTCGAACGATCCGGGACAGACGGCGCGGCGCACTGGAGATCCCTCGCTCTCGGGTCCGGTCATCGTGCGTCTTCGCACGTTGAGGCGGCGCGACCGTACCAAAACGTTCCCTCGCCGTACCGGCGGGACCGGATCGGCTCGAACCCCTCCGGCCAGTGGAATTCGCCGCCTCTGGTGCTGCGCTCCACGGTGACGAGGGCTTCGGCGGTCAGCCAGCCCCCGGCGCGGAGTGTGAGGAGGATCTCGCGGAGATCGTCGTCGGAGACGGCGTACGGGGGGTCGAGGAAGACGAGGTCGTACGGCTCGGCGGGGGGTGCGGTACGGACGACTTGTTCCGCTTTGCCCGCCCGTACTTCGGCGCCCGGGAGGCCCAGGTTGCGGACGTTGTCGCGGACGGTCCTCGCGGCGCGGGCGTCGGCCTCGACGAGGAGGGCGTGGGCGGCGCCGCGGGACAGTGCCTCCAGGCCGACGGCTCCGGAGCCCGCGTAGAGGTCGAGGACCCGTTCGCCGTTCAGGGGGGTGCCGAGGAGGGACTGCCAGGTGGAGAAGAGGGCTTCGCGTGCGCGGTCGGATGTGGGGCGGGTTCCTGTGCCGGGCGGCACGTCGAGGCGCCGTCCGCCTGCGGTGCCGGCGATCACGCGGGTCATGTGAGGGTCCTTCTTCTGCGGGGGCGTTCTTTTATTTTCGCAGGTGGTGGGGGGTCTTGTGGTGCGTTGGCGGGTGCGGGGCCGTTGTGGTTGATCGCGCCCACGCGGCGGAGCCGCAAATGGACACAGCCCCGCGCCCCTTAACGGAGATGCAGCTCAGCCCTTTTCCAAGTACTGCTCTCTCTCCTCGTCCAAGAGGGCCTGCAGGGCTGTGCGTAGGCCGGGGATGTGCTCCAGCTCCGGGTCTGCCTCCACCACCGCTGTCGCTTCCTCCCTCGCCTCCGCGATGATCTCCTCGTCCTCGATGACCTCCAGGACGCGGAGGCTGGTGCGGGCGCCGGACTGGGCCTGGCCGAGGACGTCGCCCTCGCGACGTTGTTCGAGGTCGATGCGGGAGAGTTCGAAGCCGTCGAGAGTGGAGGCGACCGCGCCCAGGCGCTGGCGGGCGGGGCTGGCCTCGGGCATCTCGCTGACCAGGAGACAGAGGCCGGGGGCCGAGCCTCGGCCGACGCGGCCGCGCAGCTGGTGGAGCTGGGAGACGCCGAAGCGGTCGGCGTCCATGATGACCATCGCGGTGGCGTTGGGGACGTTGACGCCGACCTCGATGACGGTGGTGGCGACGAGGACGTCCGTCTCCCCGGCGGCGAAGCGGCGCATCACGGCGTCCTTGTCGTCGGGGTGCATCCTGCCGTGCAGCACCTCGACCTTGAGGCCCTGGAGCGGGCCCCGGGCGAGCTGGTCGGCGATGTCGAGCACGGCCAGCGGGGGGCGTTTGTCGCCCTCGGTGGCCTTCTTCTCGGCGGCGCTCTCGTCCTCGTCGCCGATGCGGGGGCAGACGACGTACGCCTGGTGGCCGTTCTCGGCCTCCTCGCGGACGCGTTCCCAGGCGCGGGCGAGGAAGTGGGGCTTGTCGGCGGCCGGGACGACATGGGTGGCGATCGGGGAGCGGCCCGCCGGGAGCTGGTCCAGGACCGAGGTCTCCAGGTCGCCGAAGACCGTCATCGCGACCGTGCGCGGGATCGGGGTGGCCGTCATGACGAGCAGGTGCGGGGGCTGTTTGCCCTTGCCGCGCAAGGCGTCGCGCTGCTCCACGCCGAAGCGGTGCTGTTCGTCCACGACGACCAGGCCGAGGTCGTGGAACTGGACCTTGTCCTCGATGAGCGCGTGGGTGCCGATGACGATCCCCGCCTCACCGGTGACGATGTCCAGCAGCGCCTGCCTGCGCGCGGCCGCCCCCATCGACCCGGTCAGCAGCACCACCTTGGTCCCGTGCTCGGACCCGCCCAGCATGCCGCCCTCGGCCAGCTCCCCCATCATCTCGGTGATCGACCGGTGGTGCTGCTGGGCGAGCACCTCGGTGGGCGCCAGCATGGCCGCCTGTCCCCCGGCGTCGACCACGGCGAGCATGGCGCGCAGGGCCACCATTGTCTTGCCCGACCCCACCTCCCCCTGGAGCAGGCGGTGCATCGGGTGGGCGGTGGCGAGGTCGGTGAAGATTTCGGCGGAGACGCGTTGCTGGCCGTCGGTGAGGGTGAAGGGGAGGCGGGCGTCGAAGGTGGTGAGGAGGCCGTCGGGCAGGGGGCGGCGGGGGACGGCGGGGAGTTGGGTGTCGGCGTAGCGGCGGCGGGCGAGGGCGACTTGGAGGACGAACGCCTCGTCCCACTTGAGGCGGGCGCGGGCGTCGGCGATGTCGGCCTTGGTGGCAGGGCGGTGGATCTTGACCAGGGCCTCGGGCAGTTCGACCAGGCCACGGCCCTCGCGCAGTGACTCGGGGAGCGGGTCGACGGCCTCCTGGACGCTGGGCAGCACGGTCTGCACCGCCTTGCCGATCTTCCAGGACTCCAGCTTGGCGGTGGCGGGGTAGATCGGGATGAGGGAGCCCGCCCAGCTCTCCACGGCCTCGTCGCCGTCCTCGGCATCCTTGTCCAGCAATTCGTACGCCGGGTGGGCGAGTTGGAGGCGGTGGTTGAAGACGGAGACCTTGCCGGAGAACATCGCGCGGGTGCCCGGCAGCAGTTCCTTGTGCGGTTTGTGCACGCCGTTGCCGAAGAAGACCAGCTGGAGGCGGCCGCTGCCGTCGGTGATGGTGACCTCGAGCCGCTGGCCCTTGCCGCGCGGGGCGCGGGAGGAGGCGAAGGTGTGCAGCCGGGCGTCGGCGACCTGGGCGACCACGGTGACGTGTTCGTCCATGGGGAGGTCGGCGAGGTGGGTGAGCTGGCCGCGCTCCTCGTATCTGCGGGGGTAGTGGTGCAGGAGGTCGCCGACGGTGTGCAGGCCGAGGTTCTCGGCCATCACCTTCGCGGTGGCGGGACCGAGCACCTTCTTCAGGGGTTCTCGCAGTGCGGGCACGAGATCCATTGCACACCACACCACCGACATCGCCGTACAGGTGGCTCCGCCCGGTCCCGGCGAGATCCCCGAAGTACCTGGTCAGCTCGGGCCTTCGGGCCTAGGATGACGCGCCTTAAGCCATCCCCCGCGGTCACCGCCCCCACGGCACCCGACCGCCCGACCCCGCGCCGCGCGAAGCTCCCCCCACCGGCGCCGTGACGATGGACTCCCAGAACCCTCAGTCATCCCCGCACACCTTCCAGGTCGACCTGCGTGGTCTGGTGGACCTGCTCTCCCAGCACCTCTACTCCAGTCCCAAGGTCTATCTGCGCGAGCTGCTCCAGAACGCCGTGGACGCCGTCACCGCCCGGCGGGCCGAGGAGCCCGGCGCCCCGGCGCGGGTGCGGCTCTTCCCGGACGGGCGCGGCGGGCTCCGGGTGGAGGACAGCGGCATCGGGCTCACCGAGTCGGACGTGCACACCCTGCTGGCGACCATCGGCCGCAGTTCGAAGCGGGCGGAGGGCCTGGAGGAGACCCGCTCCGGGTTCCTGGGCCGGTTCGGCATCGGTCTGCTGGCCTGTTTCGTGGTCGCCGAGCGCATCCGCGTGGTCAGCCGCAGCGCCCGTACGCCTGACGCCCCGCCCGTGGAGTGGACGGCCGCCGACGACGGCTCGTACACCGTGCGCACCCTCCCCGACTCGGCGCGGCCGGAGCCGGGCACGACCGTGCACCTGGTGGCGCGGGCGGGTGCGGGCGAGTGGCTGGCACCGGCGCGGGTGCGCACCCTGGCGCGGGACTTCGGTTCGCTGCTGCCGTACGACGTGCGGGTCGACGACGAGCCGGTCACGGATCTCCCGGCGCCCTGGGACCGCCCCTGGCCGAGCCCGGTGGAGCGGCGGGCGGCGCTGGAGGCGCACTGCCGGGAGCTGTTCGGCTTCACCCCGCTGGACGCGATCCCCCTGGACGTCCCGCTGGCCGGGGTGCGCGGGGTGGCGTACGTGCTCCCCGCGGCGGTGAGCCCGGCGCAGCGGGCCACCCACCGGGTGCATCTCAAGGGCATGCTGCTCACCGAGCGGGCCGAACAGCTGCTGCCCGACTGGGCGTTCTTCGTGCGCTGCGTGCTGGACACGGACACGCTGCGGCCCACCGCGTCGCGCGAGGCGCTGTACGAGGACGAGACGCTGGCCGGGGTGCGCGAGGCGCTCGGCGAGCGGGTGCGGGACTGGCTGACGGGGCTCGCGGCGGGTGACCCGGAGCGGCTGGCGGCGTTCCTGGCCGTGCACCATCTCGGGGTGCGGGCGCTGGCCCGGCACGACGGCGAGATGCTCAAGGTCATGCTGCCGTGGCTGCCGTTCGAGACCAGTGACGGGCAGCTGTCGCTGGAGGAGTTCGCACGGCGGCACCCGATGGTGCACTTCACCCGCAGCGTCGAGGAGTTCCGGCAGGTCGCGCCGATCGCCGCCGCGCAGGGCGTCGGGGTGGTGAACGGGGGCTACACCTACGACAGCGAGCTGCTGGAGGCGCTGCCGTCGGTGCGGCCGGGCACGGTGGTCGCGGAGCTGGACGCGGACACGGTGACCGCCCATCTGGACTCGGTGGACCCGGCGGCGGAGCTGGCGCTGTCCGGCTTCCTGGCGGCCGCGCGGGCCCGGCTCGATCCGCTGGACTGCGATGTGGTGCTGCGGGCGTTCCACCCGGTGTCGGTGCCCGCGCTGCATCTGGACGACCGGTCGGCGCGGCACGAGCGGGCGCGGGCGGACGCGGAGGAGCGGGCGGACGACCTGTGGGCGGGCATCCTGGGCTCGCTGCGCGGTACCGCGCCCCGCGCCCGGCTGGTGCTGAACCATCTCAACCCGCTGATCCGGCGCGTCGGTTCGCTGACCGACCCGGAGCTGACGGGCACGGCGGCCGAGGCGCTGTACGGGCAGGCGCTGCTGCTGGCGCACCGCCCGCTGCGACCGGCCGACTCGGCGTTGGTGAACCGGGCGTTCGCCGGACTGCTGGACCGGGCGACGCTCCAAGAGGACGAGGGACGATGAGCAGGATCATGGACTTCGAGGCGCTGCGGCAGGCCATGGCGGAGAACGCGGAGCGGCCGGAGGGCCCGGCACGCAACGCGCGTGCGGAGGAACTCCTCACGGAGGCCGAGAAGTTGGACATCCCGCTCGCGGTGATCGAGGCGCTCGGCCATCAGGTGAAGGTCTACAACTACAGCTCGGAGAAGGACCGGGTGTTCGTCCCGTTCGCGCGGCTGCTGCGGATGTGGGACGAGCGTCCGGAGGACTTCGACGCGTACGAGGCGCACGCGCTGCACTGGACGTTCAAGTGGATGACCGCGGGCATGCTGGGCCAGCCGCACATCCCGCTGGCGTCGGTGGAGAACTGGCTCGGCGAGATGGAGCGCCGCTACCGGGTCGCCGGGTACTCCGAACGGGCCGTGCGCGCGGCCGAGTTCGACATCGCCTCGCACATCGGGGACCGGGCGCGGGCGGAGCGGGCGTACAGCGCGTGGCTGGCCGCCGACCGGGACGACATGGCCGACTGCCACGCCTGCGAGCTGCACGGGCAGGGCGGCTGGCAGGTGCGGTCGGGCCGGGACGCGGAGGCGCTGGAGCTGTGGGCGCCGGTGCTGGAGGGCGAGTTCGCCTGTGCGCACGAGCCGCACGGGGTGCTTGCCCGCTCGCTGGTGCCGCTGCTGCGGCTGGGCCGGGTGGAGGAGGCCCGCGCCCACCATCTGCGGGGCATCCGGCTGGTGCGGCCGGTGGAGAGCATGCGGGACGCGTACGCCGCCCATGTGGAGTTCTGCGCGCTGAGCGGGAACGAGGCACGCGCTCTGGAGCTGTTGGCGGAGCGTCCCGCGTACTTCACGGACACCGGGCATCCCCGCAGCCTGCTGGAGTTCCTGGCCGTGGTGACGCTGCTGATGGACCGGCTGACCGCGCTCGGTCTGGGCGCCCGGGAGGTGCCGGGTCCGGCCGGGCGGACGTGGACCGCGCGGGAGCTGGCCGAGCACGCGCGCGTGGAGGCGCTGGAGCTGGCCGCGCGGTTCGACGCGCGCAATGGCAGCTCGCACATCGGTGACCTGACCCGCGCCACGATGGCGGCGAAGCCGCTGGTGGAGCGCCTGCCGCTGGGCGTACGGACGGCTCCGGCCCCGCCCCCCGCGCCCGAGGAGGTCCCGGAGGAGGAGCCGGAGGTGCCCGAGCTGCTGGCGCGGGCGCGGCGGCTCTCGGAGACCCTCCAGCCGGACGCCCCGCAGGCATGGGCGGCCCTCGCGCGGGCCGCCGACGGCGCCGGACTCGACGCACGCGCGCGTGCCGAGCTGGCCGACAACGAGGCGATGGTCCGGGGCCCCGACGGCATCCCGCTCTTCGAGGAGGCCGCCGCCCTCTACGCGGAGGCGGGCGATCACGGTGAGGCCCTGGCGGCACGCGCGCGTGGAGCGTACGTACGCGCCCTGACCGGCGACACGGAGGCGGCGCGCAAGACGGTCGACGCCCTGTACGACGAGGTGCTCGCGCGGTACGCGGAGGAGGCGACCGGCCCCCGGCAGACGGCGGGGGTGCTGATCAGCCGGGCGCGGGTGCTGATGCGGTGCGTGCACGAGGGCGCCCCCGCCGAGGAGGCGGAGCGGGCCGCGCGGGAGGTGCTGGCGTTCGTCGGCGGCCGTACCGGGGACGATGTGCGGTTGGTGGCGCGCGGGGCCGAGGCGCGGGCCATGCTGGCGGAGCTGGCCGAGCTGGGCGGCGACCTGTCACGCGCGGCCGACCTGTTCCGGCGGGCGGCGGCCGAGTACACGGGTGCGGGGCTGCCCTGGTTCGCGGTGGAGTACGAGGCGCGGGTGGGGGCGCTGTCCCAGCATCTCGGGGAGCCCGCCGAGGCCGAGCGGGCGCTGCGGTCGGCGTTGGAACACGGCGGGGCGTATCTGGAGCCGACCGGGCGGGCCCAGCTGCATCTCCAGCTGGCCGAGCTGATCGGGGCGCGGGACGGCACCGAGGAGGCGGCCGGGCACGCTCTCCAGGCCGCGCACTGGGCCGACGCGGCGGGCGAGAGCGGCACCTTCGGCGCGTGGGCCCGGCATCTGCTGGGCGGGCTGCTGCTGCGCCAGGGGCGCTGGACGGAGGCCGCCGAGGTGCTGGAGTCGGCGCTCGCAGAGCTGTCGGCCGAGGTGCACGGGGACGGCGCGCTGGTGCAGACCCGCTGGTGGCTCGGGGACTGTCTGAGCGAGCTGGGCGAGCACCGGGCGGCGGCCGAGCACCGGCTGCTGGCGGCCGGTATGGCCGAGCGGTGGCCGGAGCAGCAGGACCACGCGACGCTGGCGCATCTGGCGGGCGAGTCCCTGGCCGAGGCGGATCTCCCGGCGGAGGCGGACCGCGCCTATGTGCGCGCGGGCGAGCTGTGGGAGGCGCTGGGCAACCCGTACTTCACCGTGCGCGCGCTGCGGGCCCGCGCCTGGCTGGCGCCCCGGCTGGCGGCGGGGATGCCGGGGGCGCGGGCGCTGATGGCGCGGGCCGTGGAGGTGTGCGGGAAGGCGCTGGCGGAGGCGGACGACCCGCTGGAGCGGGCCCGGCTGACCACCGAACTCGCGCACACGCACCGCCAGTTCGGTGAGCTGCTGGCCACGGTGGCGCGGGAGCGCGAGGAGGCGCTGGCGGAGCTGGAGCGGTCGGCCGAGCTGTTCGCCACCCTCGGCGCGGACGGTCTGCACGGCCGTACCGGCGCCGAACTGGCCGCCGCCGCGCTGGACGCCGAGCTGGGCCGGACGGCCGAGGCGCGGGCACGCGCGCGTGCCGTGCTCGCCGCCTACGAGGGCGCCGACGACGCGGACGACACCGTCCGCGTCCGGCGTGCGACGGCGGCCCGCCTGTTGGACGGGGAGTGACCCGGGCCCCGTACCCCGCTCACTCCACGCCGATGAGCAGCAGCGCGCCCTGTCGGCCGCCCCGGTAGACCACGGTGTCGACGGCGAGGTAGGACTCGCGGACGCGGGCTTCGAGGCGGTCGGCGACCGTCTCGGGGGCGTCGTCGCCGACGACCAGGGTGACCAGTTCGCCGCCCGCCTGGAGCATGCGGTCGAGCACGGTCTCGGCGGTGCCGGTGAGGTCCGGGCCGATCACGGCGACATCGCCGTCGATCAGCCCCAGGACGTCCCCGGCCTGGCAGATCCCGGCCGTGGTCCAGGACTGGCGCTCGGCGACGAGGACCTCGGCGTACCGGGTGGCGCCCGCGGCCGAGGTCATCTGGACCACGTCCTCGTCGAACCGCCGGTCCGGCGCGTGCACGGCGAGCGCGGCGATGCCCTGGACCGCCGAGCGGGTCGGGATCAGCGCGACCCGGACGCCCTCGGCGCGGGCCTGCTCGGCGGCCACCGCCGCCGTGTGCCGCAGTTCGGCGTCGTTGGGCAGCAGGACGACCTCGCGGGCGTGCGCGCGCCGGAGGGCCTGGGCCAGCTCCCCGCTGGCGGGCGGCTCACCGGGGCGGGCGAGCACGGTGGTGGCGCCCGCCTCGGCGTACAGCCCGGCCAGCCCCTCGCCGGGCACGACGGCGACGACGGCCCGCTGCGCCCGCTCGCGCGGCGGCCGCTCCCCGCCCGCGTGGACGTCGTCGGCGGCGAAGTGGGTGATCCGGACGCGGTACGGGCGCCCGGCCTCGATGCCCGCCTCCACGGCGGCTCCGGCGTCGTCGACGTGCACATGGACGTTCCACAGTCCGTCGCCGCCCACCACGACGAGGGAGTCACCGAGGGCGTCGAGCCGTTCCCGGAGCCGGGTGACGGCCGTGTCGTCGGCCTCCAGGAGGTAGATCACCTCGTAGGCGGGGCCGCCCTCCCCCGCGTGCTCCGGGGCTTCTGGGCAGCTCTCGGCCTCGGCGGACCCGGTGTACGTCTCCTCGGGCACCGCGTCCCCGGTGAGCGCCTCCACCAGGGCGGCCAGCACAGTCACCAGGCCGCGTCCGCCCGCGTCCACGACCCGGGCGCGGCCGAGCACGGCCAGTTGCCGCGGGGTGGCGGCCAGGGCGGCCCGCGCTCCCTCGTAGGCGGCCAGCGCGACGGTCCCGCAGTCGCCCTCGGCTGCGTCGGCCGCGTCGGCGGCGGCCGACGCGACGGTGAGCACGGTGCCCTCGACGGGGTGGGCGACGGCCTCGCGGGCGGCGTCGGCGGCCCGGCGCAGGGCGAGGCGCAGGGCGTCGCCGTCGGCGTGAGGCGCGTCACTCGCCTCGGGGGCGGCGAGCACCTGGGCCATGCCGCGCAGCAGTTGGGCGAGGATCGTGCCGGAGTTGCCGCGGGCGCCGATCAGCGCGCCGTGGGCCATCGCGCGCAGGGCGTCGGCGAGAGCGGGTCCGTGGCCTCCCCGGGCCGTCCCGGCCGCGTCGTCCGGCTCGTACCCGGCGAAGACGGCCTCCACGGCGGCGGCGGCCGATTCCACAGTCAGATAGAGGTTGGTGCCGGTGTCCCCGTCGGCGACGGGATAGACGTTGATCGCGTCGATCTCCTCGCGTGCGAGACCCAGCGCCCGCAGCGCCAGAGCGCACCAGGACCGCACCGCGAGAGCATCGAGGAATGTCTGCGGCACCTGCGCCACCTGCGCCTCCCTGTGGCTGGACGTGGGACGCAGCGTAGACCGTGGGACGGTGTCCACCGCGGGAGGGCCGGGCACGGGGTGCCGGGCCGCCATGGTAGTTTCGTTGTACCGAAGCAGTCGTTGTATGCTGCTCCGGTTGCCCGATCCCGATCGGGCCATTCCCCCTGGCAGCGCCACTCAAGATCTCAGGTCTCCTGATCTCGATCCCGGCATGCCGGGATCCACCGTAAGTGCATCTGAAGTCTTTGGAGTGACCCGTGGCTGCCAACTGCGACGTCTGTGGCAAGGGGCCGGGCTTCGGCAACAACATCTCGCACTCGCACCGCCGTACGCCCCGTCGCTGGAACCCGAACATCCAGCGCGTTCGTACTGTGGTCGGCGGGACGCCGAAGCGCGTGAACGCTTGCACCTCGTGCATCAAGGCCGGCAAGGTCTCGCGCTGACGCACCGCTAAGCGCGCGGCCATAGTCGGTTGCTGTGAAGAGCCGGTCCACCTCGTGTGGACCGGCTCTTCGCGTTGCCGTCCCGCTTCCTAGAAGCGCCAGCCGTGGTCCACGGGGCCGATCCCGGCGCCGAGCGCGAAGCCATGGGCGATCGCCCCGGTGACGTACTCCTTGGCCGCCGTGACGGCCTCCGGTACGGGCAGGCCCTTCGCCAGCCCCGAGGCGATGGCGGAGGCCAGGGTGCAGCCGGTGCCGTGGGTGTGCCGGTTGTCGTGACGCGGGGCGCGCAGCCGGAACTCCTGGTCGCCGTCCGTGAGCAGATCGACGGCCTCCCCGGTGAGATGGCCGCCCTTGATCAGCACCCACTGGGGTCCGTAGGCCAGTACGGCCTCCGCCGCCGGGCGCAGCTCGTCCTCCGAAGTGACCCGGAATCCTGTGAGTTGGGCCACTTCGTCCAGGTTCGGGGTGGCCACGGTCGCCACCGGGAGCAGCCGGGTGCGCACCGAGTCCAGGGCGGAGGCGGCGAGCAGCGGGTCGCCGTGCTTGGAGACGCCCACCGGGTCCACCACGACGGGCGCGTCCGCGGTGGAGACCAACTCCGCGACCGCCTCGACCAGTTCCGCCGAGGCCAGCATGCCGGTCTTCACGGCCTGGACGCCGATGTCGTCCACCACGCTGCGGTACTGCGCCCGCACGGCCTCCACCGGCAGCTCCCAGGCGCCCTGCACGCCCAGGGAGTTCTGCGCGGTCACGGCCGTGATCACGCTCATCCCGTGCACGCCGAGCGCCAGCATCGTCTTCAGGTCGGCCTGGATGCCCGCTCCGCCGCCGGAGTCCGAACCGGCCACCGTGAGGACGCGCGGCGGCGCCTGCCCGGCGGGCCTCGCTCCGGGCCTCACGCCGGGCCTCACTCAGGGCCCCCGAAGTGGTCCCAGCCGCCGGTGGCGGTCCAGGGCGCCCCGTCCACGGTCACCTGGGGCAGCGCCGAGGGGTTGAGGACCTCGCCGATGACCTTCCAGCGGGCCGGGAGTTTGGTGTCGGGCGGGAAGGTGGCCACGATCGCGTGGTCCTCTCCCCCGGTCAGCACCCACTGCAGCGGGTCCACCCCGACCGCCTGGCCGATGTCGTTCATCTGGGTGGGGATGTCGATGGCGCCGGAGCGGATGTCGATCCGGACCTTGCTGGCCTCCGCGATGTGCCCGAGGTCCGCGATCAGCCCGTCGCTGACGTCGCACATCGCGGTCGCGCCGAGCGCGGCGGCCGCCGGACCCGCGTGGTACGGCGGCTCGGGGCGGCGGTGGGCCTCCACGAAGGCGCGCGGCGAGCGGAAGCCCCGCGACAGCACCGCGAACCCGGCGGCGGACCAGCCCAGCCAGCCCGTGACGGCGACCAGGTCGCCGGGCTGCGCGCCCGCGCGGGTCACCGGCTCCTGGTTGCGCAGGTCGCCGAGCGCGGTGATCGACACCATGATCGTGTCGCCGCGTACGACGTCCCCGCCGACCACGGAGGCGCCCGCGACCTGGCACTCGTCGCGCAGGCCGTCCATCAGCTCGGTGGGCCAGGTCACCGGGAGTTCGGCCGGGACGACCAGGCCGAGCAGCAGCGCGGTGGGCACGGCGCCCATCGCGGCGATGTCCGCCAGGTTCTGGGCGGCGGCCTTGCGGCCCACGTCGTAGGCCGTGGACCAGTCGCGGCGGAAGTGCCGGCCCTCCAGCAGGATGTCGGTGCTCGCCACCACCCGGCGGTCCGGGGCGGCGACCACGGCGGCGTCGTCACCGGGGCCGACCCGGACCGCCGGGGTGGTGGTGAGACGGGAGGTCAGCTCCCGGATGAGCCCGAACTCACCAAGCTCACCCACTGTGCCCTTCATGGCCTCAAGCCCCTTCTGTACCTGTCCCGTGCCCGGTCGCGCGTCATCAGTGTCCCCGATACGGTCGAGGTGACCGTCAACTTCCGTCGTGCCCGCACCCCGGCACGCGTCCGCCGTTCCCCAGGGTCTCCCCTTGGAGAGCGGCGACGCGATACCGTGGCGTTCCTCTTCCCCACATGATCCTCGTGGCCGCCCTGGAGGTTCCGTGGTACAGGCGTACATCCTGATCCAGACCGAGGTCGGCAAGGCGTCGACCGTCGCCGAGACGATCGGCAAGATCCCTGGTGTGATCCAGGCCGAGGACGTGACGGGACCCTATGACGTCATCGTGCGCGCCCAGGCCGACACCGTCGACGAACTGGGTCGCATGGTGGTCGCCAAGGTCCAGCAAGTGGACGGCATCACACGCACCCTGACCTGCCCGGTCGTGCATCTGTAGCCCCCGTCTACCCTTGGCCGGTGAACTTCTTCCGTCACCGGTCCCTCGGCCTGCTCGCGCCCGCGCTGCTGATCGCGGTCGCGGGCTGTTCCACGGCGGACGACGGCGCCGCGGTCGCGGCTCCCCGCCCCGACGCGCGCACCGCCCCCCTGTGCCTGCGTCTGGACGAGGCGCTGCCCGAGAAGGTGGACGGCCGGCACCGCGACGACCCCCGGCCCGCTTCCCGCTACACGGCGGGCTGGTCGGGCCCGGCGATCATACTGCGCTGCGGGGTGGTCCGGCCGCCGAAGATGACCGACCCCGAGGTCGCCCAGGGCCACGACCCCGACGCGCTGGCCGGTGGGGTCGACGGCGTGGACTGGCTGATGGAGAAGCGGGACGACGGTTCGTCGCGCTTCACCACCGCGAACCGCCGCGCCTACGTGGAGGTGACGCTGCCGAAGGAGCTGTCCGGCCCGGACGACTCGACGGCGGTGCTGGTCGACCTGGCCCCGGCCGTGAAGAAGGCGATCCCCGAGGGGATCGCCTCCATGCGGTGATGACGCGCCGTACTAGCGCAGCCCGGTCGGGCGGCGCAGCGCCGCCTGGATCAGGCGGTCCACCAGCTCCGCGTAGCCGACGCCGGACGCCTCCCACATCTTCGGGTACATCGAGATGGGGGTGAAGCCGGGCAGCGTGTTGATCTCGTTGATGACGAACTCGCCGTCGTCGGTGAGGAAGAAGTCCGCGCGGACCAGGCCCTCGCAGGACGCGGCCTCGAACGCCTCGATGGCGAGCCGCTGGAGTTCCGCGGTCTGCTCGTCGGTGAGCGGGGCCGGGACGACACCGGGCGTGGAGTCGATGTACTTGGCGTCGAAGTCGTAGTACGCGTGCGCGCTGGGCGGCGGGATCTCGGCCGGTACGGAGGCGCGCGGGCCGTCCTCGAACTCCAGGACACCGCACTCGAGCTCGCGGCCGGTCAGCGCGGCCTCCACGATGATCTTCGGGTCGTGGCGCTGGGCCTCGGCGATGGCCTCGTCGAGCCCGGCCAGGCCGTCGACCTTGGTGATGCCGATGGAGGAGCCCGCGCGGGCGGGCTTCACGAACAGCGGCCAGCCGTGCTCACCGGCGAAGTCCACGATCCGCTTGCGGGCGGCGGACTCGTCCCGCTGCCACTCACGGGGCCGGATCACCAGGTACGGGCCGACCTTGAGCCCGAAGGAGGTGAACACCCGCTTCATGTAGTCCTTGTCCTGGCCGACGGCCGAGGCGAGCACACCCGAGCCGACGTAGGGCACACCGGACAGCTCCAGCAGACCCTGGAGGGTGCCGTCCTCCCCGAAGGGGCCGTGCAGCACCGGGAAGACGACGTCGACCTCACCGAGCGCCTTGGGCACCGCGCCGGGCTCGCTGTAGACGACCTCGCGGTTGGCCGGGTCGACCGGGAGCACCACTCCGCCCTCGGTGGACTCCGCCACGTCCAGCACCTCCGGGGTGCGGCGGTCGGTGATCGCCATCCGCTCCGGCTCGTCGGCCGTCAGCACCCAGCGGCCGTCACGGGTGATGCCGATCGGCAGGACGTCGTACGTGGTCCGGTCGATGGCGCCCAGGACGGCACCCGCGGTGACCGTGGAGATCCCGTGTTCGGAGGAACGGCCGCCGAACACGACGGCCACACGCGGCTTGCGGGGCTGCGCCGCAGGGCTCTGGGGGAGGTTCTCGGTGCTCATATCGGGTTTAGAGTACCCGTTGGTAGGGCCCCCGGACAGCGTCGACCCGGCGGGTTCGCTCAGCGTCGCTCGGGCTTCGCGCTGCGCGACATCAGCTCCTTGAGGGCGACCACGGGCGGCTTCGCGTCGTGCACGATGCCGACGACCGTCTCGGTGATCGGCATGTCGACGCCGTGCCTGCGGGCCAGATCCAGCACGGACTCGCTGGACTTGACGCCCTCGGCGGTCTGCTTGGTGACCGCGATGGTCTCCTGGAGCGTCATGCCCTTGCCGAGGTTGGTGCCGAAGGTGTGGTTGCGGGACAGCGGCGAGGAGCAGGTCGCCACCAGGTCCCCGAGTCCGGCGAGGCCGGAGAAGGTCAGCGGGTCGGCGCCGAGCGCCATGCCGAGCCGGGTGGTCTCGGCGAGGCCGCGCGTGATGAGCGAACCCTTGGCGTTGTCGCCGAGTCCCATGCCGTCCGCGATGCCGACGGCGAGGCCGATGACGTTCTTGACCGCGCCGCCGAGTTCGCAGCCGATGACGTCGGTGTTGGTGTACGGCCGGAAGTACGGGGTGTGGCAGGCCGCCTGGAGCCGCCGGGCGACCTCCTCGTCGGTGCAGGCGACCACGGCGGCGGCGGGCATCCGGGCGGCGATCTCCCGCGCCAGGTTGGGCCCGGTGACCACGGCGATCCGCTCGGGGCCGACCTTGGCGACGTCCTCGATGACCTCGCTCATCCGCATGGCGGAGCCGAGTTCGACGCCCTTCATCAGGGAGACGAGCACGGAGTGCGGAGCGAGCAGCGGGGCCCAGTCGGCAAGGTTGGCGCGCAGCGTCTGGGAGGGGATGGCCAGGACGACGAAGTCGGCGTCCCCCAGCGCCTCGGCGGCGTCGGAGGTGGCGCGCACGCCCGGCGGGAGCTCGACGCCGGGCAGGTAGCCGGGGTTGGTCCGCGTGGAGTTGACCGCTTCGGCGACTTCGGCGCGCCGGGCCCACAGGGTGACCTCGCAGCCCGCGTCGGCGAGGACCACGGCGAACGCGGTGCCCCAGGAGCCGGTCCCCATGACGGCGACCCGGACAGGCGTGCTCACTTGCCGCTTCCCCCTTCGGTGGCGGTGGGCGTGACCTCGGCGGCGGGCGCGGGCACGGTGTCCTGGCCCGGAACCTCGCCGGACCGGACGGAGTGGCCGGACCGGGTGACCTCGCCGGACTGGGCGCGGGTGCGGCGGCGCTGCTCGATCCGCTCGCGGCGCGGGTCGTAGGGCACGGCGGGCGCCTTCTCGCCGCGGATCTCCTCCAGCTGGCGGGTGATGGCCGCCATGATGACCGCGCTGGCCTCCCGGAGGACGTCGGCGGTCATCTCCTTGCCGTAGAACGGGGAGAGGTCCACCGGCGGCCCGGCCAGGACGTGGTGGGTCTTGCGCGGGAGGAGACGGGGCTTCTTCGCGTAGGGCGGCAGGAGTTCGTTGACGCCCCACTGGGCGACCGGGACGACCGGGCACCGGGTCTCCAGGGCCACGCGGGCGGCACCGGTCTTGGCGGTCATGGGCCAGCCGTCGGGGTCGCGGGTCAGGGTGCCCTCGGGGTAGAAGGCGACGCACTCACCGCCGTTCACCGCGTCGATCGCGGCACGGAAAGCGCTGAGCGCGTCGGTGCTCTCGCGGTAGACGGGGATCTGTCCGGTACCGCGCATCACGGCGCCGACGAATCCCTTCTTGAAAAGGCCGCTCTTCGCCAGGAATCGCGGAACGCGTCCGGTGTTGTACTGATAGTGCGCGTACGCGAAGGGGTCCACGTGGGAATTGTGGTTCACCGCGGTGATAAATCCGCCGTCGGCCGGAATGTGCTCCATTCCTCGCCAGTCCCGCTTGATCAGAACCGCCAGCGGCGGTTTGCAGATCACCGCGGCCAAGCGGTACCAGAAGCCGATTCTGCGGCGGGACACGCGGACACCTTCCTCCATGGCCTCTGAGGGCCGTCACCTCGGCCGGGGGCCGCACAAGTGTGACTCCGGGCCGCCGGTCTGTCGAGAACACCGTACGCCCGCATGTTGGCGGCGACCGCCCCCGGACGGCCCTTCACAGCATTCCCCCACACCCCGGGGCGACTCGGGAAGCCTGGTGGGAGCGGGTGACAATGAGCGCGAGCAGAGAGGGACGGTACGCCGGTGCAGTGGAGCTTGGTCATCCCCCTGAAGCCCTTGGCGCGGGCGAAAAGCAGGCTCGCGGACGCCGTCGCGGACGGGGCGCGGCCGGGGCTGGTGCTGGCGTTCGCGCAGGACACGGTGGCCGCCGCGCTGGAGTGCCTCGAGGTCGCGGATGTGGCGGTCGTCACGGACGACCCGGTGGCCGGGCGGGCGCTGGCCGCGCTGGGCGCGCGGATCGTGCCGGACGAGCCGGGTGGCGGCCTGAACGCCGCGCTGGCGCACGGGGCCTCGGCGGTGCGCGCGGTCAGGCCGACGGCGGCCGTCGCCGCGCTCAACGCCGATCTGCCCGCGCTGCGCCCGGTCGAACTGGCCCGGGTGCTGGCGGCCGCCGCCGAATTCCCGCGCGCGTTCCTGGCGGACGCCGCGGCGTTCGGCACGACGCTGCTCGCGGCCGCTCCCGGCCGGGAACTCAACCCGGCCTTCGGCGGCGCCTCCCGGGCCCGTCACCGCGCCTCGGGCGCCGTGGAACTGGCGCCGGTGAGCGTGGAATCGGTACGGCAGGACGTGGACACCGGCGACGATCTGCGGGCCGCGCTGGCGCTGGGCGTGGGCCCGTACACGGCGGCGGCGAGCGCCCGGTGGGCCGCTCCGGTGCCGTTGTCCGGGCAGTAGCGGGCAGTAGGCTGCGGACATGCAGGCCACCGCTTACACGTACGACCCCGAGAGCCGCAGCGGTCAGGTGCTGCTCGACGACGGCACCCCGGTGCCCTTCGACGCGGCCGCGTTCGACGCGGGCGGGCTGCGGTTGCTGCGGCCCGGTCAGCGGGTCCGCATCGAGACCGACGGCCGGGGCGAGGGACTGCGGATCACGCTGGTGACCCTCCAGACCTTTTGAACAGACCTGCTGAACAGGCGCTGAACGGGCGCTGAGCGCCTGTGTGGACGCACCGCGGGCCGGACTCCTCGGAGGAGTCCGGCCCGGCGCGTGTGTGCCCTTGTGGACCTGGTGCCGCTAGCGGGCGGTGGTCTTCTTGGCGGTGGTCTTGCGTGCCGTCGACTTCTTGGCGGGCGCCTTCTTGGCGGTGACCTTCTTCGCGGGGGCCTTCTTCGCCGTGGTCTTCTTGGCGGCCGCGGTCTTGGCGGTGGCCGTGGTCTTGGCGGGGGCCTTCTTCGCCGCGGCCTTCTTGGCGGTGGCCGTGGTCTTCTTGGCCGGAGCCGCCTTCTTGGCGGTCGTCTTCTTCGCGGCGGCCTTGGTGGCCTTCTTGGCCGCGGCCTTCTTCACCGTCGCGGAAGCGCCGCCGGTCAGGCTGCCCTTGGGCGCCTTCTTCACGGAGACCTCGCCACCACGGGGGAGCTTCTTCGAACCGCTCACCAGGTCCTTGAAACCCTGACCGGCGCGGAAGCGCGGGACCGAGGTCTTCTTGACCCGAACCCGCTCGCCCGTCTGGGGGTTACGGGCGTAGCGGGCGGGGCGGTCCACCTTCTCGAAGGACCCGAAGCCCGTGACCGAGACCCGGTCGCCCGCGACGACGGAGCGGACGATGGCGTCCAGGACCGCGTCGACAGCATCGGCGGCCTGCTGGCGGCCGCCCATCTTGTCGGCAATCGCTTCTACGAGCTGCGCCTTGTTCACGTCTTCCCCTTCGGAGACCTCGCCAGAACGAAAGTGTTCAAGCTTTTTCGCACGTTAGGCAGATATATACCGCAAATCAAACACGAAACGGGCTTCTCACCCTTGTGCCGCATCGGTTTCGGCGGTCTCGGACTGTTCAGTGGTCCTCTTCGGGCATCCGGCCCGCTTCGAGGTCCGCCATGAATCGTTCGAGACGCCTGGCCGCACCGGCGAGATCGTGTTTGGCCGCGGCCGTAATGACCAGCAGCTTCCGGGTCAGCGCCATCCGTACGCCCTCCGGGACTTGCAGTGCGCGCACGATTGCGTGCGCTTGTTTGAGTTGGTCCGCGACTGCCGCATAGAGCTGGAGTTGGCCGTCGTGTTCCATGCACAGATTGTGCCATCTGGGGCGAGTTGTCGCCTGCGCAGGGGGCAACTGCCGCCTCCGCGCGCCGTTTCGGGGCCCTCGGCGGGGGTGTCGGACGGCGAGGCCCGGACCTGCAACTTCGTTGCTGGGAAGGGGAGTTGGCGTGCTCGCGGGCGGCGCCCGGAGGCGTCCGAGCCCGGACATGCGCGTACCCCCAATCGTGGCGATCGGGGGTACGCGGCGGCCGTCGAGGTGGCCGAAACCTTGTCGTCGCGAGCGGTTGCTCAGCTCGTCAGCGTCCGGGGCTTGTGTGCCGGGCGGCCGCTCTCGTAGGCGGCGATGTCGTCCTCGTCGCGCAGGGTGATGGAGATGTCGTCCAGGCCGTTCAGCAGCCGCCAGCGGGAGTTCTCGTCCAGCTCGAAGGGGGCGGTGATGCCCTCGGCGCGCACCTCGCGGGCTTCCAGGTCGACCGTGATCTCGGCCTCGGGGTCGCGTTCGGTCAGCTCCCAGAGCGCGTCCACGATCTTCTGCTCCAGCACCACCGTGAGCAGCCCGTTCTTCAGCGAGTTGCCCCGGAAGATGTCGGCGAAGCGGGCGGAGATCACGGCCTTGAAGCCGTAGTTCTGCAGCGCCCAGACCGCGTGCTCACGGGAGGAGCCGGTGCCGAAGTCGGGGCCCGCGACCAGGACCGTGGCGCCTTGGCGCTCGGGCCGGTTGAGGACGAAGGTGTCGTCCTTGCGCCATGCCTCGAAGAGCCCGTCCTCGAAGCCGTCGCGGGTGACCTTCTTGAGCCAGTGGGCGGGGATGATCTGGTCGGTGTCGACGTTGCTGCGGCGCAGCGGCACGGCCCGGCCGGTGTGGGTGGTGAAGGCTTCCATCGTTATCGCACTCCAGCGGGCACATGGGTGTCGGACAGGTCGGCGGGCGAGCCGAGATGGCCGAGGACGGCGGTGGCGGCGGCGACCTGCGGCGACACCAGGTGGGTGCGGCCGCCCTTGCCCTGCCTGCCCTCGAAGTTGCGGTTGGAGGTGGAGGCGGAGCGCTCCCCCGGCGCGAGCTGGTCGGGGTTCATGCCCAGGCACATCGAGCAGCCCGCGTACCGCCATTCGGCGCCGGCCTCCTTGAAGACCACGTCCAGCCCCTCGGAGACGGCCTGCAGACCGACCCGCGCGGAGCCGGGGACGACCAGCATCCGTACGCCCGCGGCGACTTTGCGCTCCCGCAGGATCTCGGCGACGGAGCGCAGGTCCTCGATGCGGCCGTTGGTGCAGGAGCCTACGAAGACGGTGTCCACGGCGATGTCCCGCAGCGGCTGCCCGGCGGTCAACCCCATGTACTCCAGGGCCTTTTCGGCGGCGTACCGCTCCGATGCGTCTTCGTACGAAGCCGGGTCGGGGACGGTCGCCGAAAGCGGCGCTCCCTGGCCGGGGTTGGTGCCCCAGGTGACGAACGGGGAGAGTTCGGCGGCGTCGATGACGACCTCGGCGTCGAAGACGGCGTCGTCGTCGGTGCGCAGGGTCTTCCAGTACGCGACGGCCGCGTCCCAGTCGGCGCCCTCGGGGGCGGACGGGCGGCCCTGGAGGTAGGCGAAGGTGGTCTCGTCGGGGGCGATCATGCCCGCGCGGGCACCGGCCTCGATGGACATGTTGCAGATGGTCATCCGCGCCTCCATCGACAGCTTCTCGATGGCGGAGCCGCGGTACTCCAGGACGTAGCCCTGGCCGCCGCCGGTGCCGATGCGGGCGATGATCGCCAGGATCAGGTCCTTGGCGGAGACGCCCTCGGGCAGTTCGCCCTCGACGGTGATGGCCATGGTCTTCGGGCGGGCCATCGGCAGCGTCTGGGTGGCCAGTACGTGCTCGACCTGGGAGGTGCCGATGCCGAAGGCGAGCGCGCCGAACGCGCCGTGCGTGGAGGTGTGGGAGTCGCCGCAGACCACGGTGGTGCCGGGCTGGGTGAGGCCCAGCTGCGGGCCGACCACGTGGACGACGCCCTGCTCGACGTCGCCGAGCGGGTGCAGCCGGACGCCGAACTCGGCGCAGTTCCTGCGCAGGGTCTCCAGCTGGGCGCGGGAGACCGGGTCGGCGATGGGCTTGTCGATGTCCAGGGTCGGGGTGTTGTGGTCCTCGGTGGCGATGGTGAGGTCGAGGCGGCGGACCGCGCGGCCGCTCTTGCGGAGGCCGTCGAACGCCTGCGGGCTGGTCACCTCGTGCAGCAGGTGCAGATCGATGTAGAGGAGGTCGGGCTCGCCCTCGGCGCGCCGGACGACATGGTCGTCCCAGACCTTCTCCGCGAGTGTCCTACCCATCGCTTTCCCTCCGGTCGGCCACGCTCTCGCCGACGCATCTAGATCCTGAGGAAGCGACGCCCGCGCCGTGATCTTGAGGGGCATACGGGCGTCCGGCACCGGGCCCGCCGTACGCGGGCCGCCGTGTGCTTCAAGGGTGGCGCGTTCCGGAGAAAATTGAACTTGCGTTTCACAGAGTGAGACGGGAGTATCGTTGCATGGACAACAGTAGCGGCGTCGGCGTTCTGGACAAGGCGGCCCTTGTCCTGAGCGCTCTGGAGTCCGGTCCGGCCACCCTCGCGGGTCTGGTCGGGGCCACCGGACTGGCACGACCCACGGCCCATCGGCTGGCCGTGGCTCTGGAACACCACCGGCTGGTGGCGCGCGACATGCAGGGCCGGTTCATCCTGGGCCCCCGCCTGTCGGAGCTGGCCGCGGCGGCCGGTGAGGACCGCCTGCTGGCGACGGCGGGCCCGGTGCTCACGCATCTGCGGGACGTCACGGGCGAGAGCGCGCAGCTCTACCGGCGCCAGGGCGACATGCGGATCTGTGTGGCGGCCGCCGAGCGGCTGTCCGGACTGCGGGACACGGTGCCCGTGGGCTCGACGCTCACGATGAAGGCGGGCTCCTCGGCGCAGATCCTCATGGCCTGGGAGGAGCCCGAGCGGCTGCACCGGGGTCTGCAGGGCGCGCGCTTCACGGCGACGGCGCTCTCCGGGGTGCGCCGCCGGGGCTGGGCGCAGTCCATCGGCGAGCGGGAGCCGGGCGTGGCCTCGGTCTCGGCGCCGGTGCGGGGGCCGTCCAACCGTGTGGTGGCCGCCGTCTCGGTCTCCGGACCGATCGAGCGGCTGACCCGGCATCCGGGCCGGATGCACGCCCAGGCGGTGATCGACGCGGCGGGCCGGTTGTCCGAGGCGCTGCGCCGCTCCGGCTGAGCGCTCTTCCGACTTGCTTCCACGCTTCCCTCGGGCGGGAGCGGGCCCCAACGCCGCGGCCCGCTCCCGCCCGACCTGTCTGCCTCAACAGGGCTTCGGCGTACGGCTGTTGGAACAGGACCCGGAAAACAGCGAAGGCCCCTCGCTTGCGCGAGGAGCCTTCTTTCTGTACCCCCGACCGGATTCGAACCGGCGCTACCGCCTTGAGAGGGCGGCGTGCTAGGCCGCTACACAACGGGGGCCTGGACACTGCGTTTCCGCAGGTCCGAGCTGGTCTACCTGGACTCGAACCAAGACTAACTGAACCAGAATCAGCCGTGCTGCCAATTACACCATAGACCAATGATGGTTTAGACCAGTCAGTACCCCCGACCGGATTCGAACCGGCGCTACCGCCTTGAGAGGGCGGCGTGCTAGGCCGCTACACAACGGGGGCCCTAGCGATTCCGAGTGATCGGAACCAGTACCCCCGACCGGATTCGAACCGGCGCTACCGCCTTGAGAGGGCGGCGTGCTAGGCCGCTACACAACGGGGGCCTCGCGGATGAGATCCGCGGATGCAGATGAGCTCTGCGAGCTGGCCTACCTGGACTCGAACCAAGACTAACTGAACCAGAATCAGTCGTGCTGCCAATTACACCATAGGCCACTGGAACGCAAACCCAGCGAAGGGATCTTGTTCTAGCAGATGCGCCTGGGGCCCGGGTTTTCGGCCCGTTTCCCTCGGCGCAGGAAGAACATTACCCGAAGGTGGACGGGGCTCCAAAACGGGTATCCGAGCGGACCAGCGCCGGAAGTTCGGCGAGGGTGGTGATCCGGTGCGCCAGGACAGCGTCGGCCGCCCGCGGGTGCGGGCCGCCCCGGTCGATCCACACGGACATCATCCCGGCCTCCGCGGCGCCCCGCCCGTCGATCTCCGGATGGTCGCCGACGTACGCCACCTCGTGCGGGGGCAGCCCCAGCCCCTCGCAGGCGGCCAGGAAGGCACCGGCGGCCGGTTTGGAGACGCCCAGCTCCACGGCGCACAGCACGCTCTCGAACCGGTCGCGCAGGCCCAGGGCGCGCAGCTTGTGCTCCTGGACGGTCAGGCTGGAGTTGGACAGCACCGCGTGCCGGTGCTCCGGGAGAGCGTCCAGGGCGGGCAGCACGTCCGGGAAGACGCGCCAGGCGGCCTGGTAGTGGGCGACGTAGCGCAGAAACCATTCTTCGGCTTCGGCGTCGGTCAGTTCCGCTTCCAGGAAGGCCCGCACCCGGTCCAGCCGCTGCCCCTCGAACGTGGCCTCTCCGGCCGCGTGCCGCGCCCAGTGCGCCTCGGTCGCCGACCGCCACGCCCTGAGCGCCTGCTCCGGCGTCTCGAACCGGGCGAGCAGGCCCTCCGCCAGGAGGTGCGCCCGCATGCCCTCACGGTCGGCGGTGGTGTAGTCGAAAAGGGTGTCGTCCACGTCCCAGACCACGGCTCGGATGCTCATGGGCCGACGGTAACGGGCGGGCGGCCCGGCGGCAGCGGACGGATACGCCGAGGGGCGGCATCCGGTGGCCGGATGCCGCCCCTGGCGGTGTGGCGTTCGTTACGCCGCGAGCTTCGCCAGCGCCGCGTCGATACGGGCCAGCGTCTTCTCCTTGCCGAGTACCTCCAGGGACTCGAACAGGGGAAGGCCGACCGTGCGGCCGGTCACGGCCACGCGGACCGGGGCCTGGGCCTTGCCGAGCTTGAGACCGTGGGCCTCGCCCGCGGCCAGCACGGCCTCCTTGAGGGATTCGGCCGAGGTCCAGTCGGCGGCCTCGAGCTTCTCCCGGGCGGTGCGCAGGAGCGCGTCCGAGCCTTCCTTCATCGCCTTGGCCCAGGCGGCCTCGTCGAGGACCGGCTCGGGCAGGAACAGGAAGTCGACGTTGTCGGTGATCTCGGAGAGCACCTTCAGCCGAGTCTGGGCGTGCGGGGCGATCGCCTGCCACTTGGCCTCGTCGAAGTCCTCGGCCGCCCAGGGGGCGAACGGGGCCTTCAGCCACGGGTCGCAGCGCTCGGTGAAGTCCTTCACGTCGAGCATGCGGATGTGGTCGGCGTTGATCGCCTCGCACTTCTTCAGGTCGAAGCGCGCCGGGTTGGGGTTCACGTCCGAGATCTCGAAGGCCGCGACCATCTCCGCGATGGAGAAGATGTCCTGGTCCGCCGAGAGCGACCAGCCCAGCAGGGAGAGGTAGTTGAGCAGACCCTCGGGCAGGAAGCCGCGCTCGCGGTAGAGGTTGAGCGATGCCTGCGGGTCGCGCTTGGAGAGCTTCTTGTTGCCCTCGCCCATCACGTACGGCAGGTGACCGAAGGCCGGGATCTGCTTCGCGATGCCCAGCTCCATCAGCGCCTTGTACAGGGCGATCTGGCGCGGGGTGGAGGAGAGCAGGTCCTCGCCGCGCAGGACGTGGGTGATGTCCATCAGCGCGTCGTCGACCGGGTTCACCAGGGTGTACAGCGGGGCGCCGTTGGCGCGCACGATGCCGTAGTCCGGGACGTTCTCCGGGAGGTAGGTGATCTCGCCGCGCACCAGGTCGTCGAAGGTGATCGCCTCGTCCGGCATCCGGAAGCGGACGATCGGCTCGCGGCCCTGGGCCGTGTACTCCGCGACCTGCGCCTCGCTCAGCTCGCGGCAGTGGCCGTCGTAGCCGGAGGGCTTGCCGGCGGCGCGGGCGGCCTCGCGGCGGGTGTCCAGCTCGTCCTGGGAGCAGTAGCAGCGGTAGGCGTAGCCGCCGTCCAGGAGCTTGCCCGCGACGTCCTGGTAGATGTCCATGCGCTCGGACTGGCGGTACGGCGCGTGCGGGCCGCCGACCTCGGGGCCCTCGTCCCAGTCGAAGCCGAGCCAGCGCATGGAGTCCAGGAGCTGGTTGTAGGACTCCTCGGAGTCGCGGGCCGCGTCGGTGTCCTCGATCCGGAAGACCAGGGTGCCCTCGTGGTGGCGGGCGAACGCCCAGTTGAACAGGGCGGTGCGCACCAGGCCCACGTGGGGGTTGCCGGTGGGCGAGGGACAGAAACGGACACGTACGGGGGAGCCTGCTGCGCTAGCCACGCTTGACAACCTTGTTGGTGAGAGTGCCGATGCCTTCGATGGTGACGGCGACCTCGTCGCCGACGCTCATGGAGCCGACCCCCGCGGGGGTGCCGGTGAGGATGACGTCGCCGGGGAGCAGCGTCATGGCCTCGGAGATGTTGACGATCAGGTCCTCGATGGGGCGGACCATCTCGCTGGTGCGCCCGAGCTGGCGCTGTTCGCCGTTGAGGGTGAGCTGGACCGTGAGGTCGTTCGCGCGGGCGAGGTCGATGTCCGTCTCGACCCAGGGGCCGAGCGGGCAGGACGTGTCGAAGCCCTTGGCGCGGGCCCACTGCTTCTCGGTGCGCTGCACGTCGCGGGCGGTGACGTCGTTGGCGCAGGTGTAGCCGAAGATGACGTCCTTGACGCGCTCGCGCGGGACCTCGCGGCACATGCGGCCGATGACGACGGCCAGCTCGGCCTCGTAGTGCAGTTCCTTGGTGAACGGCGGGTACTGGATCTCGTCGCCGGGGCCGATCACCGAGGTGGAGGGCTTGAAGAAGGCGAACGGGACGTCGGGCACCTCGCTGCCCAGTTCCCTGGCGTGCTCGGCGTAGTTGCGGCCGAAGGCCACGACCTTGTTGGGGAGCACCGGCGGGAGCAGCCTGACCTTGCTGAGGGGCACCTTGGTGCCGGACAGCTCGTGGTCGGCGAAGGGGATGCCCTTGATGATGTCGAGGACGAGCTCGTCCTGCTTGTCGCCCTCGACCGCGCCGAAGGCTACGTTCCCGTCGATGGAGAACCTGGCGATGCGCACGGGATTCTGGCGCCTCTCACTGAGATCCGGCGTACTGACGTCCCAGGTTAACCGGTTCGCGCGGTCGGCGTCCGGCCACGCATTCCGGGGGAAAACGAGAGCGCGGCCCGGTGGACCGTCGCACATGGACGGTCCGCCGGGCCGCGTTCGTACGGGCCTGGTGCGGTCAGACGCCGACCTCGACCACGACGGAGGCCGGGAGCTCCATCAGGATGGTGCGCCGGGGGTTGGCGGTCCGGTCGGGGAGGTCGGCGGCGTGCTCGGGCAGCTCGGCGACCCGCAGTTCACCGGCGTCGGTCAGGTGTGCCAGCGTGGTGCGTCGCGGGTTCGCCGTCGTCTGGAACATCATCGTCGTCTTCACCGTTGTCGTCCTGTGGCCTTGTGTCGGGTGGGAATGGGCTGGGAATGGGCAGAGCCGCTCATCCTGTAAAGCGTCAGGCTAAACATGCGAATCCCCGTCACGGACGTGAACCACTCATGATCAGCGTGTGAGTTTGCTCACTGCATGACACGCAAAGCGACCAATTCGGACCCCCGTTCCCTTGCAACGAAACGGACATTGGTCGCCTGAACCCACCATTCCGCTCCTGATCATGGCGACTGGGACACCACCCGAGCGGCTCGCACGGGCGATCGACTCGCCGGAATTGCCCGCCTATACGGGTGATCCACCTCCACCTGAAGTGACCCCCGGATCACACCCCGTCACGTAGGTCACAGCTCGGGGTACGTCCCTTGTTGGAGATCCGGCACTGTGCTGGAATGCCACGGACCGCCGCAGGATCGAGCCGGCGCAGGGGGCGCGACGCCGCGCCGAGTGGCGGTGAGACAGGGGGGAATCCAGCGCCGGTCACTCAAGACCACACGGGGGGCGTATTCAGGGCGCCCTTCATGACGCCGACACCGTGTCCCGCCGTTCATCCGGAGGGGCGCCTGGTCCAGAGGTTGCGACGCTAGTGCAGGGACGTTTCAAGAGGGATGGCAGCGCTTCGGCCGAGCCGAAGCCGCACGGCGGGACTGCCCCCATGGCCGGCAGCTCCTCGCACCAGCACGCCCAGAGCGCCGGCAAGGCACCGTCCGGCGACGGCGGTGAGCGCGCGGGACACCCCGGCTCGTCCGCCTCGGCGAGCGCGTCCGGTGCCATGACCGCGACGCCCACCGCGAAGTCCGCGAGGACCGCGCCCAGCACCGGCTCCCGGGTGGCACTGCGCAACTGGCGCATCTCCACGCGTCTGGTGTCGCTGCTCGCGCTGCCCGTGGTCGCGGCCACCACGCTCGGTGGTCTGCGCATCGGCGACTCGATGGACGACATCCAGCAGCTCGACAACATGAAGCTGCTGACCGAGATGACCCAGCGCGCGACCGAACTGGCGCACGCGCTCCAGGAGGAGCGCGACCAGTCCGCCGGTCCCCTGGCGCACGGTCTCAAGTCGTCCGACTACACGGTCAAGGGCTTCCGCGACAAGACCGACAACGCCAAGAAGACCTTCGAGGACTCCGCCGAGAACATCGACGCGGCGAGCAAGGACGGCAACCTCCAGGGCGTCCGCGACACCCTGGTCGGCCTGGTCTCCCAGCTCGACTCGCTCGGCAAGATCCGCCGGGACGCGTACACCTCCGAGGGCAACTCGACCCAGACCGTCGAGTCGTACCACCGGCTGATCACCCAGCTCATCGGTCTCTCCCAGGACATGGCCGAGGCGTCGAGCAACCCGGAGATGATCCAGCGCACCCGCGCCCTGGCCGCGTTCTCCACGGCCAAGGAGTACGCGTCGGTGCAGCGGGCCGTCATCGCGGCCGCCCTGCCCGCCAGCAACGCCACCAAGGGCGACCTGTCGACCAATGACCGCCTCTACGGCGAGGCCGCGTACGACAGCGAGGGCTCCGAGCTCAACATCTTCCGCAAGGTCTACGCGAGCCAGGGCGCCGAGGAGATCCTCAAGCCCATCGACGAGAACAACCCGACGATCCAGGCGGCCGACGTCTACGCCAAGCGGGTCTTCGACTCCCGCGACGGTCTGGCGGGACAGCCGGCCCGCTCGTACCTGGACTGGATGGACGACAGCTCCACCAAGATCCAGCAGATGAAGAAGATCGAGCACGAGCTGCTCGACAGCATGGAGCAGAAGGCCCGTCAGCTGAAGGCGACCTCCGAGCAGGAGGCGATCCTCTCGGGTGTGCTGATCCTGCTCGTGCTCGGCGTCTCGCTGGTCGGCGCGTTCGTCGTGGCCCGGTCCATGATCCGCTCGCTGCGCCGTCTGCAGGACACCGCCACCAGGGTCGCCCAGGACCGGCTGCCCGAGCTGGTCAAGCAGCTCTCCGAGTCCGACCCGCAGGACGTGGACACGTCCGTGGAGTCGGTCGGTGTGCACTCGCGGGACGAGATCGGCCAGGTGGCCGCGGCCTTCGACGAGGTGCACCACGAGGCGGTCCGTCTGGCCGCCGAGCAGGCGCTGCTGCGAGGCAACGTCAACGCGATGTTCACCAACCTCTCGCGCCGCTCCCAGGGCCTGATCCAGCGTCAGCTCTCGCTCATCTCCGAACTGGAGTCCCGCGAGGCCGACCCGGACCAGCTGTCCTCGCTGTTCAAGCTCGACCACCTCGCGACCCGCATGCGCCGTAACGGCGAGAACCTCCTCGTCCTCGCCGGTGAGGAGCCCGGCCGCCGCTGGACCCGCCCGGTCCCGCTGGTCGACGTGCTCCGCGCCGCCGCCTCCGAGGTGGAGCAGTACGAGCGCATCGAGCTGGCGTCGGTGCCCGGCACCGAGGTCGCCGGCCGCGTCGTCAACGACCTCGTGCACCTCCTCGCCGAGCTGCTGGAGAACGCCACCTCGTTCTCCTCCCCGCAGACCAAGGTCAAGGTCACCGGTCACGCGCTGCCCGACGGGCGCGTGCTGATCGAGATCCACGACACCGGCATCGGCCTCTCCCCCGAGGACCTCGCCGCGATCAACGAGCGCCTCGCCGCGCCGCCCACCGTGGACGTGTCGGTCTCCCGCCGCATGGGTCTGTTCGTGGTCGGTCGTCTGTCGCAGCGCCACGGCATCCGCATCCAGCTCCGCCCGTCCGACTCCGGTGGTACGACCGCGCTGGTCATGCTGCCCGTCGATGTCGCCCAGGGCGGCAAGAAGCCCGCTCCGGGCAAGGGCGGCGGCGCGGGCTCCGGTGGCGGTCCCGCCGCCGCGCAGGCCGCGGCCGGTGCCGCGGCGGCCCGCCGCAACAACAACGGCGGCGGCGCGAACGGCGGTGCCCTCGGCGGTGCCCCGGCGGCGGGCGGACGCCTGACCGGTGGCCCCGGCCAGCGCGGTCAGGTCGGCACGGGCCAGGGTCCGCGCGCGGCGCTGCCCGGCGCCGGGCAGAACGGCGGCCGTCCCGGCGGTCCGGGTGGTCAGGGTGGCCCCGGTGCCGCCCGCGGTCCGCAGGGTCCCGGTGCCTTCCAGCAGAACCGCCCCGCCCCCGCGGGCCAGGGTGCCCCGCAGGGGATGCACACCGCGGGCCCCGGTGGCGCCGGTGGCGCCCAGCAGGACGCCTTCGGCGGCCGCGGCCCCGCGCAGCAGCAGCAGCGCGGCGGTGCGGGTGCCGGTGCCGGTGCCGAGCAGGGGCGTCAGCCGCAGCTTCCGGCGCGTGGCGGCCCGCGTGCCGAACTCCCGGGCGGGAACCCGCAGTCGCGTGCCTCACTGGACGTGCCGCGCGGCCATGACGAGCAGGACGCGTCACAGACCTCGCGCATGCCGCGTATCGACGACCGTGGCGGCCTGGGCGGCACCGCGGAGATGCCCCGCATCGACGCGAACGACCCGTCCACCACCGGCGGTTTCCCACGTCAGGACCTGTACGGCGCGGCCAACCAGCAGCAGCACACCGGGCAGTTCGCCCGCCCCGGCGCCAACGGGGCCCAGCACACGGGCCAGTTCCAGCGCCCTGCTGCCAACGACCCCCAGAACATGGGCCAGTACCAGCAGCCCGGCGCCCAGCAGGGCGGCGGCTACGGGCGACAGCAGGGCGGCGACGAGTACACCCGCCCCGACCTGTTCGGCGGACCGCAGGGCCAGCAGGCTCCGCAGGCCCCGCAGAACACCGGCCAGTTCCCGGTCCAGCAGGGGTACGACGCGTACCAGGGCGGCAACACCGGCCAGCACGCGCTGCCCGCCCGCCAGGCCCCGAACCAGAACCAGCCCGCTCAGAACCCGGTCGGCAACACCGGCCAGTTCGAGCAGCAGCGGCCCGCCGCCCCGCAGCGTCCGGCGCGTCAGGCGCCCGCCGACAACTGGGCGCTGCCCCCGGCCCCGGCGGGCAACGCCGGTGACGGCCGTACCCCGCTGTACGACACGCTGGAGACCAACTGGTTCCAGCAGGAACAGCAGCAGCAGGCGGAGTCCGCTCCGGCCGCCGCCCCTCAGCAGCCGCAGGCGCAGGCCCCCACGCCCGCCCCGCAGCAGTCGTCGTCCACCACCGGCTCGTGGCGCACCTCTCCGAACGACGAACTCGTCCGGCAGGCGGAGCGCGTACGGCAGCCCGCGGCGGGCGGTGTCACCACCTCCGGTCTGCCGCGCCGTGTGCCCAAGGCGAACCTCGTCCCGGGCACGGCACAGCAGCAACAGCACCACAGCGGTCCGCAGGTCTCCCGTGCGCCTGACGACGTACGCGGCCGGCTGACCAATCTCCGTCGGGGTATCGCTCAGGGCCGTCAGGCCGGGGGCGGCCAGACCGGCAGCTTCCCGAGCCCCACTCACCAGCAGGAGCGTTAGTTGAGTCCGATGAGCCAGGCGGCACAGAACCTGAACTGGTTGATCACCAACTTCGTGGACAACACCCCAGGGGTGTCGCACACGGTGGTGGTCTCCGCCGACGGCCTTCTGCTGGCGATGTCCGAAGGGTTCCCCAGGGACCGCGCCGACCAGCTGGCGGCGGTCGCGTCCGGGCTGACCTCTCTCACGGCCGGGGCATCCCGGATCTTCGAGGGTGGCAGCGTGGCGCAGACCGTCGTCGAGATGGAACGCGGCTTCCTGTTCCTCATGTCCGTCTCGGACGGGTCGTCCCTCGCGGTCCTCGCCCACCCCGAGTGCGACATCGGCCTGGTCGGCTACGAGATGACCCTGCTCGTCGACCGCGCGGGTGCGGTACTCACCCCGGACCTGCGCGCCGAACTACAAGGCAGTCTGCTCCACTGACCCACCCCGGCACCACCCACCACACGAAACAACCGTCCGGCCGCCACAATCCCCCCACCGGCCCTGTCAGACGGCACGACTGACCAACTTGCTGTCCCGCCCGGAGGATTCATGACCCCGCCCAACGCCTCTCATGATCCGTACGCGGAACCGTACGGCGATGAGGGCGACCAGCCACTGGTACGTCCGTACGCGATGACCGGTGGCCGGACCCGGCCGCGCTACCAGCTCGCCATCGAGGCGCTGATCAGCACCACGGCCGACCCGGCAGCGCTGATGGGAATGCTCCCGGAGCACCAGCGCATCTGCCACCTCTGCCGGGAGGTCAAGTCGGTCGCGGAGGTTTCCGCGCTCCTGGCCATGCCCCTGGGCGTGGCCCGCATTCTGGTGGCCGACCTCGCCGAGGCCGGCATGGTCGCCGTTCACCAGCCGGGCGGCGACGAGAACAACGGCGGCGCTCCCGATGTGACGCTGCTCGAAAGGGTGCTCAGTGGACTTCGCAAGCTCTGACTCGGGGCGGGCCACGACCTCCGCCAAGATCGTGGTGGCCGGTGGCTTCGGCGTGGGCAAGACCACGTTCGTGGGCGCCGTGTCGGAGATCAACCCGCTGCGCACCGAGGCCGTCATGACGTCCGCCTCCGCGGGCATCGACGACCTCACCCACACCGGGGACAAGACCACCACGACGGTGGCCATGGACTTCGGCCGCATCACCCTGGACCAGGACCTGATCCTGTACCTCTTCGGTACCCCCGGACAGGACCGCTTCTGGTTCATGTGGGACGACCTCGTACGCGGCGCCATCGGCGCCGTGGTCCTCGTCGACACCCGACGCCTCGCCGACTGCTTCCCCGCAGTCGACTACTTCGAGAACTCGGGCCTGCCGTTCGTCGTCGCCCTCAACGGGTTCGACGGCCAGCAGCCCTACAACCCCGACGAGGTCCGCGAGGCGCTCCAGATCGGTCCCGACGCGCCGATCATCACGACCGACGCCCGGCACCGCTCGGACGCCAAGAGCGCGCTGATCACCCTGGTCGAGCACGCCCTCATGGCCCGCCTGCGGTAGGGGTCGAGTAGCACTCAAGTCGGATCTGCCATAAGGCAGTTGCCGTAGCGCACCCGGAGCCGGCTGTGGCCTTTGACACGGTCGGCTCCGGTGTTCATAACAGTTCGGCAGAGGAAATCCCACGCTTCGCCACGCGACGCGTTCGGCCGGTGCCGCTGCGCTCACAAAGCCCCTGCCTTTTGTGGGGCTCGCTCGGTAATGACCCGTTTTATCTGTTGTTTACAACGCCACCTCCCCCGTTTGTTACTGCCCAGCTCCACGTGCTGGAATGCCTGAACTGCCCAGGGGTCAAAGACGTACTGAGTGGTCGAAGAGGAACCGGGCTCTGAGAGACTGCGGCACGACAGGTGCCGACCCGCCGAGAGGTTGTTGGTCGAGTGAGGCGAAGCAAGAACGGTCCCGAGCCGTCGGCACGGGGCAACTTCACCCCGCCGCCGCGCGCTGCGGCGCCCACCCCAGCGGTGGCCGGACCGGAGCCGGAGGCCGCTCCCGCGTCCAGCGGGGGCCGCTTCTCCCCGCGCAACTGGCGTGTGCCGACCAGGCTGAACGCGATCCTGCTCATACCCGTGATCGTCGCCCTCGTCATGGGCGGCTTCCAGGTGAAGAACTCGATCGACACCTGGCAGGACGCCCAGGACGCGGAGAACACCGCGATCCTGGTGCGCGCGTCCCTGACCTACGCGGACGCGCTCTACAACGAACGTGACGGCAGCGCCGCTCCCCTGCTCAAGGGCAAGGCGGCCACCGCTCAGGACAAGGCCACGGTCGACGCGGTCCGCAAGAACACCGACCAGGCCGCCGCCGCCTTCAACGAAGCGGCCCAGAACATGCCGGCCAAGCCCGGTCTCGAGCGCCGCCTCAAGCTGTTCCGCGAGTCCGAGCCCTTCCTCCAGACGCTGCGCGCGGGGGCCTACACCCCGAAGTTCACCGGCGCCCAGACCGAGGAGGGCTACGTCAAGGTCGCCCACCCGCTCATGGAGTTCGCCAACGAGCTGGGCCTGGGCACCGGCAACATCACGTCCTACGGCCGTACCGTCTACGCCGTCTCGCTGATGAAGTCGGCGCTGTCGCTGGAGCGCGCGATCGGCATGCACATGCTGATCAAGCCGGGTCCGGACGCGCCGAACCTGGCGAGCCAGCGGGTGGCCCTCTCCTCCTACGCCTACCTGGAGGGCATCGCCGCCGGTGAGTACATCGGCGGTGGCACCCAGGCCGACGCCGACCGGCTGGAGCAGGAGAAGCGCGACATCCAGAACCAGGGTGCCGCGCTGGCCGCCGAGGCCAAGGCGAAGGACCCCTCGTACAAGGCGCCCCCGGCCGACCCGCAGAAGATGGTCGCCGCGGTGGTCCAGATCAGCTCGACCGACCCGGTGGAGCGGCAGCAGCTCGCCACCCAGGGCATCACCCCGGCCAACTGGTGGGCGGTCAACACGCTGAAGTTCAAGGCGTACCGCTCCATCGAGTCGGACATGTCCGACCGCGCGGTGAGCGACGCCTCCGCCATCGCCGACGACGCCCGCAACGCCGCGATCATCACCGGTGTGGCCGTCATCCTGGTCCTGCTGCTGGCCTTCATCCTGGCCGGTACGGTCGCCCGCCAGATGAGCCGCGCGATGCGCCAGCTGCGCAACGCCGCCTTCGGCATCGCCGAGCAGCGGCTGCCGATGCTGGTCGACCAGCTCTCCCGTACCGACCCGGGCCGGGTCGACACCCGGGTGGCCCCGATCCCGATCCACACCAAGGACGAGATCGGCGAGGTCGCCCGCGCCTTCGACCAGGTCCACCGCGAGGCGGTGCGGCTCGCCTCCGAGCAGGCGCTGCTGCGGGGCAACATCAACGCGATCTTCACCAACCTGTCGCGCCGCAACCAGTCGCTGATCGAGGGCCAGCTGACCCTGATCACCGACCTGGAGAACAACGAGGCCGACCCGGACCAGCTGGAGAACCTCTTCAAGCTGGACCACCTCGCGACCCGTATGCGCCGCAACGGTGAGAACCTCCTGGTCCTCGCCGGTGAGGAGCCCGGCCGCCGCTGGGACCAGCCGGTCCCGCTGGTCGACGTGCTGCGCGCCGCCTCCTCCGAGGTGGAGCAGTACGAGCGTGTCGAGCTGTCCGGCGTCCCGGAGGCCGAGATCCACGGCCGCGCGGTCACCGACCTCGTGCACCTGCTCGCCGAGCTGCTGGAGAACGCCACCACGTTCTCCTCCCCGCAGACCAAGGTCCGCGTCACCGCGACCCGTCTTCCCGACGGCCGCGTCATGATCGAGATCCACGACAAGGGCATCGGCCTCACCGCCGAGGACTTCGCGGACATCAACCACAAGCTGGCCAACCCGCCGACCGTGGACGCCGCGATCTCCCAGCGCATGGGTCTGTTCGTGGTCGGCCGGCTGTCCGACCGGCACGGCATCCGCGTCCAGCTCCGTCCCTCGGGCGAGCAGGCCGGTACGACCTCCCTGGTCATGCTGCCCGACGCGATCACCCACGGTGGTGGCGGCGAGACGCAGCTGGACCGCGAGGAGTTCACGGTCTCGCAGATCATCCCGGAGCAGCAGTTCGGCGGCGAGAGCTTCAGCCCGCAGCCGCAGGCGCAGAACCAGGCGCAGCCGATGCGTACGGCGGCGGAGCTGGGCTTCGACGACAGCCGCTACACCGAGGTCCCCGACGACATCAGTGGTCTGGACCCGGTCGGCCGCTCCCTGGTGCGCGACGAGCGCCGGGCGGCCCTGGAGGCCCAGACGCACGGTGAGCCCGAGGGCGCGCAGCCCGGCTACCAGGACGGCTTCGCCCCGAACGGCGGCTACGGCGACGGCGCGGGCTTCCCCGAGCAGCAGCAGCCGCAGCAGCAGGCCGGTGCGTTCCAGGAGCAGCAGGCGTACCAGGAGCAGCAGCAGCCCGCGTACGACGAGCAGTACTTCGCGCAGGACGGCGCTCCGCGGCAGAACGACGGTTTCGCCCCGAACGGCGGCTACCCGCAGTCCGGTTACCCGGAGCAGGGCCAGAACACTCCCGCGGCGGACGCCTTCGGCGGCTCGTACGAGGGGCAGTCCTTCCAGGACGACTGGCCGCAGCAGAACGGTTACCAGAACGGCTACCCGGCCCAGTACGCCGCGGAGCCGGAGCAGGCGCCGCAGCCCGCCGAGTCCAATGAGCGCGGCCAGGCCGGCCACGGCGCCTTCGAGCGGCCCGCCGCGGGCGGCACGACCAACGCGGGCCTGCCCCGCCGCGGCGGCCCGAACGGCGCCGCCCCGATGGGCGGTGCCCCCGGACTGAACCTGAACGGCCCCAGCGGACTGGGTTCGAGCGGCCTCGCCGCCAACGGACTCAACGGTTCGCACGGGCTGAACGGTTCGGGCGGGCTGAACGGCTCCGGTGGCGCGAACGGCGCTCCGCACGGCCGCCAGGAGGCTCCGGCCCCGGCGGGCGGCGGCAACGGCGAGGGCCCCGACGACTGGCGTTCGGCCAACGACGAGCGCTGGCAGCAGGCTTCGCAGCTGCGCAAACCCAAGGCGGGCGGGGTCACTTCCTCCGGCTTGCCGCGGCGGGTTCCCAAGGCCAACCTGGTCGAGGGCACCGCCGAGAGCACCCCTCAGGGGGGCCCACAGGTCTCCCGTGCCCCGGAGGATGTCCGGGGCAGGCTGAGCAATCTGCGTCGAGGCGTCCAGCGCGGACGCAGCGCAGGCAGTGAAACGAACGGCCAGGCCACCACCAATCAGCACGGTGGGCCTGACAGCACCTACGACCAGCGCGGACGCAGCGCAGGCAGTGAAACGAACGGCCAGGCCACCACCAATCAGCACGGTGGGCCTGACAGCACCTACGACCAGGAGCGTTAGTGTGAGCCCGATGAGCCAGGCGGCACAGAACCTTAACTGGTTGATCACCAACTTCGTGGACAACACTCCGGGTGTGTCCCACACCGTGGTGGTCTCCGCCGACGGACTCCTTCTGGCGATGTCCGAAGGCTTCCCCCGCGACCGCGCCGACCAGCTCGCGGCCGTCGCATCCGGTCTGACGTCCCTGACGGCAGGCGCCTCCCGCATCTTCGAGGGGGGCAGCGTGAACCAGACGGTTGTGGAGATGGAGCGGGGATTCCTGTTCATCATGTCCGTATCCGACGGTTCCTCGCTGGCGGTTCTGGCCCACCCGGAGGCGGACATCGGCCTCATCGGGTACGAGATGGCCCTTCTGGTGGACCGTGCGGGCACGGTCCTCACCCCGGACCTTCGTGCGGAACTCCAGGGCAGCCTTCTCAACTAACAAGCGGACGGTGCGCGTTCGCGTCCCGGGGCCGTAAGGTCTTGGGACGCGGCTCCACAGCGATGGATGCCCGGCACAGTCGGAGGAGGAGAAAGTGGCAACACCCCCAGGCGGTTCGTCTACGGGTAACTGGTCGTACGGTCCCGCACAGGGACAGGACGGCGGTTCGGCGAACCGGTACGGCGTTCCCTCCGCTCCCGACCACCGGCAGCCGTACGCGCCACAGGGCCCCGGCCCCGGCGGGTACGACCAGCCGTCGGGGCCGCGCATCCAGCCGGTGCAGCCCCCGCGCCGCTCCGAGCCCTCGGCGGCCCCCGCCGCGTCCAACCCCTTGGTGCGTCCGTATGCCATGACCGGCGGCCGGACGCGCCCCCGCTACCAGCTCGCCATCGAGGCGCTGGTGCACACCACCGCAGCTCCGCACCAGATGCAGGGCCAGCTGCCCGAGCATCAGCGGATCTGCAACCTGTGCCAGGAGATCAAGTCGGTGGCCGAGATCTCGGCCCTTCTGACGATCCCCCTCGGCGTGGCCAGGATTCTCGTCGCCGACTTGGCGGAGGCGGGCCTGGTCGCCATCCATCAGCCCGGCGGCGACGAGAACGCCGGAGGCCAGCCAGCCGTGACATTGCTCGAAAGGGTGCTCAGTGGACTTCGCAAGCTCTAGCGGAGGGCCTTCCCGCTCCACCACCTCCGCGAAGATCGTGGTGGCCGGCGGCTTCGGCGTGGGCAAGACCACGTTCGTGGGCGCCGTGTCGGAGATCAACCCGCTGCGCACCGAGGCCGTCATGACGTCCGCCTCCGCGGGCATCGACGACCTCACCCACACCGGGGACAAGACCACCACGACGGTGGCCATGGACTTCGGCCGCATCACCCTGGACCAGGACCTGATCCTGTACCTCTTCGGTACCCCCGGACAGGACCGCTTCTGGTTCATGTGGGACGACCTCGTACGCGGCGCCATCGGCGCCGTCGTACTCGTCGACACCCGACGCCTCGCCGACTGCTTCCCCGCGGTCGACTACTTCGAGAACTCGGGCCTGCCGTTCGTCATCGCCCTCAACGGCTTCGACGGCAACCAGCCGTACAACCCCGACGAGGTCCGCGAGGCGCTCCAGATCGGCCCGGACGCCCCCATCATCACCACGGACGCCCGCCACCGCGCGGACGCCAAGAGCGCGCTGATCACCCTGGTCGAGCACGCCCTCATGGCCCGCCTGCGGTAGCCACCCCACGTCGAGGGGCCCTTTCCACACCGGAAGGGGCCCCTTTGTCGTACCCCGCTGCCACACTGGATCTCCAGTCGGTGCGAAGGGGGACGCGATGGTGGGCGAGACGGCGGCGCTGCGGCTGGGTTCGACCGTGGCGAGGGCGGCCGCCCAGATGTGGCTCGGGGGCAAGCGCCGCGAGCAGGAACGCACGCTGGACATGGCGGAGCTGATCCGGCTGCGCGTGTCCGGGCTGCGCTTCCAGCGGGGTGTGCGGCGGCAGTTCGACGAGATGGCCGACGCGGTCTACGACCGGCTCGCACCGTTCCTGGAGCGGGAGTTCCCCGGACTGGAGGAGAACAGCCGCCGGGCCGTGATCGACGCGGTGTGCGACACCTTCGCGGCGGCGGACCTCTCCGACGAGGCGATCCTCGCGGCGGACGCGAAGCCCGCGGAGATCGTCCGGCGCCTGACGGGTGCGGCACGCCCTCCGGTCGGCCTCGGCGAGGCGGAGAGCAGGCTGTACGAGCTGCTGTTCGCGGAGTGCGTCGAGTACTACGTACGGATCGTGCGGGGGCTGCCCGTCTTCGAGGAGCGGACGCTGAGCGAACTGCTCGCGCGTACGACGTCGTTGGGCGCGGAGATCGCGCGGGTGCTGCAACGGCTGCCCGACCGTTCGCTGTTCGCCCCCGAGGGCACGGACCGGGACGGCGAGTTCCGGCGCCGCTATCTGGAGCTGGTCAGCACCACCCTGGACGAGGTGGAGCTGTTCCGGCGCACCTCCGACCGGGCGGGGGCGCAGGTGCGGCTCTCGGTGGCGTACGTCAGCCTGCGGGCGACGGGGGACGAGATACGGGCGCGGCGCGAGGGGGTGAGGCGTGCGCTTCCGCTGCTGCGGCCGGACATGAGCGACTGGGAGAACTCCGGGGGCGAGGGCGCCGGGATGCGGGTGGAGGCCGCGCTCGGTGGTCCTACGCGGGTACTGCTCCGGGGTGAGGCGGGGTCCGGGAAGACCACGCTGCTGCGGTGGCTGGCGATCACTGCGGCGCGGGGCGCGTTCACCGGGGAGCTGGCCGACTGGAACGGGCTGACGCCGGTCTTCGTGAAGCTGCGGGAGTACAGCGGGCGGGCGCTGCCGACCCCGGAGGCGATGCTCGACTCGGTGGCCGGGCAGATCACCGGCGTGATGCCGAAGGCGTGGGTGGAGCGCCAGTTGGCCGACGGGCGGGCGCTGCTGCTGATCGACGGGGTGGACGAACTCCTCGACGCCGAGCGGCGGGGGGTGCGGGAGTGGCTGCGCAAGCTGCTGGCCGCGTATCCCGAGGTGCGGATGGTGGTGACCTCGCGTCCGGCGGCGGCCGGGGCGGACTGGCTGCGCCGGGAGAAGTTCACCGCGCTGCACCTGGACCGGATGGCGCCGCCCGACCTCGCGGCGTTCGTCCGGCAGTGGCACCAGGCGGTGCGCGAGCTGGGCGAGGAACTGCCGTGCCCGGTGGAGGAACTCCCGCGCTACGAGCAGTCGTTGCTGAACAGCCTGAAGGACCGGCCGCATCTCCAGTCGCTGGCGGGGACTCCGCTGCTGGCGGCCATGCTGTGCGCGATGCACCTCAACCGGGGCAGCCAGCTCCCGCGCGACCGCATGGAGCTGTACCGCAACGCCCTCCACACGCTGGTCCATGAGCGGGACGCGGACCGGAACGTGCCGAGCGCGGTGGACAGCGGGCTGAGCCTGGGCGACAAGGTGGTCCTGCTGCGGGACCTCGCCTGGCGCCTCTCCGACAACAACCGCAGCGAAATCTCCCTGGACCAGGCGGCCCTGCACGTCGGCCAGAAGCTGGCGGGGATGCGGCACCTGGACTCCCTCCAGGACGGCGCCACGGTCCTGGAGAGCCTCCGCGACCGCTCCGGCATCCTCCGCTCCCCCGCCCTCGGCCGCCTGGACTTCGTCCATCGCACGTTCCAGGAGTACTTGGCAGCGGAGGAGGCGGCTGAGGAGGACCGGATCGGCAACCTGGTCGGGCGGGCGCATTTGGATCTGTGGCGCGAGACGATCATCATGGCAGCGGGCCACGCGAATCGACCTCAGCGGGAAGAACTACTGACCGGCATCCTCGACCGGGCCGTTGCCGAACCCCGGTGGACCCGCAAGCTGCGCCTGCTGGCGGCGGCGTGTCAGGAGACGGTGCCACAACTGTCCGAGGAACTGGCCGGGCGGGTCGACACGGCGGTGGAAACGCTCCTGCCAGCGCGCCGCGAGAGCGATCCGGCGCAGCTGGCAGCGGTAGGGACCAGCCTCCTGCGCAAGATGCCGAAGTCGCTCACGGAGCTGACGGAGAAGGCCGCTGTGCAGACGGTGCGGACTGTGGCACTGATAGGGGGGTCCGAGGCACTCGGACTGCTGTCGAGCTACGTGGGCGACAACCGTGACCACGTGGTGGGGCAACTGATCCAGAGCTGGAGCTACTTCGATCCAGACGCCTATGCCGATGCCGTGCTGTCCGGTGTTCAGCTCGCGAATCACGATGTCGTCCTCAAGCATTCGGGCCAGTTGCGCGCCTTGAGGCGGCTGGCGCCCACTCATGTCGACATCCGTTTCCCACTGGGCGATCTGGGCGCACTGCGGATTCTGCCGCCTCTTAATGACCTAGCCCTGTGGTCGCTGACTGGCGAAGCAGACCTGTCGCTGATCCCCCACATGCCCGACCTCGATACGTTGGTTCTGGACGGCGACGCGGCGTTCACTCATATGGAGACGCTCGAACTCTTCTCATCTCTGCGACACCTCGCCATATGTGTCCGGAACATCTCCGATCTCAGCAGCCTGCGCCTCGCGGAGAAGACCAGCCACCTATCGCTTTGGGACATCCACGGCGGCACCGACCTCGCGCAATGCCACACCGCGCTCTCCACCCTGGACCGTCTGTACGTGTGGGCCGCCGACTCCTCGCCTGTGAACCTCACCGCGCTGCCTGCAGTGCCGGTCCTTCAACTGCAAAGGGTTGACGTCCGGGCGTGGCTGGAGACGCCGGACTTCAAGCCCCCCAAAGTGAAGCAACTGATACTTCTGGACTGCCTGCTCCCCGACGATCGCGGTGCCCTGGACTTTCCCGGTGTCGAGGTGCGCATCATCTAAGGCTGGCACGCCGAAGGGCCCCTCCAGAACGGAAGGGCCCTTCGAAGCGAAGCTCAGTGCCAGCTGTGTGGGGCGCGGAAGCCGCCCTCGCGTTCCAGGCGGCGCCAGCCCGCGCGGGGGCGGGGGCGGTGGGTGGGGGGCTCGGTGGGGCGGGCGGCGGCTCGGGCGAGGAGGACTGCCGTTATGGCGGCGACCTCCTCGGGGTCGGCGAGGCCCTTTTCGACGCGGATGTCGGCACTGGTCATGGCGGTGGGCTCCGGGGTCTCGGTCACTGGGGCGGGTTGCCGTGCTTGCGGGAGGGCAGGTCGGCGTGCTTGGACTGGAGCATCGCCAGGGACTTGATCAGCACCTCGCGGGTCTCGGCGGGGTCGATCACGTCGTCGACCAGGCCGCGTTCGGCCGCGTAGTAGGGGTGCATCAGCTCGGCCTTGTACTCCTTGACCATCTTCTGCCGCATCGCCTCGGGGTCCTCGGCGTCGGCGATCTGACGGCGGAAGATGACATTGGCCGCGCCCTCGGCACCCATCACCGCGATCTCGTTGGTCGGCCACGCGTAGGTCAGGTCGGCGCCGATGGACTGGCTGTCCATCACGATGTACGCACCCCCGTACGCCTTGCGCAGGATCAGCGAGATCCGCGGCACCGTCGCGTTGCAGTACGCGTACAGCAGCTTCGCCCCGTGCCGGATGATCCCGCCGTGCTCCTGGTCCACGCCCGGCAGGAAGCCCGGCACGTCCAGCAGCGTGATGATCGGGATGTTGAAGGCGTCGCACATCTGCACGAAGCGTGCGGCCTTCTCCGACGCCTCGATGTCCAGCACACCCGCGAGGACCTGGGGCTGGTTGGCGATGATGCCGACCACCTGGCCGTCCAGCCGGCCCAGCGCGCAGATGATGTTGCGGGCCCAGCGCTCGTGGACCTCGAGGTAGTCGCCGTCGTCGACGAGCTCCTCGATCACCTTGGTCATGTCGTAGGGCCGGTTCCCGTCGGCCGGGACCAGGTCCAGCAGGACGTCGCCGCGCCGGTCGGCGGGGTCGGAGGACTCCACCCGCGGCGGGTTCTCCCGGTTGTTCTGCGGGAGGAGCGAGAGGAGGTAGCGCACCTCGCCGATGCAGGTCTCCTCGTCGTCGTACGCGAAGTGCGAGACACCCGAGGTCTCCGCGTGCACGTCCGCGCCGCCCAGGCCGTTCTGCGTGATCTCCTCACCGGTGACCGCCTTCACGACGTCCGGACCGGTGATGAACATCTGCGAGGTCTCACGGACCATGAACACGAAGTCGGTGAGCGCCGGACTGTAGGCCGCGCCGCCCGCGCACGGGCCGAGCATCACGCTGATCTGCGGGATGACACCCGACGCCCTGGTGTTGCGCTGGAAGATACCGCCGTACCCGGCCAGCGCCGAGACGCCCTCCTGGATACGGGCACCCGCGCCGTCGTTCAGCGACACCAGCGGAGCACCGGCCGCGATGGCCATGTCCATGATCTTGTGGATCTTCGTGGCATGCGCCTCGCCCAGCGCGCCGCCGAAGATACGGAAGTCATGGGCGTACACGAAGACCGTACGGCCCTCCACCGTGCCCCAGCCGGTGATGACACCGTCGGTGTACGGCTTCTTCGCCTCCAGGCCGAAGCCGGTGGCGCGGTGCCGACGCAGCTGCTCGACCTCCTGGAAGGAGTCCGGGTCGAGAAGCAGCTCGATACGCTCCCGAGCCGTCAGCTTGCCCTTGGCATGCTGCGCCTCGGTCGCCTTCTCACTGGGGCCCGCCAGGGCCTGCGCCCGGATCACGTGCAGCTCGGCGACCCGCCCGCGCGCGTCCGCCGGCTCGCCCGTCGTCTCTTCCAAAACGGTCATGTAGTGACCATACGAAGGACCACGCGAAAACCAGGCCGTCGACTCCGTACAGTCTCCGGAGCGTTTTCCTGGTACGACCGAACAGAACCGGGCCGTGATGCAGGCGTTCCGACTGCTCAGAGGGCGCTGTCTTTGTAGGGCTGCCACAAAGTGGGGGGTGTCACAGACCCCCGGATTCCTGGGTGGGACATGCCATCCCCGGAGTGACACGGGGACACCCGGACGGCGGAACGGGGCGCCTCGGCAACCCTACCTTCCGCCGTCCGGAGCGCGTCGGCTCAGCAGCCGCCGCAGTTGTAGTACAGGACGTCCCAGTGGTTGCCCTCGTCGGCGTAGATGTTGCCCGACCCGGACTGGTACTGCGGCGCGCCGTCCCCGCGCAGCCCGATGTAGGTGAAGTTGTTCTTGATGTACGAGGTCATGCAGGAGACCTTGCCGAAGTCCAGCTTGTAGCCGTTGTAGTGCGAGTAGGTGCCGGAGGCGTGGCCCACCTCGGTGCCGCCGGTGATGTTGAGCGCGCAGCCGCTGGACCGCTTCAGGGTCTGGGCACCCTGGGCGGTGGAGAGGTTGAGCTGGTCGAACGACGTACAGCTGGAGTTCTGGCGGTTGGAGCAGCCGCCGGAGGACGACCAGGTGAGGCCGACGTCGCGGAACATCTGGGTGGCGGTGGCGTGGCTGATCTTGGTGACGGCGAAGGCGTCGGATGCGGTGCCGACCACGGCGACGCCAGGGGCGACGACGAGGGCGAGCGCGGTCAGGACGGAGCGGACCTTCATGAAATGACCCTTCCTGCGGTTGGCCGTGCTTGCTGTGGGGCGGCTGTGCAGGTGGTGCAGACAGATGGTGCCCGAGTTCTACGCGCGTCCGCCAGAGGGCGTACACGACAACTGTGCGTAAGACTGAGAACACGCACCGGATGATGTTGAAAACCGAACTGAATGGGTCTACGGTGGCAGACGTCGAGTTCGTTGAACGTTAAACAGACTCTCCCCGCACTCTCTCAAGGAGCACACCATGGGCATCTTCGGCCGCAAGGACAGCACCCCCGGGACCACCGCCGCCCCCACCGCCACGGGCACCGGCCTGGCCGCGCCGACCGGCGACTACACCATCGACCCCGCGCACACCTCGATCGGCTTCACCGCGCGGCACGCCATGGTCACCAACGTCAAGGGCAGCTTCACCGAGTTCTCCGGCTCGCTGCACCTGGACGGCGAGAACCCGGCCAAGTCCACCGCGACGCTGGACGTGGTGATGGACAGCATCGACACCGGCAACGCCGACCGCGACGGTCACCTGAAGTCCGCCGACTTCTTCAAGACGGACGAGTTCCCGACGATGACGTTCCGCTCCACGAGCGCGGAGTCCCTCGGCGGCGACGACTACCGCATCACCGGCGACCTCTCCATCCTCGGCGTGACCCGGCCGATCACCATCGACCTGGAGTTCAACGGCGCCGCGACCGACCCGTTCGGCAACGAGCGCGTCGGCTTCGAGGGCAAGGCCGAGCTGCTGCGCTCCGAGTGGGGCCTGACCTGGAACGCGGCCCTGGAGACGGGCGGCGTGCTGATCTCCGACAAGATCAAGCTCAGCTTCGACGTGTCGGCCATCAAGAACGCGTGAGCCCACGGCGGTCCGGCCGCACCACGCGCGAGCGCCCCGCTCCCTCCGACGAGGGGGACGGGGCGCTCACGCGTCTGCGGGGTCCGGCGGCTCAGAAACCTCCGCCGCCGAAGTCCCCGCCGCCCCCGAAGTCGCCGCCACCGCCGAAGTCCCCGCCGCCGCCGAAGCCGTCGCTGAAGCCGCTGGGGTCGAAGTCGGTGCCGGACACGTCGCCGCCCTGGAAACCGCCCTGGTCCCCGAAGTCGCCGTAGCCGCCGCCGAAGTCGGCCGCGTAGGACGGGGTGGCCATCATGCCGCCGAGCATGGTGCCGACGAGCAGGCCGGGCAGCAGGCCGCCGCCGAAGTAGCCGCCCGCCCAGGGGCCGTAGGCCGGACCCGCGTCCCAGTAGGGGCGGCGGCCGTACTCGGTCTCCACCTCGCGGGCCGCCGGTTCGCGGCCGTCGGCGAGGCGGGTGGCGTCGGCCGCGCACACCGGCACCTCGCGGGTGCTGCCGCCGGACGGGGTCCAGGCGGCGTCGGTGACGGAGGGGCCGTGCCGGGGGTCGAAGAAGCAGGGCGGGCGCCGCTCGGGCAGGGGCCGCTTCTCCCGGCGGGCGCCGAGCACGGCGAGGGAGAACCGGCCGTCCTCCAGCGCCTCGGTGACCCCGCGCACGTCCTCCGGCTTACGGGCCTCGCCCATGCGGCGCTTGGCGTCGTCGTAGGCGTTCAGCGCGTTCTCGTAGTCGGTGCGCATCGCGTCGTCGGCGCCGGGCTCGCCGGGCTGGAAGTCGAGGCGGTCGAGTTCCTCGCCGAAGGCGGTGATGTCCTCGTCCACGACGACCCGGAGCCGCTCCAGCGCGGCCTGCTGCTCCGCCTCGCGGCGGCGACGGTTGCGGCGGCTGAGGGTGTAGACCCCGGCGCCGCCCGCCACCACGACCGCCCCGGCGACGATCAGCGCCGTGGTGGAGACCCCGCCGCCGTTGTCGGAGGACCCCCAGGAGGAGGGAGCGTCGCCGCGTACGGTGTCGAGCGCGCGGTCGGTGAAATCGGTGAGCTGGGCCTTGGCGCCCTCGCCCCGCACGCTGGAGACCAGGTTCTGGCGGGCGGTGGCGGAGATGACCGAGGGGTCGGCGCCCGCGGCGAAGCGGTCGCCGACGCGGATGCCGTACAGGCCGGTGACGCCGGTGGCCGAACGGACGTCACGCAGGACGGTCCTGGTCGGGTGGTCGGCGGGCAGGACGACCACGAACACCGGCTTGTCGGCGTCCTTGATCTTCTTGGCGAGCGCGTCGGCGTCGGCGCGGGAGAACTGTCCCGAGGCGGCCGGGTCGACGTAGACCGGGCTCTTGCGCAGGGCCTGGCCGATGGTGGAGGCGCTGGTGACGGCGCTGGCTGCCGGTGCGAACGCGAACAGGGGCACCAGGGCCATCGCCAGCGCCGCGAGTATGAGTGCGGGGAGGCTTCGGGCGCGGGTCGAGAGCACGGCCTTCATGCTTCGACGCTACCCGAAGCCTCCCCCATTCGGTCGAGTGTACGAACTTACGATGCTGGTCAGCGGGTTGCGCGGTACGCCTGGAGCAGCTTCAGCAGTGCCTGACCGTACCGGCCGGTGAGCAGTGCGTGATCGGCCTCGGCGAAGGGCTTCGCCACGGCCGCCGTGATGCGCTGGCCCACCTTTTGCTGGACGATCAGCCGGGCCTGGTCGACCAGTTCGCGTCCCCGGCGGTCGTCGTGCCTGCGCTCGGCGGTCGCGGCCGCCGTGCCGAGGGTGGCCAGAGCGGCCGAACCGCCCTTGACCTTCGTGGTCAGACCCCACCCGTAGGGGTACTGCGGGTCGTACGTGCTGTCGCCCACGTTGATCGGGAGCTGGGCCTCGCCGCGCGGCCAGGTGACGGGGAGCTGGCCGGTGAAGGGCCGCTTGCCGTAGAGCACGTCGGCGACGCCGCCGCCCTCGGTGCCGGGCAGCCAGGAGGCCACCAGGGCGTCGATCTTCCCGAGCCGGTCCCCGATCAGCAGCGGGCGGCCGGAGACGGTGAGCACCACGCACTTCATGGCGCCGCACACCTTGTCGACGGCGGCCTGGTCGGCGGCGGACAGGGTCAGCTCATGGCTGTTGCCCACATCGCCGACGCCCTCGGCGTAGGGGGTCTCCCCCACGACGACCACGCCCACGTCGTTCCCCGCGGTCGGCGCGGAGGCGTCCTTGGACCAGGTGACCTTCCCGCCCGCCTCACGGATACCGGCGAGGATGGTGGTGCCCTGGGTGATGTTCCCGGAGGAGCCCTGCCAGGTGATGGTCCAGCCGCCGGACTGGTTGCCGATGTCGTCGGCGTTGGACCCGGCGACATACACCTTCTGGCTCTTGCGCAGCGGCAACAGGCCGCCGTCGTTCTTCAGCAGCACCTGGGACTTGGCGACGGCCTCGCGGGCGATGGCCCGGTGGGCCGGGGAGCCGATGGCGGCGGCGCCGGAGGTGTCGGCGTAGGGGTGCTCGAAGAGGCCGAGGCGGAACTTCTGGGTGAGGATGCGGGAGACGGCGTCGTCGATCCGCCGCTCGCTGACCCGGCCCGCCTTCACCTCGGCGGTGAGGGCCGCGGTGAACTCCTTGTAGGTGTAGGGGACCATCATCATGTCGACGCCCGCGTTGACCGAGGTGCGGACCTGGGTCGCGTAGTCGCCGGGGAGCTGGTCCACGGCGTTCCAGTCGCTGATGACGAAGCCGTCGAAGCCCATACGGCCCTTGAGCACGCCGTTGAGCATGTCGGCGCGGGCGTGCATCTTGACCGGGCCGCGTCCGTCGCCGACCACGTCGAGCGAGGAGTACGAGGGCATCACGGTGCCGACGCCCCGGTCCACGGCGTCCTGGTACGGCGCGAGGTGCACGGCCTCCAGCTGCTGCCGGGTGAGAGTGGAGACGCCCTGGTCGACGGTGTAGGTGCCGGTGCTGGAGGAGCCGTAGGCGGTGCCGCCGTCGGCGACGAAGTGCTTGGCGGTGGCCAGCACCTTGTCGGCGCGGGCGAGTTCGCTGCCGTCCGCCTTGCCCTGGAGGCCCTGGATCACCGTCTCCATGGACTCGACCAGTGCCGGGTCCTCACCGAAGGACTCGTAGGAGCGGCCCCAGCGTTCGTCGCGGCTGACGCAGAGGCAGGGCGCGAAGTCCCAGGGGATGCCGGTGGCGCGGACCTCGGAGGCGGTCACCACCCCGGCGCGCCGGGCGAGTTCGGGGTCGCGGGTGGCGCCGATGCCGATGTTGTGCGGCAGGACGGTGGCGCCGGTGAGGTTGTTGTGGCCGTGCACCGCGTCGACGCCGTAGATCAGCGGGACCTGGAAGCGGGTGGCCTGGGCGCGGAGCTGGAAGCCGTCGATCATCTTCGCCCACGCGGCCGGGGTGTTCGGGGTGGGCGTGGAGCCGCCGCCGGAGAGCAGTGAGCCCAGGTCGTAGGCGGCGATGTCGTTCTGGTCGGAGACGGCGCCGCGCTCGGCCTGGGTCATCTGACCGGCCTTCTCCGCGAGCGACATCCGCCCGAGCAGGTCGGCGACGCGCTTGCGCACCGGCAACTTGCTGTCCAGGTACGGCAGTCCGTGGGCGTCGATGACGATCTTCGGGTTCTCCGCGGGGGCCTTGGCGCCGGTGACGGTGAGCCCGAGCGGGATGGTCTCGGCGGACTCGGCGGTGCGGTCCTTCAGGGTGGTCACCTTCACGGTCCGGGAGGTCCCTGAGGGGGTGCCGGCCGGGAAGGTGAGGGTGCCGTGGGCGGGGGCGTAGTCCTTGCCGGGGCGGGCGGTGCCCTCGCCGGTGGCGTAGGCGACGGTCACCGGGGAGGTGACGGGCTTGGCATCGGTGGTGGCCAGGGTGACGCGGACGCTCGCCGTGCCGCCCTCCTTGACCGGGCGGACGGCGCTGTCGGTGGCGACGGAGGCGCGCAGCGCCGGGTCGGCGGCGCCGTACAGTTCGACGCCGTCCATGGCGAAGCGGCCCTTGACGCCGGTCGGGAGGGTGACGGCGTAGCCCCACATCTGGGTGAGGCCGAGGACGTGGTCGATGCCGCCGACGGGCTGGTAGTCCGTGCGATAGGTGAACGCGGAGAACGGCAGCTCGATCCGCTTCCAGCCGGTGAAATCGTCGGTGAAGGAGGCCGTCCACAGCTCGGACGCCTCGCCGTGGGCGCCGCCGTCCTTGATCTCGAACGTGATCTTCTTGCCGCTGTTCTGTCCCTCCCACCACAGGCGGACGCCCCGGTGGGCGGACCAGTCGTGGGCGGGGGCGGTGGCGGCGTAGTCGTGGGTGAAGCCGCCGTAGCCGCTGATGTCGTAGCTTCCGGTGAGCACCTTGGCGCCCTCGGGGGCGTCGGGGCGGGCGGTCAGCGCCAGGGTGGGCGGGTCGTCGCTGTCGCCGCCCCAGGTGAAGATGCCCTCGGCGGGCTGGGCGGCGAAGGGCACCTCGCCCTCGAAGCGGTCGACCGGCACGGGGGCCGGGTCGGGACCGTCGGCGCCGGAGGCGGTGGCGATGCCTCCGGCCAGCGGGAGCAGTGCGGTCAGCAGAGCGGTGGAGACGAGCAGGGCGGTTCTGCGCATGGACCTTCCCTCGGCTCTGGGTTCACTCAGGACATAGCGTTCACTCAGGACTTAGCTCACGGCTTGAGTGAACTGGGGTCACCTGATCCCCGTCAACCCTTCGCACGTGACATGACGCTCCGTCAACTTGCGCAAGATCGCTACGAGTTGTGCGTTCGCCTTCTGAATGCGCGAACCCTTGACGCGGCCCCGGAGCCGTCATTTACTCACGGCTCGCACGGCCGCTGTTCCCTCATCCCCCCACCTCTTCGAAGGGCGGCGCCCCATGAGACGACCCCTGCGTCCGGCCCGGCTGCTATTGGCCGCGCTGCTGACGACGGGCGGGATCACCACGCTCGCCACCCCGGCCGCACACGCGGCGGGCGAGCCGGTCACGGCCTGGCTGACCACCACCGACGACTCCGCCGGACGGCATGTCGTACGCGGTCTGGAGCCGCAGACACCGTTCGCCTTCTCGGCAGGCGCCGGAGGCGGTGGCGAGAACATCACGGTGGACGAGAACACCCGCTACCAGACCTTCACCGGCGGCGGGGCCTCCTTCACCGACACCGCCGCCTGGCTGATGAACGGCAGCGGCGCCCTGTCCCAGGCGACCCGCGACGCCACCATGCGCAAGCTGTTCTCCCCCACGGACGGCATCGGCCTGTCCTTCCTGCGCAACCCGATGGGCGCCTCCGACCTGGCCCGCTCCGGCTACACCTACGACGACGTACCGGCCGGGCAGACCGACCCCTCGCTGGCGAAGTTCTCCCTCGCCCGTGACCTCGCGGACGTCCTCCCGCTCACCAAGCAGGCCCGCCAGCTGAACCCGAACCTCACGGTGATGGCGTCCCCGTGGACGGCCCCGGCCTGGATGAAGGACAGCGGCTCCCTCAACGGCGGCTGGCTGAAGGCGGAGGACTACGGCGCCTACGCCTCGTACTTCGTCAAGTACCTCCAGGGCTGGCGCGACCAGGGCGTGCCCGTCTCGTACGTCACCGCGCAGAACGAGCCGACCTGCTGCTCGGGCTACCCGTCGATGAGCTGGAACGCCAGCGGGCTGGCCTACTTCACCAAGAGCGAGCTGCTGCCCAAGCTCCAGCAGGCGGGCCTGTCGACCAAGGTCCTGGCGCACGACTGGAACTGGGACACCTACGACTCCTACGCCGCCCAGACCGTGGACGACGCGGCCGTGCGCAGCCACCCCAACTTCGGCGGCATCGCCTGGCACGGCTACGGCGGCGACGTCAACAAGCAGACGACCGTGCACAACCAGTACCCCGCGCTGGACGCCTTCGCCACCGAGCACTCCGGCGGCACCTGGATCGCGGACCAGCAGCGCGAGGACCTCTCCGACATCATCAACTACACCCGCAACTGGGCGAAGTCGGTGACCAAGTGGTCCCTCGCGGTGGACCAGAACATGGGCCCGCACAACGGCGGCTGCGGCACCTGCACCGGCCTGGTCACCGTGCACAACGGCGACGGGCGCAGCGGAAGCGTGGACTACACCGTCGAGTACTACGACATGGGCCACCTCACCAAGTTCGTCCGCCCCGGCGCCCAGCGCATCGCCTCCACCGCGTCCTCCGCCGTGCCCAACGTGGCCTGGCGCAACCCGGACGGAAGCAAGGCGCTGATCGCGTACAACGGCGCCACCTCGGCCAAGCAGGTGACGATCAACTGGGGCGCGCAGCACGCCACTTACACCCTGCCCGCCCGCACCTCCGCCACCTTCACCTGGGCGGGCGGCCAGTCCGGTGACAGCTCCCGCACCGGGGCCTTCGCGGGGCTCGCGGGCAAGTGCCTGGACGTGGCGGGCGGTTCGAGCGCCAACGGCACGGCGGTGCAGCTCTACGACTGCAACGGCAGCACCGCCCAGCAGTGGACGGTCGCCGCGGACGGCTCGATCAAGGCGCTCGGCAAGTGCCTGGACGTGGTCTCCGCGTCGACCGCGAACGGCGCCAAGGTCCAGCTTTACGACTGCAACGGCACCGGCGCCCAGCGCTGGTCGTACAACGCGGGCACCGGGGACGTGGTGAACAGCGCGGCGGACAAGTGCCTGGACGTCACGGACAACTCCTCGGCCAACGGGGCGCGGGCCCAGATATGGTCGTGCACCGGGGCGGCCAACCAGAAGTGGACGCTGAGGTAGCCGAGGTAGGCGGTCCCGGGTTTCCGGCGCGGGTGATGGTGGTACCCGCGCCGTACCGACCGTGACCGGGGAGCTTCGAGATGACCACTCCGCAGGATCTGCTGTTCGTCACCCTGGACGTACCCGCCGACCGGCCCGTGGAGCAGGGGGATCTGTCGCTGGCGCTGGCCGCGGCGGAGCTGTTCGACCTGCTCACCGCCCAGGTGGTCACCCTGCGGGACGACCGGATCGCCCCCGTCTCCGGTCATCTCACCGGCGACCCGATGCTGGACAAGGCGGCCGCGGCACTGATCCGCACCGAGCCGTACGAGAGCGCCGAGGACTGGCTGTGGCGGCGCGGGGACGGGCTCTCCGCCGCCTACCGCGACGAGCTGGAGCACGCCGAGCCGTCGGGCTCCGGTCTGCGGCAGCTGTTCCGGCGCGCGGACCGGTCGGTGGACCGGATCGACTCCGACGCCCGGCGGCACGCGGCCGACCGGTGGGCCCGGCACGAGCCGCTGCTCGTGGGGCTCGCCGCGGCCCTCGGTATCGAGGAACCCGAGCACGGGGAGCCCGAGCACGAGGAGGCCGAGCACGGGGAGCCCGAGCACGAGGAGGCCGCCGCGCACGCCGAGGACGACAAGATGGACGACCGGGTGGCGGTCGTCCTCGCCGCGCTCGGCGAGGCGCTGACCGAGCTGGAGGGGGTACGGCAGCGGCGGCGGATCGAGGAGGACGCGTTCGACAACGTCTGGCGCGCCCCCTGACCGCCGCCGGTCCCGCCCGTCGGGCTACTCGGCCGGTGCGACGCCCGCGCGCAGCAGCCCGTAGGTGCAGGCGTCCTCCAGGGCCTGCCAGGAGGCGGCGATGACGTTCTCCGCGACGCCGACCGTGGACCACTCCCCCGCGCCGTCGCTGGTGGAGATCAGCACCCGGGTGATGGACCGGGTGCCGGAGGCGCCCTCCAGGATGCGGACCTTGTAGTCCACCAGCTCCAGCTTGGCGAGCTGCGGGTAGATCTTCTCCAGGGCCACCCGCAGCGCCTGGTCGAGGGCGTTGACCGGGCCGTTGCCCTCGGCGGTGGCGACGATCCGCTCGCCCTTGGCCCACAGCTTCACCGTGGCCTCGTTGGCGTGGGTGCCGTCGGGGCGGTCCTCCACGATGGCCCGCCAGGACTCGACCTCGAAGTACTTCAGCGGCGCGCCCTGGGCCTCGGCGCGCAGCAGCAGCTCGAAGGAGGCGTCGGCGGCCTCGTAGGTGTAGCCCTTCAGCTCGCGTTCCTTGACGCGCTCGACGACCCGGCCGATCAGGGCGCGGTCGCCGCCGAGGTCGACGCCGAGTTCCCGGCCCTTCAGCTCGATGGAGGCCCGCCCGGCCATGTCGGAGACGAGCATCCGCATGGTGTTGCCGACCCGCTCGGGGTCGATGTGCTGGTACAGGTCCGGGTCGACCTTGATCGCGGAGGCGTGCAGACCGGCCTTGTGGGCGAACGCGGAGACACCCACGTAGGGCTGGTGGGTGGAGGGCGTGAGGTTGACGACCTCGGCGATGGCGTGCGAGATCCGGGTGGTCTCGCGGAGGTGGCCGTCGGGGAGGACCTTCTTGCCGTACTTCAGCTCCAGCGCGGCGACGACGGGGAAGAGGTTGGCGTTGCCGACGCGCTCGCCGTAGCCGTTGGCCGTGCACTGGACGTGGGTGGCGCCCGCGTCGACGGCGGCGAGGGTGTTGGCGACGGCGCAGCCGGTGTCGTCCTGGGTGTGGATGCCGAGCCGGGCGCCGGTGTCGGCGAGGACGGTGCCGACCACGGCGGTGATCTGAGCCGGGAGCATGCCGCCGTTGGTGTCGCACAGCACGACCACGTCGGCCCCGGCCTCGGCGGCGGTGCGCACGACGGCCTTGGCATAGGCGGGGTTGGCGCGGTAGCCGTCGAAGAAGTGCTCGCAGTCGACGAAGACCCGGCGGCCCTCGGCGCGGAGGTGGGCGACGGTGTCCCGGATCATCTCCAGGTTCTCGTCGAGCGTGGTGCGCAGCGCCAGCTCCACATGCCGGTCATGGGCCTTGGCGACCAGGGTGATGACGGGGGCGCCGGACTCCAGCAGCGCTCTGACCTGCGGATCGTCGGCGGCTTTGGCGCCGGGGCGGCGGGTGGCGCCGAACGCGACGAGCACCGCGTGCTTCAGCTTCAGCTCCTCGCGGGCGCGGGCGAAGAACTCGGTGTCGCGCGGGTTGGCGCCGGGCCAGCCGCCCTCGATGAAGCCCACGCCGAAGTCGTCCAGGTGCCGTGCGATGGCCAGCTTGTCCGCGACGGTGAGGTTGATGCCCTCGCGCTGCGCGCCGTCGCGCAGCGTGGTGTCGAAGACGTGGAACGAATCGTCGAGCTCGCTGGTTGCGGTCATGGTCTGAAGGCTCCTGTTGTGAATGTCGGTCTTACCGGAAATGACCGGCTCCACCGTTCCCCCCATGGTCCCTCGCGCTCCGCGTCCGGCTGCGGTTGGGCCGGAAAACGAAAAAACCCCTCGCGGGTGCGAGAGGTCTGCGCGCGGGTCGAGGACGACGGTGCCACCCGCATCTGGTCGTGCGAGGTGGTCACTGCGGACCGGCGCGCCTGCTGCCCATAATCATGGTGAGCGAGAGCACGCGGGCAGTCTGGCACAGAACGCCCACCGTCCCACGGGGTGTCTCACCATGCGGGCCGCGCTGTCCAGAAGGGACCGCCCCGGAGCCTCCAGGGCGGTCCCACGTACGGGTGACTAGCCGATGCGGTGCATCCAGCCGTGCGTGTCCTCGCTCTTGCCGCGCTGGATGTCGAGCAGGGCCTCGCGGAGGCGGAGGGTGACCTCGCCGGGCTCGCCGCCGCTCTGCTTCCACTCGGCACCGGCCCGCTTGACGGTGCCGACCGGGGTGATCACGGCGGCGGTGCCGCAGGCGAAGACCTCGGTGAGGGTGCCGTTCTCGGTGTCGCGCTGCCACTGGTCGACCGAGATCCGGCCCTCCTCGGCCTCGTAGCCGAGGTCGCGGGCGACGGCCAGCAGGGAGTCACGGGTGACGCCCTCCAGGATGGAGCCGGTGAGGGTCGGGGTGACGATCTTGTCGCCGTAGACGAAGCACAGGTTCATGCCGCCCAGTTCCTCGACCCACTGGTGCTCGACCGCGTCGAGGTAGCAGACCTGGTCGCAGCCCTTCTCGGCGGCCTCGGCCTGGGCGAGCAGGGAGGCCGCGTAGTTGCCGCCGGTCTTGGCGTCGCCCATGCCGCCGGGGACGGCGCGGACGCGGTCCTCGGAGACCCAGATGGACACCGGCTTCACGCCGCCCGGGAAGTAGGCGCCGGCCGGGGAGGCGATGACGAGGAAGAGGTACTCGTTGGACGGCTTCACGCCCAGGCCGACCTCGGTGCCGATCATGAAGGGGCGCAGGTAGAGGGAGTCCTCGCCGCCGTGCGCGGGCACCCAGTCGATGTCCTGGGCGATCAGCGCGTCGCACGCCTCGATGAAGGTCTCCACCGGCAGCTCGGGCATGCCGAGGCGGTGCGCGGAGCGCTGGAAGCGCAGGGCGTTCTGCTCGGGCCGGAAGGTGGCGACCGTGCCGTCGGGCTGGCGGTACGCCTTGAGGCCCTCGAAGATCTCCTGCGCGTAGTGCAGGACGTTGGTGGCCGGGTCGAGCGGGATCGGCGCGTACGGGACGAGCTGGCCGTCGTGCCAGCCGCGGCCCTCGGTCCACTTGATCGTCACCATGTGGTCGGTGAAGCGGCGGCCGAAGCCGGGGCTGGTCAGGATCGCCTCGCGCTCCGCGGTGGCGAGCGGGTGGGCGGAGGGCTTGAGCTCGATCGTGGGCGTCGTCATGGGCGGCAGTCCTTCTCTTCCTGGCGTGGGACGGGCGGCCCCGGCTGTGCGGCCGGTGCCTGAAGGTCACCCCCGGCAAAAGCGCGGCACCGGTGGTGGCGGGCCGCGCTCACGCCGTCCGGGCATTCCCTCATATCGCGGCTCCGCGTTCGATTATCGCGCGGAGGGGGCGCCGTAAGGAATCGGGGTGAATACGACCCAGGGGTTCGATGGTGGCACCCGGCACGGGCACAGCAAAGGGCCGCCGGGCGCCTGAGGCGACCCGGCGGCCCTTTGACGGGGCCTTACGGGTCAGCCGGTTACCCGGCCTACGAGCGCGTCGCCGATCTCGGCGGTGGTGCGGGGCGGTAGCCCGGCGCGCTCGGTGAGGTCGGCGGCAACGGCCGCGTCCACGCGGTCGGCCTCGGCGTCGTGGCCGAGGTGGCGCAGCAGCAGGGCGACGGAGAGGACCGTGGCGGTGGGGTCGGCCTTGCCCTGTCCGGCGATGTCCGGGGCGGAGCCGTGCACCGGCTCGAACATGGACGGGTACGCGCGCGTCGGGTTGATGTTGCCCGACGCGGCCACACCGATGCCGCCGGAGACGGCCGCCGCGAGGTCGGTGATGATGTCGCCGAAGAGGTTGTCGGTGACGATCACGTCGAAGCGCTCGGGATCGGTGACCAGGTAGATGGTGGCCGCGTCCACGTGGATGTACTCGGTGGTGACCTCGGGGTACTCCTCGGCCACCTTGTGGAAGACGTTGGTCCACAGGTGCCCGGCGAAGGTGAGCACGTTGTTCTTGTGGACCAGGGTGAGCTTCTTGCGCGGGCGGGCCTGGGCGCGGGCGAAGGCGTCGCGGACGACGCGCTCGACACCGTAGGCGGTGTTCACCGAGACCTCGGTGGCGACCTCGTGCTCGGTGCCGGTGCGGATGGTGCCGCCGTTGCCCGTGTAGGGGCCCTCGGTGCCCTCGCGGACCACGATGAAGTCGATCTCCGGCTGACCGGCGAGCGGGGTGGCGACGCCGGGGAGCAGCTTGGAGGGGCGCAGGTTGACGTGGTGGTCGAAGGCGAACCGGAGCTTCAGCAGGAAGCCGCGCTCCAGGACGCCGGACGGCACCGACGGGTCGCCGATGGCGCCGAGCAGGATCGCGTCGTGGGCCTTGAGGGCGTCGAGGTCGGCGTCGGTGAGGGTCTCACCGGTGGCGTGGTAGCGCCGGGCGCCGAAGTCGTACTCCTTGGTCTCCAGCTTCACGTCCTGGGGCAGGACAGCGGAGAGGACCTTGAGACCCTCGGCCACGACCTCCTGGCCGATGCCGTCCCCGGGGATGACTGCGAGATCGATGCTGCGAGACATGTCCGGCACCCTACTCCGCGTCCCACGGGATGACACGGACCGTCCGCGATGCGGACAACGGACGGTCCGTACGGCGCGGCGCGGCTCAGTGCCCGGTCTCGCCGCCGTTGTCCCGGCGGTCGAGGGCACGCTGGAGGGCGGCCGCGGCCTTGGCGCGGTCGGTCTCGTCGGAGCGGGAGGTGTGGCGCACGCGGCGGCGGACGGTCGTCTCGGCCATGGGAAATCGACTCCTTCGACAGAGTGGTTGCACGGCAGCGATGAGCTGTGAGACGCCGGAAGATGCGGGGAGCGCACGCCACAGGGATTGCCTGCGCGGGGCGCGGCTCACGACCGCCATTCGCTGGATGGAGCGATTCGTTCGGCTCATCCCAAGCTAAGGGACCGGGCCGCGCCTGTCTGCATGATTACTCGGACTTCCTACTATCTGAGACAGCGAGTCGCCTCACCTGCGGTTTTCCGGCCGGGGCTCAGCCGATGACGAACGGCAGACGGGCGGCCAAGGCACCGAGGGTGGTCCGCTCCTCGGGGGTCGGGGGGCGGCGGCCGGTGGCGAGGAGAAGGACGTCCGTGTCGGACAGGGCGGCGGGGAAGGGCTCGCCCGTGATGCGCTCCAGGAGGGCGCGGGCCTCGGCCAGGGGTGCCGGGGGTGGGGGCGGGGCGTCCGGCAGGTGGGCGGTCAGGTCCAGGTGGTGGAGGGTCCACTCCAGGACGTACGCGGAGAGGTAGTCCCCGGCGGTGAGGACCTCGCCCTGGGTGCCGACCCGCGCGGCCGGGTCCGCGAGGCGAGCCGCGCGTCCGGCGGCGGAGCCCACGTCGTCCAGGTGGAACCGCAGCAGGGCGGGGTCCTCGTAGGCCGCCGCCAGCCGGACGGTCAGGGCGTCCAGGGGGTCCTCGCCGGTGGGCGGGGTGTGGGTGACGGTCCAGTACGTCGCCGCGTCGCGGGTCGGTGCGGTGGCGGCCGGGGTGGCGAGGGTGATCAGCACGTCCTGGGCGTCGATGACCAGGTGGCACACCAGGTCGCGGACGAGCCAGCCCGCGCAGCCGGAGGGTCGGCCGAAGTCGTCGTCGGCGAGGTCCGCCACCGCCGCCAGCAGGGCCGACCAGGAGGCGGAGAAGCTGTCGTCCATGGGCGGACGCTAGCAGCGGCCGGACAGCACGACGGCCCGGCGAGCCCGTTCAGGGCGGGCTCGCCGGGCCGGATCGTGGGGGCCGCGAGGCCCGTGGGGGGTCAGCCCATGTGCGGGTAGCCGTACTCGGTCGGCGGGACCAGGGTCTCCTTGATGGCGCGGGTCAGGGTCCAGCGCATCAGGTTCTGGGGGGCGCCGGCCTTGTCGTCGGTGCCGGAGGCGCGGCCGCCGCCGAAGGGCTGCTGGCCGACGACGGCGCCGGTGGACTTGTCGTTGATGTAGAAGTTGCCCGCCGCGTAGCGGAGCTTCTCCATCGTGTACGCCGCCGCAGCGCGGTCGTTGGAGATGACCGAGCCGGTGAGGGCGTAGTCGGAGACCGACTCCATCTGGGTCAGCATCTCGTCGTAACGGTCGTCCTCGTAGACGTGCACGGCGAGGATCGGGCCGAAGTACTCGGTGCGGAAGACCTCGTTGTCGGGGTCGGTGCACTCGATGACGGTCGGGCGGACGAAGTAGCCCACCGCGTCGTCGTAGGAGCCGCCCGCGACGATCGTGCAGGTGGGGTCCTCGGCTGCGCGGTCGATGGCGGCCTTGTTCTTGGCGAAGGAGCGCTCGTCGATGACCGCGCCCATGAAGTTGGACAGGTCGGTGACGTCACCCACGGTCAGGCCGTCGATCTCGGCCGCGAACTCCTCCTTGAAACCGGAGTTCCAGATGGAGGCCGGGACGTAGGCGCGGGAGCTGGCCGAGCACTTCTGGCCCTGGTACTCGAAGGAACCGCGGGTCAGCGCGGTCTTCAGCACGGCGCGGTCGGCGGAGGGGTGCGCGACCACGAAGTCCTTGCCGCCGGTCTCGCCGACCAGGCGCGGGTAGGCGCGGTACTTCTCGATGTTGTTGCCGACCGTCTTCCACAGGTACTGGAAGGTCTTGGTCGAGCCGGTGAAGTGGATGCCCGCGAGGTCGCGGTGGGCCAGGGCGACCTCGGAGACGGCGATGCCGTCGCCGGTGACCAGGTTGATGACGCCCTTGGGCAGCCCGGCCTCCTCCAGCAGCTGCATCAGCAGCACGGCGGCGTGGGTCTGCGTCGGGGACGGCTTCCAGACCACCACGTTGCCCATGAGGGCGGGCGCGGTGGGCAGGTTGGCGGCGATGGCCGAGAAGTTGAACGGCGTGATCGCGTAGACGAAGCCCTCCAGCGGGCGGTGGTCCATGCGGTTCCACACGCCCGGCGAGTTGGCCGGGGGCTGCTCGGCCAGGATCTGGCGGGCGTAGTGCACGTTGAAGCGCCAGAAGTCGACCAGCTCGCAGGGGCTGTCGATCTCGGCCTGCTGGGCGGTCTTGGACTGGCCGAGCATGGTGGAGGCGGCGATGGTCTCGCGCCACGGGCCGGAGAGCAGCTCGGCGGCGCGCAGGATGATCGCGGCACGGTCGTCGAAGGACATCGCGCGCCAGGCCGGGGCGGCGGCCAGGGCGGCGTCGATCGCGTCCTGGGCGTCCTCGCGGGTGGCGCTGCGCAGGGTGCCGAGGACGGCCTTGTGGTTGTGCGGCTGGACCACCTGGAAGGGCTCGCCACCGCCCATCCGCTTCTCGCCGCCGATGGTCATCGGCAGGTCGACCGGGTTCTCGGCCAGCTCCTTGAGCTTGGCCTCCAGCCGGGCGCGCTCGGGGCTGCCGGGGGCGTAGCCGTGCACCGGCTCGTTGACGGGGGTGGGGACCTGGGTCACAGCGTCCATGAGATCCGTAACTCCTTTATCTTGAGCGGGTGTCGGGCTCAGCCCTTGGTGATCATGCTGCGTACGAAGAACTGGAGGTTCGCCGGCTTCTCGGCGAGACGGCGCATGAAATAGCCGTACCAGTCGGTGCCGTAGGCGGTGTAGACACGCATGCGGTGCCCCTCGGCGGCCAGCCGCAGGTGCTCGTCGCCCCGGATGCCGTAGAGCATCTGGAACTCGTACTCGTCGAGCTTACGGCCCGCGCGGTGCGCGAGTTCCTGGGCGATGGAGATGAGGCGGGGGTCGTGGGACCCGATCATCGGGTACCCCTCGCCCTCCATCAGTGTCTTCAGGACGCGGACGTACGCCTTGTCGATCTCGTGCTTCTGCTGGTACGCGACCTCGGCGGGCTCCTTGTAGGCGCCCTTGACCAGGCGGACCCGGCTGCCTGCCTCGGCCAGGCGGCGGGCGTCGGCCTCGGTGCGGAACAGGTACGCCTGGATGACACAGCCGGTCTGCGGGAAGTCCTTCCGCAGCTCCTCGTGGATGGCGAACATCGAGTCGAGGGTGGTGTGGTCCTCGGCGTCCAGGGTGACCGTGGTGCCGATGGCGGCGGCGGCCTCGACGACCGGGCGGACGTTGGCGAGGGCCAGCTCGTGGCCGCCCTCCAGCGCCTGGCCGAACATGGAGAGCTTGACCGACATCTCGACCCGCTCGCCCAGCTCGAGGTCCTTCAGGTGGTCGACGAGCGCGAGGTAGGCGTCGCGGGCGGCGGCGGCCTGCTCGGGGGTGGTGATGTCCTCGCCGACGACGTCCATCGTCAGCTGCAGGCCCTTGGCGGTCAGCTCCGCGATGATCGGGACGATGTCGTCCACGGTCTCACCGGGGATGAACCGGTCGACGACCTGCTTGGTCACCGGGGCGGCCGAGATCAGACGACGCATCCGGTCGCTGCGCGAGGCGGCGAGAATCACGGGACCCAGCACGGGGCACCTCCACAACAAAAGCACCGAAACGGCCGGGACCCGACGATTCGGGGACGGCACGGAGAACCACCGTGAAACCTAGGGATCTCTTCGATGGTGAGCCATCGACAGACGTCACGCATCCGATCACCGGTTCTCAGACAGATGTATGAAGCGGGCTCGGAAATGCGGCAGAATGCCCGGGTGGCGGCCGATTACAGAGATGACTACCAGGAGCTGGTGGACGAGATCTCGGAGCTGCTGGGCGCCCCGGCGACCCTGGAGAACCGGGACTTCGAGCTGATCGCCTTCGGCGCGTACGACAGCGAGGGCGAGCTCGATCCCACCGCGCTGGACCCGGTGCGGGCCCGTTCGATCCTGACCCGGCGCTCCACCTCGGCGGTGCGGGCGTGGTTCGAGGGCTTCGGCATCACCCGCGCGACGCAGCCGGTGCGCATCCCGCCCACCCCGGAGGCGGGCGTCTACCGGGGCCGGATCTGCCTGCCGGTACGCCATCGGGGTGTCGTCCTCGGCTACGTCTGGCTGCTGGACGACGATCCCGGCCCGAGCGACGCCCAGCTCGCCGCCGCCATGCCGGTGACCGGGCGGATCGGCGCGCTGCTGGCCGACGAGGCGCGGGCCGGGGCGGGGCTCGGCCGGGAGCTGCGGGCGGTGCTCACCGCGGAGGACGGCTGGCAGCGGGACATGGCCGTCACCGAGCTGCGCACCGCGCTGGGCCCGCGCGCGGACGGCCCGCACACCGTCATCTGCGTCGCCCCCTGGTTCTCCGCCGACCCCGACGACGCCCCCTCGGTCCGCACCGTCCCGCACGCCACCGCGCTGTGCACGGTGCCGTGGGGCGCGACGGCGCAGAGCCTCGCGGTGCTGGTCCGGCTGCGCAGTGCCGAGGTGACGGCTCCGGCGCTGGTGACGGCGGCGCGGCTGGTGAAGGAGGCGGAGGGCGCCGTCGTCGGGGTGGGGATCGGTGAACCCCGCCTGGGACTGGCCGAGTTGGGCACGGTGTGGCAGGAGGCGTCGGCGGCCGCGCGGGCCGCGCTGGCCGAGCCGAGGTTCGCGCCGGTGGCCGAGTGGCGGGGCATCGGCCCGTACCGGCTGCTGTCCGCGCTGCCGCCTCGGTCGGTGCAGGACCCGGTGGCGGCACCGCTGCTCACCCCCGCCCACCAGGAACTGGCCCGCACCGCCGAGGTCTACCTCGACTGCGCGGGCCAGGCCGGGCGGGCGGCGGCCGAGCTCGGCATCCACCGCCAGACGCTCTACTACCGCCTCGGCCGCGTGGAACGCCTGACCGGCCTCGACCTGGACGACGGCGAGGACCGGCTACTGCTGCACATGGCATTGAAGCGGGCGCGGCTGGGCTGAGCGGCAGGGGGTGGGTGCGATTCCATGATCCGGCCCCCCGCCGGTCAGGCATCCAGTCCGCTACTGGCCGCCGTGGTCGGTGGCGACGGAGATCAGCCAGGTGACGAGGGCGCGCACCGCTCCGGAGACGGCCCCCGCCACCGAGTGGTGGAGCAGGCCGGGCCGGTCGCGGCCGTCGCGAGGGACGCTGGTGCGGCGCGCTGTGTGACGGATCTTCTTCATGCTTCTCTCCCCGGAAGGCGCGGTCGCCCGGTGCGGTCCGCGTCGCGGAGCAATTGGGCGGCTTCCAGAGGTTTTCCAGCGATGTGCTTCCGGTCGGTCCTATGCTTTCCGGGCCGGGTGATCGGCGCATCTGCCGGTCTTGGGGAGCTTTCCAGAGCACCGTCCCTCTGGAAGCGCCGACTTGGGGAGCAGCGGCATGGGGGAGCACGCGGATCGCCTCCGGTCCGAGCTGAGGGCGCTGTACGAGGCCGCGGACCAGCCGTTGCTCAGCCAGTTGGTCGGCATCGGCCGCCAACAGCGTCCGCCGGTCGCGGTCTCGGACGCCACGGTCAGCGCGTGGCTCACCGGCACGTCGGTGCCCAGCCACCGCTTCACCCCGTACTTCCTGGCCATGGTCGGCTTTCTCGGCAGCAGGCCGAGTGTGGCCCGGGCGGGATTCGTGCCGCGACCGAGGGCGTGGTGGGCACAGGCGCTCGACGTGGCCCAGAAGGAACGGGCGGCGGGACGGGGCCGCCCGCGTGCCGCCGCCGACGAGGACCCCGGTACCGGACCCGTGACGCTGCTCGCCGATCCGGTCGCGTTCACCGGACGCGCCGACCTGGTGGGCGAACTCCTGGAGCATCTCGATCCGGGCACCGGCCGGGACGGGACGACCGCGGTGGGCGTCTCCGCCGTCACCGGCATGGGCGGAGTGGGGAAGACGGCGCTGGTGCTGCACGCGGCGCACCAGGCGACGTCCCGGGGCTGGTTCCCCGGCGGTGCCCTCTTCATCGATCTGCGCGGCTACCACGACGGGGCGGCCCTGGACGCGGCTCAGGCCGCCGACCGCTTTCTCCGGGTCCTGGGCGTCAAGGACCGCGACATCCCGGCGGAGGCGGAGGAGAAGCTGAGCCTGTGGAGAGCGCGGCTCGGCAGACTCGCCGAGCAGGACCGGCCGCTGCTGGCCGTCGTGGACAACGTGCACAGCCTCGGCCAGGTCGCGCCGCTCGTGCCGTCGGCCCCCCATCGGCTCCTGGTCACCTCGCGCAGGCGGCTTTCCGCGCTGTCCGCCCGGCACATCAGCGTCGGTCCGCTCACCGTGCCGGAGGCGGTCGACCTCCTCGACCAGGCTCTGCGCGTGGGGGATGTCGCCGACGACCGGGCCCGCGCGCAACGGCCGGACGCCGAGCGGCTGGCCGAGCTGTGCGGTCGGCTGCCGCTGGCCCTGCAGATCATGGTCGCCCTGCTGCGCGAGGAGCGCCACCGGCCGCTGGCCGACCACTGTGCGGAGCTGGCGGACGCCCGGAACCGTCTCGACGCGCTCCAGTACGACGACATCGACGGTCAGGGACGGCCGTTGGCGGTCCGGGCCGCCTTCGACCTGTCCCTCGGCCACCTGACGCAGCCGCAGCAGGAAGCCTTCAGCGTCCTCTCGCTGGCTCCGGGGCCGGACATCGCGACCGACACCGCGGCCGAACTGCTCGACCTCCCGGTCCCGGCCACCCGGCGCCTACTGACCGCCCTGGCCCGCGCGCATCTCCTCATCGGCTCACCACGTGAGCGCTGGCAGATGCACGACCTCGTACGGCTGTACGCGGCGGAACAGGCACGGGTCCACCTGGACGCGGACGCGAGGGAGGCGGCCGAGACCCGGCTGATCGCGTACCACGTCCGCCTGGCCACGGCCGCCGATACCGTGCTCAGGTCGGACGCGGACTCCGAGCCCGTCCCGCCCTTCGCCGATCACGCGGCGGCCAGGTCCTGGCTGGAGGACGAGCGCACGTGTCTGCTGGCCTCGGTGGCGTCCTTCTCGGCCGTCCCACCCCACCTGAAGTCGGCTCTTGCGCTCGCCAACCGTCTGACTCAATTCCTCGGTACGACACGGCATTTCGACGAACTGTCGACGCTGGCGGACATCATGCTGGAGACAGCACGGGCTGCCGGGGAGCGCCGTTACGAAGGTCTCGCCCTGATGACCAGGGGAACCGCGCTGATGGAGATCCGGCAGTTCGAGTCGGCCATCGAGGCGCACGAGGAAGCCGAGCGGATCTTCACCGGGACCGGGGACACCGTCGTCGCCGCGAACGCGCTGACCAACCTCAGCATTCCCCTGCGCCACCTCCGCCGATTCGACGAAGCCGCCACGGTCCTGACCCGTGCCTCCGCTCTCCTGGAGGAGACGGACCACCTGATGAGCAACGTGGCGGTGCTCGCCCAGCTCGGCACCATCCGCATGGGGCAGGAGCGCTTCGAGGAGGGCATCGACGCCTACGAACGCGCCCTGCGCCTTGCCACGGGCGCCGTCAGTGATCTGCAGCTGGGCATGCTCCTGGACAACTATGGCAACACCCTGGAGAGCGTGGGCCGGTTCGAGGAGGCGGTAGACGCGCATCAGCGTGCCCACCGGCTCTTCCAGGGCATGAACGACGTCCACCGCCAAGCCATCGCGCTCGGGAACCTCGCCGGTGCTCACTGGGAGCTGGGCCGGTTCGAGGAGGCCCTCGAGACCTTCAGAACCGTGCACGACACTTTTCGCGGCATGGGTGACAGCCACTCCGCAGCCGTCGCCCTCGACAACATCGGCGCATGCCTGCAAGCACTGGACAGGCTGGACGAGGCCGCCGTCTGCCACGAGCAGGCCATGGTCGCGCTGCGGGACATGGGCGACGCCCACCAGGCGGAGATCGCCGCGAAGCACTTGGCCGAGGCCCGACAGGCGCCGGCCGACGGCCGCAGCGAGTCCTCAGCCCTTCCGCACGCCCTCGACGACCCGGCGTAGCCCGGCGGTGAGGGCGTCCGCGTCCGGGGCCGTCTCGGGGTCGAAGGTCCACTGGGCGATGAGGCCGGTCATCAGGGTGAGGTAGAAGCTGCCGAGGGTGTCTGCGGTCTCGTCGGTAACCTCGTCCTCCGGTACGCCCATGAGCAGCGCGACCAGTCCCCGTCCGCCCTCGCGCTGCTCGCGGCCCAGGTAGGCGCGCACCTCGGGCAGCTCGATGGTCATGACCTCCATGCTGAGCCGGAAGACCGAACCGGGCTCGCGCATCGCGGAGATGATGTTCGACCACACCCAGCGGAAGCGCTCCAGCGAGCCGGGCTCCCCCTCCGGCTCGGCCCCGCCGAAGGTGTCCCCCGCCTCCTCCACCAGCGCCACGTACGCCTGCGCGAGCAGGGCGTCCTTGGAGCCGTAGTGGTAGCCGATGGAGGCCAGGTTGGTGCCGGACTCCTTCACGATGTCGCGGGCGGTGGTCCGGGCGAACCCCTTCGCCAGCAGGCAGCGCTTGGCGCCCTCGAGCAGATCCTCACGGTGTCCCATGCCGGTCAGGGTACCCCGGCCCATACAAGCGTCCTAGACGCATGAATTATACAGTCGTTCTAGACAAGCGTTTAAGACGCGCGTACATTCCTCGGCATGGTGAACCCGACGAGCACCACCCCAACCCCCGTGCAGGACCAGCCCGTTCGTGCCGGGCGGCGTGAATGGACCGCGCTGGGCGTGCTGATGCTGCCGCTGCTGCTGGTCTCGATGGACGTGTCCGTGCTGTACTTCGCCACCCCGGCGATCAGCGCGGACCTCCGCCCGACCGGCACCCAGCAGCTGTGGATCTTCGACGTCTACGGCTTCGTCCTCGCCGGACTGCTGATGACGATGGGCTCCCTCGCCGACCGCGTCGGCAGCCGTCGGCTCCTGCTGGCGGGGGCCGCCGCCTTCGGCGCCGCCTCGGTCCTCGCCGCCTACGCCGACAGCGCCACCACCCTGATCGCCGCCCGCGCGATCCTCGGCGTCGGCGGGGCCACCCTGATGCCGTCCACCATGGCGCTGCTGCGGACGATGTTCACCGACCCGGCCGAGCGGGCGAAGGCGGTCGGGCTGTGGTCCGGGGTGATGACCGGCGGCATCGCGCTGGGCTCGGTGATGAGCGGGGTGCTGGTGGAGCACTTCTGGTGGGGCTCGGTCTTCCTGGTCAACCTGCCCGCGATGCTCCTGCTGCTGGTCCTCGGCCCGGTCCTGCTCCCCGAGTCCCGCGACCCCTCCCCCGGCCGCTTCGACTGGATCAGCGTCCCCCTCTCGCTGGCCGCCGTGCTCCCGGTGATCTACGGCCTGAAGGAGATCCCGTCCGAGGGCTGGCACGTGCGGTACGTGATGTCGGTGACGGTCGGTCTGCTCTTCGCCGCCCTCTTCGTCCACCGCCAGCGCACCGCCGCCTCCCCGCTGGTGCCGCCCGCCCTGCTGCGCAACCGGGGCTTCACCCCGGCCGTGGTGCTGACCCTGCTGTGCGCCTTCGGCATGCTGGGCTCGGCGATCTTCACCACGCAGTACCTCCAGTCGGTGCTGGGCAAGAGCCCGCTGTCGGCCGCGCTGTGGAGCCTGCTGCCCTCGGTGCTGATCGGCGTCGCCGGACCGGTCACCGCCGCGCTGGTCGCCCGGGGTGTGGACCGGGGCCGGGTGGTCGCCGCCGGGTTCGCGGTCTCGGCGGCCGGGTACGGGCTGCTCGCGCTGACCGGCACCGGGTCGCTGTGGCTGCTGCTGGCGGCGGCCGGGGTGCTGGCCTGCGGCGCCGTGATGGTGCTGTCCCAGCTCACCGACCTGGCGATGAGCAGCGCCCCGGCGGAGCGCGCCGGTACCGCCTCGTCACTGCTGGAGATGGCCACGGAGTTCGGCGGGGCGCTGGGCATGGCGGTGCTGGGCTCGGTCGGCGCGGCCGTCTACCGGCACCGGATGCCGTCCGGCACCCCGGCGGAGGCCCGCGAGACGCTCGGCGGGGCGCTGGTCACCGCCGCCCGGCTGCCGGGCCGTACCGGCGGGACACTGCTGACGTCGGCGCGCGAGGCGTTCACCCAGGGGATGCACGCGGCGGCGATCGCCGGAGCGGTGGTGCTGGCGCTCGCGGCGATCGGGGCGGCGGTGACGCTGCGCCGTCTCGGCGCACCGCGGGCAGGCACCGATCGGGCCGCCGCGGAGCGGGCCGACCCGGAGCAGGCCGATGCGGTACGGCTCGACGCGGAGCAGCTCGACCCCCGGTAGGCGGAAACGCCGGAGCGCCGGGCGGACCGACAGTCGGTCCGCCCGGCGCTCCCGCATGCCCTGCCCGGAGGGGGTCCGCTCAGACCAGGTTGACCGACCGGGCGGAGGTCGCCCCGATCTCCTCGGCCAGTTCGGTCAGGGTGGCCGGGGCGACCGTGTCGTCCACGGTCAGCACGGCCAGCGCCTCGCCACCGGCGGTGGAACGGGCCACCTGCATCCCGGCGATGTTGACGCCCGCCTCGCCGAGGACCCGGCCGACGGTGCCGACGACACCGGGACGGTCCTCGTAGCGCAGGACGACCATGTGGTCGGCGAGCGCCAGGTCCACGTCGTAGTCACCGACCGCGACGATCTTCTGGAGGTGCTTGGGACCGGCCAGCGTGCCGGACACCGAGACCTCCTCGCCGCTCGCGAGGGTGCCGCGCACGGTGACCACGTTGCGGTGCTCGGCCGACTCGGAGCTGGTGGTGAGGCGGACCTCGACACCGCGCTCCTGCGCGAACAGCGGGGCGTTGACGTAGGAGACCGTCTCGTCCACCACGTCCTCGAACACGCCCTTGAGCGCGGAGAGTTCGAGCACCTTCACATCGTGCTGGGTGATCTCGCCGTACACCTCGACGTCGAGGCGGGCCGCGACCTCGCCCGCCAGCGCGGTGAAGATGCGGCCGAGGCGCTCGGCGAGCGGCAGACCGGGCTTCACGTCCTCGGCGATGACACCGCCCTGCACGTTCACCGCGTCCGGCACCAGCTCACCGGCGAGGGCGAGGCGCACCGAGCGGGCCACCGCGATACCGGCCTTCTCCTGGGCCTCGTCGGTGGAGGCACCGAGGTGCGGGGTGCAGACCACCTGGTCCAGCTCGAACAGCGGGGAGTCGACGCACGGCTCCTTCGCGTACACGTCGAGCCCGGCACCGGCGACCCGGCCCTCCTTGAGCGCCGCGTACAGCGCGGCCTCGTCGACGATGCCGCCGCGCGCGGCGTTGACGATGCGCACGGTCGGCTTGACCTTGCGCAGCGCCTCGTCACCGATGAGGCCGAGGGTCTCGGGGGTCTTGGGCAGGTGGACGGTGATGAAGTCGGAGACCTCCAGCAGCTCGTCCAGCGACAGCACCTTGACGCCCATCTGCGCGGCCCGCGCGGGCTGTACGTAGGGGTCGTAGGCGACGATCTTCATGCCGAAGGCCGACATGCGCTGGGCGACCAGGGCGCCGATGCGGCCGAGGCCGACCACGCCGAGGGTCTTCTCGGCCAGCTCGACGCCGGTGTACTTGCTGCGCTTCCACTCGCCGTTCTTCAGGGCGGTGTTGGCCTGCGGAATGTTGCGCGCGCTGGCCACGAGCAGACCGCAGGCCAGTTCGGCGGCGGTGACGATGTTGGAGGTGGGGGCGTTGACGACCATCACGCCTGCCTTGGTGGCGGCGGAGACGTCGACGTTGTCCAGGCCGACGCCGGCTCGTGCGACGACCTTCAGCTTCTTGGCCGCGGCGATCGCCTCGGCGTCGACCTTGGTCGCCGAGCGGACGAGGATCGCGTCCACGTCGGCGATGGCGGGGAGCAGCTCGGCGCGGTCGGCTCCGTTGCAGTGCCGGATCTCGAAGTCCGGCCCGAGCGCGTCCACGGTCGCGGGCGACAGCTCTTCAGCGATGAGTACCGTGGCTTTTCGGGTGGGGTACGAGCTCACGTGAGTCCTCACAAGTCCAGTGCGGACGGCCGTCCCGACGGCCGCTGGCGGTGGAGGGTGCTAGCCGCGTGGAAGACGCACGACACTGTGGGCCTGACGCGTTTGTTGTGCAGCAGTGTAGTGGCGCGACGGCCGGGCGGGCGGCACCCCGCCTGGGGGTGCCGCCGTCGGCCGCCGCGGAGGCTCACGCCTCTTCGTCGACCCAGGACATCAGCTTGCGCAGCTTCTTGCCGGTGGTCTCCAGCAGGTGCTCGGAGTCCTGCTTCTTGTACTCGTCGTACTTCTTCAGACCGCCGTGGTACTCGTCCATCCAGTTCTTGGCGAAGGAGCCGTCCTGGATCTCGGCGAGGACCTTCTTCATCTCGGCCTTGGTGGCGTCGGTGATGATGCGCGGGCCGGTGACGTAGTCGCCCCACTCGGCGGTCTCGGAGATGGACCAGCGCATCTTCTCCAGGCCGCCCTCGTACATGAGGTCCACGATCAGCTTCAGCTCGTGCAGGCACTCGAAGTAGGCGATCTCGGGCTGGTACCCGGCCTCGGTCAGGGTCTCGAAGCCCGCCTTGACCAGGGCGGCGGTGCCGCCGCAGAGCACGGCCTGCTCACCGAACAGGTCGGTCTCGGTCTCCTCGGTGAACGTGGTCTTGATGACACCGGCCCGGGTGCCGCCGATGGCCTTGGCGTACGACAGGGCCAGCGGGAAGGCGTTGCCGGTGGGGTCCTGCTCGACCGCGACGATGCAGGGCACGCCGCGCCCCTCCTCGTACTGGCGGCGGACCAGGTGGCCGGGGCCCTTGGGGGCGACCATGCAGACGTCGACCTCGGCCGGGGGCTTGATGAAGCCGAACCGGATGTTGAAGCCGTGGCCGAAGAACAGCGCGTCGCCGTCGTTCAGGTTCGGGGCGATGGACTCCTCGTAGACCTGGGCCTGGAGCGGGTCCGGGACCAGGATCATGATGACGTCGGCCTCGGCGGCGGCCTCGGCCGCGGTGACCACGCGCAGGCCCTGCTCCTCGGCCTTGGCGCGGGACTTGGAGGTCTCGGGCAGACCGACGCGGACATCGACGCCCGAGTCCCGCAGCGACAGGGCGTGGGCGTGGCCCTGGCTGCCGTAGCCGATGACCGCGACCTTGCGGCCCTGGATGGTGGACAGGTCGGCGTCGGCGTCGTAGAACAGCTCGGCCACTGGTTCTCTCCTTGAGGTGCGGGTGCTGCGCCCACCGTATTGCGGTGGGGGGACGGAAGGTTTCGGGGTCTCGGCATCCGGTCGCCCCGGAGGGGCGGCCGGGCCGGGGGTCACGCGCTGCGGTCGAGGGCGCGCAGGGAGCGGTCGGTGATGGAGCGGGCGCCGCGTCCGATGGCGATGGTGCCGGACTGCACCAGCTCCTTGATGCCGAAGGGCTCCAGCATCTTCAGCATCGCGGACAGCTTGTCGCCGGAGCCGGTGGCCTCGATGGTGACGGCCTCCGGGGAGACGTCGACGGTCTTGGCGCGGAACAGCTGGACGATCTCCACGATCTGGGACCGGGTCTCGTTGTCCGCGCGGACCTTCACCAGAACGAGTTCACGCTGAACGGCCTGACCGGGCTCCAGCTCGACGATCTTCAGCACGTTGACGAGCTTGTTGAGCTGCTTGGTCACCTGCTCCAGCGGCAGGTCCTCGACGTTCACCACGATGGTGATGCGGGAGATGTCGGCGTGCTCGGTGACGCCCACCGCGAGCGAGTCGATGTTGAAGCCGCGCCGGGAGAAGAGGGCGGCGATCCGGGCGAGGATGCCCGGTGTGTTCTCCACCAGGACGGAGAGCGTGTGCTTGGACATGTCGTGGTCTCTCTCGGTCTCTCTCGCTTCGATCCTCGGTCAGTCCTGGTCGCTGTCGCCGAAGTCGGGGCGGACACCCCGCGCGGCCATGACCTCGTCGTTGGAGGTCCCGGCGGCGACCATCGGCCACACCATCGCGTCCTCGTGGACGATGAAGTCGACGACGACCGGACGGTCGTTGATCGCGTTCGCCTCCTCGATGACCTTGTCCAGGTCCTCGGGGCGCTCACAGCGGATGGCGTGGCAGCCCATCGCCTCGGCCAGCTTGACGAAGTCGGGGACGCGGGTACCGGCGCTCGGGCCGGTGGGTCCGTCGGGGCCGGAGTGCAGGACGGTGTTGGAGTAGCGCTGGTTGTAGAACAGGGTCTGCCACTGGCGGACCATGCCGAGGGCGCCGTTGTTGATGATGGCGACCTTGATCGGGATGTTGTTCAGGGCGCAGGTGGTCAGTTCCTGATTGGTCATCTGGAAGCAGCCGTCGCCGTCGATCGCCCAGACCGTGCGGCCGGGCTGTCCGGCCTTGGCGCCCATCGCGGCCGGGACCGCGTACCCCATGGTTCCCGCGCCGCCGGAGTTGAGCCAGGTCGCGGGCTGCTCGTACTGGATGAAGTGGGCCGACCACATCTGGTGCTGGCCGACGCCCGCCGTGAAGATCGTGTCCTCGGGGGCGAGCTGGCCGATGCGCTCGATGACCGCCTGCGGGGAGAGCGAGCCGTCCTCGGGGGTCTCGTAGCCGAGCGGGTAGGTGTCGCGCCAGCGGTTCAGATCGCTCCACCAGGCGGTGTGGTCGCCGCGGTGGCCCTCGTCGTGCTCCTTCTGCACGGCCTGGATCAGGTCGGCGAGCACCTCGCGGGCGTCCCCGACGATCGGCACGTCGGCCTCGCGGTTCTTGCCGATCTCGGCCGGGTCGATGTCGGCGTGCACGATCTTGGCGTACGGCGCGAAGCTGTCCAGCTTGCCGGTGACGCGGTCGTCGAAGCGGGCGCCGAGGGCGACGATCAGGTCGGCCTTCTGCAGGGCGGTGACGGCGGTGACCGAGCCGTGCATGCCGGGCATGCCCACGTGCTGGGGGTGGCTGTCGGGGAAGGCGCCGAGTGCCATCAGGGTGGTGGTGACGGGGGCGCCGGTCAGCTCGGCGAGGACCTTCAGCTCGGCGGTGGCACCGGCCTTGAGCACGCCGCCGCCGACGTAGAGGACGGGGCGCTTGGACGCGGTGATCAGCTTGGCGGCCTCGCGGATCTGCTTGGCGTGCGGCTTGGTCACCGGGCGGTAGCCGGGCAGGTCCATGAGGGGCGGCCAGGAGAAAGTCGTCCGCGCCTGGAGGATGTCCTTGGGGATGTCGACGAGGACCGGGCCGGGGCGGCCGGTGGAGGCGATGTGGAACGCCTCCGCGATCGTCTTCGGGATGTCCGCGGCCTTGGTGACCAGGAAGCTGTGCTTGGTGATCGGCATGGAGATGCCGACGATGTCCGCCTCCTGGAAGGCGTCCGTGCCGATCGCCTTGGAGACGACCTGGCCGGTGATCGCGACCAGCGGCACCGAGTCCATGTTCGCGTCGGCGATCGGGGTGACCAGGTTGGTGGCGCCGGGACCCGAAGTCGCCATGCAGACGCCGACCTTGCCGGTGGCCTGCGCGTACCCGGTGGCCGCGTGGCCCGCGCCCTGTTCGTGGCGGACGAGCACATGGCGCACCCGCTGGGAGTCCATCAGCGGGTCGTACGCGGGAAGGATCGTCCCCCCGGGGATGCCGAATACCGTGTCGACGCCGACTTCCTCGAGCGAGCGGATGAGGGACTGCGCGCCCGTGACGTGCTCGACGGGGGCGGAGTGCTGTCCTCCGGATCGGGGCCGCGGCTGCGGATGGTGGGCCCCGGTGGCCTGCTCGGTCATCAGCTTCTCTTCTCGAGCTTGAGGGTCTTTGCGAAGTTCGGGCGGTATGGAAGCGGAACGGGGGGTGCGCGAGGGGTCACTCGTGCAACAAAAAACCCCTCGTGCCGCAAGGCAAGCGAGGGGAGCGCGCCGGGGAGGTCGCTGGGTATTGCGGACGGTGTCCGCTCAGGGCCCAGGTCAGCCGACGCGCTTTCCAAGTACGAGAATTCGGGTGCGCATGGCTCTGACCCTCCCCCCGGCGCGCACCGTGTGTCAAGTGGGTGGGACAGCCGTCTCATCATGTGAGCGGAGCGCGGTGGCACCGAACACCGTGGACATGCTCCCGGAGTACAGCCCGGCGCCCTTCCCGGCGAAGACCGGTTCGGCGGGGGCGTGCGGCACCGGGAACCGGCCGGAGGCGAGCGCCCGGCGCAGCCGGTACTCGTCCACCGGCCCGGCGAACGCCATGCCCTGGCCGTGGGTGCAGCCCATGGCGCGCAGCGCGACGACCTGTTCCGGCAGGTCGACGCCCTCGGCGACGGACTGGAGGCCGAGGTCGCCCGCGATGCGCAGCAGCCCACTGGTGATCTTGTGCAGCCGGGCGGACTCCACGACGCCCTCGATCAGCCCGCGGTCGAGCTTGAGGATGTCCACGGGGAGTCTGCGCAGTGCCGTGATGGCCGCGTAGCCGCTGCCGAAGCCGTCCAGCGCGATCCGCACCCCGAGACGGCTGAGCGCGGTCAGGCGCCGCTCCAGCTCGTCCAGGGAGATCCGCGGGTCGGTGCCGGACACCTCGATGATCAGCGCGCCGGGCGGCAGTCCGTGCCGGGTCAGCAGCGCCTCGATGGAGCCCAGCGGCAGGGAGCGGTCCAGCAGCCGCCGGGCGCTCATCCGGACCGCCACCGGGACGACGAGGCCGCCCGCGGCCCGCTCGGCGGCCTGCTCGACCGCTTCCTGGAGTATCCAGCGCTCCAGCTCCGCCGTGCGGTCGCCGTCGTCCGCCACCCGCAGGAACTCGGCCGGGGTGAACAGCACGCCCTGGGCCGAGCGCCAGCGCGCGTGGGTGGCGACCGAGGCGATCCGGCCGCCGGTGAGACAGACCACCGGCTGGTGCAGCAGCGCGAACTCGCCCTCGTGCAGCGCGGCGCGCAGCCGCCCGGCCAGCTCGGCCTTGCGGACCACGTCCTGCTGCATCTGCGGCTTGTACAGCTCCACCCGCCCCTTGCCGCCTGCCTTGGCCCGGTACATCGCCAGGTCGGCGTTGCGCAGCAGCTCACCGGCGCCGAGACCGGGTTCGGCGAAGGAGACGCCGATGGAGGCGTTGACCCGGACATCGTTGCCGTCGATGGCGTACGGCTGGGAGAGGGTCATCCTCAGCCGGTCGGCCAGCTCCAGGATGTGCCGCTCGCGGGCGGCGCGGTCGCGGGTGCCGTCGCCGGTGATCAGGGCCGCGAACTCGTCCCCGCCGAGCCGGGAGGCGGTGTCCCCCTGGCGGACGGAGTCCTGGAGTCTGCGGGCGGCCTGGATCAGCAGCTCGTCCCCGGCCTGGTGGCCGATGGTGTCGTTGACGGCCTTGAAGCCGTCGAGGTCGATGAAGAGCACGGCGGTGCCGCGCAGGGCGGCGCCCCGGTCGGTGGCCCGGCGCCCGGACAGGGCCTGCTGGACGCGCCGGGTGAACAGGGCGCGGTTGGGCAGGTCGGTGAGCGGGTCGTGCTCGGCGTTGTGCTGGAGCTGGGCCTGGAGGCGGACCCGCTCGGTCACGTCGCGGCTGTTGAAGATCAGCCCGCCGTGGTGCCGGTTGACGGTGGACTCCACATTGAGCCAGCCTCCCCCGGCCTCGCTCGCGCGGGAGGCGCCCCCGCCGCCGGAGCGGAAGCGGCACTCGATGCGGGTGGTGGGTTCGTCCAGCGGGTCGGCGGCCAGGAAGCGGCGCACCTCGTGCACCACGCAGCCCAGGTCCTCGGGGTGGATCAGGGCGGCCAGTTCGGTGCCGATCAGGGCTTCGGCGCTGCTGCCGTAGACCCCGGCGGCGGCCGGGGAGACGTAGCGCAGCACGCCGTTGGGCGCGGCGATCATGATGACGTCGCTGGAGCCCTGCACCAGGGAGCGGAAGTGGTTCTCCTTCTGCGCCAGTTCCTGGGTGAGGGTGATGTTGTCCAGCAGCATGATGCCCTGGCGGATGACGAGGGCCAGCACCACGGCGCCCGCGGTGATCAGCACCACATGGTCGGGCCTGCGCCCGTTGAGCACGTTGTACAGGATGCCCAGGGTGCAGACGGCGGCGGCGAGGTACGGGGTGAGGGCGGCGAGGGAGCCGGTGAGCGGCCGCCCGGCCGGGTAGCGGTGGCTCTCCGTGCCCGGCGGATGCGCCTGCGCGGTGACCGGGCCGCGCTGGCCCGGCAGATGCTCGTGCACGACGCGGGTGTGCCCGTCGGACGCGCCCCGCTCGCTCTCCCGTCCCCTGGGGGCGGCCCAGGGGGCGTAGGCGAGCAGCAGGGAGCCCGCGAACCAGCCCGCGTCCAGCAGCTGCCCGGAGCGGTAACTGCTGTGCAGCAACGGGGAGGTGAACAGCGCGTCGCACATCACGGTGAGCGCGAGGGCGCCGATCGCGGTGTTGACCGCGGTGCGGTTGCCCGGGCTGCGCCGGAAGTGCAGCGCGAGCACCATGCTGACCAGCACGATGTCGAGCAGCGGGTAGGCCAGCGAGAGGGCGGTGTGCTCGACGCTCGGCCCGTCGATCCGGGCGGTCTGGGCGAGCGCGAGGCTCCAGGAGAGGGTGAGCAGCGAGCCGCCGATGAGCCAGGCGTCCAGCGTGAGACAGATCCAGCCCGCCCGGCTCACGGGGCGTTTGGCGAGTACCAGCAGGCCCACGATGGCGGGCGGCGCGAAGCAGAGGAAGAACAGGTCGGCGTAGCTCGGGCTGGGCACGGTCTGGTCGAGGACGACCTCGTACCACCCCCAGACGGCGTTGCCCAGGGCGGCCATCGCGGAGGAGAGGGCGAAGAGCAGCCAGGCGGGGCGGAAGCGGACGCGGCGGCTGCGGGCGTAGAGGAAACAGGAGACGGCGGCGGTGCCGGCCGCCGCGCTGAGCCCGAAGTCACCCATGAACAGCGCGAGTTGCTGGTTGCCCCAGTCGAAGGCCGAGCCGATGCCGTAGGCCGCGCAGAGCACGGCGAGGGCGAGTTGCTGGGCCAGGCGCGATCCGTCGCCGGGCGTGGGCGGCCGGGTCGGGGGCGTGCGGACGGGCCGCTGGGGCGCGCGGGGCGCCTCGTCGGGCGCGGTCGTGGTCACCGGGGGCGCGTTCACCGCGCCCTCCCGGTGCGGGTCGCGCCGGGGACCCTCGGGGGCCGGTGCGGATGCCTCCGCCGGGCGGCCGGGCGGGGGTGCGGACCGTGCGGGTTCAGGTACCGCTCGCCCCTGCGCGCGGTGGTGCGCCAGGGTCGCCGTCGGCGGCTCCGCCGCGTCGGATCGTTCGTCCATAGGCCGTGCATCGCCCGTCGCCCCCCTCACAGAGCTGACATGTCCATCCCCGGCGCCGATCGGTCGGCGGCGCACCCCTGTCGGGACGATACACCAGGATCGTCACTCAGGGACATAGCTTCTCTACTCTCCGTGACGACCAGCGACTATGCGGGCACACACCGCGCCCGGAGGGTCGCGGAGGGTGCCCATCGACGGCTCACGCCCCGGTGGTGAGGACCACGTCGCGCAGTGGCTCATGGTTCACGAACCGGGTCAACTGGTCCACCAGGAGCCGTTCGGCGCGTGGCCGGAACGCCGAACTGGGGCCGCCCACATGCGGGGTGATCAGTACGCCCGGTGCCCGCCACAGCGGATGGCCCGGCGGCAGCGGCTCGGGGTCGGTGACGTCGAGGGCGGCGGTGAGCCGTCCGCCCGCCAGCTCGCCGAGCAGGGCCGCGGTGTCGACCACGGGTCCGCGCGCGACGTTGACGAGGAGGGCGCCGTCCTTCATCCGGGCCAGGAAGCCCGCGTCCACCAGCCCCCGCGTCTCGTCGGTGAGGGGCGTGGAGAGGATCACCACGTCGGCTTCCGGGAGCAGGGCGGGCAGTTCGGTGAACGGATGCACGGCCCCGCGCGCGGTGGTGCGCCCGGAGCGCGCCACCCGGATCACGCGCTCCACCTCGAAGGCCGCGAGCCGGTCCTCGATGGCCGAGCCGATGGCGCCGTAGCCGACGATCAGCACGGTCCGGTCGGCGAGAGCGGGCCGGAACGCGCCTTGCCAGTGCTCCTCGTCCTGCGCCCGGACGAACCCCGGAATCCCGCGCAGCGAGGCCAGCGTGAGGGTGAGCGCCAGCTCGGCGGTGCTGGTCTCGTGCACCCCGCGCGCGTTGCACAGCCGCACGCCGGGGGCGACCAGGCCGAGGTTGGCGGTGATGTCGTCCACCCCGGCGGTGAGGGTCTGGATCACGCGCAGCCCGGTCATGGCCCTTAGCGGGCGGATCTTGACGGGCTCGCGTCGCATGTACGGCACCACGTACACCGCGCAGTCCGCGGGGTCACCGGGGAACTCCTGCCGCCCGCCGTCCCAGAACAGGTAGTTCGGGCCCTCGGGGAGGCCGCGGATCTCCTCGGGCGGGAGGGGCAGCCAGACGTCTTGGGTCATGGCGAGGAGGGTAGTTCAGGGGAGTGTGCGGCTCTGGTGGGGTAGTGGTGTCGGTGCGACCCCTTCGAAGGGACTCTGACCGTGCGAAGCCGTACCGCGCCCGCCGTACTCGCCGCGACCACGCTGCTGCTGGCCGCGGGCTGCTCCTCGGACGGGGGTGACGGACGGGGTTCGCCCTCCGGGGGCACGGTGACCGCGTCGGACCGGTCCCCTTCCGAGACCGGTCCGCCCGCCAAGGGCTCGGTGAAGGTGCTGCGTACGGTCGCCGAGGGCCTGAAGAGCCCGTGGGGGCTGGCCCCGCTGCCGGACGGGAACCTGCTGGTCTCCTCCCGCGACGACGCCACGCTCACCCGGATCGACGCGAAGACGGGCGCGAAGACGGTGGCGGGCCGCGTCTCCGGGGTCGAACCGGCCGGTGAGGGCGGCCTGCTGGGCATCGCCCTCTCCCCCGGCTTCGCCTCGGACCACATGGTCTACGCCTACTTCACCTCCGCCTCCGACAACCGCGTCGTCCGGGTGCGGTACGACGAGAAGCGGGCGGCCGGTGATCAACTGGGCGCCCCGGACACGGTGTTCAAGGGCATCCCCAAGGGCCACATCCACAACGGCGGCCGGATCGCCTTCGGCCCGGACGGCATGCTGTACGCGGGCACCGGCGAGAGCGGCGACAGCGGGCTGGCCCCCGACAAGAAGTCGCTGGGCGGCAAGATCCTCCGGATCACCCCGGAGGGCGAGCCCGCGCCGGGCAACCCGCTCGGCCGCTCCCCGGTGTACTCCTACGGCCACCGCAATGTGCAGGGCCTCGCCTGGGACGCCCAGCAGCGGCTGTTCGCCTCGGAGTTCGGGCAGGACACCTGGGACGAGCTGAACGCGATCAAGCCCGGCGGCGACTACGGCTGGCCCGGCACCGAGGGCAAGGGCACCGACGGGCGCTTCCAGAACCCGCTGGCCCAGTGGCACACCGACGACGCGTCCCCGAGCGGCATCGCCTACGTGGACGGCGTGATCTGGATGGCCGGGCTCCGGGGCGAGCGCCTGTGGCGCGTCCCGCTGCGCTCGACCTCGGCGTCGGCCCCGCCACAGGCGTTCCTGGACGGCGAGTACGGGCGGCTGCGCACGGTCGCCCCGGCCGGGAAGGACCGCCTCTGGGTGCTGACCAGCAACACCGACGGCCGGGGCGACCCGAAGAAGGGCGACGACCGGCTGCTGGAGGTCCGGGTCCGCTGACGGGGGCGGTGCGACACCGCCCCCGTGCTTAGGGTCAGCCCGCCGAAGGCAGGCCGAGCAGCGCGTCGGAGTACTTCAGCGCGGCCAGCAGCAGGCCGATGACGCCGAGCGCGACACCGCCCCAGGCGACGGACTTGATCCACGGGGCCTGCGGCCGTCCCGGCGCGCCGAACGCGGGGCGGGCGAGCACGGCCACGCCCACGACCAGCGCGGCCACCGCGAAGAGACCGGCCCACAGGGCGGTGGCGTGCCAGGCGTCGCCGTAGACCGCCTTGATCTGCTGGGCGACCCCCGCCTGGGACGAGGTCTTGAGCTGGCCCATGAGCTGGGCGCGGGCCGAGGCGACGGTGCCGACCCAGCCGCCGTTGAGCGAGACCAGGCCGAGCGCGGCGGACACCACGGCTCCGGCGCCCTGGCCCACCCCGGACGGACGGCGCGGCTCGGTGCCGGGCACCTCCGCGTCGGACTCGTGCTGCTCGGGTGCCTGGGCTTCCTCGGTCACGGCGGTCTCGGCCACCGTCTCGTCGTGCTGCGCGCCGGTCTCGGTCCCGGCGCCTTCCGCTGTCTTCGTAGCCATGCCCGGCACCGTACGGACGGAGTCTGAGAGGCGTCTTAACGCCCGCTGTGCGCTGCGCCTTCGCGGGCCGCGCGCCACTCGGGGGCCAGGATCGCCCAGACCTCGGTGTCGGTACGGACGCCCCGGTGCGGGTAGTTCTCGCGGAGCACGCCCTCGCGGGTCATGTGCAGGCGCCGGGCCACGTTGACGCTGGGCTGGTTGGCGGAGGAGGCGTGCCACTCCACGCGGTGCATGCCGCGCTCGCCGAAGGCCCAGTCGAGCAGGACCGTCATGCCCCGCGTGACGAGCCCGCGCCCGCTCGCCCCGGGGACGAGCCAGCAGCCCGCCTCGGCGACGCCGGTCGTGTTGTCCCACAGCCGGAACATCAGGCCGCCGACCAGGGTGCCGTCCAGCCAGATGCCGTGCAGGCCGCCCGTGTCGGTGGCGCGCTTGTCCGCGTACCGCTCGAGGAAGGCGCGGGCGCCGGCCAGGTCGGGCACCACGTCCGGGAGGCCGACGTGGCGTCCGATGAACTCGCGCTCGCCGTCGATGTTGGCGAAGAACTCCGGCGCGTGCCAGACCTCCATCGGGCGCAGTTCGGCGCCGTCCTCGCCCAGTGCTGTCGCGTACATCGTGCTGTGGTTCCTTCCGCGTGGCTCTTGGGACCGGAGCCTTTCACGGGGCTCGGTCGAACTGATCACCGAGGGCCATGATCATGGTCCCGGCTATCAGCAGCCACAGCGCGCGGCGGGTGCGGCCCCGGGCACCGAGGACGGCGGCGGCCGCGCAGACGGCGGCGCCGGTGGCGTACGCGGCGGGGACCAGGAGGGGGGCGGGACCGGTCAGGCGGAGCAGGGCGGCGGCCACACCGGCGAGGGTGAGCAGGGCGCCGGTGCCGGTGGCGAGCCAGCGGGCGCGGCGGGCCTCGTCGTAGAAGTCGGTTTCCTCTTCGTCCTGGACGACGGGCTCCGCCCGTTCCGCCTCCTCGGCCTCGGCGGGTCCGGCGACGGAATCGGTACGTCCACTCATGGCGGGCGAGCGTAGCGCCTCCCGCTCGGGTGCCTCGTCGCGGCCCCCGGAAAGCGGACGTGGCCCCGGAGGATCACCCTCCGGGGCCACGTACGGCGTGGGACTCAGCCCTCGCTCACGCCCAGCCGGTCGAGGATCAGCTCCTTGACGCGGGCGGCGTCGGCCTGGCCACGGGTGGCCTTCATGACCGCGCCGACCAGCGCGCCCGCCGCCGCGACCTTGCCGCCGCGGATCTTGTCCGCGATGGCCGGGTTGCCCGCGATGGCCTCGTCGACGGCGGTGGTCAGCGCACCCTCGTCGGAGACGACCTTCAGACCGCGCTTCTCCACGACCTCGTCCGGCGTGCCCTCACCGGCGAGGACGCCCTCGATGACCTGACGGGCCAGCTTGTCGTTCAGGTCACCCTTCACGACCAGCTCGGTGACGCGGGCGACCTGGGCCGGGGTGATGGCCAGCTCGTCCAGCGCCTTGCCCGACTCGTTGGCGCTGCGCGCCAGCTCGCCCATCCACCACTTGCGGGCGGAGGCCGCGTCGGCACCGGCGTCGATGGTGGCGACGATCAGGTCCAGCGCACCGGCGTTGGTGATCGACTGCATGTCGGTGGCCGAGATGCCCCACTCCGCCAGCAGGCGGGTACGGCGGGCCAGCGGCAGCTCGGGCAGCGCGGCGCGGATCTCCTCGACCCACTCGCGCGAAGGCGCCACCGGGACGAGGTCGGGCTCCGGGAAGTACCGGTAGTCCTCGGCCTCCTCCTTCACGCGACCCGAGGTCGTGGACCCGGTGTCCTCGTGGAAGTGGCGGGTCTCCTGGATGATCGTGCCGCCCGCGTCGAGCACGGCCGCGTGGCGCATGATCTCGAACCGGGCCGCACGCTCGACCGAGCGCAGCGAGTTGACGTTCTTCGTCTCCGAGCGCGTACCGAACTTGTCGCGGCCGTGCGGGCGCAGCGACAGGTTCACGTCGCAGCGCATCTGGCCCATCTCCATCCGCGCCTCCGAGACACCGAGGGCCCGGATGACCTCGCGCAGCTCGCGGACGTAGGCGCGCGCGACCTCGGGGGCCCGCTCACCCGCGCCCTCGATCGGCTTGGTGACGATCTCGATGAGCGGGATGCCCGCGCGGTTGTAGTCCAGCAGGGAGTGGGACGCGCCGTGGATACGGCCGGTGGCGCCGCCGACGTGCGTCGACTTGCCGGTGTCCTCCTCCATGTGGGCGCGCTCGATCTCCACGCGGAAGGTCTCCCCGTCCTCCAGCTGTACGTCGAGGTAGCCGTCGAAGGCGATCGGCTCGTCGTACTGGGAGGTCTGGAAGTTCTTCGGCATGTCCGGATAGAAGTAGTTCTTCCGGGCGAAGCGGCACCACTCGGCGATCGAGCAGTTCAGCGCGAGGCCGATCTTGATCGCGGACTCGACGCCGGTCGCGTTGACGACCGGGAGCGCGCCGGGCATGCCGAGGCACACCGGGCAGGTCTGCGAGTTGGGCTCGGCGCCCAGCTCGGTCGAACAGCCGCAGAACATCTTGGTGTGGGTGCCGAGTTCGACATGGACCTCGAGGCCCATGACGGGGTCGTACGACGACAGCGCGTCCTCGTACGACACCAGGTCGGTCGTGGTGGTCACGGTGAAAACTTCCCTCTCAGCCCAGCAGGACGTCGTCGTCGCCCAGCCGCTTCAACTCGCGGTAGAGGATGGCGAGGCCGGTGACGATGGCGACGGCGGACACGGCGGCGTCGATCAGCCTGAGCGTGTCCTGCTCCGACCGGGCCTTCTTGATCTGCTTGGCCACGCCGACCGCGCTGAACGCGGTTCCGGCCATGGACAGGTACGTGCCGGACCTCGACTGCTTGAAGCCCTTGGCCTTGTTCAGTGCGCTCACAGCGACGGTGCCTCCTCGATCAGCGGGTGACCCCACTTTTCCACGAAGGCGGCCTCTACGGCGGCGCCGACCTTGTACAGCCTGTCGTCCTTCAGCGCCGGGGCGATGATCTGGAGGCCGACGGGGAGGTTGTCCTCGGGGGCGAGACCGCACGGCAGCGACATGGCCGCGTTGCCCGCGAGGTTCGTCGGGATGGTGCACAGGTCCGCGAGGTACATCGCCATCGGGTCGTCGGCGCGCTCGCCGATCGCGAAGGCGGTGGTCGGGGTCGTCGGGGAGACGATCACGTCGACCTGCTCGAACGCCTTCTCGAAGTCCCGCGTGATGAGGGTGCGGACCTTCTGCGCGGAGCCGTAGTAGGCGTCGTAGTAGCCGCTGGAGAGGGCGTACGTGCCGAGCATGATGCGGCGCTTGACCTCGTCGCCGAAGCCCGCCTCACGGGTGAGGGAGGTGACCTCCTCGGCCGAGTGGGTGCCGTCGTCGCCGGTGCGGCGGCCGTAGCGCAGGCCGTCGAAGCGGGCGAGGTTGGAGGAGCACTCGGACGGCGCGATCAGGTAGTACGCCGACAGCGCGAGGTCGAAGGACGGGCAGTCCAGCTCGACGATCTCGGCGCCCAGCTCCCGCAGCAGCTCGACGGACTCGTCGAAGCGCTGGAGGACACCGGCCTGGTAGCCCTCGCCGCGGAACTGCTTGACGACGCCGACCCGCATGCCCGCCACCGAGCCGTTGCGCGCGGCCTCGACGACCGCCGGTACGGGGGCGTCGATGGAGGTGGAGTCCAGCGGGTCGTGGCCCGCGATGACCTCGTGCAGCAGCGCCGCGTCCAGGACCGTGCGGGCGCAGGGGCCGCCCTGGTCCAGGGAGGACGAGAAGGCGACCATGCCGTAGCGGGACACCGAGCCGTAGGTCGGCTTGACGCCGACGGTGCCGGTGACGGCGGCCGGCTGGCGGATGGAGCCGCCGGTGTCGGTGCCGATGGCGAGCGGGGCCTCGTAGGAGGCGAGCGCGGCGGAGGAGCCGCCGCCGGAGCCGCCGGGGATCTTGGTGAGGTCCCAGGGGTTGCCGGTCGGGCCGTAGGCGCTGTTCTCGGTGGAGGACCCCATGGCGAACTCGTCCATGTTGGTCTTGCCGAGGATGACGACGTCGGCGGCCTTGAGGCGCTTGGTGAGCGTCGCGTCGTACGGCGGAATCCAGCCTTCGAGGATCTTGGAGCCGACCGTGGTCGGGATGCCCTCGGTGGTGAAGATGTCCTTGAGCGCGAGCGGGACGCCGGCCAGCGGGCCGAGCTGCTCGCCGCGGGCGCGCTTGGCGTCCACCGCGCGGGCCTGGGCGAGGGCGCCCTCGCGGTCGACGTGCAGGAAGGCGTGCACCTTCTCGTCGACGGCGTCGATGCGCGCGAGGTGGGCCTCGGTGACCTCGACCGCGGTCAGTTCGCCGGAGGCGATCTTCCCGGCGATCTCGGCGGCCGTGAGCTTGATGATGTCGGTCATGACTTCTTAGTCCTCCCCCAGGATCTGCGGCACCTTGAAACGCTGCTGCTCCTGGGCGGGGGCGCCGGAGAGCGCCTGCGCGGGGGTGAGCGAGGGACGGACCTCGTCCGCCCGCATGACGTTCGTCAGCGGGAGCGGGTGGGAGGTCGGCGGTACGTCTTGGTCGGCGACCTCGCTGACGCGGGCGACCGCGCCGATGATGTCGTCGAGCTGGCCCGCGAAGTGGTCGAGTTCTTCGGGCTTCAGCTCCAGACGCGCCAGCCGGGCGAGGTGGGCGACCTCCTCGCGCGTGATGCCAGGCATGCAGCGATCCTCTGGGGTGAGTGTGTGTGCTTTGGGCCCAATCCTATGGGGCGTGGACCGGACACCGTTAAACGGTTTCCCGGAGACGGCTCAGGCTCCGGTGGTGGAGCCGGGGCGGACGATCATCAGGACGGTGACCGTGGCCCACAGCAGGTTGAAGACGCCGGTGAGCATGGCGAGGCGGGCGGCGGGGCTCGGTGCCTCGGGCGCGGCGTCGAGCGCGGCCTCCTGGGCGGGGAGGATCAGCAGGCCCAGAACGGCGGCCGCCACCACGGTGAGGACGATCGAGGTGATCAGCCACCCGCTGCCGAGCACGCCCATGGTGCGCGCCGTGGCGAACCCGAACACGGGGACGGCCACGCCGACCGCCGCGTAGACCCGGCAGATGCGATGCAGCATCCGGGGGCCCGCGAGCGCATCCCGGTCGGCGGGATCGCGGTGGGCGTCGCGCAGCGCCCTCGGAAAGACGCTCGCGGCGACGGCGACCGGCCCGATCGCCAGTACGGCGGCCAGGACGTGGATGGAGAGAAGCAGCTTCGTCATGTCAGACGCCCACGGGTGCCGGGCCGCGGTGGCGCCACACGGTGCCCCGGCGTTCGTGGGCGAACAGGTCCTCCACGGCGTGCGCGATACGGGGGCCCTTCTCGCGTTCCAGGAGGTGGAGGGCGAGATCGAGGCCCGAGGTGACGCCCGCGCAGCTGACGAGGTCGCCGTCGTCGACGACCCGGGCGCGCACCGCGTGGACCCCGGCGGCGTCGAGGAGGTCGAGGCCCAGGTGGTGGGTGGTGGCGTGACGGCCCTTCAGCAGCCCGGCCATGGCCGCCACGAGGGTGCCGCCGCACACCGTGGCGACCGTCACCGCCGGGTTCTCCATCGCCGCCGCGAGCAGCGCGGGCAGCCCGGTGGTCAGGGTGCGGCCCAGCACCACCGGGATGGGCTCGTCCTGCCCGTCCCCGGCCTCTTCGGCAGGCACCTCGCCGGGCTCGCCGACCCGGCCCGAGGCGCCCGGTACCAGGACCAGCCCCGCCCGCGCGGGGTCGAGCGCGGCCGTGGCCCGCAGCGTGAGGCCCCCGGTGCCGCTGACCACCTCGCGCGGCCCTTCGGCGGAGACGAGTTCCACGCTCACCCCGCCGCCGCAGGCGAGGCCACCGGCGTACAGCACCTCGTAGGGGGCGATCACATCGAGTGGGTCGAAGCCGTCGAACAGGACGATCTGGGCGTGCATGGAAGGGGTCCTTCGGCTGGGCGTGGCCCGGTCCGCGCCGGGTTCACCCCGCAGCCAACCAGTCGGCCGGCCCTCGGCCCAGTGGCATTCGTGACACCCTTCGACGAGAAATTGCCACCCTCCGCAAAGGGCTTCTGAGCTGGTCAGAAGCTGGGTTTTCCTGGGTGTACGGGACTCCGTGGGGGCGTATGTTCGTGCCATGCACACCGTCGCCGTGCTTGCGCTGGACCAGGTGATCCCGTTCGACCTGTCCACCCCGATCGAGGTCTTCACCCGCACCCGCCTCCCGGACGGCCGCCCCGGCTACCGCATCCGGGTGTGCGCGGAGCAGCCGGAGACCGACGCGGGCGCCTTCGCCCTGCGTGCGCCCTGGGGGCTGGAGGGACTCAGGGGCGCCGACACGGTCGTCGTGCCCGGTACCGCCGATCCCACCGCCCCGCTCGCTCCCGCCGTCCGCGACGCGCTGCGGACGGCCGCCGGGGAGGGCACGCGGATCGCCTCCATCTGCACGGGCACCTTCGTCCTCGCCGCCACCGGGCTGCTCGACGGGCTGCGGGCCACCACCCACTGGGCCGCGGCGGACCTCCTGGCCACCGCCCACCCGGAGATCGAGGTCGACCCGGACGTGCTGTACGTCGACAACGGCCAGATCCTGACCTCGGCCGGAGCCGCCGCGGGCCTGGACCTGTGCCTGCACATGATCCGCCGCGACTACGGCTCGGCCGTCGCCGCCGACGCCGCCCGACTGTCCGTCATGCCCCTGGAACGCGAGGGCGGGCAGGCGCAGTTCATCGTGCACGATCACGCGCCCACACCGCACGGCTCCGCGTTCGAGCCCCTGCTCGACTGGCTGCGGGACAACCTGGGCGCCGATCTCACCCTCGCCGGTATCGCCGCGCACGCCGGGACCAGCAAGCGCACCCTGATCCGCCGCTTCCGCGAGCAGACCGGCACCACGCCGTTGCAGTGGCTGCACCGTGCCCGCGTCCGCCAGGCCCAGCATCTGCTGGAGACCACCGAGCAGTCCGTGGAACGCATCGGGGCCCAGGTCGGCTTCGGCTCCCCCACGGCCTTCCGCGACCGCTTCAAGCGCACCACCGGGGTCAGCCCCCACGCCTACCGCCGCTCCTTCGGCTGACCTCCGGACATAGCCGGACCCGGGAGCCGGGGGACGAAACGTTACCGCTGGGTCGGCCGACGGCTCACTCCCCCGCGGGCAGCGCCGCGCGGGGCCGCTGCCAGCCCCTCGGGCCGCGGGCCTTCAGCCAGGCCGTGGTCTCCTCGGGGGGCATCGCGGCGGCCACCAGCCAGCCCTGTACGGCGTCGCAGCGCAGGTCGCGGAGGTGCTCCCAGGTCTCGTCGTCCTCGACGCCCTCGGCGACGACCACGAGGCCCAGGGAATGCGCCAGGTCCACCGTGCAGCGGACGATCGCCGCGTCCTCGGCGTCCACCGCGAGCCGGGCCACGAAGGAGCGGTCGATCTTCAGTTCGCTGACCGGGAGCCGCCGCAGGTGGACCAGCGAGGAGTAGCCGGTGCCGAAGTCGTCCAGGGACATCTTCACGCCGTGCCCGGCGAGCGCGGCCAGGGTGTCGGCGGCCCGCTGCGGGTCCTCCAGCAGGACGTGCTCGGTGATCTCCAGCTGGAGCGCCCCCGCCGGGACCCCGTGCCGGGCCAGCCGGGCGGCGACGGAACCGGCGAAGCCGGGGGTGTGCACGTCGCGCGGGGAGACGTTCACCGCGACCGGCACCCGGAGCCCCTGCTCGCGCCAGCGGGCGACCTGCGCGAGCGCGGTCTCCAGGACGTACTCGGTGAGGTGCGGCATCAGCCCGGAGGACTCGGCTATCGCTATGAACTCGTCCGGCGGGACCTTGCCCCGCTCCGGGTGCACCCAGCGCACCAGCGCCTCAAGACCGGCCACCTGGCCGTCGAAGCGGACCTTGGGCTGGTAGTGCAGCTGGACCTCGTGCGCGTCCAGCGCCCGGCGCAGATCGCCCAGCAGGGCGAGCCGGTCCGGGGTGTTGGAGTCCCGCTTGGACTCGTACGCCTCCACGCCGGTGCGGTCCCGCTTGGCCTGGTACATCGCCACGTCCGCGCGCCGCAGCATGCCCTCGGCGTCCAGCGCGTGGTCGGGGAAGACGGCGACGCCCGCGCTGGCCTCCAGCACGAGCGTGAGTCCGTCGAGATCGAGCGGCGAGCCGAGGGCGGTGACCAGGGCGCGCGCGACCCGGGTGGCCGACGTGGTGGAGTCGGCCACCGGCAGTAAGACGGCGAACTCGTCCCCGCCCAGCCGCGCGGCCTCCGCCCCGTGCGGCAGGGCGTTCTGGAGCCGGTCGGCGATCTGCAACAGCAGCCGGTCCCCGGCGAGATGGCCGAGAGTGTCGTTGACCGACCGGAAGCGGTCGAGGTCGATCAGCATCAACGCCGAGCGCGCGCCGATGCGTTCGGCGTCGTCGAGCGCGGTCCAGATCCGCTCCAGCAGCCACTGCCGGTTGGGCAGTCCGGTCAGCGGGTCGCGCAACTGCTCCTCCGCGCGGGCCCGCGCCATCCACAGGGTGGAGTCCAGCGCGATCAGCGGGATGGCGAACAGCGGCAGCAGTACCGGCCGGGCGTCGGCGACCGCGCACACCAGCGGCGCGATGCCGAGCAGCGCGACGGCGACGAGCCCCTGCCGGACCAGCGCGGTACGGGCGATGGTGGGCACCCCGCCCCCGCGCGGGGCGTGCAGGTACCACAACAGCCCCTGGCTGACGGCGAGGTACGCCCCCGCCGCGAGCACCACCTCGGGGACGGCGTCGAGTCCCCAACTGCCGGGCCGCCAGGGCTCCTCCACGCTGCCCATGCGGCCGAAGGCACCGAGCACCAGGGCTCCGGCGCTGATGCCGAGGATGTCCACCGCGCCGTGCAGCAGGCCCTGCCGCCAGCAGTTGCGCCGGGCCACGCCGACCAGGACGACGACGGTGAGGCTGATCAGGGCGGCGGGGACACCGCCGTACAGCAGCAGGGTGGCGAGGGTGAGCGCGGCGCCGGAGGCGGTGCCGCCGCCCCAGCGGGCGCGGCCCAGCATGACGAGATGGCCGACGACGAGTCCGGTGAGCAGCGCCAGCGCCCATCCGGCCGTACCGGCGGGGAAGAGCGCGTGGCCGCCGCTGAGGGCGCCGTAGAGCCCGGCGCCGAGGGCCAGCGTGGCCGCGGCGGCGAGGACGGCGGGCAACGTGGGTGCCTGCGCGCGCTGTTGGGGGTCCTGCGGTGGGGCCAGGTCGGCGGCGAGGACCAGTGTCGCGTGCGGATCGACGCCGTCGGTGCCGGAGTCGGGGCCCGCGCGGTCCTTGCCGCGTCCGGTCCACCGGTTCCCCCGCCACGCGCCCGCGCGGCGGCGCGGGCGCTGCCGTGAGCCGGGGGCGGCGTTCTCGGTCGGTTCCATACCCGTCCCTCTCACAGCCGGCGGTGCCCACGCCACGCGGCCCTAGCTCCGAGGACCGTCAGCGGCTCGGCGGTGGAAAGCCCTTCCCCGCGCCGGTCCGCCCGGCACGGGGATGCACCGGCCGCGGCTGGGCACGGCGGGCGCACCCCTCAACAGTAGGCCGCGGAGGGCTTCCTAGGGCAGCGGTCGTGGACGGTCGCCCGAATGCGTACGGGCCACCCGTATGCATCTGATATGCGCCGTACGGGTGGCCTTCAACCGCTACTCCCCGGTCGGAAGCGCGACTTCGGCCGCCGCCTCGGGTCCGCGCTCCAGCAGGACGGTGAATCCGTCCTCGTCCAGCACCGGCACCTTGAGCTGCGTCGCCTTGTCGTACTTGGAGCCGGGGTTGTCGCCGACGACCACGAAGGAGGTCTTCTTGGAGACGGAACCGGTCACCTTCGCGCCCCGGCTCTGGAGCGCGTCCTTGGCGCCGTCACGGGTGAAGTTCTCCAGGGTGCCGGTGACGACGACGGTCATCCCCTCCAGCGGGCGCGGGCCCTCGTCCTCGCCGGTGGACTCCTCCTCCAGCGGGACCCCGGCCGCCTTCCACTTGCGCACGATCTCGCGGTGCCAGTCCTCGGCGAACCACTCCTTGAGCGCGGCCGCGATGATGGGGCCCACGCCGTCGGTGGCGGCCAGCTCCTCCTCCGTGGCCGCTTCGATGCGCTCGACGGACCGGAACTCGCGGGCGAGCGCCTGGGCGGCGACGGGGCCGACGTGACGGATCGACAGCCCGTTGAGGAACCGGGCGAGCGGGCGCTGCTTGGCCGCCTCGATGTGCTCCAGCAGGGAGAGGGTGTTCTTCTTCGGCTCGCCCTTCTGGTTGGCGAAGACGGTGACGACCTTCTCCTCGCCGGTCTTCGGGTCGCGCTTGGGCAGTCCGCTGTCGGGGTCCAGCACATGCGCCTTGATCGGCAGCAGCTTCTCCACCGTCAGGTCGAACAGGTCGCCCTCGTCCACCAGCGGCGGGTCGGCGGGCTCCAGCGGCCGGGTGAGCGCGGCGGCGGCGACCCCGCCGAAGTGCTCGATGTCCAGGCACTCGCGGCCCGCGAGGTAGGCGACGCGCTCGCGCAACTGGGCCGGGCAGGTGCGGGCGTTGGGGCAGCGGAGGTCGATGTCGCCCTCCTTCATCGGGCGCAGCGCGGTGCCGCACTCGGGGCAGTGCGTCGGCATCACGAACTCCCGCTCGCCGCCGTCCCGGAGGTCGGCGACGGGGCCGAGGATCTCCGGGATGACGTCACCGGCCTTGCGCAGCACCACGGTGTCGCCGATGAGCACGCCCTTGGCCTTGACGACCTCCTGGTTGTGCAGGGTGGCGAACTCGACCTCGCTGCCCGCGACCGTGACCGGCTCGACCTGGGCGTACGGGGTCACCCGGCCGGTGCGGCCGACGCCCACCTTGATGTCGATGAGCTTGGTGTTGACCTCCTCCGGCGCGTACTTGTACGCGATGGCCCAGCGCGGGGCGCGCGCGGTGGAGCCGAGGCGGCCCTGGAGGCGGATCTCGTCGAGCTTGACGACGACACCGTCGATCTCGTGGTCCACGGAGTGCCGGTGCTCGCCGTAGTAGGCGATGAACTCCCGTACGCCGTCGAGGCCGTCGACCACGCGGTTGTGCGGGGAAGTGGGCAGGCCCCAGGTCTTCAGCAGGTCGTACGCCTCGGACAGCCGGGTCAGGCCGGTGAAGCCCTCGTGGGCGCCGATGCCGTGGACGACCATGTGCAGCGGGCGGCTCGCGGTGACGCGGGGGTCCTTCTGGCGGAGTGAACCGGCGGCCGCGTTACGGGGGTTGGCGAAGGGCTTCTCCTCGGCGGCGACCAGGCGCTCGTTCAGCTCGAGGAATCTGTCCATCGGGAAGTAGACCTCGCCGCGGATCTCCGCCAGGTCGGGCACCGACTCGCCCTGGAGGCGCTCGGGGATGTCGGCGATGGTGCGGACGTTGGGCGTGATGTCCTCACCGGTGCGGCCGTCGCCCCTCGTCGCGGCGCGGGTGAGGCGGCCGTGCTCGTAGGTGAGGTTGACGGCGAGGCCGTCGACCTTCAGCTCGCACAGGAAGTGGTAGGTCTGCTCGCCGAGTTCGCGGGCGATGCGGTCGGCCCAGGCGGCGAGTTCCTCGTCGTTGAAGGTGTTGTCCAGGGACAGCATCCGCTCGCGGTGCGCGACCGCGGTGAACTCGGTCTCGTAGGACCCGGCGACCTTCTGGGTGGGCGAGTCCGGGGTGCGCAGCTCCGGGAACTCCTCCTCCAGGGCCTCCAGGGTCTTCAGGAGGTCGTCGAACTCCGCGTCGCTGACGACGGGAGCGTCCTTCACGTAGTACCGGAAGCGGTGCTCCTCGACCTGCTCCGCGAGCCGCCCGTGCCTCTCGCGCGCCTCGGCGGGCACCGCCGTCGTCGCCGCTTGCTTGTCGCCGGCCACCGTAGTGTCCTCCCGTTACTCAGGGTTGTCCGCGAGGGATCTCGCCGCCCGGACGCAGTGGGCGAGCGCCTGACGGGCGTAGGCGGGGGATGCACCCGCGAGACCGCACGTGGGCGTGACCGTGACCGCCTCCGCGAGCAGTCCCGGTCGCAGCCCCAGCCTGCGCCACAGCGTCCTGACACCCATGACGCTACCGGCAGGGTCTGACAATGCGGCATCCGTGCCGGGGACGACACCGGCGAAGAGCCGGGTGCCGCCCTCGACGGCCTCGCCGATCGTGTCGTCGTCACGCTCGGTGAGAAGGGCGAAGTCGAAGGAGACGGCGTCGGTGCCCGCGCGGCGCAGCAGCGCGAACGGCACGTCGGGGGCGCAGGAGTGGACGACGGTGGGGCCGGAGCCGCTCGCGCCGAGCACCTCGCGCAGCCCGGACTCGACGACCTGCCGGTCCACGGCCCGGTAGGTGCGGTACCCGCTGGCGGTCCTGACCTGTCCGCGCAGCACGGCGGTGAGGGAGGGCTCGTCGAGCTGGAGCACCACGCGCGCGCCGGGCACGCGGCGGCGGACGTCGGCCAGGTGCAGGCGCAGGCCCTCGGCGAGCGAGGCGGTGAGGTCGCGGCAGGCGCCGGGGTCGGACAGCACCGCCTCGCCGCCCCGCAGTTCCAGCGCGGCGGCGAGCGTCCAGGGGCCGACCGCCTGCACCTTGAGGTCGCCCTCGTAGCCCTGGGTGAACTCCTCCAGGGCGTCGAGGTCCTGGCGCAGCCACGCGTGCGCGCGCCGGGTGTCGCGGCCGGGCCGGTCGGACAGCCGCCAGCCGCTGGGCTCCACGCGCGCGTACAGCTCGACGAGCATCCCGGCGGTGCGGCCGATCATGTCGGCGCCGGGGCCGCGCGCGGGCAGCTCGGCGAGGTACGGGAAGTCCTCCAGGCTGCCGGTGACGGTCCTGGCGGTCTCGAGCGCGTCCTCGCCGGGCATCGAGCCGACGCCGGTGGCCGCGGGGAAGGTGACCTGGGTGTTCTCACTCACCCCGGCAGGGTATGCCGTACGGCGTGCGGCCGCGTCAGCGGCCGGGGCGCACCGTCAGGTCGTTGATCTCGGCGTCCCTGGGCAGGTCCAGGGCGAGCAGGATGGTGTCCGCGACCGACTCGGGGTCGATGAACCGCGCGGGGTCGTACTCCTTGCCCTCCTGCTGGTGCACCTTGGCCTGCATGGGGCTGGCGGTGCGGCCGGGGTAGACGGAGCTGACCCGGACGCCGTTGCCGTGCTCCTCCTGGCGCAGCGCGTCCGCGAGGGCCTTCAGCCCGTGCTTGGAGGCGGCGTACGCGGACCAGCCCGCGTGGGCGTTGAGTCCGGCGCCGGAGTTGACGAAGACGACCTGGCCGCGGGCGGCGCGCAGCTGGGGCAGGAAGTGCCGGGTCAGCTCGGCGGGCGCGATCAGGTTGACGTTGAGCTGGTGGTGCCAGGACTTGGGGGTGAGGTCCCCGATGTCGCCGAGGTCGACGACCCCGGCGATGTGCAGCAGCGAGTCCACGCGGTCCGGCAGCGACTGGTGGGAGAAGGCCCAGGACAGCCGGTCGGGGTCGGCGAGGTCGCCCACCAGGGTCTGGGCGCCGGGGAACTCGGCCGCCAGCTCCTTGCCGCGGGCCGCGTCGCGCGCGTGCAGCACGAGGTCGTCCCCGCGCGCGTGCAGACGGCGGGCGACGGCGGCGCCGATGCCGGAACCGGCGCCGGTGATCACATGAGTAGCCATGCCCGCCATGGTCGCATCAGCCCGCGGCGAGGGACTCCTCCAGGTGGGCCAGGGCGGCGGTCGGCTCGGCGGCGAAGTACATCAGCTCCGACAGCGGGCGGGGCAGGAAGCCCTCGGCCTCCATGCGGCGGAACTGCTGCTCCAGGCCGTCGTAGAAGCCCGCGGTGTTGAGCAGCACGACGGGCTTGGTGGTGCGGCCGTGCTTCTTCAGCTCCAGGATCTCGGTGGCCTCGTCCAGGGTGCCGGTGCCGCCGACCATGATGACCACGGCGTCGGCCTTCTGAAGCAGCAGCCGCTTGCGCTCGGCGAGGTCGGCGGCGACCAGCATCTCGTCGGCGCCGGGCCGGGCGACCGCCGACAGGAACTCCACGGAGACGCCCACGAGCCTGCCCCCGGCCTGCTGCACGCCGTCCGCGACGACCTTCATCAGACCGGAGTCCGAGCCGCCCCAGACGAGCGTGTGGCCGCCCTTGCCGATCAGTTCCCCGAACTCCCGCGCGGGGCGCGTGTAGCGCTCGTCGAGGTCGGCGGCGGAGAGGAAGACGCAGATATTCATGCGGCCCACGGTACGCGGGCGCGCGGGAACAACCACGGCTCCCCCGGTGCTCTCCCGATATGGGACATGGACACACGATCACCATCGAAGAGGGCGAGCAGCATGTGCGCGTCGTACACGACGGCCAGGTGCTCGCAGAGACCGACCGCCCCCTCGTCCTGCACGAGACGGGCTGTCCGCCCCGGTACTACCTCCCCGCCGAGGACGTCCGGCTCGATCTGCTGACCGAGTCGGACACCCACACCGACTGCCCCTTCAAGGGCACGGCGTCCTACTGGTCGGTGCCGGACGCGCCCGACCTCGTGTGGGGCTACCCGGACCCGAAGCCGGAGGTGGCCCGGATCAAGGACCACTACTGCTTCTACGCGCCCGAAGTGGCGTGACCTCGCGGCGCGCCGCCGTGTCGTGACCGGTGACTCCGGCACCCGTACGGCAGTGTCCACGGGCATGGACAAGAAGACGACTTCCGTCGACGGGACCTCGCTCGCGTACCGCGTGACCGGTGAGGGGCCCACGGTGATCCTGGTGAGCGGCGCGATGTCCACCGGGCTCACGCTCGCCCCGCTGGCGGCGGCGCTCGCGGACCGCTGCCGGGCCGTCGTCTACGACCGGCGGGGCCGGGGCGCGAGCGGTGACACCGTGCCGTACACGGTGGAGCGCGAGGTGGAGGACCTGGCCGCGCTGATGGCGGCCGTGGGCGGCGAGGCGGCGCTGTTCGGGCTGTCCTCCGGCGGCGCGCTGGCGCTGCTGGCAGCCGCGAGCGGGCTGCCGGTGCGCCGGACGGCGGTGTACGAGGTGCCGTTCAACGACTTCCTGCCGGAGGGCCCGGAGCGGCAGGTGGCGTACGCGGCTGCCCTGGACGTGGCCTTGGCGGCGGGCGACCTGGGCGAGGCGGCGGAGCTGTTCCTGCGGCTGACCGGGCTGGCCGAGGAGATGATCCGGCGGGCCCGCCAGTCCCCGATGTGGCCGGGCCTGGAACTGCTCGCCCCGAGCCTCGCCTACGACGCGGCCCTGATGGGCGACGGGCTGCTCCCGGCGGACCTGCTGGCCCGGGTCCCGGTGCCGGTGCTGTCGGTCGCGGGCAGCGTGAGCCCGCCGTGGCTGCGCGCGGGCGCCCAGGCGGTCGCGGAGGCGGTGCCGGACGGCACGTACGCGGTGCTGGAGGGGCAGACGCACGCGGTGGAGCCCGCCGCCCTCGCGCCGGTGCTGGCCGACTTCGTGACCGGCTGAGCCCGGCCGGGGTGGTCCCGGCCGGGCGGGGGCTCAGACCGTGGCGGCCGTGGCGCGGGTGGTGGTGGCGATGGTCGCGGAGCCGACCACGCGCGTGCCGTCGTAGAGCACGATCGCCTGGCCGGGGGCGACGCCGCGGACGGGCTCGGTGAAGGTGACGCGCAGTTCGCCGTCCACCAGCTCGGCGTCGACCTCGGTCTCGCCGCCGTGGGCGCGCAGCTGGGCGGTGTAGGTGCCGGGGCCCTCGGGGGCGGTGCCGCACCAGCGGGGCTTGATCGCGGTGAGCGCGGTGACGTCGAGGGCGGCCGCGGGGCCGACGGTGACGGTGTTGGTGACCGGGGAGATGTCCAGGACGTAGCGCGGCTTGCCGTCGGGGGCGGGGGTGCCCAGGCGCAGGCCCTTGCGCTGGCCGATGGTGTAGCCGTAGGCGCCCTCGTGGGTGCCGAGGTGGTTGCCGTCCTCGTCGACGATGTCGCCCTCGGCCTTGCCGAGCCGGTCGGCGAGGAAGCCCTGGGTGTCGCCGTCGGCGATGAAGCAGATGTCGTGCGAGTCGGGCTTCTTGGCGACGGCCAGGCCCCGGCGCTCGGCCTCGGCGCGGATCTCGTCCTTGGTGGTGATCGTGTCGCCGAGCGGGAACAGGGCGTGCGCGAGCTGCCGGTCGTCCAGCACGCCGAGCACGTAGGACTGATCCTTGGCCATGTCGGAGGCGCGGTGCAGCTCGCGGTTGCCGTCCTCGTCCACCAGCACCTTGGCGTAGTGGCCGGTGCAGACCGCGTCGAAGCCGAGCGCGAGCGCCTTGTCCAGCAGCGCGGCGAACTTGATCTTCTCGTTGCAGCGCAGGCACGGGTTGGGGGTGCGCCCGGCCTCGTACTCGGCGACGAAGTCCTCGACGACGTCCTCGCGGAAGCGGTCGGCGAGGTCCCAGACGTAGAACGGGATGCCGATGACGTCGGCGGCGCGGCGGGCGTCGCGGGAGTCCTCGATGGTGCAGCAGCCCCGCGCGCCGGTCCGGAAGGATTGCGGGTTGGCGGAGAGCGCGAGGTGGACGCCGGTCACGTCGTGACCGGCTTCCGCGGCGCGCGCGGCGGCGACGGCGGAGTCCACACCACCGGACATGGCGGCGAGGACGCGGAGGGGGCGCGGCGAGGTCTCAGTCATAGCCCTTCCAGGGTACGGGGCGGCGGGAACCGGGGACGCCGGGTGTGCGTTGGTGATCACGAGGGGTTCGCTGGAAACGGGGCGTACGGGGTGGAGATGGACGACGGGGACCGGAAGCCGGGCCGACGCGCGCTGCTCATCGGCGGTGCGGTGGCCGCCGCGGGGGCGGCGGCGCTGGCCCATGAGGAGCTGGCCCGGCTGTACTGGCGGCTGCCGGGCGTGGAGCGGCAGCGGGTGCCGGGCGCGGTGGACTTCGCGGGCGCCCGCTGGGTGGCGGCCTCCCCCGCCAACTACCGGCACGCGGACCGCCCGGACGACTATCCGGTGGACCGGGTGGTCGTCCATGTCACCCAGGGCGGGTACGCATCGGCGGTGAAGGTGTTCCAGGACCCGGCGCACCAGGCGGCGGCGCACTACATCGTGCGCGCGGACGGCCGGGTGACCCAGCTCATCCGGGAGCTGGACGTGGCCTTCCACGCGGGCAACCGGTCCTTCAACGAGCGCAGTGTCGGCATCGAACACGTCGGCTTCGTGGACGACCCGAAGTCGTTCACGGACGCGATGTACGCCTCCTCGGCCCGGCTGACGGCCGCCATATGCGCGCGGTACGGCATGCCGGTGGACCGGGAGCACGTCATCGGCCATGTCGAGGTGCCGGGCACCGACCACACGGACCCCGGCCCGCACTGGGACTGGGACCGGTACATACGGCTGGCGCGCGGGGCACGCACCACGCGTGCCTAGACCAGTCCGGCCGCGCGGGCGCGTTCCACGGCGGGGCCGATGGACTTGGCGACGGCGTCCACGTCGTCCTGGGTGGAGGTGTGGCCCAGCGAGAAGCGCAGGGTGCCGCGGGCGAGGTCCGGGTCGGTGCCGGTGGCGAGCAGGACGTGGCTGGGCTGGGCGACGCCCGCGGTGCAGGCGGAGCCGGTGGAGCACTCGATGCCCTGGGCGTCCAGCAGCAGGAGCAGGGAGTCGCCCTCGCAGCCGGGGAAGGTGAAGTGCGCGTTGGCGGGCAGTCGGCCGCCGGGTGCCGGGTCGCCGCCGAGCAGGGCGTCCGGGACGGCGGCGCGTACGGCCTCCACCAGCCGGTCGCGCAGGGCGCCGATCTCGCGGGCGAACCACTCCTGCCGTTCGGCGGCGAGGCGTCCGGCGACCGCGAAGGAGGCGATGGCGGGCACGTCCAGCGTGCCGGAGCGGACATGGCGCTCCTGGCCGCCGCCGTGCAGCACGGGTACGGGGGTGTACTCGCGGCCGAGCAGCAGGGCGCCGATGCCGTAGGGGCCGCCGATCTTGTGGCCGGAGACGGTCATCGCGGCGAGCCCGGAGGCGGCGAAGTCGACCGGCACCTGACCGAACGCCTGCACCGCGTCGGCGTGCAGCGGCACCCCGAACTCGGCGGCGACGTCGGCCAGTTCGCGGACCGGCAGCAGGGTGCCGATCTCGTTGTTGGCCCACATCACGGTGGCCAGCGCGACATCGTCGGGGTCGCGGGCGATGGCCTCGCGCAGCACCTCGGGGTGGACGCGGCCGTGACGGTCGACGGGGAGGTACTCGACGACGGCGCCCTCGTGCTCGCCCAGCCAGTGCACGGCGTCCAGGACGGCGTGGTGCTCGACGGGGCTGGCCAGCACCCGGACCCGGTTCGGGTCGGCGGCGCGGCGGGACCAGTACAGGCCCTTGACGGCGAGGTTGTCGGCCTCGGTGCCGCCGGAGGTGAACACGACCTCGCTGGGGCGGGCGCCGAGCGCCTCGGCGAGGGTTTCGCGCGACTCCTCGACGGTGCGGCGGGCCCGGCGGCCGGAGGCGTGCAGGGAGGACGCGTTGCCGGTGACGCTCAGCTGGGCGGTCAGCGTCCGCACCGCCTCGGGGAGCATCGGGGTCGTGGCCGCGTGGTCGAGGTAAGCCATGGTGACGCCGATTCTACGGGCCACCGGCACGGGCTCCGGGCCCGGCGTCCGTGCCTCACAGGCTCCAGGACACCGTGTCGGTCAGCTGCATGGTGAAGGCCAGGACGACGAGGTCGGTCACACCGAGGGCCAGACCGAGCCAGGCGCGGCCCCGGCGGCGGGTGCCCCGCCACAGGGAGACGCCCGCGAGGACGATGGCGACCGGGCCCAGCACGAGGTTGAGGACGAGCAGTCCGAGCAGCCCGAGGACGAAGGACGCGACGGCCATGCCGTCGGCGTCGCGCGGGCGCGGCCTCGCCTCGACGTGACCGGTGGCAGGTGCGGTGAGATGCATGGTGCTCAGCTCCTGATGGTCGGTGCGGGCGGGCGGGTCAGTGGGTGGTGCCGCGACGGCGGCCATGGCGCTCACGGACGGCGAAGACGACGAGCCAGACACCGATGAAGGCGGCGACGACGGCACTGACCGGCAGCGGTACGTGGGCCACGGTGCCGAGCGTGACACCGAGGAGCATGAGTGCGGCGACGAGGAACAGCATGGTTTCGATCCCCCCTCGGGAACGTCTCGGTGAACAGTTGTAGTAACACTTGTTCACTGACTCCGAGTCTAACCCTCCGCACGGCTTTCCAATTCCAGAGAACAGTTGTTAACTGGATGACATGAGTCACACCCTCGGCATCCGGCAGGCACAGAAGCAGAAGACCCGTCAGGCGTTCCTGGACGCGGCGCTGGTGCTGCTGGAGGAGCAGAGCCTGAGCAGTCTGGGGCTGCGCGAGGTGACCCGTGCCGTGGGGGTGGCGCCGACCGCGTTCTACCGGCACTTCCGCTCCACCGAAGATCTCGGGGTGGCCCTGGTCGACGAGGCGCTGGGCAGGCTGCACCCGATGGTGGGGCCGACGGTGTCGGCGGCGAACGACCCGGAGGAACGCATCGGCCGCGCGGTCGAGTTGATCGACCAGCACGTACGGGCCTTCCCGGCGCACGTCCGCTTCATCGCCCGCGAGCGGCACGGCGGGGTGCAGCCGGTGCGCGAGGCGATCCGGGACCAGCTCGCGCGCTTCACCGAGGAGGTGAAGGCCGAACTGGCCCAGGACCGCGAGTCGGAGGGCTGGGGGGACGACGACCTGACGATGCTCGCGCATCTCTACGTCGACCAGATGCTCATCACGGCCCAGCTCTTCCTGGAGGCGCTGGAGGCCCCCCAGGGCGAGTGGGAGCGGGTGACCCGGCTGGCCACCCAGCAGCTGCGCCTGATCAACCTCGGCAGCAGGCACTGGACGGACCAGGAAACGCCCCCCGCATCCTGAGCGGCGCGGCTCAGCCCAGCCGGACGCGGGCGAGCTGGCGGGACTGGGCGACCAGGCGGTCCTCGCTGTCCCAGACCTCGGCGTCCTCCTCCAGGAAGCCGCCGGCCAGATTGCGGGTGGTGATGGACACCCGCAGCGGACCCGGCGCGGGCCGCTGCCGTACATGCACGGTCAGTTCGACGGTGGGCACCCAGCCGGTGAGCCCGATCTCGAACGCGGTCGGCGGCAGCGCGTCCACCGCGAGCAGCAGCGAGAGGGGGTCCGCGTCCCGGCCGTCGGCCAGCCCGAACCAGGCCCGCATCTCGCCCTTGCCGGAGGGCGCGCCGACGGCCCAGCCGACGGTGGCCGGGTCCAGCTTGAGCATCAGCCGCTCGGTGATGGCCGAGCTGCCGTCGACCGGCGCCGGACCGTCCTCGGGGCCGAGGCAGCGCTCCAGGGGCGGGATCGCGGGCGGGGTGGCCGTCGTCCGCACGTCGTCCGGGAGGGCGGCGAGGTCGCCGTAGGAGGCGAGGACGCGGATGCGCTCGACCTCGTTGCCCTCGGCGTCGTACTGGAACAGCGACGCCTGGCCGGTGGAGAGGGTGCGGCCGGTGCGCACGGTCTCGGTGCGGACGACCGCCGGGCCGGGCTGGGACGCCGTCAGATAGTGCGCGGAGACGGTGAACGGGTCCGGATGCGGGAGGGTGTCCGCGAGGGCCCGGCCGAGCACGGCCAGCAGATAGCCGCCGTTGACGGCGGTGATGATGGTCCACCCGGCCGACAGGTCGATGTCGTAGACACCGGGCGCGCGCCGGACGACCTCGGTGTCACGGTCGAACTCGCTGTCGCCGATCACGGCTCGAGTGGCGGGGGCGGAGGCTGCTTCTGGCATGGGTGAACGGTACAACAGGTGATTACTAAGCGGTAGCTTTTTGCGTTTCGGTCAGATGAACAGGTCATTCCTCCATGACGGTGGAGCGGCGGTTCCAGGCGCGCGGCGCCCGCCAGTGGAACTTCATGGCGAGCAGCCGCAGGATGAACGCGGCGGCCGCCGCGAGCCCGCTGGTGACGGAGGTCAGCGCGTCGAAGCGGATGCACAGCACCACCATGGTGGCGCCGACGATCGCGGGCACCGCGTACAGGTCGCGGTCCCAGCGCAGCAGCGAGGGCACCTCGTTGGCGAGCACGTCGCGCAGCACACCGCCGCCGACGGCGGTGGCGAGGCCCAGGGTGGCGGAGGCGGTCAGGCCGAGTCCGTGGCTGTACGCCTTGGTGGTGCCGGTGACGCAGAACAGGCCGAGTCCGGCCGCGTCGAAGACGAGCACCGCCGACTGGATGCGCTCCACGTGCGGGTGGAGGAAGAACACCACGACCGTGGCGAGCAGCGGGGTGACGAAGAACCCGAGGTCCGTGAAGGCAGCCGGGGGTACCGCCCCGATGATCAGGTCACGGAACAGCCCCCCGCCCAGCGCGGTCACCTCGGCGAGCACGGCCATGCCGAAGACGTCGAAGTTCTTGCGGACGGCCAGCAGGGCGCCGGAGATGGCGAACACGAAGATGCCGATGACATCGAGCGTGTGCTGGACGGAGGGACTGAAGATCTGATCGAGCTGCACCCGCACATTCTGACCTGTCGCGGGGTGCTTGCCTTGCGAAGCAAGGCGGGAGGGGCGGCCGCCGGGGTGCCCGGCGGCCGCCGACTCACTTCTCCTCGGCCGCGCTCTCCGAGTCGGCCTCGGCGGGCTCAGTGGCCTTCTCCACCTTGGTCACAGAAGGCTTCTCCGCCTCGGGCTCCGCGACCTCCGCGGCGACGGCCGCCGAGGTCTCCGCCGACTCCTCCAGCACCGCGTCCGGCACCAGCTCGGCGGCCTCCTTCGCCGCCGTCAGCAGGACGGTGTCCTGCGGGGCCTGGTCGGCGAAGTTCTCCGGGTGGTGGCAGGCGACCCGCTGGCCGGGCTTCAGCTCCAGCAGCAGGGGCTCGGTGGTCTTGCAGATCTCCGTGGCCTTCCAGCACCGGGTGTGGAACCGGCAGCCGGAGGGCGGCGAGATCGGCGAGGGCACGTCGCCGCGGAGCAGGATGCGCTCGCTCTTGGCGCCCCGGCGCTTCGGGTCCGGGATCGGCACGGCCGACATCAACGCCTTGGTGTACGGGTGCATCGGCGCCGCGTACAGCGAGTTGCGGTCCGCGATCTCGACCATCTTGCCGAGGTACATCACCGCGATCCGGTCCGAGACGTGCCGGACGACCGAGAGGTCGTGCGCGATGATCACGTAGGTCAGGCCCAGTTCCTCCTGGAGGTCGTCCATGAGGTTGACGACCTGGGCCTGGATCGACACGTCCAGCGCGGAGACCGGCTCGTCTGCCACGACCAGCTTCGGCTTCAGCGCGAGCGCGCGGGCGATACCGATGCGCTGGCGCTGGCCGCCGGAGAACTCGTGCGGGTAGCGGTTGTAGTGCTCGGGGTTGAGACCCACGACCGACAGCAGCCGCTGGACCTCCTTCTTGATGCCGCCCTCGGGCTCGACACCCTGGAGCCGGAAGGGCGCTCCGATGATGGTGCCGATGGTGTGCCGGGGGTTCAGCGAGGAGTACGGGTCCTGGAAGACCATCTGCACATCGCGGCGCATCGGGCGCATGCCCGAGACCCCGAGGTGCGTGATGTCCTTGCCCTCGAACTCGATGGTGCCGGCGGTCGGCTCGTCGAGGCGGGTGATCAGCCGGCCCATCGTGGACTTGCCACAGCCCGACTCGCCCACGACGCCCAGCGTTTCACCGGCGCGCACCTCGAAGTCGATGCCGTCGACCGCGTGCACCGCGCCGACCTGCCGCTGCAGCAGCCCCTTCTTGATGGGGAAGTGCTTCTTCAGGCCGCTGACCTTCAGCAGGATCTCGCCGTCCGCGCTGTCGGCGGCTTTGGCCTGCGCGGGGATCGTCACTGCTTTCTCGTCGCTCACAGCTTCGGCGCAATCTCTTCGGTCCAGATCCGCTCCCGCTGCTCCGTGTCCATGTGGCAGGCGGCCCAGTGCGTGCTGCCGACCTGGGTCAGCTCGGGGCGGACCGTGCGGGTCACGTTGTCCTTGGGGAGGTCGGCGTACGGGCAGCGCGGGTTGAAGGCGCAGCCGGACGGGATGTTGATCAGGGAGGGCGGGGAGCCCTTCACCGGGATCAGGCGGTCCTGCTGCTCGCGGTCGAGCCGCGGCATCGAACCGAGCAGACCCCAGGTGTAGGGGTGCCGGGGCTCGTAGAACACCTTCTCCGCCGGGCCCCGCTCGACACAGCGGCCGCCGTACATCACCAGGATGTCGTCGGCGAGTTCGGCGACGACGCCCAGGTCGTGGGTGATGACGATGACCGCGGAGCCGAACTCCTTCTGCAGATCGCGGATCAGGTCGAGGATCTGCGCCTGGACGGTCACGTCCAGGGCGGTCGTCGGCTCGTCGGCGATGAGCAGTTCGGGGTTGTTGACCAGCGACATGGCGATCATGGCGCGCTGGCGCATACCGCCGGAGAACTCGTGCGGGTAGTTGTCCACCCGCTTGTCCGGCTGCGGGATGCCCACCCGGTCGAGCATCTCGACCGCACGCCTGCGCGCGGTCTTCTTGTCCACGTTGTGGTGGATGCGGTACGCCTCCACGATCTGCTGGCCGATCGTGTAGTACGGGTGCAGCGCGGACAGCGGGTCCTGGAAGATCATCGCCATCTCGCGGCCGCGCATCCGGCGCACCTGGTCGGGATCGGCGGACAGCAGCTCGGTGCCGTTCAGCCAGATCTCGCCGGAGATGCGCGCCTTCTGCTTGCCGTACTGACCGGCGGTGTGCAGGCCCATGATGCCGAGCGAGGTGACCGACTTGCCGGAGCCGGACTCGCCCACGATGCCGAGGGTCTTGCCCTTCTCCAGCGTGAAGGTCAGTCCGTCGACGGACTTGACCAGGCCGTCGTCGGTCGGGAAGTGCACCTTGAGGTCGCGCACGTCCAGGAACGCCTTGTCGGCGGCCTTGGTGTCGGTGGGCTCGCCCACCGCGGCTCCGGTCTTGCTGAGTTCGGTCATGAGAGCCTCACGCGCGGGTCGATCACGGCGTACAGGATGTCCACCAGGAGGTTGGCCACCAGCACCGCCACCGAGGTGATCAGGGTGACGCCGAGGATGACCGGCAGGTCCTGATTCTTGATGGCGTTGAGGACGGCCTGGCCGAGGCCGGGCAGGCTGAACGTCGTCTCGGTCAGGATCGCGCCGCCGATGAGGGCGCCGAGGTCCATGCCGAGCATGGTCAGGATGGGGGTCATCGTGGAGCGCATGGCGTGCTTGCCGATGACCGTCTGCTCCTTGAGGCCCTTGGCCCGGGCGGTGCGGATGTAGTCCTCGCCGAGGATCTCCAGCATGGTGGCGCGGGTGATCCGGGCGTACATCGCCGCGTACAGGAAGGCCAGGGTGATCCAGGGCAGGATCATGCCGCCGAGCCAGCCGCTGAAGCTGTCCGCCAGGGGCACGTACTGCGCGTCGATGAGACCGAGCCCGTAGGAGAAGATCGCCAGCGAGAGCAGGCCGGTGAAGTAGATGGGGAGCGAGACGCCGCCCAGCGCCACCACCATGGCGGTGCGGTCCCACAGGGTGCCCCGCTTGAGCGCGGAGAGGACACCCGCCGAGACACCGAAGACCAGCCACAGGACCGCCGCGCCGAGCGCGAGGGACAGCGTGACCGGGAAACGGTCGGTCAGCACCGGCCAGATGGCCTGTTCGCTGCGGAAGGAGTAACCGAAGCAGGGTGCGGCGCAGTGGGTGACATCGCCGCCGGCCGCGTAGGTGCGGCCCGCGAAGATGCCCTTGAAGAACTCCCACACCTGCAGGAAGACCGGGTCGCCCAGACCGAGCTTCTCCCGGATGGCCTCGACTGCCGCGGGGTCGGCCTGCTTGCCCACGAAACTCGTGGCGACGTCGACCCCCGCCCACTTGGGGACGAGGAAGAAGATGCCGAAGACCACCATGACGATGACCACGAGCATCACTGCGGCGGCGAAGAGCCGCCTGATGAGGTAAGCGAGCACAGCTTACGGCCCGCCGCGGACCGTGAACCGCCGGAGTTCATCCGGCGGTTCACGGTCTCGCCGCGCCGGCCTTCACCTGCCTTTCGTGCCGTTCGGCGGGTGTGCCGGAGTTACTTCGAGGACTTCAGACCGAGGTTGACGAAGTCGTACATGCCGCTGTAGCCGTTCGACGTGTAGATGTTCGCGACGCGGTCCGAGCGCCAGTTGATGAACTTCTCGTAGACGAAGGGCAGGTAGTAAGCGCCCTCCATCACCTTGTGGTTGATCTCAGTGGCGATCTTGGTCTTGCCGCCGTCGTCCAGCGTCTTCACGTACTGGCCGAAGAGACCGTCGATCGTCTTGTCCTTGATGAGGGCGTAGTTGTTGTTGCCGCTCTCGAGGATGTACTTGCTGTTCCACAGCGGGAGGCCGTAGCCCTGCACGGACGGGAAGTCCGGGCCCCAGCCCATGATGATGATGCCGTAGTTCTTCTTCTTGACGTTGGCGGGGCTGCCGATGATGCCGGGGGTCTGCGCACCGTCGTACTGGTCGATCTGGACGTTGACGCCGATCTTCTTCAGCGCCGCCTGCATCGACTCGGCGGTGGCCACCTCGACCGGCTTGTTGTTGCGGACCGCGATGGTGGTGCTGAAGCCGTTCGGCTTGCCGCAGGCCTTCAGCTCTTCCTTGGCCTTGGCGGCGTTGCCGTTCTTGTTGGCACCGGCCAGCTCGTACGGGTCGTACTTCTGGCCCTCGGCGCCGGGAACCGACGGCGGGAGCATGTTGGTGCCGATGTCGCCACCGGCGACCGGGCCGCCACGGGCGGTCTGCAGCGAGACGTGGTCGGCGCCGTAGATCACGGCCTTGCGGCAGTGCACGTTGTCGAACGGCTTCACGCTCTGCGGGAAGACGGCGTAACGGACGTAGCCGGAGACCGGGTTGTCCAGGTTGCCCTTGTGCTGCTTGAGGGCGGCCGTGCGGCCCTGGGGCGACATGCCGGTCTGGGCCAGGTCGATGTCCAGGTCGCCGTTGATCAGACGCTGGTCCAGGTCGTTGGCGTTGGAGAAGAACTTGATGGTGATCGCGTCCGGGTACGCCTTGCGGACGGGGTCCGAGGACGCCTTCCAGTTCTCGTTGCGGACCAGCTTGAGGTCCTTGCCGGGGGCGTACGAGGCGAACTTGTACGGGCCCGAGGAGAACGGGTGCAGACCGTACTTGGACTTGGTGTCCTTGTCCTGGCGGACCGGGGAACCCGAGGTCAGCGCCAGCATCTCCTCGAAGTCCGAGTTGGCCTCGGGGAGGTGGAAGACGATGGTCTTGTCGTCCGGGGTGTCGATGGCCTTCAGGCCCAGGTGGTCCGCGGCCTTGTCCTTGTAGGGGCCCTTGTACTCACCCTTGGGGTCCAGGACCTCCTTCAGGTAGGTCGGACCGCCGGACAGCACGTCCTGCGCCCACACGCGCTCGATGCCGTACTTGACGTCCTTGGAGGTGATCGGCTTGCCGTCCTCCCACGTCACCCCGTCCCGCAGGGTGTACGTGTAGGTCTTGCCGTCGTCGGTGACCTTGGCGACACCGGTGGCGAGGTCCGGGGTGACCTCGGCGCCCGCGGCACCCGGCGCGGTCTTGTTCGTGACCAGCTGGCGGCTGTAGTAGCGGGAGAAGTCCCACATGAAGCCGTAGTAGCCGCGCGTGGTGTCCCACGAGTCGGCGTCCTGGACGGACCCGAAGCGCAGGGTGCCGCCCTTCTTGACCTGGGACGCCTGGGCGACCTTGTTGTTGGCCGCGTCGAAGCCGGCCGCACCGTTCTTCGAACCGCCGTCGTCGCCGCCGCCGCACGCGGCCGTGGTCAGCAGTGCCGCGACCACGGCGGCAGCGGCCGCGGTCCGCTTGGCCCGCCCTGAAGTGCGTTGGGTAGTCACGATCTCGGATCCTCCGGAATTGATGAGAGACCCCGTGCGTGTTCCACGGGTCGCTTGGGGGTACGGCGTGGTCAGCGGGAAGCCTTGGGGTCCAGGGCATCCCGGACGCCGTCGCCGAACAGGTTGAAGGCAAGAACGGTGATGAAGATCGCCACACCGGGAACCACCATGTACATGGGGTCCGAGTCGTAGTAGTCGATCGCGTTCGAGAGCATCTGGCCCCAGGAGGCGGTGGGCGGCTTGACGCCCACGCCCAGGAAGCTCAGGGCCGCCTCGGTGAGGATGTTGGTCGGGATCATCATCGTGGAGTAGACGATGATCGGCGCGACCAGGTTGGGCAGCAGCTCCTTGAACAGGATGTAGAACCGTCCGGCGCCCAGCGAGCGGGCCGCGTCGACGTACTCGCGCTCACGCAGCGAGAGGGTCTGGCCGCGCACCACGCGGCCGATGTAGGGCCAGCCGAAGAAGCCGATGACCAGGATCATCACGAAGACACGGACGGCCGAACCGCTCAGCCCCAGCATGCTGCTGGGCATCACCGAGACGAGCGCGATGATGAACAGCAGCTGCGGGAAGGCGAGCAGACCGTCCATCACCCGGCTGATCACGGAGTCGACCCAGCCGCCGAAGAACCCGGCGAGGATGCCGAGCACCGTGCCGAGGAAGACGGCCACCACGGCCGACAGGAAGCCGACCAGGAGCGAGATCTGCGCCCCGTAGAGGATGCGGGCGAGGATGTCGCGGCCGTTGACCGGCTCGATGCCCAGCAAGTGATCGCCGCTGATGCCGCCCAGGGAACCCTTGGGGGTGCCGAACAGCGGGTCGATCAGGTCCTCGTGGTGGAGGTCCGGGTCCTGCCCCAGCAACTGGCTGAGGACCGGTGCCAGCAGGGCGACCACGATGAGGAGGACGACGACGGTGCCGCCGGTCAGGGCGAGCTTGTCCCGCTTCAGCCGCTCCCACGCGATGCGCCCCAGCGAACGTCCCTGGACGTCCTTCGCCTTGACGCTCGCCGCCTCCGCTTCCTCGATCGCGTTCGGGGCCGCGTCAGCGGTCGGCTCGTGCAATGGTGCCGTCATTCTGACAGGGACCCCTCTCAACCGGCCTGAACCGGCCCACACTTGCCGCGTGAGCGGCGTCGAAGACTGTCGTACACGGGGAGAACACCCCTGGATCGGGAGTCTTCAACGCTTGGGCGATCCGTTTCCAGACTTGGCGATGAATGGATGCCTAAACGTGATGCAACCTGGCACGTTCCGATATCCGAACGGCGGGTTGCAACGGTAGGACACAGGTGAATTCGGGACGAGGTGAGCGAAGAGCGCCATTCACCGACATCTCCGCTTGAACATGCGTGAACACGTCGTCATGGAGGGGCAGTTCACACGGTCGCCACACGGGACCTCCACGTGACCTACCCAGAACAGGGCGTGACGAACACGCACCTGAAATACGGGATTCCGGAACGCGGAATTACCAGAGAATGGCAAAGAAGCAGAAAAGAAAGGGGCCCGGAGGGAACGCGCCCCTGAATCAGTAGGCGCCGGTGGCCGGGGCGACGGCGCCGTGGGCCTCGCGGTCGTAGAACGGGCGGGAGTTGGCGCGCATCCACATGACGACGGGGTCGTAGTCGTCGGTCATGGCGACCGTGGAGACCGGCAGGCCCTCGGGGACCGCGCTCACCGACTGCTGCATCATCGCGCGGACCGAGTCGACCGCGGCCGGGGTGGTGTCGTAGACGTCCAGGCCGAGGGCGAGGTAGGGGGCGCCGAGGGCGGGCTGCACCCAGACGCGGCGCAGCGAGCGCAGGGCCGGAGTGCGGTGGGCGTTCTGCGCGAGCAGGGCGTAGAACTGCGGTACCTCGATGGCGGGTTCGGACAGCCGCAGCGGGCCCGCGGGCCGACGGTCCAGGCCGGTGGCGATGCGGCGCAGGTCCAGCCAGGGGATGCCGACGCCGCCGCCGGGGGCGTGCGGGTTGAGCCAGAGGCCGTAGTGGTCCGGGTAGAGGGTGCGGGCGACGTCGAGGCCGTCGACCACCTCGTAGGACCTGCTCCAGCCGCTGGCGGAGAGTTCCTGCGCGGAGGTCACACAGGGGGCGTAGCCGAGGCCGTCGACCTCCATGTTCCCGTACTGGGCGTCCGGGGAGCCGGCCTGGCCGTGCCACAGGAGCATCCAGATCTGGCCGGACGAGGGGGTGGCGAGGGCGCGGAGCAGTGCCTCGTAGGCGTCGTAGCGTCCGGGAGTGACTTGGCGCAGCATGTGCTCGACGCTGCCGCTTGGGCTCGCGCTCACCTGTCCTACCGCCCCTTCGTCATGTTCCCCGCGTGTGGGGACAGCTTAAGCGCCCACCGGGGTGGGGGGTTGTGCCGGTTCGCGGGTGCGGGTGCGTCGTGGTTTGTCGCGCAGTTCCCCGCGCCCCTGGGGGCCTCGCCCCTTCGGGGCTCGGACCTTCTGGGCTCGGGCCTGCTGGATCAGTTGCCGTACTGGTAGAAGGGGCGGACGTTCGTCCGTAGCCAGTCGGCCACCGGGTCCTGGGCGGCGTCCAGGAGGACCAGGTTGACGGGCCAGGGCGCGGGGGCGCGGCCGAGGGCGCGGCCGAGGGCGTCCAGGGGGAGGGAGCGCGCGTCGCCCTCCCAGTGGGCGAGTTCGACGCCGACGAAGAGGACCGGGTCGGCGGTCTCGATGACGGCGAGGCAGCGGCGGGCGCTGACGACGACCCCGGTCGCGGCGAACTCGGCGGAGGCGGCGGCGAGGAAGTCCACCGGGTCCTCCTGCCAGTCGGGCTCGAAGAGCCGGACCCGGCCGCCGGAGGCCGGACCGTCCAGCGGGCTCACCCCGGCCCGGCACAGCGCGGCCACCGCGTCGGGCGGCAGCGGGAGTCCGACCACGCCGCCGGGGTTGATCACCACGCCCGCCTGCGGCGGCAGACCGCGCGCGAACTCCACGGCGGGCGCGACGGTGTGCGGGAGGTGCCCGCCGGGCGACTGCCGGAACTGCTCCTCGGAGCTGAACACCGGGACGTACACCTGGCCGTCGATGTCGACGGTGGGCAGGTCGAGCGGGCCGCTGTGCGGGCCGCCGCCGTTGGGCAGCGGTATCCAGACGAAGCTGCGGGCCAGGACCTCGATGACACGGGCCCCGGCCGTGGGTATGCCGAGGGAGGCCGAGAGGACCTCCTCCAGTTCGTTGCCGGGCCAACCGCCGTGCGGGTGGGGGTGTGCCTGTGCCGGGAAGTCCGCGGGAAGGTCCGCCGGGAAGTCCATGTGCCTACCGCCTGCTGGGAGTCATGCTGTGGTGCTGAAGGCTATCCGGTACGCGTACGGGCGTTCACTCGGCGAACTCGATCCGCTTGAGCCCGTCCGCCGAGGCGCGGTCCAGCAGGACCACCGAGCCGCAGCCCGCGGGGCTCTCGCCGCGCTCGACGGCGCCCAGCAGGCGGGCGGTGGTACCGCGGTGGCGGTGGAAGGCGTACCGGGAGACGCCCCGGCCGCGCTCGCGCTGGCCGCGCCGGGCGGTGTCGGCGGGCACGTCGAGCAGGATCAGGTGCAGGGTGCCGCCTCTGCGGCGGGCCTCGCGGGCGAGCCAGCCGCGCACCCAGGGCTGGGTGCCGCAGTCGTGCACGACGACGCCCTCGCCGGAGGCCAGCGCGCGGCGCAGTCCGGCGTAGTGGGCGAGGCGGACCAGGGGGCGGTAGAGCGCGTAGGGCAGGGCGGTGGGGAGGCGGGCGGCCCAGCGGTCGCGGGCGTCCTGGGAGTCGACGCGGTGGCCGGGGACCGCACGGCGCATCAGGGTGGACTTGCCGCTGCCGGGCAGGCCGGTGACGACGGCGAGGTCGCGGGGGCCGAAGCGCAGGGTGCGGGGGCCGCCGCCGGGGCGGTCGCGCAGGTCGCGGACGACCGGCGCGGGACGCTCGGCCCGGCGCTCGTGGGCGGGTGCGCAGGGCTGCTGCGGCACCGGGATGCCGGTGGTGGTGGCGCACACCGTGGTCCTGTTCACCGTGATCGTCCTCCCCTGTGGGTTCAGGTCATCTCCTGCCCAACAAATGTAAAGAGAAGGTAATGCGCCGCCTCGTCGGTCGGGTCCCCGAACGGCCACAGCCATGTCACAGTCGGTGGCCCCTTCAGGGCCGGGCCCCGCCGTGCGATGATGTGCCCGCCAACTGCATACCGGCCGTTTGAATCCGCGCGGGAGAGTCCCCATCCGGGGCGCCGAAGGAGCAAGTCCCTCCCTTGAATCTCTCAGGCACCGTTACCGCGTGGGCGAGGCACATCTGAAAAGCGGGCCGCTGTCGCAGTGGCTCCACCCAAGGTGCAAGCCACTGACACCCCCCTGGGGGCGGGTCATGGCGAACCTCTCAGGTTCCGATGACAGATGGGGAGGAACGTTCCTCACCCCATCCCCCGTTGCCCTGGGAGACGACCGATGAGCAGCACCGACCCCAACGCCCCGCGCCATACCGCGCTCGACGCCGTGCACCGCTCGCTCGGCGCGACGATGACCGACTTCGCCGGCTGGGACATGCCCCTGCGCTACGGCTCCGAGCGGGACGAGCACCAGGCGGTGCGCACCCGGGCCGGGCTGTTCGACCTCTCGCACATGGGTGAGATCACGGTGACCGGCCCCGACGCCGCCGCCCTGCTCAACTACGCCCTCGTCGGCGACCTCGCCTCGGTCGGCGTCGGCCGCGCCCGCTACACCATGATCTGCCGCGCCGACGGCGGCATCCTGGACGACCTGATCGTCTACCGGCTCGCCGAGCACGAGTACATGGTCGTGGCCAACGCCTCCAACGCCCAGGTCGTGCTGGACGCGCTGACCGAGCGCGCCGCCGGTTTCGACGCCGAGGTCCGCGACGACCGCGACGCCTACGCGCTGCTCGCCGTCCAGGGCCCGGAGTCCCCCGGCATCCTCAAGGCCGTCACCGACGCCGACCTCGACGGCCTGAAGTACTACGCCGGGCTGCCCGGCACGGTCGCGGGCGTGCCCGCGCTGATCGCCCGCACCGGCTACACCGGCGAGGACGGCTTCGAGCTGTTCGTGCGGCCCGAGCACGCCGTCCAGCTCTGGGAGGCCCTGCTCGCGGCCGGGTCCGCCGCCGGTCTGGTGCCGTGCGGGCTGTCCTGCCGGGACACCCTGCGCCTGGAGGCGGGCATGCCGCTGTACGGGCACGAGCTGACCACCCAGCTGACCCCCTTCGACGCCGGTCTCGGCCGCGTGGTGAAGTTCGCCAAGGAGGGCGACTTCGTCGGCCGCGAGGCGCTCGCGAAGGCCGCCGAGCGCGCCGAGGCCCGGCCGCCGCGCGTCCTGGTCGGCCTGATCGCCGAGGGCCGCCGGGTGCCGCGCGCCGGGTACGCCGTCGTCGCCGGTGGCGAGGTGATCGGCGAGGTCACCTCGGGTGCCCCCTCCCCCACCCTCGGCAAGCCGCTGGCCATCGCCTACGTCGACGCCGCGCACGCCGCCCCCGGCAGCACGGGTGTGGGCGTGGACATCCGGGGCAGCCACGAGCCGTACGAGGTCGTGGCGCTGCCCTTCTACAAGCGCGCCAAGTAGACACTGGCCCCGGGTCCGGCCGTCCCCGGCGTGACCCTGCGCACATTTCACCCGCTCTTCAGCGGTTCGAGCCCTTTTCCCCCGACGAGCACGTCCTCGCGTACAGGAGAATTCAGGTCATGAGCAACCCGCAGCAGTTGAGCTACAGCAAGGAGCACGAGTGGCTGTCGGCCGCCGAGGGCGGCGCGTCGACGGTCGGCATCACCGAGCACGCGGCCAACGCGCTCGGCGATGTGGTCTTCGTGCAGCTTCCCGAGGTCGGCGACGAGGTCACCGCGGGCGAGTCCTGCGGCGAGCTGGAGTCCACCAAGTCGGTCTCCGAGCTGTACTCGCCCGTCTCCGGTGAGATCACCGAGGTCAACCAGGACGTCGTGGACGACCCGTCGCTGGTGAACTCCGCGCCCTTCGAGGGCGGCTGGCTGTTCAAGGTGCGCGTCGCCGACCAGCCCGCCGACCTGCTGACCGCCGACGAGTACACCGCCTACACCGCCGGCTGAGGAGCTACAAGCCGTATGACTGACCTGAACACGCCCCTGCACGAGCTGGACCCGGAGATCGCCGCCGCGGTCGACGCCGAGCTGCGCCGCCAGCAGTCGACCCTGGAGATGATCGCCTCCGAGAACTTCGCACCGCTCGCGGTGATGGAGGCGCAGGGTTCGGTCCTGACCAACAAGTACGCCGAGGGCTATCCGGGCCGCCGCTACTACGGCGGCTGCGAGCACGTCGACGTGGCCGAGCAGATCGCCATCGACCGGCTCAAGGAGCTGTTCGGCGCCGAGTACGCCAACGTCCAGCCGCACTCCGGTGCCTCCGCGAACCAGGCGGCGCTGTTCGCGCTGGCCCAGCCCGGTGACACCATCCTGGGCCTGGACCTGGCGCACGGCGGCCACCTCACGCACGGGATGCGGCTGAACTTCTCCGGCAAGCAGTTCGACGTGGTCGCGTACCACGTGGACGCGGAGACCGGTCTGGTCGACATGGCCGAGGTCGAGCGCCTCGCCAAGGAGCACCGCCCGAAGGTGATCATCGCGGGCTGGTCGGCGTACCCGCGGCAGCTGGACTTCGCGGAGTTCCGGCGGATCGCGGACGAGGCCGGGGCGTACCTGTGGGTGGACATGGCGCACTTCGCCGGTCTGGTCGCGGCGGGCCTGCACCCGAACCCGGTCGCGTACGCGGACGTGGTGACCTCCACCACGCACAAGACGCTCGGCGGCCCGCGCGGCGGCATCATCCTGGCGAAGAAGGACTTCGCCAAGAAGCTGAACTCCTCGGTCTTCCCCGGCTTCCAGGGCGGCCCGCTGGAGCATGTGATCGCGGCCAAGGCGGTCTCCTTCAAGGTCGCGGCCTCGGAGGACTTCAAGGAGCGGCAGCGTCGTACGGTGGAGGGTGCCCGTATCCTCGCCGAGCGGCTGACCGCGCCGGACGCCCGCGAGGCCGGGGTGAACGTGCTCTCCGGCGGCACGGACGTCCATCTGATCCTGGTGGACCTGCGCGAGTCGGAGCTCGACGGGCAGCAGGCCGAGGACCGTCTCCACGAGGTCGGCATCACGGTCAACCGCAACGCGGTCCCGAACGACCCGCGGCCGCCGATGGTGACCTCGGGCCTCAGGATCGGCACGCCCGCCCTCGCCACCCGCGGCTTCACCGCCGAGGACTTCACCGAGGTCGCGGACGTGATCGCCGAGGCGCTGAAGCCGTCCTACGACGCTTCGGTGCTCGCGGCCCGGGTGCGGGCGCTGGTGGCCAAGCACCCGCTGTATCCGACGCTGGGCGAGTAGTACCCCTCTCGGGTGCCCCGCCCGGCCAGGCTCGGGCGGGGCACCCGTGCTGTGTCCGCACCACCTTTTTGTACCTGTTCGTATGGAGGAGTCACCCGTGGCCGTCTCGGTCTTCGACCTGTTCTCGATCGGCATCGGCCCGTCCAGCTCCCACACGGTCGGCCCGATGCGGGCGGCGCGCATGTTCGCCCGCCGTCTGCGCAACGAGGGCCTGCTGGACCCCGTCGCCGCCGTCCGCTGCGAGCTGTACGGCTCGCTCGGCGCCACCGGCCACGGCCACGGCACCCCGAAGGCGGTCCTGCTCGGCCTGGAAGGCGCCTCCCCGCGCACCGTGGACGTGGAGGGCGCGGACGACCGGGTCGAGGCGATCCGGACGTCGGGTCGGCTCAATCTGCTCGGCGAGCACGAGATCGCCTTCTCCTACGACGACGACCTCGTCCTGCACCGCCGCGAGACCCTGCCGTACCACGCCAACGGCATGACGCTCTGGGCGTACGACGCCTCGGGCGCGGAGCTGCTGACCAAGACGTACTACTCGGTCGGCGGCGGCTTCGTCGTGGACGAGGAGGCGGTCGGCGCGGACCGGATCGTGCTCGACGACACGGTGCTGAAGTACCCCTTCCGCACGGGCGACGAGCTGCTGCGCCTCACCAAGGAGACCGGTCTGTCGATCTCCGCGCTGATGCTGGAGAACGAGCGGGCCTGGCGCACCGAGGACGAGATCCGCGAGGGCCTGCTGGAGATCTGGGGCGTCATGCGGGAGTGCGTGCGCCGGGGCATGTCCCGCGAAGGCATCCTGCCGGGCGGCCTGAAGGTGCGCCGCCGCGCCGCCATGTCCGCCCGCCAGCTCCGCGCCGAGGGCAACGCGCTCGCGCACTCCATGGAGTGGATCACCCTGTACGCGATGGCGGTGAACGAGGAGAACGCGGCGGGCGGCCGCGTGGTCACCGCGCCCACCAACGGCGCGGCCGGGATCATCCCGGCGGTGCTGCACTACTACATGAACTTCGTACCCGGCGCGGACGAGGAGGGCGTGGTCCGCTTCCTGCTGGCGGCGGGCGCGATCGGCATGCTCTTCAAGGAGAACGCCTCCATCTCCGGCGCCGAGGTCGGCTGCCAGGGCGAGGTGGGCTCCGCCTGCTCCATGGCCGCGGGCGCCCTCGCCGAGGTGCTCGGCGGCTCCCCCGAGCAGGTGGAGAACGCGGCCGAGATCGGCATGGAGCACAACCTCGGCCTCACCTGCGACCCCGTCGGCGGCCTGGTCCAGATCCCCTGCATCGAACGCAACGGCATGGCCTCGGTGAAGGCCGTCACCGCCGCCAAGATGGCCATGCGCGGCGACGGCTCCCACAAGGTCTCCCTCGACAAGGTCATCAAGACCATGAAGGAGACGGGCGCGGACATGTCCGTCAAGTACAAGGAGACGGCGCGGGGCGGGCTCGCGGTGAACATCATCGAGTGCTAGGCGGATGGGCCCTGACCAGGAGGCTGCTCAACTGCTCGACGACGCCAGAAATTCACGTGTTCTCGCGAGCGTGACGTCGGCGGCGCGGAAGCGCAGTGACGATCCGGCCGAGGAAGCGGAGACCTGGACCGTGCCGTCGGGCGCTCTTTCGATGTGGACGTCCTTCTGGCCTGGGGCGCCCCAGCCCCGCACGTGCACATCCCGTACATCAGGGAAGCGCAGGAAGAACTCGAAGCCCTCGCTGCCGTGTACACGGGAGAATCCGAGGGTGGCGGAGCGGCCTCGTTCGTCGAAGTGGACGTAGAAGAGGTCGCTGTTGCTCAGGACGTCGGGCGCGCACAGTGCCGGGAGTTCTGCGCTGCTCTCGGCGGCACCCTCAGACGCGTTCATAGAAGGTCTTCTCGCTCGGGTCGGGAACTGTCGTGTGGAGCCTGGCGTCGAGTCTGCTGAGGAAATGGTGAGGCCCGCTGTCAGCGGATTGCGGACCGGCCCGGAATCCGCTGATGTGGCCGACGAGCACATCGGTACTGCCGGTGAAGCGGAGGAATGCGGGCTTCCCGTCGTGCGACACCGCGACGCGCATCCTGTGCTTGCTCCCACTGAGCACTGCCAGTTCGAAAGAGACGAGCGGTCCGGGCTCCCAGGCGTCCAGCTCCAGATCCTCCACAGCGAGGAACTGGAGCTGCCCCTGCACCGTGTCGACGTCCGCGGTCGCCCATTCCTCCGGCAGCGGCAAGGGCGGAGCGGGCAGGTCCAGCCGCAGCGTCACGGTGGGGCCGTGCCAGTCGAGGTGGACGGACCGGAGCCTGACGGAGCTCAGGTCCAGGGGGTCCGGGCCGTAGAGCGGGGCGAGGACCTCGCTGTTTCGGGGGGATAGCTCAGCGGTCATAGTAATAGTGTTCCTCGCACCCGGGGACCTGGCCGTTCCGGGTGTTGTCGAATGGGCGCACATGGACATGTGCGGGCTGATATCCGGGCTCTCCCGGCTTCTGGTGGCCGAACCAGTGGTCCTGGTAAACGATCAGGTCATCCCCATTGGGGTGTTCGTACACTTCCTCGCGGTAGTAGATCGGCTGGTGGTTCTCGTCCAGCAACTGTTTTCCGCCCTGCCATTCCGGAGTGGTGGCGGAGACATGCGTTCTGACTTCGAGAGGAGGGGTTCCCTCCGGAATGCCGGCGTCTCGAAGGGCATCCCGTTTCGCGCCCTCCAGATCCCGGCCAACCGGTTTGTCCCGAAGGTAGTCGTCCGGGGCCAGGCCCAGCGGGTCGCATGAGGTGCTCGGGGTGGCGACATACGTCGCGGCGTTGGGCGCGGGAGCGAGGCCGAGCGGGTCCGTGCTGAGATAGCGGGCCGTCTCCGGGTCGTAGTGCCGGAAGTAGTTGTAGTGGAGACCTGTCTCGGGATCGAAGTACTGGCCGGGGAAGCGCAGCGGCGTGTAGGCGCTCGCGCCGGTGTTCCAGCTCGTCGTGCCCCACAGTGTCGTGCGCGTGCGCCAGGCGATCTCACCTTGTTCGTCGATGAGTTCCCGTGGGGTGCCGACGAGGTCGGTGACCATGGCGAAGAAGCGGGAGTCGATCTCGGTCTGAGGGGCATCGGCCGCGGTGACGCGTTCGGTCTGGGTGATGGGGTGCAGGCCACGGTGGTCCCAGGTGAGGGTGATCGAGTTCGGTACGTCCGTCGAGGTGTGTGTCTGCTCGCACAGAGTTCGACCGTCCCAGGTGAACGTGGTGCGCTCGCTGACCGACGTGCCGTCCGGGGCCATACGGAGTTTGGCCGTACGGCGGCCGAGGGCGTCGTAGGTGTAGCGCCACACGGTGCCGTCGGGGGTGGTGACCTGGGCGAGGCGGTCTTCCGGGTCCCAGGCGTAGCGCCAGGTGTCGGGCTTGTGGGAGAGGCGGGGTTTCTGGCGGAGGGTGACGCGGCCGAGGGCGTCGTGTTCGTAGCGGACTGCGCCGGCTCGGGTGATGCGGGTGCCGGTGTAGGTGCGGTCGCCGGTGGCTTCGTGGCCGGGGTGGGTGGCCGGCCAGGAGGCCATGGTCTGGTTCCCCGCCGCGTCGTAGGCGTACGACTCGGACCAGTTCGTGGCGTGGACGGCGGTGACGCGGCCCGCTGGGTCGAGGGTGAAGGCGCGGGGGCCGTCGAGGTGGTCGTCGAGGGCGGTGAGGTTGCCGTCGGCGCGGTAGGTGTAGGCCCGGCGTTGGAGGGTCTCGCCGTCCGTGGTCGCCGTCTGGGTGGCCAGGCGGCCCAGCGGGTCGTAGGTGTGGGTGAGGGTGAGGAAGTCGCCGATTCCGCGGGTGAGTTCGCGACCCGCGTCGTCGTAGGCGATGTCGATGGGGCGGCCGGAGACGACCAGGTCCGTGCGGCGGCCCGCGGCGTCGTACGACCAGGTGGTGCGGGCGCCGGTGGGGGTGGTGCGGCCGGTGCGGCGGCCCAGTTCGTCGTGGTCGTACGTGAGGGTGCGGTCGTCGACCGTTTCCGTGCGGACGCGGCCGTACTGGTCGCGGAGGACGGTCAGACGGGTGCCGTCGGGGCCAACCGCTTCGGCGAGCTGGTCCGAGAGGTCGTACGCGAAGGTGCTCACGCGGCCTGCCGCGTCCTTGCGGAGGGTGCGCCCCAGCGCGTCGCGCTCGAACGTCGTCGTCTCGTCGAGTGCGTTCGTCCGGGAGACGAGATGGCCCGCGGGGTCGAAGACGTACGCGAGGGTACGGCCGTCGAAGTCGGTCTCGGACATGAGGTGTCCGGCCGGGTCGTAGGCGTAGTCCCAGGTGAGGCCCTGGGGGTTGGTGACCCGGGTGAGGCGGAGTTCGGCGTCGTGGGTGAACTCGTGCCGGACGCCGTCGGGGGTGGTGCGGGCGGTGAGGAGGTCGAAGTGGGTGTACTCGAAGCGGGTGGTGCCGCCGACGGGGTCGGTGTGGGTGGTGCAGTTGCCCTCGCCGTCGTAGGTCCAGGTCTCGCTGGTGCCGTCGGGTGCGGTGCGGCGGGCGAGTTGGCCTTCGACGGTCCATTCGAGGCGGGTGGTGAGACCGGTGGGGTCGGTCATGGTGACCGGGCGGCCGAACGTGTCGCGTGCGTAGCGGGTGACGGCGCCGAGGGGGTCGGTGATCTCGACCGGGAGGCCCGCGCGGTCGCAGCGGACCGTGGTCACCTGGCCGAGCGGGTCGGTGACCGAGGTGAGGCGGCCCGCTCCGTCGTGGGTGAAGTGAGTCGTGTGGCCGGTGGGGGCGGTGCTGGTGAGGCGGTTGCCGCGGCCGTCGTAGGTGTGGCGGGTGGTGTTGCCGTCCGTGCCACGGATTCGGGTGAGGCGGTCGAAGTCGCCGTACTCCGCCGTCACCTCGCGGCCGTCGGCGCGGGTCACCGAGACCACGTTGCCCGTGTCGTCGTACCCGCACATGGTGGTGTGCCCCAGCGGATCGGTCCGGGTCAGCACCCGTCCGAACCGGTCCCGCGTGAACCGTGTCACATGTCCCAGCGGGTCCGTCTCGGCGATCACCTGGTTCGCGGCGTCGATCAGATAGCGGCGGGTGTGGCCCTCGCCCGTCGTCGCTGTCGTGACGCGGTGGCCGGTCGCCGGGTCCCGTTCGCCGTACGTGAGGCGGAGCGTCATGTGGCCCGCTTCACCGCCCTCGGCGACGCAGCGGTCCTGGTCGTCGTACTCGTAGGTGTACGAGCGGTCGTTGCTGTCGGCCCAGGACGTGACGCGACCGCGGTCGTCGTAGGTGAACGTCAGCGGTAGGCCCGAGGAGTTGAAGACCTGGGTCAGGTCACCGGACTCGGAGTAGGCGTAGCGCTTGATCTCCTGGTCGGTGCCGTCGGGGGCCGCGCCGGCCAGGGACAGGGTGGTGACGCGGTCGTCCTCGACGGTGAGGGTGAGGCGGTAGCCGCCGGAGGAGGTGACGGCGAGGGGGGTGCCTTCGGGGGTGTGCTCGAAGGTGATCCAGTTGCCGTTGCGGTCGTCGATCTGCTCCAGCACGGACCGGTCGCCACTTCGGTCGGTGAAGTGCCAGGTGCGGCCCCGGTGCGGGTCCGTGATCGTGTAGCCCTCGTCGACGCGGTCCAGGGGCCAGCGGCGGCTGCCGACAGTCGGGAGGGTCGGGACGCCGGGCGCGGGGTGCGGGTAGGTGAGGAGCAGGCCGTCCTCGGTGACGAAGATGACGCCCTCGGCGTCGATCTCCAGGCGCTGGTCGAGGGTGGACGTCCAGGAGGGGCCGAACCAGTGGCCGAGCCGCGAGCCCGATTCCAGGCGGCGGGTGAAGACCAGCGGGAGCGTGCCGGGCAGCGTGACGTCGGTCTGCGGCAGGTACATCGTGCCGGTGACCAGGTCGACCGGGTCGCTGGGGTCGTTCTCGACCTTCTCGCGCGGGTGCTCCGGGTGCGGCTCCTTCGTGGCCGCCTTGCGCGCGACGTTCTCGCCCTCGCGGATCGCCGCCCGCTCGGTGCTCCGCACCCCTAGCCGGACCCCGCTGCGGGCGAGACCGGCGCCCTTCGTCCCGATCAGCTCCGGGATGAGGCGGCCGACGAACTCGGAGGGGTCCTTCTTGAAGCCGTCGACGGCGGCTGTGACGATGCGTTCGGGGTGGGCGGCGGTGGAGACGAGGCCGGAGAGCGTCATGGAGACGTTCTGCAGGTAGGCGGCGGGGTGGGTGAGGTTGTAGGGGTCGGTGGGGTTGAGGCCGCGGGCGAAGTTCACCAGACCGGCCGTGCCCTTGAGCGCACCGCCGACCACGTGGGTGAGTTCGGTGTTGTACGCCTGGTAGCCGTCGAGCATGTCGTTGCCGAGGCGGTCGAGCGGCGGGGGTTCGGCCGGGGCGTGCGCGAGGGCCGCCGTGACCTTGCCCTGGGCCTCCGCGGCGGCGGTGTTGCGCTGCTTACGGGCCTCGGCGAGCGTGTCGTACGCCTTCTTGATGTCGGCCTTGCCGGGGTCGTGGAACGGCTCGGGCCGGGGGCCGGGGTCCTCGTCCGCCTTGATCTTCGCGTTGTAGGCGTCGACCTTCTTGTTGTACGCGTCGGCCGCGTCCTCCGAGGCCCTCTTGCCCTTCTTGTAGAGCTCGACGGCCTCCTTTGCCTTGCCCTGCGCCCACTTGACCGTGTCGGCGTAGGCGTCGAGGGCGCCGCTCGCCTTCTCGCAGGCGTCGGCGGCGTGAGCCCACTTGGTGGGGTGGACGCCGAACTTCTCGCGGAACGCGTCGCCGCCCTTGCCGACCCAGCGGGAGGAGTCGACCTTGCGCATGCCGGAGCTGACATGGTCGAACGCGGTGTGGAAGTCCTTGAGGTGCTTCGCGGCCTCGCGGATCTTGTCCGGGTTGCCGTGGACGAGTTCGTCGGCTTCCTCGGTCTGGCCGAGCTGCTGCTCACCGGGGGTGGCGCCGAGGTCGGAGGCGACATCGTCGCCCCAGTCCTCGACCGCGTCGGCGGCACCGTGCGCGCCGACGTGATCGAGGCCGTCGCCGATCTTGTCCGTGGTCCAGTCGACACCCTCGCCGACGAGTTTCTTCCCGGCGTCGACACCGTCCTCGAGCTTGCCCAGACCGGCGTTGGCCTTGTCCTTGAGGTCATCGAGGAGTCCCACGGCTACTCACCCCCGTTGTGCGACGCCGACCGCACCTGACCGCTCATCACCGCGTAGTCCTCGAGGCGTGACCTCGGTATGTTCCGCGGCTGAACCGCCGCACCCCCGTGCTCAGTCATGCCAGACATCATGGGCCCGCTGTTTCGTGAACCGCAACGCGCCTACGTCATAGCTCCTGTCAAACGGGCTTTGTGTCGGCGGCGTCGAGTGTGCGGGACAGGGCAGCGCTGAATACTGGGGATCATGCGCACCGACTTCGATCCCTCGGCCATGGCCCCCCACGCCTTCTACCGGCTGCTCACCGCGGTGGTGGTGCCGCGGCCGATCGCGTGGGTGTCCACGGTTCCCAAGGATCATCCGGACCGGCCGAACCTGGCGCCCCACTCGTTCTTCTCGGTGTCCTGCGTGAACCCGCCGATCGTGCAGTTCACGTCGGTGACCCGCAAGGACTCACTGCGGAACGTGGAGGAGACCGGGCAGTTCGTGGTCAACCTCGCGCCGGAGGGGCTGTTCAAGGAGATCAACGACACCGGGACGGACTTCCCGTCCGACGTCAGTGAGTTCGGGGCGGTGGGGCTGGAGCCCGAGCCCTCCCTGCGGGTGAAGCCGCCCCGGGTCGCGGCCTCCCCGGCGGCGCTGGAGTGCGAGCTGCACAGCCTGCTGACGCTGGGCGATTCCACGGTGGTGTTCGGCCGGGTGGTCCACGCCGTGGTCAGCGAGGAGGCGCTCGCCGAGGACGGGCTCCCGGACATCGAGCGGCTGCGCCCGCTGTCCCGGCTGGGCCGCGACGAGTGGGGCACGCTCGGGAAGGTGCTGGAGAAGCCCCGCATCCGCTGGCGCGACTGGCAGCAGGGCGAGCGGAGCTGACCTCTCACCCGGGCGGTTCTGCCGTATATGCGGCTTTCGCGGAGGTAGCGTCGCGCGCATGCACGCGATCACTGTGTCCGAGCCCGGCGGCCCCGAGAAGCTGAACTGGACCGAGGTCCCCGACCCGGTGCCCGGTCCGGGCGAGGTGCTGGTCGACGTCGCGGCCACCGGCGTCAACCGCGCCGACATCATGCAGCGCCAGGGCGCCTACCCCGCACCGCCCGGCGCCTCCCCCTACCTCGGCCTGGAGTGCTCCGGCCGGGTTGCCACGCTCGGCCCCGAGGTCTCCGGCTGGGCGGTCGGCGACGAGGTGTGCGCGCTGCTCACGGGCGGCGGCTACGCCGAGAAGGTCGCCGTCCCGGCCGGGCAGCTGCTGCCCGTGCCCAAGGGTGTCGGCCTGGTGCAGGCGGCGGCGCTGCCCGAGGTGGTGTGCACGGTCTGGTCCAACGTCTTCATGGTCGCGCACCTGCACCCCGGCGAGCTGCTCCTCGTCCAGGGCGGCGCGGGTGGTATCGGCACCATGGCGATCCAGGTGGCCAAGGGCATCGGCGCCCGCGTCGCGGTGACCGCCGGTTCGCGGGCGAAGCTGGACTTCTGCGCCGAGCTGGGCGCGGACATCCTGATCAACTATCACGAGCAGGACTTCGTCACCGCGATCGAGCGGGCGACCGACGGCGCGGGCGCCGACGTCATCCTCGACAACATGGGCGGCGGCGAGTACCTGGACCGCAATGTACGGGCCCTCGCCGCGGGCGGCCGCCTGGCGATCATCGGCCTCCAGGGCGGCACCAAGGGCGAGCTGGACATCGCCGCGCTGCTGATGAAGGAGGGCACCGTCACGGCGACCTCGCTGCGGGCCCGGCCGCCGAAGGAGAAGGCCGCCATCGTCGCGGGCGTACGCGAGCACGTCTGGCCCCTGATCGAGTCGGGGAAGGTCCGGCCCGTCATCGACCAGGAGCTGCCCATGCGGGACGCGGCCGAGGCGCACCGCGCGATGGACAGCAGCCATATCGGCAAGGTGCTGCTCACCGCGCCGTAGCGGCGATGACGGGGGTAAGGCTCGAAAAATCATCCGAATGACCACCTTTTCGTGAAGGGGTTCTACTGATGTCGACCGTTCTGTGCGTGCTCTATCCCGACCCGCAGGCGGGATATCCCCCGAAATACGCCCGGGACGACATCCCGGACATCGGATGGAACGTCAACGGCCGACCAGCCCCCACTCCGGAAGGCCCGCTCGGATTCAAGCCGGGTGAACTCGTCGGCTGCGTCTCGGGTGAACTCGGACTGCGGAGCTATCTGGAGAAGAACGGCCACCGGCTGATCGTCACCACCGACAAGGACGGGGAGCAGAGCGAGTTCGAGAAGTATCTCCCCGAGGCCGAAGTCGTCATTTCGCAGCCGTTCTGGCCCGCGTATCTGACGAAGGAGCGCCTGGCGAAGGCGTCGAAGCTGAGACTGGCGCTGACGGCGGGGATCGGCTCCGACCATGTCGACCTGGAGGCCGCGGCGCGGGCCGGGATCACCGTCGCCGAGGTCACTGGCTCCAACAGTGTCAGCGTGGCCGAGCACACCGTCATGATGATCCTGGCGCAGGTCCGCAACTACCTTCCCTCGCACGGCATTTCCGTCAACGGGGTCTGGAACATCGCGGACTGCGTGGAGCGCGGCTACGACGTCGAGGGCATGAAGTACGGGGCCGTCGGCGCGGGCCGCATCGGACTGGCCGTACTGCGACGGCTGAAGCCGTTCGGCCTGGAACTGCATTACCACCAGCGGCATCGGCTCGATCCGGAGATCGAGGAGGAGCTGGGCCTCGTCTTCCACCCGGACCTGGAGTCGATGATCACCGACATCGACATTCTCAGCCTGCAATTGCCGCTCTACCCGTCGACGAAGAACATGCTGAACGCGGATACCTTCCGCATGATGAAGCGCGGGACGTACGTCATCAATTGCGGGCGGGCGCAGCTCGTCGACCGGGACGCGGTCATGGAGGCCCTGCGTTCCGGCCATATCGCCGGTTACGCGGGAGACGTCTGGTATCCGCAGCCCGCGCCGGTCGACCATCCCTGGCGCACGATGCCGTTCAACGGAATGACACCCCACATTTCCGGGACGACGCTCTCCGCGCAGGCCCGCTATGCCGCCGGGACGCTCGACATTCTCCAGTGCTATTTCGAGCAGCGCCCCATCTGCGAGGAATACCTCGTCGTGGACGGCGGGAATCTCGCGGGGGTCGGAGCCCAGTCGTACGAATTGAAGTGACGGCTAGGCCGCGGGGTCGAGTCCCCAGGCGTCGGCGAGCAGGGTGAACGACCGTGCCCGGTGTGCGGGGTCGTGCGTATAGGTGGTGATGATCAGTTCGTCGGCCTCCAGGTCGGCGACGAGCGCCTCCAGCTGCGCCACGACCGTCGCCGGGGAACCCACCGCGCGCACCTGCTGGAAGTCGTCGACGAACCGGGCGACCTCGGGGCTGAGCACGGCCGCCAGGTCCTCGACCGGCGGCGGCAGCGGGCCGCGGCGGCCGGTGTAGATGCCCGCGGCCATCTGCTGGGCCGTGGTGAACAGGAAGCGCGCCTCGTCGTCGGTCGGGGCGACGAGGACGTTGACGCCGACCATGGCGTACGGCCGCTTGATCTCGGCGGTGCCGAACTCCGTCGAGAAGCGTGAGCGGTACAGCTCCAGCGCCTGGTGCCGCAGCTGCGGGGCGAAGTGCGAGGCGAAGGCGTACGGCAGCCCCAGATAGGCGGCGACCGCGGCGCCGTCGAGGCTCGATCCCAGCATCCACAGCGGGACCTCGGTGCCCCGGCCCGGCAGCGCCGCCACCTCCGGCCCCTCCCCGTCGCGCGGGCTGAGGTAGCGGTGCAGGTCGACGACGTCCTGGACGAAGGTGTCGGTGGCCGCGCCGCCCCGGCGCAGCGCGGCGGCCGTCGTCGGGTCGGTGCCCGGGGCGCGGCCGAGGCCGAGGTCGATGCGGTCGCCGTACATCTCGGCGAGCGTGCCGTAGTACTCCGCGACCATCAGCGGGCTGTGGTTGGGCAGCATCACGCCGCCCGAGCCCAGCCGGATGCGCTCGCTGTGCTCGGCGGCGCGGCCGATGAGCAGGGCGGTCGCCGAGGAGGCGAAGGTGACGACGTTGTGGTGCTCGGCGTACCAGTACCGGTGATAGCCGAGCGCGTCCGCGAGGCGCACCAGCTCCACGGACTGGTCGAGCGCGGTGGACGTAGCGGTGCCCGAGGCCACGGGTACGAGGTCGAGGATCGACAGTGGAACGCGCGGAGTAGTCATGTCGGCGCCACAATCATCAGGATCATCAGGAGAGGAGTGCCTCCACAGCGAAGGTGTCACAGGCAGGACCGCCCCGCAATCAGAGCACGGCGGTCAGCCGCCCCAGCTCCGCCAGGACCAGTTCCGCGTGCTGGGCGGGCTCGGGGACGGGGTGGATCAGGGCGCGGACGGTGCCGGTGCGGTCCAGGACGACCCCGGCCCGGTCGAACAGGGCGCGGCCCTCGGCGCGCACCTCGGGGACGCCCAGCTCGCGGCCGAGGGAGAGGCCCTCGTCGCCGATCAGGGGGTAGCCGAGGGCGCGTCCGGCGGCGAACTCCGCCAGGTGGCCGGGGGCGTGGGCGCTGACGCCGAGCACCCGGGCACCGGCGCGGGCGAAGCCCGCCGCCGCGTCCCGCGCCGAGCACAAGCCCGTGGTGCAGCCGCCGAGTTCGGGCACGCGCTCCCCGATGCCGGGCTCGGTGATGAAGAACAGGACGGTCCACTCGTGGTCGGGGGACGGTACGGTGACCGGTCCCTCGGAAGTGGTGACAGTGCGGTGCATGAACGTTCCTCCGTCGGGTGGCGTGCACGTACGACAGGGATGCTCCCACGCCCCCGCTCTCGCGCCGGAGGGAAATGTTCCGAGCGGGGGTGCGAGGGGCACAAGACCTTCATGCTCCAAGGCATCGACGTCAGCGCGTATCAGTCCTCGTCGTACGACACCGACGGACTCTCGTTCGCCTTCATCAAGGCGACGGAGGGCCGTTCGTACGTCAACTCCAGACTCGCGGCCCAGACGAAGACGGCGCGCGACGCGGGTCTGGTCACGGGCTTCTACCACTTCCTGTGGCCGGGCAACCTCACCGACCAGGCCGAGTACTTCCTCAGCCACGCCCCCGACCGGCCGGGCGACATCCTGGCCGTCGACTGGGAGACCACCGGTGACGGCACACACGCCAGCAACGCGGAGAAGGACACCTTCATCCGCAAGCTGCGCTCGCTGCGGCCGGACAACCGGGTGGTGCTGTACACCAACCGGAACTTCTGGCTGAACATCGACACCACGTCGTACGCGGGCGACGGCCTGTGGATCGCGGACTATGTCACCGCGGGCAAGCCCCGCATCCAGGCGGACTGGACGTTCCACCAGTACACCTCGGAGCCGCACGACAAGAACGTGGCGGACTTCTCCAGCAAGGCCGCGCTCAAGGAGTGGGCGACCGGAAGGTGACGGGAGGGGTGTCCGCACGACGCGAACACCCCTGCCGGGTACGTCACTTGTTCAGGTAGGCCCAGAACTCGTCGAACGTCAGCACCTTGTCGCCGTCGATGTCACGGGTCTTGATGACGGCCTCGGCGACCGTCTCGGTGACGTTGAAGTCGCCCTGCTGGGCGAGCGCGGACTTGAACTCGGCCGCGGTGATGAACCCGTCGCCGTCCGCGTCGATCCGCTGGAACTGCTTGCGTGCTTCGTCGATGTCCGCCACCGATCCGCCCCTCTGTGCTCGTTCTTCTCATACCGTGTCGGCGTACTGCCGCTGGTCAGATTAACGCTCCGTCCGAGCAGCGGTCGCCCCGGACCGGGAGGCGGACACGATGGAGACGTTGCCGGAACTGCTCGACGCGGTGGCCCGCGACCGGTTCCCCCCTGCGGACGGCACCCTGACCGTCCTTCCCCAGCCGTGCCACCGGGACGCCGGGGTACTGGCGTTCACCGCGCACACGGTCGTCCTCACCGACGAGGACCCGGCCTGGGTACGCGCCACCCTGGCCGCCGTGGACTGCGACCCCCTCGCCGCCCCCATGCACCCCCGCTTCCTCACTGCCCTCATGGACCGCACCGGCCGCACGGCGGAGACCGTCGACGCGCTCTGGGTCGCCGCTCCCCTGCCGGGGCCGCCCGACCTGCCGCTGCGGGAGATCGCGGACACCGGCCACCCCCGCGTGGTGCGCGCGCGACGGCGGCGGGACGCCGTGCGGGTGTGGACGGCGGACGGCGGGGTGCTGGTCATCGGGCGCGGGGTGGGCGACCGGGTGGAGGTGGCGCTCGAGGTGGACGGCGGCGGCGCGGGCCTGGGGCGCCGTCTGGCCTTCGTGGCACGGCAGTTGACGGACGAGCCAGTGTGGGCCCAGGTGTCGCCGGGGAACGCCCGGAGTGCGCGGGCGTTCCTGGCGGCGGGCTACCGGCCCGTCGGGGCTGAGCTGTTGCTCAGTGCCAGGGGCGGTAGTACGGGTTGCTCTGGCAGTTGCTCATGACCTCGGTCTTGGTGGCCTTGTCCACGGGGCAGACGCCGATGACGTACTGGCGCTGGATGCCGCCGGGGAAGGCCACCTCGACCTGGTCGGCCCATTTGTGGGTGTCGCCGATGGTCTTGTTGACGTCCACGCCGCCGGGGGCGTCGATGTAGTAGTTGTAGCCCGACTTGTACCAGGTCTTGTACAGGTCGTGGTCGTAGGTGGTGGAGACGTACGGCGAGGGCTGGTTGACGAGGACGTAACTCTCCACGTCGTACTGGCCGTTCACCACGTCCTTGGGCAGGAAGCCCTCCTCGAAGACGACGGCCGGGCCCCGGCTGTCGCTGCGGTAGAGGGTGCCGCAGCTTGAGCGCCACACCGGGTCCGGGGTGATCCGGTCGACGTCGACCCGGCGGTCGGCGGCGGCGTGGACCTTGTCCTGGAACTGGGGGCAGGAGGGCGCGGCGGCACGGGACTTGAGGTCCGTCGGAGCGGTGGCGGGGGCGGCGGCCGAGGTGGCGAGGACGGCGCCGAGGGAGAGGGCGGCGGCGGTGAGGTTCCGCAGCAGACGAGTTGCGATCATGCCCCGCACGATGGCGGTCCGGCCGGGACGGGCGGTGGATCATCACCCCATCGGGGGCGTGTCCCCGCGTCGGCCGTGCCTGGCGGTCAAGTCGGCTATGCCTAGCGGTCGGAGACCCGCATCTCGAACCAGGTGGTCTTGCCCCGGGGCAGCAGGTCGACGCCCCAGCGGTCGGCGAGCTTGTCGACGAGGAACAGCCCCCGCCCGCTGATGTCCGTCTCCTGCACCGGCATCAGACAGGGCAGCCCCCGCGAGGGGTCGCGCACCTCGACGCGGACCCAGCCGCGTCTGCGGCGCATCCGCAGTCCGAACACCCGGGCACCGGTGTGGCGTACCGCGTTGCCCACGAGTTCGGAGACGAGTAAGACCGCGTCCTCGGTCAGCTTGGGGCTCAGCCCCCAGTGCCGCAGGATGACGATCTGGGCGAGCCTGCGCGCGGTGGCGGCGGACTCGGGGCGCGACGGGAGCGGAACCTCCGCCTCCGTGGGATTGCCGAACAGTTCGAGCGCTCTGAGCCCTTGTTCGTCCTCGACCGCGGGCGACCAACGCGCCGCGGCAGCACGGCTGTGTCCCCGTGGCTGATCGATGCCATCCAGCCCCGCCATGCCCCCATGATGGCCGTCACCGAGGGCCTCCGGGGCCGATCCGGAGGAATACGCCCCCCGTGCGCCCCTGGTGTGCTCCAGTCTCTCGGCATATGCCAGTGGCAGGTCGGGGTCGGCGGTGGCCCGGTCGACCTGCGGCGACGGCTCGGTTCCGGGCAATCGTGCGGCTCCCTCGGCGAGGCAGGCTTAAGGTGCGGTTAAGGCTGCCATAAACCGGGCCGCCGGGAGACCCGAATCAGACGACGCGTCAATTGCAAGGGCCGCAGGGGGCCGACTTGCCGTCTTTCAGAGAAACTTGGCCTTGCCCGGCCCCTCCTCCACGAAGCTGCGCATGCCCCGCTCGCGGTCCTCGGTGGCGAACAGGCCCGCGAACCAGTTCCGTTCGATCGTCAGACCGGTGTCGAGGTCGGTCTCCAGTCCGGCGTCGACGGACTCCTTGGCGGCGCGCAGCGCGAGTGCCGGGCCCTGGGCGAGCCGGGCGGCCCAGGCGTGCGCCTGCTCGTAGACCTCGGCGGCCGGGACGACCCGGTCCACCAGGCCGAGGGTGAGGGCCTCGTCGGCCTTCACCATGCGGCCGGTGAAGATGAGGTCCTTCGCCTTGGACGGGCCGATCAGCCGGGCGAGGCGCTGGGTGCCGCCCGCGCCCGGGATCAGGCCGAGCAGGATCTCGGGCTGGCCCAGCTTGGCGTTGTCCCCGGCGATCCGGTAGTCCGCGCACAGCGCCAGCTCGCAGCCGCCGCCGAGCGCGTACCCGGTGACGGCGGCGACGACGGGCTTGGGGATACGGGCGACGGCGGTGAAGGCGTCTTGGAGGGCGCGGGCGCGCAGGACCATCGCGGTGTGGTCCATCGCCTGCATCTCCTTGATGTCCGCGCCCGCGGCGAACACCTTCTCCCCGCCGTAGATCACCACGGCGCGCACGTCCTCGCGGCGCGTGGCCTCCTCGGCGAGTTCCTTCAGCCGGTCCTGCGTGGCGACGTCCAGCGCGTTCATCGGCGGCCGGTCCAGGCGCAGGGTGCCGACGCCTTCGGCGACTTCGAGATTCACGGTCATGCGCGCCAGGTTAACGGCGCTTAACGCCGACGGGCCCGGTGCCGTTGCTCACAGCGCCGGGCCCGTCGTACCGCGGGCTACTTCTGCCAGTCGGCCCAGCTCATGTTCCAGCCGTTGAGGCCGTTGTCCGGGGAGACCGTGCGGTCGTGCGAGTTCTTCACGACGACCACATCGCCGACCATGGACTGGTTGAAGAACCAGGCCGCCGGGACCCCGCCGTCGTACCCGCCGCGCACATCGCGCAGGCCGACGCAGCCGTGGCTGGCGTTGTAGTTGCCGAAGGCGTCGCCGCCCCAGTAGTTGCCGTGGATGAAGGTGCCGGAGTCGGTGAGGCGGATGGCGTGCGGCACGTCCTTGATGTCGTACTCGCCGCCGTAGCCGACCGTCTCGCCGTTCATCCGGGTCACGGCGAGCTTCTCGGTCATGACCATCTTGCCGTTCCAGGTCTCGTAACCGGGCTTGCCGGTGGTGACCGGGAGGGTCTTGAGGGTCTTGCCGTCCCGCACGACCTTCATGGTGTGCTTCTTGGAGTCGACGTAGGAGATCTGGCTGCGGCCGATGGTGAACTTCACCGTCTTGCGCTGCTTGCCGTACACCCCGTCGCGGCCCTCGACGCCGTCCAGGTCGAGGTCGACGGTGACCTTGGTGCCCGCCTTCCAGTAGCTCTCCGGGCGGAAGTCCAGGCGGTCGTTGCCGAACCAGTGGCCCTCGACGTCCACCGCGGGCTCGGTCTTGATCCGGATGGCCTTCTCCACGGCGGCCGGGTCGGTGATGCCGCGCGTGAAGCGCAGCGAGAACGGCATGCCGACCCCGACGGTGGACCCGTCCTCCGGGGTGAAGGTGCCCATGAAGGTGTTCTTGGGCGTCAGCGTGGTGAAGCTGGAGTCCTCGGCGGCCTTGCGGCCCCGCGAGTCCTCGGCGACCGCGTGCACCGTGTACTTGGTGGCGGCGGCCAGGTGCTTGGACGGCGTCCAGGCGGCGCCGCCCGCGGCGAGCTTGCCGTCGACCTCGGTGCCCTTGCCGTCCTTGACGGTCACGCTGGTCAGCCGGCCCCCGGCGACCTTCACGTTCAGCGCGCCGCTGGTGTCCACGGCCTGCGCGCCGGACTTGGGCGCGATGGTGACGGCGGCCGAGGACTGCGTGTCCTGGCCATCCTTGTTCTTGGCGTTGTCCGACCCGCTCCCCGTCGTCTCGCCGCCGCCGCAGGCGGCCAGCGACAGCACGAGCGCCCCCGCCATGAGCGCCAGCCCCTTACGACCCCTGTGCCGACTTCCTGCCGAAGCCCCCGATATCGGCCGCACGTTCAAGTCGTTCTCCCCTCCCGGACCTGGTCACAGGTCCACACCCCGGCGCGTCCCGCGCTCATCCGGGCATGCTAGCCGCCGGGTTCCGGGCTCGGTGTCCGTCGAATGTCACCGTTCAGTCGCAACTTCAACCAGTCACCGAGACCCGGAACTTCGCAGCTCACCGGGTCACTTGAGCACGCTGCCCGCCTTCCACTGCTTCCATGCCATGTTCCACCCGCTGAGGCCGTTGTCCGGGGAGACCGTCTTGTCCTTGCTGTGGACCACCTCGATCACGTCCCCGACGAGGCTGCGGTCGAAGAACCAGCCCGCCGGGGTGTCCGCCCCGCCGCCCTTCACATCGCGCAGCCCCACACAGCCGTGGCTGACGTTGACCTCGCCCGGCGACTCGGGCGACCAGTAGTTGCCGTGCAGGAAGGTGCCGGAGTCGGTGAGCTTCATGGCGTGCGGCACGTCCGGGATGTCGTACTCCCCGCCGAAGCCGACCGTCTGGCTGTTCATGCGGGTCACCTCCAGCATGTCCATCACCACCATCTTGCCGTTGTACGTGGGCGTCTTGGGGGCGCCCGCGGTGATCGGCACGGTGGCCAGGAGTTCGCCGTCCCGGCGCACCTCCATGGTGTGCGCGGCCGCGTCGACCAGGGAGACCTGGCTGCGGCCGACGGTGAAGGTGATGGTCTTGCGCTGGAGCCCGTAGACGCCCGGCGCCCCCTCCACATCGCGCAGGGCGAGGTCGACGGTGACCTCGGTGCCGGGCTTCCAGTACCGCTCGGGGCGCAGGTCCAGCCGGTTCTTGCCGAACCAGTGGGCGCGGATCTCGACGGCCGGTTTCGCGGTGACGCGTACGGCCTTCTCCACGGCGGCCCGGTCGGTGATGTCCCGGTTGAAGGCGAGGGAGACGATCATCCCGGTGCCGACCGTGGAGCGGTTCTCGGGGGTGACGTAGCCGATGAACCGCTGGTCGGGGACGTAGGTGGTGAACGTGGTGTGCCGGGCCGAGCGGCGGCCGTCGCCATCGACGGCGACCGCGTCCACGGTGTAGCGGGCGGCGAGCGCGAGCTTGTCGTCGTCCGGTTTCCAGCTGCGGCCGTCCGGGTCGATGCGGCCGGTGACAGCCGTGTCCTGCGCGTCCTGGGAGCGGTGCACCGTGACCTTCTCCAGCCGCCCTTCGGGCACCCGCACCCGTAGCCGCTGCTCGGGGCGCACCCCCTTGCCGCCGTCGTCGGGGGTGACGCGGATGACGTCCTCGGCGGCCGGGGGTCTGCCCGGTGGGCCGCCGATGCCCAGGGGTCCGGAGCCGTCCGCGGTGCAGCCGGCGGCCCCGGCCAGCAGTCCCGCCCATGAAAGTGCCGTGGCCAGTGCGGCCAGCGCGCGCCGCGCGCGTCCTTGTACGTGCATCACGCCGGACACAACGACGGGGCGGCTTCGGGGAAACGTGAGTGCGACCGCGCGGATGGGCAGAACAGAGGGAAGGACGACGCGAAGGGGAGCCGCCGCGCCCGCGCCGGAGCCGTCGGGGCGCTGCCGTACCGGTCGGCCGAGCGTGCCCGGGGTCCGCGGACCCCCGGGGTGCGGTCGGCCCTTCGGCGCGGGCGGCCGTGCCCCGGAAGGCCGAGCCACTGAAAGAGGGGCCGACTGGTGACGAGCGCAGCCGAGCAGCGGGCACGGGCCGGGGAACCGCCCGTCCAGAGCGGGACCGCCACTTCTCCGGTGCGCGGTGCCCGGCGCGCCGCGCCGCCCGTGTGGCCGGGGACGCCGACCCCGCTGGGGGCCCGGTTCCGTACCGGCCCGGACGGGGTGGCGGGCACCAACTTCGCGCTGTGGGCGGGGGGCGCGGAGGCGGTGCGGCTGTGCCTGTTCGACGAGCGGGGCCGGGAGACCCAGGTCCGGCTGACCGAGCTGACGCACGAGATCTGGCACGGCTTCGTGCCCGGTGTGCTGCCCGGCCGCCGCTACGGCTACCGGGTGGAGGGCCGCTGGGACCCGTGGACCGGCGCCCGCTGGAACCCGGCGAAGCTGCTGCTGGACCCGTACGCCCGCGCGGTGGACGGGGAGTTCGCGCTGCCGCCGGAGGTGTACGGCCATGTGCGGGACTGGCCCGAGCAGGGTTACGCGGACACCGTGCGGGACGAGCGGGACTCGGCGCCCTTCGTGCCCAAGGGGGTGGTGGTGCACGATGACGACGACTGGTCCGACGACCGCCGCCCGAAGACGCCGTGGGCGGACTCGGTCATCTACGAGCTGCACGTCAAGGGCTTCACCAAGCTGCACCCCGGCATCCCGGAGGAGCTGCGCGGCACCTACGCCGGTCTCGCGCACCCGGCGGCGATCGAGCACCTGGTGCGGCTGGGCGTGACGGCGGTGGAGCTGCTGCCGGTCCACCAGTTCGCGCACGAGGACCATCTGCTGCGCCGGGGCCTGAAGAACTACTGGGGCTACAACTCCGTCGGCTACTTCGCCCCGCACGCGGCCTACGCGGCCTCCGGCACCACCGGCCAGCAGGTCGGCGAGTTCAAGCGGATGGTGCGCGCCCTGCACGCGGCGGGCATCGAGGTGATCCTCGACGTGGTCTACAACCACACCGCCGAGGCGGGCGAACTCGGCCCCACCCTCTCCCTGAAGGGCATCGACAACCGGGGCTACTACCGCCTCCAGCCCGACGCCCGCCGGTACGCCGACTACACCGGCTGCGGCAACACCCTGCACGTGGTGCAGCCCCAAGTACTCCGGCTGATCACCGACTCGCTGCGTTACTGGGTGACCGAGATGGGCGTGGACGGCTTCCGCTTCGACCTGGCGGCGGCGCTGGCCCGCTCGATGCACGACGTCGACATGCTGTCGCCGTTCCTGGCGGTCATCGCCCAGGACCCGGTGCTGCGCCGGGTGAAGCTGATCGCCGAGCCCTGGGACATCGGCTCGGGCGGCTACCAGGTGGGCGCCTTCCCGCCGCTGTGGACGGAGTGGAACGACCGCTACCGCGACACCGTGCGCGACTTCTGGCGGCACGCGCTGCCCGACGTCCGCGAGATGGGCTACCGGCTGTCCGGCTCCAGCGACCTGTACGCCTGGGGCGGCCGCCGCCCGTACGCCTCGGTCAACTTCGTCACCGCGCACGACGGGTTCACCCTGCGCGACCTGGTCTCGTACCACGGCAAGCACAACGAGGCGAACGGCGAGGACAACCGGGACGGCACCGACGACAACCGCTCCTGGAACTGCGGCGCCGAGGGCGAGACGGACGACACGGACGTACGGGCCCTGCGCAGGCGGCAGTTGCGGAACCTGCTGACCACGCTGCTGCTCTCCACCGGGGTGCCGATGCTGGTCGCGGGCGACGAGCTGGGCCGCACCCAGGGCGGCAACAACAACGCCTACTGCCAGGACGGCGAACTGAGCTGGCTGGACTGGTCGCTGCTGGACGACCCGGACTGGCGGCCCCTGTTCGACCTGTCCTGCCGACTGATCGCGCTGCGCCACGCGCACCCGGTGCTGCGCCGCCGCGCCTTCTTCTCCGGCCGCGCACACTCGGCGGACGGCCTGAGGGACCTGGCCTGGTTCACCGCCCGGGGCGCGGAGATGACCGAGCGCGACTGGTACGCGCCCGCCGCCACGCTTGGCATGTATCTGTCGGGCCGGGACATTCCGGGGCGGGACGAGCGGGGCACGCCGGTGGTGGACGACAGCTTCCTCGCGGTACTGCACGCCGGTCACGAGCCGACCGGCTTCACCCTTCCGGGGGCACCCTGGGCGACGGGCTACGAGGTGGTGGTGGACACCTCGGGCGAGGACCAGCACCGGGCGCCGGGCCGGGTCCTCGACGCGGGCACCGAGGTCACGGTGCCCGGGCGGACGGTGCTGCTGCTGCGGGTGGTCTGAGTCCGCGGGGGTGTGCGGGGCGCAGCGGAGGGCCGGAAAATCCGGTGGGCGGGGCGGGGGCCGGTCCGTACGCTGACGCCGGTGTCCACCAACTCTCCCCCCGCCCGGCGCCGCTCCGCCGCCCGCACCCTGCTGCGGCTGTGGCCCTATGTACGGTCGGTGCGCGCACGCTGGTTCGCGGCCGCCACCGTCGCGGTCGTCGCCTCCTGTCTCGGTCTGGTGATCCCGCTCGTCCTGAAGTGGATGGTCGACGGCCCGGTGGCCGCGCGCGACCCGGCCGGGGTGTGGCGGGGCGCGCTGTACCTGCTGCTGATCGGGGTGGCGGAGGCGCTGCTGTTCGGCATACGGCGCTGGCTGGTGGCCCGTCCGCTGGCGGGCGTGGAGGCGGGCATGCGTGCCGACCTCTACCGGCGGCTCCAGCGGCTCCCGATGGCGTTCCACGACCGCTGGCCCTCGGGCCAGTTGCTGTCGCGGGGCACCGGCGATCTGATGCTGGTGCGGATGTTCCTCGCCTTCCCGCTGACCTTCCTGCTGGTCAACGGGGTGACGATCCTCGCGGGCATCGGGATCATGCTGGTGCAGGACTGGGTGCTGGGCCTGGTCGTGCTCGGGCCCGCCGTGCCGCTGCTGTGGGTCTGCGTGGTCGTGGAGCAGCGGTACGCGCACGCGGCCCGGCAGGCGCAGGACCAGGTCGGCGACCTGACCACGCTGGTCGAGGAGAGCGTGCTCGGCATCCGGGTCGTCAAGGGCTTCGGGCGCCACCGCAGCCAGGCGCGGGCGTTCCGGCGTACGGCGATGATGCTGCGGGACACCGAGATCGGCAAGGCGCGGCTGCTGGCGGTCATCTGGGCGGTCATCGTGACCCTGCCCGAGGTGGCGATCGGGGCCGCGCTGGTGCTGGGCGTGCTGCGGGTGGCGGACGGCTCGCTGTCGGCGGGCACACTGGTCGCGTTCCTCAGCACGGCGCTGGCGCTGCGCTGGCCGGTGGAGTCCATCGGCTTCCTGCTCGCGATGTGCCAGGAGGCGGCGACGGCCACCGAGCGGTACTTCGAGGTGCTCGACGAGCACCCGGAGGGCCATGCCGACGCACCCGGTACGGACGCCCCCGCGCCGGGCGAACGCGGCCTGCGCTTCGAGGGCGTGGGTTTCCGCCACGCCGACGCGGCCCCCGGCGGCAAGCCCGTACTGGACGGGGTCGACCTGCACATCCGCCCCGGCGAGTCGATGGCGCTGGTCGGCGCGACCGGCAGCGGCAAGACCACCCTGACCTCGCTGGTCCCCCGGCTGCACGACGCGACCACGGGCCGCATCACCCTCGACGGCGTCGACATCACCGCACTCCCCCGCGAGGAACTGCGCGCCCGGGTCGCCGTCGCCTTCGAGGAGCCCACCCTGTTCTCCACCACCGTGGCGGAGAACGTCCTCATGGGCGCCGGCGAGGGCGCGGGCCGGGAGGAGCTGGACCGGGCCCTCGCCGTGGCCCACGCCGACTTCGCGCACACGCTGCCCGAGGGCCCGGACACCCGGGTCGGCGAGCAGGGCCTCAGCCTCTCCGGCGGCCAGCGGCAGCGGCTCGCGCTGGCCCGCGCGGTGGCCGGACAGCCGGAGTTCCTGGTCCTGGACGACCCGCTGTCCGCGCTCGACGTGCACACCGAGGCGGCCGTGGAGGCGGCGCTGCGCCGGGTGCTGGCCGACACCACCGCGCTGATCGTGGCCCACCGCCCCTCCACGGTGCTGCTGGCCGACCGGGTCGCCCTGCTCTCCGACGGCCGGATCACGGCGGTGGGCACCCACCACGAACTGCTGCGCACCAACGCCGAGTACGCCCATCTCATGTCCGGCGGCCCCCGCGAGGAACCCGAGGAACCCCGATGACCACCACGACGTCCGCCGCCCCCACCACGGACGACGACCTACCCGACCCGAATCTCCCACCGGCCTCCGGCGACCCCTTCGACCGGGACGTGCTGCCCACCCCGCCCGGCGCCACCGCCGCCCTGCTGCGCTCGCTGCTCGCCCCGCGCCGGGCCCGCGTCGCGCTCACCGTGCTCCTGCTGCTGCTCCAGCAGGCGGCGGCGCAGACCGGGCCGCTGCTGGTGGCGTACGCCATCGACACCGCCGTACCGGCCGTGCGCGGGCACGACCACGGGCCGCTGCTCGCGGTGGCGGCGGGGTACGCGCTGTGCGCGCTGGCCTCCGGCGGGCTCCAGTACGCGTTCATCCGGGCGTCCGCGCGGGTCAACCAGGACGCGCTGCTGGACCTGCGCGGCCGGATCTTCCGGCACGCGCAGGCGCTCAGCGTGGACTTCCACGAGCGCTACACCTCCGGCCGGCTGATCTCCCGCTCCACCACGGACGTGGAGGCGCTGCGCGAACTCCTCGACGAGGGGCTCCAGGAGCTGGTCACGGTGGTGCTGTCCTTCGTCTACATCTCCGCCCTGCTGCTCTGGCTGGACCTGGGCCTCGGCGCGGTCGCGGTGGCGTCCTTCCTGCCGCTGTACCTGCTGGTGCGGCGCTACCAGCGGCGCGCGCACCGGGTGTTCGCCGCGCGCTCCACGGCGATCGCGGCGCTGATCGTGAAGTTCGTGGAGACGATGAATGGCATCCGCCCGGTGCGCGCGTTCCGCCGCGAGACCGCCAACGACGCCGAGTTCGCCGCGCTCAACCGGCACCACGAGCGCAGCAACGGGGACTCGCTGCTGGAGATGGCGCAGTACGTGGTCGGCTCCCGGCTGGTGGCCAACACGGCCGTCGCCGGGATCGTGCTGTGGGGCGCCTACCGGGTCGCCTCGGGCACGCTGGCGCTCGGTGTGCTGGCGGCGGCGGTGCTGTATCTGCGGCGGCTGTACGACCCGATCGACCGGCTCGGCATGTTCCTCAACTCCTACCAGTCGGCGGCCGCCTCGCTGGGGAAGATCGCCGGGTTGCTGGCCCAGACCCCGTCCGTGCCGGAGCCCGCCGTGTCCCGCGAACTCCCTTCAAGGGAGGGTGACTTCCCGGGTCGTGAGGTCGTCTTCGACGGGGTGCGGTTCGCCTACCGCACCGGCGGCGAGGTGCTGCCCCGCTTCGATCTGACGCTCCCGGCCGGGCAGACCGTCGCGGTGGTCGGCTCCACGGGCGCGGGCAAGTCGACGCTGGCCAAGCTGCTGGCCCGCTTCTACGACCCGACCGAGGGTGCCGTCCTGCTCGACGGGATCGATCTGCGCGAGCTGTCACTGCCCGAACTCCGGCGCGGTGTGGTGATGGTGACCCAGGAGGCGTTCCTGTTCTCCGGCACGGTCGCGGACAACATCGCCATCGGCCGCCCCGAGGCCACCCGGGAGGAGATCGAGCACGCGGCGAAGGCCATCGGCGCCCACGAGTTCATCAGCGCCCTGCCCGACGGCTACGACACCGACGTACGCAAGCGCGGTGGGCGTATCTCCGCAGGGCAGCGGCAACTGGTGGCGTTCGCGCGGGCGTTGCTCGCCGACCCCGCGGTGCTGATCCTGGACGAGGCGACCAGCTCGCTGGACGTGCCCGGTGAGCGGGCGGTGCAGCGGGCGATGACGACCGTGCTGCGCGGCCGTACCGCGGTGGTGATCGCGCACCGGCTGTCCACGGTGGAGATCGCCGACCGGGTGCTGGTGATGGAGCACGGCCGGATCGTGGAGGACGGCCGCCCGGACCAACTGATCGCCGGTTCCGGTAGGTTCTCCGAGCTGCACAAGGCGTGGCGGGACAGTCTGGCTCAGTGACGGCCGGTGGGAACGGGGGCAGGATGATCGACGCGTACGAGGGTCCCGGCATACCCGATGTGCGGGGCGGCTGGCGCTATCTGTGGTGGCTGGCGCTGCGCCAGCCGTGGCGTGCGCTGGCGGGCGCGGTGTTCGGCTCCGCGTGGCTGGTGCTGATGGCGGCGCAGCCGTATCTGCTGTCTCGGGCGGTGGACGACGGGCTGGTGCCGGGTCGGCTGGGGGTGCTGGCGGCCTGGACCGGCGCCATGTTCGTGGCCGGGGTGGGGTGCGCGTGGCTGAGCATCATGCGGCACCGCACCATGACGCGGGTGCGGATGGACGCCAACTTCCGCACGGTGAAGCTGGTGGTGGAGCACGCGGCCCGGCTGGGTGCCGCGCTGCCGCGCCGGGTGGGGGCCGGTGAGGTCGTCACCGTCGGGGTGGGCGATGTGCAGACCCTCGCGCAGGCGCTGACCGTGATGGGGCCGGGGGTCGGCTCGGTCGTCGTCTACTCGGTGGTGGCCGCCCAACTCCTCACCATCTCCGGTTCGGTGGCCGCCGTGGTGCTGCTGGGCGTGCCGGTCATCGCCCTGCTCACCGGCCCGCTGACCCGGCGCCTCCAGGGCACCGAGACCGAGTACCGGGAGCGGCAGGGCATCCTGACGGCTCGCATCGGCGACCTCGCGGGCGGGCTGCGCGTGCTCAACGGGCTCGGTGGGAAACGGCTGTTCGCGGACGCGTTCGCCAAGGACTCGGGGCGGCTGCGGGAGCAGGGCTACCGGGTGGGCGCGGTGACGAGCTGGGTGCAGGCGCTCGGTCTCGGCCTGCCGACGCTGTTCCTGGCCGCGGTGACCTGGCTGGCGGCCCGGCTGGCGGCCGAGGGCGCCATCACGGTGGGCGAGCTGGTGTCGGTGTACGGGTACGCGGCGGTGCTGATCGGCCCGGTGGCGTTCTTCGTGGAGATGAACTACGACCTGAACCGCGCGGTGGTGGCCGCCCGCCGGGTGGTGGCCCTGCTGCGGCTGGAGCCCGAACCGGACGACGGCACGCTGACCGCCCCCGCGCACCCGGCCGAGCTGCACGACCCGGCCTCCGGTGTCCGGGTGGCGCCGGGGCGGCTGACCGCGCTGGTCGCGGCCCGCTCCGCCGACACCGCCGCCGTGGTGGACCGCCTGGGCCGGTACGGGCCGACCGAGGCGTTGTGGGGCGACGTACGCCTGGACGCGGTGCCGCTGGCCGAGGTGCGCGCGCGGGTGCTGGTCGCGGACAACGAGGCCGACCTGTTCGCCGGGCCGCTGCTTCAGACGGTGTCCGCCGGGCGCCCGGCGGACGGGGCCGCGGTGCGTCGGGCGGTGCGGGCGGCGGTCGCCGAGGACGTCGTACGGGGGCTGCCGGACGGGCTGGACACGGTGGTGTCCGGGCAGGGCCGCAGCCTGTCCGGGGGCCAGCGGCAGCGGGTCCGGCTGGCGCGGGCGCTGCTGGCCGACCCGGAGGTGCTGCTCGCCGTGGAGCCGACCTCGGCGCTGGACGCGCACACCGAGTCGGCGGTCGCGCACCGGCTGCGCGAGGCGCGGGAGGGCCGTACGACGGTGGTGACGTCGACCTCGCCGCTGCTGCTGGACGTGGCGGACACCGTGCTGTTCCTGGTCGACGGCAAGGTGGCCGCGAGCGGCCCGCACCAGTTGCTGCTGGACCGCGAGAAGGGCTACCGGGCGCTGGTGGCACGGGACTTGACTGACGGGGAGGCCCTGCGGTGACGACGGACACGGGAGCGCTGCCGGTCGCGGACCGGGGCACGGTACGGCGGGCGGCCGCCCGGCTGGTGCGCGCGGACGGGCGGGCCTTCGCGGCCGCGCTGGCGCTGAACGCGCTGGCGGCCGGTGCGGGCATCGTGGGTCCCTGGCTGGTCGGCCGGATCGTGGACGAGGTCCGCGCCGGGCGCGGGGTCGGCGCGGTGGACCGGCTCGCGCTGTGGATTCTGCTGTGCGCGCTGGCCCAGCTGGTGCTGGCCCGCTGGGCGCGGTACGTGGCGCACCGGTTCGGGGAGCGGACGCTGGCGCGGGTGCGGGAGACCTTCGTCGAACGGCTGCTGGGACTGCCCGCGTCGACGGTGGAGCGGGCCGGTACCGGCGATCTGACGGCGCGCGGCACGGCGGACGTGGCGATGGTCGGCACCACGCTCAGGGACATCGGCCCGGAGCTGCTGGTGTACGCGGTGCAGGCGCTGTTCGTGCTCGGCGCGGTGTTCGTCCTCAGCCCGTGGCTGGGCCTGTTCGGGCTGCTCGGGCTGACCCCGGTGTGGCTGGCGGTGCGCTGGTACCTGCGGCGGGCGCGGGACGCCTATCTGGCGGAGGGCGCGGCGACGTCGGCGGTGGCGGAGATCGTGGCGGCCACGGCGGGGGGCGCGCGGACCGTGGAGGCGTTCCGGCTGGAGGCGGCGCGTACGGCGGCGAGCCGGGAGGCGCTGGAGAAGTCCCGCCGCACCCGCTATCGCACGCTGGGGCTGCGGACGGTGTTCTTCCCCTGGGTCGAGATCTCGTACACGATCCCGGTGGCCGGGGTGCTGCTGGTCGGGGGCTGGCTGCACGGGCGCGGGCTGATCGGTCTGGGCGCGGTGGTGGCCGGGGCGCTGTACATGCGGCAGTTCACCGACCCGCTGGACATGGTGCTGCTGCGGCTGGAGCAACTCCAGTCCAGTGGAGCCTCGTTCGCCCGGGTGGAGGGCATCGCCGAGGCGCCGGGCGCCCCGGTGGACAGCGCGCGGACTCCGGCGGACGACCGCATCGAGGTGCGCGGGGTGCGGTACGCGTACGAGCGGGGCGGTGAGGTGCTGCGCGGGGTGGATCTGACGGTGCGGCCCGGTGAGCGGCTGGCCGTGGTGGGGGCGTCCGGTGCGGGCAAGACCACGCTGAGCAGGCTGCTGGCCGGGATCGACGCGCCTGCCTCGGGCACGGTCACGGTGGGCGGGGTCCCGGTCGCGGAGCTGGAGCCCGCCCGGTTGCGCCGCCAGGTGGTGCTGGTCACCCAGGAGCACCATGTGTTCCTGGGCTCGGTGCGGGACAACCTGCTGATCGCCGAACCCGGCGCCACGGACGAGGAGTTGTGGCGGGCGCTGGCGGCGGTCGGCGCCGACGGCTGGGTGCGGGAGCTGCCCGCGGGGCTGGACACCGGGCTCGGCCAGGGCGGCCAGGTCACCGACGGGTCCCAGGCGCAGCAGCTCGCGCTGGCCCGGGTGGTGCTGGCCGACCCGCACACCCTGATCCTGGACGAGGCGACCGCCCTGCTCGACCCGGCCACCGCCCGGCACACGGAACGCGGTCTGGCCGCGGTGCTCGCGGGCCGCACGGTGATCGCCATCGCGCACCGGCTGCACACCGCGCACGACGCGGACCGGGTCGCGGTGATGGAGGACGGTCTCGTCACCGAGCTGGGCACGCACGACGAACTGGTGGCGGCGGACGGCGCGTACGCGGCCCTGTGGCGCACCTGGCACGGGGACGGCGGCACGGCCTGAGAGTCGTCGACACATCTGTTCAACACGCTTGCAATAAAGGGGAGTTGGCACGGGAGGCGCACCTTCCGGCCAACTTCCCGACGCACTCCTGACAGGCCCCCCGCTCCCCTGTCACTCTTCCCACGACCGACTCACAGCGACCGCACAGCGCTCACGCGTCCCGCGCCACCCGCGCCCTGACGCGCGCCCCGCACCGCCCTGTTCTGCCCCGGACGCCCCAACCCACCGTCCGGTCTCCCTCGGCCGCGCGACCGGCGGCCACGCAGAAGGAGTCAGTGTTGAGCAGCAGCCCCAGCAGCAGCCCCTCCCGCAGACGCGTCTCCCCGCGCCGCCGTACCGCCACCGTCGCCCTGGCCGGAGTGGCGGCGCTCATCGCCGCCGCCGTCCAGTCCGGCGCGGCGACCGCCGCCCCGGCGAAGCCCCTGCCGGGCAAGGCCGACCCCGCGCACAGCTCCGTACGCCTCACCCCCGCCCAGCGCTCCGGGCTGATCCGCGACGCCGACGCCGGGCGGGCGGACACCGCCCGCTCGATCGGGCTCGGCGCCCAGGAGAAGCTGGTCGCCCGCGATGTCGTCAAGGACGGCGACGGCACCCTGCACACCCGCTACGAGCGCACCTACGCGGGCCTGCCCGTGCTCGGCGGGGACCTGATCGTGGACACCGCGCCCTCCGGCGCGACCAAGCGCGTGCTGAAGGCGTCCGGCGCCACGCTGAAGGTCACCGGCCTCACCCCGGCCGTGCCGAAGGCGACGGCGGAGCGGCAGGCGGTGGCGCGGGCGAAGACGCTCGGCGGCACCAAGTCGGCCGCCGACAGTGTGCGCCAGGTGATCTGGGCCGCCACCGGCAAGCCCGTCCTCGCCTGGGAGACGGTGGTCGGCGGCCTCCAGGACGACGGCACCCCGAACGAACTGCACATCGTCACCGACGCCACCACCGGCAAGAAGCTCTACGAGTACCAGGGCATCCGCACCGGCGTCGGCAACACCCAGTACAGCGGCCAGGTCCCGCTGACCACCACCCAGTCGGGCTCCACGTTCAACCTGACCGACGGGGACCGCGGCGGGCACAAGACGTACAACCTCAACCGGGGCACCTCCGGCACCGGCACCCTGTTCTCGCAAGGAACCGACACCTGGGGCAACGGCACCATCTCCGACCCGGCGACGGCGGGCGCCGACGCGCACTACGGGGCTGCGGTCACCTGGGACTTCTACAAGAACACGTTCGGCCGCAGCGGCATCAAGAACAACGGGGTCGGCGCGTACTCCCGTGTGCACTACGGGAATTCGTATGTGAACGCCTTCTGGAGCGACTCCTGCTTCTGCATGACCTACGGCGACGGCTCGGGCAACGCCGACCCGCTGACCGCCGTGGACGTCGCCGGGCACGAGATGAGTCACGGCGTCACCGCCAACACGGCCGGGCTCAACTACTCCGGCGAGTCGGGCGGGTTGAACGAGGCGACCTCCGACATCTTCGGCACCGGAGTGGAGTTCTACGCCGCCAACAGCTCCGACCCCGGTGACTACCTCATCGGCGAGAAGATCGACATCAACGGCGACGGCACCCCGCTGCGCTACATGGACAAGCCGAGCAAGGACGGCGCGTCCAAGGACAGTTGGTACTCCGGTATCGGCGGGGTGGACGTGCACTACTCGTCCGGCCCGGCGAACCACTTCTTCTATCTGCTGAGCGAGGGCAGCGGCGCCAAGGTGATCGACGGGGTCTCCTACGACTCCCCCACCGCCGACGGCCTCCCCGTCACCGGCATCGGCCGGGACAAGGCCCTCCAGATCTGGTACCGGGCGCTCACCACCAAGTGGACGTCCACCACCAACTACTCGGGCGCCCGCACCGGCACCCTGGCCGCGGCCGGGGAGCTGTACGGCACCACGAGCGCGGAGTACGCGGCGGTGCAGGACGCCTGGGCGGGCGTCGGGGTCGGCACCCGGCCCGGCGGCGACACCGGCACCTCGTACGAATCCACCACTCCGGTGACGATCCCGGACAACGGTCCCGCCGTCACCTCGGACATCACGGTCTCCGGGAGGAGCGGAAACGCGCCAAGCAACTTGCGCGTGGCCGTGAACATCACCCACACCTGGCGGGGTGACCTGGTGATCGATCTGGTCGGGCCCTCGGGCACCTCGTACCGGCTGAAGAACTTCAGCTCCTCGGACTCCGGGGACGACGTGGACGAGACCTACACCGTCAATGCAGCGGCCGAACCCGCCAACGGAACCTGGAAATTGAAGGTGCAGGACCAGGCGGCGCAGGACAAGGGCACCCTCAACTCCTGGAAGGTCACCTTCCCCTAGACCACCCCTCCGCCGCCCCTCGCGGCCGGTGAACGGGTGCCGTCCGGAGCGTGAACACCCCTCCGGACGGCCCCCGTTCACACGCCTGCAACAACATCAAGACGCCATGTTTCAGCCAACATCACCGCAGGGTCATGACATGTACGCGTCCCTGGTGCCACGCTCTCCCCACCCGCCGCAGCTGCACAGCGACTTCAGTACGCACCACCCGGCCAGTGACCCCACGCTGACCGGACGCCCCCACGTCAAGGAGCTACTGTGAGCCCCCTCTACGCGCGTCACAAGCGCACCACCCTCGCCATCGCCACCGCCGTCGCCGCCGGTGCCCTCCTCACCACGGGCCTGTCCTCCAGCGCGAACGCCGAGAACAAGACCCTGGCCGGCGCCCCGACGCTGCTGTCGGCGTCGGCACGCACCACGCTGATCCAGCAGGCCCAGTCCGACGCCCCGGAGACCGCCCAGCGCATAGGTCTCGGCGCCAAGGAGAAGCTGGTGGTCAGAGACGTCGTCAAGGACGTCGACGGCACCGTCCACACCCGCTACGAGCGCACCTACGCGGGCCTTCCGGTCCTCGGCGGCGACCTCGTGGTGCACACCGCCAAGTCCGGCAAGGCCGAGGGCGTCACCAAGGCCACCGGTACGGCCATCAAGGTGGCCTCGCTGAAGGCGCAGGTCACCCCGGCCAAGGCGGAGCAGCAGGCCGTCGGCGCCGCGAAGACGCTCGGCTCGGCCAAGACCGAGGCGGACGGCGCCCGCAAGGTCATCTGGGCGGGCTCCGGCAAGCCCGTCCTCGCCTACGAGACCATCGTCGGCGGCCTCCAGGACGACGGCACCCCGAACCAGCTGCACGTCATCACCGACGCCGCCACCGGCAAGAAGCTCTTCGAGTACCAGGGCATCGAGAACGCGACCGGCAAGACGCTGTACTCCGGCACGGTCACCCTCAACTCCGTGCAGTCGGGCTCGACGTACCAGCTCACCGACAGCGCCCGGGGCAACCACAAGACCTACAACCTGGCCCGCAAGACGTCCGGCACGGGCACTCTGGTGTCCAGCACCACCAACGTCTTCGGTACCGGCACCGCCTCCAGCTCCTCCTCCGACCAGACCGCGGCCGCCGACGCCGCCTACGGCGCGGCGGAGACCTGGGACTTCTACAAGAACACGTTCGGCCGCAGCGGCATCAAGAACAACGGCGTCGGCGCCTACTCCCGCGTCCACTACGGCAACGCCTACGTGAACGCGTTCTGGGACGACTCCTGCTTCTGCATGACCTACGGCGACGGTTCCGGCAACGTCGACCCGCTGACCTCGCTGGACGTCGCGGGCCACGAGATGAGCCACGGTGTCACCTCCAACACCGCGGGCCTGAACTACTCGGGCGAGTCCGGCGGCCTGAACGAGGCCACCTCGGACATCTTCGGCACCGGCGTGGAGTTCTACGCCAACAACGCCTCGGACCCCGGTGACTACCTCATCGGCGAGAAGATCGACATCAACGGCGACGGCACCCCGCTGCGCTACATGGACAAGCCGAGCAAGGACGGCGGCTCGGCCGACTACTGGTCCTCCTCGGTCGGCAACAAGGACGTGCACTACTCGTCCGGCGTCGCCAACCACTTCTTCTACCTGCTGTCCGAGGGCAGCGGCGCGAAGACGATCAACGGGGTCTCGTACAACTCCCCGACCTCCAACGGCTCCACGGTCACCGGCATCGGGCGCGCCAAGGCGCTCCAGATCTGGTACAAGGCGCTCACGACGTACTTCACGTCGACGACCAACTACAAGGCGGCCCGCACCGGCACCCTGAACGCGGCCTCCGCGCTCTACGGCTCCGGCAGCGCCGAGTACAACGCGGTGGCGGCGGCCTGGTCGGCGGTCAACGTCAGCTAGCGGTCCAGTAGTTGAGACTAGGCGCCCCCTGGGAAGGTGATCTTCCGGGGGGCGCCCTAGTCTGGTGACCATGTCCTCGGCGCCCTTCACCTACGAGCCGGTCGGCGCGACCCGCGACGATCTCGCCGTCTGCCCGCCCGGCTATCACCACCTCTTCTCCCGCACCCGGATCGGCGAGGGCCCCGCGGTCTTCCACCGGGCCACGGAGGCGCTCCTGACCTGGGAGTTGCACCGCGCGATGGGGGTCGGCATGGAGACCGACGCCGAGCGCGCGACCCCCGGCACCGAGGTCACGGTCAATCTCGGCAACCTGATCAAGGCCCCCTGCCGGGTCGTCTGGACCGCCGACGAGCCCCGCCGCGCGGGCTGGGCCTACGGCACCCTCCCCGGCCACCCCGAGCACGGCGAGGAAGCCTTCGTCGTCGACCGCACCGGCGACGGCACCGTCTGGCTCACCGTCGCCGCCTACAGCCGCCCCGCCAAGTGGTACACCCGCACCGCGGGCCCGGTCGCCCGAGCCCTCCAGCACGCCTACGCCCGCAGATGCGGAGCCACCCTGAAGCAGCTCTGCGCCGGGGAGGACGAGGGCTAGTCAGGCCACGGCCTCCTCCAGCAGCGCCTGCCGCACCACCGGCTCGGTGGCGGTGAGGACGGCCCAGGACGCCCCGCCGTCCAGCTTTCTCCGCCTGCCGACGGGCCGGGCCACCAGCTCCACGGACGCGCTGCCGCCGTCCGTCGTGAGGGCGACGCCCAGTGTCACGCCGACGCCGCCCAGCGGCCCGTAGGTGAGCGCGAGCCTGCCGTGGGTGAACTCGGTGACCTCACCGGCACGGGGCTGGGGCACCTGCTTGAGGGCGTGCAGCACCGCGTCCGTCAGCTGGTAGGCGGTGGTGCCGGGCGGGACAGGCAGCGTGAACCGCCGGACGGACGGCACGGACGCGGCCCGGGCGTCGAGGGGCAGCCCGAGGCGCGCGGTGTTACGGGCCGCGTGGAAGGTGTTCGACGTGGCCGTCACGCAGGCGAAGACCACACCCCAGCCCACCCCGGCCCCCACGGCCTGGAGCAGCGCCGCCGCCCAGCCGGAGGGGTCCTCCGCGATCAGGACGCCCACCATGAGGACGCTCACGAGAAGCGTCACGACGAGTGCCGCGGGGGCGCTGCGGCGCAGGGCCGCGAACCAGTAGCCGAACATCTGGGCGAAGGGTCCTTCTCTGTCGTCGGAGGGTGAACGATACGGCCCACCCTCCGACGGCAGAACACTCAGCGCAGCAGTACGCCCGCCGCTTCCACCGCGTCCTGCGGCGGTGCCGTCACCAGGCCCGTCTCCGCCGTGGAGGCGAGGAGGCGGTGGGTGGGGAGGATGCGGACGGTGTAGCCGAAGGGGCCGGTGCGGTCGAGGAACAGGGGGCCCTCGTAGAGCCAGCGGCCCTCCAGGTCGGGGTTGCCGACCGGCTTCAGCGGGACCGTGCTGGCGTCGGTGATGCGGTCGCCGGAGTCGACCCGGCCGGACACCACCTGCACCTCCACGTCGTCCGGCGTCAGCTCGCCGAGCCCCACCCGCACCCGGAGCCCGACACTGGAGCCCAGCTCCGCCGTGGCGGTCGGCGCGGTGGTCTCCACGTGGTCGACGCTCACCCCGGACCACGCCCCCCGCACCCGCGCCTTCCACGCGGCCAGTTCGCGCGCGGTGTCCGGGGCGAGCGCGCGGTGGGCCTGGGCGGCCGGGGCGTAGAGCCGCTCGACGTACTCGCGGACCATGCGCCCGGCGAGCACCTTCGGGCCGAGCAGGGTGAGGGTCTGGCGGACCATCTCGATCCACCGGTCGGGCAGGGCGGCCCGGCCGCGCTCGTAGAAGCGCGGGGTGACCCGGCCTTCGAGGAGTTCGTACAGCGCGGCGGCCTCGATGTCGTCCCGGCGCTCGATGTCGGTGGCCGCGCCGTCCGCCGTGGGGATGGCCCAGCCGAAGTCGGGCTGGAACCATTCGTCCCACCAGCCGTCCAGCACCGAGAGGTTGAGACAGCCGTTGAGCGCGGCCTTCATCCCGGAGGTGCCGCACGCCTCCAGCGGGCGCAGCGGGTTGTTCAGCCAGATGTCGCAGCCGGGGTAGAGCTTCTGCGCCATCCCCATGCCGTAGTCGGGCAGGAACACGATCCGGTGCCGCACCCGCGGGTCGTCCGCGAACCGCACCAGCTCCTGGACGAGCTTCTTGCCGCCGTCGTCCGCCGGGTGCGCCTTGCCCGCGACCACGATCTGCACCGGCCGCTGCGGATGCAGCAGCAGCTCGGTCAGCCGCGCCTTGTCCCGCAGCATCAGGGTGAGCCGCTTGTACGAGGGCACCCGCCGGGCGAAGCCGATGGTGAGCACGTCCGGGTCGAGCACCCCGTCGATCCAGCCCAGCTCGGCGTCGGCCGCCCCGCGCTGCCGCCAGGAGGCGCGCAGCCGGGACCGTACCTCCAGCACGAGCTGTTCGCGCAGGGTGCGGCGCAGCTCCCAGATCTCCTGGTCCGGGATCTCCGCGACCGCGTCCCAGCGCTCGGAGCCGCCGACGGTCAGCGCGTCCTCGGCCCGCTGCACGCCGAGCTGGCGGGAGCCGAGCCGCAGCACCTCGGGGGCGACCCAGGTGGGGGCGTGCACGCCGTTGGTGACCGAGGTGATCGGCACCTCCTCGGCGTCGAACCCCGGCCAGAGCCCGGCGAACATCTCCCGGCTGACCTGCCCGTGCAGCAGGGACACCCCGTTGGCCCGCTGGGCGAGGCGCAGCCCCATCACGGCCATGTTGAACAGGCCCGGCTCGCCGCCGGGGTAGGTCTCGGTGCCCAGGGCCAGCACCCGGCGCGGGTCGAGGCCCGGCAGTTCGGCGTCGGGCCCGAAGTGCCGGGCGACCAGCTCCCGGTCGAAGCGGTCGATCCCGGCGGGCACGGGGGTGTGGGTGGTGAACACCGTCCCGGACCGTACGGTCTCCAGCGCCGCGTCGAAGTCGAGTCCGTGCGAGCCCAGTTCGGCGATCCGCTCCAGGCCGAGGAACCCGGCGTGCCCCTCGTTGGTGTGGAACACCTCCGGCTCGGCGTGCCCGGTGAGGCGGCAGTAGGTGCGCACCGCGCGGACACCTCCTATGCCGAGCAGCATCTCCTGGAGCAGCCGGTGTTCGCTGCCGCCGCCGTAGAGCCGGTCGGTGACGCCGCGTTCGGCGGGGTCGTTCTCCTCCACGTCGGAGTCGAGCAGCAGCAGCGGGACCCGGCCCACCTGTGCGACCCAGATCCGGGCGTGCAGGGCGCGGCCGCCGGGCAGCGCGAGGGAGACCCGGGCGGGGGTGCCGTCGTCCTCCTTGAGCTGGGTGAGGGGCAGCTCGTTGGGGTCGAGGACGGGGTAGTGCTCCTGCTGCCAGCCGTCGCGGGAGAGGGACTGGCGGAAGTAGCCGTGCCGGTAGAGCAGTCCGACGCCGATGAGCGGGGCGCCCAGGTCGCTGGCGGCCTTGAGGTGGTCACCGGCGAGGATGCCGAGGCCGCCGGAGTACTGGGGCAGGGCCGCGGTGATGCCGAACTCGGGCGAGAAGTAGGCGACGGCGGCGGGCAGCCCGTCGCCCTGCTGCTGGTACCAGCGGTCGCCGCTCACATAGTCGTCCCGGTCGTCGGCGACCGCGCTCAGCCGACGCAGGAAGCGCCGGTCCTGCGCCAGCTCGGCGAGCCGCGCGGGGCTCACCCGGCCCAGCAGCCGCACCGGGTCGCCCTCGGCGGCGGCCCAGTGCTCGGGGTCCACGGACTGGAACAGGTCGCGCGTCTCCGCGTGCCAGGACCAGCGGAGGTTGCGCGCCAGGTCGCTGAGCGGCAGGAGGGGTTCGGGGAGAACGGGACGGACGGTGAACCGACGGATCGCCTTCACATTCCACCTCGGGACGCGTTCGCGGGGTGAGACGCACGGCGCTGTACGTCTCGTCGTCATTGTCGACGGTAGTGGTTACCGGGGCGTCACCGGGGACGCATCCGGGTGAAGCGCCCCGAACACGGCACATCTGGTACGCACGGGAACAGAGCGCCGCCGAGGGGCGCCCGGTGCCCAAGCGCCGGGAATTGGCCGAACCCCGCCGTACCGGAGGGAGTCAAGGCACGCCGGGCGGGAATCCGGGAGACGGGGCCGGTCTTGTACGGGGACGTACGCGCGAGTAGTTAACAAAGTGCCGGATTGCCCACCCGAACCGGGTGGGAAGGCTCCCCCGGTACGACGCACCAGGCACCACAGCACCGCAGCAGGAACCGTCGCCCGCACACCCGGCCCCTACCCAAGTCGACGCGGACAGGAGCGGTCATGCCCGCCACGCACCACTCGTCAGCACCGGCGACGCCCGGCAAGGCGACCGGCAGAAAACCCGGCCGGCCGGCCCGTCAGGCGGCCCCGCCGGACGCCGCCCGGACCGCCGCGACCGAGACCCCCAGAGGACAGCCCGTCATGGGCCGCATCCCGGTCCTGGACGTGCGGCCCGTGGTCCAGGGCGGACGCAGGCCCGCGAAGGCGGTGCCCGGCGAGGTCTTCGAGGTGTCGGCCACCGTGTTCCGCGAGGGGCACGACGCCGTGGCCGCCGATGTCGTGCTGCGCGATCCGGACGGCCGTCCCGGCCCGTTCACCCCGATGCGCGAACTCGCCCCCGGCACCGACCGCTGGGGCGCCACCGTCAGCGCGGACCGGCCCGGCCGCTGGACCTACTCGGTCGAGGCGTGGTCCGACCCGGTCGCCACCTGGCGGCACAACGCCGAGATCAAGATCCCGGCGGGCATCGACACCGCGTCCGTACTGGAGGAGGGCGCGCGGCTTTACGAGCGTGCGGCCGCCGGGGTCCCGGCCGAGCACCGGGACGTGCTGCGGGACGCGGTCGCGGCCCTGCGCGACGAGGACCGCCCGGCCGCCTGGCGACTGGCCTCGGCCCTCGCCCCGGAGGTCGCGGAGATCCTGGCCCGCCATCCCCTGCGGGAACTGGTCACGGCCTCCGACCCGCTGCCCCTGGTGGTGGAGCGCGAACGCGCCCTGTACGGCTCCTGGTACGAGTTCTTCCCCCGCTCGGAAGGGACCCTGGACGAACCGCACGGCACGTTCCGGACAGCGGCGAAGCGGTTGGAGGCCATCGCGGAGATGGGCTTCGACGTGGTCTACCTCCCGCCGATCCACCCCATCGGAACGACCCATCGCAAGGGCCGCAACAACACCCTGACCGCGACCCCGGACGATGTCGGTGTGCCGTGGGCGATCGGCTCGCCGGAGGGCGGTCACGACGCCGTCCACCCCGACCTCGGCACGCTCGAGGACTTCGACCACTTCGTGTCTCGCGCACGGGAGTTGGGGATGGAGGTGGCGCTCGACTTCGCCCTGCAGTGCTCGCCGGACCACCCCTGGGTGGAGAAGCACCCGGACTGGTTCCACCACCGTGCCGACGGCACGATCGCGTACGCGGAGAACCCGCCGAAGAAGTACCAGGACATCTACCCGGTCGCCTTCGACGCGGACATGGACGGCCTGGTGACGGAGACCGTGCGGGTGCTGCGGCACTGGATGGAGCACGGGGTACGGATCTTCCGCGTCGACAACCCGCACACCAAGCCCGTGGTGTTCTGGGAGCGGGTGATCGGGGAGATCAACAGCGCCGACCCCGACGTCATCTTCCTGGCGGAGGCGTTCACCCGTCCCGCGATGATGCACACCCTCGCCCAGGTCGGCTTCCAGCAGTCGTACACCTACTTCACCTGGCGTAACACCAAACAGGAGTTGACCGAGTACCTCACCGAACTCTCGGGGGACGCGGCCGCCTACATGCGGCCCAACTTCTTCGCCAACACCCCCGACATCCTGCACGCCTACCTCCAGCAGGGCGGCCGCCCCGCCTTCGAGGTCAGGGCCGTGCTCGCCGCCACCCTCTCCCCCACGTGGGGCATCTATAGCGGCTTCGAACTCTGCGAGAACCAGCCGCTGAAGGCGGACAGCGAGGAGTACTGGGACTCGGAGAAGTACCAGCTCAAGCCAAGGGACTGGGAGGCGGCGGCGCGTGAGGGACGCACCATCGCCCCGCTCGTCACCCGCCTCAACGACATCCGCCGGGAGCACCCGGCCCTGCACCAGCTGAGGGACATCCACTTCCATCACACGGACCAGGACGCGGTGATCGCGTACTCCAAGCGCAGTGGTTCGAACACGGTTCTGGTGGTCGCCAACCTCGACCCGCACCACACCCAGGAGGCCACGGTCTCGTTGGACATGCCGCAACTCGGCCTCGACTGGCACGAGTCGGTGCCGGTGCGCGACCTGCTCACCGGCGAGTCCTTTGACTGGGGCAGGGCCAACTATGTGCGACTCGAACCGGGTCGTCGACCCGCGCATGTGTTCTCGGTGCTGCGACCGTCCAACCCGCGGATCGGAGGGTCACCCGCCATATGATCGTCAACGAGCCCGTTCCCGACACCTTCGAGGACACACCGGCCAAGGACCGGGACCCGGAATGGTTCAAACGTGCCGTCTTCTACGAGGTCCTGGTCCGCTCCTTCCAGGACAGCAACGGCGACGGCGTCGGTGACCTCAAGGGTCTGACCGCCAAACTCGACTATCTGCAATGGCTCGGCGTGGACTGCCTCTGGCTCCCGCCGTTCTTCAAGTCGCCGCTGCGCGACGGCGGTTACGACGTCTCCGACTACACGGCCGTACTCCCCGAGTTCGGGGACCTCGCGGACTTCGTGGAGTTCGTGGACGCCACGCACCAGCGGGGCATGCGCGTCATCATCGACTTCGTCATGAACCACACCAGCGATCAGCACCCGTGGTTCCAGGAGTCCCGCAACAACCCCGACGGCCCGTACGGCGACTACTACGTCTGGGCCGACGACGACAAGCAGTACCAGGACGCGCGGATCATCTTCGTCGACACCGAGGCGTCGAACTGGACGTACGACCCGGTACGCAAGCAGTACTACTGGCACCGCTTCTTCTCGCACCAGCCGGACCTGAACTACGAGAACCCGGCCGTGCAGGAGGAGATGATCTCCGCGCTGAAGTTCTGGCTGGATCTCGGCATCGACGGGTTCCGACTGGACGCCGTGCCGTATCTGTACCAGCGCGAGGGCACCAACTGCGAGAACCTCCCCGAGACCCATGACTTCCTGAAGCGGGTCCGCAAGGAGGTCGACGAGCAGTACGCCGACAAGGTCGTGCTGGCGGAGGCCAATCAGTGGCCCGAGGACGTGGTCGACTACTTCGGCGACTACTCGACCGGCGGCGACGAATGCCACATGGCGTTCCACTTCCCGGTCATGCCGCGCATCTTCATGGCCGTACGCCGGGAATCCCGCTACCCGGTCTCGGAAATCCTCGCCAAGACCCCGGCGATCCCCACGAATTGCCAGTGGGGCATCTTCCTGCGCAACCACGACGAGCTGACCCTCGAAATGGTCACCGACGAGGAACGCGACTACATGTGGGCCGAGTACGCGAAAGACCCGCGTATGCGCGCCAACATCGGCATCCGCAGGCGTCTCGCCCCCCTCCTCGACAACGACCGCAACCAGATCGAGCTGTTCACCGCTCTCCTGCTCTCCCTGCCGGGCTCGCCGATCCTGTACTACGGCGACGAGATCGGCATGGGCGACAACATCTGGCTCGGCGACCGCGACGCCGTGCGTACGCCGATGCAGTGGACCCCGGACCGCAACGCGGGCTTCTCCTCCTGCGACCCCGGGCGCCTGTTCCTGCCCACGATCATGGACCCGGTCCACGGCTTCCAGGTCACCAACGTCGAAGCCTCCATGTCGTCGCCGTCCAGCCTCCTGCACTGGACCCGCCGCATGATCGAGATCCGCAAGCAGAACTCCGCCTTCGGGCTGGGCTCCTACACCGAGCTGGTCTCGTCCAACCCGGCGGTGCTCGCGTTCCTGCGGGAGTACGAGGACGACCTCGTGGTCTGCGTGCACAACTTCTCGCGGTTCGCGCAGCCCACCGAGCTGGATCTGCGCCAGTTCACCGGGCGGCATCCGGTGGAGCTGTTCGGCGGGGTGCGCTTCCCGGCCGTCGGCGAGCTGCCGTATCTGCTGACGCTGGCGGGGCACGGCTTCTACTGGTTCCGGTTGCGCCAGGACGCGGTGTAGTCCGGCCGGGTGGGGCGGCTGCCGGTTTCCGCCGCCCCGCTCGGGGCACCGTTCAGTAACACCCCGACGACCCGGGGAAAGGACGTGACGCCCATGGCGGAAACGGTCACCCCCTCCAGCACGTCAGGTACCACAGCCGAGCTGCTCGAATCGCTCGATCCCCTGTTGCGCGAATGGCTGCCCCGGCAGCGCTGGTTCGCCGGGAAGGGGCGCGCGGTCACCGGTTTCGACCTGGTGGCCGCCACCGAACTCCTGCCTCCCGATGGGAGGTTGGGCCTCTACCACTTGCTCCTGCGCGTCCACCAGCCACCGGCACCGGGCGCGCCCCCGCAGCCCGGTGACTGCTACCAGTTGCTGATAGGCGTGCGCGAGGCGCTGCCACCCCGGCTGGCGCCCGCGCTGATCGGCCATGTCGTGGACGGCCCGCTCGACGGGCGCACGGTCTACGACGCCCTGTACGACCCCCGGCCCGCCGAAGTGCTGCTGGAGGCCCTGCGCACCGGCGCCCGCGTCGGCGCGCTGCGCTTCGAGCGGGACCCGGCGCACGAGATCCGGGACCAGTTGGTGGCCCGGCTGATGACCGCCGAACAGTCCAACTCCTCGGTGGTGTACGGAGATACGTTCATCCTCAAGCTGCTGCGCCGGGTCACCGCCGGGATCAACCCCGACCTGGAACTGCCGCTCGCGCTGGCCCGCGAGGGCTGTGAGCGGGTGCCCGCGCCGGTGGCCTGGCTCCGTGCCGACCTGGACACCGAGCCGTACGTCCTCGCGGTGCTGCAGCCCTTCATGAACGGCGCGACCGACGGCTGGGAGCTGGCGCTGCGCGAGCTGGCCAAGGGCGAGGACTTCACCGGCGAGGCGCGGGCCCTGGGCCGGGCCACCGCCGAGGTGCACACCACCCTCGCCCGCGCCCTGCCGACCGTCACCCTCGGCCATGCCCAACTGGAGCTGCTGGTGGGCGGGATGACCGAGCGGCTGACGGCCGCCGTGCAGGCGGTGCCCGCGCTGCGGCCGTACAAGACCGGGCTGCGCTCGGCCTTCGAGGCGCTGGCCGACCTGGCCCGCGAGGGCGAGACCTGGACCGCGCAGCGGGTGCACGGCGATCTGCATCTCGGCCAGTGCCTGCGTTCACCGGGCGACGACTGGTCGCTGATCGACTTCGAGGGCGAGCCGTCCCGCCCGCTGGCCGAGCGGCGCATGCCGCAGCCCGCGGTGCGGGACATCGCGGGCATGCTGCGCTCCTTCGACTACGCGGCCCACTCCGCGCAGACCCCGGCGCCCGGCTGGGCCCACGCCTGCCGGGCCGCCTACTGCACCGGGTACGCCGAGGTCACCGGCCGCGACCCGCGTACCGACCCGGTGATGCTGCGCGCGTACGAGACCGACAAGGCGATCTACGAGGTCGTCTACGAGGCCCGGCACCGCCCCGAGTGGCTGCCGGTGCCGATGTCGGCGGTGCGCCGCCTCGCCCTGCCCGACCTGTCCTGACTCCGACCTGACCCCGACCGGGAGACTCGTCCGTGACGTCCAAGAAGCCAGCCGGTCCGAAGAGCAAGTCCGGCAAGAAGCAGGCCAAGTCCTCGCAGGCGGCCCCGGCGAAGCAGGTCCGGGCGAAACCCGGCAGGCAGGCGGACTCCCCGGAGAACGCGCCCGCGATCCCGAAGGCCCGTACCCCGGAGGCACCCGCGGTCTCCCCCGCGCTGGACCGGGCCGACCGTGAGCGGCTGCTCGCGGGCACGCACCACGACCCGCACACCGTGCTGGGCGCCCACCCGGTGCCCGGCGGGGTGGCCTTCCGGGTGTTCCGCCCGCACGCGGAGGCGGTCACCGTCGTCTTCGAGGACGTACGGGCGGAGCTGCGCGACAACGGGGAGGGCTTCTTCTCCGGCCTGCTCCCGCTGGCCGAGGTCCCGGCCTACCGGCTGCTGGTGTCGTACGACGGCACGGAGCACGAGGCCGAGGACCCGTACCGCTTCCTGCCCACGCTGGGTGAGCTGGATCTGCATCTGCTGGGCGAGGGGCGGCACGAGGAGCTGTGGCAGGCGCTCGGCTCGCGGGTGCTGACCCAGCAGGGTGTGACCGGGACCCGGTTCGCGGTGTGGGCGCCGAACGCGCTCGGGGTGCGGGTCGCGGGCGGCTTCGACTTCTGGGACGCGACCGGCTTCCCGATGCGCTCGCTGGGCTCGTCCGGGGTGTGGGAGCTGTTCGTGCCGGGGGTCGGGGAGGGTGAGCTGTACAAGTTCGAGATCATCCGCCCGGACGGCTCGCGCACCCTGCGCGCGGACCCGATGGCCCGCCGTACGGAGGTGCCGCCCGCCACGTCCTCGATCGTGGACGTCTCGCGCCACGAGTGGGGCGACGCCGAGTGGATGGCGCACCGCGCGGACCGCCCGGTGCACGAGGCCCCCTTCTCGGTGTACGAGGTGCACCTGCCGTCCTGGCGGCCGGGGCTCACCTACCGGCAGCTCGCCGAGCAGCTTCCCGCCTACGTCGGTGATCTCGGGTTCACCCACGTCGAGTTGATGCCGGTGGCCGAGCATCCCTTCGGCGGCTCGTGGGGCTATCAGGTCACCGGTTTCTACGCGCCGACGGCCCGGCTCGGCACCCCCGACGACTTCAAGTACCTGGTGGACAGGCTGCATCAGGCGGGCATCGGGGTGCTGATGGACTGGGTGCCCGCTCATTTCCCGCGCGACGAGTGGGCGTTGGCCGAGTTCGACGGGCGTCCGCTGTACGAGCACGGTGATCCGCTGCGGGCCGCCCATCCGGACTGGGGCACGCTGGAGTTCGACTTCGGGCGCCGGGAGGTGCGGAACTTCCTGGTCGCCAACGCGGTGTACTGGTGCGAGGAGTTCCACATCGACGGGCTGCGCGTGGACGCCGTCGCCTCGATGCTCTACCTCGACTACTCGCGCGAGGCGGGCCAGTGGACGCCGAACGAGTTCGGCGGGCGGGAGAACCTGGACGCGGTCGCCTTCCTCCAGGAGATGAACGCCACCGTCTACCGGCGCTGCCCCGGTGTGGTCACCATCGCGGAGGAGTCCACCGCCTGGGACGGCGTGACCCGGCCGACCCACCACAAGGGGCCGAGCGGCTTCGGCGGGCTGGGCTTCGGGCTGAAGTGGAACATGGGCTGGATGCACGACTCGCTGGCCTACATGAGCCACGAGCCGGTGCACCGCAAGTACCACCACCACGAGATGACCTTCTCGATGGTGTACGCGTACAGCGAGAACTACGTGCTCCCCATCTCCCACGACGAGGTGGTGCACGGCAAGCGGTCACTGGTCTCCAAGATGCCCGGCGACTGGTGGCAGCAGCGCGCCAACCTCCGGGCCTACCTGGCCTTCATGTGGGCCCACCCCGGCAAGCAACTCCTCTTCATGGGGCAGGAGTTCGCGCAGGGCGCCGAGTGGTCCGAGGCGCACGGCCCGGACTGGTGGCTGCTGGACCCGGCCTACGGTGCCGAGTCCGAGCACCGGGGCGTACGCGACCTGGTCCGCGACCTGAACACCGCCTACCGCGCCACCCCGGCGCTGTGGGAGCGGGACACCGATCCGGCGGGGTTCGAGTGGATCGTCGGGGACGCGGCGGAGGACAACGTCTTCGCCTTCCTGCGCCGCGACGCCGAGGGCGCCCCGCTGCTGTGCGTCGCCAACCTCTCCCCGCTGGTCCGCCACGACTACCGCCTCGGTGTCCCCGACGACGTCCCCGCCTGGCACGAGACCCTCAACACCGACCTCGGCCGCTACGGCGGCGGCGACATCGCGGGCCAGGACACCGTCAAGCCGGAACCCCAGCCCTGGCACGGCCGCCCGACCAGCATCCGCCTGACCCTGCCGCCGCTGGCGACGGTGTGGCTGCGACCTGCGTGAGACCGCACCCGTCTGGGGGCCAGGCGACCGGCCCCGCTACACCTTGAGCGCCGCCGGGACCTCGCCCGTGTGCAGCACCCCCAGTCGCTGCGTCGCGCGGGTGAGGGCCACGTACAGGTCGCTGGTGCCGTAGGCGGCGGGGTCGACGACCAGGACCGAGTCGAACTCCAGGCCCTTGGCCTGGCGGGGGTCGAGCAGGACCACGTTCCGGGTCAGGTCGGGTTCGCCGCCCGCCGTGACGCCGTCCAGCCGGGCGGCGAGGGTGTCGTGCAGTGCGCGCGGCGCGATGACCCCGAGCCTGCCCTCGGCCGGGGTCAGCTCGGCCACCGCGTCCGCGACCGCGCCGGGCAGGTCGCCGGAGGCGTCCCGCACCCAGGGGCGTACCCCGGTGGAGCGGACCGAGCTGGGCGGCTCGAAGTCCGGCTGCTCGGCGCGGACCACGCGGGCGGCCAGGTCCATGATCTCGGACGGGGTGCGGTAGTTGACCCCGAGCCGGGTGTGCTCCCAGCGGTCCTCGACGTACGGCTCGAGGATGTCCGACCAGGAGCCGACCCCGGCCGCCTCGGCGGTCTGCGCGGGGTCGCCGACCAGGGTCATGGAGCGGGTCGGACTGCGCCGCATCAGCAGCCGCCACGCCATCGGGGACAGCTCCTGCGCCTCGTCCACGATGATGTGCCCGAACGCCCAGGTCCGGTCGGCGGCCGCGCGCTCGGCGGCACTGCGGTGGTCGTCCTCCTCGTGCCGCTCGGCGAAGCGTTCGGCGTCGATGATGTCGTGCGCGGAGAGCACCTCGGAGGACTCGGGGTCGTCCTCCTCCTTGTCGTCGAACTCGTAGGTGCGGGACGCGTACGACACGTCCAGCACGCCCTGCGCGTACGCGATCTGTGTCTCCCGCTCCCGGTCGGCGCGGGCGCGGGCCAGCCGGTCGTCCTCGCCGAGGAGTTCGGCGGCCTCGTCCAGCAGGGGCACGTCCGCGACGGTCCAGGCGCGGGTCACGGGGCGGCGTACCGCGTCGGCGTCCTCGGGCGGGAGGTGGCCGTCGGGCTCGGCGAGGAAGTCCGCGAGCAGGCGGCGCGGGGTGATCCGGGGCCACAACTGGTCGATGGCGGACCAGACTTCGGGGTTCTCGGCGAGTTCGTCGCGGATCTGGGTGATGTCGGCGGGGTCCAGCAGGCTGCTGCCGTCGTAGGGGTCGGTGCCCACGCGTTCGGCGTACATCTCGGTGAGCGTGTTGAGGATGTGGCCCTCGAAGTGCTCGCGGGCCGCGTTGTGCGGCAGCTTGACGGCGCGGGTGCGTTCGCGGGCGGTGGCGACCAGGCCCTCGTCGAGCATCAGCACCTCGCGGTCGTGCTCGATGGCGATCACCGGGTCCGGCAGCGCCTGCCGCTCGGCGACGACGGCGGCGAGCACGTCGGCCATCTCGGCGCGGCCCTTCACCGCGGCCGCCTCCGGGGTGTCGGTGGCGGTGGCCTTCACGCCGGGGAACAGTTCCCCGACCGTGGCCAGCAGCACGCCGGTCTCACCGAGCGAGGGCAGCACCTCGCCGATGTAGCCGAGGAAGGCGGGGTTGGGGCCGACGATCAGCACCGCGCGGCGGGCGAGCAGTTCGCGGTGCTCGTAGAGCAGGTAGGCGGCGCGGTGCAGGGCGACCGCGGTCTTGCCGGTGCCGGGACCGCCCTCGACCACCATCACGCCCCGGTGCGGGGCCCGGATGATGTCGTCCTGCTCGGCCTGGATGGTCTGCACGATGTCGTTCATGCGGCCGGTGCGCGCGGTGTTCAGCGCGGCGAGCAGCACGGCGTCGCCGGTGGGGTCCTCGTGGCCGGTGCGGGTCTGGTCCCCGAGGTCGAGGATCTCGTCGTGCAGCGCGGTGACGGTACGCCCGTCGCTGGTGATGTGCCGACGGCGGCGCAGGCCCATCGGGGTGTGGCCGGTGGCCACGTAGAAGGGGCGGGCGACGTCGGCGCGCCAGTCGATGAGGACGGGGGTGCGCTCGTCGTCGTCGCGGCGCAGCCCGATCCGGCCGATGTGGTGCGTGGTGCCGTCGGCGAGGTCGATCCGGCCGAAGCAGAGCGAGCCGTCGACGGAGTTCAGCGCGGCGAGCAGCCCGGAGCGCTCGGCGACCAGGATGTCCCGCTCCAGCCGTGCCTGCTGGGGCTTGTCGCCCTGCGCGAGGGCGTCCTTGACGCCGGTCTCGGCGTCGCCGCGCAGCTCGTCCACGCGCTCGTAGAGTCCGTCGATGAATTCCTGCTCGAACCGCAATTCATCGTCCGGAAATTCGGTGTTTGACAATTCCACTCCCGCCCGCATATACTGTGCTCATCAAGCTTCCGCACGACTTCTTCGCCAAGGCATCATAAAGAAGTCGTGAACGGTCCAATATACCGAAAGAAATCCCCCGGGCGCCAATGCCCGGGGGATTTCTTTGCTTGCGGGGTGCTCTGCTCAGAGCAGGTCGGCCAGCTCCTCCAGCAGCTTGCGCTTGGGGCGGGCGCCCACCATGGAGCGCACCGGCTCACCGCCCTGGAACACCATGAGGGTGGGGGTGGAGAGCACCTGGTAGGCGATAGTGGTACCGGGATTGCGGTCCACGTCGAGCTGGACCACCTTCAGCCGGTCGCCCTCCGCGAACGCGATGTCCTTCAGCACCGGCGCCAGCTGTCGGCAGGGCCCGCACCAGTCGGCGGTGAACTGCACCAGCACCGGGAGATCGGAGCCGAGCACCTCCGCCTCGAAATTCCCGTCCGTGACGTCGTCCAGTCCGCTCATGGGTCTCACCCTCCCAGCTCGCACACGGGTTCCGGACCTCCCGGAACCAGCGCCTCGGCGGCCAGCCCGGCCCGCGCCTCCTCGGCCCGCCGCAGCTGCCCCGCGACCGTGGCCCGCACCGCCATCAGCTCCCCGATGAGCCCGTCCAGCTCATCCAGCTTCCGCCGGTACACGGCCTGCGACGCCGGACACGCGTCCCCCTCCGGATGCCCGGCCCGCAGACACTCCACGAACGGCCGCGTCTCCTCGAGCTCGAACCCGAAGTCCCGGAGCGTGCGGATCTGCGTCAGCAGCGTGAGATCCCGCTCGTCGTACCACCGATGCCCCTTGGCGTCCCGCCGCGCGGGCAACAGCCCCCGCGTCTCGTAGTACCGCAACGCCCGCACGGTCGTCCCGGCCCGCTCGGCCAGCTCACCGATTCGCATGCCCTTGACGGTAGGGGGTGACGTGGGCGTCAGGGCAAGGCGGTCGGGCGGGGGGAACCGGCCTTGAGGTGGTCGGAGAGCACCTGGAGCGCCGTCCAGGCGGCGGCGTCGGTTCCATCGCCCAGCGGGTAGTGGAGCGCCGGGGCGATCGCCGGTCCGAGCTGCCGGGGCCGCACGGCCAGGGGCGGGCGGCGGGCGTGGGTGAGGCCGATGATCCGTACGTCGCGCGCGCCGAGGGTGAAGGCGATGGGCAGGGGCGGGGACTCCAGGTGCGGCGGCAGGGTGAGGTCGGCGCGGGCCTGGCGCAGGGTGGTGAGCATGGTGGTCAGGCCGTGTTCGGCGACCAGCTTCTCGGTCAGGGCTTCCAGGGCGTCGAGGGGGACCTCGTCGGGGGCGGTGTACCCGAGGGTCAGGGTGGTGTCCTCGGCCACTCCGGCGGTGGTGCGGGTGACGCGGTGCGTGGCGATGGCGGGGCGTTCGGGGGTGCCGATGACGACGAGGTGGGCCGGTGCCGGTGCCCGGTCGCGGGCCGCCTCGGTCAGCTGACGGCGCGACCAGGGCAGGTTCACCGGCTCCGCGGTGCCCCAGCCGACGGGCGGCGCGCCGGTGAGATGCCGCCAGGCGGCTTCGAGCGCGCCGCCCAGCTCCAGATCGGCGTCAGGCGCGCGCACGGTGCGGAAGGAGACGGTGAGCTGCCGGTGTCCGGGAGGCGTCACCCGTGAGGTGAACGCGTCGGCGGCCTCGGTGCCGAGCGGGGCGAACGTACCGTCGCGCCAGGCGAGCCGGACGCCGGACAGGCCGTCGTGATAGCCGCCCGCGGGGTCCTGGACCACCCACCGGTTGGGGGTGCCGCCGAGCGCGGTGCGCAGCGGCAGCGTCAGCCGGACGTGCGGCGGGGTGACGAGGTGGAACGCGCGGTCCGAGCGGACGGTGGCGCGCAGGACGTCCGAGAACCACGCGGTGAGGGGGACGACGGGGCGGTCCGCCAGGACCACCGCCGTGGAGTCGGTCAGTACGTCGACGACGGGCAGGACGGGCGCGGAGGCCGCCGACGGGCGAGCCTCTTCGTCGGGCGTCGTCACGCGGGCGGTGTGGCCGGCCTCGGGCGGCCAGGTGGTGCCGCCGAGCAGCATCGTCAGGCGTCCGCACACGGAGCCCGCGAGGGATTCGGCGGCGGGGACCGCCGTGGACGCCCGGGTCTCCGTCCACCAGTACGGCGGTGCGGGCACCCCGGCCGGCGAGCCGAGCAGCCGCTCTGCCTCGCCGGGGGTGTGGACGAGCAGCGGGGCCTCCACCGAGACCAGCGGGCGTCCGTCCGCGCTACAGAGCTGGAGAACCGCGCCGTCGTCCGTGGCGGTCAGGCCCAGCTCGGGTCCGCCCGCGTGCAGCGCGGCCAGCAGGGCACCGGTGTCGGGCATCTTCGGGGTGAGCGCGATGACGTCCTTGGTCACGCCGGCGCCTCCCCGGGCTGGCTCTCCGCCGCGAGGGCCGTCTGGACGAGCTGATGGCGGCGGCCCCGGCGCACCAGGGTGCCCCGGCCCGGCGGCTGCGCGGAGGCGTACAGACCGGGGAAGAGCTGCCCCTCCGTACGGTCGCCCGTCATCACGAGCGCCGTGGCCCCGGTCTCGCGCAGCGCTGTCAGCACCGGGTCGTACAGGGCGCGCGAGGCGCCCGCGACGCGGCGTGCGACGACGAAGTGGAGTCCGATGTCCTGGGCGGCGGAGATGTACGGCAGGAACGGCGCGAGAGGCTGCGACCCCGCCGCGGTGAGGACGTCGTAGTCGTCGACCAGGATCACGATGCGCGGGCCGGTGAAGCCGGGTTCGTCGGTCATGGCGTCGGGGTCGACGGTGTCCGGGAGCCGCTTCCCCAGCTCGGCCTCGATGCCGGTCGCCAGCGCGAGGGAGAGCTTGGCGTTGTGCGCGTAGCCGCCCCGATACGGTTCCGGCACCGCGCGGCGCAGGCCCCGCCGGGGGTCGAAGACCGCGAACACCAGCTCGTCCTCGCCGTACCGCTCGACGAGTGCGCCGGAGATCAGGCGGAGCAGGTTCGTCCGGCCGCACTCGTTGTCCCCGAGGACCAGCAGGTGCTGGTCGGTGCCGAACAGGTCCAGCACGACCGGGGCCAGGGACTCCTGGTCGACCCCGATCGGCACGGCGCGCGGCTCCTTGTCCGGGCCGGGCAGGCGCTGCGCGGGCAGGCGGGTGGGCAACACCCGGACGGGGGCGGCGGATTCACCGTGCCAGGTGGCCCGCAGGGAACGTACGGCGGCTTCCAGGGCCGGACCCAGGCCGGTCGCCGAGGCGATCGCGTCGAGCCTCGGCAGGGCGGTCTGGGCGAACAGCTTGCCGTCGGTCAGGGCCCGGCCGGGGGTGCCCGCGGGCAGGGTCTCGGAAAGCTTGCGGTCCACGGAGGAGTCGGCGGGGTCGTTCAGTCGGAGCTCGATCCGGCTGCCGAACATCGACTGCGTGGCGATGCGTACATCGTTCCAGCGGAGCATGCCCGCCACGACGTGGATGCCGTAGCCGCCGCCCCGCTTGAGAAGGTCGGCCACCGGCTCGTCCAGCTCGGCGAACTCGTCCCGCAGCGCGCCGAACCCGTCGATGAGCAGCACCACGTCGGTGGAGCCAAGTTCGGGCAGTTCGCCCTTGGCACGCAGGGCGCGGAGCTGGTCGACGGAGTCGATGCCGCGCTCGCGGAAGACCGCCTCCCGCTCGGCGAGCATGGCACGCACCTCGGCAACCGTGCGGGCGGCGCGTTCGTGGTCGGCCCGGCCGGCGATGCCGCCGACGTGCGGCAGTCCGGCGAGCGCGCCGAGACCGCCGCCGGCCAGGTCGAGGCCGTAGACCGCGACGTCGCGCGGGGTGTGCGTGACGGCCAGCGAGAGGGCCAGGGTGCGCAGCAGAGTGGTCTTGCCGGACTGGGGGCCGCCGATGACGGCGGTGTGGCCGCCGGCGGTGTTCAGGTCGTGCACCCATCTGCTCTGCCACTGCCGCGCCGGGTCGTCCAGCACGCCGAGGGGAACCCTCAACGGCCCGTCCACCGAGGCGAGTCGCGTCCCCTCGCCGGACGCCCGTACCGGCCCGGCCGCTTCCGTGAGCGTCAGCGCGTCGGGCAGGGGCGGCAGCCAGATCCGGCGCACCGGCTGTCCGGCGCCGGTCAGCCGGTCCACCACGACGGACAGCACGGTGGGCCCGGTCTCCCGCTCGCGGGGAGCGGCCGGCTGGTCCTCGCCCTCCGAACCGGCTTGTGCCTCCAGCGTGTTGTACGCCGGATAGGGCCATGCCGAGGGCTCGTCGTCGGCCACCGCGTCCGGCCGGACCGGCCCCCGGTACGCGCCGGATACGAACCCGGCCTTGAAACGCGTATAGGTGGAAGTATCGACCTTCAGATAGCCGAAGCCGGGCAGCGGCGGCAGGTTGAAGGCGTCCGGAGTGTCCAGGACCGTACGCGACTCGTCCGCCGAGAAGGTGCGCAGCCCGAGTCGGTACGACAGGTAGGTCTCCAGGCCCTTCAGCCTGCCGCTCTCGATGCGCTGGCTGGACAGCAGCAGATGCACGCCGATGGAGCGGCCGATCCGGCCGATGGAGAGGAACAGGTCGATGAAGTCCGGCTTGGCGGTGAGGAGTTCGCCGAACTCGTCGATCACGACGAACAGATGTGGAAGGGGCTTGAGGTCCGGGCGGGCGGTCTCGCGCAGCGACCGGTAGTGCCCGATGTCGGCGATGTTCCCGGCGTCCTTCAGCACCTGCTGGCGCCGCTTGATCTCGCCGGCCAGTGAGGTGTGGACGCGCTCGACCAGGTCGGCCTGGTTCTCCAGGTTGGTGATGACACCCGACACATGGGGCAGCCCCGCGAACGGCGCGAAGGTGGCGCCGCCCTTGTAGTCGACCAGCACCATGGCCAGGTCCTCGGGCGGATGCGTCGTCACCAGCGCGAGCACGAGGGTACGCAGCAGCTCGCTCTTGCCGGAGCCGGTCGAGCCCACGCAGAGACCGTGCGGCCCCATGCCGAGTTCCGACGACTCCTTCAGGTCGAGCAGGACCGGCTGGTGCCGGTCGTCCAGTCCGATCGGCACCCGCAGGAAGTCGCGCTCCCCGCGCGGCGCCCACTGTCGCGGCAGGTCGAGCGCGGCCGGGTCGTCGATGCCGAGCAGGTACGGGAAGTCCACCGGCCCCGACACCGGGGCGCCCTCCGCGGACGACTCCGGGGAGAGCCGGAGTGGCGCCAGCATCCGGGCGAGCCCCTCGGCCTCGGCATCGCCCACCGGGTCCAGGGTGCCGGAGACGCGTATGACCCGCTCACCCCGCAGGTCCTCGACCACGACCCGGTCCCCGTCGACGACGATCCGTAGCGCGACGTCACCGGGCTCCTGCACCTGCTCGGCGAGCAGATGCACGACCGTCACGCCCATGTCGGAGAGGGCCACGGCCGAGTCCGGGCGCGGGAGTTCAGCCGCGTTGTACCCGTACTCGTCGCTCACCACGAGCAGCCGGCCGCCGAGGCCGAGCGCGGTGCGGTCGGCGAGGCCCCGGCGCACCTCGGCCGCGTAGGAGGCGCGCTTCTTCAGGTCGGCGCCGAGGACCCGGGCCAACTGGGTCATGTCCGGTGCGATCCGGCGGGCGGCGACCGGGCCGTCGTCCGCGCCGGTGTCGAGGACGTGCGGCAGCCACTTGGCCCACTCCCACTCCGCCAAGCGCTCGCCAGGCACGCCGAGACCGAGCGCCAGGTCGTCCGGGGCATGCGTCACCGCGGCCTGCACGAGGAGCGCCCGCGCGACACGCAGCACGCCCTCGCGGTCGCCGACCACGCTCACGTCGCCCACCCGGTCCAGGGGCACCGTCAGCGGATGGCCGGCGGACGTGGTGAAGCGGGCCTGGAGTGCGCGCGCCTCGTTGAGCATGAACGGGTCCGGCGGGGTGAGCACGCCGCCCGCCGTGTTCTGACCGACCACGATGTTCTGGACCGGCACATCGCCGACGCCCACCCGCACCCGCAGGAAGTCCGCGTCCGCGCGCCGCCGTTCCCACAGGCGGGCCGGGTCGCGCAGCAGGTCGTACAGGGCCGCGGGCGGCGGGCTGAGTTCCCGGGCCGCCTGCCGCCGGGCCCGTTCCGTGGCGCCCAGCTCCTCCCGCAGTTCCTCCAGGTACTCCAGATACCGTTCGCGCTGCACCCTGCGCTGGCGCTGCGCCTTGCCGCGCTGCGACAGGAACAGCGCCACCGCCCCCAGCAGCGCGATGACGAGCACGACCGCGCCAAGGCCCGCGAACTGGCTGGACCGGATGACGGTCATCATCACCACGGACCCCATGACACCGGTCATGGGGAGCAGCGCGGTGGCCGCGCTGCCCATCTTGCCCTCGGGGAGGTTCGGCGGCGGCTCGATGGTCCGTGCCCCGGTCTCGGGCAGTGGGCGGGTGGCGCGGGCCGGCCGGTGGACCAGATGCTGCGTCAACGGACCCGCACCGCCCGCCCGAGGGCCTCCGCCGCCAGCCGCGTGGTCGCGCCGCGGGTGGCGGACGCGAGCAGCTCCGTGCGTATGGGTCCGCCGGCCGCGAGATGCCGGTCGTAGGGCAGGTGCACGATGGTGACCCCTGTCTCGCGCAGATGCGCCGTGGCCGTCTTCAGGTCGAGATTCATGTCGGGTGTGCCCGAGGTGAGGGCGACGGTGGTGGAGGCCAGGGCGTCGTGCGGAAGTCGGCCCAGCCAGTCGAGGACGACCCGGGTGCCGTCCACTCCCTCGGCGGTGAGCGGCGCGACGACAACACGGGCATGGGCGGTGTCCATCGCGGCGCGGGCCACTTCGGCGGGCAGCGTCTCGCAGTCCACCACGGTGACGGCGAAGTACCGGCGCAGCGCCTGGGTCACCTTGAGGTAGACCCGCGTCTCCAGGGGGGCGCCGACCTGTCCCTGGCTCGCCGGCAGCAGCCAGCCACCGTCCGGGACGGGCACCAAGTACCCGGTGATGTCGGTGAGCTGCATCGACGGGGTGAGGATCTGGGCCAGTTCGGCACACGACCACCGCACCGACTCCGCGCCCATCCGCACGGGCAGCGTGCCGAGCGCGGCGTCCGCCTCCAGCGCCAGCACCGGGTCGTGCCGGTAGTGGTGGAGGGTACGGGCGAGCAACGCGGCGGTCGTCGTCTTGCCGACCCCGCCCCGGATCGACGTCACGGCGATCACCCGGCCGGTCGTCACCGGCTGCTGCAACTCCTGCGCGATCCGCGTTTCCTCCGCGACCTCCTGCGAGGCGGACGCGGCCAGCCGCCGGATCGAGCGCCCGGTGCGCCGGGTGACGGAGTCCCCGTGCTGCGGCTTGCCGAGGGCCACGGCGAGGCGAGGGTCGATGGTAGGGACGGACTCGGGGGTGGGGAGGGGTCGGGAGAGGGCGGTGGGAGCGCGGTGGACGGGGGCCGTGCTCGGCCGCTGCTCAGGCACCGGCGCTCCGGGCTCCGCGCTGTCATCGACGGGTGTCGCGGCTTCCGCCATTGCCGGGCCGGGCGGGGGTGTCTCACCGCGCAGTTCGCGCAGCACGTCGTCCTGCCAGCCGTCCTGAGGCCGGGTCATGCCTGCCGCCTCCCGCTCACGTGAACGTGCCGAGCAGCCGCCCGTACACCCCGAAGACGCCCATCAGGAGCGGGAACAGCGCGATCACCCCGATGGACTCCGTCATGTCGCCGAGCCGGCGCAGCCGTACCCGTACATGCTCGGGCGGCTGGACGACGAGGACGGCGAGCGGTACGACCGCCAGCGCCACGGGTACCGCGAGCGGGGCCGCCGTGTCCGACCGCTCCTGCCACACCCAGGCCAGCCGGACCAGCACGGCACCGGCGGCCGCGAGCAGCGCGACCACTTCGGGGACCAGCGGGTAGGCCCGCGCACGCAGGCCGAGCACCAGTGCGACGGCCACCGCGAGTAGCACCGTCCAGACCGAGACCGTACGCAACGCGAGCGCCCCGGCGACGGCGGCGGACGCGGCGGTCACGATCGCCGCCAGCGCGAGTCCCCGGTGCGTGGCGGCGAGCGCGGTCGACACCTGGTACCGGCTCACGGAGACCCCGCCGGAGCGGCGGTCGTCGAGCCCCGCGAGGCCCGAGGTCATCAGCGCGAACCTGGGCAGCAGCCCCAGCACGACCACGGACACCACGGCGAGCAACGCTCCCGAGCGGGCGGCCGGCTGGAAGAAGAGGGCGGCCTCCCAGCAGACGCCACCGCCCACCAGCGCGGCCGCGCCGAACAGTCCGCCTCGCCCGAGCGACGAGCACCAGCCGAGCAGCAGCAGTGCTCCGGCCAGTACGCCCACGACCCCGGCGAGCCGAGCAGGCCCGGACCAGGCATGGGCGTCCGCGAGACTCCAGACCCCGAGGACGCCCAGCGCCCCGCTGGTGACGACGAGCGTGGCGGCGAGCCCGCGCGCTCCGGCCCGTCCAGCCAGGGCACCCCCGGCCGCGCCGAGCACGACGAGGACGACCAGCGCGGTACCCACGGTCTGCGCGGCGAACTCCTGCCGGGCGAGGGCGGATGCGGCGAGCGCCCAGGCGACCGTGGCGGCGCCGGCGACGACCCGTCGCGCGGCGGGGTTCCATCGCCACGCCCGTACGTCCAGATCGTCGGCGGCCTCATCGGTCACGTCGTGGATGACGGGGGCGGAGGGGGCGTCTTCCACGCGCACGAGCCGCAGCACGGCGCCGTCGGCCACGGCCGCCGACTCCAGGGTGGCGTCAGGCTCCAGGACACTGCCGTCACCGGCGACGAGATGCCGCGTTCGCGGTCGCGTACCGACCTGGTCGTCCAGGAGTCGCAGCACCTGGGGAAGCAGCCGCCCGACCGGCTCCCGCGAAGGAAGGACAAGATCGACCCGCCGCCGCTCACCGACTAGAGTGACCCGGCTCAACGCCGTTCCGGTACGGCTCGATGTCCCCGTAGATAGCACGCGTTCGAACTTATCACCGAGTGGTGGTCGGCCCGGTGGGCGAGTGAGTGGCGGGCAGCACCCGGTGCGAGACGAACGACCAGCCCACGCACCCGGCACAGAGCACGGCCCCGATCACGAGCCCCGCGAACACCTTTCCCAGCCGCTCATCGACGGTACGCCGCTGCCGCTGCCCCCCGAACAACACGGCATCCCGCAACCGTCGCCGCCGCACGGCGACGGATTCGAGAAGCTGACTGTCGTAGTCCTGGGTCGACATGACTCAATTCCTCGGGATGCTCAAGGGCGAGCAAGACAGATTCGGTTCTGACACTGTGGCGAGGGCGCTCCGCCCCTCAGCGATCGCTGCTCGTCGGCGATGCCAGGCCCAGAGCAAGCTCCGCGCCAGCCAGCATGCGGGTAATGTCGATCGGCAGGCTAGTAAATTCCTGACCCACCAACTGAAGCGGGTCAAGGACATGGCTGCGCCCGTCACGCCCTGTAGCAGCGATCACGTACCGATACCCGCGAGGCGACGCAGGATCATTCTCAACGCTCCAACGTGCACCATGCTTGTTGATCAGGTAGTCCGCGACGTAGGACATCAAATCGGCGTGCAGGGTAACCCAGTCGGACTGCTCGAATTCACTGAATGGTGCTCGTGAGACATAGTCCTGAAGAGCGGGGATCAAGACCATGGGATCACTGGTATACAACTCGGGTGGGACACCCAACGCGTCGGCGAACTCAACGGCATTTCGCCTCTCCCCTTCAGCCCATCCCTGCAGATCCACTTCGTGCGTCATACTGCTTCCTCGACTTCCACTGATTTCAGAATCACTTAGGGGCGGGACCGTACTCAACGAAAATAATGCGGGCCTGGACCAAATAGTTCCTCAGCGCCTGCGAGGGGGGCGCATGCAGGAACACCCATCGAGGATCGAAGGCAGGGTCCTGGCGCCGCAAAGCCAAATCCTTGTTGATCTGCTCAATGATGCCCTTGTTGAGGGGAACCTCACCCTTGACGACGCGCGTGCCACCGTCGTCAAGTTTCACCGTACGCCACTCGAGATAATGCTTGACTTCTACCGCCAGCGTACGACCGTCCGGCATGTCGACCGGCACATCGACGTTGCGTCCTCCCACGCCTTCGACCGGGTAAGGAGCATTGCCGTGGGGCGGAACGCGATAGTGACGCTCAGAAGCGCCTCCCATCATGTCACGAACATAGTCCTCCGCGCCCTTGTACCGATCTCGGCCATGCCTCATCGCCCGCATCTCACGGAGAGTTCGTTGTGCATTCCCTGGCGGAAGCTCACCAGCGACTGTGTGGCCCCCCGTTCCCGGCGAGCTGTCCTGGTGAGCATGGGACGAATGATCGATTGAGTGATCGGACCCGTCAGGCTCCGCCCCTCCATAATCATGCGCGCCGTGCTCATTCTCCGGTGCCAATTCGCGGCCGGAGTGGTGCATCCGATCAGGGGTTCCCTCGCCCGAAGAAGCAGAATCACTGGGCCCGCCACTGTGGCGCTCAGTCGCGGGCGCTCCTGTGCCACCCGCCCCGCGTCTTCCCTGGGCACTAGCGTGACCGCCCACATGTCCGTCGCTGGGTGAGGGCGGCGTCGGCGTCCGCTCGGCATGCGGGCCATGCTCGCCGCGCGCACTGGCGCCTACCAGCTCGTACGACTTCTGATCATCATCTGCAACCTTTAGCCTGTCACGGTCATTCAAAGCCGGTTCATGCGGTGCTTGGTCTGCGGACTGCATTATGTGCCCGTCTGCACTTAGGACGTGTCCATCCCGAGTGAGATATACGGCCTCACCCCGCGCATCCACATACTCAACAGCAGTCTCTGGCACAGTTACTGGCCGCTCCCCCACCCCCAACGGATGCTCCGCCGGCGCATACCTCCCGCCCAGGTCGGCCATGTCCGCGTACGCGCCCGTGCGGAGGTTCTTCAGGGTGCTGAAGGTGTCGCCCAGCCGGACGAAGGCGAACTTGGCCGCCTTGCCCGCATAGGTCATCGGGTCGATGGCGCGGCCGACCTTGCCTGCGATGGAGAGGGTGCGGGCGGCGGCGCCCGCCTTGCCCGCGCCGCTCACCGCGCTGCCCGCGCCCTCGGTGCCGATCACCGTCAGTACGTTGAAGCCGACCGCGCCCGCCGCACGGGCGGGGTTGGTCTTCCACTGGTCGTAGGCGATGAAGCCCTTGGCCGTCTCCTTGTACGCCTTCTGGGAGTCGCGCAGCCAGGACGGCTGCTTGTCCTCGGGCAGCAACCACCACGTGCCCATCGTCACGCTGGTGAGCGCCGATGCCGTGCTCAGCTTGGCCAGGTTCTTCCACGCCTCGCCAGCCGCGTCCCAGCCGTCGGAGCCGAACAGCGTGCCCACGCCGTGGATCGTGCCGATGACGCCGTCCTGCCAGACGCCGTCCCACACCTGCTTGCCCTGGTGGGCCAGCCAAGCCCACCCCTCGTACTCCCGCTCGGCCGGCGCTCCCCACGGAGTCGCCTCGGCGTGGTCGAGGTCCTCGGCCCGGTAGCCGTACTTGTTCTTGCCGCCGGAGCCGTCGTCGACGCCCATCCGGGTGCCGCCGATCAACGCCATGATCTTGCTGTAGGCGGTGCGTTCGGCGTCCTGGAAAGCGGCGACGGTGTGGTTGACGTCGTGCCACAGGTCGTTGTTGTGATCGACCTTGTCCTGGTCCTTGCGCCAGTCGTCGTCACCGGAGACGGAGTTCACGAAGGCGGTGGCATCGGCCTTCAGGGTGTCCAGCTTCTTCGCCAGCGGCTGGATCTCGAAGCTGTAGTCCGACAGGGCGGTGGCGACCTTCTCCAGGTCGTCGGCGAACGCGTCGGACTTCTGCTTCACCGGAAGCGTGGTGGCGAACAACTGCTCCGCCTCCGGCGCCTCGTAGAACGCCGACAGCCCCTGGAACTCGGTGTGCACGTCCGACCCCGAGGCGCGGAACTGGCCCGCGTCCGCCGTCAGCAGCATCACGTCGGTGTCCAGGGTGCCCAGGTCCCCGATGAAGTGCGGTATGCCGGACGGGTCGATCAGCTTCGCGTCGTCGCTCATCGCCGGGGCTGGCCCCCGCCCTCGCCGGGCAGGTCCACCTTCGGCTCCTTGGCCGCCTCCTGCTGCGCGTTCGCCGCCTGCTCCAACGCTCCGGCGACATAGCAACGGGTCGCCTGATCAGCCCCGTCGAGGGACTTCGACGTGCGCTTGGCGATGTAGACCAGGTCCCGGCCCCAGGCTTGCGCGAACTGCCCCAGCGCCGAGCCGACGAGCCCGACCGTACTGCTGTAGGGACCGTACTGACTTGTCAGCGTGCCCGCTGCGGACGCCGCCTCCTCCAGGTTGCCCTGCATCGCGCTGCCCGTGTCCGACATGTTCTTCGCCGCGGTGCCCGCCTTGGACAGCACGCTGTACACCCCGGCCGGATCGACGTCCCACCCCGTCACGAAATGCCCCTCATCCCCGTACCCGCCGAGCGCCTGCCAGACGGGCGACTGCCGCCGTGTCAGCCGATGTTGTCGACCGCGGCACGCGCCTTGGCCAGCGTGGCCTGTGCCGTGCCGTCATTCTTTTCCAGCGTGCCGCGCACCAGTTGGATGATGTCGCGGACCTCCCCGGCGGCCTTGTGCCAGCGGACTTCCTTGCCGTGGTACTCGTCCGAGACCCCGTCAGCCTGGTAGTCGGCCATGGCGGCCTTCACCGCGCGCTCGCGCTCGCCGAGCACGGTCTCCAGCCGACCTATGATTCCCTGAAGGCTGCTCTGTACGTCGCCGGAGGCGCCGGTGTCGTAGGAGCGGCGGTCCTGGTTGGCCATGATGCTCAAGTCCCCCTCGTGGTTCAGCCGCGGAAGCGGGCCGCGTCGAAGTTGGCGGCGCTCATCGTCTGGTGGGCGTTGTCGGACTGCTCTTGGTCACCACCGACGAACGCGTCGTCCATCCCGGACTGGCCGCCCAGGATCGACGCGAGCGAGCCGTTCAGCGCGGCGGTGATCTCGTCCGCGCGCTGCTTGAACGAGTCGAACATCGCCTTGCCCTCGCCGTTGAACTTCCCCTCCAACGGCTGGGCCGCGGCGATCAACTGGTTGATCAGCGCACCCAGGTCGTCACTCGACCCGACCGTGCTCTTGGTCAGCGTCGCCAGCGTCGTCGACCCCATGTCGAACTTCATGGAGATTCCCCCCGCACCCGTGGTCCAGATCATCGGCGGTCATGACGCCACATCACCCTCCGACGCCACAACTGCCACCCATCTCATCACACATACTCACCGGGGGTGGTTGCTGGTGCAACGCATAAACCCCGAGTTGGCTTGAACTGCCGCCCCTGACGAGCGACTCGCCATCGATCAGCCGAAGATGAGCTCGACGTCCTTGTCCACGCAGACCCGCAGGACGGTGACCAGCTCGTCGATGTCTTCCATGCGCCGTACGTAGGTAGGGTCGGTCTCTTCGGGGTCGCGCTGGTCGAGCACCGCTTGCAGTCGGGGCAGCATGGCCGCGCACTGGGCGGGTGTGAGGTCGGGGCCGTCGTCGTCCGGGTGGTCGAGCAGGGGCGCCAGGGTGGTGGAGACGCTGTGCCACTGACGGTCGCCGCCGAAGCCCTCCATCGCTGCGAGCGTGAATCCCTCCGCCTCGGCCAGCCACTTCCGGAACATGTGAAACCCGTTGTAGGACCAGGCGATGTCCGGGGTCGTCACATCACCATCGCCGGCGAAGAGTGTCAGTCCCATCGTGCCCCCCTTATTTGCTCGGCACCATGATCAGTCGCGGCGGGCGGCGGCAATCTGATTGCTAGGGCCACCTCCTCATGCCCGGCACGCTGCCGGGAAGCCACTTGATCGAGCCGTGGCACACGCGCCAATGTGCCGCCCCCTCGATTCCGGAGCGGCACGTCAGCCGATGTCAGTCGGCGGTCGCCCCCGCCTTTTCAGCGGACTCAGCCGGAGCCTCGTCCGCCTCCTCCGCCGGAGGCACCGTCTCCCGCCCCGGCAGCAGCACCGCCACCACGACCGTGCCCACCCCCAGGATGACCGCACCGATCAGGCTCGTGTGGGCGACGGCGTCCGAGAACGACGACCCCACGGCCTCCGCCATCCGGTGCGCGCCCGAAGCCAAGGACGAAGCCTGCTGCTTGAGTTGGGCGGCCTGTTGCGGGTCTCCCGCGGCGGCCGCCTTTGCCGCCAGGGAGTGGGCCTTCTCGCCGATGGACTGGGCCACCGCGTAGCCCGCGCCGACCGAGTCCTGGGCCGTGGCGAGGGCCTGGGCCGGGAGGCCGGAGCCCTTCGTCGCCGACGTCAGGTGGTCGTCGTACGACGTGGCCAGCAGGGAGCCCAGGATCGCGATGCCCAGCGAGCCGCCCAGTTCCAGTGACGTGTCGTTGACCGCGCCGCCCACGCCCAGCTCGGACTCGGGGAAGGCGCCCATGATCGCGTCCGTGCAGGGGGACAGGGCGAGGCCGATGGCGAGGCCCAGGATGACCAGGGAGGGGACGAAGTCGGCGTACGTCGAGCCCGCGTCCACCCGCGTCAGCAGGGCGAGTGCCACCGTGCCGCCGACCATGCCCGCGCCGACCGTCCAGCGCATGCCGACCCGTGGGGTGAGGTAGCCGGTCAGGGCGGAGCCCGCGAATACGGCACCGGCCAGCGGGAGCATGCGGACGCCGGTCTCCAGGGCGTCGCAGCCGAGGACGAACTGGAGGTGCTGGGTGAGGTAGTAGAACGCGCCGAAGACGGCGAGGAAGAAGAGGGCGACCGCGAGGTTGGAGCCCGCGAAGCGGCGGTTGGCGAAGCGGCGTACGTCCAGTACCGGGCGGGGGTGGCGCAGTTCCCAGAGGATGAAGGCGATCAGGCCGAGGGCCGCGACGACCGCCGCCGTGACCGCCTTGACGCCCCACCCGAAGTGCGGACCCTCGATGATCATGTAGACGAGCGCGGCGATCCAGAGGACCGAGAGCAGGCCGCCGACGTAGTCGATGCGCTCGTGGTGGCCCGCCTTGGACGGCGGTACGAGGACCAGCGCACCGGCGATGGCCAGGACGGCGACCGGCACGTTGATCAGGAAGGTCGAGGCCCAGCCGTGGTCGCGGAGCAGCGCGCCCGCGACGACCGGTCCGGCCGCGATGGCGAGGCCCGCGGTGGCGGTCCACAGGGTGATCGCCTTGACCCGCTCGGCGCGCGGGAAGGTCGCCGCGAGCAGGGAGAGCGTCGCGGGCATGATCAGCGCCGCGCCGACGCCCATCACCGCGCGGGCCGCGATGACCGTGGCGGAGGAGTCCGCGAGGTTGCCGAAGACCGCGCCGCCGCCGAAGACGACGAGGCCGAGGATCAGCGCCCCGCGTCGGCTGTACTTGTCGCCGATCGCGCCGAGCAGCAGCATCAGCGCCGCGTACGGGACGGTGTAGCCGTCGATGACCCACTGGAGGTCGGCGCTGGACAGCCCGAGGTCGCGGGTCATGTCGGGCGCGGCGACCGTGAGGGCGGTGTTGGCCATCACGATGATCAGCAGGCTGAGGCAGAGCACGAGCAGCGCCCACCAGCGCCGGGCGTACGGGCGCTCCATCCTCTCGACCGGTTCGTTCATGACGAGTCGCATGACAGCGGCTGACCTTCCTCGACAACAGGCACGACGGGTACTTGCACAGTGGCGTGCAATTGCACAACCATGTGCAATGTACGACCTTGCACAGTGCCGTGCAAGTCGAGAAGGTGTGCACAATGACTGCCATGACCACGGGTAACACCAGCCGCGCCGACACCAACCGGCGCCGCATCCTCGACGTCGCCCTCGCCGAGCTGCTGCGCGACCCGGACGCCTCGATGGACCAGATCGCGCGCGCCGCCGGTGTCGTACGGCGCACGGTGTACGGGCATTTCCCCAGCCGGGAGGCGCTGATCGGCACGCTCGTCGACGAGGCGGTGCAGGTGCTGACCGACGCGGACGTGTGTGCCCGCGACGACGAGGCCGGACCGGCCGAGGCCGTGGCCCGCTCGGTGCTCGCGGTGTGGGAGATCGCCGACCGCTACCGTCTGCTGATCGCCCTGGCCCAGCGCACGGTCACCGTCCAGGGCATCCGCGACCGGCTCGCCCCCCTGCGCGAGGAGAAGACGCGGATTCTCCAACGCGGCCTGGACGAAGGCGTGTTCAGTACGCCGTTGCCCGCCGCCGCGCTGGCCTTCGTGCACGAGCAACTGCTGTTCGCCGTCATGGAGTCGGTGAACGAGGGGCTGCTCCCGCCCGAGGACGCGGGCCACGCGGCGGCGGTCACGGCACTCACGGCGGCGGGCGTACCGGTCGGCCGGGCGACGGAGCTGGTGGCGCGGGCGGGCCGCGAGAGGACGTGAAAGACCGGCCGCCCGGCCCCGGTTCAGGCGGGGTCGGGCGGCCGGCGTCAGAAGGCCCCTAGGGGGCGTCTCTCAGGCGGGTGTCGGGGAGTCCCTCACGCCTTGGCGAGTTCCTTCCCGCCCTCCTCCTCAGCCTCAGGGCGCCTGTCGGCATCGCCCTCGTCCAGCAGCGTCGTCTCGTCGAACGGCAGCTCACCGGCGAGGACCCGCTTGACCCGGTCCCTGTCGATCTCCTTGGTCCAGGTGCCGATCAGCACGGTGGCGACGGAGTTGCCCGCGAAGTTGGTCAGCGCGCGCGCCTCGCTCATGAAGCGGTCGATGCCGACGATCAGGCCGATGCCGTCCACCAGCGCGGGCTTGTGCGACTGGAGACCGCCCGCGAGCGTGGCGAGCCCGGCGCCGCTGACGCCCGCCGCACCCTTGGAGGCCAGCAGCAGGAAGAGCAGCAGCGGGATCTGCTCACCGATCGACATGGGGGTACCGAGCGCGTCCGCGATGTAGAGGGACGCCATGGTCATGTAGATCATGGTGCCGTCGAGGTTGAAGGAGTACCCGGTCGGCACGGTGATGCCGACGACCGCCTTGCTGACGCCGAGGTGCTCCAGCTTGGCGATGAGCCTCGGCAGCGCGGACTCCGAGGACGAGGTCGACAGGATCAGCAGGAACTCGCGGGCGAGGTACTTCAGCAGCAGGAAGATGTTCAGCCCGGAGACCACGCGCAGCAGCGCGCCGAGCACCACGAAGACGAACAGCACGCAGGTGACGTAGAAGCCGAACATCAGCACCGCGAGGCTCTTGAGCGCGTCCAGGCCCGCCGAGCCGACCACGGCCGCGATGGCGCCGAAGGCGCCGATCGGCGCGGCCCACATGACCATGGCGAGGATGCGGAAGACCAGCCGCTGGATGTGCTCGATGCCCCGCAGCACCGGCTGCCCGGCCGCGCCCATCGCCTGCAGCGCGAACCCGGCGAGCAGCGCGATCAGCAGCGTCTGCAGGACCTGGCCCTCGGTGAAGGCGGACACGAAGGTGACCGGGATGATCGACAGTACGAAGTCGACCGGGGGCAGCGCGTCGTCCGCGACCTGCGCGTGCCCGGTCTGGCGGAGGGCGTCGGTCAGGTGCAGGCCCTCGCCGGGGTGCAGGACGTTGCCGACGACGAGGCCGATGGCGAGCGCCACCAGCGACATCACGGTGAAGTAGCCGAGCGCGATACCGCCGACCGCGCCCACCTTCGCGGCCTTCCGTACGGAGCCGATCCCGAGCACGATCGTGCAGAAGATGATCGGCGAGATCATCATCTTGATCAGGTTCACGAACCCGGTGCCGAGCGGCTTCAGCTCCACCGCGGCGTCGGGCCAGATGAGACCGACGGCGATGCCGAGCGCGACCGCCACGATGACGGCGATGTACAGGTAATGGGTCCGGTCCCGCTTCACGGCGGGTGCGGCTGGTGCCGTACCGGGGGTGCTGGCGGCCACGACTGCTCTCCTTGACGTCTTCGTCGGCATGACCGGCGTGCGGCTCACGTCCGGGCGTTGCAGGGGATCGCGGTGACTATCTCCCGCCCTGTGAGGGCGGTCACCCTTCCGTTCATTTAGTTCATGCCCGAACGGACAGGCACACTGCTGGCATGCGTCCCCCCGCCCTCCCCCGACCCCGCAGCCTGGCGGCCCAGCTGTTCGCCATGCAGGCGGTGCTGATCACGGTGGTGGTGGCCGGGTACGCGCTCTTCACCTACGTCAGCGACCAGCGCCAGGCCCGCGACGCGGCGGAACGCCAGGTCACGGCGGTGGCCCGGTCCATCGCCGACGCCCCCTCGGTCCGCGCGGCGATCCGCACCCCGGACCCCTCTGCCGAGCTGGAGCCGTACGCGCTCCAGGTGATGCGGGACGCCGACGTCGACTTCGTCACGATCATGGACCCGCGCGGCATCCGCTGGACCCATCCGACGCGGGACGAGATAGGCCGCCGCTTCCTCGGCCGGACCGGGCCCGCCCTGCGGGGGCACACCTTCACCGAGACGTACACCGGCACGCTGGGCCCGTCCGTGCGCGCGGTGACTCCGGTGACGGACGGGGGCCGTGTGGTGGGGCTGGTCAGCGCCGGGATCAAGGTGGAGGCGATCAGCGCGCGGGTCCAGGACCAGGTGACGGCGCTGCTCGGGGTGGCGGGAGCGGCGCTGCTGCTGGGCGCGGTGGGCACGTACGTCGTCAACGCGCGGCTGCGGCGGCACACCCACGGGATGAACGCGGCCGAGCTGAGCCGGATGCACGACTACCACCAGGCGGCGCTGCACGCGGTGCGCGAGGGGCTGCTGATGCTGGACGGGCGGTACCGGGTGGCACTCATCAACGACGGCGGGCGCGAGCTGCTCGACGTCGGCGGCGAGGTCGTCGGCCGTTCCGTCGCGGAGCTGGGGCTGCCGGGGCCGCTCACCGGGGCGCTGCTGTCGTCGGAGCCGCGGGTGGACGAGGTGCATCTGACCGCGTCGCGCGTCCTGGTGGTCAACACCTCGCCGGTGTCCGGCGGGGAGCACCGGGGTACGGTCGTCACGCTCCGGGATGTGACCGAACTCCAGTCGCTGATGGGCGAGTTGGACTCCGAGCGCGGGTTCAGCCAGGCGCTGCGGTCGCAGGCGCACGAGGCGGCCAACCGGCTGCACACCGTGGTCTCGCTGATCGAGCTGGGACGGGCCGAGGAGGCGGTGGAGTTCGCCACGGCCGAACTGGAGCTGGCCCAGACGCTCACCGACCAGGTGGTCGCGGCGGTCGGCGAACCGGTGCTGGCCGCGCTGCTGCTGGGCAAGACCGCGCAGGCGCACGAGCGGGGCGTGGAGCTGGTCGTCTCGCCCGAGAGCCGGATCGACGACGGTGTGCTCCCGCCGGACCTCGCGGTGCGCGACCTCGTCACCATCCTGGGCAACCTGATCGACAACGCGGTGGACGCGGCCCAGGGCAGCGCCGGGGCGCGGGTCACGGTGACGGCGTACGCGGCCGGGGAGGCGCTGCTGCTGCGGGTGTCGGACACCGGCCCCGGTGTCGACCCGGCCCACGCGGACCTGGTCTTCCGGCGCGGCTTCACCACCAAGCCCGCGGGTCCGGGCGGGCGGGGCCTCGGCCTCGCGCTCGCCCGGCAGACGGTCACCCGGCTCACCGGCACGCTGACGGTGGCCGAGGCGGAGGGCGGCGGCGCGGTGTTCGAGACCCGGCTGCCGCTGGGAGAGGTCGTATGAGCCCGGTCGAGCCGATCCGTGTCCTGGTCGTCGAGGACGACCCGGTCGCCGCCGACGCGCATGTCCTCTACGTCGGCCGGGTGCCGGGCTTCGTCGCCGTGGGCCAGGCGGGGACCGGCGCCGCCGCCCGCCGCGCCCTGGAGCGCACCCCGGTCGACCTCCTCCTGCTCGACCTGCACCTCCCCGACGTGCACGGCCTCCAGCTCGCCCGCTCCCTGCGCGCGGCGGGCCATCAGGCGGACGTCATCGCGGTCACCTCGGCCCGCGACCTGGCGGTGGTCCGGGAGGGCGTCTCGCTGGGCGTCGTCCAGTACGTCTTGAAGCCCTTCACCTTCGCCACCCTCCGCGACCGCCTGCTGCGGTACGCGGAGTACCACGCGGCGGCGGGCGAGGCGAGCGGCCAGGACGAGGTGGACCGCGCGCTGGCCGCTCTGCGCGCCCCGGCTCCGGCGGCCCTGCCGAAGGGCCTGAGCGCGCCCACGCTGGAGCGGGTCACGGGCGTCCTGCGCGAGACACCGGACGGCCGCACGGCGGCGGAGGTGGCGGAGCAGGTCGGTATCTCCCGCATCACGGCCCGCCGCTACCTGGAGTACCTGGTGGACGCGGCCCGCGCGGCGAGGCGCCCGCAGTACGGCCAGGTGGGTCGCCCGGAGCTGCGGTACCACTGGCTGCGGGGGCGCTGATCGCCCCCGCGCGCGACGGCTAGAAGACCGACTCCGCCTCGTCCATCCGGGACACCGGGACCGTCTTCAGCTCGGTGACCGCCTCCGCCAGCGGGACCATCGCGATGTCCGTGCCGCGCAGTGCGGTCATGCCGCCGAACTCGCCGCGGTGGGCGGCTTCCACGGCGTGCCAGCCGAAGCGGGTGGCGAGGACGCGGTCGTATGCGGTGGGGGTGCCGCCGCGCTGGATGTGGCCGAGGATGACCGGGCGGGCCTCCTTGCCGAGGCGGCGCTCCATGTCGTAGGCGAGGGCGGTGCCGATGCCCTGGAAGCGCTCGTGACCGAACTGGTCGATGTCGCCCTTGCCGTAGTCCATCGTGCCGTCGAGCGGGTGGGCGCCCTCGGCGACGCAGATCACGGCGAACTTCTTGCCGCGCGCGAACCGCTCCTCGACCATCTTGACCAGGTCGGCCGGGTCGAAGGGCCGCTCGGGCAGGCAGATGCCGTGGGCACCGGCGGCCATGCCGGACTCCAGCGCGATCCAGCCCGCGTGGCGGCCCATGACCTCGACGACCATCACCCGCTGGTGGGACTCGGCGGTGGTCTTGAGGCGGTCCATCGCCTCGGTGGCCACGCCCACGGCGGTGTCGAAGCCGAAGGTGCGGTCGGTGCCGGAGATGTCGTTGTCGATGGTCTTCGGCACACCGACGACCGGCAGACCCGCGTCGGACAGCATGCGGGCGGCCGTCAGGGTGCCCTCGCCGCCGATCGGGATCAGCGCGTCGATGCCGAATTCCTCGGCCATGTCGGTGGCCCGCTCGCATGCCTCGCGCAGCCGGTCGCGCTCCAGGCGGGAGGAGCCGAGGATGGTGCCGCCGAGCGCCAGGATGCCGCTGACGGCGTCCAGGTCCAGGGAGCGGTAGTGGCTGTCGAGCAGACCCCGGTAGCCGTCCTCGAAGCCGATGACCTCGTCGCCGTAGTGCGCCACGGCGCGGTGCACGACCGACCGGATCACGGCGTTCAGGCCGGGGCAGTCGCCGCCTGCGGTGAGAACTCCGATGCGCATCGTGCTGTGTCTCCTGCTCGCTGTGGGTACCGGTGAGCCGCTCCGATTCTTTCACGGCCGCCGAACAGGCGACGACCACCGCCCCCACCAGCGCCGAAGGGCTGACGGGCGCCTTATCCAGGCCCGGAGGTATTGTCAAGAGGGTTCCGCTCACCTCGGGTGGGCGATTTTTGTGACAGGCGACGCCCAGGACCGGCGGACGGCGTACGGGCACCGGCGGACGGCGTACGAGCAAGGATCGGAGAGCACGCGTGACACGCAGCGTGTACGTGACCGGGATCGACCGGGGGGACGGCCGTCAGGTCGTCGACCTGGGGGTCATGGAGCTGCTGACGCGGCAGGTCGACCGGGTCGGGGTGTTCCGCCCCCTGGTGCACGACGGCCCCGACCGCCTCTTCGAGCTGCTGCGCTCCCGCTACCGGCTGGGCCAGGACCCCGCCACCGTCTACGGCATGGGCTACCAGGAGGCGTCCACGCTCCAGGCCGAGCGCGGCACCGACGAACTCGTCTCCGCCCTGGTCGACCGCTTCCACCTGGTCGCCCGCGACTACGACGTGGTCCTCGTCCTCGGCACCGACTTCGCCGCCACCCAGCTCCCCGACGAGCTGGCGCTCAACGCCCGCCTCGCCAACGAGTTCGGCGCGTCCGTGCTCCCGGTGGTGGGCGCCCGCGAGCAGTCCGCCGAGTCGGTGCTCGCCGAGACCCGCAACGCCTACCGCGCCTACGCCGGACTCGGCTGCGACGTGCTCGCCATGGTCGCCAACCGGGCCGCCCGCGAGGACCGCGACGAGATCGCCGACCGGCTCACCGACCGCATGCCGGTGCCCTGCTACGTGCTGCCCGACGAGCCCGCCCTGTCGGCGCCGACCGTCTCGCAGATCGCGCACGCGCTGGGCGCCAAGGTGCTGCTCGGCGACGACTCCGGCCTCTCCCGCGACGCGCTGGACTTCGTCTTCGGCGGCGCCATGCTGCCCAACTTCCTCGCCGCCCTGACCCCCGGCTGCCTGGTCGTGACCCCGGGCGACCGCGCCGACCTGGTCGTCGGCTCACTGGCCGCGCACAGCGCGGGCACCCCGCCCATCGCCGGGGTGCTGCTCACCCTGAACGAGGTGCCGAGCGAGGAGATCCTCACCCTGGCCGCCCGTCTCGCCCCCGGCACCCCGGTGCTCTCGGTGGCGGGCACCAGCTTCCCCACCGCCGGGCAGCTGTTCTCCCTGGAGGGCCGGATGACGGCCGCCACCCCGCGCAAGGCGGAGACCGCGCTCGGCCTGTTCGAGCGGTACGTGGACACCGCCGACCTGGCCCGCCGGGTCTCGGCGCCCAGCGGCGGCCGGGTCACCCCGATGATGTTCGAGCACAAGCTGCTGGAGCAGGCCCGCTCCGACAAGCGCCGGGTCGTCATGCCCGAGGGCACCGAGGAACGCGTCCTGCACGCGGCGGAGGTGCTGCTGCGCCGGGGCGTGTGCGACCTGACCCTGCTCGGCCCCGAGGACCAGATCCGCAAGAAGGCCGCCGACCTCGGCATCGACCTGGGCGACTGCCAGCTCATCGACCCGGCCACCTCCGAACTGCGCGACTCCTTCGCCGAGAAGTACGCGGCCCTGCGCGCCCACAAGGGCGTCACGGTGGAGCTGGCCTACGACGTGGTCTCCGACGTGAACTACTTCGGCACCCTGATGGTGCAGGAGGGCCTGGCCGACGGCATGGTGTCCGGCTCGGTGCACTCCACGGCGGCCACCATCCGCCCCGCCTTCGAGATCATCAAGACCAAGCCGGACTCCGCGATCGTCTCCTCGGTCTTCTTCATGTGCCTGGCCGACAAGGTGCTGGTCTACGGCGACTGCGCGGTCAACCCCGACCCGAACGCCGAGCAGCTCGCGGACATCGCGGTGGAGTCGGCGGCGACGGCCGCGCAGTTCGGCGTGGAGCCGAGGATCGCCATGCTGTCGTACTCCACCGGCACCTCCGGCTCCGGCGCCGACGTCGACAAGGTGCGCGAGGCCACCGAACTGGCCCGCGAGCACCGGCCCGACCTGAAGATCGAGGGGCCGATCCAGTACGACGCGGCCGTGGACGCCGCCGTGGCCGCGACCAAGCTGCCCGGCTCGGAGGTGGCCGGCCAGGCCAGCGTGCTGATCTTCCCGGACCTCAACACGGGCAACAACACCTACAAGGCCGTGCAGCGCTCGGCCGGGGCGATCGCGGTCGGCCCGGTCCTCCAGGGGTTGCGCAAGCCGGTCAACGACCTCTCGCGCGGCGCCTTGGTCCAGGACATCGTGACCACCGTCGCGATCACCGCGATCCAGGCGCAGGCGCCCACCGGAAAGGCTTCCCAGCAGTGACCCCCACCCGAGTACTCGTCCTCAACTCCGGCTCCTCGTCGCTGAAGTACCAGCTGCTGGACATGCGGGACAGCAGCCGTCTCGCGGTGGGCCTGGTGGAGCGCATCGGGGAACAGACCTCCCAGTTGCGCCACACCCCGCTGGCCACCGGCGAGACCCGTGAGCAGAGCGGGCCGATCGCCGACCACGAGACCGCGCTGAAGGCGGTCGCCGAGGAACTGGCCCGCGACGGCCTCGGCCTGGACTCCCCCGAACTGGCCGCGATCGGGCACCGGGTGGTGCACGGCGGGATGTTCTTCACCGAGCCCACCGTCATCGACGACTCGGTGCTCACCGAGATCGAGCGGCTGATCCCGGTCGCCCCGCTGCACAACCCGGCCAACCTGACCGGCATCCGCACCGCCATGGCGCTGCGCCCCGACCTGCCCCAGGTCGCCGTCTTCGACACCGCGTTCCACACCTCGATGCCGGAATCCGCAGCGCGCTACGCGATCGACCCGAGGATCGCCGACCGCTACCGCATCCGCCGCTACGGCTTCCACGGCACCTCGCACGCCTATGTGTCGCGGGAGACCGCGCGGCTGCTCGGCAAGGCGCCGGAGGAGGTGAACGTGATCGTGCTGCACCTGGGCAACGGGGCGTCCGCCTCGGCGGTGGAGCACGGCCGGTGCGTGGACACCTCGATGGGGCTGACCCCGCTGGAGGGGCTGGTCATGGGCACCCGGTCCGGTGATCTGGACCCGGCCGTCATCTTCCATTTGGCCCGTGTCGGGGATATGTCCATGGACGAGATCGACACTCTTCTCAACAAGAGGAGCGGTCTGTTCGGTCTGTGCGGGGACAATGACATGCGGGAGATCCGGCGCCGTGTCGACGAGGGCGACGAAGCGGCCGCCCTCGCCTTCGACATTTACATTCATCGCATCAAGAAGTACATCGGCGCCTATTACGCCGTACTCGGCTCGGTGGACGCGGTCGCGTTCACGGCCGGGGTCGGGGAGAACGCGGCGGCGGTGCGTTCGGCGGCGGTCGCGGGCCTGACCGGCCTGGGCCTGGCCGTGGACGAGGAGCTGAACGCCGTACGGAGCGGCGAGCCGCGGCTCATCTCGCCCGCGGACGCCCGGGTGGCGGTCGCCGTGGTGCCGACCGACGAGGAACTGGAGATCGCCACCCAGACCTACGCACTGGTCGGACCGTGAGCGGGAACATCAGCGGAAAGGACAGCTGAGCAATACACCGCAGTAACACGCCTGAGCGCCTGTCCGCCCATTTGTAACTCCGCCGGCCGGAATATTCCGCAGTGAAACAAACCGATAGGATCGCCTCATGCGCCGTTCGAAAATCGTCTGTACTCTCGGCCCCGCGGTCGACTCCCACGACAAGCTCGTCGCCATGATCGAGGCGGGCATGAATGTGGCCCGTTTCAACTTCAGTCACGGCACCCACGCCGAGCACCAGGCGCGGTACGACCGCGTCCGGGCCGCCGCCAAGGAGACCGGGCGCGCCATCGGCGTGCTGGCCGACCTCCAGGGCCCGAAGATCCGGCTGGAGACCTTCGCCGAGGGTCCGGTGGAGCTGGAGCGCGGTGACGAGTTCGTCATCACCACTGAGGACGTGCCGGGCGACAAGCAGATCTGCGGCACCACGTACAAGGGCCTGCCGGGCGATGTCTCGCGCGGCGACCAGATCCTCATCAACGACGGCAACGTCGAGCTGAAGGTCGTGGACGTCGAGGGTCCGCGGGTCAGGACGATCGTCATCGAGGGCGGTGTCGTCTCCGACCACAAGGGCATCAACCTGCCAGGCGCGGCCGTCAACGTGCCCGCGCTGTCCGAGAAGGACATCGAGGACCTGCGGTTCGCCCTGCGCATGGGCTGCGACATGGTCGCGCTCTCCTTCGTCCGGGACGCCAAGGACGTGCAGGACGTCCACAAGGTGATGGACGAGGAGGGCCGCCGGGTCCCGGTGATCGCCAAGGTGGAGAAGCCGCAGGCGGTCGAGAACATGGAGGACGTCGTGATGGCGTTCGACGGCGTGATGGTCGCCCGTGGTGACCTCGCCGTCGAGTACCCGCTCGAGAAGGTCCCCATGGTGCAGAAGCGCCTCATCGAGCTGTGCCGCCGCAACGCCAAGCCGGTGATCGTGGCGACCCAGATGATGGAGTCGATGATCACCAACTCCCGGCCGACCCGCGCCGAGGCGTCCGACGTGGCCAACGCGATCCTGGACGGCGCGGACGCGGTCATGCTGTCGGCCGAGTCCAGCGTGGGCGCGTACCCGGTGGAGACCGTCAAGACGATGTCGAAGATCGTCAAGGCGGCCGAGGAGGAGCTGCTCTCCAAGGGCCTCCAGCCGCTGGTGCCGGGCAAGAAGCCGCGCACGCAGGGCGGTTCGGTGGCCCGTGCGGCCGCGGAGATCGCGGACTTCCTGGGCGGCAAGGGCCTGATCGCGTTCACCAAGTCCGGTGACACCGCGCGTCGGCTGTCCCGCTACCGCGCGGCCCAGCCGATCCTGGCGTTCACCACGGACGAGGGCACCCGCAACCAGCTCACGCTGAGCTGGGGCGTGGAGTCGCACGTGGTGCCGTTCGTGAACACCACGGACGAGATGGTCGACATGGTCGACCAGGAGCTGGCCAAGCTGGGCCGCTTCAACGACGGCGACACGGTCGTCATCACCGCGGGTTCGCCCCCCGGTGTCCCCGGCACCACCAACATGGTCCGGGTGCACCACGTGGGCGGCGGCGACCGCAACTGACGTACCCCGCGGCATGACCGTGGCCCGGTCCCCCTCGGCTGGAGGGGGACCGGGCCACGGCTCTGTGCGGCTCCCGGAAGGGTTCTCGGTACCGGCTCTCAGTCGATGTACTGGTGGAGGTGGGGGACGGTCAGCGTGCCGCCGAACTGGCCTGCCTGACGGACCGTCACATCGGTGAAGAAGATCTGGGGAAGGTTCAGCGGCGGCGGGCTGTCCGGGCTGAAGGTCAGCGGGATCAGACCGAGCAGCTTGCCTGAGATGCTCTCGGTGTACATCACGGTCTGGCCACCGGTGATCGTGGACGTCGTGCCCTTGCCCGCCTGTACGTGGTACGTCTTGCCGCTGGCCTTGTCCTTGACCGTCTGGTGCAGGTCGCCGATCTCGGTGCCGCCGGAGATGACGTACTTCAGCACCTTCTTGGTCTTGCCGCTGGAGGTCCGCACCTCCACGATCCCCTTGTAATCGGCACCCTTGAGCCACAGGGAGCTGGCGTTGAGGAACCAGGGGTCGTCCGGGAGCAGCACCTTGTTGTCCACGCCGCCGACGGCGTCGGTGGCCTTCTCGCAGTCCTCCGCGTCGGCGGAGGCACTGGCGGAGGGGCTGGGCGTGGCGGACTCGGAGGCGGACGCCTCGGGGCTCTCCGTGGCCTTCTCCGAGCCCTCGGACGCGCCGGGGGCCGGGGTGTCCGGGGCCTTGGCGCCGGGCTTGGTGGCGGGCTTCTCCGTCTCCCCGGCGGTGGCGGAGGCGGAGGGCGCCGAGGACGCCGAGGCGGAGGGCGCGGGCGCGGAGGGCGTCGAAGTCGCCGACGGCGTGGGGGACTTCTTCCCGCCGGTCAGCACGTCGCCGATCGCGTCCCCGAGCGAGCCGAGCACCCCGCCCACGGGGTCCTTCGCACTCGCCGAGGGCGACTCGGCGGCGGAGGGCTTCGCGGAGGACACGGCGGCGGGCTTGGAGGAGGAGGGCGCGGGCTCGGGGGCGGCCTTGTCGTCGTCGGAACCTGAATCCGACGAGGAGGCGTTGCCGGGCTTGGCGCCGTCGTCCTGGGCGCCCTTGTCACCCTCGGTGCCCTTGGCGTCCTTGTCGTCCTTGGCGCCGTCGTCATTGGCGTCCTTGGACTCGCTCGCGGACGGTGAGGGGCTGGCCGACGCGTCGGCCTGGTCGCCGTCGAGGGCGGCCACGCAGTCCTTGTACTCGTCCGCCAGCTTCGCGTTGGGCGGCTGGTCACGGGCGACGGCCAGCGTCGGCGTGAACCCCATGCCCATGAGCACGGCCGTCGGCATCGCGGCCATGGCTATCGCCTTGCCGGCCGGCATGTGCAGCCGGGTCATCAGCGGCTTGCGCTGGGCGGCGTGGCGCGGCCCGGTTCTCTCCTGCTCCGGCGTCGTCGCCGCGTTCTGACCGCGGGCCTCGTCAGCCGACACGGTACCCCCCGTTGGAGTCGTCGGTCCGGGCGCTCTGCGCGGCTGCGCCCTCGGACAGCGGGGCGTGCTCGTCGCCCGCGCGCGGAGCCGGGACGTACCCCGTGGTGCCGTCGGCCGGGGCCTCCCCGGTGACCGGGGCCGCCTTCCTGGCCGGCGCCCAGGCGATGGACAACGCCCCGCCGAGCATTGCCAGTACGAAGCCGACGATGAAGCCACCGATGTTGGAGACCACCAGGGACACCAGCGCCAGCAGGATCGCCGCGACGCCCGCGAAGATCCGGGTGGCCTGCTGGAACCACATGGTCAGGCCAAGGGTGACCAGGAGAATCCCGATGATCAGCGAACCGGCGCCCGCGGTGGTCGCCATGGAGACCGCCATGGTGCCCAGCTTGAGCGTGGCGTAGGGGAAGTAGGCGATCGGCAGTCCGCCGAGCAAGGTGAACAGACCCGCCCAGAACGGCCGGCCACCCCGCCAGTCACGGAATCGCAGGCGGAGCCGGGTGAAATTCCCGACGCTCTGGACCGGAGTCTCGGCACTCATGGAAAACAGCTCCCTGGGTCCGGTGGTAGTTCATACCGGCTAGGCCGTATGCGTGGAGAAGCCGGAAGGTGTGAGTCTGCGGTGTGGGGCCCGGTGCGCGGCACCGGACCGGGGTGGAGCGACGGGACAGAGGGCGGGGAAGCTCGCGCTCCCCCGCCCCCTCCCGGTCACGGCTCAGCCGGCCGGGAATGGCCCGGGGGCCGGAGCCGTCAGTAGCACTCCATCTTGGCGTCGGTGCCGAGGCGCATCTTCAGGCCGTTGAGCTTGAAGGTGCCCGCCGTGGTCGCCCACGCCGTCTGCTCGACGCCGTAGAGGTCGGCCGACTCCGCCTGCTGGGCGAAGCCGCCCGGCAGGGTGGACTGGTCCTTGACGGCCGGGCCACGGGTCTTGTCCTTGACCGCGACACCGATGTCGATGTTGTGGAACTCCGCATTGGCGTCGAGCTGGGCGACGTCGATGTAGAGGTTCTTCGCCTCGACCTTGTGCTTGTCGTCCGGTCCGGCGTCCAGACGGAGGTAGATCGTCTTCCCTATGAGGGGAATCTCCGTCTTGACGGACTGGCACATCTTGGTGATCTCGGCGGTGTCGAACGAGGAGATCGCGACCGGACGAACGGTCTTGTCCTTGCCCTCGGTCGTCGTGTAACCGCTGTCGATACCGCCGTACTGGGCGAAGCCCTCACCGTGCAGATGCTGGGCGCCGACCTTGAACTCCTGGCCGGAGACGCTGAAGGACGCCGCGAGGGCACCCTGCGCGAGACCCACACCGACACACGCTGCCGCGGCGACGCTGGGCACCATGACCACAGCGAAGCGCTTCCATCTGGTCCCGCCACGCACCTGGGACTCCATATTTCCTCCTTCTCGGACGTACATCTCCTGTCCCGGAATCGCCCCATCGGGCGGCTCGGCCGGGCAGGGATGGGAGAAGTGCTACGTCCTCGGGAAGGGGAGCGCCCGTGCTCTTCGGCACGAACCCGCGCCCGAACAACCGGCGTTCACCCCCGAGCGACAACCACTGGTCGCGCCTGACGCACATCACGCACAACCTTCGGGACAGGCTTCACCGGGACGGCGAAGACCCCCCTGCCCCAGAGCCGGCGCCACTGCCGCCGGCTCTGCTCGGTGGGGACCCAGAGTCTCCCGCTTCCCGACCGGTTGCCGGGGTGCGGAAATGGACCGAGCGTGGCCGATCGTGGTGCATTCTCGCCGCCCGCACAAGGGGCGCCGTTACCGGCTAGTAACGGCGCGATAACCGAACAACGACCCACTGGTCTCGGAGGGCGACAGACCGTGCCATCACTGGGCAGAGCAAAGCCGTTGAACCCCGGACCAAGCCGGACAGATCAACGGCTCTGGCTTACTCGCAGTAACAGCAGGCGGGTTTACCAAGTTTTGGTAAAGCGTGATCTCTCAGGCATCAGATCGGCCATTCGGCGAGCCCGGCATCACGCGCCCCGTCGTCCGACACGGAGTCAGAACAGCGCCCGCGCAAGCGCCCTGCGCGCGGCCACCACCCTCGGGTCGTCGGCGCCCACGACCTCGAACAGCTCCAGCAGCCGACGGCGCACCGCGTCCCGGTCGTCACCGGCCGTACGGCTCACGGTGTCGATGAGACGGCCGAAGGCGTCCTCGACATGACCGCCCACCAGATCCAGGTCGGCGGCGGCGATCTGGGCGTCGGCGTCGCCGGGCTTCTCGGCCGCGTCCTTGCGCACCGCCTGCGGGTCGAGGTTCTGGACCCGCTGGAGCAACTCGGCCTGCGCGAGACCGAGTTTGGCCTCGGTGTTGGCCGGGTCGTCGTTGAGCACGTTCTTGTACGCCTGGACGGCACCGCCCAGGTCACCCGCGTCCAGCGCCTGGACCGCGGCCGCCAGCAGGGCGTCGTACGGCCCCTCCGGCGCCTCGGCCGCGGGGGCGGCGCCCGGAACCGCGTCCGGGTCGACGGTCAGACCGGTCAGGCCGAAGCGCTGTTCGGCGACCTGGATCAACTGGTCGAGGGTCTCCCGGATCTGCTGCTCGTCGGCCGCGCCCTGGAAGAGCGGGAGCGCCTGCCCCGCGACGACCGCGAAGACGGCCGGAATCCCCTGGACCCCGAACTGCTGCATCAGCATCTGGTTGGCGTCGACGTCGACCTTGGCGAGCAGGAAGCGCCCGTCGTACTCGACGGCCAGCCGCTCCAGCACCGGGCTGAGCTGCTTGCAGGGCTGACACCATTCGGCCCAGAAGTCGATGACGACCGGGACTTCGGCGGAGCGCTGGAGGACTTCCTGCTCGAAGCCCGCCTCATCGACGTCGATGACGAGGTCGGCCGGCGACACCGCACCGGCGCCGCCATGGCGGGCGGCTTCGGCGCGCGCCTGCTCCGCCTTGGCCTTGGCCTCCTGGGCCGCCTTCACCGCGGCGAGGTCGACGACGCCGCTCATGGACATGTTCCGTGGCTGCATGCGTCTATCCTCCCCCGTTCCGGCGTATGAAGGAAAAAAGCGATCGTGGTCGGCGATCGCGGGTCGGCGCCGGGTCCCCACCCCACGCCAGTGGTCGTCGCCCGTGTACGTCCGTCACGAGCTTTCGCTACGAGTCGTAGCGTAATAGCAGTGGGGGGTTCCGCGACAGCGGTTTCCGGTGATCTCCCTCACGACGGGGACGGCGTCGCCCATTAGGGTCGTGTCCATGCAGAGCCGCACCCCCGCCAGTCGTACCGGGCGCCCGCGCAGTGCCGCCGCGGATGCCGCGATCCTGGCCGCCACGCGGGAGTCGCTGGTGGAACTGGGCTGGTCCGGGCTCACCTTGTCGGACGTGGCCGCGCGGGCCGGGGTGGCGAAGACGACGCTCTACCGCCGCTGGTCGGGCAAGCACGAGCTGGTGGTGGACGCGGTCGCGGAGTTGTTCGACGAGTTGGTGCTGCCCGACCGGGGTTCACTGGCGGCCGACATCGAGGGCGTGGTGCTCCAGTTCGCGGCGATCCTGAACCGTCCGGAGGCCAAGTGCGGGCTGATGGGCGTGGTCGCGGAGTCCACGCGCGACGACGCCCTGCGCGAGCGGGTGCGCACCTCGATCGTGGAGCGGCAGAAGCGGCTGGTGCTCGCCGGGCGGGCGCGGGCCCAGGAGCGCGGCGAACTCCCGCCGGAAGCCGACCCGGAGGAGTCCGCGCGCACGGTCGACCTGATCTTCGACATGGCGGCGGGCGCGGTGGTCCACCGCACCCTGGTCAGCGGCAAACCGGCGGACGAGGAGTGGGCACGGGGCTTCACCCACATCCTGCTCCTGGGCCTGTCCGCCCCGGCCCCGGACCTCACCCCGCCGGGGCGACCGGCGAGTTGACGCGGCCCGGGGCTCGCGGGAGCCACGAGACGGGCTCTAGAACCCGGCCGGCTCGGTGTACACCCCCCACTCGTCGCGCAGCACCCCGCAGATCTCGCCGAGGGTGGCCTCCGCGCGGACCGCTTCCAGCATGGGCTCGATCATGTTGGCGCCGGAGCGGGCGGCGGCCAGCATGGCGTCGAGGGACGTGCGTACGGCCGTGTCGTCGCGGGCGGCCTTGCGGTCGGCCAGGGCGCGGACCTGCTCGCGCTCGACCTCGTGGCTGACGCGGAGGATCTCCAGGTCGCCGGTGACGGAGCCGGTGGCGACGTTGACGCCGACGACCCGCTTCTCGCCCTTCTCCAGGGACTGCTGGTAGCGGAAGGCGGACTCGGCGATCTCGCCGGTGAACCAGCCGTCCTCGATGCCGCGCAGGATGCCGGAGGTGATGGGGCCGATGGGGTGCTGCCCGTCGGGGTGGGCGCGCAGGCCCCGCTCCTTGATCTGCTCGAAGATCTTCTCGGCGTCCGCCTCGATGCGGTCGGTGAGCTGCTCGATGTACCAGGAACCGCCCAGCGGGTCCGCGACGTTGGCGACGCCGGTCTCCTCCATCAGCACCTGCTGCGTGCGCAGCGCGATCTCCGCCGCCTGCTCGCTGGGCAGCGCGAGGGTCTCGTCCAAGGCGTTGGTGTGCAGCGAGTTGGTGCCGCCGAGCACGGCCGCGAGCGCCTCCACGGCGGTGCGGACGACGTTGTTGTACGGCTGCTGCGCGGTCAGCGAGACCCCGGCGGTCTGGGTGTGGAAGCGGAGCCACTGCGCCTTGTCGGTCTTCGCCCCGTACACGTCCCGCATCCAGCGGGCCCAGATGCGGCGGGCGGCGCGGAACTTGGCGATCTCCTCGAAGAAGTCCAGGTGGGCGTCGAAGAAGAAGCTGAGGCCGGGTGCGAAGACGTCCACGTCGAGACCGCGGGAGAGGCCCAGCTCGACGTACCCGAAGCCGTCCGCGAGGGTGTACGCCAGCTCCTGCGCGGCCGTCGAACCGGCCTCGCGGATGTGGTAGCCGGAGACGGAGAGCGGCTTGTAGGCGGGGATGCCCGCCGCGCAGTGCTCCATCAGGTCGCCGATGAGGCGCAGGTGCGGCTCGGGCTGGAAGAGCCACTCCTTCTGGGCGATGTACTCCTTGAAGATGTCGGTCTGCAGCGTGCCGTTCAGCACCGCCGGGTCGACGCCCTGGCGCTCGGCGGCGACCAGGTACATGCAGAAGACGGGGACGGCGGGGCCACTGATCGTCATCGAGGTGGTGACGTCACCGAGCGGGATGTCCCCGAACAGGACCTCCATGTCGGCGGCCGAGTCGATGGCCACCCCGCAGTGCCCGACCTCGCCGAGCGAGCGCGGGTCGTCGGAGTCGCGGCCCATCAGCGTCGGCATGTCGAACGCCACCGACAGACCCCCGCCGCCCGCCGCGAGGATCATCTTGTACCGCTCGTTGGTCTGCTCCGCGTTGCCGAACCCGGCGAACTGGCGGATGGTCCAGGTACGCCCCCGGTACCCGGTCGCGTGCAGCCCGCGCGTGTACGGGTACTCCCCCGGCCACCCGATCCGCTCGAACCCCTCGTACACGTCCCCCGGCCTGGGCCCGTACACCGGCTCGACCGCGTCCCCGGACAACGTGCTGAAATCCGCGTCGCGCTTCCGCGCGCGGTCATACCGACCCTGCCACCGCCGGCGGCCTTCTTCGATCGCGTGAGCGTCCATACCATCGAATTTACTTGGACGTCCTAGTAAATGTCGATGGGAAACCGCCGTACGAGTACGTACGGCGGTTCCGGTTACGCCTTGACGGCCGCCGGGGACGGCTGCGCGACCTTGGCCTCCAGCTCGTGGCTGATCTTCCGCTCCACGAAGAACGCGGCGGTCGGGATGGTGCCCGCGATCAGTACCCAGAGCTGCTTGCCGACCGGCCACTTCGCCTTGGAGCCCAGGTCGAAGGCGAAGACCAGGTAGACGACGTACAGCCAGCCGTGGGCGATGCCGATGATCCGCGTGAAGTCGCCGGCGCCGTTCAGGTGGAGCAGGTACTTGGCGATCACGCCCAGGGTCAGCAGGACCAGCAGCACACCGGTGACGTAGGACATCACCCGGTAGCGGGTCAGCACGCTCTTCTTCATGCGTACGAGCGTAACCACGCGTTCCGGGAGATCTTGCCCCAGGGTGGCCCCCGCGAGGACCCGCAGGTCAGGCGTCCTCGAAGTCCCCCGCCGCCACCCGCAGCGGGCGGAGCAGGGTGAAGATGTCGGCGCAGCTCTCCGCGTCGTAGGCGCCGAGGCCGAAGTCCATGGACATCAGGTCGCGGGTGGCGGCGTCGACGACCTCGCGGCCCTTGTCGGTGATGACGGCGAGGGTGCCGCGGCCGTCCTTGGGGTTGGGGCGCTTGGCGACCAGGCCGGTCCTGACCAGGCGGTCCACCGTGTTGGTCACCGAGGTGGGGTGGACCATCAGCCGCTCGCCGATCTTGGACATGGGCAGCTCCCCCTCCTTGGAGAAGGTGAGCAGCACCAGCGCCTCGTAGCGCGCGAAGGTCAGCCCGTACGGTTTGACCACGGCGTCGACCTCGGCCAGCAGGATCTGCTGGGCCCGCATGATCGAGGTGATCGCGGCCATCGACGGCACGCTTCCCCAGCGCTGCTTCCAGAGCTCGTCGGCACGGGCGATGGGGTCGAAGGGGAGACTGAGAGGCTTGGGCACGTCATCAGACCCTACCGGCCGGTCATATCGCGGGCAGCCCCGTCTCGGCTTTCGGTCACCCGGCACGCCACGGCGAGCGCCGTACAGCACACCGTGCCCGCCACTCCCGCCGCCACCACGGCCGCCCGCACCCCGATGACCTCGGCGCCCACGCCCGCCAGCGCCATGCCCACCCCCTGGATCGTCATCAGCCCGGCGCTCAGCAGCGTCATCGCCCGCCCGCGCAGCTCCTCCGGCACCGCCCGTACGAACCACTGGTCGAGCCCGAGGGTGTACGCCGAGCACGCCCCGGCGAGCGCCAGGAGCAGCAGGGAGGGCCAGAGTCCGGGGCGCAGGGCGTAGCCGAGGTACGGCAGGACGGCGAGGCAGAGCAGCGGCAGCACGATCCGCTCACGGGTGGCCTGCCCGAGCCGCGCCCCCGCGAACAGCTCCCCGGCGACCGTGCCGACGGGCAGCGCGCACATCAGCAGGCCCAGTCCGGTGGAGCCCGCGCCGAGCGTGTCGGAGTAGGGCGCGGCGAGCGCCTCGGGGACGACGAGGAACATCGCGGGCACCCAGAAGACGAGGAGCAGCACCAGTACACGCCGGTTCCGCAGGAGGGCGAGGGTGCCGCCCCCCTTCACCTGCTCCGGCCGTCGCCGGGCCGGACGGCGCCGCGTGCCGAGGCGGAGCAGGATGGCCGAGGCGAGGAAGGTGCCGACGGTGATCAGCAGGGCGTGCCGGGGGCTGACGGCGGTCAGCAGCAGGCCGCCGAGCCCGTACCCGGCCAGCAGCGCGCTCTGCGAGACGATCCGGATCAGGGACCGTCCGAGCACGAAGGCGTCGCCGTCGCCGAGGACGTCCGCGAGGGTCGCCATCCGGGTGCCGGAGAACACCGGGGAGACGACGGCGACGCAGCAGCGCAGCGCCAGCAGCACGCCGACGCCCGCGCCCGGCGTCACCATCGCCGCCACGCACGCGGCGCACACCAGGTCGCAGACCACCAGCACCCGCCGGGCCGGGAAGCGGTCGGCGACGGGGGCGAGCAGAGTGCCGCCGAGGGCGTAGGGCAGGAAACCGGCCGCGAAGGCGAGCGCGCTCATCAGGGGCGAGCCGGTGAGGTCGTAGACGAGGACGGACAGCGCGATCTCGGCCACGACCGTCCCGAGCAGGGACAGCACATGGGCGGCGAAGAGGGCGCGGAACTCGGGGACGGCGAGGACGTGGCGGTATCCCGTGCGGGCGGGTGCCGGGGCCTTGGGCGGTGCGGACATGCCGGGCAGCCTGCCGGGGGCCGGGCCGGGCGACGTAGAGTTTCGGCTCCAGCCGAATGTCCGGGAGGGGACGCCGTGGCCTCGCAGATGCACTTCGGCGAGGACGACTTCCTGAACTGCCGCTTCGCCGTGTCCCCGCTGTGGGAGACGCAGGACGCGGTGCGCACGCTGCGCCGCCCGGACCGGCACGGCTATCACGTCCCGTGGCTGCGCCGTATCCGTGACGCGGCGGCCAGTCTGGACCTCGCTCCGCTCTGGCTGCTGATGCCGCGCCGGGGCCACTCCCCGGACTGGCTCGGGGCGCCGCCGATCGGTCCGGCGGCCACCTTCGAGGAGGAGATCGCGGCGGTACGGGCGGCCGATCCGGAGGCGGCCCGCGCGGACACCGCCCGCTCGCTGGCCTGCACCCCGGGCGCGCTCGACTCGGAGCAGGGCCGGGCGTGGCTGGCGGACCCGGTGCGGATGGTGCGGGAGCTGGCGGACGCCGTGGAGGTGGCCTGGCGGGTGCTGGTGGAGCCGGAGTGGCCCCGGCTGCGGGCGCTGCTGGAGGCGGACGTGGCCTTCCACTCGCGCCGTCTCGCCGAGGTCGGGCTCGGCACGCTGCTGCCCGAGCTGGACGCGCGGCTGAGCTGGGACGGCCGCACGCTGACCCTGCCGGGCGGGGTGTACGAGCGCAGGCTCGGCGGGCGGGGCCTGGTGCTGATGCCGAGCGTGTTCTGCTGGCCGGACGTGATCACCGGCTTCGACCCGCCGTGGCAGCCCACGCTCGTCTATCCGGCGCGCGGGGTGGGCGGCCTGTGGGCCGAGCCGGGCGCCCGGACCCCCGAGGCGCTGGTACGCCTGCTGGGCCGCAACCGCGCTGCGGTACTGGCGGCCCTGGACGACCCGGCCTCCACCACGGCCCTGGCCCACCGCCTGGACCTCGCCCCGTCCTCCGTCTCGTCCCACCTGACGGTCCTGCGCGAGAGCGGCCTGCTGACGTCCCGCCGGTACGGGCACCAAGTGCTGTACGAGCGGACCCCGTTGGGGATGGCCCTGGCGTCGGGAGGCTGACGGAGGACCGTCCGGCGGACGCCTAGACCAGCCATTTCCCGTCGCGCATCAGGGTTCGCCCGGCCATCTCGGAGACCGTTCCCCACGCCTGCAGCACATGCGGGGTGACCTGGAAGAAGACGTACGAGGGGTGGTCCTCGCGGGGGTCCCAGCCGTCCTTGGCGGCGAAGGCGTCCCCGACCTCGGCGGGAAGCTCCTCGCGGGTCAGCGTGCGCGTGGTGCCGTGGACCAGGACCACGTCGCGGGTGTGGCCGAAGCTGAGCCGGACCCGGCCCGTGGAGCGCAGGTTGCGGCCGGTGGGGTTGGTGTCGCGGGTGGCCAGCCACACCGCCGCGCCGTCCCACCAGTAGGCCAGCGGGACGAGGCACGGCTCGCCGGTGGCGTCGGCCGTGGCGACCCATACGTCGTTGTCGCGCTCGAGGCGTTCGAGCGCCTCGCGCTTGCGCCGCTCGGGGCTACGGGGACCGCTGGGACGAGAATCGACTGCCGTCATGCGGGGAGGCTAGGGCGTACGGCGCCCTGCCACATCGGGCGGCGGACCTACGTCGCACGGCAGCGGACCTACGTCGCACGGCGGAGGGCCGCCCTCGTTCCGGGCGTACGCGAACGGCCCGACGCGGCGGCTGCGCGCGCCGGGCTTTCGGCATACGCCCTAGGAGCCGAGGTGGCGTTCGACCGTCTCGACCTTGGAGGTGAGGCCGTCGGTGACGCCGGGGCGGATGTCGGCCTTGAGGACGAGCGAGACGCGGGGCGCGCGGGCCTCGACGGCGGCCACGGCGCGCTTGACGACGTCCATGACCTCGTCCCACTCGCCCTCGATGGAGGTGAACATGGCGTCGGTGCGGTTCGGCAGCCCGGACTCGCGGACCACGCGGACGGCGTCGGCGACGTACTCCCCCACGTCCTCGCCGACGCCGAGGGGCGTCACGGAGAAGGCGACGATCATGCGTTCACGGTTCCTTCCTCGCGGGCGCGGGCCGCGATGACGGCGTTCTCGGACTCGCGGCGCAGCTTGCGCTCGGCGAAGAAGCCGCCGGTGGGCAGGACCGAGAGGACGAAGTAGAGGGCGGCGGTGCCGAAGCTCCACTTGGTCCGGTTCCAGGCGTCCAGCCAGAAGATCACGTACAGGACGAAGAGCACACCGTGGATCGCGCCCATCACGGGGACCGCGTTGAAGTCCGTGGTCCGCTTCAGCACCGAGCACAGCAGCAGGATCAGGAAGGACACGGCCTCCGGCGCCGAGACCAGGCGGAGGCGGCGGATGGCGGATGCGGTCTTGAGGTCCACGGGTCACCTTCGGGGGAACTTTGGCGGAGGGCGGGGGGGCTCATGATCCGCTTTGTGAACGGAAGCACAAGCTTGCTCCATTGTGGCAAACAATGCCCCTAGGGGTGTGCTCAGGGTCGTTCTCCACCCAGGGGCCCTGTTCTCTCCACCCGGCCGGAGGCTACTTTCACGGGGTGGCGATGTTCCGACTGCAGGGAAGCAAGGTCCTCGCCGTCGACGTGACCGGGGACGCCGTGAAGGCGAAGAACGGCTCGATGGTCGCGTACGACGGACAGATGGCCTTCAAGAAGCTGAGCGGCGGCGGTGAGGGGCTGCGCGGGATGGTGACGCGGCGCATCACCGGCGAGCAGATGACGGTGATGGAGGTGAGGGGACAGGGGACCTGCTGGTTCGCGGACCGGGCGTCCGAGATCAATCTCGTCGGCCTGCGCGGCGACACGTTGTACGTGGAGTCGAGCAACCTGCTGGCGACCGACGGCGGGCTGCGCACGGGCACCAGCTTCACCGGGCTGCGCGGCGCCTCGCAGGGCAACGGCCTCTTCACCACGACCGTGGAGGGCACCGGGCAGGCCGCGATCCTGTCCGACGGTCCCGCGGTGGTGCTCCGGGTCAGCCCGCAGTACCCGCTGACCGTCGACCCGGGCGCCTACATCGCGCACCAGGGGAACGTCCGGCAGTCCTTCCAGTCCGGCGTCACCTTCCGCACCCTCATGGGCGAGGGCGGCGGGGAGGCGTTCCAGATCCGCTTCGAGGGCGACGGGCTGGTCTATGTGCAGCCCAGCGAGCGGAACACGATCGCGGGGGATCTGTGAGATGAGCTTGCGGGAGATCAACTCCAAGATGGTCGAGGCCCGGGTGGCGCCGGGGCAGCGGCTGTTCAGCCAGCGCGGGGCGATGCTGGCGTACACCGGCGAGGTGTCCTTCACCCCGAACATGCAGAGCGGCCAGGGCGGGGTCATGTCGATGCTCGGGCGCCGGGTGGCCGGGGAGGCGGCTCCGCTGATGACGGTGGAGGGCAGCGGCACGGTCCTGTTCGGGCACGGCGGGCACCACGTCCATGTCATCACCCTCACCGGCGACACCCTGTACGTGGAGGCGGACCGGCTGCTCGCCTTCGAGGGCTCGCTCCGGCAGGGCACCATGTTCCTCGGCTCGCAGGGCGGGGTGATGGGCCTGGTGCGCGGCCAGGCGACCGGCCAGGGCCTGTTCACCACCACCCTCCAGGGCCATGGCGCGGTCGCGGTGATGGCGCACGGCGGGGTCTTCGAGGTGCCGATCACCCCGCAGCGCCCGGTCCATGTCGACCCCCAGGCGTACGTCGCCCATCACGGCGACGTGCGCAACAAGCTGTCCACCGCGCTGGGCTGGCGCGACATGGTGGGCCGCGGCTCCGGCGAGGCGTTCCAGCTGGAGCTGAGCGGCAGCGGCACGGTGTACGTCCAGGCGTCGGAGGAGAAGCTGTGAGCAGTTACGCGAGCGCGGGGGGCCCGGCGGCCGGTCCGGTGGTCTTCGACCCGATGACGCTCCCCGTCGACGACAACGTGAACCCGTACACCTTCTGCGTGGAGCTCAAGGGAAGCCAGTGGTTCCTGCAGAAGGGGAAGATGATCGCCTACTACGGGTCGATCGACTTCAACGGCATCGGGCACGGCCGGCTGGACCGGCTGGTGCGGACCTCGTTCCATTCGCCACTGCACGCGAGCGACTGGGTGGTGGCGGAGGGCTCGGGCAAGATGCTCCTCGCCGACCGGGCCTTCGACGTGAATTCATACGATCTGGATCAGGGCAACCTGACCGTTCGCGCGGGCAACTTGATCGCTTTTCAGCCAAGCTTGGCACTCAAACAGTCGATCGTGCCGGGGTTTCTGACGCTCATCGGAACCGGAAAGTTCGTCGCCGCCTCGAACGGCCCGGTGGTCTTCATGGAGCCGCCGATCCGGGTGGACCCGCAGGCCCTGGTCGGCTGGGCCGACTGCCCCTCCCCCTGCCATCACTACGACCACTCCTATCTCACCGGCGTGATGGGCGGTCTACGTGCGATGACGGGGATCGGCGGGGCTTCCGGGGAGGAGCACCAGTTCGAGTTCACGGGTGCGGGGACGGTGCTGCTCCAGTCCAGCGAGACGTTGATGGCCGAGCAGCCGACGGGGGCTGTTCCGTCCGAGCCGGGGGTACCCGGAGGGGGCGCAGCGGGGCCGATGGGGCCCGGAACGGGGGCTTCCGGGGTACCGCGCCTTCCCGGACAGCTGGGAGACCTCCAGCGTCGCTTCGGGCTGTGAGCGGTAGTCTGCGGAGTGTGACGTCGAACGCGTGCGCACAGTCACATCACCCAGAGTAGTTCGCCATTCAACTTCTTAGGTAGACTTCATTCATGGAGACCGAGACGGCCACGCACTGGCTGACCGATGCGGAGCAGTGCGCCTGGCGCACCCACCTGGAGGTCAACAGGCTGTTGACGTACCAGCTCGAAAAGGATCTACAGCCGTTCGGCCTGACGATGAACGACTACGAGATCCTCGTCAATCTGTCCGAGTCGGAAGACATGCGGATGCGGATGAGCGACCTGGCGGGCGCGACCATGCAGTCCAAGAGCCGCCTCTCGCATCAGATCACGCGCATGGAGAACGCGGACCTGGTCCGCCGGGAGAACTGCGAGTCGGACCGGCGCGGCCTCTTCGCCGTCCTGACCGAGCACGGTCTGGAGACGATGCGGAAGGTGGCCCCGCACCATGTGGCCTCCGTCCGCCGCCACTTCATCGACCTCCTCTCCCCCGACGCCCTCCAGGACCTCGACAAGTCCCTGAAGCCCATCGCGGAGCACCTCCGCGACCAACGCGGCCGCCCGTAGCCGCCCACCGGGCCCGCGGCGATCCCGCGCGCCCGCTCACCTGATGCGAGGTGACCGCCCCGCCCACCCGACGCACCGCACCGGCGCGAGGGGGGGCGGGGCGCTCGGCTGTCCGGGGCCGGGGACAGGCGTCCGCGGCTCACGCCTCCGCGAGGTCCTTCCGGCTCCCGCTCACCAGGGCCACTGCGGCCGAGGCCAGCGCGGTGGCACCCGTCAGGGCGAAGCAGAGGGGCAGGGGAAGGTGGCCGAGGAGGGCGCCGGTGGTCAGGCCCCCGGCCGAACTGCCCGCGTTGACCGCCATGTTCACCCAGGCCCCGGCCCGGGTGCGGTCGCTCGCGGGCGCCGACTCGTCCGCCAGCAGGTAGGCCGTGGTGAGCGCCGGGGCGATGAAGGCACCCGCAGCCGTCATGGCCACCGCGAGTGTCGGCACGCCGGGCGCCAGTCCCGCCACCGCGATCGTCAGGCCGAGGGCCACCGCGAAGCCGAGGAGACGGGACCGGGCGGAGCCGCGCCAGTCGATCGCCCCGTTAGCCAGCCCGCCCAGCGCGCTGCCCACCGAGAGGGCGCCCAGCACCCAGGGGACCAGGTCGGTGTCGCCGGAGTGCTCGCCGACATGGGCCAGCACCAGCAGCTCCACCCCACTGAGGGCGAGCCCCGTCCCCGCCGCCACCGCGACCGGCGCCGCGAGCCCCCGTACGCCACCGCGACGCCGACCGCCCCCGGTCCGGGGCCGGGGCCGGGGCCGGGGCCCCGTCATCGCCGGGGAGGTGACGAAGGCGGCGGTCCCCACGACCATGAGCAGCGCCCCGAGCAGCACCCCGGACGCCGGGGCCGTGCAGGCGATCAGGACGCCCACCAGGGCGGGACCGGACACGAACAGCAGCTCCTCGGCGACCCCGTCGAGGCTGTACGCACGCCGCAGCAGATCCCGGTCGGCGAGGAGTGCGGACCACACCGCCCGCATGGTCGGCCCCAGCGGCGGAGCACAGGCGCCCGCGAGGACGGCGGCGGCGCCGATCAGCGGCACCGGTGCGCCCGGCCGCCAGGTGAGCGCGGCGAGCACGCCGAGCAGTGCCCCGTGGGCGACGGCCAGCGGAAACAGGGCGCGCCGGGCGCCGTGCCGGTCCACCAGGGAGGCGCGGGCCGGGGTCAGGAGGACCACGGCGGCGCCGTACAGGGAGAGCACCGCGCCGGAGGCCGCGTACGAGCCGGTGGCGCGCTGGGTGGCGAGCAGCAGCGAGAGCGGGACCGTCCCGTAGGACAGGCGGCCCACCAGGGCGGTGGCGAAGGTGCGGCGGGCGTGCGGGACGCGGAGGACGGCGGCGTAGGACGGCGCGGCGGGGCGCGCGGAAGCGGGCGCGGACATGCGCGGGGTTCCTCACGGGAGGCGGGACGAGGGCACCGGTGCGCCGCGCGGGGCTCCGGTGGGGAGCCGCGCGGGCGCGAGGGGTGCGCTCTATGCCAGGAGGAGGAACATGCCGGTCAAGCTAGCAGCGGGCCTCAGCCCTGGGTAAGACCCTCGACCAGTTCGTCCGCCGCGCGGTACGGGTCGAGGTCGCCGGTGACGATGCGGTCGGCGAGGGCGGAGAGGCGGCGGTCGCCGTGGAGGTCGCCGATGCGTTCGCGGAGGGTGGTGACCGCGATGGTCTCGACCTCGCGGGCCGCACGGGCGCGGCGGCGCTCGGCGAGGACGGCGTGCTCCTCCATCCAGGCCCGGTGCTTCTCCAGGGCCTCCACGACCTCGTCGATGCCTTCGGCGCGGGCGGCGACCGTCTTGACGATCGGGGGGCGCCAGGCACCAGGGCCGCGGGCCTCGCCGAGGCCGAGCATGTGGTTCAGCTCGCGGGCGGTGGCGTCGGCGCCGTCCCGGTCGGCCTTGTTGACGACGTAGACGTCACCGATCTCCAGGATTCCGGCCTTCGCCGCCTGGATGCCGTCGCCCATGCCCGGCGCCAGCAGCACCACGCTGGTGTCCGCCTGGGAGGCGATCTCCACCTCGGACTGGCCGACGCCGACCGTCTCGACCAGGATCACGTCGCAGCCCGCCGCGTCCAGCACCCGGATCGCCTGCGGGGCGGCCCAGGCGAGCCCCCCGAGGTGGCCGCGGGTGGCCATGGAGCGGATGTAGACGCCGGGGTCGGAGGCGTGGTCGGACATCCGCACCCGGTCGCCGAGCAGCGCGCCCCCGGAGAACGGCGAGGACGGGTCGACGGCGAGGACGCCGACCCGCTTGCCCTGCTTGCGGTACGCGGTGACCAGCGCGGAGGTGGAGGTGGACTTGCCGACGCCGGGCGAGCCGGTCAGACCGACCACGTAGGCGTTGCCGGTCAACGGGGCGAGTGCCGCCATCACCTCCCGGAGCTGCGGGGACGCCCCCTCGACCAGGGAAATCAACCGGGCCACGGCCCGGGGCCGGCCTTCCCTGGCCTCGGCCACCAGAGAGGAGACGTCCCGCATCAAACTGCTCCGTTCACTCACACCGTCGGAAAGAAGGACCTCAGGCCCGAGGTACCCGCACGATCAGCGCGTCACCCTGGCCGCCGCCACCGCACAGCGCGGCCGCGCCCACGCCGCCGCCCCGGCGCTTCAGCTCCAGCGCCAGGTGCAGCACCAGCCGGGCGCCGGACATGCCGATCGGGTGACCGAGGGCGATGGCGCCGCCGTTGACGTTCACCTTTTCCGTGGACACCCCGAGGTCGTCCATTGACTGCACGGCGACCGCCGCGAACGCCTCGTTGATCTCGATGAGGTCGAGGTCGGAGACGGTCAGCCCCTCCTTGCCCAGCGCGTGGTGGATGGCGTTGGAGGGCTGGGACTGCAGCGAGTTGTCGGGACCGGCGACATTGCCGTGCGCGCCGATCTCCGCCAGCCACTCCAGGCCCAGCTCCTCTGCCTTGGCCTTGCTCATCACGACCACCGCGGCGGCGCCGTCGGAGATCTGCGAGGCGGACCCGGCGGTGATGGTGCCGTCCTTGGCGAAGGCGGGCCGCAGGCGGCCGAGCGACTCGGCGGTGGTGTCCCCGCGGATGCCCTCGTCCTTGCTGAACAGCACCGGGTCGCCCTTGCGCTGCGGGATCTCCACCGGGGTGATCTCGGCCTCGAACAGGCCGTTCTTCTGCGCGGCGGCGGCCCGCTGGTGGGACAGCGCGGCGATCTCGTCCTGCGCGGCCCGGCCGATGCCGAGGCGGGTGTTGTGCTTCTCGGTCGACTCGCCCATGGCGATGTTCTCGAAGGAGTCGGTCAGCCCGTCGTGGGCCATCGAGTCCAGCATCTCGATCGCGCCGTACTTGAAGCCCTCTCGGGACTTGGGCAGCAGGTGCGGGGCGTTGGTCATGGACTCCTGGCCGCCCGCGACCACGATGTCGAACTCACCCGCGCGGATGAGCTGGTCGGCCAGCGCGATCGCGTCCAGACCGGAGAGGCAGACCTTGTTGACGGTGAGCGCCGGGACGTTCATCGGGATACCGGCCTTGACGGCCGCCTGGCGGGCCGGGATCTGACCGGCACCCGCCTGGAGCACCTGGCCCATGATCACGTACTGGACCTGGTCGCCGCTGATCCCGGCGCGGTCGAGGGCGGCCTTGATGGCGAAACCGCCCAGGTCGGCACCCGAGAAGGACTTCAGCGAACCGAGCAACCGTCCCATGGGCGTCCGAGCGCCCGCGACGATCACTGAGGTGGTCGTTCCAGAAGACATGAGCTGCGATCCCCTTACCGGTTACCGGCCTGCACAGCCGAGGAGTGAACGAGGGTTTACTTCGAATGTACTGACCGTCACCGGAGCCCGTCACCGCTCTTACGGTGTGATCGCGCGCACGTTGCGTAACCACCTCCGGGGCGCTGCACTGAAACCATGCTGACGCGAATCGACCACATCGGGATCGCCTGCCACGACCTCGACACCACCGTCGAGTTCTACCGGACGACCTACGGCTTCGAGGTGTTCCACACCGAGGTGAACGAGGAGCAGGGCGTGCGCGAGGCCATGCTCAAGATCAACGAGACCTCGGACGGCGGCGCCTCCTACCTCCAGCTGCTGGAGCCGACGCGGGCGGACTCCGCGGTCGGCAAGTGGCTGGCCAAGAACGGCGAGGGCGTCCACCACATCGCCTTCGGCACGGCGGACGTGGACGCGGACGCCGCGGACATCCGCGACAAGGGCGTACGCGTCCTGTACGACGAGCCCCGCATCGGTTCCATGGGGTCCCGGATCACCTTCCTGCACCCCAAGGATTGCCATGGAGTCCTGACAGAACTGGTCACATCGGCGGCAGTTGAGTCACCTGAGCACTGACCTTCGTACATAAGGGCCGGTAGGGTTGGGGGCGGTCGTCCCCGAACACGGGGGACGACCGATGCCGGGGTCCGGGTTTCGGGGGACGAGCGTCGGGGCACCAGCCCGTGCTCCGCCGTTGATCTGACACCATTCCCCGGAGGGCCCCGTCCGGCGGATGGACGGTGCTCGTCGGAGAAATTCACCAGGGGACGGATGGGACCGCGCAGTGCGGGGCTACGAGAGCCAGGAGCGAGAGCCGGCGGCTGACGTCGACCACCTCTCTCGGTTCGAGGCCGAGATGAAGCGGCTGAAGACCGAGCGGGAAAAGGCGATCCAGCACGCCGAGGACCTCGGCTACCAGGTCGAGGTGCTGCGCGCCAAGCTGCACGAGGCGCGCCGCACCCTGATGACCCGTCCCGCCTACGACGGCGGCGACATCGGCTATCAGGCCGAGCAGTTGCTCCGCAACGCCCAGGTGCAGGCCGACCAGTTGCGGCAGGACGCCGAGCGTGAGCTGAGCCAGGCCCGCGCGCAGACCCAGCGCATCCTCCAGGAGCACGCCGAGCACTCCGCCCGGCTCCAGGCGGAGCTGCACCAGGAGGCGGTCACCCGCCGCCAGCAGCTGGACCAGGAGCTGGCCGAGCGCCGCCAGACCGTCGAGTCCCACGTCAACGAGAACGTGGCCTGGGCCGAGCAGCTGCGTGCCCGCACCGAGCAGCAGGCCCGGCGGCTGCTGGACGAGTCGCGTGCCGAGGCCGAGCAGGCCATGGCCGCCGCCCGTGCCGAGGCCGAGCGGCTGACCCACGAGGCCCGTGAGCGGCTGCGCACCGACGCCGAGTCCGCCCGCGGCGAGGCCGAGCAGATCCTGCGCCGCGCCCGCACGGACGCCGAGCGGCTGCTGAACGCCGCCTCCTCGCAGGCCCAGGAGGCCACCGACCACGCCGAGCAGCTGCGTACGTCCACCGCCAGCGAGTCGGACGCCGCGCGCCGTCAGGCCGCCGAGCTGAGCCGGAGCGCCGAGGAGCGGATGGCGGAGGCCGAGCGCTCGCTGCGCAGTGCCCGGTCCGAGGCGGAGAAGCTGGTCGCCGAGGCCAAGGAGGCCGCCTCCAAGGCGCTGTCCAACGCCGAGGCCGCCAACGAGACCCGGACCCGCACCGCCAAGGAGCAGGTCGCCCGGCTGGTCAGCGAGGCCACCAAGGAGGCCGAGGCCACCAAGGCGGACGCCGAGCAGCAGGTCGCGGACGCCCGCGCGGAGGCGGAGAAGATCCTCGCGGAGGCCGGGGAGAACGCCCGCAGCGCCACCGCCGAGGAGACGGCCAGCCAGCTGTCCAAGGCCGCCCGGACCGCCGAGGAGGTCCTGAACAAGGCCGCCGAGGACGCCCGCAAGACCACCAAGGCCGCCACCGAGGAGGCCGAGCGCATCCGCTCGGAGGCCGAGGCGGAGGCGGACCGGCTGCGTGCCGAGGCGCACGACATCGCCGAGGGGCTCAAGGGCACGGCGAAGGACGACACCAAGGAGTACCGCGCCAAGACGGTCGAGCTGCAGGAGGAGGCCCGTCGGCTGCGCGGCGAGGCCGAGCAGCTGCGCGCCGACGCGGTCACCGAGGGCGACTCGATCCGCGCCGAGGCCCGCCGGGAGGCGGTCACCCAGATCGAGGAGGCGGCGAAGTCCGCCGAGGAACTCCTCGGCAAGGCCAAGGCGGACGCGGACGAGCTGCGCAAGAGCGCGACCACCGACAGCGAGAAGGTCCGCACCGAGGCCATCGAGCGGGCGACCTCGCTGCGCCGTCAGGCCGAGGAGACCCTGGAGCGCACCCGCAAGGAGGCCGAGCGGCTCAAGGCCGAGGCCGAGGAGCGGGCCGAGACGGTCGGGGCGGACGCCGAGAAGGCCGCGCGCGAGCTGCGCGAGGAGGCCGAGAAGGCCGCCGAGGCGCGCCGCGAGGAGGCCGCCGGTGAGCTGACCCGGCTGCAGACCGAGACGCAGGAACGGCTGGACTCGGCGGAGCAGGCGCTCACCGAGGCCCGCGAGGAGGCGTCCCGTATCCGGCGCGAGGCCGGTGAGGAGTCCGAGCGGCTGCGCGCGGAGGCCGCCGAGCGCATCCGTACGCTCCAGCAGCAGGCCGAGACCGAGGCCGAGCGGCTGCGCGACGAGGCCGCCGCGGACGCGTCCGCCTCGCGTGCCGAGGGCGAGTCGGTGGCCGTACGGCTGCGGTCCGAGGCCGCGGCCGAGGCCGAGCGGCTCAAGGCCGAGGCGCAGGACACCGCCGACCGGGTGCGCGCGGAGGCGCAGGCCGCCGCCGAGCGGCTCGGCACGGAGGCGTCCGAGACGCTGGCCGCCGCCCAGGAGGAGGCCGCCCGGCGTCGCCGCGAGGCGGAGGAACTGCTCGGTGCCGCCCGTGAGGAGGCGGACCAGGAGCGCGAGCGGGCCCGCGAGCAGAGCGAGGAACTGCTGGCCTCGGCGCGCACCCGCGTCGAGGAGGCGCAGGCCGAGGCGGTCCGGCTGGTCGAGGAGGCGGACCGGCGGGCCACCGAGATGGTGTCCGCCGCCGAGACCCACGCTCAGCAGGTACGGGACTCCGTCAGCGGGCTGCAGGAGCAGGCGCAGGAGGAGATCGCCGGGCTGCGCTCGGCCGCCGAGCACGCGGCGGACCGTACCCGTCGGGAGGCCGAGGAGGAGGCGGACCGGGTCCGCACCGACGCCTACGCCGAGCGGGAGCGGGCCAGCGAGGACGCGACGCGGCTGCGCCGGGAGGCGAACGAGGAGTCCGAGGCGGCGCGGGGGCTCGCGGAGCACACGGTCGCCGAGGCGGCCGAGGAGTCGGAGCGGCTCCGCTCGGAGGCCGCCGAGTACGCGCAGCGGGTGCGCACCGAGGCGTCGGACAAGCTGGCGGAGGCCGACCAGGCCGCGTCGCGGACCCGGGCGGACGCCCGCGAGGACGCCAACCGCATCCGGTCGGACGCGGCGACGCAGGCCGACACCCTGATCACCGAGGCGAGTTCCGAGGCGGAGCGGCTGCAGACCGAGACGGTCGCGGAGGCGGACCGGGTCCGCGCCGAAGCGGTGGCGAACGCCGAGCAGTTGATCGCGGACGCGACCGACGACGCGGAGCGGCTGCGGGCCGAGGCGGCGGAGACGGTCGGTTCGGCGCAGCGGCACGCGGAGCGGATGCGCGCCGAGGCCGACCGGGTCAGGTCGGAGGCGGAGACCGAGGCCGAGCGGCTGACGGGTGCCGCGCGCGAGGAGTCCGAGCGGACGCTGGACGAGGCGCGCGCCGAGGCCAACAAGCGGCGTTCGGAGGCGGCCGAGCAGGTCGACACGCTCATCTCGGAGACGGCGGCCGAGGCGGACAAGCTGCTCGCGGAGGCGCGGCAGCAGGCGCAGCAGACCACCGCGGACGCGGAGGGCCAGGCCGACTCGATGGTGGGCGCGGCCCGCAGCGAGGCCGAGCGGATCGTGTCCGCGGCGACGGTGGAGGGCAACTCCCGTGTGGAGAAGGCCCGTACGGACGCCGATGAGCTGCTGGTCGGGGCGCGCCGGGACGCGACCGCGGTCCGGGAGCGGGCGGAGGAGCTGCGCGAGCGGGTCACCTCGGAGATCGAGGAGCTGCACGAGCGGGCCCGCCGGGAGGCGGCCGAGACGATGAAGTCGACCGGCGACCGCTGCGACACCCTGATCAAGGCGGCCGAGGAGCAGTTGTCCACGGCGCAGACGAAGGCGAAGGAGCTGGTGTCGGAGGCCAGTTCCGAGGCGGGCAAGGTGCGGATCGCCGCCGTGAAGAAGGCGGAGGGTCTGCTCAAGGAGGCCGAGCAGAAGAAGACCAGGCTCGTCAAGGAGGCCGAGGACCTGAAGGCCGAGGCGATCCACGAGGCCCGGCGCACGGTCGAGGAGGGCAAGCGGGAGCTGGAGATCCTGGTGCGCCGCCGCGAGGACATCAACACTGAGATCTCGCGGGTCCAGGACGTGCTGGAGGCGCTGGAGTCCTTCGAGGGCCCGGCGGGCAAGGACGGCGGTGTCAAGGCGGGCGCCACGGTGGGTCCGCCCCGGTCGGGTGGGAAGAACTCCGACGGGTAGGACGGGAGATGGCAAGTTTTCGGGGGGTCAGCCACCCGAAAGAGGTGTCATTCTCCAGACCAAACACGTATCCGCTCGATGACACACCGCTTCGGCGCCTAGGATTCCCTCTATCACCTCACCGGTCTCATTCGACAGGAACCCCATGAGCGACACTTCCCCCTACGGCTTCGAGCTAGTGCGGCGTGGATACGACCGCGCTCAGGTGGACGAACGCATCTCCAAGCTCGTCTCCGACCGTGACAGCGCGCTCTCCCGGATCACCGCCCTGGAGAAGCGCATCGAGGAGCTCCACCTCGAGACGCAGAACGCCCAGGCCCAGATCACCGACGCCGAGCCGTCGTACGCGGGTCTCGGCGCGCGGGTCGAGAAGATCCTGCGCCTTGCCGAGGAGGAGGCGAAGGATCTGCGCGAGGAGGCGCGGCGCGCTTCCGAACAGCACCGCGATCTGGCCGAGTCGGCCGCCCAGCAGGTCCGCAACGACGCCGAGGCGTTCGCCGCCGAGCGCAAGGCGAAGTCCGAGGACGAGGGCGTCCGGATCGTCGAGAAGGCCAAGGGCGAGGCGTCCCAGCTGCGGGCCGACGCGCAGAAGGACGCGCAGTCCAAGCGTGAGGAGGCCGCCGCCGAGTTCGAGACGACCCGTGCCAAGGCCGCGCAGGCCGCCGCCGACTTCGAGACCAACCTCGCCAAGCGGCGCGAGCAGTCCGAGCGGGACCTGGCGTCGCGTCAGCAGAAGGCGGAGAAGCGGCTCGCGGAGATCGAGCACCGCGCCGAGCAGCTGCGCCTGGAGGCGGAGAAGCTGCGCACCGACGCCGACCGCCGTGCGCGGCAGACGGTGGAGACGGCGCAGCGTCAGGCCGAGGACATCGTGGCGGACGCCAACGCCAAGGCGGACCGCATCCGTTCGGAGTCCGAGCGGGAGCTGGCGGCGCTGACCAACCGCCGCGACAGCATCAACGCCCAGCTGACCAACGTCCGCGAGATGCTCGCCACCCTGACGGGTGCCGCGGTCGCCGCCGCCGGTTCCCCGGTGGAGGACGACACGGTCGCGCGCGGTGTGCCGGCGCAGCAGACCCGGTAACGCTCGGGCGCGTACCCGCTGAGCGCGGGCGAAGCCCTCTGCCGCCGGTGCGGCAGGGGGCTTCGGCCGCTCTCGACGGTGATCGAACACGCGCGGTGACCCTTTGGCTTTACTTTCTCTTGAGCGGAACCGGGTCGGCCCCGATATCCTCCTTACCCTTACGGGGGGCACGCGCCCCGCTGTCCTGAATCGTCCGATGGGTGCGGAGCATGATCGAGGCTGTTGGCCTGACCAAGCGGTACGGCGACAAGACCGCCGTGCACGACCTCTCCTTCCAGGTGCGTCCCGGCGCGGTGACCGGCTTCCTCGGGCCCAACGGCTCCGGCAAGTCGACGACCATGCGGATGATCCTCGGGCTGGACAACCCCACCGCGGGCTCGGTGACCATCGGCGGCTTCCCGTACCGCAAGCTGCCCAACGCCCCGCGTCAGGTCGGCGCGCTGCTGGACGCCAAAGCGGTGCACGGCGGTCGCAGCGCCCGCAACCATCTGCTGAGCCTCGCCCAGCTCTCCGGCATCCCGGCCCGCCGGGTCGACGAGGTGCTCGGCGTCGTGGGTCTCCAGGAGGTGGCGCGGAGGCGTTCCAAGGGCTTCTCCCTCGGCATGGGCCAGCGCCTCGGCATCGCCGCCGCCCTCCTCGGCGACCCCCAGGTGCTGCTGTTCGACGAGCCGGTCAACGGCCTCGACCCGGAGGGCATCCTCTGGGTCCGCAATCTGATGAAGGCGCTCGCGGCGGAGGGCCGTACGGTCTTCGTCTCCTCGCATCTGATGAGCGAGATGGCGCTGACCGCCGACCACCTCATCGTGATCGGGCGCGGTCAGCTGCTCGCCGACATGAGCGTGACCGACTTCATCTCGGCGAACTCCGCCGACTTCGCGCGGGTGCGCACCCCGGACAGCGAGCCGCAGGCGCGGGAGAAGCTGACCTCGGCGCTGACCGAGGCGGGCGGCCATGTGCTGCCCGAGCTGGACGGCGCGCTCCGGGTGACCGGGCTGGCGCTCCCCCGCATCAGCGACCTGGCGCACGAGGCGGACGTACGGCTGTGGGAGCTGTCGCCGCACCAGGCGTCGCTGGAGGAGGCGTACATGCGGATGACGCAGGGCGTCGTCGACTACCGCTCCACCGTGGACCAGCGTTCCGGGCTCCAGCAGCCGCTGCCGCCCGGGGTGCAGCCGCCGATGCCGGTGCCGGGCCAGGGCCAGCCGGGCTGGTACGCCCCGCCGCCGCCCCAGCCGGGCTCCCCGTACGCGCCGCCCGAGCCCACCGCTCCCGGCCCGGAGACGCCGAACCCGTACGCCGCGCCCGCCGAACCGACGAAGCCCGAGGACTCCCGATGAGCACCCAGCAGCCCCCGACGCCCGAGGCGTCCGCCGTCGCGTCCGGTGGTTCCCACTCCGGCTACAGCTCGCCGATCCCGGTCACGCCCACGCATCTGGGGCACGCGCTGGCCTCGGAGTGGACGAAGATGAAGTCGGTGCGCTCCACGGTGTGGACGCTCGGCGTGTTCGTCCTGCTGGTGGTCGGCATCGGTCTGCTGGCCGCGGTGGCGGTCCGGGGCGCCGACGAGCTGGACGGCCAGAATCCGCTGACCCTCGGCTTCTTCGGGCTGCTGCTCGGCATGATGTGCGTGATGACGCTGGGCGTGCTGACCACGGCGTCCGAGTACGGCACGGGCATGATCCGTACGACGATGACCGCGTGCCCGAGCCGGGGCCGGGTGCTGGCGGCCAAGTCGATCGTGTTCTTCGTGGTCGCCTTCGTGGTGACGCTGGCGACGGTGTCCCTGGTGGCGCTGATCCAGACCTCGATGCTGGACAGCAGCGGCACCAAGACCCCGTCCGGCGAGGAATGGCTGAAGGCGACGCTCGGCATCAGCCTCTACATCGCGCTGCTCGGCCTGCTGTCGCTGCTGGTCGGCTCGATGATCCGGCACTCGGCGGGCGCCATCACCATCATGATCGGCGCGGTGCTGGCCCCGCTGGTGATCGCGCTGTTCATGAACGCGAACTCGCTGGAGAAGGTGCAGCAGGCGCTGCTGGAGTACTCGATCCCGAGCCAGATGGGCGTGTTCTACGACAACACCCTCAGCCACTCCGGGCCCTCGGGCTGGGAGCCGCTGTGGATCATCCTGGGGGTGACGGCGGCGGCGTTCGCCGGGGCGTACGCGCTGCTGCAGAGCCGGGACGTGTAGCCCCGCGCGCTGTCAGAACCTGGGCCAGTTGCCGGACCGCCGTACCCGCGTGGTGCGGCGGTCCCGTGCGTTCCAGCACGCCTTGTGCCAGTGCCGCCGGTCGTCGACGCCCATGTGGTCCGGCCAGGCCACCACGTGCGGGACGCCGGAGGGGATCACCTGGTCGCAGCCGGGGCAGCGGTAGGTCTTGCCGTCGGCGCTCGCCCCGGCGACATGGCGGACGTTCCACTCCTCGCCCTGCCAGTTCTCGGTGGACTGCCAGCCGCCGTACCGGCCCGACCGGTCGTCCTCGGCTCCTCGGCCGGACGAGTCTGCCGCCTTCGGTCGGTTGCGACGCGGGGACACAGGACACCTCTCGGGGCTATACAGGGAGCACGAACCGCGTCCAGCCTACGCGGCACCGCCCGGGGGTACGCGTACGTCACCAACCCGTACAAGTCCCCTTACAGGCCGATCCATTCCAGCAGAGAAGCGACCATTCTGCAGACAATCCGCAAATCCCTCCACCAAGCCGTGTCCTGGGCACGTGTCATGTGGTTATGCCGGTCGGGGCAGCTCCCGGTCGGAGCCAAGGAAGCGGGAAATGCGATGCGCGTAGGAAGTTTTGTGCTGGCGGGGCGGTATCCGGGCCAGGGCGACGGCGAGGCCCTGCACCGGGCGGTGCGCTCGGCGGAGGTGGCCGACGAGGCCGGTCTGGACACGGTGTGGCTCGCCGAGCACCACTTCGTGCCGTACGGCACCTGCCCGTCGGCCGTCACCCTGGCCGCCCTGCTGCTGGGCCGCACCCGCCGCGTCCGGGTCGGCACCGCGGTCAGTGTGCTGCCCGGCGTCCACCCGGTTGCCCTCGGCGAGCAGGCCGCGCTGCTGCACATCACGAGCGGCGGCCGCTTCACCCTGGGCGTGGGCCGGGGCGGCCCCTGGGTGGACCTGGAGGTGTTCGGCGCCGGACTCGGGGCGTACGAGCACGGCTTCCCGGAGTCGCTGGACCTGCTGCTGCGCTGGCTGCGCGAGCCGTCGGTCGGCGCCTCGGGCGAGCGGTACGCCTTCCGCGAGGTGCCGGTGGTGCCGCGCCCGGCACACGCGCTGACCGAGGCGCCGGGGCCCGAGGTGGTGGTGGCGTGCACCTCGCCGGGCAGCGTGCGGCTGGCGGCGGAGCGGGGGCTGCCGATGCTGCTGGGCATGCACTCCGGGGACGAGGAGAAGGCCGAGATGGTCGCCCTGTGGCGGCGCCACGCGCGCGCGTCGGGCCGTACGCCCGAGGAGATCGCGAGCGCGGGCCATGTCTCGGCCGGGGTCTGCCAGCTCGCGGACAGCCGCTCCGACGCCGTCGAGACGCTGCTGAAGGCGATGCCAGGCTGGCTGAAACAGGGCCTGGAGGCCCATGTGACGGTGGACGGCCGGGCGCGCGCGATGCGCGACCCGTACGCCTACACCGAACTGCTCTGCGGGATGCACCCGGTGGGCACGCCCCGGCTGGCCGCCGACCGGCTCGCGGCCACCGCGGAGCGCACCGGGATCTCCCGCTTCGCCCTGCTGGTCGAGGGCTCCGGCGATCTGGACGCGACCGAGCAGAACGTGCGGCGCCTGGGCGCCGAGGTACTGCCCCGGTTGCGCTGACCGCCGGAGCCGGGGTCGCGCGTGTGCGTCAGCAGTCCCGCAGCTCCGGGGACTGGTTGAGCAGCTGGGCGCGCACCGAGGTGAAGCGGGCCAGCCTCTCGTCCACCGCGGGGTCCAGCGGGAACACCGCCACCCGGTGGCAGTTCTGGAAGGCCAGGCGTACGCCGAAGTGGCGCTGGAGGGCACCGCGTATGGCGTCGCTGGCGAGCGCGCGCAGCAGCTGGCCGCGCGCCTGCTCGTCCGGCGGGGGCGTCTGGTTGTCGGCGAAGGGTCCGCCGTCCACCTTCAGCTGGGCCACCAGGGAGCTGATCATCTCCCACGCAAAGGGCAGGGAGGTCCGGACGCAGTCGACGAATTCTGCTTCGTCGACCTCGCCTCGCTCGGCCTGTTCGAGTAGGGCCGGTGAGACGTCGAGCGACATGGGTTCTCCTCTCGCACCCCCGAAGGACAGGGGTTGCCGGACAGAAAGAGAAGCACGCGACACCGGACACGCTCCGCACCCCCACCGCGGCCTCCCTTGTCCTACGGTAGGCAACCGTCGGTGACCACACCAGCAGAATGCGTATATGGAACGGTCGTCCTGCGGTCACAATCGGCCAGGGATGAACAAGAGTTATCGGGGACAATTGGGGTGGCCCACTGGGCGGAGGTGGCGGCGGACATGGGGTGGGGTACGGGCGAATCGCGCGCACGGGTGCGCGTCGAGTAGCGTTGCCGACCATGCGTCTCGTCATTGCCCGGTGCTCGGTCGACTACGCCGGCCGGCTCACCGCCCACCTGCCCTCGGCTCCCCGCCTGATCCTGGTCAAGGCGGACGGCAGCGTCTCCATCCACGCGGACGACCGGGCCTACAAGCCCCTCAACTGGATGTCGCCGCCCTGCACCCTCAAGGAGGGCACGGGTGACGAGGCGGGTGTGTGGACCGTCATCAACAAAGCGGGCGAGAAACTGATCATCACTATGGAGGAAGTCCTCCACGACTCGTCCCACGAGCTGGGCGTGGACCCCGGTCTGATCAAGGACGGCGTGGAAGCGCACCTCCAGGAGCTGCTCGCCGACCGCATCGAGACGCTCGGCGAGGGCTACACGCTCATCCGCCGCGAGTACATGACGGCGATCGGCCCGGTCGACATCCTGTGCCGGGACGCCGACGGCGGCACCGTCGCCGTCGAGATCAAGCGGCGCGGTGAGATCGACGGCGTGGAGCAGCTCACCCGTTATCTGGAGCTGCTCAACCGCGACCCGCATCTCGCCCCGGTGCGCGGGGTGTTCGCGGCCCAGGAGATCAAGCCGCAGGCCCGCGTGCTGGCCACGGACCGGGGCATCGGCTGCCAGGTCCTCGACTACAACGCCATGCGCGGCATCGAGGACGACAAGCTCCGCCTGTTCTGAGCCCCGGCCCGCCGGGCCCTCACATCACCGGGGGCTCGGTACTCGCGCTCTCCGTGGCCTCGGTGGCCTCACTGGAGACGGGCGCGGAGGCGGTGGCGCTCTCGGCCGGTCCACTGGCCGAGGTCGAGGTCGTCGGGGGCGTGGTGGGGCTGCTGGGCGGAGTCGTGCCGGGGTCGGTCGGCTCCTTAGTGGTCGGCTCGTCGCTGGGATCGCTCGTGGAGGGCGAGGGCTCGCCGGTGGTGGGCTTGTCCGTCGGCCGGGTGGGCCTGCTGTGGGTCGGCTCGGGGCTCGTCCCGCCGCCGGTGTCCCCGGTGCCCGTCGGGTCGGCGCTCGGGCTGCCGTCGGTGGCGGACGGCTCGGGGCTTGCCGAGGTGCCGGGACTGCCGCCCGCGCCAGGGATGACGGGGTGGCTGGTGGCGGCGCGGGCGGGTGCCGGTTCGTCCTTCTTCGGGACCGCGCCCAGCGTGCCGTCGTCCAGGTCCTGCGGCGCGGTCGGGTTGGAGCCGACATTGCTCGCCGGGTCGCGCCCGGCGCCCTCGTCGGAGGTCATGCCGAGAGTGACGACGGTGCCGAGCACGGCGACCAGCAGCGCGCCGGACCCGGCGGCCACCAGGTTGCGCCGGGCCATGGCCCGCACCCCGCTCCGCTCCCCCGGCGCCGGGGGCCGGGGGGTGACGACGGGCTCCTGCCCGTAGCCGTACGACGGGGTGAACGCGGCCGGGGCCGGGGCGAGCGGGGCCGTCCGGGTCACCGGGGGCTCCTCGGCCATCAGCGCGGCGAGGCCCGGCAGATCGCCGGTGCGGTCGGCGACCAGGGCGAGGGCGCGACGGCCCGCGACGGTGCCCCGCTTGTCCGAGAGCGCGGTCCGCAGCCCGTGGGACGCCTCCAGTTCGGAGCGCGCCCGGTCCAGCTGGCCGTCGACCAGGGCGAGGATGCCCAGCTCGTGGTGGAAGTAGGCGCGTTCGGCGACGTCCTGGGCGAGGCGGGCGGCCTCGGACCCGGCGTGCAGGGCCTGTTCCCACGCCGTCCAGTGCAGTCCGGCGGCGAACGCGGCCGAGGCCGCGTGGGCGAGCAGGACGGCGCACGCCTGCTCGTCGGCGCCCTCGGCGGCCGGTTCGGTGCCGGGGACGACGGTCTCGAGCGCGGCCAGGACCGCAGCGGCCTCGGCGCACACCCGCTCGGGGGTGACGGAGGGATGGGCGGCCCACCAGGCGTAGTGCCGGGCGGCGGTGAGGGCCTGGGCGGGGGCGTCCTCGTCGTATCCGGCGGCCTCCAGCTGGGCGCGCACCCCGGCGGCGAGGCGGTAGCGGGGTCCGGCCGGGGAGACCAGACCGCAGCCGAGGAGTTCGCCGAGCGCGGCGTCGGCGTGGGTGTCGCCGACCAGGGCGGGCAGATGCGCCGGGTGCGGCAGCTCGCCGTCGAGGGCGACCGCGACGCGCAGGGCGGCGCGGGCGGAGACGCTGAGCCGGGAGGCGAGCAGCGGGGCGGGCGCGGCGGCCTCCGCGAGGGAGGGCAGCGGCACCTCCTCCGCCTCTTCGTCCTTCAGCGGCAGGTCGAGCACGGCGTCGGCGGGGGCGCGTACGTCCTCGAAGACGCCGTACTCGTCCACCACGCCGCCGCTGGCGCGCAGTTGCTCGCGCTGGCGGAGCAGGGCACCGGCCTGGACGAAGCGCAGCGGCAGGCCCTCGGACTCGAACCAGAGGTCTCCGGCCCAGACGGCCTCCTCCTCGGTGAGGTCGCGGCCGACCGAGCGCTCCAGGATCTCCACCCCGGCCGCGCGGTCCAGTCCGGGGAGGTCCACGTCCTCGACGTCACTGGCGGCGGCGGGGGCGGGGACGTCCGGGGTGGCGGCGAGGAGGAAGGCGCACTCGGGGGCGGCTTCGAGCAGTCCGGTGAGGGCGGCGCCGCCGAACTCCAGGTCGTCCACGAGGACGATCGCGCCGATCTCCCCGACCGCTTCTCGCAGTTCGTCCGGCTGGAGGCGGTGGCGGGGGGCGTCGTGGACGGTGTGGAAGAGGTCGCGCAGCAGATCGTCGGGGGTGCGGTGGAGGCCGTCGAGCCGGACCACGCCGTCGGGGGCGAGGTCGGCGCAGTCCTCGGCGACGAGGTCGAGCAGGGCGGTGCGGCCGGAGCCGCCGGGGCCGGTGAGGCGGACGGTACGGCCGCGGGTGAGCAGGCGGACCAGCCGCTCGCGTATCTCCTGACGCTCCAGCAGTTCGGTCTCGGGCAGCCGGGTTCCGGGCGGGGCGGGCGGCAGGGCGGCCCGCTCGTACTCGGCGCGGGCGGCGGGGGTGCGCCTGGCGGGGGCGTCCGGCCGCTGGTGCGGCGGGCAGGGTTCTATCTCGCTGCCGTCGACGGGGTTGACGGTCAGCAGGAAGTCACCGCAGACGAGCCGGGTGGTGCGGGCGGGCACGGGGCCGCTCGGGGCGAAGTCGGCGGTGAGGGGGTCCCGCGGCGGACGGCGGCTCGGTGCCTGACCGTGGTCCTCGGTTCCCGGAAAGTTCGGGTCCATGGGTTCAAAGCCCCCAAAAGCGTCGTGTGCCGATCTCGGCCCCTCCCGGCCTGCCGCACATCGCGCTGTCGCTTCTGGTCCGGGCCCGCTCGCGGATTCACGAGGCGGCGGGCGACCGAACCCTAAACGTCGGCCGGTGTCCCCGACAGAGCGGGGTGCCGGACGGCCCGAGAGATCCGGGAGATCACCTTCCGGTGCGGAATGTGTGCGACGGGCGGTTCAGGACGACTTGGAGCCTGCCCCGCCGCCGGGCCCTCACACCCGGGGCAGCGACTCCACGCCGACGCCGCCCTCGATGGCGAGAATGCGGTGCAGCCGGGTGGCGACCAGCAGCCGCTGCATCTGCGCGGGCACCCGGCGCAGCACCAGGCGGCGGCCACAGCGGCCCGCGCGCCGGTGGGCGCCCATGATGACCCCGAGTCCGGTGGCGTCCCAGGAGTCCAGCTCGGACAGGTCCAGCACCAGATCGCCGATCCCGTCGTCGAGCGCCGCGTGCAGGGCCGTACGGGCGTCCGCAGCGCTGCGGACGTCGAGGCGCCCCCCGACGACCAGCTCGGCGTGGTCGCCCCTGATGTGCATATGCGCTCCCCGTTGAGTGCGAGTGGCGTTCTTTCGTGACGGTGCTGTGCAACGTCTGACTGTGCGAGTGTCGATCCGGTTGCTGGTTGTAAGCGAACCGATACCGAATTCACCCTCGAGGGTGATCCCCCTGGGCGGATGTGCGGACGCGTACGGGATCGGCGTGCGCCCCGGACGCGGTCAGTACGTGTAGAAGCCCTGCCCGCTCTTGCGGCCGATGTCACCGGCATCCACCATCCGGCGCATCAGCTCCGGCGGGGCGAACTTCTCGTCCTGGCTCTCGGTGTAGATGTTGCCGGTGGCGTGCAGCAGGATGTCGACACCGGTCAGGTCGGCGGTGGCCAGCGGGCCCATCGCGTGCCCGAAGCCCAGCTTGCAGGCGAGGTCGATGTCCTCGGCGGTGGCCACGCCCGACTCGTAGAGCTTGGTGGCCTCGACCACGAGGGCGGAGATGAGGCGGGTGGTGACGAACCCGGCGACGTCGCGGTTGACGACGATGCAGGTCTTGCCGACCGACTCGGCGAACTCCCGCGCGGTGGCCAGGGCTTCGTCGCTCGTCTTGTAGCCCCGGACCAGCTCGACGAGCTTCATCATCGGCACCGGCGAGAAGAAGTGCACGCCGACCACACGCTCGGGGTGCTCGGTCGCGGCCGCGATCTTGGTGATCGGGATGGCGGAGGTGTTGGAGGCGAGCACGGCGTCCGGGCGCACGATCTTGTCGAGCGCGCGGAAGATCTCGTGCTTGACCTCCAGCTTCTCGAAGACGGCCTCGATCACGATGTCCGCGTCGGCGACGTCGTCCAGCTCGGTGGTCGGGGTGATCCGGGCGAGGGCGGCCTCGGCGTCGGCGGCGTCGAGCTTGCCCTTGGCGACGAACTTCTCGTAGGAGGCCCGGATGCCGTCGGTACCGCGCTTGAGCGCCTCGTCGGTGACATCGCGCAGGACCACGTCCCAGCCCGCCTGAGCGGCGACCTGGGCGATGCCGGACCCCATGAGACCGGCCCCGATGACGGCGAGCTTCCCTGCCACTCCGACTCCCCTTACGCGCTGTTTATGGTTCCTCTCGGCGGACATTAGCGCTCGGGCGTGGCGTTGAGGACCGTAAGTAACGCGTGTCACGGTCTCAGGGCGTGAGACACCCGTCACGTTCCGGTTCCGTCCCGCCGAGGCGTCAAATCCGCACCGCTTCGCGCCCTTTGGGGCAACTAGGCTGGCCGTATGGTCAATCTGACGCGCATCTACACCAGGACCGGCGACCAGGGCACCACCGCCCTCGGGGACATGAGCCGGACCGCCAAGACCGACCTCAGGATCTCCGCGTACGCGGACGCCAACGAGGCGAACGCGGTGATCGGTACCGCCATCGCGCTGGGCGGGCTGGAGGAGGAGGTCGTCACGGTCCTCACCCGGGTGCAGAACGACCTGTTCGACGTGGGCGCCGACCTGTCCACGCCGGTGGTCGAGAACCCGGAGTACCCGCCGCTCAGGGTCGAGCAGTTCTACGTGGACCGGCTGGAGCAGGACTGCGACCGCTTCAACGAGCGACTCGAGAAGCTCCGCTCGTTCATCCTGCCCGGCGGCACCCCCGGCGCGGCCCTGCTGCACCAGGCGTGCACGGTGGTCCGCCGCGCCGAACGCTCCACCTGGGCGGCGCTGGAGGCCCACGGCGACACCATGAACCCCCTCACCGCGACCTACCTCAACCGCCTCTCCGACCTCCTCTTCATCCTGGCCCGCACGGCCAACAAGGAGACCGGCGACGTGCTGTGGGTACCGGGCGGGGAGCGCTAGGCGCGGGTACGGCGGCGGGGGCGCCGCCACGAGACGCCCCCGTTCCGACCGCTCCGGCGGCCCCTACCGGTCCGCGTCGCTCGTGGCGTCGCGGTCGGCCGCGGCGGCTGCGGACTCCGCCGCGTCCACCTTCTGCTTCATGTCCGCGTAGCCCGAAGGGGTGCTGGACGGGGTGGCGGCGTCGTCGTGGCCGCAGGCCGTGGTGAGGGCCGCGAGGGCGGTCAGGGTGATGGCGGCCGCCACGCGCCAGGGTCCGCGCCTCACTTGCCGCTGTCCTTCTTGCCGTCGTCGTTCTTCTCGCACCAGGTCTTGACTCCGGCGAGGTCCTTCTTCCGCTGCTCCAGGTCCTTCTTCAGCGACTCGCGGGTGTCGAGGCGGCCCTGGAGGAAGGTGGCGATCTCGGTGTGACCGGCCTTCTTGGCGTTGTCGACGCGCTGCTGGAGCCGGGCCACCGAGCCGCGGCGGGCCTTGCCCGCGTCGAGTCGCTTCAGGGCGCGGTCGATGCGCTTGTCGATCTTCGGCGCCCGCTTGCACAGGGCTCGCGCCCCGTCACCCGCGGCCTTCGCGGCGGGCTTGGCGCTGGGAGAGGCGTCGGCGGCGGACGCGGCACCGGCCGAGCCCGCCAGCAGCGCCGCGGTGGCCAGGCCCGCGAGGAGGGTACGGGTGCTTCGTCGTGCGTCCATGTGCGTCTCCGTTCACGTCCGGGACGGGCTGTGGTGCCGTCCGTCGCCCCGGAGGCTAGGAGGTCTCTTTGGGGAAACCTTGTGACCGGTTCGCCCCGGCCGTGCCGATCAGCCAGTCCCGCCGTCCCGGTGCCCCGGTGCCGTCCAGTGGCAGCCGCACCTCGAAGCGGGCACCGGTGCCGTACGGGCCGTCGGTGACGCCGACGCTGCCCCGGTGCAGCGCGGTCTGCTGGGCGACGAGGGTGAGTCCGAGCCCGGAGCCGGTGCTGTCCGGGCCGCGCTGGAACCGCTCGAAGAGCCGCTCACGGCACGCGGGCGGTATGCCGGGCCCCTGGTCGGTCACCACGACGACCGCCTGCTCCCCGGCCCGCCGCACGTCGACCCGTATCCGCGCGACGCCCGCCGGATCGCGGCCGTGGGCGAGGGCGTTGGCCAGCAGGTTGTCCAGCAGCAGCCGCAGGCCCGGCTCCCAGCCGGGCACGGTGAGCCCCGGTTCCGCGGCCAGGGCGATGTCGGCGCCCCGGTCCCGGCGCCGCACCTCGGCCACGGCGGCGTCGGCGAGGTCGGCCAGCTCCACGGCGTCGAAGGTCTCGGCCTCCACCAGGTCGCCCCGGCCCAGCTCCCGGAGCATCACCAACAGGTGGAGCAGCCGGGCATGTTCGAGGCGCAGGTCGGTCAGTGCCTCGTCCCGGTCCGGCTCGGGCAGGCCGGGGAGGCCGAGGACGTCGAGATTGGTGCCCATGCTCATCAGCGGGGTGCGCAGTTCGTGCGCGGCGGCCGAGGAGAAGGAGCGGGCGGTGTCGAGCGCCTCGGCGGTGCGGGCGGCCTGTTCGTCGTAGCGGGCGAGGACGGTGCGCAGGGTGGCGCTCAGTTCGTCGACCTCGGTGACCCCGGTCCGCTCCGGTTCGGGCCGTACGCCGCTGGTGCGCGGGTCGAGACCGGCGGTGCGGCGGGTGAGGCGGCGCAGCGGGGCGCTGGCGCCGCTCGCCAGCACCCAGGCGAGCAGGCCGGAGGCGGGCGCGGCGAGCAGCGCGGTGAACACGACCCGGCGCCGGACCAGCAGCACCTGGGCCCGGTCGGCGGTGTCGGGGGCGAACACCCACAGGGTGCCGCCGGGCACCGGCCGGGCCAGCCCGCGCCAGCTCCGGGCGCCGTCCCGGATCGTGACCGGTCCGGCGGCCCGTCGGGGCAGCCGGGCCGAGGGGCCGGGCTGGGGGCCGCCGCTGAAGACGCCGTCCGGTCCCTGGACGCGTACGCCGACATCGAGGGCGGCGCTGAACAGCCGCCGTTCGCGCTGGTCGGCGATCTTGGGGCGGTGACCCGCCGAGGCGCGCAGCAGGGCGCGGGCGTCCGGGGCGATGGCGGCGGCGCGCTGCCGCAGATGCTGGTCACCGGCCCGGTGGAGGTCGCGGGCGACCAGCTGGGTCAGCAGCCAGCCGGAGGCCAGCACGAGCAGCGGGACGGTGCAGCCCACGGCGAGGCCGACGCGGGTGGAGAGCCTCATGAGGCGTCCCGGAACACGAAGCCGACCCCGCGCACGGTGTGCACCAGCCGGGGGGCGCCACCGGCCTCCAGTTTCCGGCGCAGATAGCTGACGAAGGTGTCGACGGCGTCGGTGCGGACCTCGAAGTCGTAGCCCCAGACGCGTTCGAGGAGCTGGTCGCGGGTGAGGACGAGTCCGGCGTTGCGCATCAGCACCTCCAGCAGCTGGAACTCGCGCCGGGTCAGGTCGAGTACGCGTCCGTCGCGCCGGGCGGTACGGGCGCCGAGGTCGATCTCGGTCCCGGCCTCGCGCAGCACCTCGCGGCCGGTGGGCGGGCTGCGGCGCAGCAGGGCGCGCAGCCGCAGCACGAGTTCCTGGAGGGCGAAGGGCTTCACGAGGTAGTCGTCGCCGCCCGCCTGGAGCCCGGCGATCCGGTCGGCGGTCTCGTCCAGCGCGGACAGCATCAGCACGGGCAGTTCACGGCCCTCGTCGCGCAGCCGAGCGCACACCTGGATGCCGCTGAGGCCGGGCATCGACACGTCCAGCACCAGCACGTCCGGCGGCTCCTGCCCGATGGCGGCGAGCGCCCCGGTGCCGTCGGCGGCGGTGCGCACCGTGAAGCCGTGCAGCCGGAGGCCGCGCTCCAGGGAGCGCCGGATCGCGGCGTCGTCGTCCACCACCAGGACGGTGCCGGAGCTTGGTGAGTCACTCACGCGTTCTCCTCGCGGGCTGTCAAACCCCTACAGCAGCAGAGGAGTTGAGGTTAAGTCGAATTGCGGAACAAATGGTCCAGACCTATTGACCGCTGGTCCAGACCTTTCTATTGTCGCGGCAGCATGGGCGTGAAGGCTCAGTCATGCCCCCCATGCCTCGTGAAGTTCCCCCCGACATCGAGGGAGGCGCACATGCGCTTCAGACACAGAGTCGCGGCGGGTGCCGTGACCCTGCTGCTCCCCCTGGCCGGCCTCGTCGGCCTCGCCGCCCCCGCCCAGGCGGCCACCAACGTCACCGCGTCCTACGTGAAGTCCCAGGACTGGGGCAGCGGCTTCGAAGGCAAGTGGACCGTCAAGAACACCGGCACCACCGCCATCAGCTCCTGGACGATCGAGTGGGACTTCCCCTCGGGCACGTCCGTCTCCTCCGCCTGGGACGCCGACGTCACCTCCTCCGGCACCCACTGGACGGCGAAGAACAAGTCGTACAACGGCTCGGTCGCCCCCGGCTCCTCCATCTCCTTCGCCTTCAACGGCGCGGGCACCGGCTCCCCGAGCAACTGCCGTCTCAACGGCGACAGTTGTGACGGAACCACGGTCCCCGGCGACGCGGCCCCCTCCGCCCCCGGCAAGCCCACCGCCTCCGCCGTGACCGACACCTCGGTCAAGCTGAGCTGGTCGGCCGCCACCGACGACAAGGGTGTCAAGAACTACGACGTGCTGCGCGACGGCGCGAAGGTCGCCACCGTCACCACCACCTCGTACACGGACACCGGCCTCACCGCGGGCACCGACTACTCCTACAGCGTGCGCGCCCGCGACACCGCCGACCAGACCGGCCCGGCCAGCGGCTCCACCGCCGTGCGCACCACCGGCGGCGGCACCAACCCGCCGCCCGCGACCGGCGACAAGGTCAAGCTCGGCTACTTCACCGAGTGGGGCATCTACGGCCGGAACTACAACGTCAAGAACATCGTGACGTCCGGCTCCGCCTCGAAGATCACGCACATCAACTACGCCTTCGGCAACGTCACCGGCGGCAAGTGCGCGATCGGCGACTCCTACGCCGACTACGACAAGGCGTTCACCGCCGACCAGTCCGTCAGCGGCGCCGCCGACACCTGGGACCAGCCGCTGCGCGGCAACTTCAACCAGCTGCGCCAGCTGAAGGCCAAGTACCCGAACATCAAGGTGCTGTGGTCCTTCGGCGGCTGGACCTGGTCCGGCGGCTTCGGCGAGGCGGCGAAGAACCCGGCCGCGTTCGCCCAGTCCTGCTACGACCTGGTCGAGGACCCGCGCTGGGCCGATGTCTTCGACGGCATCGACATCGACTGGGAGTACCCCAACGCCTGCGGTCTGTCCTGCGACACCAGCGGCGCCGCGGCCTTCAAGAACGTGGCCTCCGCGCTGCGCGCCAAGTTCGGCGCCAACTACCTGGTCACCGCCGCGGTCACCGCGGACGGCTCCAGCGGCGGCAAGATCGAGGCCGCCGACTACGCGGGCGCCGCGCAGTCGATGAACTGGTTCAACGTCATGTCGTACGACTTCTTCGGCGCCTTCGACGCCAAGGGTCCGACGGCCCCGCACTCCCCGCTCACCTCGTACAGCGGCATCCCGAAGGCGGGCTTCAACACCGCCGACGCGATGGCCAAGTTCAAGGCGGTCGGCGTCCCGGCGAGCAAGCTGCTCATCGGCATCGGCTTCTACGGCCGCGGCTGGACCGGTGTCGCCCAGGACGCCCCCGGCGGCACCGCCACCGGAGCCGCTCCGGGCACCTACGAGGCGGGCATCGAGGACTACAAGGTGCTCAAGGGCTCCTGCCCGGTCACCGGCACCATCGCGGGCACGGCCTACGCCCACTGCGGCAGCAACTGGTGGTCGTACGACACCCCGTCGACCATCGCGGGCAAGATGAGCTGGGCCAAGAACCAGGGCCTGGGCGGCGCGTTCTTCTGGGACTTCACCGGGGACACCAGCAACGGTGAACTGGTGACGGCCCTCAGCAACGGCATTTCGTAGGGAAGTTCGGGGGGCCTAGCCCCTAAGCGACGTTGACGCGCTGTCCGGGCGGGGCTGCTTCCAGCCACGCGAGAAATCCGGTCAGCGCGTCTTCGCTCATGGCGAGTTCGAGCCGGACACCCTGGTGGACACAGGCGAGGATCACCGCGTCGGACAGCAGCGCCAGCTCCTCCTCGCCCTCCGGCAGCCGACGACCGGCCACCTCGATCCGCGAGCGCTCCAGCACCCGGCGCGGGCGCAGGGCGTACGAGAAGACGCGGAACCACTCGATGCGGTCCCCGTTGTAGCGGGCGACGCCGTAGCTCCAGCCCTTGCCGTTCACATCGGACTGCTCGGCCACGTCCCAGCGCAGCGAACAGTCGAAGGTGCCGCCGGACCGCTGGATGAGCCTGCGGCGCAGGCCGAACAGGAACAGACCCACCACCACGAGCGCGACCACGATTCCGCACACAGTCAGAGCGAGGATCATCGGCACCGACCTCCTCGTCTTCCAGGTAGGGGAACTGCTTTCGGCTCAGGGTAATGAAACCGCAGAGCCAGGTAATGGAACCGGAAAAACACCCGGATTCACCTCAGCCGCGACCGGCACCGGAATGCTCCGGGCCGGCCGCGGCTGAATGATGGGTCACACTGCGCGGTGGATCAGCGCGCGGCGGTCGCCGCCCGCAGACGGACATCGGCGCGGCGCTCGGCGTCCGCGTCCTCGTCGGCCTTCGCACGCTCCAGCTCGCGCTCGGCGCGCTGGACGTCGATCTCCTCCGCCAGCTCGGCGACCTCGGCCAGCAGCGACAGCTTGTCGTCGGCGAACGAGATGAAACCGCCGTGCACCGCGGCGACGACGGTCCCGCCGTCGCTGGTACGGATGGTCACCGGGCCCGACTGCAGCACACCGAGCAGCGGCTGGTGACCGGGCATGACGCCGATGTCGCCGGACGTGGTGCGCGCGACGACCAGGGTGGCCTCGCCGGACCAGACCTGGCGGTCGGCGGCGACCAGCTCGACGTGCAGCTCAGCAGCCAAGGTTGGCTCCTCGGATCACCACCCGGCTGTCGTGCCGGGTGTTGGGGTCGATTCTAGGGGGCGTGACCTGGAGGGACGGGGCGGGCCCGCCCCTCCGGGTCAAAGGCGCGGGGGTCAGGAGACGCCCAGCTCCTTCGCGTTCTTCTTCAGGTCCTCGATACCACCGCACATGAAGAACGCCTGCTCCGGGAAGTGGTCGTACTCACCGTCGCAGATCGCGTTGAACGCGGCGATGGTCTCGTCCACCGGAACGTCCGAACCGTCCACGCCGGTGAACTGCTTGGCGACGTGGGTGTTCTGGGACAGGAAGCGCTCCACGCGACGGGCACGGTGGACGACGAGCTTGTCCTCCTCGCCCAGCTCGTCGATACCGAGGATCGCGATGATGTCCTGGAGGTCCTTGTACTTCTGCAGGATGTTCTTGACGCGCATGGCGCAGTCGTAGTGGTCCTGCGCGATGTACCGCGGGTCCAGGATGCGGGACGTGGAGTCCAGCGGGTCCACGGCCGGGTAGATGCCCTTCTCGGAGATCGGACGGGACAGCACCGTCGTCGCGTCGAGGTGGGCGAACGTGGTGGCCGGGGCCGGGTCGGTCAGGTCGTCCGCGGGGACGTAGATCGCCTGCATCGAGGTGATCGAGTGACCGCGCGTCGAGGTGATGCGCTCCTGGAGGAGGCCCATCTCGTCGGCCAGGTTCGGCTGGTAACCCACGGCGGACGGCATACGGCCGAGCAGCGTGGAGACCTCGGAACCGGCCTGCGTGAAGCGGAAGATGTTGTCGATGAAGAACAGCACGTCCTGCTTCTGGACGTCACGGAAGTACTCGGCCATGGTGAGGCCGGCCAGCGCGACGCGCAGACGGGTGCCCGGCGGCTCGTCCATCTGACCGAAGACCAGAGCGGTCTTGTCGATGACGCCCGACTCGGTCATCTCCGCGATGAGGTCGTTGCCCTCACGCGTGCGCTCACCGACACCGGCGAACACCGAGACACCGTCGTGGTTGTTGGCGACACGGTAGATCATCTCCTGGATGAGCACCGTCTTGCCGACACCGGCACCGCCGAACAGGCCGATCTTGCCGCCCTTGACGTACGGGGTGAGCAGGTCGATGACCTTGACGCCCGTCTCGAACATCTCGGTCTTCGACTCGAGCTCGTCGAAGTTCGGCGCCTTGCGGTGGATCGGCCAGCGCTCACCGGTGTGCTTCTCGTCGACGTTCAGCACCTCACCGAGGGTGTTGAACACCTTGCCCTTGGTGAAGTCGCCGACCGGGACGGAGATGGCGTCGCCGCTGTCCGTCACCACGGACTGGCGGACCAGACCGTCGGTGGGCTGCATGGAGATGGTGCGGACCAGGCCGTCACCCAGGTGCTGGGCGACCTCCAGGGTCAGCGTCTTCTTCTCGCCGTCGTGCGCCGGGTCGGCGACCTCGACGGTCAGGGCGTTGTAGATTTCCGGCATCGCGTCGACGGGGAACTCCACGTCGACGACCGGGCCGATGACGCGGGCGACGCGACCCGTGGCCGCCGCGGTCTCAACAGTGGTGGTCATTTATCGGTCACTCCCCGCGGTCGCGTCGGCCAGGGCGCTGGCGCCACCGACGATCTCGCTGATTTCCTGGGTGATTTCGGCCTGGCGGGCCGCGTTGGCAAGACGGGAGAGCGTGTTGATCAGCTCGCCCGCGTTGTCGGTGGCCGACTTCATCGCGCGCCGCGTGGCGGCGTGCTTCGAAGCGGCCGACTGGAGCAGCGCGTTGTAGATGCGGCTCTCCACGTACCGCGGCAGCAGGGCGTCGAGGACGTCCTCCGCCGAGGGCTCGAAGTCGTACAGCGGGAGGATCTCACCGTCGCCGGTCTTCTCCTCCGCGACCTCGTCGAGGCTCAGCGGCAGCAGTCGCTCGGCGACCGCCGTCTGCGTCATCATCGACACGAACTCCGTGAAGACGATGTAGAGCTCGTCCACACCGCCGTCCACGTCGGGCGTCTCGATGGCCTCGATCAGGGGCGCCGCGACCTTCTTGGCGTCCGCGTACGTCGGCTCGTCGGTGAAGCCCGTCCACGACTCCGTGACCTTGCGCTCACGGAAGTTGTAGTGCGCGACACCGCGGCGGCCGACGATGAACGTCTCCACCTGCTTGCCCTCGCGCTCGAGGCGCGCGGTCAGCTGCTCGCCCGCCTTGATGGCGTTGGAGTTGAAGGCGCCGGCCAGGCCGCGGTCGCTCGAGAGGAGCAGGACCGCGGCACGGGTCGGGTTCTCGGCCTCCGTGGTGAGCGGGTGCTTGGTGTTCGACCCGGTGGCGACCGCCTTGACCGCGCGGGTCAGCTCGTCCGCGTACGGCTTGGAGGCCGCCACCTTGCGCTGCGCCTTGACGACACGCGAGGCGGCGATCATCTCCATCGCCTTGGTGATCTTCTTGGTCGCGGTGACGGATCGGATGCGACGCTTGTAGACCCGGAGCTGGGCTCCCATGAGTCAGGTCCCTTCCTTACGTCACTTGGCGGGAGAGGCCGGGGTGTCGTCGCCGAGGAGCTTGCCGTCCGAGGTCTCGAACTGCTTCTTGAACTCCGCGATCGCGTCACCGATGGCCTGCAGGGTGTCGTCGGACATCTTGCCGCCCTCCTTGATGGAGGTCATCAGGCCCTGGTGCTTGCGGTGCAGGAACTCCAGCAGCTCCTTGTCGAAGCGGCGCACGTCGTCGACCGGGACGTCGTCCATGCGGCCCGTACCACCGGCCCAGACGGAGACGACCTGGTCCTCGGTGGACATCGGCTGGTACTGGTTCTGCTTCAGCAGCTCGGTCATCCGCTGACCGCGGTCGAGCTGGTTCTTGGAAGCCTGGTCCAGGTCGGAACCGAAGGCGGCGAACGCCTCCAGCTCACGGAACTGGGCGAGGTCCACGCGCAGTCGGCCGGAGACCTGCTTCATCGCCTTGTGCTGGGCGGAACCACCGACTCGGGAGACGGAGATACCGACGTTCAGCGCGGGACGCTGACCGGCGTTGAAGAGGTCCGACTCCAGGAAGCACTGGCCGTCGGTGATGGAGATGACGTTGGTCGGGATGAACGCCGAGACGTCGTTGGCCTTCGTCTCCACGATCGGCAGACCGGTCATCGACCCGGCGCCCATGTCGTCGGAGAGCTTCGCGCAGCGCTCCAGCAGACGGGAGTGCAGGTAGAAGACGTCACCGGGGTACGCCTCGCGGCCCGGCGGACGGCGCAGCAGCAGGGACACGGCGCGGTAGGCGTCGGCCTGCTTCGACAGGTCGTCGAAGACGATCAGGACGTGCTTGCCCTGGTACATCCAGTGCTGACCGATGGCGGAACCGGTGTACGGCGCCAGGTACTTGAAGCCGGCCGGGTCGGACGCCGGGGCGGCGACGATGGTCGTGTACTCCAGCGCGCCGTTCTCCTCCAGCGCGCGGCGTACGCCCGCGATGGTGGAGCCCTTCTGGCCGATGGCGACGTAGATGCAGCGGACCTGCTTGTTCGGGTCGCCGGTGCGCCAGTTGTCGCGCTGGTTGATGATCGTGTCGACGGCCAGGGCGGTCTTGCCGGTCTGGCGGTCACCGATGATGAGCTGGCGCTGGCCGCGGCCGATCGGGGTCATGGCGTCGACCGCCATGTAGCCCGTCTCCATCGGCTGGTGCACCGACTGGCGCTCCATGACCGTGGGGGCCTGCAGTTCGAGGGCGCGGCGGCCGTCGGTCTCGACCTCGCCGAGGCCGTCGATCGGCTGGCCCAGCGGGTCGACGACACGGCCGAGGTAGCCGTCGCCGACGGCGACCGAGAGGACCTCTCCGGTGCGGTGCACCGGCTGGCCCTCCTCGATGCCGCTGTACTCGCCGAGAACGATGGCACCGATCTCGCGCTCCTCGAGGTTGAGGGCGAGGCCGAGGGTGCCGTCCTCGAACTTCAGCAGCTCGTTGGCCATGGCCGAGGGAAGACCCTCGACCTTCGCGACGCCGTCGCCGGCGACGGTGACCGTACCGACCTCCTCGCGCGAGGCCGCGTCCGGCTTGTACGACTGGACGAAGTTCTCCAGTGCGTCCCGGATCTCCTCCGGCCGGATCGTGAGCTCCGCCATCTGGGTTCCCTGCTCTCCTTGTTGGGCCCGAAGTTTCACTTTGGGGGGATGTCTGACTCCGGACTCCCCCCTGAACGAGGTGAATCCTCTGCACGGCCCAACCCGGGCCGTAATTACGTACTGCTTGTTTACGTGCTAGCTCGCCATACGGCGGGCGGCGTCGTCCAGCCGGTCCGCCAGGGAACCGTTGATGACCTCGTCACCGACCTGCACCCGGATACCGCCGATCACATCGGGGTCCACGTCCAGGTTGAGGTGCATCCGGCGGCCGTAGAGCTTCGCCAGGGCGTCACCCAGGCGACGCTTCTGCGCGTCGCTCAGCGGCACCGCCGAGGTGACGGTCGCCACCAGCCGGTCCCGGCGCTCCGCGGCCAGCTTGGACAGGGACTCGAGTCCCGCTTCCAGGCTACGTCCACGCGGCGCGGAGACCAGTCGGGTGACCAGACGCTCGGTGACGGGCCTGGCCCGTCCGCCCAGCAGCCGGTGCACCAGCTCGGCCTTCGCCTGCGGGCTCGCCGACCGGTCGGTCAGCGCGGCACGCAGGGCCGGGTCCGAGGCGACGATCCGGCCGAACCGGAACAGCTCGTCCTCGACCTCGTCCAGCGTGCCCGACTTCTCCGCGGCGGTGAGGTCGGCGATGTCCGCCAGCTCCTCCAGCGCGTCCACCAGATCGCGGGGCTGCGACCAGCGGGAGCGGGCCATCCCGGCCACCAGGTCGGCGGTCGGACCGCTCACCTGGTTGCCGATCAGGCGCTGCACCAGCTCGGCCTTGGCCTCGGCGGGCTGCGCCGGGTCGGTGAGGACCCGGCGCAGGCCGGCCTCGCGGTCGAGCAGCGCGGTGACGGCCGCCAGCTCGTCGGCGAGCTGCGCGGCGTCCACGGACGTGGAGTCGGTCAGCGCGTCGAGACGCTCCCGTGCGGCTGCCAGGGCCTCGCGGCTCGCTCCGTTCATCGCGTGGCCTCGGCCTTCTCGTCGAGCTCGTCGAGGAAGCGGTCGATCACACGGCTCTGCCGGGCGTGGTCCTCGAGGGACTCACCGACGAGCTTGCCGGCCAGTTCGGTGGCGAGCTTGCCGACGTCCTGGCGGAGCGAGGCCGAAGCGGCCTTGCGGTCGGCCGCGATCTGGGCGTGACCGGCGGTGACGATCTCCTCGCGCTGACGCTGGCCCTCGGCCCGCATCTCCGCGATGAGCGTCGCACCCTGCTCCTGAGCCTCCTGGCGCAGCCGGGCGGCCTCGTGACGGGCCTCGGCGAGCTGGGCCTTGTACTGCTCGAGGACGCTCTGAGCCTCGGTCTGCGCGGCCTCGGCCTTCTCGATCCCGCCCTCGATCGCTTCGCGGCGCTCCTCCAGAACCTTGTTGATGTTCGGGAGGAGCTTCCAGGCGAGGAAGCCGAAGACGATGACAAAGGCGATCAGGCCGATGACGAGCTCTGGGATCGGCGGGATGAGGGGGTTCTCGGCCTCCTCAGCCGCCAGCATTACCAGGGGGCTCATATCAGTGCCTTTCGTCTAGCTAAAGGGCGTCGGTCGGATCAGGAGCTCGGGTAGACGAACGGCATGACCAGACCGATCAGGGCGAGCGCCTCACAGAAGGCGAAGCCGAGGATCTGGTTGGCGCGGATCAGGCCGGCCGCCTCGGGCTGGCGGGCGAGCGCCTGGGTGCCGTTACCGAAGATGATGCCGACGCCGACGCCCGGGCCGATGGCGGCGAGGCCGTAACCGATGGAGCCGAGGTTGCCCTTGATCTCGACGCCGGCGGCAAGGGTCTGGAGAGCGGACATGCCGGTTCTTCCTTCTCTTTCAATGACCGGTGGGGGATGGCCACCGGATGTCTCTGGATGGGTGAGGCGCAGGTGCTCAGTGGTGCTCGGCGAGCGCGCCCTGGATGAAGCTGCACGTGAGCAGTACGAAGACGTACGCCTGGACAGCCTGGATGAAGAGCTCGAAGGCGGTCATCACGATGACCATGACGAACGAGACGGCGGAGTAGGCGATGCCGATGCCGTTCAGCATGTACCAGCTGGCGATCGTGAAGAGCAGCAGCAGGGTGTGACCGGCGAACATGTTGGCGAACAGTCGCACGGCGTGCGTGAACGGCCGGACCAGCAGGTTCGAGAACAGCTCGATCGTCATCGACAGCGGGAGCACCCCGCCGAGCGACTTGTCGTAGCCGGTGAAGTTCTTGAAGGCGCCGACGAAGCCCTGGCGCTTGAAGGTGAGACTCACCCACAGGATGTAGACGATCGCGGCCAGCACGGCCGGGTACGAGATGATCGCCGTCACCGGGAACTGGGCGACCGGGATGATCGACCAGAGGTTCATCATCCAGACGAAGAAGAACAGCGAGACGACCAGAGGAACGTACTTCTCGCCCTCCTTCTTGCCGATGGTCTCGTAGACGACGCCGCGCCGGATGAAGTCGTAGCCGGACTCGGCGATCATCTGGAGCTTGCCGGGGACGACCTTCGGTCGGGCGAAGGCGGCCCAGAAGAAGGCCACGACGACGATGGAGCCGATCAGCGCCAGCAGCATCGTCTTGTTGAAGTACAGGTTGCTGTCCGCGTCGCCCCAGAGCGGCTTGAACAGGAACGAGTGCAGGCCCGGAGCCGGGAAGCCGCACCCGGTGAACAGGTGGCAGCTCGTGTCGAAAGCGAGCGTCTGCGTCGGCTCAGCACTCACCGCGGGCTCCTTCATCGTGGCGCATAGGTACGGCAACCTCGTTGTGTCGGCGCGGCGTACGGCCGCGGTTCGGCACGGGACTGGTGTGACGGATGTGGGGGCGGCTGGGGGGCATCTCGCCTCGCAGTGGAACAGGCGTCAGCTCGGATGCCCGCGTCCGCGATGCCGCAGTTGGCACCGGACGATAGCAGGATCTCCCCCACGCCTTTATCCCGGCCCTACCCCTCACGACGAACGGTCCGTCTTCTTGGGCTTGTCGCCCTTCGACGGAGCATCAGGATCGACGTAGAGGATCTTTGCCTTCATGTGGGCACGCGCCTGTGCGGCGATCCACGCGAGGGTGGTCACCACGAGAACGATGGCGAAGGCACGGGGGTTGAACAGGGTCGTGTTCTTGAACACGGCCACGAAGACGACCAGCAACAGGAGTTGGGCCGCGTAGAGCATCAGGCCCATCATCTGGAACAGCTGGGGATACGACCTTGCGGTGCGCTGCAGGACGAAGAGACCGATACCCATGAAGAGGATGACGATCAGTGTGCCCACGACGGCCCCGATCGCACCCTTGCCACCGGCGACCACACCGCTGACGACGGCGGCGATCGCGCCGACGGCAGCCGTGGGCACGGCGGCCTGGGCAAGAATCCGGGCGTCATTGGACGGCATGGCGGCAACTCCGCTTTCACAGGGGGCAGGTGTCGTCATGGACGAGCGTAGTCCCGGACCGGGTGATCGTTACCTCGCACCAACGGACCGTCGCACTAGGGTCCTTCGGTTCTGTCCGGGGTTCTCGTGAACCGTATCACAAACTATTTGATGAGGTCTTTACCTGCCGAGTGTGCCAGCTGTCACACATGAGGGTGATGGTGCGCGCCTGCGCCGAAGCCGGGTCCAGTTGTCTGGTATTGGGGGAATTTGACCCCCTGCGGCTCCCCCACGAGTCCCCCATGAATGGGCAATGCTCTCGTCAGATTCTTACCTTGCGGCCCTTGGTGGAGTGCGGACGGCCGCCGATCGCGGTCGCCCCGTTGAGGCCCGGCACGGCCGCCGCGGGGGTCGGCTCCACCGGGGTCTCCTGGGCGTCCTCGCCGCTCTCCGCCACGGGCTCCCCGTACCTGCGGTAGCGCGGCGGCACGAAGCGCTCGGCCCAGCGCGGGGCGTGCGGGGTGAAGCGGGGCAGGAGCAGCATCACCAGTCCGACGGCACTGAGGAAGACCACCCCGAGCACGATCCACATCGACGCCGAGTTGACCGAGTAGGCCAGCACGCCGAAGCCGATCAGCGCCGACCAGAAGTACATGATCAGCACCGCCCGGCTGTGCGAGTGCCCGATCTCCAGCAGCCGGTGGTGCAGATGCCCGCGGTCCGCCGCGAACGGCGACTGGCCGCGCCAGGTGCGCCGCACGATGGCCAGCACGAGGTCGGCGGCCGGGATGGCGATGATCGACAGCGGCAGCAGTAGCGGGATGTACGCGGGCACCATCTGGTGCACGGTGCTGCGCTCGGAACCGGAGAACAGGTTCAGCCGGTCCGGGTCGATCTGGCCGGTGACCGAGATGGCGCTGCCCGCCAGCACCAGGCCGATGAGCATCGAGCCCGAGTCGCCCATGAAGATGCGCGCCGGATGCATGTTGTGCGGCAGGAAGCCCAGACACATGCCCATCAGGATCGCCGCGAACAGAGTCGCGGGCGCCGCCGCCTCGATGCCGTAGCCGTACCAGATGCGGTAGGCGTACATGAAGAACGCGGCGGTGGCGATGCAGACCATTCCCGCGGCGAGGCCGTCGAGGCCGTCGACGAAGTTGACCGCGTTGATGGTGATGACGACCAGGGCGACGGTCAGCAGGGTGCCCTGCCACTGGGTGACGGCGACCAGCCCCACACCGGGCACCGGCAGCCACAGGATCGTCAGACCCTGCACCACCATCACACCGGCGGCGATCATCTGGCCGCCCAGCTTGATCAGGGCGTCGATCTCGAACTTGTCGTCCAGCACGCCGATCAGCCAGATCAGCGCGGCCCCGGACAGCAGGGCACGGGGCTCGTTGGAGTTGACGAAGACCTCTTTGAGGTTCTCCAGGTGGTCCGCGACGAGCAGCCCGGCGCACAGTCCGAAGAACATGGCGATACCGCCGAGCCGCGGAGTGGGCTCCCGGTGCACGTCGCGTGCCCGGATCTCCGGCATCGCTCCCGCCACGATCGCGAATTTCCGTACCGGCCCAGTCAGCAGGTAGGTCACCGCGGCCGTGATGAGAAGCGTCAGCAGGTATTCACGCACGGGCATCCCCACAGATCTCGCTGGCCATCACAGCCCCTCACCCTAGCGAGGGACGGGTAATGGTGAGGACTTCCGGGTGGCGGGCACGGTTGCGGATCGGGCCTTCCGTACCTGTATGCCACCCCTCCTCACTCCGGGTAGGGCGGGAAATCGGCGGTCAGGGCGCGCACCTCGGCCCGGGCCGCCGCCGGGTCCCGCCCGCCGCTGACGACGCCGACCAGCAGCGCGGCGATCCGCGCCATGGCCGGTTCCCCCATGCCCTGGGTGGTGACGGCGGCCGTGCCGAGCCGGAGCGCCCGGCCGCCGGTGTGCGCAAGCGCACAGCAGTCCAGCACCAGCCCGGCGGCCGCGAGCCGTCCGCGCGCGGTGCGGCCGTCCATGCCGAGCGGGGCGGGGTCGGCGACGATGAGATGGGTGTCGGTGCCGCCGGTGGCGACCGCGAACCCGGCGGCGGCCAGGTGTCCGGCGAGCGCGTGCGCGTTGGCGACCGTCTGATGGGCGTAGGCCGCGAACGCAGGGGTGGCCGCCTCACCGAACGCGACGGCCTTCGCGGCGACGCTGTTCATCTGGGCACCGCCCTGGGTGAACGGGAAGACGGCGCGGTCGACCCGTCGGGCCAGCCCGGCCCCGCACAGGATCAGCCCGCCGCGCGGTCCGCGCAGCGTCTTGTGCGTGGTGGCGCACACCAGGTCGGCGTACGGCACCGGACTCGGCGCCGCTCCCCCGGCGACCAGTCCGGCGGAGTGGGTGAGGGTCACGATCAGATGGGCCCCGACCTCGTCGGCGACCTCGCGGAAGAAGGCGTAGTCGAAATGGCGGGGGTAGGCGATGGAGCCGCACACGATGGCCTTGGGCCGGTGCTCGCGGGCCAGCCGCCGCACCTGGTCGTGGTCGATGAGCCCGGTCCGCGGGTCCAGCCCGTAGGCGACGAAGTCGAACCAGCGGCCGGAGAAGTTCGCGGGCGAGCCCTGGGTGAGGTGGCCGCCGTCGTCGAGGCCGAGGGCGAGGACGGTGTCACCGGGGCGCAGCACGGCGGCGTAGGCGGCCAGGATGGCCGAGGAGCCGGTGGTGGGCTGGACGTTGGCGTGTTCGGCGCCGAACAGCTCCCTGGCCCGTTCGACGGCGATGCGTTCGGCGGTGTCGGCCAGCGCGCAGCCGCCGTGGTGCCGGGCGCCGGGGTAGCCCTCGGCGTACTTGTTGGCCAGCGCGGAGCCGAGGGTGGCGAGCACGGCGGGCGAGGTGAAGTTCTCGGCCGCGGTCAGCTGGAGGGTCGTCGACTGCCGGTCCAGCTCGCCGCGCAGGATCTCGGCCAGCTCGGGGTCCTGCCGACTCAGGGCGTCCGCTTCCAGTACGGGTGTGACCGACATGACGGGCTCCGGACATCGACGGTGACAGGGGCCAGGCCCCAGGTCTCCAATGTAGGCCGAGGTGGAGGCGGCCGCTCGGCCTGCGGGCCCGTCTCCCCGCGCCGGAGCCCGGCGCGCGTCACATGCGGGCGGGTACGCCCGTCAGCGCGGTGACGACCGGGTCGAGGGCGTCGCGTATCTCGTCGCCGATGGAACGGAAGAAGGGCAGCGGGGCCCCGTAGGGGTCGTACACCTCGTCCGCCTCGGCGGTGGGGGCCAGCAGCCAGCCGCGCAGCGCGGCGGCCGCGCGGACCAGGGCGCGGGCGCGCAGCACCACGCCGTCCTCCAGGGGCGGCAGGGTGGCCGGGTCTATCGCGCGGACCAGGCGGGTGAACTCCTTCAGCGTGAAGGTGCGCAGGCCCGCCGAGTGGCCCATGGAGATGACCTGGGCGCGGTGGTCGCGGGTGGCGGTCAGCACCAGGTCGGCCATGATGACGTGCTCGTCCAGCAGCTCCCGGCCGGTGAACCCGGCGGCGTCCGCGCCGAACTCGGAGAGCACGGTCTCCGCGTTCTCCTCCATCCGGGCGCCCTCGTGGCCCCAGGTTCCGGCGCTCTCCACGATCAGGCCGCCGCCGAGCACACCGAGCCGCTCCGCCACGAAGTGCCGGGTCAGCCGCTCGGTGATGGGTGAGCGGCAGACGTTGCCGGTGCTGACGTGGAGGATGCGGAAGGTGTCGCGCGGGAACCCGAAGGTCGTGGTCTGCTCCGCCGGGCGGTCCGCGCCGCCTATGCCGCGCATGGGGTGACCCCCTGCTCGGGCGGGACGGCGCTCGGGACGGCGCGGGCGTGCGGTCCGGGGGCCGTCAATTCGCCACCTCGAGGTCGGGTACGACCTTCCGCAGCTCCTCCGGGGAGAGCGCGCCCTGGCGCAGCAGCACCGGCACCGGGCCGGAGACGTCCACGATGGACGAGGGCACGTTGCCGGGGGTGGGGCCGCCGTCGAGGTAGACGGAGACGGAGTCGCCGAGCATGCGCTGGGCGTCGTCGCAGGTCTCCGGCGCGGGGTGGCCGGTGAGGTTGCCGGAGGAGACGGCCATCGGGCCGACCTCGGTGAGCAGCTCGATGGCGACCGGGTGCAGCGGCATGCGCACCGCGACCGTGCCGCGGGTGTCGCCGAGGTCCCACTGCAGGGACGGCTGGTGCCGGGCGACCAGGGTGAGCGCGCCGGGCCAGAAGGCGTCGACCAGCTCCCAGGCCAGCTCGGAGAAGTCGGTGACGAGGCCGTGCAGGGTGTTCGGGGAGCCGATGAGCACGGGGGTGGGCATGTTGCGGCCCCGGCCCTTGGCGGCGAGCAGGTCGGCGACGGCTTCCGAGGAGAACGCGTCGGCGCCGATGCCGTAGACCGTGTCGGTCGGCAGCACCACCAGTTCGCCCCGGCGTACGGCGGCGGCTGCCTCGCGCAGGCCCGTCACGCGGTCGGTGGCGTCATTGGTGTCGTATCGCCGTGCCATGTCTAGCGGGCCTCCTCGTACACGTAACTCTGGTGGTGGTGCTGGTTCCGGGTGCTGCTCACAGCGTCGCCTTGCGGGCCGTGGCGAACCGGGGGCGGTTGTTGAGGTCGGGGTGGTCGGCCGCGTCGGCCCAGCCCCGCTCCTCGGTGAAGATCCACGGCACCTGGCCGCCCTGGGTGTCGGCGTGCTCGATGACGACGACCCCGCCGGGGCGCAGCAGCCGGTGCGCGGTGCGCTCGATGCCCCGGATCAGGTCGAGCCCGTCCTCGCCGGAGAACAGGGCCAGCTCGGGGTCGTAGTCGCGGGCCTCGGGGGCGACGTACTCCCATTCGGTGAGCGGGATGTACGGCGGGTTGGAGATGACCAGGTCGATCTGGCCGTCCAGGTCCGGGAAGGCGGACAGGGCGTCACCCTGGCGCAGGTCGACCCGGGAGCCCTCGACGTTCTTCCGGGTCCACCGGAGGGCGTCCTCGGACAGCTCGACCGCGTGCACCCGGGAGCGGGGCACCTCCTGGGCGAGGGCCAGCGCGATGGCGCCGGAGCCGGTGCACAGGTCGACGATGCTGGGCTCGACGACGTCCATGGCGCGTACCGCGTCTATCGCCCAGCCGACCACGGACTCGGTCTCCGGCCGGGGCACGAAGACACCGGGGCCGACCTGGAGTTCCAGATAGCGGAAGTAGGCCCGCCCGGTGATGTGCTGGAGCGGCTCACGCTGCTCGCGGCGGGCGATGACCTCCCAGTACCGGGCGTCGAAGTCGGAGTCCTTCACGGTGTGCAGGGCGCCGCGCTTGACGGCGTGCACGAAGGCGGCCAGCTCCTCGGCGTCGGTGCGCGGGGAGGGAACTCCGGCGTCGGCCAGCCGCTGGGTGGCCTGGGCCACCTCCGCGAGCAGCACGCTGCGGGGGCTCGGGGGTCGCCCCCCGAAGTCTTGCTGCACGCTTCTCCTCCGGTCCTCGTGCGTGGTCCTGCCGGGTGTTCCTACACGCTCTTACGCGCTCGCGAGCTTCGCCGCCGAGTCGGCGTCGACGCACGCCTGGATCAGCGCGCTCAGCTCGCCGTCCAGCACCTGGTCCAAGTTGTACGCCTTGAAGCCCACGCGGTGGTCGGAGATGCGGTTCTCCGGGAAGTTGTACGTACGGATCTTCTCGGAGCGGTCGACCGTGCGGACCTGGCTGCGGCGGACGTCCGCGGCCTCGGCCTCGGCCTTCTCCTGGGCGGCGGCCAGCAGCCGGGACCGCAGGATGCGCATCGCCTGCTCCTTGTTCTGGAGCTGGCTCTTCTCGTTCTGGCAGGACGCGACCACACCGGTGGGCAGGTGGGTGATGCGCACGGCGGAGTCGGTGGTGTTGACCGACTGGCCGCCGGGGCCGGAGGAGCGGTAGACGTCGATCCGCAGGTCGTTCGCGTTGATCTCGACGTCGACCTCCTCGGCCTCGGGGGTGACGAGCACGCCCGCGGCGGAGGTGTGGATGCGGCCCTGGGACTCGGTGGCGGGCACCCGCTGCACGCGGTGCACCCCGCCCTCGTACTTCAGCCGGGCCCACACGCCCTGGCCGGGCTCGGTGGCGCCCTGGCCGCCCTTGGTCTTCACCGCGACCTGGACGTCCTTGTAGCCGCCCAGCTCGGACTCGGTGGCGTCGATGATCTCGGTCTTCCAGCCGACCCGCTCGGCGTAGCGCAGGTACATGCGCAGGAGGTCACCGGCGAACAGGGCGGACTCGTCGCCGCCCGCACCGGCCTTGATCTCCAGGATGACGTCCTTGTCGTCGCTCGGATCGCGCGGGACCAGCAGCAGGCGGAGCTTGTCGGTCAGCTCCTCGCGCTGCTTCTCCAGGTCCTTGACCTCGGCGGCGAAGTCGGGGTCGTCGGCCGCCAGCTCGCGGGCGGTCTCGATGTCGTCCCCGGTCTGCTTCCAGGAGCGGTAGGTGCCGACGATCGGGGTCAGCTCGGCGTAGCGCTTGTTCAGCTTGCGAGCGTTCGCCTGGTCGGCGTGGACCGACGGGTCGGCGAGCTTGCGCTCCAGATCGGCGTGCTCGGCGACGAGTTCCTCGACGGCCTCGAACATCTTTCGGCTCCTGTACTGCGGGTGAAGGGCTGGCGGGCGACCAAAAACGCCGGTCCGTGGGCGCGCCCCTCGCGGGGCGCGACCGTGGACCGGCGGTTCGGGGGCTCGCTACTTCTTGGAGCCGGAAGCCTTGCCGAAGCGGGCCTCGAAGCGGGCCACACGGCCACCGGTGTCGAGGATCTTCTGCTTGCCCGTGTAGAACGGGTGGCACTCGGAGCAGACCTCGGCACGGATGGTGCCGGAGTCGATGGTGCTCCGCGTGGTGAACGAGGCGCCACAGGTGCAGCTGACCTGCGTCTCGACGTACTCGGGGTGGATGTCGCGCTTCAAGGTGTCTCCTAGGTTCGGGAGGGCGCCGGGTCGCGGCCGCGGGATGCGGGCGCGTGAACCGGAGCCGACGTACCAGTCTGCCAGGACTGGCGCCATCCCCCAAAACCGGGGGTGAGCGTCTTCTATTCCCGGGGGCGGCTCCAGGCGTCGGGCTTCAGGCGTCAGGGGGTGACGACGCCCTTGGCGCCGCCGGTGGCGCTGCCCGTGGTCGCCGACTCGGGGATCGGCCGGTCGTTCTTCAGGGCCGTCCAGATCTGCCGGGCCTTGGACCGCTCCAGCAGCACCCGGTTGGGGTCGGCGGGGTCGTACTGGACCGGCATGGTGACCATGTGCATCCCGGAGGCGCTGATGCCCTTGAGGCCGCCCGCGAAGTCCGCGAGGGAGTTGACCGAGCCGAGGTCGGAGTCCGTGGTGACGGTCCTGGTCGCGGTGTCGGCGAGGTCGTAGAGCTTCTTGGGGTTGCTCAGCACGCCGACCTGCTTGGTCTGGGCGATCAGGGCCTTGACGAACGCCTGCTGGAGCTGGATGCGGCCGAGGTCGGAGCCGTCGCCGACACCGTGCCGGGTGCGGACCAGGCCGAGCGCCTGCGTGCCGTCGAGGGTGTGGGTGCCGGCCGTCAGGTCGAGGTGGCTGTCCGGGTCCTTGATGGGGCGCGTGGTGGTGACGCGTACGCCGCCGAGGTCGTCGACGAGGCGCTCGAAGCCCGAGAAGTCGACCTCCAGGTAGTGGTCCATCCGCAGACCGGTGAGCGACTCGACGGTCCGCACCGCGCAGGGCGCCCCGCCGGTGGCGTAGGCCGAGTTGAACATGACGTCCTGGGCCGCCGGGTACGTGTGGCCCTGGGTGTCGGCGCAGGCGGGGCGGTCGATGAGGGTGTCGCGCGGGACGGAGACCACGGACGCCTTCTTGTGCCCCTTGTAGAGGTGGACGATCATCGCGGTGTCGGAGCGGGCCCCGCTGTCGGCCGCGCCGCCGCCGAGCTTCCGGTTGGCGCCGGAGCGGGTGTCGGAGCCGAGGACCAGGATGTTCTGGGAGCCGTTGTCGGCCTTGGGGGGCCGGTCGTGGCCGAGCATCTGGTTGATGTCGATGCTGTGCAGGTTGCCGTTCAGCTTGAAGTAGACGTACCCGGCGCCCGCACCGGCCAGCACGACCACGCCCGCGGCCGTCCAGGCCGTGGCGAGCAGGGCCTTGCGGCCCGTGCTGCGGGGCTTGCGGCGGCGCCCCTTGCCGCGGCGGCGGGGGCCGTCTCCGGTCTCCGGTATGCCGGGCTCCGGCGTGCTCTCGGTGGACACTGCGCTCCTAGGTCTCGTCCGTTCGATTACCCCCTGCGTTCAGGGTCGGGAGCGGTCATCACCACTCCATCGTCGCTCCACCTGGTCGGACAGGGAAACTCGGGACAGGCTCGCACAGCGCGCCGCGCCGTCCGGGACGAAATTGATCACCGTACGTGATCACATCGCCGGGTCGTCTCGCCGTTCACCTGCGCTTTCTCGTAAGGGGCCGTACCGAGGCAAGTCGGTACCGAACGTCACACCTGTGGCAAAGGTCTCGCGGGAGCGCCGCGCACGCAAAAGAGCCGCCCCCGACGCGTGTGCGGCGGGGGCGGCCCTCAGATCCCGAGGGGTGACGGAGCGGGGCTCAGTCGTTGTTGCCGGGGGCCGGCGTGGTCTTCTGGATCTGGGTCAGGAACTCGATGTTCGACTTGGTCTGCTTCATCTTGTCGAGCAGCAGCTCGATCGCCTGCTGCTGGTCGAGCGCGTGCAGCACGCGACGCAGCTTCCAGGTGATGGCCAGTTCCTCGCTGCCGAGCAGGATCTCTTCCTTGCGGGTGCCGGACGCGTCGACGTCCACCGCCGGGAAGATGCGCTTGTCGGCGAGCTTCCGGTCGAGCTTGAGCTCCATGTTGCCGGTGCCCTTGAACTCCTCGAAGATCACCTCGTCCATGCGGGACCCGGTGTCGACGAGCGCGGTGGCGAGGATGGTCAGCGAGCCGCCGTCCTCGATGTTGCGCGCGGCACCGAAGAAGCGCTTGGGCGGGTAGAGCGCCGTGGAGTCGACACCACCGGAGAGGATGCGGCCCGACGCCGGGGCGGCGAGGTTGTACGCACGGCCCAGACGGGTGATCGAGTCGAGCAGCACGACGACGTCGTGACCCAGCTCCACCAGACGCTTGGCGCGCTCGATGGCCAGCTCGGCGACCGTGGTGTGGTCCTCGGCCGGGCGGTCGAAGGTCGAGGAGATGACCTCGCCCTTGACCGACCGCTGCATGTCGGTGACCTCTTCCGGACGCTCGTCGACCAGGACGACCATCAGGTGGCACTCGGGGTTGTTGTGCGTGATCGCGTTGGCGATCGCCTGCATGATCATGGTCTTGCCGGTCTTCGGCGGGGCCACGATCAGACCGCGCTGGCCCTTGCCGATCGGCGACACGAGGTCGATGATGCGGGTCGTCAGCACGGAGGACTCGGACTCCAGGCGGAGCCGGTCCTGCGGGTACAGCGGCGTCAGCTTGTTGAACTCCGGCCGCCCGCGGCCGTGTTCGGGCGCCATGCCGTTGACGGAGTCGAGGCGGACCAGCGCGTTGAACTTCTCGCGGCGCTCGCCCTCCTTCGGCTGGCGGACCGCGCCGGTGGTGTGGTCGCCCTTGCGCAGACCGTTCTTGCGGACCTGGGCGAGGGAGACGTACACGTCGTTCGGGCCCGGCAGGTAGCCGGAGGTGCGGATGAACGCGTAGCTGTCGAGGATGTCCAGGATGCCCGCGACGGGGATCAGGACGTCGTCCTCGTTGACCTGCGGCTCGGCGATGTCGTCACGGCCACGGCGGCCACGGCGGTCGCGGTAGCGGCCGCGACGGCCACGGCGGCCGCCCTCGAAGTCGTCGTCGTCCTGCTGGCTCTGCTGGCGGTCCTGGCGGTCCTGACGGCCACCGCCGCCCTGCTGCTGGCCCTGCTGACGGTCCTGGCGGTCCTGACGACCGCCGCCCTGCTGGTCGTCGCCCTTGCCCCGGCGGTCGCGGTCCCGGCCGCCCCGGTCACGGTCGCGGTCACGGCGGTCGCGGCGGCCACGACCCTCGCCGTCGTCGCCCTTGTTCTCGGCCTGCGACTGCTGCTGGGCGTCGCCCTTCGGCTCGCTCTTCTCGCCCTTGGCCTCGGTAGAGGTCTCGGCGGCGGCCGGGGTGCCCGCGTCGGCGGTGGCACGACGGCGGCGGCGCTCGCCGGGGGCGTCGTCCGCCCCGCGCTCGGCGGCGGGCTGGCCGGGGATGTCGATCTGCTGCGCGGCGGCCTCGTCGGCGGCCGGCTGCGCGGACTTCTCCGTCTTCGCCTCGCCGGCGGTCTCACCCGTACGGGCCTTGGAGGTGGCGCGGCGCTTGGGCTTGGTCTCCTCGGCGGCCTCGGCCTTGGGGGCGCTTCCCCCGGCCTGGGCCTCCTTGATGACCTCGATCAGCTGGCTCTTGCGCATCCGCGCGGTGCCCCTGATGCCGAGGCCCGAGGCGACCTGCTGGAGCTCGGCCAGCACCATGCCGTCGAGGCCGGTACCGCGGCGCCGCCGGGAGCCGGCACCGGTGGCAGGCGCGGAGTCCGTGGCGGGCGCGGCAGCGGTCTCCTCGACACGCGCGCCCATCAGATCGGTGGTGTCGCTCACGAAGGGTCCTTCCCTGGAGCGGACGTCGGCCTGTCTGGCTCGGCGACCGGTTGTGCTGTCCGGCATCGGTTCTGTGGCAGGTACCGAGCCGGGGCGGTGGTCCGCCTTGAAGCGGCGGAAGAGAATTTCTGGTGATGGCGCTCCCCGCGAGCCGTGACACCCGGTGTCACGTGGCGCGGCGGCGCCGATTCCGGAGCGTGCCCGACGACTCGCTCAGTGCCCCCACACGACGTACTGCCCAGGTACGGCGCACGGAACACGGAGTGGCTTGGGAGGCTCCCGGAAGAATGTCTGTCCCTGACGGGGACACGAAGCACCTCGCCATGGTGGGGTCGGGTGCAGACTTGAGATTAACACTACCGGATGCAACAAACATTCCCCCTCTCCAAATCCGGCGACCGGGTGTCAGGGCGCCAGCGGCAGCACGCTCGCCCCCTGGGTGTCGAGGCTCAGCCGGTTGGCCGCCCAGTCGCCGCCCGCGAGGGCCTCCACCTTGTCGGCGGTGGCCTCGTCGGTCAGCGCCATGACGGTGGGTCCGGCACCGGAGATGACGGCGGGTACGCCGTCCGCGCGCAGCCGTTCCACCAGTGCCGCGCTGTCCGGCATGGCGGGGGCGCGGTACTCCTGGTGCAGCCGGTCCTCGGTGGCGGGCAGCAGCAGTTCGGGACGCCGGGTCAGGGCCTCGACGAGCAGTGCGGCACGGCCCGCGTTGGCGGCGGCGTCGACATGCGGGACGGTGCGCGGGAGCAGTCCGCGCGCGGTCTCGGTGAGTACGGGCTTCCCGGGCACGAAAACCACCGGAACGATGGAACGGTCGGGCTCCATCCTGAGGGCGCGGGCGGCGCCGGACTCCAGCCAGGAAAGGGTGAACCCGCCCAGCAGACAGGCCGCGACGTTGTCCGGGTGGCCCTCGATCTCGGTGGCCAGCTCCAGCAGCGCGGTGTCGTCGAGGCGGGCCTCGCCGCCTATGGTCACCGCGCGCGCGGCGACGATGCCCGCGCAGATGGCGGCGGAGGAGGAGCCGAGGCCGCGGCCGTGCGGGATGCGGTTGGCGCAGACGATCTCCAGCCCGCGCGGCTGCCCGCCCAGCAGGTCGAAGGCGGTGCGCAGGGCGCGGACGAGCAGATGGCGCTCGTCGCGCGGGAGCGTCTCACCGCCCTCGCCCGCGATGTCGATGTGCAGACCGGAGTCGGCGACCCGGACGACCACGTCGTCGTACAGCCCCAGCGCCAGGCCGAAGGCGTCGAAGCCCGGACCGAGGTTGGCGCTGGTGGCGGGGGTGCGCACCCGGACGGCGGCGGCGCGGAAGGCGGGACCGGCCATCGCTCGAAGACTCTCCTTGAGCTGCGTGACGGACGTGACTGCCGAATGGCCCGCGAGGGGCATCCGGTGCGGACACTCGATGACGTACGAAGACCCGTCGGGCCGCCGGAGACGGCGCGGCCCCGTGCCACACGCGTGGGCAGGTGCGGTGGGCGGGTTCCCCCCAGCTTATCGAAGGAAGGTTCTGCCGCGACATAGGGCGCACAGGAGGCGCACGATGCGTGTCGCAAGCCCCCTGTGCACCCTTCGGTCAGGCGAGGCCGAGCCGCTCGGCGGCGATGGCCGAGTCGACCGGCACGGTGACCGGCGGCGGTGCGCCGGCCACGGCCCAGTCGGGGTCCTTCAGGCCGTTGCCGGTGACGGTGCAGACGATGGTCTGGCCGGGGTCGACCTTGCCCTGCTCGGCGGCCTTGAGCAGTCCGGCGACCGAGGCGGCGGAGGCGGGCTCCACGAAGACGCCCTCCTGCGCGGCCAACAGCCGGTAGGCGCGCAGGATCTCACGGTCCGTCACCTCGTCGATGTGCCCGCCGGATTCGTCCCGCGCGGCCAGGGCGTACTGCCAGGAGGCGGGGTTGCCGATCCGGATGGCGGTGGCGACGGTGGACGGGTCCTTGACGATCTCGCCGCGCACGATGGGCGCGCTGCCGGACGCCTGATAGCCCCACATGCGCGGGGTGCGGGTGGCCGGGCCGTCGGCGGCGTACTCCCGATAGCCCTTCCAGTAGGCCGTGATGTTGCCCGCGTTGCCGACCGGGAGGACATGGATGTCGGGGGCGTCGCCCAGCATGTCCACGATCTCGAACGCGGCCGTCTTCTGGCCCTCGATGCGCACCGGGTTGACCGAATTGACCAGCGCCACCGGGTAGTTGTCGCTCAGTCCGCGCGCGAGGTCGAGACAGTCGTCGAAGTTGCCGTCGACCTGGAGGATCTTCGCGCCGTGCACGAGGGCCTGGCCCATCTTGCCCAGCGCGATCTTGCCCTGCGGGACGAGCACGGCGCAGACCATGCCCGCGCGCACCGCGTAGGCGGCGGCCGAGGCGGAGGTGTTGCCGGTGGAGGCGCAGATGACCGCCTTGGCGCCCTCCTCCTTGGCCCGCGTGATGGCCATGGTCATGCCCCGGTCCTTGAAGGAGCCGGTGGGGTTGGCCCCCTCCACCTTGAGGTGGACCGCGCAGCCCGTGCGCTCGGAGAGCACCTGCGCGGGCACGAGAGGCGTGCCGCCCTCGCGGAGCGTCACGACCGGCGTGCTGTCGGTGACCGGCAGCCTGTCCCGGTACTCCTCGATGATTCCGCGCCACTGGTGGGTCATTGCCGCTTACTCCCCTTCAACCCGCATGATGCTGGCGACACCCCGCACGGTGTCGAGCTTGCGCAGCGCCTCCACGGTCCCGGTGAGGGACGCGTCGGAGGCCCGGTGCGTGACGACGACGAGGGACGCCTCGCCGTCCTTCCCCTGCTGCCTGACCGTATCGATGGACACCCCGTGCTCCGCGAAGACCGTGGCGACCTGGGCGAGGACACCCGGTTTGTCGGCGACGTCGAGGCTGATGTGGTACCGCGTGACGACGTCCCCCATCGGGGAGACGGGCAGCGCCGCGTACGCCGATTCACCGGGCCCCGTCGCGCCGCCCAGGCGGTTGCGGCAGACGGCGACGAGGTCGCCGAGGACCGCGGAGGCGGTGGGCGCGCCGCCGGCGCCGGGGCCGTAGAACATCAGCTGCCCGGCCGCGTCGGACTCCACGAACACCGCGTTGTACGCGCCGCGCACCGAGGCCAGCGGGTGGCTCAGCGGGATCATCGCGGGGTGCACGCGGGCGGTGACCGAGGCGCCGTCCCTGGCCCGCTCGCAGATGGCGAGCAGCTTGATGGTGCAGCCCATCTCGCGCGCCGAGCGGAAGTCGGCCGCGGTGACCTCGGTCATGCCCTCGCGGTGCACGTCGTCGAGGCGGACGCGGGTGTGGAAGGCGATCCCGGCCAGGATGGCGGCCTTGGCGGCGGCGTCGAAGCCCTCGACGTCGGCGGTGGGGTCGGCCTCGGCGTACCCGAGCGCGGTGGCCTCGTCCAGGGCCTCCTGGTAGCCGGCGCCGGTGGAGTCCATCTTGTCGAGGATGAAGTTGGTGGTGCCGTTGACGATGCCGAGCACGCGGTTGACCTTGTCCCCGGCGAGGGACTCGCGCAGCGGGCGGATCAGCGGGATGGCACCGGCGACGGCGGCCTCGTAGTAGAGGTCCCGGCCGTGCTCCTCGGCGGCGGCGTGCAGCGCGGCGCCGTCCTGGGCGAGCAGGGCCTTGTTGGCCGAGACGACGGACGCGCCGTGCTCCAGCGCGGTGGTGATGAGGCCGCGGGCGGGCTCGATGCCGCCGATGACCTCCACCACCACGTCGATGTCACCCCGCTTGACCAGGGCGGTCGCGTCGGTGGTGACCAGCGCCGGGTCGATGCCGTCCCGCACCTTCGAGGGCCGCCGTACGGCGACCCCGGCCAGTTCGACCGGGGCGCCGATGCGGGCGGCGAGGTCGTCGGCGTGCGTCGTCATGATGCGCGCCACCTCGGAGCCGACCACTCCACAGCCAAGCAGCGCCACCTTCAGCGGACGCGTACGCATCATCCGACCTCGTTTCCTCTCACCGTCTACGGTCCGACCAGTCTCACTCACCGGATGGCGCTTTCCGCCTTTCGTCCGGATCGTGAGACATCTGTTTCGTGTTCCCGGAACGGGGCCCCGGGCGGCCCTGGCGGGCCTCAGCCGACGTCGAGCCGGAGCAGGTCCTCCTCCGTCTCACGCCGGACGATCACCCGCGCCTCGCCGTCGCCGACCGCGACGACCGGCGGGCGCAGGACGTGGTTGTAGTTGCTGGCCATGGACCGGCAGTAGGCGCCCGTGGCGGGTACGGCGATCAGGTCGCCCGGCGCCAGGTCGGCGGGCAGGAACGCGTCCTTGACCACGATGTCCCCGCTCTCGCAGTGCTTGCCGACGACGCGCGCGAGCATGGGCTCGGCGTCACTGGCCCGCGAGACGAGGGCGACGCTGTACTCCGCGTCGTACAGCGCGGTGCGGATGTTGTCCGACATCCCGCCGTCGACGGAGACGTAGGTCCGCAGTCCGTCGAGCGGCTTCACGGTCCCGACCTCGTACAGCGTGAACGCGGTCGGGCCGACGATGGCGCGGCCGGGCTCGACGGAGACACGGGGGACGCGCAGCCGGGCCGCCTCGCACTCGCGGGTGACGATCTCGGTGAGCGCCTTGGCGATCTCGTGCGGCTCGCGGGGGTCGTCGGAGCTGGTGTAGGCGATGCCGAGGCCGCCGCCGAGGTCGATCTCGGGCAGCTCGACGCCGTGCTCGTCCCGGACGTCCTTCAGCAGGCCGACGACGCGGTGCGCGGCGACCTCGAAGCCGGACATGTCGAAGATCTGCGAGCCGATGTGGCTGTGGATGCCGATGAGTTCGAGCCCGTCGAGGGTGAGGGCACGGCGTACGGCCTCCGCGGCCTGGCCGCCCGCGAGCGGGATGCCGAACTTCTGGTCCTCGTGGGCGGTGGCGATGAACTCGTGGGTGTGCGCCTCGACGCCGACGGTGATGCGGATCTGCGCCTTCTGCCGCTTGCCGAGACCCTGCGCGATGTGCGCGACGCGGGCGATCTCCTGGAAGGAGTCGAGCACGATCCGGCCGACGCCCGCCTCGACGGCGCGGGTGATCTCCTCGACGGACTTGTTGTTGCCGTGGAAGGCGATGCGCTCGGGGTCCATCCCGGCGGACAGCGCGGTGGCCAGTTCGCCGCCGGAGCAGACGTCGAGGTTGAGCCCCTCCTCGTCCAGCCAGCGCACGACGGCACGGGAGAGGAACGCCTTGCCCGCGTAGAACACGTCGGCCTCGGTGCCGAACGCGGTGCGCCAGGCGCGGGCGCGGGCCCGGAAGTCGGACTCGTCGAGGATGTAGGCGGGGGTGCCGAACTCCTCGGCGAGCGCGGTCACGGTGCGGCCGCCCACGGTGAGGACACCGTTCTCGTCCCGGCTCACGCTCCGGGCCCAGACCTTGGGGTCGAGGGCATTGAGGTCGGCGGGCGGGGCGGAGTAGTGCCCCTCGGTCAGGACATCGGCGTGACGGGGCCCGGCGGGGTGGGCGGAACGGCTCATGACGTGGCTCTCTGTTCTCGGATCTCAGAGGTGTTCGGGTGCGTCGATGCCGAGCAGGGACAGGCCACCGGCGAGCACCGCCCCGGCGGCTTCGGCAAGCGCCAGCCGGGCACGATGGGCGGCCGTGGGTTTCTCCTCCCCGACGGGGAGCACCTCCGCGAGGAGCGGAAGCAGCGCGTCGGCGACGGCGAGGAGATGCCGGGCGAGACGGTCGGGGGCGTGCTGGGTGGCGGCGGCGAGGAGGACGCGGGGGTGGTCGGCGAGGGGGGTCTGGAGGGGGTGGGCGGCGAGCTGGGGGGCACCCGGTTCCGCGCTGAAGCCCAGGTCGTGGGCGTTGCGGGCGAGGGCGCGTACGCGGGCGTGGGCGTAGCGGACCCGGAAGAGGGGGTTGGTCTCGCGCTGCACGAGGTGCTCGGCGGTGATCCGGGGCCGGTCGTGCGCGGCGGGATGCAGCAGGGCCCAGCGGGCGGCGTCGGGGCCGAGCGGCGCGGGGTCCTCGGGCGCGGGTACGGGGCGCAGCGTGACGGGCTCACCGTGCTCGATCTCCACCCGCCCGCCCTGGGTGGCGACGATCCGCGCGACGGCGTCGGCGACGACCTCGGCACGCACCTCGTACGGCACCCGCAGCACGACGGTCCGCCCGGCGAGGGCGTCACCGTGCCCGTACGCCGTGCCGCGCTCGCGGATCTCCCGGACGAGCCCGGTGAGCAGGTCGTCGCGGGCGCGGAGGCTGATGTTGAGGAACCCGGGCCCGGTGACGACGACGTCCTTTACTTGGTCGGCACCGAGGAGGCGGGCCCGCAGGATGTCGGCGACGCGCAGTGGGGGCTGGGCGGCGGGGCGGGCGAGGCGGAGGGCGACGTTGGTGGCGTAGTCACCGCAGCCGCCGGGGCCGGGCTCGGTCACGGTGACCCGGTCTGGCAGCTCCACGCTCAGCTCCCCGGCGTCCACGGCACGGCGCACCGCGTCCAGGACGGCACGGGACAGCTCGACGGGGGTCACGGGACAAGCCTAGGGGAGGCGGGAGGGGCGGACGGGGACGGGTGGCTGGCCGGTGCGGGTGGCTAGCCGCCGGAGCAGACGCCGTCGCGGCGGTCGCTGCGCTCCAGGAGCCCCTTGACCAGGCGGACGAGTTCGTCGGGCTCGAAGGGCTTGGGCAGGAAGGCGTCGACACCGGCGTCGAGCCCGCTCTCCACCTCGTACTGGGTGCACGCGCTGATGATGGCGAGCGGGAGGTCGCGGGTGCGGGGGTCGGCGCGGAGGCGGGCGGCGGTACTCAGCCCGTCGAGCCGGGGCATGACGACGTCGAGCGTGATGACGTCCGGACGCACGTGGTGCACCACATCAAGACACTCGGCACCATCGACCGCGGTCACCACCTCGAGCCCTTCCAGCTCGAGGTTGACCTTGATCAGCTGCCGGATCCCCTTGCTGTCGTCCACAACAAGCACCCGGCGGGGCGCGCCTGACACAACTCGAGAGTAGGTCGGTGCGGGGGGTGGCGTCCCGGTTTTCCCGACTTCTCGCCCTGACGGGTGGAGCCGGGATTCCGGCTGACGGATGGCAGCGGGTCCGCGTGGCCGCGCCTCCACAGGCCCGACCCCGCCTGGACAAACCCGTTCCTGATCACCCCCGAAGACCTGCTAGGGTTCTACCCGTCGCCGCAAAGCGCCCAGCGCAACGCCCGACACGCCCCCGTAGCTCAGGGGATAGAGCAACGGCCTCCGGAGCCGTGTGCGCAGGTTCGAATCCTGCCGGGGGCACCTTGGATTTGGTGCCCGAAGACCCCGTCAACAGCGGAAACGCTGAGGATGGGGTCTTGGCGTATGAGCGGGAGTGTGCCGTCCGGAGCGGGCGTATGTCAGGGGCTCGCGGGCGAGGCGTGAACCGGACCTTGAGGCATCGTCGCAGGTGAGCGTCTGGATACGATGAGACCCGAACCGCCGCCAGGCGTCCGTGCCAGAACGCTGATCAGACTGCAGTGGCCAACGACGGACCCGGCGAGGATGGCCGGTACCTCGATCAGGCGCATCAACTCGGCCTGGCAGCCGACAAGCCGATCAGGGGTAGCCGCTCGGCCTGATCACTTACGATGACTGGCGGTCATCGGTCCTGCCTTCTCGTTGAGTGTTCCGCAGAGCTCCAAGGGCCGCACGCCAGGCCGAGAACAACTCGGGAAGCTGGCGCAGTAGAGCGGCCGTGAGGGTGATCAAAAGGCCCAGGAAGCCGAAGATGGCCAGGGCACCACTGATTGCGACGTGTTCCATGACGATGAGCATGGGTCTGGCCTCTGACCAGGACAAACGCCGAATTTGACGATAATTTTGCTGTTTTTGGGCAGCCCAAAGAGAATAAATCGGAGCTCCCGGCGGCCCTCGCGCAAATTGGCAGAGCCATGAGCTGCACTGATCGAATTCTTCGGCAGCCACGGACCTATTTAAGCGGCTCCCCCTAGGCAATATCAGCGGTCAATCAAGTTGCCTGCAAAGTTGGCCTAAACCATGCGGCCTTGGCCGAGAACCTGCTCTTTACGGTCGCTGAAGGTACCTCGGCCGCGCATCCGCTGTGAGAACACTGGTCAACGACATAGGGGCCCTTGATGACTCGAGTACTCGCGCATGATCGCCGCCCGCTTCCCTGCTTGTTCCCATCGCCCTCTGGGGACACATCGAGCAAGAGATAGAGATGTCGGCTGCCAGAGCCGTCTCCAACTGGCAGGACGGGTAGCAGCGAGGCTCCAGAACAGGGAGCGGGTGCACGTGCCGACGTGACGACGTGACGCCGGTCGGCACCGACCCTAGGCGGGGACTGGCAGTGCATCACCTCTGCGGTGGAGGCGTGGGAGCTGGCGGGGCGGGCGGGTCGTCACAGATCGGTCCCGTCAACTCACCGGACTCCAGCTCAGACAGGGAATGAGAGTCATCCGTCCTGTGGAAGAGTCATGTCACCATGAGGCGATGCTGACCGAGGAGGACGCGCGCCGACTGGTGCTTGCCGAGATCGACGACATGGGGCGTCCCTTCGGATACGACCTTCAGATCCTCCGCGTGGAGACCTTGCCGTTCGGGTGGATCTTCTACTGGGGCGTGGCGCGGGACGGTCGGAGCGGACAGCGGCCTGCGCTGGGAGGCAATGGTCCATTCCTGGTGGATCGTGAGAACGAGCGGTTGATCCGCGTAGCCACCTGCGCCCCCGTGGCCCGGCAGATCGCCGACTACGAACGTCGGCTGAGACGCGAAGCTCACGCCCGGAATCTGGCAGCGAAGCAAGCCGCACAGCAAGGTCCACCCCACTCCCGAGCCGCAAGATCGGCGGATCGACCCCCTGCGCCGTGACGGCGAAGCGGGCTTCATCGCTGCCAGAGGAAGGCAGCCTCGCTACAAGGGGGGCAGTGAAAGACGTAGCCGCGGCCGCCTCCGCCGAAGTTGGTGCGTCGGCCTCACCAACCCAGCCGTCCCGGAACCCGCTCTGCGATGGGGGTGGGGGCGCAGGGTGGGTTCCGCACCGAGCAGCGTCTCGCCCCCGGCGGGGACGGGGGCGCCGAGAGTTGGCCTCTGAATACGAAGGCGCGGCAGAAGAACACCGCGACCACCCCCAGATCGAGCGGCAGATGAGCGAGGAGCTGCATGCGCTAGCCGCATTCTCACCTCACCGTAAGGACGGTGCTTGACCATATGCGGCCCGCGGACTCGACCGAGGATCTGCTGCGGTCCGTCGTCCGCGACATCGCCGTTCGGGTGCGGGGGAGGGAGAAGGGGGCCGCCTCGGCGTTGAGGTCGGTCGTCGCGTTGGTCGACAACGATGAAGCCGAGCTGGCGGTCGATGACTTGGCTCGGGTGGTCGCGTACTACCGGATTCGCCTTCTGCGGGCGGGGTCGAGGGGCTGGTCGGCTGAACTGCCCCTACCGCACGCTCACTCCGGCAGCTCCGCCACCGTCTCCTCGTTCTCGTTCGCCGCGTATGGGTGGACCGGGGAGAGGGGGGTGTATGGGGTGAACCAGGTGTCCGGGTCGTCGGGGACGGTGGCTTCGGGGGAGACCGGGGGGTGGAGGGTGGTGGCGAAGGTTTCCAGGGCCTGGGTGACTTCGTCCGACAGGAGGCTGTAGAGGTCGGCCGTGACCTCGGCCTGGTTCAGCAGGGACCGCAGGAGGAGTTCCTCGGCGAGGCAGGTGGGGTGGTCGAACGGGGGGCGGGTGAGGCGGCCCGTCAGGGTGATCGCGGTGACCGTGAGGCGGCGGGTGAACAGGACCGTGTAGGCGTCCGCCAGGTGCGGGGGCAGGTCGTCCAGGATCATGAACGTGGCGTTGCTCCGGGCGACCGTGGGGCCGTCGTCCTCCAGGGCGGCCAGGTCGGTGAAGAGTTCGTCCACCAGGAGGTCGATCGCGTAGACCACGGCGCCCGCCGCTATCTCCGCGGCCTCTCTGCCGACCTCGCACTCCGGCGACGACTCGTCGTGGCCGAACGCCTCCAGGGTGAACGCCGTGAGCGTCGGGGCCAGTTCGCGCAGCCTCGTGCGCATCGCCCGGCTCTCGGAGTGGCCCGGGGTGTCCGGGGGTGCGGGGACGGTGCCCGCCGCGTGGCGTCGGGCGCGTTCGGCCGGGTCGGACGGCGGGGCGTCGGGGCCGTCGGCCGCGTCCAGGCTCTCCTGGATGAGTTCGGAGTTCAGTTCCACCGCGCAGCGGGTCAGGCGCCAGTCGGCGAGCGGCTCGGTGCGTTCCATCAGCTCCGTCACCACCTCCCGCGCCGCGTCCTCCGCGAACTCCAGCGCCGGGGCGTCCACGAACAGCTTCAGCAGGGCCCCGCCGGGGTGGGCGGCGATGACGTCGTCCAGCAGATCGACCTCCATGCCGTCCGGGCCCTCGACCGCCTCTAGCGAGTCGAAGCCCTTGCGCAGCAGGAAGACCACTCCCTCCCGGCGCAGTGCGTCGAGTTCCGGGGCCCCCTGGGGCGGGGCCATCGCCACGGTCACCACGTATGTCACATGTTCATCGTGCCTGAGGGCGCGCCGTTCGGGGAGGTGAATCCGAGGTACGGGACGGGAGGGCGTGCGCGGGCGGCGACCCCGATGACATGCGTGGGCGCCGATCGCGCGGCCACCGGGTCACGCCGACCGCTTCCCCGACGCCGCCTTCTTCGCCGTCTGCTTCTTCGCGGGCGCCTTCTTCGCCGTGGACTTCTTCGTGGCCGCCTTGGACGTGGACTTCGCCGGCTGCTTCCCCTGCTTGGACTCCCCCGCCTTGGACGTCGACTTCCGCGCGCTCGCCGTCTTCTTGGCAGCCTTCCCCGTCGTGGCCGTCGACTTCTTCGCGCCCGTCTCCTTCGGCGTCCCCCGCCCGTGGAGGTTCCGTACCTCCGCCTCGCCCTCCCCGCCGCGGGCCTCGCGGGCCTCGCGGACGCTCTTCTCCAGGGCGGCCATCAGGTCGAGGACCTTGCCGCCGTCGGCCGGGGCCGGGGTCTCGGGCGGGGTCTCCCCCGCGGCCTTGGCGGCGATGACCTCCTCCAGCGCCTCGCGGTACTCGTCGTGGAGGTCGTCGAGGTCGACCTCGCCGAGGGTGTCCATCAGGGCGTCGGCGAGGTCCAGCTCCTGGTCGCGGACGGTGACGTCCACGTCCGGGGCGACGCCCTCGGGGGCGCGTACCTCGTCGGGCCAGAGCAGGCCGTGCAGGACGATGACGTCGCCGACCACGCGCAGCATGCCGAGCCGCTCCCGGCCGCGCAGCGCGAACTTGGCGATGGCGACCTTGTGGCTGCGCTTGAGGGCCTCGCGCAGCAGGGTGTACGGCTTGGCGGCGGGGGCTCCGGCGGCGGCGATGTAGTACGCGGCGTCCATCTGGAGCGGGTCGATGCGCTCGGCCGGGACGAAGGCGACGATCTCGATCGTGCGGGCGGTGGGCAGCGGGAGATGGGAGAGGTCGTCCTCGGTGATCGGGATCATCTCGCCGTCGGCACCCTCGTACGCCTTGCCGATCTCGGACTGGGTGACCTCGCGGTCCTCCAGTTCGCAGACCTTGCGGTAGCGGATGCGGCCGTTGTCCTCGCTGTGGACCTGGCGGAAGGAGACCGCGTGGCTCTCGGTGGCGTTGACCAGCTTGATGGGGATGCTGACGAGGCCGAAGGAGATGGCGCCGTTCCATATGGATCGCACGTGCCGGGTCCCTTCCGTACGGTGTCGATCTGTCCCGTTCGTCCCGTTTCTGGGATTGTCATCCTATGACGCCAGTGACGGAGGTGGCGGGGCGGCGGGTCTCGCTCAGCAATCTGGAGAAGGTGCTGTACCCGGAGACCGGCTTCACCAAGGGCGAGCTGCTGCACTACTACGCCACCGCCGCAGAGGTGCTGCTGCCGCATCTGCGGGACCGGGCGGTGTCCTTCCTGCGCTATCCGGACGGGCCCGACGGACAGGTGTTCTTCACCAAGAACGTGCCGCCGGGTACGCCCGACTGGGTCACGACCGCCGAGGTCCCCCGTTCGGCGGGCGCGGCCCGGATGGTGGTGGTCCAGGACCTGCCGAGCCTGATGTGGGCGGCGAACCTGGTGACCGAGTTCCACACCCACCAGTGGCTGGTCCGGACCCCGGACGAGGCCGACCGACTGGTCTTCGACCTCGACCCCGGCGCGCCCGCGACGGTCGTGCACTGCTGCGAGGTCGCCCTGTGGCTGCGGGAGCGGCTCGCGGCGGACGGGATCGAGGCGTACGCCAAGACCGCCGGGTCCAAGGGGCTGCATCTGCTGGCGGCGGTGCGGGGCGGGTCCTCGGCGGAGGCGAGCGACTACGCCAAGGCGCTCGCGGTGGAGGCGGAGCGGGCGATGCCGGGGCTGGTGCTGCACCGGATGACCCGGAGCCTCCGCCCCGGCAAGGTTTTCGTCGACTGGAGCCAGAACGCCGCCCGCAAGACCACCGCCGCCCCCTACACCGTGCGCGCCCGCAGCGCCCCGACCGTCTCCACGCCGGTCACCTGGGACGAGGTGGAGCGCTGCCGCGACCCGGCCGAGCTGACGTTCCTGGCCGGGGACATCGCGCCCCGGGTGGAGCGGTACGGGGATCTCCTCGCGGGCCTGCTGGACCCGGAGCGGGCGGCACCGCTGCCGTGATCACAGCCCCCTGAGGGAGCAAGCACCCCCTCCCCGATGGCCCACTGCGGCGCGCCGCCGCACCCTGGGGCTCCTAATGTGGCGGTTAGTCAGTTCCGCCCGCTTTCGGAGGTCTTCCATGTCCCTGCGTTCCGTCCTCTTCCACGGCCTGGCTCTGGCGGCCGTGACGGGCGTGCTGCTCGGCGGGGCCGTGCCCGCCGGGGCCGCGGACGGCCCGGCCGGAGGTGCGCCGTCCGCTCAGCGGCAGGACGCTCAGCAGCCGGACGGCGCGGGCGGCCCCGACGGGCACGCGGGCGGCCGGGGCGACCGCGACCCGCGCCGGTACGACGGTGTGGTGACCGCCAAGGGCGGCATCTGGCTGCGCGACCGCCCGGACCGCGGCACCCGCCGCATCCGGTTCGCGGCGCAGGGCGAGCACGTGTCGATCTACTGCAAGGTGAACGGCGACCGGGTGGGCGGCAACCCCCTGTGGTACCTGCTCACCGACGGCACCTGGGCGTGGGCCTCGGCCCGGTACATCGGGAACGTCGGGCCCGTCCCGCGCTGGTGCTGACGGAACGCCAGCGGAACACGCGCCGATGATCCAGGCCGGGACCGCGCCGTCCGCCTCCCGCACCGCCGCCCCGAGCCCCCGGCTGCCCCGGCGGCGCGGGGTGGAGCTGGCCCTGATCGTGCTGGCCGTGCTGCTGTCGGTGTACGGCTACTGCGCGGTCGGCCTGGCCCGCACCGGCTCCGTACCGCCCGGCGCGGCGGGGTACGGGGCCGGGCTCGGCGGTCTCGCGCTGCTCGCGCATCTCGCGGTGCGGTTGCGGGCGCCGTACGCCGATCCGCTGCCGCTGCCCATCGCGGTGCTGCTGAACGGCCTCGGGCTGGTGCTGATCTACCGCCTGGACCTCCAGACCCCGGCCGACCGGGCGGCCCCGGCGCAGCTGGTGTGGTCGACGCTCGGGGTCGGGCTGTTCATCGTGGTGGTGCTGGTGCTGCGCGACCACCGGGTGCTCCAGCGGTACGCGTACGTGTGCGTGGCGGCGGCGCTGGTGCTGTTGCTGCTGCCGATCCTGTTCCCGGCGGTCAACGGCGCCCGGATCTGGATCAGGGTCGCCGGGTTCTCCATCCAGCCGGGCGAGTTCGCGAAGGTGCTGCTCGCGGTGTTCTTCGCCGCGTACCTGGCCGCGAACCGCAGCGCGCTCGCGTACACCGGGCGCCGGATCTGGCGCTTCCAGTTCCCGACCGGGCGGGTGCTCGGGCCGATCGTGACGATCTGGCTGCTGAGCGTCGGGGTGCTGGTGCTGGAGCGGGACCTCGGCACCTCGCTGCTGTTCTTCGGGCTGTTCGTGGTGCTGCTGTACGTGGCGACCGGCCGGACCGGCTGGATCGCGGTCGGGCTGGTGCTGGCGGTGCTCGGCGCGGTGGCGGTGGGACATCTGGAGCCGCATGTGCACGGCCGGATCGAGGACTGGCTGCACCCGTTCGGCACCATCGACGCCGGTCAGGGCCCCAACCAGCTGGCGCAGTCGCTGTTCGCGTTCGCGGCGGGCGGGATGACCGGCACCGGGCTGGGGCTCGGCCACTCCACGCTGATCGGCTTCGCCACCAAGTCGGACTTCGTCCTGGCGACGGCCGGTGAGGAGCTGGGCCTCGCCGGGCTGGCGGCCATCTTCCTGCTGTACGCCCTGCTGGTGGAGCGGGGTTTTCGGACCGCCCTCGCCCTGCGGGAGCCGTTCGGGCGGCTGCTGGTGGTGGGGCTGGCGTCGATCCTGGCGCTCCAGGTGTTCGTGATCGCGGGCGGGGTGACCGGGCTGATCCCGCTGACCGGCATGGCGATGCCGTTCCTCGCCCAGGGCGGCTCCTCGGTGGTCACCAACTGGGCGATCGTGGCCCTGCTGATCCGGGTGAGCGACTCGGCGCGCAGCCAGTACGACGGCGAGGAGGCCCCGTGAGCGGACCCGGCGACACCCCGGCCAACCTCCCCATGGCCCCGTACATCCGGCACGCGCTCGGCTTCTGCGGCCTCCTGCTGCTGGCCCTGCTGGTCAACGCGGCCCGGGTGCAGGTGGTGGAGGCGGGCGCGTACGGCGACAACCCGGCCAACCGCCGCTCGGCCATCGCCCGTTACCAGCAGCCGCGCGGGAACATCCTGGTCGGCTCGGCGCCGGTGACCGGCTCCCGCGACACCGGCGAGCAGCTGCGCTACGAACGCACCTACCTGGACGGCCCGTTGTACGCCCCGGTGACCGGCTTCGCCTCGCAGCGGTTCGGCTCCACCTTCCTGGAGCACGCGGAGGACGGGCTGCTGTCCGGCACCGATCCGCTGCTGTCGGGGTTCCCGGTATGGCACGACACGGCCGACGCACCCGGCGGGAACGTCGTCACCACGCTGAACGCCAAGGCCCAGCGGGCCGCGTTCCAGGGGCTCGGCGGGCGCAAGGGGGCGGTGGCCGCGATCGAACCGGCCACGGGCAAGGTGCTGGCGCTGGTGTCGACCCCGTCGTACGACCCGGCGCTGCTGTCGGGGAACGGTACGGGCACGTCGGCGGCGTGGGAGCGGCTGAACGCCGATCCGGACAAGCCGATGCTGAACCGGGCGGTGCGGCAGACGTATCCGCCGGGGTCGACGTTCAAGGTGGTCACGGCGGCGGCCGCGCTGGACGCCGGGGTGATCACGGACCTGGACGCGCCGACCGACTCCCCCGACCCGTACCGGCTGCCGGGCACCACGACCCGGCTGACCAACGAGGCCGACGGCTGCCGGAACGCCTCGCTGCGGGAGGCGTTCGCGTGGTCGTGCAACACGGTGTTCGCCAAGCTGGGCGTGGACGTGGACCTCAAGGACATGGCGGCGACGGCGACGGCCTTCGGCTTCAACGACACCGGGCTCCGGGTGCCGTTCGCGGTGGCGGAGTCCACCTTCGACACGGTGGTGGACAAGGCGCAGCTGGGGCTGTCCTCGATCGGGCAGTACAACACCCGGGCCACCCCACTGCAGATGGCGATGGTGTCGGCGGCGGTGGCGAACGGCGGGCAGGCGCGGACGCCGTATCTGGTGGAGCGGACCACCCGGTCCGGGGGCGAGACGGTCGCGGGCGGCGGCGCGCATCCGCTGAAGCAGGTGATGCGGCCGTCGACGGCGTGGCAGCTGAAGGAGCTGATGCGGGACGCGGTGGAGCGGGGCACCGGCGGCAACGCGGCGATCCGGGGTGCCACGGTCGGCGGCAAGACGGGCACCGCGCAGCACGGGGTCGGCAACACCGGGCTGCCGTACGCCTGGTTCGTGTCCTGGGCGCAGGCGGACGGCACCCCGGAGCCGGGGGTGGCGGTCGCGGTGGTGGTGGAGGATGCCTCGGCGGACCGGGGGGAGATCAGCGGGGGCGGGGACGCGGCGCCGATCGCCCGGGAGGTGATGCGGGCGGTGCTGGGGTCCTGAGCCGGAGGTGACCCGTCGTCGGGAAAAGTCGTGCGCGAGGGATTGACGCCCTTGCTGACACGCAGTCTTATAAGAGGCGGACGACGACGTACCCCGGCTGGACGAGGTGACTGCAGGCCATGACGACCCTGACGGAAGAGGAAACGCTCGACGGGCTGCGCGACGCGCTGGGCGCGCTCAAGGACCGCGAGCAGGTGGCCGAGCGACTGCTCGTCTCCTCCGCCAAGCACTCCTTCGACCCGGACAAGGAGCTGGACTGGGACGCCCCCTTCGAGGAGGGCAAGTGGTTCTGGCCCCCGGAGCTGGTGTCGCTCTACGGCACCCCGCTGTGGCACCGGATGAGCGAGGAGCAGCGCATCGACCTGTCCCGGCACGAGGCGGCCGCGCTGGCCTCGCTGGGCATCTGGTTCGAGCTGATCCTCATGCAGCTGCTGGTCCGGCACATCTACGACAAGCCCGCCACCAGCGCCCATGTGCGGTACGCGCTCACCGAGATCGAGGACGAGTGCCGCCACTCCAAGATGTTCGCCCGCGTGGTCACCCGCGGCGGCACCCCCTGGTACCCGGTGAGCCGGGCCCACCAGAACCTCGGGCGGCTGTTCAAGACCATCTCCACCACGCCCGGCTCCTTCACCGCCACCCTGCTCGGCGAGGAGGTGCTGGACTGGATGCAGCGGCTCACCTTCCCCGACGAGCGGGTGCAGCCCTTGATCCGGGGCGTCACCCGCATCCACGTGGTGGAGGAGGCCCGGCACGTCCGGTACGCGCGTGAGGAGCTGCGCCGCCAGATGGTGACGGCGCCGAAGTGGTCGCGGGAGTTCACCCGCGTCACCTCCGGCGAGTTCGCGCGGGTCTTCTCCATCGCCTTCATCAACCCGGAGGTGTACACCAACGTCGGGCTCGACAAGCGCGAGGCGCTCGCCCAGGTGAAGGCCAGCGGGCACCGGCGCGAGGTGATGCAGACCGGCGCGAGCAGGCTCACCGACTTCCTGGACGAGATCGGCGTCCTGCGCGGCGCCGGACGGCGGCTGTGGAAGGCGTCGGGGCTGCTGGCGTAACGCCGGAGGGGGCGGCCGGACGGGGAACGATTACGCTGCCAGGCATGACCCCGCAGGCCGCCACCCCCGCCTACCGACGCCTCAGTGTGGAGCAGCGCCGCAGCCAGCTGCTGGACTCGGCGCTGTCCCTCTTCGCGCACCGCGCGCCCGAGGAGGTCTCCCTGGACGACGTGGCGGAGGCGGCCGGGGTCTCCCGCCCGCTGGTCTACCGCTACTTCCCCGGCGGCAAGCAGCAGCTCTACGAGGCCGCGCTGAAGTCGGCCGCCGAGGCGCTCCGGCTCTGCTTCGACGAGCCCCGCGAGGGGCCGACGGTGCCCCGGCTGGGGCGGGTCCTCGACCGCTATCTGGCCTTCGTGGACGAGCACGACACCGGGTTCAGCGCGCTGCTCCAGGGCGGCAGCGTGGTGGAGACCTCCCGGACCACGGCCATCGTGGACGGGGTGCGCCGGGCCGCCGCCGAGCACCTCTACCGCCACCTCGGGGTGGCCGACCCGGGGCCCCGACTGCGGATGACGGTACGGATGTGGATCGCGGCGGTCGAGGCGTCGTCGCTGATCTGGCTGGACGAGGAGAAGCAGCCGCCCCGGGACGAGCTGCGGGACTGGCTGGTCGAGCAGTTCACCGCCGTCCTGGTGGTGACCGCCGGGTGCGACCCGCAGACGGCGGCCGTCGTCGCCGCGCTCGGCGGGGATGACCGACACTGAGGGCGTGAAGAGTCAGGACACCCCCTTCGAGGGCGGACCGATGGACGGCCGGGTGCTGCCCGTGCTGCTCGGCCCGACCGGCCACCCCCCGAAGACGTACCGCATCCCGGTCCCCGACGCGGCCGGCGGCCCGCCCACCGTGCTGGTCTACCGGCGCACCCCGCGCGGGCACACCCGGAGGCTGGGGCTGGTGCGCGGGTGGAAGTACGTGCACGATCCCGAGGGCCTCGGCGACGCCGACCGGCTCCGCTGGCCCTGGTCGAAGCCGAGGCGGGACAACACGCCGGACAACACGCCGCACGGCAAGCCGGACGACCCGACCGGGTGACAGGGTTGCGCCGGTCCGCGCACGTTCGGCGCGCGGACCCCGCGAAACGAGGCACAAGCTCCGGGTAGGGAGGCAGGCGGGACGGCCGCCGCCCCTCGCACCGGAGGTGATGTCGTGTCAGTAGCCCTGCTGCGCCTGGCCTGTACGGCCGCGATGGCGGCCCAGGTCGCCTTCGCGCCGCTGCCCGCGGTGGCCGCGCCCCAGCCGCAGCGGCCGGTGGCCCAGCTGCTGACGGACCTTCAGCGGCTGTACCAGCAGACCGAACAGGCCACCGAGACCTACAACGCCACCGCGGAGAAGCTGACCGCGCAGCGGGCCGAGGTCAAGCGGCTGGACGGTGAACTGGCGAGCGCGCGCCAGGCGTTGCGCGGCAGCCGGAGCGACGCCGGACGGCTCGCCCGCGAGCAGTACCAGAACAGCTCGAACTTCTCCGTCTACGTCCGCGTCCTCCTCGCCCGCGACCCGCAGCAGGCGCTCGACGAGGGCCATGTCATCGGCCGCGTCGCCGGTGAACGCGCCGCCACCGTGGACCGGCTGACCGGCGCCGAGCACCGCGCGGACGCCCTGGCCAGGTCGGCCCGCAAGGCCCTGGACACCCAGCTCACCCTGGCCGGGAAGCAGAAGAAGCAGCGCGACGACGTGACGAAGCGCCTGGCCGAGGTGGAGCGGCTGCTCGCCTCCCTCACCCCCGAGCAGCAGACCGAGCTGTCCCGGCTGGAGCAGGACGGCGTGACCGAGGCGCAGCGGCGCCTCATCGCGTCGGGCACCCTCGGGGACGACGACCGGCCCGCCTCCGCGGAGGGCGGCAAGGCGGTCCGCTACGCCCTGGACCAGATCGGCAAGCCCTACCTGTGGGGCGCGACCGGCCCCGCCTCCTTCGACTGCTCGGGCCTGACCTCCCGCGCCTGGGCCCGCGCGGGCACCCCGATCCCCCGCACCAGCCAGGAGCAGTGGGCCCGGCTCCCGCACGTCCCGCTGAACTCCCTGCGCCCCGGCGACCTGGTCATCTACTTCCCCGAGGCCACCCATGTCGCCCTCTACCTCGGCGGCGGCAAGGTGGTGCAGGCCCCGCGCACCGGCGAGAAGATCAAGATCTCTCCCCTGGCGGCCAACCCGGTCCTGGGCGCCGTACGACCCGACGCGGCCCCGCGCCGCCTGTGACAGGCGGGCACGGGGCCGGGGTCGTCAGTGCCTCTGCGGCGGTGCGTCAGGCGCCCGCCGCCACCGAGCCGACGTACGCCTCCGTCTTCGCGGGGTCGTAGAAGAAGTTCTCGAAGTCGGCCGGGTTGTCGAAGCCGTTGGCGAAGCGATCGGCGACCGGCTGGAGCTGGCCCGCGGCGCCGATCAGGTTGAGGATGTGCTCCGGCGGCGGGGCCAGCATGGCGTTGGTCCACTTGGTGACGTGCTGGGCGGTGGCCCAGTAGCGGTCGAAGGTGGCCTTCATCCACTCCTCGTCGAACGGCTGGTCGCCGCGCTCCAGGATGGAGTCGAGGTAGGCGGCGGCGCACTTGGACGCCGAGTTGGAGCCCTGGCCGGTGATCGGGTCGTTGGCCACGACCACGTCGGCCACACCGAGGACCAGGCCGCCGCCGGGCAGCCGCCCGATCGGGTTGCGCACGGTCGGCGCGTAGCGGCCCGCCAGGGTGCCCCCGGCGTCGGTCAGTTCGACCTTGGTGGCGCGCGCGTACTCCCAGGGCAGGAACTTCTCCATGAGTTCCAGGGTCAGGGAGAGGTGCTCGGTGGGGTCCTTGACGCCGTTGAACACGTCGAGCGGGCCACCGGGTATGCCCTCCCAGAACAGGATGTCGGCGCGGCCGGAGGTGGTCAGGGTCGGCATCACGAACATCTCGCCGACACCGGGCACCAGGTTGCAGCGGACCGCGTCGAACTCCGGGTGCTCCGGACGCGGGCCGAGCCCGTGCACGTACGCCACCGCGAGCGCGCGCTGCGGCTCGGTGTACGGGGAGCGCTCCGGGTCGCGGCCGAACATCGACACCAGCTCGCCCTTGCCCGCCGAGACCAGCACGAGGTCGTAGGTGCGGGAGAAGTAGTCGAGGTCGCCGACGGCCGCGCCGTGGATGACCAGCTGGCCGCCGCGCTGGGCGAAGGTCTCCATCCAGCCGGCCATCTTGACCCGCTGGTCCACCGACTGGGCGTAGCCGTCCAGCTTGCCGACCCAGTCGATGGCCCGCTGCGAGGGGCCGGGGTCGAAGGAGCCGGGGGCGGCGACCGAGACGCCGAGCCCCTCGATCTTCGGGGCCTGGGACTCCCAGAAGTTCAGCTGGAGGTCACGCTCGTGCTGGAGGGCGGTGTCGAACATGCACTGGGTCGACATGACCCGGCCGGAGCGGATCTCGTCCGCCGTCCGGTTGGACATCAGGGTGACCTCGTAGCCGTGCGACTGGAGGCCGAGGGCGAGCTGGAGACCGGACTGACCGGCTCCGACGACGAGTATCTTCCGCATGCGGGGGTGTCTCCTACGGGGGCTGGGGACTACTCGGGGGTTACGTCGAGCGCGTGGCCCACCAGGGCCAGGAGGGTCTCGATCGCTGAGATCCGGCGCCGCGCATCCATGATCATGACAGGGATGTGGGCGGGTATGGTCAGCGCCTCCCGCACGTCCTCGGGCCCGAACATCTCGGTGCCGTCGAAGTGGTTGACCGCGACCACGTACGGCAGGCCGCAGCTCTCGAAGTAGTCCAGCGCCGGGAAGCAGTCCTTGAGCCGCCGGGTGTCGGCCAGGACCACGGCGCCTATCGCGCCGCGCACCAGGTCGTCCCACATGAACCAGAACCGCTGCTGGCCCGGCGTGCCGAACAGGTAGAGCACCAGGTCGTCGTCGAGCGTGATGCGGCCGAAGTCCATGGCCACGGTCGTGGAGGTCTTGCCCGGCGTGGCGGTGAGGTCGTCGGTCTCCTCGCTCGCCTGGGTCATCAGCGCCTCGGTCTGGAGCGGGGTGATCTCCGAGACCGCGGTGACCAGCGTGGTCTTGCCGACGCCGAACCCGCCCGCCACCACGATCTTCGTGGCGACGGGGGCCCGGCTGCGGTCCTGCTGCCAGGACTTCAGTTCCTCGACGGGCTCGGCCACGCCGTCGACGGGGGGAACGTTCCCGACGGAGGCAGTCGCGTCAGAGACGGCGGAGTCCACTCAGCACCCTTTCCAGCAGCGCGCGGTCCGGACGGCCGGTGCCGTGACCGGTTCCGGTGCCGTAAACACGGATCTTTCCCTGGTCCGCGAGGTCACTGAGGAGCACCCGGACCACGCCGAGCGGCATTCTCAGCAGCGCGGCGATCTCGGCCACCGTGCGCATACGGCGGCACAGTTCGACGATGGCGACCATCTCCGGCATCACGCGCGGCGCGGCCCCGTTCGCCAGTTCCTTGCGCTCCTCCGGGGCGTCGAGCGCCGCGGTGCTGGCCACGAACGTCTCCACCAGGAGGACGTGACCGAAGCGGGTGCGGCCGCCGGTGAGCGAGTAGGGGCGCACGCGGGCGGCCTTGCGGTCGCCGCCGCGCGTGGGGAGCTGCGTCTTCTTCCTGGCGATGGCGCTCATCGGCTGCTCCCGCTCGGTTCGGACTCCATGGATTTCCGCAGTTCGCTGCGGAGTTCCGGGGTCAGCACATGTCCGGCCCGGCCGACGAAGAGCGCCATGTGGTACGCGATCACGCTCATGTCGCACTCGGCGGAGCCGTGCACGCCGAGCAGCGAGCCGTCGCTGATCGACATGACGAAGAGGCTGCCCTCGTCCATGGCGACCATGGTGTGCTTGACCGAGCCGGAGTCCATCAGCTTGGCGGCGCCCACGGTGAGGCTGCCGATGCCGGAGACGATGGTGGCCAGGTCGGCGGCGGAGCCGCGGGGACCTTTGGTCACCGGCCGGTTCTGCCGCTCCGCCTCGGCGCGGCTCGGGTCGGACGACAGCAGGAGGAGGCCGTCGGAGGAGACGACCGCGACCGACTGGATACCGGGTACTTCCTCGACCAGGTTGGTCAGCAGCCAATGCAGGTTGCGGGCTTCACTGCTCAGTCCGTAGGTACTGGGCGTGGTCAACTGCTTGCCTCCTCGGCGTGGCCCCCCGTGGATTCTTCGACGTGTGCACTGCTGGTGGGCCGCTGGTTCTGCGCCGTGTGCTCGGCGATCTCCGCTTCGACGTCCCGGTAACCGGCCTGCGCCCCCTTGCGGAAGCCGCCGAGCCTGCGGCGCAGGGCCTCGGCGTCCACACCGGTGGCGCGCGGGCGGACCGGGGCCTCGGGCACGGTGATCTTCGGGGTGCGCTTGGGCAGACCCTTGCTCGTCAGCTTCTCCTCCGTCTCGTCCGGGGCACGGTCGTGCGTGGCCTCGGCGGGGAGGGGAGTGGCGGATTCGGGAGTGAGGGGCGCTGGGACGACGGGCGCGGGGGTGACGGGTGCGGTCCGGTCGGCGGGGGCGGCCGACGGGAGCAGCAGCTCCATCGTGGTCTCGGGGGCCGACTCGGGCAGGGCCTCGGGCAGCGGCTCCGGCAGCACCTCGGGCGCCGTCTCGGGCGGCAGCTCGCGGGTGGCCTGCCTCGGGATCACCGCTTCACCGGCGTCCGCGTCCGCCTGCTCGGCGAGGGCGCCCTGCTCGGCGATCTCGTTGTCGGCCACGGCCTTCTCGGCGAGGGCGACGAGCGGGTCGGTGCCCTTGGGACGGCCGCGCAGCACGTTGGAATTGGCCTCGGCGTCGGCGCCGGGCAGCGAGAAGCTCTGGGTGCCCGCGGTGCGGGTGGCGTGGTGCGGGACCGCGCCGACCGGGGTCTCGGTGAGCAGCGACCGCGGCAGCACGACGACGGCGGCGACCCCGCCCTGCTTCTGCTCGCGCAGCTGCACCCGGATGCCGTGCCGGTGGGCGAGCCGGGCGACGACGTACAGGCCGAGGCCGAGACCGTCCTCGCCCTCCTGCTCGTACGGCGACTCCGGGTCGAAGTCGGCGAGGCGGCCGTTGAGCCGCTCCATGCGCTCGGCGGCCATGCCGATGCCCTCGTCCTGCACCGACAGCATGACCTCGCCGGACTCCAGGAGCCAGGCGGAGACCTCGACGGGCAGGTCGGGCGGGGAGAACGAGCTGGCGTTCTCCATGAGTTCGGCCAGCAGGTGGGAGAGGTCGTCGGCGGCGAACCCGGCCACATGGGCGTGCGGCGGCAGGGCGGCGATCCGGACGCGCTCGTACCGCTCGATCTCGCTGACGGCCGCGCGGACCACGTCGACCAGCGGGACCGGGCCGTGCGCGGGCTGGATGTGCTCGGTGCCGGAGAGGACCAGGAGGTTCTCGCTGTGGCGCCGCATGACCGTGGCGAAGTGGTCCAGCTTGAACAGGGTGGCCAGGCGCTCCGGGTCCTGCTCGCGCTCCTCCAGCCCCTCGATCACGGAGAGCTGGCGCTCGACCAGGCCGAGGGTGCGCAGCGCGAGGTTGACGAAGGTGCCGCCGATGCTCTCCCGCAGCCGCTCCAACTGGGCGCTGGAGTCGGTGAGTTCGGCACGCAGCGCCTCACGGGCGTCGGCCATCTTCTGCCGCTGGCCGACCAGGTGCTTGCGGTCGGCCTCCAGGGTGGCGACCCGCTCGTGCAGGGTGACGGCGTGGGCGTGCAGGGCGTTCACGGAGCGGACGACCTGGGCGAACTCGTCGTTGCGGCCGGTGAAGGCGATCGGCTCCTGCCCGGCGGGGTCCTCGGCACCGGCCAGGCGGGCCGAGCCCCGGCGCAGCACGGAGAGCGGGCGGGTCAGGGTGCGGGCCATGGCGGTGGCGATGCCGACGGCGACCAGCATCAGGGCGCCGAGCACCGCGATCCGGATCTCCAGACCGGTGACGTCGTCGTCCCGCAGGGCGGCGAGGTTCTGCCCCTGGCGCTCGTAGAGAGCGGACTCGGCGCCGCGCATCAGGTCGACGCGGGCGGAGAGCGCGGCGCCCGCGTTCTTGGCGCTGACGGTGAGCTGCCGGTCGCCGAAGGTGGGCTGGCCGGTGAGGAAGGCCAGGTACTTCTCGGCGGAGTTGACCTCCGGGCCGGTGACCGTGGAGTCGTAGGAGGTGACGGCGTCCTTGGGCGCGGTCTCGCGGAAGGTGGCGAGAGAGGCGTCGGCGCGCAGCCGGGCCCGCTGGGCGGCGGCGGTGAGCGCGTCCCGGCGGGCGGTGTCGTCCTTGCTGCTGTCGCTGGTGGTGACGGGCAGGCCGGTGACCGGGCTGATCGTGGTGCTGGGCGTGGAGGGGACGCTGAGCGCGGCCAGCAGCAGGCCGCGCGCGGCGGCGGACTGCTGGACGGCGGAGTCCAGTTCGGCGAGCGCGTAGGCGCCGGACCCGGCGCGCGGGGGCGTCCGCTCGGCCAGTTCCTCGGCGAGCCGGTGCAGTTCGGTGATGGTGGCCGAGTACGCCTGGTGGGTGCGCAGCGCGTCGGACGTGCCGGTCAGGGCGGTGCGGCGGACGGTGGCGATGCCGTCCAGCGCGGTACGCAGCCGGGACGGCAGGTCGGTGTCCGCGCGCAGGTCCTCGACCTGGCGGTCGACGCGGGTGCCGCGCTGCTCGGAGGGCGCCTTGGTCTTCGGGCGTCCGGCGGCGACGTAGGAGGTGACCTCGTCGCGTTCGTCGGCCAGTGAGTGGGCGAGCGCGAGGGCGTCCTGGGTCTCCTCCGCCCGGGTCACCAGTTCCTGGGACTCATGGAGGTCCCCGGAGGCGGTGAGCAGGGCGGGGGCGCCTGCCGCGGCTATGGCGGCGGCCACCACGGCCACGGCGACGATCAGCCGGTTGCGCACATGGGTGGGACGTCCAGCGCCCACGGGGGTCTGTTCGGTCCCCTGGGGGGCCGTCTGCCTGCCTGTGCGCCGAGGCCGCTTCTTCTGCACCGGTGCTCGCAATCCTGAACTCGTCTACGGAAGGGCCGGGCGGCGCCCCGTCGTCTCGGTGCCAAGTGGTGCGTACACCCGATTCGTGGTTCCCGACCCTCCCAGCGCCGGTGGGCAGTGGCCGCGCATCACCTGACCCGCCACCCGAAGGAGTGAACATCGGAGGGGAGTTGGCGGGCAAGTCGTGACGGCGCGCCGGGCACCCTTGTGCGGCGGGCCGGTTGGACGCGCGGGACAGGCTTTGGCAGTATTCGCCGCCACGCATTCCCGGACCATCTCATTTGCCGCCAATTCCGGCGTCTGAGCTGCACTGTCGCGCCAAAGGGAGCGCGTACTCCGGCCGTTGCCCCGCTTCGTGAAGGACTCGTGCAGACTGGCGGGATGCGCACTGATCTCGTCTCGGAACCCGGCACCGCCGACCGGCCCAACGAGGACTTCGCGGGCGTCGGACTACCCGCCTGCGGTCAGGGCGGTTGCGTGATCTTGCTGGACGGAGTGACACCGCCCCCGTACGCGCCGGGCTGCTCGCACCCGGTGCCCTGGTTCACGGCCCGGCTGGGCGGCAAGCTGACCGAACTGACCGTTTCCCACCGAGATCTGACGCTGGCGGAGATTCTCGGTCGGGCGATCAGCCAAACATCCGAGGCCCATCTGATCACCTGTGACCTTTCTCACCCGCGCACGCCCCAGGCGACGGTGGTGCTGGTGCGCTGGTCGGCACAGACGGTCGAGTACCTGGTGCTCTCGGACTCCGCGCTGCTGCTGCGCGCCCCGGACGGCACGGTGACCCCGGTGCTGGACGACCGGCTGGCCAGGCTGCCGCGCGGGGCGCTGGCGAGCGCGGAAGTGGTGGACGCCGAGCTGCGGAACAAGGAGGGCGGCTTCTTCACGGCCGCCGCCGACCCCTCGGTGGTCCGGTACGCGGTGACCGGCACGGTGCCGCGCGCCGAGGTGCGCTCGCTGGTGGCGCTGACGGACGGCGCGGCCCGCTGGACGGAGAAGTTCCGCGAGGGCGACTGGACGGCCCTGTTCGACCTGGTCGCCAAGGAGGGCACCCGCGCCCTGGTGGACCGGGTGCGGGAACTGGAGCTGGCGGACCGGGAGGAGCGGGCGTTCCTGGGCCGCAGCAAGACGCACGACGACGCGACGGCCGTCCACGTGGAGCTGTGAAGGACCGCCGGGGAGCGGCTACTTCTCCGCGATGTCGTTCAACTGGTGCAGCAGACGCGCGAGTTCGGCAACCTCACGGCGGTCCCAATGGGCGAGCTTGGTGACGTAGCGGGCGCGGCGGGCCTCTCTGACCTGGCCGACCCGGCCCCGGCCCTCGTCGGTGAGGGTGACCAGCCAGGCGCGGCCGTCGGCCGGATCGGGCTCGCGGGCGATCAGGCCGAGGTCCTCCAGGGCGCGCAACTGGCGGGACATGGTGGCCTTGCCGACGCCGATGTAGGCGGCCAGGTCGGTGGCCCGCTGGGCGCCCTGCTCGTCGAGTCGGATGAGCAGGCCGTACGCGGCCGGTTCCAGGTCGGGGTGGACCTCGCGGGCCATCTCGCCCTGGTTGGCCCGCGCCCGCCGCAGCAGCACCGTCAGTTCGCGCTCCAGCGCCAGGAATTCCTGGTCGACACAGCGCGGCGCCACGGGTGCGGCGCCGCCGCCCGTACCGTTGTTCCCGTCCTCGTGCACCTCAGTACCCCTGCCCGGTTTCGCTTCTGAAATTTTCTGCCGGACCCCGTCATCGCCGCAGCTCCGTCAGTATTTCGCAGGCGTAGACCAACGGCGGCATCCGGACCCCCTTCCCACCCCCGTATCTACGTGCGTAGCTTCTTGGACGGGCCCCTCTCGGCGGCCCCGCGCAACAGGCTCGTCGGTCATTTCTGGTCCCCCACCTTTCTCCCGGAAGGCCACGCCATGCCCGTGCACAGACCCGGCCCCGCCCGCCCGCGCACGCTCGCCGTCCTGGTCACGGCCCTGCTCGGTGCGTTCTCGCTGGTCATCGGTACCGCTCCCGCCCATGCCGCGCCCCACCGCGGCGACGCCTACCTCGGCATGGGGGTCCTCTCCCACGACGGCCGCTCCGGTGCCCCGGCGGGCACCCGGGCCGCCCAGACCGAGGGCGTCGACGTCTCCGGCCACCAGGGCGACGTCGACTGGGCCACGCTGTGGAACAGCGGCGTGCGCTGGGCCTACACGAAGGCCACGGAGGGCACCTACTACACCAACCCGTCCTTCGCCCAGCAGTACAACGGCTCCTACAACGTGGGCATGATCCGGGGCGCGTACCACTTCGCCACCCCGGACACCACGAGCGGCGCGGTGCAGGCCAACTACTTCGTGGACCACGGCGGCGGCTGGTCGCGGGACGGGCGGACGCTGCCCGGCGTGCTGGACATCGAGTGGAACCCGTACGGCGACGCCTGCTACGGCATGGCCGGGGCCGCGATGACCAACTGGATCGCGGACTTCCTGAACACCTACCGGGCGCGCACCGGGCGGGACGCGGTGATCTACACGGCGACGAGCTGGTGGACCCAGTGCACCGGCAACACCGCCGCCTTCGGCGCGGTCAACCCGCTGTGGATCGCCCGGTACGCCACCGCGCCGGGCACGCTGCCCGCGGGCTGGGGCGTGCAGACGATGTGGCAGTACACCTCCTCCGGCCCGACCGTCGGCGACCACGACAGGTTCAACGGCGCCCTGGACCGGGTGCAGGCGCTGGCCAACGGTTAGAGACGCGCGAAAGGCCCGAGTCCCCTCGCAGGGAGGGGACTCGGGCCTTCGCCGTACTTCAGGCCGCGGCCGGGACCTCCGCCACGGTGGTGGCGGGCGCGAGGGCCAGCTCCAGCACCTGGCGGACATCGGTCACCGCGTGCACGTCGAGCTTCTCCAGCACCTCGGCCGGGACGTCGTCCAGGTCGGCCTCGTTGCGCTTGGGGATGATCACGGTGGTCACCCCGGCGCGGTGCGCGGCGAGCAGCTTCTGCTTCACCCCGCCGATCGGCAGCACCCGCCCGGTCAGCGAGACCTCGCCGGTCATCGCCACGTCCGTGCGGACCAGCCGGCCGGAGAGCAGGGAGGCCAGTGCGGTGGTCATGGTGACGCCCGCGCTCGGCCCGTCCTTGGGGACCGCGCCCGCCGGGAAGTGGATGTGCGCACCCCGGTCCTTCAGGTCGGCCACCGGCAGCTCCAGCTCCGCGCCGTGACCGCGCAGGAAGCTCAGCGCGATCTGCGCCGACTCCTTCATCACGTCACCGAGCTGACCGGTGAGGGTCAGCCCCGCCGCGCCCGTCTCCGGGTCGGCGAGCGACGCCTCGACGTACAGCACGTCGCCGCCCGCCCCGGTGACCGCGAGCCCGGTCGCCACACCGGGTACGGCGGTACGGCGCTCGGCCGGGTCCTGCGCGGACTCGGGAACGTGGTGCGGACGCCCGACCAGGCCGCGCAGATCCTCCTCGCGGACGGTGAACGGCAGCTCCCGCTCGCCCAGTTCGTGCTGGGCCGCGACCTTGCGCAGCAGCCGGGCCACGGTCCGCTCCAGGGTGCGCACGCCCGCCTCACGGGTGTACTCCCCCGCCAGCTTGCGCAGCGCGCCTTCCTCCAGCGTGACCTCGTCGCCGGTGAGACCGGCGCGCTCCAGCTGGCGCGGGAGCAGATGGTCGCGGGCGATGACGACCTTCTCGTCCTCGGTGTAGCCGTCGAGCCGGACGATCTCCATCCGGTCGGCCAGTGCCTCCGGGATCGCCTCCAGGACGTTGGCGGTGGCGAGGAAGACCACGTCGGAGAGGTCGAGTTCGACCTCCAGGTAGTGGTCGCGGAAGGTGTGGTTCTGCGCCGGGTCCAGCACTTCGAGCAGGGCGGCGGCCGGGTCGCCCCGGTAGTCCGAGCCGACCTTGTCGATCTCGTCGAGCAGCACGACCGGGTTCATCGACCCGGCCTCCTTGACCGCGCGGACGATACGGCCGGGCAGCGCGCCGACGTAGGTGCGCCGGTGGCCCCGGATCTCCGCCTCGTCCCGGACACCGCCGAGCGCGACCCGGACGAACTTCCGCCCCATCGCGTGCGCCACCGATTCACCGAGGCTCGTCTTGCCGACGCCGGGCGGTCCGACCAGCGCCAGCACGGCACCGCCGCGCCGCCCGCCGATCACACCGAGCCCGCGCTCGTCGCGCCGCTTGCGCACCGCGAGGTACTCGGTGATGCGCGCCTTCACGTCGTCCAGACCGGCGTGCTCGGCGTCCAGGATCTCCTTGGCGCCCTGGATGTCGTACGCGTCCTCGGTCCGCTCGTTCCACGGCAGCTCCAGGACGGTGTCCAGCCAGGTCCTGATCCAGGAACCCTCGGGCGACTGGTCGGAGGAGCGCTCCAGCTTCTCCACTTCCTTGAGCGCGGCCTCGCGGACGTGCCCGGGCAGGTCGGCGGCCTCCACGCGGGCGCGGTAGTCGTCGGACTCCTCGGCCGCGTCCGGGCCGTCGCCGTGCAGCTCGCGCAGTTCCTTGCGGACCGCTTCCAGCTGGCGCCGCAGCAGGAACTCGCGCTGCTGCTTGTCGACGCCCTCCTGGACGTCCTTGGCGATGGTCTCGGCCACGTCCTGCTCGGCGAGGTGGTCGCGGAGCTGCTGGGCGGCGAGCCTGAGCCGGGCCACCGGGTCGGTGGTCTCCAACAGCGCGGTCTTCTGGTCGGTGGTGAGGAACGGCGAGTAACCGGAGTTGTCGGCGAGCGCGGAGACGTCGTCGATGGCCTGGACCCGGTCCACGACCTGCCAGGCGCCGCGCTTGCGCAGCCAGGTGGTGGCCAGCGCCTTGTACTCCTTGACCAGGTCGGTCACCTGGCCGGGCAGCGGCTCGGGCACGGTCTCCGCGACCTTGGCTCCCTCGACCCACAGGGCGGCGCCGGGGCCGGTGGTGCCCGCGCCGATGCGCACCCGGTCGCGCCCCTTCACCAGGGCGCCGGGGTCGCCGTCGGCGAGTCTGCCGACCTGCTCGACGGTGCCGAGCACACCGGTCTTCGCGTAGGTGCCGTCGATGCGCGGGACCAGCAGCACCTTCGGCTTGCCGGACTCCGTACGCGCGGCGGCCTGGGCGGCCTCCACGGCGGCCCGGACCTCGGCGTCGCTCAGATCCAGCGGAACGACCATGCCGGGCAGCACGACCTCGTCGTCGAGCGGCAGCACGGGCAGAACGAGCGTGACCTCCATGGGCTCACCCGACTCAGCAGCCATGATCTCCCCTTCAGCAGTCAACTTGAGTAACACTGACTCAATGCCCGTGAGCCGTTGAATGTTCCTCGAACACCGTTCGCTCTCGGCGAACGAAGACTTCCGGGGCGAGCGGGGCAGGATGTCGGCATGACTGCGACGGACGACAGCCCCGTGGTTCTGGACCGGCGCGAGGGGCCGTACGGGGAAGTGGTGCTGCGCCGGAGCGGGGAGCTGCTGCAGATCATCGCCAACGGGTGCTTCCTGATGGACACCTCCGACGGCCGCTCGGAGCGGCTGCTCGTGGACGCGGCGCGGGACGCGCTGGACGACCGCCCGGCGCCGGAGGTGCTGATCGGCGGGCTCGGCGTGGGCTTCTCCCTGGCGCACACGGCCGCCGATCCCCACTGGGGGCGGATCACCGTGGTCGAGCGCGAGCCCGCCGTGATCGACTGGCACCGCGCGGGCCCGCTGGCCGGGATCTCCGCCGACGCCCTGGCCGACCCGCGCACGCGCGTCGTGGAGGCGGATCTCGTCACTTACGTCAATGAGACATCGGACACGTTCGACGCGCTGTGCCTCGACATCGACAACGGCCCCGGCTGGACGGTCACAGAGGGCAACGACAGCCTCTACACACCGGACGGACTCGCCGCGTGCGCAAGGGTGTTGAGACCTGGCGGGGTACTGGCGACCTGGTCCGCGCGGCCCTCTCCGGAATTTGAAGGAACCTTGCGGAATGCCGGTTTCCGGCAGGTGCGTACCGAAGAGGTCCCCGTTGCCCGTGGCGTTCCCGACGTGGTCCATCTCGCCGTCCGACCTGGATAGCGATGGCCAGGCGTGTCCCCGTAATGTGCGGCGTGACGCGGATCATTCAAGCGTCAATCGCAGTCATGGGATCACCCCACGGATTCCGGAAAGCAACAGGGGCGGGCGATGGAGCAGACACACACCTCCCAGACCAGCGCGGCGACGACGTCTCAGGGCGCGCAGCGCCGGGTCCTGGTCGTCGAGGACGACCCCACGATCGTCGACGCCGTCGCGGCCCGGCTCCGTGCCGAGGGATTCCTCGTACAGACGGCCAGTGACGGTCCGTCGGCGGTCGACACGGCCGAGGCATGGCAGCCGGACCTGCTGATCCTCGACATCATGCTGCCCGGCTTCGACGGCCTGGAGGTCTGCCGCCGCGTGCAGGCGTCCCGCCCGGTGCCGGTGATGATGCTCACCGCGCGCGACGACGAGACCGACATGCTGGTGGGTCTCGGGGTCGGCGCCGACGACTACATGACCAAGCCGTTCTCCATGCGGGAGCTGGCCGCGCGCGTGCACGTCCTGCTGCGCCGCATGGAGCGCGCCGCGCTCGCCGCGACCACGCCCCGCTCCGGGATACTCCGGCTCGGCGAGCTGGAGATCGACCACGCGCAGCGCCGGGTGCGGGTGAAGTCCGACGACGTGCACCTGACGCCCACCGAGTTCGACCTGCTGGTGTGCCTGGCCAACACCCCGCGCGCGGTGCTCTCCCGGGAGCAGCTGCTGGCCGAGGTGTGGGACTGGGCGGACGCCTCCGGCACCCGGACCGTGGACAGCCACATCAAGGCGCTGCGCCGGAAGATCGGCGCCGAACGCATCCGCACGGTGCACGGGGTCGGTTACGCGCTGGAGACGCCGACGCCGTGAGTCTCGGACGGGAAGCGGGGCGCCGACGCGCCGGGGGCGGACCCTGGGGCGGCGTACGCCCGTTCTCGATCAAGACCAAGCTGGGCGCGCTGGTCGTCATCTCGGTGCTGATCACCACCGGTCTCTCCATGATCGCGGTGCACACCAAGACCGAACTGCGCTTCATCACGGTCTTCTCGATGATCGCCACGCTGCTGATCACCCAGTTCGTGGCCCACTCGCTCACCGCGCCGCTGGACGAGATGAACGCGGTGGCCCGCTCCATCTCGCACGGCGACTACACCCGCCGGGTGAGCGAGGGCCGCCGCGACGAACTCGGCGACCTGGCCGTCACGATCAACGTCATGGCGGACGAGCTGGAGGCCCAGGACCTCCAGCGCAAGGAGCTGGTGGCGAACGTCTCGCACGAGCTGCGCACCCCCATCGCGGGGCTGCGCGCGGTGCTGGAGAACATCGTCGACGGCGTCACCGAGGCCGACCCGGAGACCATGCGCACCGCGCTGCGCCAGACCGACCGGCTGGGGCGGCTGGTGGAGACCCTGCTCGACCTCTCCCGCCTCGACAACGGCGTGGTCCCGCTGAAGGCCCGCCGCTTCGAGGTGTGGCCGTATCTGTCCGGGGTGCTCAAGGAGGCCAACATGGTCGCCTCGGCGCGCGCCGGACTCGCCTCCGGCTCCGGCAGCCACACCCGTACCGATGTGCATCTGCACCTGGACGTGTCCCCGCCGGAGCTGACCGCGCACGCCGATCCCGAGCGCATCCACCAGGTCGTGGCGAACCTCATAGACAACGCGGTCAAGCACAGCCCGCCGCACGGCCGGGTGACGGTACGGGCCCGGCGCGGGCCGCGTCCGGAGTCGCTGGAGCTGGAGGTGCTGGACGAGGGTCCGGGCATCCCCCGGTCCGAGTGGCACCGCGTGTTCGAGCGGTTCAACCGGGGCCAGGTGACCCGCCCGCACGGTCCGGGCAGCGACGGCGGCACCGGTCTGGGGCTGGCCATCGCCCGCTGGGCGGTGGATCTGCACGGCGGCCGGATCGGTGTGGCCGAATCCGAGCGCGGATGCCGGATCATCGTCACCCTTCCGGGAGCCGTTCCGGCGTCGAGTTGACGCTCCGCGCCCCCATGGGGTTCAGTCGGATGATCAAGATCACAAACGTCCGCCCAGCCGGGCACCTGTGATCAGGCACGGGCCAGCGCGATGCGCCGAGCGAGGACGCTCAGGGCCCCGACGTGGCGTGCCCGCGCATCCTCTCCCGCATCCGGAACCCCGCTTGTTTCCCGCCATTTCACAGCCCGAAACGCGGTTCCCGATGTGACTTACACGACGATGAACGGGCCCGACCTGACCTACCCGCTCAGGGAGGCGTAGCCTTTATTCCCGCTGTCCATCACCTTGTGAAGCGGAAGAGGGCGGTTGCCGCCGTGTCGCCACAGTCCCCCAGTAACTCGAACGTCTCCACCGACGACCAAGCCGGGAAGAACGCCGCCGCGGCGTTCGGCCCGAACGAGTGGCTCGTCGATGAGATCTATCAGCAGTACCTCCAGGACCCGAATTCGGTAGACCGTGCCTGGTGGGACTTCTTCGCCGATTACAAGCCGGGAGCGCCCGCCGCCCCGGCTCCGGCGGGTACCGCGGCCGCGGGGGCCGCGGGCACCACCCCCACCGCTCCCCCGGCCCAGGCCGCGCAGGCTCCGGCCGCGCCCGCCCAGGCCCAGGCCCCGGCTGCCAAGCCCGCCGCCACGCCCACGCCCGCCCAGGCTCCGGCCCAGGCGCCCGCGGCGAAGGCGGCTCCGGCCGCCCAGGCCCCGGCCGCCCAGGCCCCGGCGAAGGCGGCCCAGCCCGCCGCGAAGCCGAAGGCCGCCGCCGCGCCCGCCACCGAGGCCCCCGAGGGCCCCGAGTACGTGACGCTGCGCGGTCCGTCCGCGGCCGTGGTCAAGAACATGAACGCCTCGCTGGAACTGCCGACCGCCACCTCGGTCCGCGCGGTCCCGGTGAAGCTGCTGTTCGACAACCGCATCGTCATCAACAACCACCTCAAGCGGGCCCGCGGCGGGAAGATCTCCTTCACGCACCTCATCGGGTTCGCCATGGTGCAGGCCATCAAGGCCATGCCGCCGATGAACTACTCGTTCGGCGAGAAGGACGGCAAGCCGACCCTGGTCAAGCCGCCGCACGTCAACCTCGGTCTGGCCATCGACCTGGTGAAGCCCAACGGCGACCGCCAGCTGGTCGTCGCGGCCATCAAGAAGGCCGAGACGCTGAACTTCTTCGAGTTCTGGCAGGCCTACGAGGACATCGTCCGCCGTGCCCGCGAGGGCAAGCTCACGATGGACGACTTCACCGGTGTCACGGTCTCCCTGACCAACCCCGGCGGCCTCGGCACCGTGCACTCCGTGCCGCGCCTGATGCCCGGCCAGTCGGTGATCATGGGCGTCGGCTCCATGGACTACCCGGCGGAGTTCCAGGGCACCAGCCAGGACACCCTGAACAAGCTCGGCGTCTCCAAGGTCATGACGCTCACGTCGACCTACGACCACCGGGTCATCCAGGGCGCCGCCTCCGGCGAGTTCCTGCGCCAGGTCGCCAACCTTCTCCTCGGCGAGAACGGCTTCTACGACGACATCTTCGAGGCGCTGCGCATCCCCTACGAGCCGGTCCGCTGGCTCAAGGACATCGACGCGTCCCACGACGACGACGTCACCAAGGCCGCCCGCGTCTTCGAGCTGATCCACTCCTACCGGGTCCGCGGCCACGTCATGGCCGACACCGACCCGCTGGAGTACCAGCAGCGCAAGCACCCCGACCTCGACATCACCGAGCACGGGCTCACCCTGTGGGACCTGGAGCGCGAGTTCGCCGTCGGCGGCTTCGCGGGCAAGTCCCTGATGAAGCTGCGCGACATCCTGGGCGTGCTGCGCGACTCGTACTGCCGCACCATCGGCATCGAGTTCATGCACATCCAGGACCCCAAGCAGCGCAAGTGGATCCAGGACCGCGTCGAGCGCCCGCACTCCAAGCCGGAGCGTGAGGAGCAGCTGCGCATCCTGCGCCGCCTGAACGCCGCCGAGGCGTTCGAGACGTTCCTGCAGACGAAGTACGTCGGCCAGAAGCGGTTCTCCCTGGAGGGCGGCGAGTCCGTCATCCCGCTGCTCGACGCGGTCATCGACTCCGCCGCCGAGTCGCGCCTGGACGAGGTCGTCATCGGCATGGCCCACCGCGGCCGCCTGAACATCCTCGCCAACATCGTCGGCAAGTCGTACGCGCAGATCTTCCGGGAGTTCGAGGGCAACCTCGACCCGAAGTCGATGCACGGCTCCGGCGACGTGAAGTACCACCTGGGCGCCAAGGGCACCTTCACCGGCCTGGACGGCGAGCAGATCGCGGTCTCGCTGGTCGCGAACCCCTCGCACCTGGAGGCGGTCGACCCGGTCCTGGAGGGCGTCGCCCGCGCCAAGCAGGACATCATCAACAAGGGCGGCACGGACTTCACCGTGCTGCCGGTGGCGATCCACGGCGACGCGGCCTTCGCGGGCCAGGGCGTGGTGGCCGAGACCCTGAACATGTCGCAGCTGCGCGGCTACCGCACCGGCGGCACGGTCCACATCGTCATCAACAACCAGGTCGGCTTCACCGCCGCCCCGGAGTCCTCGCGCTCCTCGATGTACGCCACCGACGTGGCCCGCATGATCGAGGCCCCGATCTTCCACGTGAACGGCGACGACCCGGAGGCCGTGGTCCGCGTCGCGCGGCTCGCCTTCGAGTTCCGTCAGGCGTTCAACAAGGACGTGGTGATCGACCTCATCTGCTACCGCCGCCGCGGTCACAACGAGTCGGACAACCCGGCCTTCACCCAGCCGCTGATGTACGACCTGATCGACAAGAAGCGCTCGGTGCGCAAGCTGTACACCGAGTCCCTGATCGGCCGGGGCGACATCACGCTGGAGGAGGCCGAGCAGGCGCTCCAGGACTACCAGGGCCAGCTGGAGAAGGTCTTCACCGAGGTCCGCGAGGTCACCTCGCAGCCCGCGCAGGGCGAGTCCCCGGCGCCGAAGGACGGCTTCCCGACGGCGGTCCCGACCGCGATCTCCGCGGAGGTCGTCAAGCGGATCGCCGAGTCCCAGGTCAACGTCCCGGACAACATCACCGTCCACCCGCGGCTGCAGCCGCAGCTCCAGCGCCGGGCGGCGATGGTGGAGGACGGCACGATCGACTGGGGCATGGGCGAGACCCTGGCCATCGGTTCGCTGCTGCTGGAGGGCACCCCGGTCCGTCTCGCGGGCCAGGACTCCCAGCGCGGCACCTTCGGCCAGCGCCACGCGGTGCTCATCGACCGGGAGACCGGCGAGGAGTACACCCCGCTGCAGTACCTCTCCGAGGACCAGGCGCGGCTGAACGTCTACAACTCCCTGCTCTCCGAGTACGCGGCGATGGGCTTCGAGTACGGCTACTCGCTGGCCCGCCCGGACGCGCTGGTGATGTGGGAGGCGCAGTTCGGCGACTTCGTCAACGGCGCGCAGACGGTCGTGGACGAGTTCATCTCCTCGGCCGAGCAGAAGTGGAACCAGACCTCCGGTGTGGTCCTGCTGCTGCCGCACGGTTACGAGGGCCAGGGCCCGGACCACTCCTCGGCCCGCCCGGAGCGGTTCCTGCAGCTCTGCGCGCAGAACAACATGACGGTCGCCATGCCGACCTCGCCTGCGAACTACTTCCACCTGCTGCGCTGGCAGGTCCACAACCCGGACCACAAGCCGCTGGTCGTCTTCACCCCGAAGTCGATGCTGCGTCTGAAGGCCGCGGCGTCGTCGGCGGAGGAGTTCACCTCCGGCGAGTTCCGTCCGGTCATCGGCGACAGCACGGTGGACCCGGCGGCCGTCCGCAAGGTCGTGTTCTGCTCGGGCAAGGTGTACTACGACCTGGAGGCCGGGCGGCAGAAGCGCGGCGCCACGGACACGGCGATCATCCGCATCGAGCGGCTGTACCCGCTGCCCGGCGCCGAGGTCCAGGCCGAGGTCAACAAGTACCCGAACGCCGAGAAATACCTGTGGGTGCAGGAGGAGCCGGCGAACCAGGGTGCGTGGCCGTTCATCGCGCTCAACCTGATCGACCACCTGGACCTGGCCGTCGGTGCCGACGTCCCGGCGGGCGAGCGCCTGCGCCGCATCTCGCGCGCGCACGGCTCCTCCCCGGCGGTGGGCTCCGCGAAGCGCCACCAGGCGGAGCAGGAGCAGCTGGTGAACGAGGTCTTCGAAGCCTGACCTCCGCTCACTGAGCGACGCTGAAGGGCCCGGCCCCCGGAGCTGATCCGGGGGCCGGGCCTTTTCCGTGCCGTCAGCTGGCCTGGGGCTCGAAGTCCCAGTACGGGCGGTTGCGGGAGCGGGCGGAGATGGTGTGGACGTGCTGGGGGCCGAGGGTGGCGGCGAGGTCGGCCAGGGCCTCCTGTTCGACCTTCTCCGCCTGCTGGCGGTCGCGCAGGGCGCGCAGGTCGGCCGCGTAGGCGACGCGGGCGGTCAGGGTGAGGGGGTGGGTGCGGCCCAGGGTGTCGGTGGCGCGCAGGATGGTGATCTGGCTGAGGTCCGCGGCAGACTCGGTGTCCCCGACGAGGTTGCGCAGCGCGGCCGCGTTGACGGCGCAGCCCAGGGCGTAGGGGTGGGTCTCGCCGAGCGCGGCGGACATGTCGGCGAGGCTCTGCTCGATCAGCACATGGGCATGGTCGCGTTCGCCGACGCTGCGCAGCACCAGCGCGTGGTTGGCGCGGGCGCCGATGATGAAGGGGTGGCCCTCGGGCAGCAGCAGTTCGTAGCGGGCGAGGACGGATTCGCTGGCCTCGCGGGCCTGGTCGATGTCGCCGTGCTCGCGGGCGAAGCAGCTCTGGCTGACGGCGGCGGCCAGGGTGTGCGTGTGGGTGTCGCCGAGCTTGCGCTCCAGCCCTTCCAGGACGCGGGTGAGCAGCTCGCCCGCCGCCGTCCGGTCGCCGCCGCGCAGCTTGCACAGGGCGAGGTTGTGCTCGGCGCGCAGGGTGTTCTGGTTGTCCGGGCCCATGACGATGCGGTACTCGCGGACGTTCTTCGCCTGGATGGACTCGGCCTCGGCGTACCGGCCCAGCAGGCGCAGGTCGACGGCGTAGGAGACCTCGGAGAACAGGGTCCAGGGGTGGCGGCCCTTGAGCAGTTGGCGGCGGGCCTCCAGGGTGCGGGTGTCGAAGCCGCGGGCCTGGTCGTAGCGGCCGAGGAGGCGCAAGGTGAAGCCGAGGTTGTTCTGGGCGTTGAGGGTGCGGGAGTCGTGCTCGCCGAACAGCTCGCGGTAGGTGGGGTAGAGCCACTGGTCGAGTTCGAGGGCGTCGTCGTACTGGCCGAGTTCGCGCAGGTCGGCGGCGAGTCCGCCGGCCATCCGCAGATGGTCGAGGTCGTGTTCGCCGCGTTCGGCGCGGAGTTGTTCGCGGGCGGCCCGGTCGATGGCCTCGGTCTCCTGGAAGCGGCCGGCCGAGCGGAGCAGGTTGGCGTAGTGGTAGGTGACCTCCCACACCCGGGGGTGGGACTCGCCGAGCAGGGCGCGCCAGGAGCGCAGGGCGCGGCCGCCGAGGTTGACGCCCGCGGTGTACTCCCCCGCGAACAGCATGTACCGCAGGCAGTTGAGCACCAGCCCCTGCACCTTGCGGTCCCTGCTGCGCAGCACGTCGGCGTACTTGAGATGCGGGACGATCTCGGCGTAGGCGTCCCAGTTACGGGTGTCGGTGGGACGGCCGGGGTCGGCTTCGGCCAGGGCGCGGCGGACCACCTCGATGAACTCTTTCCGGTCGGCCTCGGGCATGTCCTTGTGCACGATCTGGTGGACCATCCGGTGCAGGTACACCGACTCGCCGGAGGCCACGACCTCGTCCAGCATGGCCTCGTGCGACTCCAGCCGGACCACGGAGTACTGGCGGAGCTGGTTGACGGCCTTGTTCCACAGCAGCGGGTCGTCCAGCAGTCCGGCGAGCTGTTCGGGCAGGTCGTCGTGGCTCATGTCCTTCAGCAGCCGGACCGGGATGAAGCCGGGGGCGAAGAAGGTGCACAGCCGGAGCAGGTCGACGGATTCGGGGACGGTCTCGCGGAGCTTGTTCAGCAGTATCGACCAGGCGGTCTGGAAGGCGAGCGGGAAGTCCGCGGACACCTTGACCACGTCCTGGTCGATACCGCCGTCCAGCAGGGCGATGTACTCATCCACCGACAGGTCGGAGTCGTTGAGCCAGCCCGCGGTCTGGTCGAGCAGCAGCGGCAGGTCCTCCAGGGCCTGGGCGAGCTGGTCGGCGTCGGGTTCGGTGAGCCGGGGCGCGCGGCGCCGGATGAAGGCGACCGACTCGTCGCGGCCGTAGACGGGGACTTCGAGGAGCTTGCTGTTGTGCTCGCTCCACTCGGGGTTGCGGGAGGTGATGAGGACGTGGCCGGGGCCGGTGGGGACGAGGTCCCAGATCTGGTCGGGTTCGTCGGCGCCGTCCAGCACGAGCAGCCAGCGGGAGTACGGGGTGCCCCGGCGCAGCGCGTCCCGGACCGCGCGCAGCCGCTCGCCGTACTCGGCGCCGGTGGACAGGCCGAGTTTGGGGGCGAGTTCGGCGAGGAGGCGGCGGTAGCTGACGCGTTTCTCGGCGTTGACCCACCACACCACGTCGTATTCGGAGCCGAAGCGGTAGACGTACTCGGCGGCCAGCTGGGTCTTGCCGACGCCGGACATGCCGTGCAGGGTGAGGACGCCCGCGCCGGGCTCGCTGCCCTGGAGCAGGTGGTAGGCGTCGTTGAGCAGCGGTTCGCGGCCGGTGAAGCGGGTGTTGCGGCGCGGCACACCGCCCCACACGTCGGGCATGGCGGCCGGGAAGCGGGGTGCGGGGCGGGCCGGGTCGTCGTCCGGGCGGGTGCCGGGGGGCAGGTCGAGGCGGTCCATCAGGCGGCGTTCGGCCTCGTCGGCGCCCATGTTGGTGAGGTCCACGGGGGCGAGGGCGGCGACGGCGGAGGGCACGGAGGCGTTGGTGACGGAGACGGCGGCGAACCGGCCCGGATCGGCGCCGACCACCTCGCGCAGGGCCGCGTTCCACTCGTCGTGGGTGCGCGGGCCGAGCTGGAAGTACCACTCGCTGACCACGATCAGGGTGCGGCCCTCGGCGAGGGTGAGGTCGCGCAGCAGGTCGGTGAGCGACTGGTCCGGGGGTGCGTCCCAGCGCAGATAGACCACTCTGAGGCCGCGCCGCTCCAGCCGGTCCCCGATCCAGGCGGCCCAGGCCCGGTTGAACCCGGCGAAGCTGATCGTGACGGTCTGCCTCGCGGCGCCGTTCCCGTTCGGCGCCGTCGACCCGACCGGCGTACGAGCTTCAGACATGCGGCGGCCTCCAGCACGTAGACAGGAAATCCTAGAACCTCGGCGCGGCTCTGGGGAGAGCCCGGCGACCGCCGGAACGAGCGGCGCGCTGCGCCGATCTTCGCGCAGCCGGGGGTGCGAAGTCGGCATTTCACCTGTTCGGGATCGGCGGCGTGGGGGGCTGTCGCTGCGTCCACAGGGTGCGCACCGCCTTGACGTACGCCTGCGCGCGCGCCGTGTGCCCCCGGGGTGCGGGGCGGGCGGAGAGCCGTTCGTGGGCGGCGGCCATGCCGTCGACGAACCGGCGTCCGGCCGGGGTGAGATCGGGTGAGGCGACGAGCGCGGGCAGGGCGGCGGCGACCTGGGCGTGGTAGCGGGCGTGTTCGGCCCAGGCGGCCTCGCGGCGGGCGGGTTCGGCGAGGGCGGTGCGCTGGAAGTGGCCGGCCAGCGCGAGGTGCGCGTAGGTGCCGTGCAGCAGTCCGTCGTAGGGGCGGGGGTCGGGGCGCCAGGGGGCGAAGTAGCGGGCCTCGGGTCCGGCCCGGTGGAGTTCCACCAGCTCGCCGAGGGCGGCGAGTTTGGTGTGCTGCATCTCGTGGACGAGGGTCGCGGCGAGCGCGGTCGGGGTGGCGGGGGTGGTGCTGAGCAGCGCGCCGAACGCCTCGCGCCGGGTGCCGCTGGAGCTGCCCCGGCCGTCGGAGCCGGGCGGGGGCGCGAGGGGTACGAGGCAGCGCAGCAGGGCGGTGGTCTCGGTGAGCCGCTGTTCGCCGCCGGTGCGCAGCGCCTGCGCGGTGCCGGACCATGCCTGCAGCCAGCGTTTGCGTTCGGCGTGGTCGGGTCCGCTGGGCCCGCTGAACGCGAACCGTCCGGGGTCGCGGGGCGGGGTGCGGTACGGGTCGAGGTCGTCCAGCGGGACGGGCGCGGCGCCGGGCAGTAGGCCGGGCAGGGCGTGGGCGGGGGTCCAGGCGGGGGCGCCGGACCAGGCGCCGATGCCCTGCTCGAGGCGGATGTGGACGTCGGAGGCGCCGCGTCTGCGCAGGGTCAGGCGGCCGTTCTTGTGCCGTACCTCGATCTCGGCGGAGCCGGTCCGGCCGGTGCGGAGCACGCCGAGGGAGGGCAGGCAGAGCAGGCCGTCGCGGGCGGTGAGTCCGGTGCTGAAGGGCAGGCCCGCGCGGGCGGCGGCGGCTGCGGCGAGGGCGCTGAAGTAGGCGAGTTCCAGTGGGAGTTCGCGGGTGCCGTCGGGTGTGGTGAGCGCGGTCAGGCAGCGGCGGGCCCAGGGGCCGGTGAAGGGGTAGGTGAGCCGGGTCCGGGCGGGCGAGTGGGGGCCGTCGGTGGTGCGGTCGGCCGCCGTCAGCAGGGCCCAGTCCTCGCGCAGCCGCCGCTTGACGGCGGGCGGGCAGTGGGCGGGGTCGGCCGCCTCGGCGGCGTCGAGGACGGCGCGCAGCAGCAGCATGCGCCGAGTGTCCTGGTCGCGGACGAGGAGGGCGAGGGTCTCGGGGCCGCCCTCGGTGCGGCTGAGTTCGGCGAGGGCGCGGTCCAGGGGCTCGGGAACCGTCACGGGGTGCCTCCTTCCTCGGCGAGCCGCGCGGCCACGTGCCGGATGAAGCGCTGGAGGTCGGCGCAGTACACCGACGGGTTCTGGAAGCCGTGTCCGGCGCGGTAGCGGTGGGCGTAGTGGCCGCCCCCGCACACCCTGACCAGCGGGCAGGCCCGGCACCGCCCGGCGAGCCCCGCGAGCCCGGCCTGCCGGGCGGCGACACCGGGGTGGGCGAGGGCCTGGTCGAAGTCGTGCCGGAACACGTCGAGCCCGGTCTCGGCGGCGCCGTCGTACGCCGATTTCAGCGAGTCGACCTGTTCGATGGAACCGTCGGTCTCGATGACGACGGCGTCGAAGGGGGCGAGCCCCAACGACTCGGTGGCGGCGGGCAGGCCGAGCAGCAGGGCGAGGCACTCCTCGAAGAGCCGGACCCGGGTCTCGCGCCGCCCGGCCGACCACCAGCGGTCGAAGACGCGGCACAGCCAGTCGCCGTACGCGCCCTCGTGCGGGGGCGGGGCCGACCAGTTGCCGTGCGGCAGCAGCAGGTCGAGCGCGGGCGGGCCGAGCGTGAGCAGGGACTCGTAGGTCCCGACGGGGTCGGTGGTGGGGTCGACGACGGTGAGGACGCCCGCGTACGCCTCGGGGAAGCGGTCGGCGACCAGGCGGGCGCCGCGCGCGGCGGCGGGCCAGGAGGGGCGTCCGGCGTGGTCGACGCGGCGGTGGTTGAGCGCGGCGCTGCCGCCGTCGAGGCTGATGCCGACCCGGATGCCGTGCCGGGCGAGGACGGCCACCCGGTCGTGGGTGAGCAGGGTGGCGTTGGTCTGCACGGTGGCGTGGACGGCGCAGCCCTCCGGCACCCGGGCGCGCACGGTGTCGGTGAACGCGGCCAGGGTGTCGGCCCCGGCCAGCAGGGGTTCGCCGCCGTGCAGGACGAGGGAGAGCGCGGTCAGGGCGTGGTCGCGGGCGTGCCGTCCGATGCGGTCGGCGGTGCGGTCCAGCACCTCGGCGGGGGCGGCGGCGGGGCGGGCGCGCCAGGTGTGGTCGGGGCCCTCGTAGAGGTAGCAGTAGCGGCAGGCGAGGTTGCAGCGGCCGTGCGCCTTGACGATGAACTGGCGGAAGGGGCGCGGTGTCGCCCGCGTCGGGGCGGCGGTCGTCCCGGACATCCAGCACCCCCGTACCCGTGATGCGGGCGCGGCTCGTTCGCCCGTGTGTGCGGGCGATGCCCGGCCGCGGCCCGGACCCAAACGCAAGGCGGCGGAACTTGCCGGTTTCCGCCGTCGGGTGACCAGTAGCGAACGGCTCAGAGGCAGTTGTTGAAGCCCCAGAGCATCTCGGTGGGGCGGGTGGCGCGTTCGGTGAGGGTGTCCAGGACCTCGCGCAGGACGGGGTGGTCCATGGTGCGCAGTTCCTCCAGGTCCAGGGTGAGCAGGTCCGGCAGCGGCTCGCCGTGCTCCGGTACGGCCGTCTCGTCGCCCGCGCTCGTCATCGCTGCCTCCCGTGGTGGTCGTCCGTGTGGTGCTCGTCCGTGCGGTGCCGGTCAGCCGAGTCCGGCCAGCCGGTCGGTGGTGTCCTCGGCCGTCGGGGCGCCGGTGCCGAGGCTGTCCTCGGGCAGGCGCGCCCACTCGGCGCGGGCCGCGCGGTACGCCTCGCGGGCCGCGCGCGGCCGGGACGCCGCCTCATAGGACATACCCCGCCAGTGGTGCGCCTGCGCGCACAGTTCGACGGCGATCCGGCGGTCGCGGTCGGACTCGGCCGCCGTCTCGGCCTCCCGCGCCGACTCGGCCGCCGCCCGGAAGGCGTCCACGGCGTCGTCCAGCCGGGTCGGCCGGGCCAGGCTCCGGTACGCCTCGTACTGTGCCTGTCCCAGCTCCAGGAAGCAGCGCGCGGCGGGCAGGGGTTCGTCCGCCTCGGCGGCCGCGAGCCCGAAGAGATGCTCCGCCTCGCGCAGGTCCACCCGGTCGCCGCGCAGCCGGTAGCGCCGGATCAGGGCGCGGCCCAGCATCAGCAGGCGGTGCGCGGTGTGCGGGCTGCCGGTGTGGGTCTCGCGGCGGCAGTCCCGCAGGACCCGGATCGCGTGCGCGAGGGCCTCCCAGGCCCGCTCCCCGCTCTCGGCGTCGGCCCGGCGCAGCAGCACCTCGCCCCACTCGGCGAGCACACCGGGGTAACCGGCGGCCTCCCTGGAGGTGTCGGCGGCGGCACGGGCGAACGCCTCCGCGGCGTCGCGGAGTTCGCGCGGGTCGCCCGTCTCGGCGTACCGGGCGACCCCGATCCGGCCCGCTCGGACGTGGAGTTGGGCGCGCAGGGCTCGTCCGGTGGTGACGGCGAGCGCGGCGTCGACGCGTTCCTGGGCCTCGGTGAGGTCGCCGCCGGAGCGGAGCAGGGCGTCGACCAGGTCCAGCCGGACGAGGACGGGTTCACGCCCCCCGTCCTCCCCGGCCGCCAGCGCGTCGCGCAGCGAGCCCGCTGCCTGGGCCGCGTAACCCCGCGCCTGTACGGGGTCGTTGGTGGCGTCGGCCAGGCGGAGCAGGAGTCTGCCGTGGGCGAGGGGCAGTTCGGGCGGGCGGTGTCCGCGGTCGGGCCAGATGTCGGCGAACGCCTCCAGCATGCCGACCGCGCCCTGGAGCAGCGCGCTGTCCCCGCCGAGCCGCCACTGCGTCTCCAGCGCGCCGACCCGCTCCAGGGTCAGCCGCAGCGCCTGCGCGGGCTCCAGATCGGGGGCGGCGCAGGCCACGGCGTACTCCCGGTCGGCGCGGCGCAGCAGGTCCAGCGCGGCGGGCCGGTCGCCGCGCCGTCTGCGGTCGGTGGCGGCCGCACGCAGCACCCGGGCCAGCGCGGCCCGCTCCCGCTGGGCGTGCGGGTGGGCCACGGCCCGCTCGGCTGCGGCCTCCGCCTCGGCCAGCAGCGCCGAGCCGCCCTGCACCTCCCACAGCCGCAGCACGGCGTGCGCGTACTCGGCCCACAGCGCGGGGTCGTCCCCGGCGGGCCGCTCGTTCTCGGTGGCCCCGCGCAGCAGTTGTACGGCGTCGATCACGTCCTGCACCATGCCGTCGGCGTCGAACCGGGCGAGCAGGGTGCGGGCGCGGACCACGGCCGGGTGCGCGGGCCGGGGTCCGGCGGCGGTGCCGGGGCGGGTGCCGTAGAGCCGGAACTGTTCCGGCAGCGGCATGAAGCGCTCCAGCACCCGCGCGGCGACCTCGGCGAAGGGCTGGGGGACGAGGGTGGCGTCGCCGCCGTCCCCGGGGTACGCGCCGAACAGCCGGGTTTCGACCGGGCTTTCGTCCCCGCGCCCCGGTTGGCCGGTGCCGCCGAGCTGGGCGAGGGCGAGGGCCGGGAAGTTGGCGCCGCCCTTGCCGAAGCGCTGCTCGATGTACTCGGAGCAGTGCTTGAGGACGAGCAGGGCCTCGTCCCGGCCCAGGGTGGACAGCAGCGCCTCCCGTACCTCCGGCTCCATCTCGTACCACTGCCCCGCGTCCGGCCCGTGGTCCTCCCCCGCGCGCCGGACGAGGCCGCCGAGCAGCACCTCGGCGAGTTCGGCGGGGCCGGAGCCGGGCAGCATGGTGCGCTGCACGAGGCGCATCACGGGCAGGCAGAGCGGGGCGGCGGCCAGATAGACGGCGAGGCGTCCGGCGGCCGGTGACGCGGTGGAACGGAACCGGCTGACCCGCTCCACCGGGGTCGGTCCGCGCCCGGCGCGGGCCCGCGGCGCGGGCGGCTGGTCGGCGCGCACCCAGCCCACCGCGCCGGGCACCGGCCCGGCACCGGCCCCGGCGAGCAGCCGCGCCCACGCCCCGAGCGCCACCGGTTCGGGCGGCAGCACCGGCACGGGCAGCACGCCCGGCGGGGGTACGAGGGGCGCGCCGTCCGGGGTGCGCACGCGCAGCGCGGTGCCGCCGGGGGTGTCGCCCCGGGTCAGTTCGCCGTAGGTGACCGGCAGCCGGGTGCGGCTCCACAGGCGCTGCGGGAGCGGCTGGAGCACCGCGACGGGGGCGAGCCGGGCCAGCCGGTGCAGCAGCCGGTGCGCGCGGCCGGAGCGCCACAGCGGGCCCGCGCAGTCGCTGACCAGGAGGGTGATCCGGCGTCCGGTGGGGTCGCTGAGCCGGTCGACGGTGTGCTGGGGCGCCCCGCGCGGATCGGCACTCGCGCTGACCGTGGCCTCGCCGTCCGGCCCGGTGTGCAGATGGGCGATCCGGATGTCACCGAAGGCACCCAACTGGGCGAACACCTCTTGGAGTTCGGCGAAGAGCCGGTCCCACACCCGCATCGAGGGCGCCGCGTCCAGCACCAGCTGGAGCCGGGTGTCCCCGCGTCGCACCTCGCGGTACACGGGGAGGATCAATCCGCCCGCCTGTGCGCTGAGTTCGGCGGTCGCCGTCTCGTCCAGCGCGCGGCGCAGCGGGGGCGCGGCACTGCGGTACGCCTGCAACGGCCTCAAGGCGCGCTGGAGTTCGAGCGCGGAGGGCAGGGCGGGGGCGGCGGGGACGCCGACCGGGAGTGCGGTGAGCCGGGTGGTGGTCCGGGCGCGGGGGTGGTCGTCGCGGGGCGCCGGGTAGAGGGGGACGCTGCGGTCGGGGCCGGTGGTCAGGACCTCGGGCTCCCTTGGCGGTGGCGGGAGTTGAGGCTTGGGTGGCGGGACGGGCGGGGGCGGTGGCACCTCACGGGCCCGCTCGACCTCGCCGGTCGGCTCCCGTTCGCCCGTCCAGCGGGCCAGCCACAGGGCGTCGCTCAGCCCCTCCGTGTCCGGTTCGAGACCGGCTCCGCGCAGGTGGAGCACGAGTTCGGCGAGCGGGTCGGGGGTGTCGGGGCCGTGTCGTGCCGGTGCGTCGGGCATCGGCTCCTCACCTCGGGCGGTCTAGTCGCTGGATGAGCAGGTCGGCCAGGCGCTCACGGCTCGGCGGGGCGGCCGCGTCGGTGAGATAGATCGCGTTCAACAGCTGGTCGGTGGCGAGGAGTTCGCTGCCCGAGCGCTCCAGGAAGCGGGCGATCAGATCGTCACCGGCCCGCGCGGCCTCGTCCCCGAGGTGGGCGCGGACGAAGGTGGCGAGCCGGTTGTGGTCGGGGCGGCCCAGCTCCAGGTGGATGCAGCGGCGCATCAGCGGGGCCGGGAAGTCCCGTTCGCCGTTGCTGGTGAGGACCACGAACGGGAAGGAGGTGCAGCGCACCCGGCCGTCGCGCACCCGCACCTTGGTGCCGTCGGCGGTGAGCACCTCGGCCTCGCCGTCGGGCAGCCGGTCGGCGAGGCGGCGCAGCTCGGGTATCTCGAACTCACCCTCCTCCAGCACGTTCAGCAGGTCGTTGGGCAGGTCGATGTCGCTCTTGTCGAGTTCGTCGATGAGCAGCACGCGCGGGGTGTCCGAGGGCAGCAGGGCGGTGCCGAGCGGGCCGAGCCGGATGTATCCGCCGATGGCCTCGACGGAACCGGGGCTTCCGGCCTCGCTGCCGTACCCGCCCTGCGCCGCGATCTGCACGTCCTGGAGCCGGGCGATGGCGTCGTAGTGGTAGAGCCCGTCCTGGAGGGCCGAGCGGCTGACGATGGACCAGCGCAGCACCTCGCCGAGTCCCAGCTCGTACGCCACCGAGTGGGCGAGCGTGCTCTTGCCCGCGCCGGGGCTGCCGGTGACGAGGAGCGGGCGGCGCAGATAGAGCGCCGCGTTGATCATCTCCAGCTCCTCGGCGCCGGGCCGGTGCAGCTCGGCCAGGTGCCGGTGCGCGCCCAGCCTGCGGTCGCGGGAGCCGTCGCCGTCCTCGGCCGGGTCGTCGGCGGTGTCCGCGCCGCGTCCGGAGAAGTCCCGCCAGGGCGGCGGCGGGGGCAGCCGGCTCATCCCGTCGTGGGGTTCCCCGGCACCTCTGTAGATGAGCCACTCACTGGATTCGGTCATGTCCGGTCCTCGTCGTCGCTCGTCGCTCGTCGCCGGGGGCGGCCGTGGGGCGTCTTCACGGTAGCGAGCCGCCGGACGGCTGGTAAGGGGATCAGGGAGGAACCGGGGCCCCGGATCACGGGGCCTCCAGCAGGTCTCCGGTGCCGGGCAGGGGGAGGTGCGGATCGTCGTAGAGCAGCGCCGTCCCGTGCGCCCAATAGGACTCGGTGTCCCCGGCGCCGAGCCGTCGGCGCAGCGCGTGCACCGCGTCGGGCAGGAACAGGGCGCCGTCGCCGTCGTCCACGACGGTCTTCACGCCCCGGTGGAACTCCCCGCACACCGCGCCCGGCCGCCGTCGCCACAGCACCACCCCGAACCCGGCCCGCAGCACCCGGCCGAGCGCGGCGGGGTCGTCCGGGAGGCGCGGGTCGCCGGAGCGGCACAGCACCGGCACGGCGTGCGGCGCGAGCCCACGCAGCACCGCCGCGTCCGGTACGGGTCTGCGCACGCCGTCGTCGCAGTCCAGCACCTCGGCCTGCGCCTGCCGCAGTCGCAGCCTGCGCCAGCGGTCCCGGCGCTCGGTGTCCGGGTCCTCGTCGTACGTCTCCCAGGGCGCGGAGCGGGTGTGCCGCTCCTCCTCGGGGAGTTGGTCGCGGTCCGAGCAGCGGACCAGGACCGGCCGTTCGGCGCCGAGGGGGACGGCGTCGGGTCCGAGCCGCCATTCGTCCACGGGCAGGCCCAGGTGCAGATGGGGCAGGGCCGCGTACAGGGTGGCGGGGCGGCCGGGTTCGTCGGCGTGCCGGAACGCCTCGGTCAGGGGTGCGGCGACCTGGTCCGCGAGGCCGTCCAGCGGGGCGCGTTCGCCCTCGTACAGCCGGGTCGGCTCCTGGTCGGGGCCGCCGCCCACGGAGACCGACCAGTCGCAGTGGTCCGGCTCCCAGCCCCGGCGCAGCACCACCAGCAGCACGGCGGGGGCGAGGGGGGCGGGCAGCTTGTGCTCGGGCGCGGGGATGCCCGCGTCGAACCCCGCCTGCCGGTGCGTCACTTGGGCACGGCCGAGCAGCTCGGCGCGCCGCCGGGCGAGGGTGTGCCGGTAGCCGCTGTCCAGCCCGGCCGCCGCGTGCCGCACCCACTCCCACAGGGCGCGTTCGGCGGCGAGCGCGCTGGGGGCGGGCGGGCGTGCGGCGGACAGCACGCCCATCGCGTACTCGAGCACCAGCTTCAGGGCGCCGTCCTGGCGGGCGTGTTCGTAGAGCAGTCCGAGCCCGTCCCGCCAGCCGCGCGGGGCGGGCACGAGGGACGGCACACGGAAGTCGGGCAGCGAGCGGAGGAGGTCGAGCAGTGCGCGGGTGCTGGCGGGCGGGGGCAGGTCGGCGAGCAGCCCGAGCAGTTCGCCCCGCTGCTGCGGGCTGAGGGTGCGGCCGGGGCGGGCGCCCAGCTCGCCCTGGATGTCGGTCCAGGTGGGGTCGGGCGAGTCGGCGTCCCGCTGGCGGTCCCGGTGGTAGCGGTCGTGGGCGTGGACGACGGACTGGTAGACGTCGTCGCCGTCGGCGGGGAGCCGCAGCGTGCGCAGCCGCTCGACGCCGATGGAGGTGCCGCCGCCCCCGTGATCCGCGCGGGACTTGAGCACGCCGACGACCTCACCGCGTACGGGATCGACCACCGGGCCGCCGGAGACGCCGGAGGGCAGGTCGTTCTGGCCGAGCCGGACCTGTTCCTCGGGGGACCAGGCGCTGATGGTGCCCTGCACGGTGAGCTGGCCGTCCAGGATCTGCAGCCTGCCGCGGGGCGCGGTCCAGCCCGCGTAGAACACCCGGGTCCCGCCGAAGTGCGGGTTGGGCCGCTCGGACAGGTACACACAGGTGTGGCCGACGGGCTCGCGCAGCCGGACGAGGGCGAGGTCGGGCGCGGGCCAACTGCCCGGCACCGGGCGCCCGGTCTGCTCCGGGAGCATCGCGGCCACGCGTCCGGGCACGGCGCGCGGGTCGTCGTAGGGGCTGGTGCGGTACACCACGGTGACCTCGCCCCCCTCCCCGGCGTGAACCACGTGTGCGCAGGTCAGAACCCAGTTCGGCGCGACGAAGAAGCCGCTGCCGAGGAAGCCGTCGGGCTCGTCGTGGGCATACCCGGCCCCCGGGTGATGAATGCGTACGGTCGCCGCCAGAACGAGGTCACGCAGCGCAAGCCCCGCAGCACCGTCCCCCTCGGGTGCGCCCCCGCCGTACCCCACGCTCATCCCGGATGCCCCCACACGCCGAGCAACGCTTCGGGTCGGGGGGTTGGGGTGGGGCGGGGGCGGGGCAGGGGGTGCCGTCCGGCGGGCGGGCGGGGGGTGGGGTCGGGCTGACCCGGTGTGGGGGGCGGGGCCGGTGCGCCGGGTCGAGGGTTCGGGTTTGCCGGGCCCGGTTGGGGGCCCGCGCCCGGCGCGCCCGGTACGGGGGCCGGGCCCAGTGCGCCCGGTACAGGGGCCAGGCCCAGTGCGCCCGGTACGGGGTTCGGGTCCGCCGTAGCCGGTACGGGGTGCGGGTCCGCCCGGAGAGCGGGGGCGGCCGGACCCGGCAGCGGTGCGCCCGGTCCGGGCCCGCCTGGCCCGGAACCGCCCGGTCCAAGCCCGCCCGGCGAGGGCCCCGCTCCCGGTCCACCCGTGTCCGGCGCGGCCCCCGGCACGGGACCCGCCCCCGGTACGGGACCCGGCTCCGGTGGGCCTCCGTTCCAGGTCAGGGTGACCGTGAGGGCCGCCTTGGCCTCGCCGTCCGCGAGGAGGCCGACCACCTTTCCGGCCTTCGCGGTCAGCTCGATGCCGAACTCCACACTGACCTCGTCCGGCCGCACCGTGCTCAGCGGGCCGGACAGCGACCGCGCGACCCCGGTGATCAGCGAGTGCAGGCTCTCCACGCTCGCCTCCACCCGGTCGTGGAACCCGGTGTCGGTGTACGACAGCTCCTCCGCCCCCGAGATCCGGGCCCACACCGGCGTACCGTCCGGCAGCTCGATCCGCGCTACCCGCGTCGACTCCCTCGACTCCCCGTTCATCGGACTCCCCCGTCCTCTCCCCCGCTCGTCCCCCGACGCGTGCCGCACCCGGCGGCTGCCTATGATTTTCCTGTCCTCCCCCGGCTCCCCAGCCGGAACAGGCGGCGCCCTCTCCCCTCGCGGTCACGTCCGCGAATGAGGGTTCTTCCCGCCCAGGACCGGCCCTACCCCTGCACCGACCGACGGAGCGTCATCCATGTACTTCACCGACCGAGGCATCGAAGAACTGGAGAAGCGGCGCGGCGAGCAAGAGGTCACCTTCGAGTGGCTCGCCGAGCAGCTGCGTACGTTCGTCGACCTGAACCCCGATTTCGAGGTACCGGTGGAACGCCTGGCCACCTGGCTGGCCCGGCTGGACGACGAGGACGACGAGTAACCCGCCTGCCCCCGGTGATTCGCGGGCCCGCCGCATCCGGTCAGGGCCCGCACAGCCATGCCCGCACGCCCGCACACCGCCCGGCACGCGGCGGCCCTCGTCCCCCGAAAGGGTGTCTTGACTTCCGACAGGCGCGATATATCGTGATTACCAGGAGACGCGATATGGCGTGACGGGTCGGCATCCTCGCCCACCGCGCACCGTCCCGCTCCGCCCTCTTGTCCGCGTCACGCCCGAGGAGGACCCGTGTCCGAGTGGACCGTCGCCGAACCCCAGAAGCTGAGCTTCGAAGCCCCCGTGACGGAGCTGAACGTCCGCGTCGTCAACGGCACGGTGAACGTCGTGGGCACCGAGGAGAGCTCCGCCCGCCTGGAGGTCTCGGACATCGAAGGCCCACCCCTGATCGTCACGCACCGGGACGGGGTCCTGACCGTGGCGTACGAGGACCTGCCGTGGAAGGGCTTCCTGAAGTGGCTGGACCGCGAGGGCTGGCGGCGCAGTGCCGTCGTCTCGCTCGCCGTCCCGGCGGACACGCGGGCGGAGGTGGGGGTGGTCGGCGCCGCCGCGGTCGTCTCCGGGGTGCGCGGCCCCTCCGTGGTCAAGGGCGTCACCGGCGACACCACGCTCGTCGGCGTCTCCGGCCCGGTCCGCGCGGACACCGTCTCGGGCAACGTGGAGGCCCAGGCGGTCAGCGGCGACCTGCGCTTCAAGTCGGTGTCCGGCGATCTGACCGTGGTCGAGGGCGCGGGCCCCTCCGTCCGCGCCGACTCGGTCAGCGGCTCCATGATCATCGACCTGGACCCGGAGGGCCCCACCGACGTACGCCTGACCAGCGTCTCCGGTGAGATCGCCATACGGCTCCCGCACCCGGCCGACACCGACGTGGAGGCGAACACCGCCAGCGGCTCGATCTCCAACGCCTTCGACGGCCTGCGCGTGCAGGGCCAGTGGGGCGCCCACAAGATCACCGGCCGCCTCGGCTCGGGCAGCGGCAAGCTCCGGGCCACCACGGCCTCCGGCTCCATCGCCCTGCTGCGCCGCCCGGCCGAGGAGGACGACGACACCGCCTGGGAGACCGGCCCCGGCACCGCCCCCGCCTCCCCCGCGGACGGCACGACCGACAAGAAGGTGCTCTGACATGCCCCCCGTCTTCGCCCACGGCCGCCTCCGCCTGTACCTCCTCAAGCTGCTCGACGAGGCCCCGCGCCACGGCTACGAGGTGATCAGGCTCCTCGAAGAACGCTTCCAGGGGCTCTACGCCCCCTCGGCGGGCACCGTCTACCCGCGCCTGGCCAAGCTGGAGGCCGAGGGCCTGGTCACCCACACCACCGAGGGCGGCCGCAAGGTGTACTCGATCACCGACGCGGGCCGCGCCGAGCTGGCCGGCCGCAGCGGCGAACTGGCCGACCTGGAGCTGGAGATCCGCGAGTCGGTCGCGGAACTCGCCGCCGAGATCAAGGCCGACGTGCGGGGCGCCGCGGGCGACCTGCGCCGCGAGATGCGCGCGGCGGCCTCCCGGACCCGTGCCAGCAGGGTGGGCGCCGACCGTCCGGGCGCCTCCGAGGAGCCGAGCGGCCAGGGTGACTCCGAGGCGTGGCGGACCGCCAAGGAGGAGATGCGCCGCGCCAAGCAGGAGTGGAAGGAGCAGGCCCGGCGCGCCAAGGACGAGAGCCGCCGCGCCCGCGAGGAGACCCAGCAGGCCCGGCGCCAGGCCCAGGAGGCGCAGTCGCAGGCCAACGCCCGTGCCCAGGAGGAGATGCGGCGCCTCGCGGGCCGGGTCCAGGAGCGGGTGCAGGACCACTTCACCCGCGGCGACTGGCCGACCGGCGTCCGCGAGGGCCTGGCCGAACTGGCGCGGGAGTTCGGCGACTTCGGCAAGGAGCACCCCAGGCGGACCGGCACGGCGGGCAGCGGCAGCACCAAGGCCGAGCCCGGCCCCGTGTACTCCGACACCCCGCCGGACTTCCCGATGGAGTACGAGCCCGCCTGGACCCACGAGCCCCCCACCGGCGACCCGGCCCGCGACCTGGACCGGCTGCTGGATCGCTTCCGGGACGACGTCCGGGACGCGGCCCGTGACCACGGCGTCACCGAGGACCAGCTGCGCGACGTCCGCCACCGGCTGTCGACGGCGGCGGCCCACATCGGCGCGATACTCAACGGCCCCAAGGTCTGAGCCACCTCCCAGGGGGCCCGGCGTCAGCCCGCCTGCGCGGCCCCCTCGCCGTACAGGACCCGCCGCAGCGACTCGTCGGTCACCCCGTGGTCGGCGAGCACCTCGGCGGGCACTCCGGGCCGCACCGTCAGGGCGAGCAGGAGGTGTTCGTCGCCGATGCGCCGGTCGCGGTGGCCGACGGCGGCGCGCAGCGCCCCCTCCAGCACGTCCTTGGCGTCCTGGTCGAAGGTCCGGCGGCCGGACCAGCTGCCCGTGTCGCGGCGGTCGCCGGACAGCGCCCCGGCGCCGTGCGCCTCCTCGACCCTGGAGACGATCTCCGTGACGTCGATCCCGAGTCCGGCGAGGGCGTCCGTGTCCGCCCGGGTCAGGCCCGCCCGGCGCCGCGCCTCGGCCAGCGCCGTCCGCAGGGAGTCCTTGCGTTCGGCGAGGCCGAGGGCGGCGAAGGCGAAGGAGGCCCGGCTGCCCTCGCGGTCGAGGAGGGCGAGCAGCAGTTGCTCGGCGCCGATGGACCGGACGCCCGCGCGTTCCGCGTGCGCGACCGCGCCCTGGACGACTTCACGGGCGTCCTTGGTGAAGCGTTCGAACATCACTGCCTCCCGTGTTTCTTGTGCACGGCCTGCCTGCTGACACCCAGCTCGGCGGCGATCTCCTGCCACGACCAGCCCTGATCGCGCGCGCCGCGCACCTGCACCGCCTCCAGCTGCTCCAGCAGCCTGCGCAGCGCGGCCACGGCCCGCAGTCCGACCCGCGGATCGCGGTCACCGGCCCGCTGGGCGAGATCCGTTGCATCCGTCATGGCGTCAACCTAGGTTGACGGCACCTGGAATGTCAACCCAAGTTGACAAGGAGTGCGCGAAAAGGCGGGCCCGGCACCCCGGACCCGCCAACTCCGCCGAGAGGTTCAGGAGTTACTGAGCACGATCTTCCCGAAGTGCTCGCCGGACTCCAGCCGTTCGAAGCCCTCGCGGGCGCGGTCCAGCGGGAGGATCTCGTCGATGACGGGACGTACGCCGGTCGTGGCGCAGAAGGCGAGCAGGTCCTCCAGTTCGTCCTTGGTGCCCATGGTCGAGCCGACGACCTTGAGTTCCAGGAAGAAGATCCGGGTCAGCTCGGCATGCGAGGGCCGGTCGCCGCTGGTGGCACCGGAGATCACGACGGTGCCGCCGGGCCGCAGCGACTTGATGGAGTGCGACCAGGTCGCGGCGCCCACGGTCTCGATGACGGCGTCCACCCGCTGCGGCAGCCGCGCCCCCGGCTCCACGGCCTCGACGGCGCCCAGTTCCAGCGCCCGCTTCCGCTTGGCCTCGTCCCGGCTGGTGGCGAAGACCCGCAGCCCCGCCGCCCGGCCGAGCACGATGGCGGCCGTGGCGACACCCCCGCCCGCGCCCTGCACCAGGACCGAGTCACCGGGCCGCACCCCGGCGTTGGTGAACAGCATCCGGTACGCGGTGAGCCAGGCGGTGGGCAGGCAGGCGGCCTCGGCGAAGGACAGTTCCCTCGGCTTGGGCAGCACGTTCCAGGTGGGCACGGCGACCTGCTCGGCGAAGGTGCCCTGGTAGCGCTCGGTGAGGATGGAGCGGGGTTCACGGGGGCCGACACCGTGGCCGCTCTGGCCGATGACGGAGTGCAGGACGACCTCGTTGCCGTCCTCGTCGATCCCGGCGGCGTCACAGCCGAGGATCATCGGCAGCCGCTCCTCGGGGAGTCCGACGCCCCGCAGGGACCAGAGGTCGTGGTGGTTGAGGGAGGCGGCGCGGACGTCGATGGTGCTCCAGCCCGGCCGGGCCTCGGGGGCCGGGCGCTCCCCCAACTCAAGGCCGGAGAGCGGCTGGTCGCGGTCGATCCGGGCGGCATAGGCGGCGAACATGGCCTCGACGATAGGTTCCGCCCCACCCTCGACGGAACCGGCCGACGGTGTGACACACACCCTCTTGCGCGAAAGCCCTCCGGGCCGGGCACGACACCAGCGGACCGGCACGGGCCGACCGGCCCAGGTCGTGCCCGCGAAGTCCCCCCCTGGCTCGCGACGCCTGGCACAGCGGCAAGCCCACCGACGGGCCCCCGCCCTGTCGGCACCCGGCCAAGCCACCGGCCCCACGCGGCCCACGAGCCGCACCCGACCGACATGACGACCCGCCTGGACCCGCCTGGACCCGCCTGGCGAGCAAACGCTCCCAACCTCGACCGGCGGCCCGGCACACCCCACTGGCCTGCCAGCCCGCAGCACGAGCACCTCACCCTCGCCCGCCCACAGCCCCAGCCCGACCAGCCCCCGGCGCCCCCCCGGAAACCACGAACGGCCCCACCCCCCAAGGGGGCGAGGCCGTTCCCGTCGAACGCTTGCGCGCAGGCTCAGCGTCGGGCGACGCCCTCCGCGCGGGCCGCGGCAGCGACGGCGGCCGTGACCGCCGGAGCGACCCGCTCGTCGAACGGCGAGGGGATCACGTAGTCGGCGGCGAGATCGTCGCCGACGACGGCGGCGAGCGCCTCGGCCGCGGCGATCTTCATGCCCTCGGTGATCCGCGAGGCCCGCACCTGGAGCGCACCGGCGAAGATGCCGGGGAAGGCGAGCACGTTGTTGATCTGGTTTGGGAAGTCGGAGCGCCCGGTGGCGACGACGGCCGCGTACTTGTGCGCGACCTCCGGGTGCACCTCGGGGTTCGGGTTGGCCATGGCGAAGACGAAGGCGCCCTTCGCCATGGAGGCGACCGCCTCCTCCGCGACCGTGCCACCGGAGACGCCGATGAACACGTCGGCTCCGGCCAGCGCGTCCTCCAGCGTGCCGGTGAGCCCGGCCTTGTTGGTGAAGGAGGCCAACTCGCGCTTGACATCGGTCAGATCGGTCCGGTCGGCGGAGACGACGCCCTTGCGGTCGGCGACCGCCACGTCTCCGATACCGGCCTCGATCAGCATCCGGGCGATGGCGACACCGGCCGCCCCGGCCCCGGAGATGACGACGCGCAGCTGCCCGATCTCGCGCCCGCTGAGCCGGGCCGCGTTGCGCAGCGCCGCCAGCGTGACGACGGCGGTGCCGTGCTGGTCGTCATGGAAGACCGGGATGTCCAGCCGCTCCTGGAGGCGCCGCTCGATCTCGAAGCAGCGCGGCGCCGAGATGTCTTCCAGGTTGACCCCGCCGAAGGACGGGGCGAGCCGGACGACGGTCTCGATGATCTCGTCGACTCCGGTGCAGGCGAGGGCGATCGGCACCGCGTCGACGCCGCCGAACTGCTTGAACAGGATCGCCTTGCCCTCCATCACGGGGAGGGACGCCTCGGGACCGATGTCCCCGAGGCCGAGCACGGCCGTGCCGTCGGTGACGACGGCGACGACCGAGGACTTCCAGGTGTAGTCGTTGACCAGCTCCGGCTGTTCCGCGATCGCGGTGCACACGCGCGCGACGCCGGGGGTGTACGCGAGGGAAAGGTCTTCCGTGTCCCGGACCGGCACGGTGGCCCGCACGGCCATCTTGCCGCCGCGGTGCAGCGCGAACGCGGGATCGAAGGAGTCGAGGGGCTCGGCCGCCCCGCCCTCCGGTCCGGCACCGCTGTCGCTGCGAGGATTGACGATCTCCGCTGCCACTTTGTCTTACCCCTTAGGTATGCATGGTTGAGGGTCGACCACTCCGGGTGAGGAGTGGGCGGGCACCGCGTACGGCTCGGTTGACGGATACGTACGAGCACATACGCGACGGGCGCGCCGCACACGCGCCCTGAGCCCCGGATGAGGGGTGTAAAGAACCTTCATACCGGACGGACGGGCGGACCACGAGTCCATTAGGCGCAAGGTCACATGTCGCCCCGGAATGCCGGCCGGCCCTCCCGGCCCGCTCCGCCGCCCTCGCACGAAGGGCCCGCGGGCGCACCTCAGAGGAACCTCAAGCGCCCCGCGAATCCCCCGAAACCCCGCACAACGCCCGTCCGCATCGTGAGACCTGTTGCAGATCTTCCGGTGTGAAAAGTCTATTTCCGCAGATCATCCGGTGTGAATGGAGCGCGGATGTACCGACCTGGTGCGGTTCTCGATCACCCGTTATCCGATTTTGACATTGTGACGGGCCTGAATGGCGTAGTCCGAATGGCAAGATGCCGTAAACCCACGAGGTCGCGACACCCGAAGGTGTGTGTTCTCGTCGACCCATCGGTACGTCTTCTCTTCCCATCCGCCGGAGGAACCACGATGTCCGCAAGCTCCACCCGTCGTACGACCGCACGGTCCCGGATCGCAGCGGTCGGTGCGATCGCGGTCGCGGGCTCCCTGCTCCTCACCGGCTGCGGTGACCAGACCAAGAGCAAGGACTCCGGCAGCACCACCGACAGCAGCGCCCCGCTCGCCAAGCTGCTCCCCTCCGACATCCGGGACAAGGGCGAGATCCACGTCGGCTCCGACATCCACTACGCCCCGGTCGAGTTCAAGGACTCCTCCGGCAAGGTCGTCGGCATCGACCCCGACATCGCCACCGCCCTCGGCGACCAGCTCGGCGTCAAGTTCACCTTCGACGACGGCACGTTCGACGGCCTGCTCACCGGCCTGCGCTCCGGCCGCTTCCAGATGGCCATGTCCGCGATGACGGACAACAAGAACCGCCAGGAGGGCGTCGACCCCGACACCGGCAAGAAGGCCGGCGAGGGCGCCGACTTCGTCGACTACCTGACGGCGGGCGTCTCCATCTACACGCGCAAGGGCGACACCAACGGCATCACCGGCTGGTCGGACCTGTGCGGCAAGAAGCTCGCCGTCCAGCGCGGCACGGTCTCGGAGGACCTGGCCAAGCAGGAGACCAAGAAGTGCCCGGCCGGCAAGAAGATCAGCATCGAGCCGTTCGACGACGACCAGCAGTCCCAGACCCGGCTGCGCTCCGCTGGCGTGGACGCGGCCTCCTCCGACTTCCCGGTCGCCGCCTACGCGGTGAAGACCTCCGGCGGCGGCAAGGACTTCGAGGTCGTGGGCGACCAGGTCGAGGCGGCCCCGTACGGCATCGCCGTCGCCAAGAAGGACACGCAGCTGCGTGACGCCCTGAAGGCCGCGCTCGACGCGATCATCAAGAACGGCGAGTACGCCAAGATCCTCAAGAAGTGGGGCGTGCAGGACGGCGCCGTCAAGGAAGCCGTGATCAACGGCGGCAAGTGATCCGCGGACCCTCAGCGGCCACCGAGAGGCAACACCTGTGACTGAGATCGAGAAGACGGCCGGAGGCAAGGACACACCCCCGGCCGCGCCGGAGGCCATCAGGGCCATCCCGGTCAAGCACTACGGACGCTACGTGTCCGCCGTCGTCGCCATCGCCCTGCTCGCGGCGATCGTGTACGCCTTCAGCCAGGGCAAGATCAACTGGCACGCCATCCCCGAGTTCTTCTTCGACGACCGCATCCTCACCGGCGTCGGCAAGACCCTGCTGCTGACCGTCCTGTCGATGGTGATCGGCATCGTGGGCGGCATCGTCCTCGCGGTGATGCGGCTGTCGAAGAACCCGGTGACCTCGTCGATCGCCTGGTTCTACATCTGGTTCTTCCGCGGCACCCCGGTGCTGGTGCAGCTGTTCCTGTGGTTCAACCTGGGACTCGTCTTCGAGTACATCAACCTGGGCCCGATCTACAAGAACTACTGGTCGGACTTCATGACGCCGCTGCTGACGGCGCTGCTCGGCCTCGGCCTCAACGAGGCCGCGTACATGGCGGAGATCTGCCGCGCCGGTCTGCTCGCGGTGGACGAGGGCCAGACCGAGGCGTCGCACGCGCTGGGTATGAGCCACGCCAAGACGCTGCGCCGGGTCGTGATCCCGCAGGCGATGCGCGTGATCGTGCCGCCCACGGGCAACGAAGTGATCAACATGCTGAAGACGACCTCGCTCGTGGCGGCCGTCCAGTATCCAGAACTCTTCCGCTACGCCCAGGACATCGGCCAGAACTCCGGCGCACCGGTGGAGATGTACTTCCTCGCCGCCGCCTGGTACCTGATCATGACCTCGGTCCTGAGCGTCGGCCAGTACTACATCGAGCGCTACTACGCCCGAGGCTCCAGCCGTTCACTTCCCGCCACCCCCTGGCAGAAGGTGAAGGCGAACACGCTCTCCCTGGGCCGGCCTCGAGGATCGGTGGGGGCATGAGCGACAAGCTGAGCAAGAACGACACCCCGCCGAAGGCGATCGTGCCGATGGTGAAGTCCGAGGGCGTGCACAAGTCCTTCGGCGCGGTGCAGGTCCTCAAGGGCATCGACCTGGAGGTGAAGCCGGGCGAGGTGTTCTGCCTCATCGGCCCCTCCGGCTCCGGCAAGTCGACGTTCCTCAGGTGCATCAACCACCTGGAGAAGGTCAACTCCGGCCGCCTGTGGGTCGACGGCGAGCTGGTCGGCTACCGCCAGAAGGGCGACAAGCTGTACGAGCTGCGGGACAGCGAGGTCGCGCTGAAGCGCCGGAACATCGGCATGGTCTTCCAGCGCTTCAACCTCTTCCCGCACATGACCGCCGCGGAGAACGTCGCCGAGGCGCCCGTGCAGGTCAAGGGGGTCTCCCGGAAGGCGGCGCGCGAGCAGGCGATGCAGCTCCTGGAGCGGGTCGGCCTCGGCGACAAGGCGGGCAACTACCCCTCCCAGCTCTCCGGCGGCCAGCAGCAGCGCGTGGCGATCGCGCGGGCGCTCGCCATGGAGCCCAAGCTGATGCTGTTCGACGAGCCGACGTCGGCGCTCGACCCGGAGCTGGTCGGTGACGTCCTCGACGTCATGCGCGACCTCGCCGAGTCCGGCATGACGATGGTCGTCGTCACCCACGAGATGGGCTTCGCCCGCGAGGTGGGCGACAGCCTGGTCTTCATGGACGGCGGCGTGGTGGTCGAGTCCGGCCACCCCCGCGACGTCCTGACCAACCCGCAGCACGAACGCACCCAGTCGTTCCTGTCGAAGGTGCTGTAGTCGGCCAGGAAGAGGGGCGGTACGGGATGCGATCCCGTACCGCCCCTCTTCCGCGTCACCGCAGGGCGAGGAGCAGGGTGTCCGAGGGCGAGCACCACACCGGCCGCGCCTCCGCGAACCCCTTCGCGCGCAGGGCGGCCGCGTGCGTCGCAGCGGAGGGGGTGTCGCCGTCGGCGTGTTCGCCGTAGATCTCGAAGCGGCGGGCGGTGGGCTCGGCGAGGACCGGGTCCTGGGCGGCGACCTGCCACCACTCCGCCCAGTCGAGGGCGCCGTCCCGCTTGGCCCGGTCCATCCGGGCATGGCGCTGGGCCCGCTCGGCGGCGTTGATCCGGGGCGTGGAGTCGTCGGACATGTGGTCCGCGTTCATGAAGACCCCGCCCTCCCGCACCAGCCCGGCGAGCTGCCCGTAGAGCGCGGCGAGGGGTTCGGTGTGCAGCCAGTGCAGCGCGGTGGCGGTGAGGACGGCGTCGTAGTCGGCGTACGGCAGCGCCGCCGTCCACTCCGGGTCCTTGAGGTCGGCCTCGACGAGGGTGACCCGGTCGTCGCCCGCGAAGGTGCCGCGCGCGATGGCGAGCAGGGCCGGGTCGAGGTCGACCCCGGTGCTGACGGCCTCCGGGAACCGCGCCAGCAGCCGCGCGGTGATCGTGCCCGTACCGCAGGCGAGGTCGAGCACGCGCGGGGCGGTGCCGACGAACGCCTCCACCATGTCGAGCATGACCCGGAACCGCTCCTCGCGGTCGGGCAGGTACCACTCCTGCTGCCGGTCCCAGCTCTCCTGCCAGGCGGCCCAGTCCGTTCCCATACCTGTGGTGGTCACGATTCCCCATCCCCTTCGGTGCACGCGTAATACCCTGGAAGCACGACCGGCTGTTACCCGCCCGCAGACATGACCATAGAGCGCCCTCGTAAGGACTACAAGTGGAACTGGCCCATTACTCGGACTACGCCGTACGCCTCGTCAACAGCGAGGAGCCGGGCCAGGGCAAGGACTCCCTGACCTCGGTGGAGGCCGTACGCGACCTCTTCGGCGGGAACGCGTCGGCGGCCCGCCGCGCCACCGACGCCGATGTCACCCGCTTCCGCTCGGTCCGCGGCAGGCTGCGCGCGGTGTTCGAGGCGGCGGACGGGGGCGACGAGACGCTCGCCGTGGACCTGCTGAACTCCCTGCTGCTGGAGTTCCCGGTCAGCCCGCAGATCTCCGGCCACGACCACCGCGATGACGACGGCCGCCCGCTGTGGCACATGCACCTGGCCGACCATCCGTCGAACGCGACCGCGGGGTACGCGGCCATCGCCGCGATGGGCCTGGCGTTCCATCTGACCGAGTACGGCGTCGACCGCCTGGGCCTGTGCCAGGCCGCTCCCTGCCGGAACGCCTACCTGGACACCTCCACCAACCGCTCCCGCCGCTACTGCTCCGACCGCTGCGCGACCCGCGCCAACGTCGCCGCCTACCGCGCCCGGAAGCGCCTGGCCGCCGAACGGTCCGACAGCAGCGGCCTGGCCGCGGAGAACACCCAGCGCACCACCACCAGCGGCGAGCGCCGCCCGGCCAGTGGCCGGTAGCGCAGCCAGGCCCGCCCGAGGATCAGCTCCTCGGGCACGACCCCGTAGTCGGTGCTGTCCCCACCGGCGTACGGGTTGTCGCCGAGCACCCACCAGCCGCCCTCGCGGCGCTCCACCGCACGCTTGACGACCAGCAGGTCCTGCTGGAAGGGGTGGCGCAGGACGACGATCGCGCCCGGCCTGACCGGAGTCCCGTACCGCAGCAGCAGGCGGTCCCCGTGGTGCAGCGTGGGCACCATGGAGGGGCCCGTGACCTCGGCGAGCCCGAAGGGCGGCAGCGCTCTGCCCCGCTCGGTCTCCTGCGACAGCTCCGGCATGCCCGGTACCTCCCCGGTCCGTTCCTCCACAGTCTCAGTCTGACCCCGGACTTTTGTCCTAAGCCCTGGGGGGCACTCGGGAAAACCAGTCCCTCAGGGAGTAATGTCCCACCTGAGAAGACGATCACGAGGAAGGAACGCTCCATGCTTTCCCGCCTGTTTGCCCCCAAGGTCAAGGTCAGCGCCCACTGCGACCTGCCCTGCGGTGTGTACGACCCCGCCCAGGCCCGCATCGAGGCGGAGTCGGTCAAGGCCATCCAGGAGAAGATGGCCGCCAACGACGACCTGCACTTCCAGATCCGTGCCACGGTGATCAAGGAGCAGCGCGCCGAGCTGGCCAAGCACCACCTGGACGTGCTCTGGAGCGACTACTTCAAGCCGCCGCACTTCGAGAGCTACCCCGAGCTCCACACCCTCATCAACGAGGCCGTCAAGTCCCTCTCCGCCGCCAAGGCGTCCACGGACCCGGCGACCGGCCAGAAGGCCCTTGACTACATCGCCCAGATCGACAAGATCTTCTGGGAGACGAAGAAGGCTTGATCCCCTAGGGACCAGCCCTCCAGCTTTTCCGACCGCACCCGGTCCCTCCGAGGGGCCGGGTGCGGTCTTCTTCGCCGAGCCCCTCGGAGGGACGACCATGGCGTTCAAGGCCGAAGCCGGTCCCGGAGACGCCGGACGGGAAGAATGGTCCTATGCGCCGACTGTCGGCGTCGGACCGCTCCGGTTCGGTATGACCGTCGACGAAGTGGTCGAGGCGGCTGAGACACTCGGCCGGACGAAGGTCAGCGATGCTGCACGGGGCCACACGATCTTCTCGCCGACTTGGAAGGTCGAGGTCCGCAGTCGCGGGGCGGCTGGCTCTCCACCTGCCGTCACCACCTATGTGAGCCAAGCTGTGGGCCTCTTCTGTATCGCTGCCGACGCCGTGTACGGCCCCCAGGTCATGTACGACGGAATCCCGCTGGTCGGGCGAGACCTGTCGGAGCTGGAGCACGATGCGATCGCGTATGCCGAGACAAAGGACGTGTACGTCCGCTACACGCCCGAGGGGCACGCGGGACCGGATGACCCCGGGGTCGTCCTGCGCGGGCAACCGGTCGGGCCGGTCCTCCGGTCGCGCCCGTTGTTCATGGTGCCGCGCGACGGCGCGCATACCGAATGGGACTCGATGCCCGCCGAGGAGTACCGCCCGCACGTCGGCACCCAGGCAGGCGGCACCCACAGCGCACCTTGACGTCATCGCTGTACGCGACAGCAAGGACATCAGTCGTAAGACGACTCGGGCTACGGGTCACCGCGCGGCCCACGTCGTGACCTCGACCAGGTGCTCGGGCTGTAGACCGAGGTGTGGGTCGGGTTGAACGAGGAGAGTCGGCGTTCCCTTGGCGGTGCGCTCCGCCGCCCAGGCGTGGTCGAGGCCGGTGAAGTCGTCGTCGATCCAGACGGCAGGGGCGTCGCCCAGCCAGGCGTCGACGTGGTCACGCTTCCACAGGTAGCCGTTGGGGTGGCTGGTGGTGATCTGCGGACGCGGGAGATCGACGTAGGACAGGGTCGGAAGGCCGAGCAGCGGGCCGATGAGGGTGTTGGCGTCCTGGCGCCAGCTGGTGCACCAGACCGGGATGACCAGGCCGGTGCGGATCACGTCCATGAGCAGGGGGCCGTGGGCAGGATCGAGCCAGACGGTGACCGGGTTGTCGGCACTCCGGCCGGTAGGGACGACGTCGTGGCGGGCGTGGGTGGCCGGGGTCGAGCCGTCCGCGTCGGGGAAGGGTATGAAGACGCCGTCGATGTCGAGGAGCAGGTAGGGCGGGCGCATCGGTCCTCCAAGGGCGGGATGGACGTGGCTGTCACAGCTTGCGGGCGCGGATCAGCAGGGTGATGGGCCAGTGGCCCATGCGGGGGTCGTGAAACTCCTGGGCCGAGGTGAGCCGGAAACCCGCCCTGCTGAGCTGCCTCTCCCACCGGTCGGTGTCGAACTCCCAGCGAGCGATGGGGAGCCGGGTGCGGTCGGGGAGGGTGACGAAGTCGCGGCGGGGACGGTCGTCGCCGGACGGGCTGCGGCCGCCGCGCTGCGGGTGGGGGACAGAGAAGGCGAGCATCCTGCCGGGCCTGAGGCGCTGGGCGATAGCCGGGAGCAAGAGTTCGGGCGCGACGAGCCCGATGGCGCCGAAGACGGAGTAGATCGCGTCGAACTGCTCGTCGGAGGCTTGCAGGTAGTGCAGGGCGTGGCAGGCGACGAAGGTGAGGTTGTTCAGCCTTCCGTAGTGGGAGCGGGCCCGACGGACCTGCAGTCCGATCAGGTCGACGCCGGTGACGTGAGCGCCGATTGGGGTATCCCCTGCTCGAGCGGAGCCGAGAGCTTGGGGATGGGTGGCGAGGTGGGCGGCGTTGTGGCCGGGGCCGCAGCCGAGTTCCAGGAGTCGCTTGCCGCGCAGGTCGGGGCCGAGGAGCTCGGCGCCGGGACCTTGGCCAGGTCTCGTGGTCCATTCCATCCGTGCGGGTACGGCGAGGGGTTCGGCGAGTCCGGCGGCGGTGCGCTGGAGGGCATGGGCGTGCCACGGGGATGCCTGGGCAAGCACGTCAGACATCCAAGAGGGGGAGGACGTCGGTGAGGTGGCGGCGGACGGCCTTGAGGTACGCGGGATCGGTGGCCGGGTCGTTGATCCAGCGAACGGCCTGCTCCATGAACCACTCGACAGCCCACATGCGATGCCAGCCCAGGGCCCAGTTCTCAGCGGCGAGCCCGCCGCGCGGGGCGAGGGCATCGGGGGAGCCGCCGACGGTGACGTACTGCTCCAGGAAGACGCGCAGGCGCACGGGGTGCGGCGGATCGATGGTGCCGTGCCAGCTGGCGAGGTCGAGCAGGCCGGGGCCGGTGAAGGCGCGGGCGAAGTCGAGCAGCCGCCAGCCGTGTTCGCCGATGTGGAGGCTGGTGGGGTGAAACTCGGAGTGCACCCAGCCGAAGGGTGCCAGGGTCGCTCCGACCGAGCGGGCAGTGGCGGCCTTGGCGATCCGGTCGAGCGCGTCCTCGACGTCGTCGGCGTCCTGCCACCGGTCGGCTTTGCGTAGCCGTTCGAGATGCTCTAGCGCCCGGGTCGGCAGCGCGCGCAGCCGCTCCTGGTCGAGTACGGGCACGGGCGGAGCCGTACGGGTGCCGTGCAGAACCACAGCCGCGGCGACGCCGTCCAGGTCATCGGCCTCACGGGCAGACGGCCCGAGGTCCTCCATGAGCATGCCGAGCCAGCCGTCCAGAACGGCAGAGGCGTGCACCTGAGGAACGGGAACACCGAGAGTGTGGGCGACGCGGAGGGCCTGGTCCTCGCTGTCGAACGGCTTCTTGGCGTACTTGAAGATGGCTGTGGTGCCGTCCGGGAAGGTCACGCGCTCAACGCCGGACATGGACCACACGCGCACCTCCTCTCGTGCAGCGGTGGACTGGTCGGCCGCGGTGAGCAGGTCGTTGAGGAGTTCGGCGCTGGGGTTCGGGCTCATGGAGGCTCCGGTCGGTTGGGGGGCGTCCGGGGCGGACGAGAGGTGCCGTTCCGCCCCGGAGCCTGATCGGTGGCGGGTTACGCGGCGGGGTTCACGCGGTGGGCGTAGACCCGCTCGATCCAGCCCGCCTTGAACGCGGCGAGGTCGTCACGGAAGTTCGCCATCGAGGCACCGTAGGGCGCGACCACGCCACCGGTCTGGTCCGGCACGGACTGGCAGCCGTGCACCAGACGTCCGCCGAGTGCGGCGTGGGCCTTGATGGACTCGATCCGGCGATGCTCGTTGAACCAGCCGCCGTGGTAGACCTCGTCGAGCATCCCGCCCATCTCGTCGTCCAGGTCGAAGACGACGGAGGTGGCGGCGGGGAAGAACCAGCACGGGCCGACGTTGGAGATGTGGCCGTCCAGCTCGACCTTGTTGAGCGCCATGAGCGTGGCGGCCTCCTGGAGCATCCGCAGGTGGTCGGCGGTGATCTGCGGCAGGCCGAGGCCGGGCAGGTGTTCGTCTCGGAAGAGGTAGGCGTACACCTCGTACGCGGTGGCCAGGACGCGGGCGGCGTCAGATGTGGACTCGCTGTACTGCTTGATGAAGTCGAGCGCGAGCTGCTCGACCGCGCTCTCGGTCGTCTCGTCTACGTCCAGGAGCTGGGACTTGACCAGCTTCCAGTCGGCGACGAGCCAGGTGTTGGACTCGAAGCGGAAGAAGTACTCGGCCCGGTCGATGGTGATGCGTCGGCCGTCGACTTGGATGCCGGGCAGGCGGCTCCAGCGCGGGTCGAACGCTTCGGGCAGCTCGACCGTGATGGCCGTGGTGTCGATGGTGTTCACCGTGTCTCCGTCTCTGATCGGCCAGGTTCGGGCACTGGAATGCCCGAGCCCGGTGTGGGCGTACGGAACTTCGGGGTGCCGCCCGGTTCAAGGGGGAGCCTGGATCGCGGTCGCGCCGTTCCGGGCGGCTGCTGATAAGTGAACCGGTGGTCACGCTCAGTGGGTACGGTGTACGGCAGTTGAAGCGGTATACGCGGTTTACAGCTCCGGCGTGGAGGCGATCGTGGCGGCGCAGAGAGAACCCCACTCCCCCCTGCGCGACGTCATCGCGGCGGTCGACTGCACCTACGAGGCCCTCGCCCGAGACGTGCGGCGCATCGCCGCCGAGAACGGCGAGATCCTCCAGACCAACAAGTCGGCCATCTCGCACTGGGTGAACGGCACCCGTGCCCCGTCGGGCCGAGCAGGCCAGTACCTCGCCGAAGCACTGTCCCGTCGAGCGGGGCGCACGATCACCCAGACCGAGATCGGCCTCCAGGCCAGCGATGACGAGGCGCCGGCGGAATCCGACCCTGTCCTCGCCGCCACCGACCTGGGCCGCGCCGACGTCGAGCGCCGCCGCTTCCTCGCCATCGCGGCCTTCACCACCGCCGACGTCGCCATGCCGCTCGGGTACGACCACGAAGCCACCGCCCGCATGCTCCGCGCCCGCACCGGCACGTCGCTGGTCGGTGCGGAGGACGTGGACGTCGTACGGCAGATCACGGCGGCCTTCAGCGCCGCCGACGAACGCCTCGGCGGCGGGCACGGCCTGACCACAGTCACCGCGTACCTCGCCGACACCGCCGCCCCCATGCTGCGCGGACGCTTCTCCGGCGAAGCCTTACGCCGGACAGCCTTCGGAGCAGTCGCCGAACTCGCCTACCTCGCAGGGTGGAAGCACCACGACCTCGGCCAGGAAGGCGCCGCCCAGCGCTACTACCAGGTCGGCTACAAGCTCGCCTGCGAAGCCGACCCCCACGGCCACGCCGCCTGGATGATGCGCGCCCTCGCCCACCAGGCCCTGAGCCTCAAACAGCCCCACCACTGCGTCGACCTCGTCGAAGGCGCTCTACGACGCGGCCTCGGCCACGTCGACAGCCAGACCGAAGCCCTGCTCCACATCACCCACGCCCGCGCCTACGCGGCCGTCAACGAGCACGCCCTCGCCGCGCGGGCTCTCCTCGCAGCCGAAGACGCCCTCTCACGGGAGGACGACCCCCAGCCCAGCTACTCCCGCGTAAGCGGTCCCGCGGCGGGCACCGTGGCCAGCCACACCGCCCGCACTCTGACGGACCTCGCCGACCACACCGGCACCGAACAGCAGCACCGAGAGGCCCTCACCCGCTGGGATCCCGCGAAGTACAAGCGCGTCCACGCCCTCACCCACGCAGACCTCGGCGACAGCCTCGCCGCCCAAGCCCGCGCCGACGAGGCCGTCGCCGCCTGGACTCAAGCACTGGTCCTCATGGAAGGCATGACCTCCGACCGCACCCGCAAGGCGATCACCTCGATCCGATCCACCCTCGCGGTCTACCAGCGGCGCAAAGTGCCCGGCGCCTTCGATCTCGCCCGCCGCGCCCGCGAGGCCCTCGCCTAACATGCCCAACAACCCGCCCGACGAAGGGATGACCGTGGTTCAGCCGACAACCGACGCTCAGCCGAAGGCCCTCAAGCCAGCGCTCGAATCGATGACCCTCCTGGTCGCCGCCGTCATCGTCCACGACAAGGCCACGAACCGCGTCGTCCTCCTCCAACGCAGCGAGAACGCGAAGTTCGCCCAGGGCATGTGGGACCTCCCGGTCGGCAAGAGCGAGCCGGGCGAACCCATCACGGAGACCGCAGTCCGTGAGCTCTACGAGGAGACGGGCCTCACGGTGAAACCCGAGTCCCTCAAAGTCGCCCACATCATCCACGGCGCCTGGGGCGTCGAAGCCCCCAACGGCTTCCTCACGGTCGTCTTCGCCTCCCACGACTGGACGGGCGAGCCGGAGAACCGCGAACCCCGCAAGCACGCCCAAGTTCGCTGGGTCGATGTCAAATCCATCCCCGCAGCGTTCGTGGATACCACCGCTAGCGCCCTCCACAGCTATCTCGAAGGTGGTCCGGAAATTTCCCTCGATGGCTGGCGTTAGCCTCGCTGCTCCATGTAACCGTCCGTAGCAGGTTCAGGTACAGAAATTGAACGCCGACCCCGACTTTTCGCGGTACATGTAAATCTCGCATTTCGCGAGCGCCACGCTGATAGCCTGGATTAACCTAATCCTGTTCACGAACGGCATGCCGGGCATGGGGGGTATCATCTGCACTCTCTGCGTCAACACATTGCAATTTTTTGATTCCCAGAAAATTGACTTTCCCGCGCCGCAGAATTTGGCATCAACGAGACGTGTTAGCTGTCACACCAAGGGGACACTAGATGAACGAGAGTGCCAGCCTAAAGCACAAAATAGCCACTCAACTCCTCGAAAGCGACCTCATGTTCTCTCGTCGCTTCCTGGACAGCATGCTGGCGGACCAGGCGAACTCGACCATCCCGTACTTCTGCATGAATAATTACCTCTCGCTCTTCATATACGAGTCACACAAGACCCTCAAGGTCATCGATCCGCCGCGAGCGGCACGCTTGACATATAACCACGAGGCCGTCATTGAGAAGGCGCGCCACAGCGTCAAGCTCTTTGACGGCTCCAAGGTTGGGCACGCGAGCATCCTCGGCGACTTCACAGCGATCATCGCCGCCGATCGAAAGAGGTTCCTTAACAACACCTGGTTTCCTCCGGCCCGGGTGCTAGAAACCGACCTTGGCGAGTGGCGCTACCGAGGCCGGCTAGTGACGACAACCCAAGTGGCTAGTTTCTTCTCGGGCATCCCCAATCTTGCTACGTCCGACATCTCTATCATTGGGCGCACTCTCATGACTTTGGCTGAAACTCAAGCGCGCTTCTTAGAGCAGGCAACCGAGTCTCTCCCGTGGCACGGATCATCATTTATGTCCGGCATGCACTTCGGAGAGCTGAAGAGCCGGGACCGACGGTCTGAGTGGCATTTTAAGCGCCTGTTTGACACGGCCCTATCGGACGAGCTGACAGCTTCGATGTCGTCCTTTCAATGCTCGCTCAACGCCCTTGACGTGATTTTGTCGGCTGACCAGTGCGTCGCTTCTGGCGAGACCCTACTCAAGCTTAGATTCATCACGCTTTACCACGTACTCTCGAGTCTCACTCAGCTTAAAGCCGCATACGGTAGCACGCTGAGCAGGGCGTCTCTCAGCCTCCTGGATGCCATCCTGAGTCATCAGGCGAGCGTCACCATCATGCACGCGGATGCGCGGGGATTCCGCAATACGCTCATTCACTACACCCCCGAGGAACGGGTCGTACCCCGGCTGACTCTGAGCTTGCCTTTCTACGGACTGGTCGAGGAGTACTACCCGAAACACGACTTTTGTTCGCTGAGCCAAGAGCTCGGCGCGCACACGACGCGCGTGGCGACGCTTCTCGATGAGTGGGCGCGAAAATAAATGATCTTCCTGCCCCCTGGAGTGGTCGACTGCGGTACGCCTCGCTCGTCTATCAGGGGGAGAGCGGTTGTCTATCCAGGCGATTCCGGGCACGGCTTGGTGGACGCCCGCAGCTCTGTGCCGGCAGTTGCGAAGAGGCTTGCCGCACCCCGCGAATCCACGACTTCATCCTCGCGGATGACCGCGTCGGGCAACACAGAGCCGTCGACTCAGTCCGCACACAGTCCGCAGGACACCCGATCAAGACCGTCGCACCCCATCGCCACCCAACACCAAAAGGCCAGGTCGGTGACCTGCGGCACCCATCGCCGCAGGTCACCGACCCGTCCCACTACTAGGAGACCAAGAAGGCTTGATCCCCTGGGGTCCAGGCCACCAGCTTTTCCGACCGCACCCGGTCCGCAGGCCGCCGACCACGGCGTCCACGGCGGACCGGGTGCGGTCTTCTTCGCCTGATCAAGTCGTAGCCTTTCGGCGTGCGCTATCTCGCAGAACCCTTCATCCTCGGCGCCCTCAAGCGGGGACGCTCCGTCGAGCAGTTCCTGGTACCGGCTGGAACACCCGAGCGGCCGGGGGTCCGCTGGGTCGAGGTGCGACCGGTCCCGGGAGCCTACGAGGTCCACCTCCACACCGCTCTCGACTGCGAACCCCTGACCGGCGACCTGGATTCGCTGCCACCGTTGTTCGACGACGAGGAAGAGGATCTCGGCCTGCTCTTGGCAACGACGAATGAGCCCCTTGCCGCCCTGCACGCTGCCGAGAGTCGAACCGGAGCCGCACGCGAACGCTGGGTGAACCAGTCCATGGCGGGCGACGAGTATCGCGACTACATACTGTCCGGCCGCCCTGCAGCGACCCCTGGCTACGAACACCACCGCGAACTGGACGACTAGAAGAAGTCAGCTCGCGTGAGGTTCTCGGAGATCGTGCGCAGCCCTGGGCCGCGTGCGGCCGACAGTCGGGCCGCGGTGTGGCGGAACGTTTGCCGGTCGGGCTGGAAGAGGTAGGTGGGGTGCGGAGGGGGCGGGTCGTCGCGGAGTACGTCGCGGGGGATGCGGCCCGAGGCGGGGACCGGCAGGTTCGGCTGCGGTGAAACCAGCCACAGCCACACGCCCAGCGGCAGGGGGACCAGGTAGGCCGAGGTGGCCGGGGCGGCGGGGGTCCAGGTCCGGCCCGTTCCGGGGTGGATCGGTGCGAGGAGGATGTCGGCGGCGTCGCCGGGGGGAGGCAGTCCCGGTCCGGCCAGGGCGGCACGTCGCGCTGGGGCGGCCGCGGGCAGCAGGGCGTCGAGTGCGCGTTGGAACACGTCCGCGGCCAGGCCGTCGGGGACCTTCACCGCGTGGCCTTCGGAGGCCGCCAGCAGGTGGGCGAGCGCGTGGCCCGCCGCCGCCTCCCACCGCGGACTCCATGACCAGTAGTGGTTCGACCCCGCGGGTCCGCCCCAGGTGGCGATCGGCTCGAACGGGGGCGTCGCCTCGCCCTTCTCCACCAGCTCCGCCCAGGACAGGGGTGCGGCGGGGGTGCCGTCGACGGGGACGCGGCGCACGGTGTCCGAGGGGAGCCATACCGCCTGCCAGCGCGAGCAGTCGTCGAGTCTGGTCGCCACGGGGAGATCGCACTCCTCGCAGGCCATGTTGGGTCCGTCGGCCCCGTCCGGGCCACAGCAGGCGCCGTCGCACCTCTCAGGAATCAGCCGGGTTCCACGGATGTCACCGGGCGCGATGACACTCGCCCCGGGAATGCCATGGCCTGCCCCAGGGTCCACGGCGAACGTCCCCGACCGCATGAGCACCGGAAGCTGGACCCCGTTGCCGTACTTCTGACGGGCGTGAACCGGCAGCGCGACCTCGGACAGCGGGACGGTCAACTCGGCACCGCATCCCGCACACACGAAAACGAACAAGCACCCTCCGTCCGGGAAACCAGCGCATCTTCGCAGCAGGCCGTAAAGAGGCCAACATGTTTTCGGCCCCGCCCCACCCCGTCCCGTCCCGCACCCGCACACCCCCCGCCGACATAGCCCGCCGCTCACGGGACATCCGCGAGGCATGGAGAAATCGCTGAGGGGATTCGGGTCCCGTGACGAAGACGCGTCGGCCGGGCAGGACACGGGCGTCGGTCCGTCGGAGCAGGTGGAGCGGCGGGCGCCGGACTCTCTGACGGATCTGCCCGCGCGGTCCTGGGGTGCGGTGCTGAAGGGCACCCTGAAGGAGTTCCAGAAGGACGACCTGGTCGACCGGGCGGCGTCGCTGACCTACTACGGCGTCCTGGCGCTGTTCCCGGCGCTGCTGGCCCTGGTCTCCCTGCTGGGACTCGTCGGCCGGTCGACGACCCAGAAGGTGCTGACCAATATCCAGCAGCTCGCCCCCGGTCCCGCCCGCGACGTCCTGCGCGCCGCGGTGCAGCAGATGCAGGGCAAGGGCGGGGTCGGCTCGGTCATGGCGGTCGTGGGTCTCGCGCTCGCGGTGTGGTCGGCCTCCGGCTACGTGGCCGCCTTCATCCGCAGCGCGAACGTCGTGTACGACGTGCCCGAGGGCCGTCCGGTGTGGAAGCTGCTGCCCGTGCGGCTCGGGGTGACCGTGGTGCTCATGGTGATCGCCGTGATCAGCGCGCTGATCGTGGTCCTCACCGGCAGCGTGGCCCAGCAGGTCGGCACCACGCTGGGCGTCGGCGACACGTTCCTGACGGTGTGGTCGTTCGCCAAGTGGCCCGTGCTGGCCGTCCTGGTCACCCTCATGATCGCGATCCTGTTCTGGGCGACCCCGAACGCCAAGATCCGCAGCATCCGCTGGATCACTCCGGGCAGCTTCCTCGCCCTGTTCGTCTGGCTGATCGCGTCGGCGGCGTTCGCGCTGTACGTGGCCAACTTCTCCTCGTACAACAAGACGTACGGCGCCATCGCGGGCGTGATCGTGTTCCTGGTGTGGCTGTGGCTCACGAACCTGGCGATCCTGCTCGGCCTGGAATTCGACGCGGAGATGAGCCGTCACCGCGCCATCGCCGGTGGTCACCCGGCCGACGAGGAGCCCTACGTCGAGCCCCGCGACACCCGCGCATGGGACGAGGAGGACCGCAGGCGCCTCGAGTCCTGATCCGAGGGACCTGTCCGAGGGACCTAGGGCCCCTTCCACGGCTCCACGTCGACCACCGCCGACACCGGCACCGCCCCGTACACATGCGGGAACTCCTCCCCCGCCGGTGGCATCGCCTCGTACTTCAGCGGGGCGTCGAGCAGCTTCGGGTCGACCACCAGGACCACCAGGTCGTCCCGGTCGGGGTCGTCGCCGTACAGGAAGGCCGCGACGTGAGGGAGTTGGGCGCGGGTGGAGAAGTGGACGTAGCCGACCTCTTCAAGGGTGCGGCCTCGGGTGGACACCTCGTAGGTGCCGTGTTCGCGGGCCGCGTCCCAGAGGGCGCGTTCGGTGAGGTGGAGGATCTCGGGATGCTGGGGCATGGGGGTCACGGTAGAGGCGCAGGCCGGGTTGTGGCACGGTCCTGGCTTCCACACCGGGACCCACGCGCCCAGCGTCTTGTGGCGGCCGACGACCGTGTCGACGGACCGGCCGCAGGTGGGGCAGACATGGGCTTCCCTGTCCATAAGCCCAGGGTAGGACGGGTGGGCCCCGCGCACCGTGGGGATGCGCGGGGCCCCCGCCTCAGCTGCTGCGCCGGGTGACGAACTCCGCCAGCGCCAGCAGACCGCCCGCCGCCTCCGGGGCCGGGACGGCCCGGGCCAGTTCCTGGACCGCCCGTGCCATCCGGTCCGCCGCCTCCGCCTGAGCCCAGTCCCGGCCGCCCGCCTGCTCCACGGCGACCGTCGCACGGGCGATCTCGGCGGTGTCGCCCTCCGTGTGCGGGCGGGCGTACAGCGTGGCCAGTTCCGCTGCCGCCGGGGTGCCGGAGGTCAGCGCGGCGACCACCGGCAGGGACTTCTTGCGGACGGCGAGGTCGGCGCCGGCTGGTTTGCCCGTGCGCCGGGGGTCGCCCCATATGCCGATCACGTCGTCGATCAGCTGGAACGCCAGCCCCGCCTGGCGGCCGAAGGTGTCCAGCGCCGCCACGACCTCGTCCTCCGCGCCCGCGTACAGCGCGCCCAAGGCGCAGGCGCAGCCGAGCAGGGCGCCGGTCTTCGCCTCGGCCATGGCCAGCACCTCGTCGAGGGCGACCTCGTCGGGCGGGCGCTGTTCCAGGGCCGTGTCGGTCTGCTGTCCGGCGCACAGTTCGATGACGCACTCCGCGAGCCGGGCCGCCGCACGGCCGGAGGCCGGATGCGGGTCGTCGGCGAGCAGCCGCAGGGCCAGGGCCTGGAGGGCGTCCCCGGCGAGGATCGCGTCGGGGTCGCCGAACACGGTCCAGGCCGTGGGCCGGTGTCTGCGGGTGGTGTCGCGGTCCATCACGTCGTCGTGCAACAGCGTGAAGTTGTGGACCAGTTCGACCGCCGCCGCGGCCCGCACGGACGCGACCCGCGCCTCCGCACCGCCCAGCGCGGAGGCGGCCGCCAGGACGAGGGCGGGGCGGATCGCCTTGCCCGCGTTGCCCGCGGCCGGGGTGCCGTCCGCGTGGCTCCAGCCGAAGTGGTAGAGCGCGATCCGGCGCAGCTGCCCCGGCAACGAGTCGACGGCGGCGCGCAGTTCGGGGTCCACGACCCCCCGGGTGCGCTCCAGCAGGACGACCGCCTCATGGCCCTCCCCCGAAACGCCGTCCCGCGGAACGCCGTCCCCCGAAGCGCCGTCCCTCGGCACATCGTCCGCCGCCTGCCGCGGCCTCGGTACGGCGTCGGACGCGGACGCGACCGGCGCCGACGCGCGCCCTCCCGTCTCCACGGTGGACTCGCTCATGGCTCCCCCTCACGAACTCCGGGAACGGTGGGGCCGCCGCCCCGGCGGCAGGGACCGCCGGGGCGGAACACGGCCGTAAGCGGGGACGGTGTCACCGCCACCGGCCGATCTCCACGTTCTCCAGCACGCCGAGCGCGTCCGGCACCAGCACGGCGGCCGAGTAGTAGGCGGTCACCAGGTAGTTGATGACGGCCTGCTCGTTGATGCCCATGAAGCGGACGGACAGGCTGGGCTCGATCTCGTCCGGCAGGCCGGACTGCCGCAGGCCGATCACGCCCTGGTCGGCCTCGCCGGTACGCAGCGCGATGATCGAGGTGGTGCGGGCCTCGCTGACCGGGATCTTGTTGCACGGGTAGATCGGCACCCCGCGCCAGGTGGGGATGCGGTTGCCGCCCACGTCGATGGTCTCCGGGACCAGTCCGCGCTTGTTCAGCTCGCGCCCGATCGCCGCGATGGCGCGCGGGTGGGCGAGCAGGAACTTGGTGCCCCGGCGGCGGCTGAGCAGCTCGTCCAGGTCGTCCGGACCGGGGACGCCGTCGTGCGGCTGGAGGCGCTGGTCGTACTCACAGGCGTGCAGCAGGCCGAACTCGCGGTTGTTGACCAGCTCGTGCTCCTGGCGCTCCTTCAGCGCCTCGACGGTGAGCCGCAACTGGTGCTCGGTCTGGTTCATCGGCTGGTTGTACAGGTCGGCCACGCGGGAGTGGATGCGCAGCACGGTCTGGGCGATGCTGAGTTCGTACTCGCGCGGACGCGCCTCGTAGTCCACGAAGGTGTGCGGGATGTCGGGCTCGCCGGAGTGACCGGCCGCCAGCTCGACCTCCTTCTCGCCGTACTTGTTGGTGCGCTGGTCCGGGAGCGCGCGCAGCCTGCCCACGTGTTCGCCGAGGGAGTCGGAGCGCTCGGCGACCTGCTCGAAGTCGGAGCGGGTGAGGACGAGCACCGTGCACGCGGTGGCGGCGCGGGCGGTGTACTCCCAGATGGCGTCGGGGTCCAGCAGCGCCTGTTCGCCGAAGTAGGCGCCGTCGGCGAGGACTTCGAGGACCGCGTCGTCTCCGTACGGGCCCGTGCCGATCTTCTCGACGCGGCCGTGGGCGAGCAGGTAGACCTCCTCGGTGCGGGCGCCGAAGGAGCTGATCACCTCGCCCGCGGCGATGTCGCGCTGCCTGCAGCGCCGGGCCAGCTCGGTCAGCACCTCTTCGTCCTCGAACGAGCGCAGGGCGGGCAGTTCGCCCAGCTCGGCCGGGATGACCTCGACCTGGTCCCCGGTCTTCACGAAGGTGACGCGGCCGTCGCCGACGGCGTACGTCAGCCGCCGGTTCACCCGGTACGTGCCACCCTGGACGTCCACCCAGGGCAGGTTGCGCAGCAGCCAGCGGGAGCTGATCTCCTGCATCTGGGGTGCGGACTTGGTCGTGGTGGCCAGGTTCCGCGCGGCCGCCGTGCCGAGGGACTGCTGCGGCTTGCCCTGCTCCGTGCGGACCTCTTCGCCTACCGACATAAGGAATTGCCCTCCCGTGTATGCCCGGTGCCGAATCTCGCCGGGCACCGGTCTCACGGCTGAGCCTTTCATCACGGAGCGTGCTCGCACCATTACCCGAAAGAAGGGGAATGGATCATCGGACTACTGGGCAGACTGGGGGACTTCGCCGACCGGACCCGGAATGGCCGGATCGGCTCGCACACCGAGCGAACGATGTGATTCCCACCCCCGTACGTCGGTACAAGCACCGTGACGGGTGGGCCGAGACGGCCGGTCCGTCCCAAACTTCCCGAACGGTACGAAGGAGGCGGCCATGTCCCCACCCATGTCCGCGAGCGGTTTTCTGAGCGCGCTGAAGGCGGAGGGCCTCAAGGTCGTGGAGGTCGCCGGCTGGCGGGTCCACAACCGCAACCACAAGGGCCCCTGGGGCCCGGTGCACGGCGTCATGATCCACCACACGGTGACCAGCGGCAGCGCCCGCACCGTGGAGCTGTGCCGCGAAGGCTACGAGGAGCTTCCCGGCCCACTCTGCCACGGTGTGATCACCAAGGACGGCAGGGTGCATCTGGTCGGCTACGGCCGCGCCAACCACGCCGGTCTCGGCGACGACGAGGTGCTACGCGCGGTCATCGCGGAGAAGGGCCTGCCGACCGACAACGAGGCCAACACCGACGGCAACCGGTACTTCTACGGCTTCGAGTGCGAGAACCTCGGCGACGGCGAGGACCCCTGGCCCGACGCCCAGATGGAGGCGATCGTGCGGGTGTCCGCCGCGATCTGCCGCCACCACGGCTGGACGGAACGTTCGGTCATCGGCCACCGCGAATGGCAGCCGGGCAAGGTGGACCCGCGCGGGTTCACCATGGCATCGCTGCGGTCGCGCGTGAAGGAGCGCCTGAAGGACTGACCCCGCCCGCGCGCGGGGGCGAGGGGACAATGGGCCCATGACCAGCGCCGCTCCCCTCACCCCGGCACTCCCCTCGCCCCTCGCGGAGGTGCGGGACGACCGTTTCTCCCGGCACGGCGTGCGGCTGCTGCTCAAGCGGGACGATCTGATCCACCCGGAGCTGATCGGCAACAAGTGGCGCAAGCTCATGCCGAACATCGAGGCGGCGCGGGGCCGGGCGCTGGTCACCTTCGGTGGCGCGTACTCCAACCATCTGCGCGCCACCGCGGCCGCCGGACGGCTGCTCGGCATGCCCACGGTCGGCGTGGTGCGCGGTGACGAGCTGGCCGGGCGCCCGCTGAACCCCTCGCTGGCCCGGTGCGCGGCCGACGGCATGCGCCTGCACTTCACGGACCGGGCCACGTACCGGCGCAAGGCCGAGCCGGAGACCCTGGCCGCGATCCTGCGCGCGGCCCGCGCGGAGGACGCGTACGTCGTCCCGGAGGGCGGCAGCAACGCCGAGGCGGTGCGCGGCTGCGTGGCGCTGGGCGAGGAGCTGCGGGACCGCGCGGAGGTCGTCGCGGTGGCCTGCGGCACCGGTGGCACGCTCGCCGGACTGGCCGCCGGGCTCGCGCCCGGACAGCGCGCGCTCGGGGTGTCCGTGCTCAAGGGCGGCTTCCTGGCGGCCGAGGTCCGCGCCCTCCAGGAGCGGGCCTTCGGCGCGCGCACCGGCGACTGGTCGCTGGAGGACCGTTTCCACTTCGGCGGCTATGCCCGTACGACTCCGGAGCTGGACGCCTTCGCGGCGGACTTCGAGGACCGGCACGGGGTGCCCGTGGAGCGGCTGTATGTCGCCAAGTCGCTGTACGCGCTCACCGCGCTGGCCGAGGAGGGCGCCTTCCCGCGCGGGACCTCCGTGGCCGCAGTGATCACCGGACGCCCCTTCCCGGACAGTACGTTTTAGGCCACTTCCCGGAACGCGGCCGCCTCCTCCAGGTCGAGTCGGCGCAGCAGGGCGCGGAGCATCTCGTCGTCGATGTAGCGGTGGTCGCGCAGCCGGACGAAGACATCGCGTTCGGCGCTGATCATCTGGCGGGACAGCCGCCGGTAGGTGTCGTCCACGGACTCGCCGGTGACCGGGTTGGCCTGGCCGAGGCGTTCCCAGACGGAGTCGCGGCGGCGCTCCATCACCGCGCGGAGCCGGTCGGCGAGCGGTGCGGGCAGGGCGTTGCGCTCGTCGGTGAGGAGTTCGGTGAGGCGGGTCTCGGCCGCGCGGGACGCCTGGGCCTGCGCGTTGGCCTCGGCGAGGGTGTCCGCGCGCGGGTCGCGGGCCGGGAAGCGGAGGGCGCGGATCAGCGGGGGCAGGCTCAGGCCCTGGATGACCAGGGTGCCGATGACGGTGGTGAAGGTCAGGAAGAGGATCAGGTTGCGCTGCGGGAAGGGGTGGCCGCCGTGCACGGTGAGCGGGACGGAGAACGCGATGGCGAGGGAGACCACGCCGCGCATCCCGGCCCAGCCGGTGACCAGCGCGCCCTTCCAGGTGGGGTTCTCCTCCCGCTCCCGGACGCGGGCGGAGAGCAGGCGGGGCAGGAAGGCGGCGGGGTAGACCCAGGCGACCCGGGCGAGGACGACGACCAGGAAGAGGATCACGGCGTACGCGACGGCCCGCGCGCCCTCGTTCGCGCCGAGTCCCTCGACGACGACGCGCAGCTGGAGGCCGATCAGGGCGAAGACGGCGGACTCGAGGATGAAGGCGACCATCTTCCACACCGCCTCCTCCTGGAGCCGGGTGGCGAAGTCGACCTCCCACGCGCGGTGCCCGAGGTACAGCGCGACGACCACGACCGCGAGCACCCCGGAGGCGTGGAACTGCTCGGCGACGCCGTAGGCGACGAACGGGATGAGCAGGGACAGGGTGTTCTGGAGCAGGGCCTCGCGCAGATGGGTGCGCAGCCAGTGCAGGGGCGCCATCAGGACGAGGCCGACCCCGACACCGCCGACCGCGGCGATCAGGAACTCGACCAGCCCGCCCGCCCAGGTGGCGCCCTCCCCGATGGCGGCGGCCAGGGCGACCTTGTACGCGGTGATGGCGGTGGCGTCGTTCAGCAGGGACTCGCCCTGGAGGATCGTGGTGATCCGGGACGGCAGTCCGAGCCTGCGGGCGACCGCGGTGGCGGCGACCGCGTCGGGCGGTGCCACCACCGCGCCCAGCACCAGCGCGGCGGTCAGCGGCAGTCCGGGCACGATCAGATGGGCGACCCAGCCGACGGCGACGGTGGCGAAGAGGACGTACCCGACCGACAGCAGGGCCACCGGCCGCACCTGGGCGCGCAGGTCGAGGTAGGAGCTGTCGCTGGCCGAGGTGTACAGCAGCGGGGGCAGCAGCAGCGGAAGGACGACCTCGGGGTCGAGGGTGTAGTCGGGCACGCCCGGCACGTAGGACGCGGCGAGGCCCACCCCGACCAGCAGCAGCGGCGCGGGTACCGGCCCGCGCCGGGCCACGCCCGCGACGGCCGCGCTCCCCGCGATCAGCAGCAGGAGCGGCATCACGTCCATGTCCTCGCCCACCCTCGTTCTCCGCGCGGCTCCCCGCGCTCCCGACGTAATCTGGCAATCATGAAACAGTGCACGCACCTCGACGCGCTGCCGCTCCCGGAACCCGGCCCGCTGAGCGAGACGTGCCTGGAGTGTCTCGCGGACGGTACGGACCCGGTACAGCTGCGGCTCTGCCTCACCTGCGGCCATGTCGCGTGCTGCGACTCCTCGCCGAACCGGCACGCGACGAAGCACCACACGGACTCGGGTCACCCGGTGATGCGGACGTTCGAACCCGGAGACGACTGGCGATGGTGTTTCGTGGACCACGTACTCGTGTGAGAGTGGACGGCACAGCGGCGGGCGGCGCGGCCCCGATTCCGGTGGTTCGACCGCCCGATGCCTGGGTACGTCAACCCGGCGCGCGCTCTTCCCATTTGAATCCGCCCCACCCCCTAGACACGGAGCGTATACGGAGCTTTACTGTGAGTAACGCCAGGGGGTCGGGGGCGCGGGGACAGGAACGTTCCGAGCGCGATAGCGTCACCGCGGAACCACATACGCGTTACGCCGGGGGCGACCCCCGGCCCCGTGAAGCTTGTACCACCATGGAGGTGAGGGTGTCCCAGATCGCAGGCGAGCCCACGGCGAACCAGGACTTCGTGGAAGTCCGGCTTCCGGCCGCGGGTGCCTACCTGTCGGTGCTGCGGACGGCCACGGCCGGTCTGGCGGCCCGCTTGGACTTCACCTTGGACGAGATCGAGGATCTGCGCATCGCGGTCGACGAAGCCTGCGCGATCCTGCTCCAGCAGGCCGTGCCGGGCTCCGTGCTCAGCTGCGTCTTCCGGCTCGTCGACGACTCGCTGGAGGTCACGGTGTCGGCTCCGACCACCGACGGCCACGCCCCGTCGCGCGACACGTTCGCCTGGACCGTGCTGTCGGCCCTGGCGGGCAAGGTGTCGTCCGCCGTAGACGAGGACCGGACCGTGTCGATCAGCCTCTACAAACAGCGCGGCGCGGGCCCCGGCCCGGCGTGAGGAACGGGGACGGTCCGGTGCGGGACGAAGAGCGCGGCGCGCGAGAACTGCCGACCGGGAAGGCCGAGAGCCTGCGGGCGGCCCCCCAGGACGGCTCCCGGCACATGGCCGACGGCCTGGACGGCATCGACGGTATCCCCGAGCAGGCCAGACCCCACCCGGAGGACGACTCCGCACCGGGCGGCGGCGAGGGTGCCGTACGGAGCGTGCCCCAGGGGGAGCGCGGCGGGGACGCGACCGCCGACCGCGCGGGGGCGAGGGCTCGGGGAAGGGCTACGGGCGGGACGATGAGCGAGCACGAGCGATACGCCGAGGGCACCGCGCCGGGCGCGGAGGCCGTGCGGGCGGCACAGCACGACCCTCATGACCGCAGCGGGGCGCGGGCGCTCTTCGTGGAGCTGCGCGGCCTGAAGGACGGCAGCCCGGAGTACGCGGAGCTGCGCAACCGGCTGGTCCGCATGCATCTGCCGCTCGTCGAGCACCTGGCGCGCCGCTTCCGCAACCGCGGCGAGCCGCTGGACGACCTCACCCAGGTCGCCACGATCGGGCTGATCAAGTCCGTGGACCGGTTCGACCCGGAGCGGGGCGTGGAGTTCTCCACGTACGCCACTCCCACGGTCGTCGGCGAGATCAAGCGGCACTTCCGGGACAAGGGCTGGGCGGTCCGGGTGCCGCGTCGGCTCCAGGAGCTGCGGCTCTCGCTGACCACGGCGACGGCCGAGCTGTCCCAGCTGCACGGCCGCTCCCCCACGGTGCACGAGCTGGCGGAGAAGCTGGCCATCTCCGAGGAGGAGGTGCTGGAGGGGCTGGAGTCGGCGAACGCGTACTCCACGCTGTCGCTGGACGTCCCCGACACCGACGACGAGTCCCCGGCGGTCGCCGACACCCTCGGCTCGGAGGACGAGGCACTGGAGGGGGTGGAGTACCGGGAGTCGCTCAAGCCGCTGCTGGAGGATCTCCCGCCGCGCGAGAAGCGCATCCTGCTGCTGCGGTTCTTCGGGAACATGACCCAGTCGCAGATCGCGCAGGAGGTCGGCATCTCACAGATGCACGTCTCCCGGCTGCTGGCCCGCACGCTGGCCCAGCTGCGGGAGAAGCTCCTGGTGGAGGAGTAGGACCGCCCTCGCCCGAGCGGGCGTTATTCGGCGCGGCCCGGCCCGGTGATCCCGAGGGCGCGGGTCGTGGCCGGGTTGACCAGCAGGACCAGCGCGGCGACCGAGACGACCGCGAGGGCGATGCCCGCCCCGATGGCGATGCTGTCGGCCTGGAGCAGGTTGTAGGCGACCGGCAGGGCGAGGATCTGGGTGATCACGGCGGGGCCCCGGCTCCAGCGGCGTGTCAGCCACAGCCCGCGCGCGGCGAGCAGCGGCAGCAGCGCGAGCACCAGCAGGGTGATCCCACCGGTGACGGCCTGCTGCCGGTCGTCACCGGCGCCGGTGAGACCGAGCGCGAGAACGTACCCGCCCGCCACGACGAGGGCGATCCCCTCCAGTGCGGCCAGGGCGGCGGCGTACACGAGGCGGCGCGGGCGCTCACCGGCCGCGGCGGTGCCGATGGTCTCCGGGGCGGGGGTCTGCTCACTGCTCACCCGAGAAGGGTAGCCCCGCGCCCGGCACGGCCCGGAGGGTGCGTGGCGAGGCTCACGCCGTCCGCGCCCATCGATCTCCGGCTCTCCCTGGGCCGGATACCCCCCAGTAGGTACGCTGCCATGCATGCGTGCACTTCTCGTGGTCAATCCGGCGGCAACCACCACAAGCGCCCGCAGACGCGACGTACTGATCCACGCGCTCGCCAGCGAGATGAAGCTGGAGGTCGTCCACACCGAGTACCGCGGTCACGCGCGCGATCTGGGGCGGTCGGCTGCGGAGAGTGACGACGTCGACATGGTGGTGGCCCTGGGCGGCGACGGCACCGTGAACGAGGTGGTCAACGGCCTGCTGTACGCCGGCCCCGACCCGGAGCGGCTGCCCGGTCTCGCGGTGGTCCCCGGCGGTTCGACCAATGTCTTCGCCCGTGCGCTGGGTCTGCCCAACGATCCCGTCGAGGCCACCGGCGCCCTGCTGGACGCGCTGCGCGAGCGCCGGGAACGTGTGGTCGGCCTCGGTCTGACCTCGGGGACACCGGGTACGGCGGACGAGGCGGTGCCGGAGCGCTGGTTCACTTTCAACGCCGGACTTGGCTTCGACGCCGGAGTTGTGGGCAGGGTCGAAAGGGAACGGGAGCGCGGCAAGAAGTCGACGCACGCGCTCTATGTCCGCCAAGTAGCAAGGCAGTTCATGGGTGAACCGAATCGCAGACACGGCACGATCACCCTGGAACGACCCGGTTCGGAACCGGTGACCGATCTCGCCGTCGCCATAGTCTCGAACACGTCGCCCTGGACGTATCTCGGCAATCGCCCGATGTACACGTCGCCTAAGGCGTCGTTCGATAAAGGCATCGACGTGCTCGGTCTGAAGCGGCTCTCCACGGCCGCGGTTGCCCGGTATGCGACCCAGTTGCTCACTTCGTCCCCCGAGCGTGGACCCCATGGGAAACACGCGATTTCGCTGCACGACCTGGACCGGTTCACCTTGCATTCGAAGGTCCCTCTGCCCCTTCAGATGGACGGTGACCACCTGGGGCTGCGGACGAGCGTGACGTTCACAGGCGTTCGCCGTGCACTGCGTGTGATTGTGTGAGCGGAACGGGCCAAAGTCCTTTCACTCGAACGTTTAGGCCACTGTCCACCCCATGGAAGTACGGCTGTGACCTAGTCGACACCGAGGAATCAAAAAAAATCTTCCGGAAGGGGTTGTATCCGTCGCCGAGGTTTGCGAGTCTCTACATGGCGATCGGGACGGCCCGCAACACCGGCTTCCATTGATCGCCAGAACCCTCTTCAAAACACAGGTCCACGCCGGGGAGACCCGGTGATCGGCCCTTCACTTGTTGAGGGACTCGTGAAAGCGTTCACATTCACAAGCAATCTGCATGTAATACCAAGGAGAGGTAGCAGCCATGGACTGGCGTCACAACGCCGTTTGCCGCGAGGAAGACCCCGAGCTGTTCTTCCCCATCGGCAACACCGGTCCCGCGCTGCTGCAGATCGAGGAAGCCAAGGCCGTCTGCCGTCGCTGCCCCGTCATGGAGCAGTGCCTGCAGTGGGCGCTCGAGTCCGGTCAGGACTCCGGCGTCTGGGGTGGTCTGAGCGAGGACGAGCGTCGCGCGATGAAGCGCCGCGCCGCCCGCAACCGTGCTCGCCAGGCTTCTGCCTGACGAGTCACCCCTGCTGACAGCCTGAGCTTGGCGGCGCGTGGGCCCGGATTCACGGGCACCACGCTTCTCCCGCCCCCGAGCCGCAGCGCGCAGTACCCCCGATGCTTTCCCCAGGTCCCGGCCCCGCCGGACCCGGGGGGCTCCGCCTCAGCGGAGCAGCTCAGCAACGAGCACCAGCCTCGGACCATTCACTGGTCCGGGGCTTTTCGCTTTCCCGCGCCGACCTTCCAGAGGCTCACTTCTGCGGGCGCACCGGGATGTCGAAGATGACCTGGGTGCCGCGCTCCGGCGCCGGGACCATGTCGAAGGTGCCGCCCAGCTCGCCCTCGACGAGGGTGCGGACGATCTGGAGGCCGAGGTTGCCCGCGGTGTGCGGGTCGAAGCCCTCGGGCAGACCGACCCCGTCGTCCTGCACGGTGACGAGCAGACGGCCCTCCTTGGTGGTGCCGCCCCGGACCGCCGAGACCTCGACCGTGCCGGTGTCGCCCTCGCGGAAGCCGTGTTCCAGGGCGTTCTGCAGCACTTCGGTCAGCACCATCGACAGCGGAGTGGCGACCTCGGCGTCCAGCCAGCCGAAGCGACCGGTGCGGCGGCCCGTCACCTTGCCCGGCGAGATCTCCGCGACCATCGCCAGCACGCGGTCGGCGATGTCGTCGAACTCCACCCGCTCGTCCAGGTTCTGAGACAGCGTCTCGTGCACGATGGCGATCGAGCCGACCCGGCGCACCGCCTCCTCCAGCGCTTCCCGGCCGCGCTCGGAGTCGATGCGGCGGGCCTGGAGCCTGAGCAGGGCGGCCACGGTCTGGAGGTTGTTCTTCACCCGGTGGTGGATCTCCCGGATGGTGGCGTCCTTGGTGATCAACTCGCGTTCGCGGCGCCGGAGTTCGGTGACGTCCCGGCAGAGCACCAGGGAACCGATGCGGGTGCCCTTGGGCTTGAGCGGGATGGACCGGAACTGGATGACCCCGTCGTTGGCCTCGATCTCGAACTCGCGGGGCGCGTAACCGCTGGCCGCCTTGGCGAGCGCCTCGTCCACCGGGCCACGGGTCGGGGCGAGTTCGGCGGTGGTGCGGCCCAGGTGCTGGCCGACCAGGTCGGACGCGAGGCCGAGCCGGTGGTAGGCGGAGAGCGCGTTCGGGGAGGCGTACTGGACGATGCCGTCGGCGTCCACCCGGATCAGGCCGTCGCCCGCGCGCGGGGAGGCGTCCATGTCGACCTGCTGGTCGGGGAAGGGGAAGGAACCGGCCGCGATCATCTGCGCGAGGTCCGAGGCGCTCTGCAGATAGGTGAGTTCCAGCCGGCTCGGGGTGCGCACGGTCAGCAGGTTGGTGTTGCGGGCGATCACCCCGAGGACGCGGCCCTCACGCCGTACCGGGATGGACTCGACCCGTACGGGGACCTCTTCGCGCCATTCCGGGTCGCCCTCGCGCACGATCCGGCCCTCGTCCAGCGCCGCGTCCAGCATGGGGCGGCGCCCGCGCGGGACCAGGTGGCCGACCATGTCGTCCTGGTAGGAGGTCGGGCCGGTGTTCGGGCGCATCTGGGCGACCGAGACGTACCGGGTGCCGTCGCTGGTGGGGACCCACAGGACGAGGTCGGCGAAGGAGAGGTCGGAGAGCAGCTGCCACTCCGAGACCAGCAGATGGAGCCACTCGAGGTCGGTGTCCCCGAGGGCGGTGTGCTGGCGGACGAGTTCGTTCATGGAGGGCACGCTGCGAGCGTACCGGGGGCGCGTCACCGGCCGAAAAGACACCCGCGGGCCGCGGCGCCTGAGAGGGACCCTCAGCCCTCCCCGCGCCGCAGCCCGGAGCATCATCGGCCGTGGGGTGTGCGGTCCCGGTCGGCCGAAGGCCGAGGAGCCGGAGCAGTCAGGGCAGAGAGCGCCGGTTCCTCGATCCGCCTTCCTGTGCGGGGAAGGCGGAGGCTTTTCAGCTTGTCGTCCTGCGTGTGTCTCCCTCGCATTCTGGACTAGACCACGAGGGCGTGTCCATGGTCGGAGAGGACCCGGACTCGGCGAGCGGCGAGGCCGCACCGTAAAGGCAGCCTAGTCGGGCCCAGGTGGCCGTGGGGCACCGTCGGCCTGGCGATTTCCGCCCCCGTACGGCCGGGGCCGCTCTGCTAGATTGGTCTAAACCACATACCGACGCTCCCCCGGTCCCCCGCGACCGTCGGCCCTCTTCCAGATCGGCAGGCCCAGCGTGGAAGTTGTCATCGTCCCGGACGCCGCGGCGGGCGGCGAGCTGGTCGCCGAGGCCATGGCCCGGCTGCTGCGACGCAAGCCCGACGCCCTGCTCGGGGTGGCCACCGGCTCCACCCCGCTGCCCGTCTACCAGGCCCTGGCGGCCCAGGTGCGCTCCGGCGCCGCGGACACCGGCCGGGCCAGGATCGCCCAGCTCGACGAGTACGTGGGGCTTCCCGCCGACCACCCCGAGTCCTACCGCTCGGTGCTGCGCCGCGAGGTGCTGGAGCCGCTCGGCATCGGCATGGACGCGTTCATGGGCCCGGACGGCACGGCCGCCGACGTCCAGGCGGCGTGCGCGGAGTACGACCGGGCGCTCGCCGCGGCCGGGGGCGTGGACCTCCAGCTCCTCGGCATCGGCACCGACGGGCACATCGGCTTCAACGAGCCGTGCTCCTCGCTCGCCTCGCGGACCCGGATCAAGACGCTGACCGAGCAGACCCGGATCGACAACGCCCGTTTCTTCGACGGCGACATCGAGCAGGTCCCGCACCACGTCATCACCCAGGGCATCGGCACCATCCTGGAGGCCCGGCACCTGGTGCTGCTCGCCACCGGCGAGGGCAAGGCGGACGCGCTCGCGGCGACGGTCGAGGGCCCGGTGGCGGCCATCTGCCCCGCCTCCGCCCTCCAGCTGCACCCGCACGCCACGGTGGTCGCCGACGAGGCCGCCGCCTCCAAGCTCAAGCTGGCGGACTACTTCCGCCACACCTACGCCCACAAGCCGGAGTGGCAGGGCCTGTAGAAACGCCTCGGTCCCCGTGGGCGCGCCACGGGGACCGGGTGCCGGGCTCACACTCCCGCGACGACCTCCGCCGCCGCCCGGCCGCAGACACGGGCCGCGCCGTGGGTGGCGAGGTGGAGCCGCCCGCGCGGCGGGGCCTGCGGGACGCCCATCTCGACGACCACCGTGTCCGGGCGGGCCTCGAGGAGCGTGCTCAGGGCCTTCGCCATCCAGGGGTGCCGGTGTTCGTCCCGGACCACCGCCACCACCCGGCGCTCCCCCGCCGCCGCGAGGGCGTCGGACCCGGCCGAGTCGCCGGTGAAGCTTCCGGTGCGCGTGCCCGGCAGCAGCGCGGACAGCTCGGCGGCCACGCCCCAGGGGGTCTCGTCGCCGACCGCGATGTTGGCGACCGGGGTGAAGGCGGCGACGTAGGGCGCCTCGGTGAGCGGGGTGAAGGACTCGCCGCCGGTCACCGTCAGGGCCCGGCGGGCGGCGCGCAGTCCGGCCTCGGGGTCGGGGGCGGTGTCCCCGGTGGTCCCGTTCGCCGTCCAGGCGGCGAGTTCGCGTACCCGGCGGGCGGCGTCCGCGAGGCGTTCCTCGGGCAGTTCGCCAGAGCGCACGGCGGCCACCAGGGCGTCGCGCAGCCGTCGTACCGTCTCGTCGTCGGCGAGGCCGCCGCCCACGCAGATCGCGTCGGCACCGGCCGCGACGGCGAGGACGCTGCCGTGCTCGATGCCGTAGGTGCCGGAGACGGCGCGCATCTCCATGCCGTCGGTGACGATGAGGCCCTGGTAGCCGAGTTCGCCGCGCAGCAGGTCGGTGAGGACCGGCCGGGAGAGGGTCGCGGGGCGGTCCGGGTCCAGGGCGGGGACCAGGATGTGGGCGCTCATCACCGCGCGGGTGCCCGCGGCGAGGGCGGCCCGGAAGGGCGCGAGTTCACGGGCGTGCAGCACGTCGGCGGGTACGTCGATGCGGGGCAGCGCGTGGTGGGAGTCGACAGCGGTGTCGCCGTGGCCGGGGAAGTGCTTGGTGCAGGCCGCGACCCCGGCGGACTGCAGGCCCGTGACATAGGCGGCGGTGTGCCGGGCGACCAGGGCGGTGTCGGCGCCGAAGGAGCGCACCCCGATGACCGGGTTGTCGGGGTTGGAGTTGACGTCGGCGGAGGGCGCCCAGTTGAGGTGGACGCCGCAGGCGGCGAGGCGGCGGCCGAGTTCGCGGGCGACCGCGTGGGTCAGCTCCAGGTCGTCCACCGCGCCGAGGGCGTGGTTGCCGGGGAAGGAGGAGCCGGTACGGGCCTCCAGGCGGGTGACGTCGCCGCCCTCCTCGTCTATGGCCACCAGCACATCGGGGCGTTCGGCGCGCAACTGGGCGGTGAGCGCGGACAGTTGTTCCGGCGAGACGATGTTGCGGCCGAACAGGCCGACCGAGGCGAGGCCCTCGCCGAGGCGGCGCAGCAGCCAGTCGGGGGCGGTGGTGCCGGTGAAGCCGGGCTGGAGGACGGTGAGCGCGTCGCGCGTCAGGGTGTCCGTACCGCGGGCGATTGTCGTCATCGGGTGGCGTTATCCCTTCACGGCGCCCGCGGTCAGCCCCGCGGCCATCTTGCGCTGGACGAGGAGGAACAGCACGACGATCGGCACGGCCATCATGGTGGCTCCGGCCATCATCGGGGCGTATTCGGTGCCGTGCTTGGTGGTGAAGTTGCCGAGCCAGACGGTGGCCGTCTGGTTCTCCTGGCTGAGCAGCATGAGGGCGTAGAGGTACTCGTTCCACGCCTGGATGAAGCCGTAGACGGAGGTGGCGACCATGCCGGGGGCGAGCAGCGGGAAGACCACGCGGACGAAGGCGCCGGTGCGGGAGCAGCCGTCGACCATGGCCGCCTCCTCCAGTTCGCGCGGGATGTTGACGATGAAGCCGCGCAGGGTCCACACCGTGAACGGCAGGATGAAGGTCAGATAGGTGATGATCAGGCCGGTGAGCTTGTCGTACTGATGCAGGTCGTTCAGCAGCAGGAAGACCGGGATGATCATGGCGACGAGCGGGACCATCTGCACCGCGAGGATGCCGACGATCACGATCTTCCGGCCCCGGAAGGCGAACCGGGAGATGGCGAGCGCGGCCAGCATGCCGACGACGACGCCGATGAGGACGACGGACAGCGAGACGACCAGGCTGCGGCCGACCGGCCCCCAGAAGTCGGCGATGTCGAAGGCCCGGCTGAAGTTGTCCAGGGTGAACCCGGTGGGCAGCAGGCTCGGGTCGGGGTCGATGGCGTCCTTGGCCGGTTTGATCGCGGTGTCGAGCATCCAGTAGACGGGGAAGCCCGCGGTGGCGAAGACGAGGAGGCCGAGGATGTTCCAGCCGGCCTTGGAGGTCCGGCGGGCGGGGGAAGCCGTGCTGGTCACTCGACCTCTCCGATCTTGAGCATCTGGCGCATGTAGACGGCGACGACGCCGAGCAGCAGCACCACGGTGATGAGGGCGATGGCGGAGCCCTGGGCGTAGTCGTTGACCACGAAGGCGCGGTCGTAGGAGTAGGTGGTCAGCAGCTGGAACTGGGCCTCGGGGTGGCCGTTGCGCATCACGAAGACCTGCGGGAAGACGCCCATGTCCCAGATGACGGAGAGGGTCGTCAGCATGACGACCACCGGCTTGAGCACCGGCAGGGTGACGAACCGGAAGACACCCCAGGAGCCCGCGCCGTCCAGCCGGGCGGCCTCCTCCAGCTCGGCGGGGACCTGGGTGAGTCCGGCGCTGAGGGTGATGACCACGAAGGGCACCGCGCCCCAGACCACCAGCAGCATGATCACCGCGAGGCCCTCGGGACCGCTGGCGAACCAGTTGTGGCCGATCAGGTCGACGCCGGGCAGCTTGCTGATGAGCGCGTTGAGGATGCCGTAGTCGGCGTCGAAGAGCCACTTGAAGACGGTGGTGGCGACGATGACGGGCATGCCCCAGCTGGCCACCAGCGCGACGTTGATCAGGGTCTTCACCCAGCCGGAGACCCGCTGGAGCAGCAGGGCGATCAGCATGCCGAGGACCATCGTGAGGATGACGGCGCCCGCGGTGAAGACGATGGTGCGCAGCACGACCTGCCAGAAGTCGCCGTCGCCGAGCACCTTGGTGAAGTTGCCGAAGCCGACCGACTCGGGCTCCTGGAAGCCCCAGAGCTGGGACTGGCCGAACTTCTGGAACGACAGGGTGACCAGCCGGACCAGGGGGTAGCCCATGACACCGGCGAGGATCAGCAGACAGGGCGCGAGGAGCAGCCAGGGGGTGGAGGCGCCGCCCTTGGCGGAGGCCGGGCGGCGGGGCCGGGGCGGCGGGCCGGGCGGGGGTGCCTGCCGCGGCGGCGGCACCTTTGCAGGCGTGGTCGTGTCTGCGGCACTCATCGCGCTCCTCGGCGATCCCTGAAGTCCTGTGCAGGCGGTACGGCGGTCGCCGCGCGGGCCCGAAGGCCCGCGCGGCGCACCCGGGTCACTTGGTGTTGATGACCTTGTCGATCGCGGCGTCCGCCTCCTTGGCGGCGTCCTGGACCGACTTCTTGCCGGTGCCGATCTGCTGGAGCATGGTCTGCAGGACCTGCGCCTTCTCCACCTGGCCCCAGCCGGGCGCCATCGGCACGAACCAGTTGGACTCGGCCGCGGTGGCCGGCACGACGGTCGCCGGGTCGTTCTTCAGGGTGGCGAGGTCGGTCTTGTTGTTGGGCAGGTTGCCCTTGGCCATCAGGCCCTTCTGGCCCGCAGGACCGGTGAAGGCGTTGATCCACTCGGCGGCGACGTCCTGGTTGTGCGACTTCACCGGGACGGCGAGGTCGGAACCGCCCAGGAACACCGGCATGTTCTTGCCGGACGGACCGGGCATCACGAAGTTCTCGAGGTTGTCCTTGAGCTTGCCGGTCTTGTCGTTCTTCGGGTCGGCGGAGGTCGCGCCCTCCCAGGCCGCCGCGAAGATCATGGCGGACTTGCCCTGGCCGTAGACGAGGTAACGGTCGGACTCATCCTTGGTCTTGTCGCCGTGCATGTACGTGTCGACGACCTGCTTGAAGGCGGTGAGGCCCTTGACGGACTCCGGGGAGGACAGGTTCGCCTTCCACTGGCCGCCGTCCTCCTTGGCGATGGAGCCGCCCGCGTCGTAGACGAAGGACATGGCCGCGTACCAGTCACGGGTGGGCTGGTACCAGGCGTTGAACTTGTCCCCCTCCTTCTTCTGGATCTTGTCCAGGGCGGAGGTCAGCTCGGCGTAGGTCTTCGGCGGGGTCTTGACGCCCACCGAAGCGGCCACGTCCTTGCGCCAGTTGGCGACGCGGCCACCGGCGTAGTACGGCACACCGTAGGTCTTGCCGTCGTAGGTGACCGAGGTCTTCAGACCGTCGAGCCAGGCGTCGGAGGCGGCGAACTTGGCCGGGTCGACCGGGGCGAAGGCGCCCTTGACCATGTAGCCGAGCATCTCGCTGTTGCCCATCTCGACCACGTCGGGGGCCTTGTCGGTGGCGAGGACGGCGTCCAGCTTGGCGTTCTTGTCCGGCCAGCCGTAGTACTCGTGCTTGATCGTGAGGTCCGGGTGCTTCTTCATCACGGCGGAGTCGGCGGCCTGGACCAGGTCCGGCCAGTTGTTCTGCGCGTCGACGGTGAGCCAGACGGTCAGCTGGTCGCTGTCGCCCCCCTTGCTGTCGTCGCTGCCGCACGCGGCGACGGAGACGATCATGCCCGCGACACCGATCGCGGCTATCAGTCTGCGCTTCACGCCATCCTCCTCAGGGATGCCCACAACCCCCCTGCCTCCCCGCGGTGTCACACTTGCGCGTCGTACCGCCCTCGGAGCCGGGACTGGACCAATGGTGTAGACCAGCACCGGGAGCTTGGCCCAGACCAAAAGGGCTGTCAAGGGTGTTCAGGTGGGGTCCGGGCGTCCGTGACGCGACCGAGATATGCAGGGACCTTTCATTGCGCAACCGACAGATCGGACGGACCAGTTCCGGTGGACCACCGGCCCACTCCGCACCGGTGGACTAGACCAACCGGGGGTGCGGCGGTATACAGGGAGATCACGGAGCGTGCGGGTGAACCGGCCGCGCGCGGCCGTGCCACGATGTGAGCCGTGACCGATGGCGATGTCGGTCGCCATCGGCATCCGGAGCCGGGAAGGCAGCGATGAGCACCGACGTCAGCAGGGCGGAGAACGAGGCCGGCGCGACCGTCCGTGCCGCGCGCGTGCCCAAGTACTACCGTCTGAAGAAGCACCTCCAGGAGATGACGGAGACGCTTCCGCCGGGCACGCCGGTCCCGCCCGAGCGCACGCTGGCCGCGGAGTTCGACACCTCCCGCACCACCGTCCGCCAGGCGCTCCAGGAGCTGGTGGTCGAGGGGCGGCTCGAACGCATCCAGGGCAAGGGCACCTTCGTCGCCAAGCCCAAGGTCGCCCAGGCGCTGCAACTCACCTCCTACACCGAGGACATGCGCGCCCAGGGCCTCGAACCCACCTCGCAGCTGCTGGACATCGGCTACATCGCAGCCGACGACCGCCTCGCCGGACTGCTGGACATAAGCGCCGGGGGCCGGGTGCTGCGCATCGAGCGGCTGCGCATGGCCAACGCCGAGCCGATGGCCATAGAGACCACCCACCTCTCCGCCAAGCGCTTCCCCGCGCTGCGCCGTTCGCTGGTGAAGTACACCTCGCTCTACACCGCGCTCGCCGAGGTCTACGACGTCCACCTGGCCGAGGCCGAGGAGACCATCGAGACCTCGCTCGCCACCCCGCGCGAGGCGAGCCTGCTCGGCACCGACGTGGGGCTGCCGATGCTGCTGCTGTCCCGGCATTCCGTGGACCGCGAGGGCCAGCCGGTGGAGTGGGTGCGCTCGGTGTACCGGGGCGACCGCTACAAGTTCGTGGCGCGGCTCAGGCGTCCACAGGACTGACGGGTTCCGCTTCCCCGCCGCTCTCCTGCGCCCCCACCAGCTCACATCGTCATATCGATACCCGGACGAGGGGTTCCGCTCCGCCGTGCCGTCACCTAGATTGCGTGCGCATTACGCAGTGATCAACGAGGGGACGGAGCCGCAGCATGCCCGAAGATTCCGAAGTGAGGCCACCGGTGGTGACACCGGTCCGCGTGGTCATCGGCCTGTGCCTCGTGGCGCCGTTCGTGGCGATGCTGTGGGTGGGTTCGTTCTCCAAGGTGGACCCGACGCTCATCGGCATCCCGTTCTTCTACTGGTACCAGATGCTGTGGGTGCTGGTGTCCACCTCGCTCACCGTGACCGCCTATCAGCTGTGGCAGCGTGACCAGCGCTCCCGCAAGGCCCGGAGCGGGGGTGTCTCCAAGTGAAGGACGGCGTCAACGGCGTGGCGCTCGGCGTCTTCGTCTTCTTCTTCCTGGCCGTCACGGTCCTCGGCTTCCTGGCCTCGCGCTGGCGCAAGGCCGAGAACGAGCACTCGCTGGACGAATGGGGCCTCGGCGGCCGCTCGTTCGGCACCTGGATCACCTGGTTCCTGCTCGGCGGCGACCTGTACACGGCGTACACCTTCGTCGCGGTGCCCGCGGCGATCTACGCGGCCGGAGCGGCCGGGTTCTTCGCCGTGCCGTACACGATCCTGGTGTACCCGCTGATCTTCACGTTCCTGCCCCGGCTGTGGTCGGTCTCGCACCGGCACGGCTATGTCACCACCTCCGACTTCGTGCGCGGCCGGTTCGGCTCCAAGGGGCTGTCGCTGGCGGTGGCGGTCACCGGCATCCTGGCGACCATGCCGTACATCGCGCTCCAGCTCGTCGGCATCCAGGCGGTGCTGGACGTGATGGGCGTGGGCGGCGGTGAGGACACCAACTGGTTCGTGAAGGACCTGCCGCTGCTGATCGCGTTCGGTGTGCTGGCGGCCTACACCTACTCCTCGGGTCTGCGCGCCCCGGCGATGATCGCGTTCGTGAAGGACACGCTGATCTACATCGTCATCGCGGTGGCGATCATCTACATCCCGATCAAGCTGGGCGGCTTCGACGAGATCTTCGCCAAGGCGGGCGAGAAGTACGCGGCGGCCGGTGCGGGCGGCATCGTCCCGGCCCCGGCGGGCCAGTGGACCTACGCCACGCTGGCGTTGGGCTCGGCGCTCGCGCTGTTCATGTACCCGCACTCGATCACCGCGACCCTCTCCTCCAAGAGCCGCGACGTGATCCGGCGCAACACCACGATCCTGCCGCTGTACTCCCTGATGCTCGGCCTGCTGGCCCTGCTGGGCTTCATGGCGATCGCGGCCGGGGTGAAGGTCACCAACGGCCAGCTGGCGATCCCGCAGCTGTTCGAGAACATGTTCCCGGACTGGTTCGCGGGCGTGGCCTTCGCGGCGATCGGCATCGGCGCGCTGGTCCCGGCGGCGATCATGTCGATCGCGGCCGCGAACCTGTTCACCCGCAACATCTACAAGGACTTCATCAAGCCCGACGCGACGCCCGAGCAGGAGACCAAGGTCTCCAAGCTGGTCTCGCTGCTGGTGAAGGTGGGCGCGCTGGTCTTCGTCCTCACCATGGACAAGACGGTGGCGATCAACTTCCAGCTGCTCGGCGGCATCTGGATTCTCCAGACCTTCCCGGCCCTGGTCGGCGGCCTGTTCACCCGCTGGTTCCACCGCTGGGCGCTGCTGGCGGGCTGGGCGGTCGGCATGCTCTACGGCACCCTCGCCGCCTACGGGGTCGCCTCGCCGACGCAGAAGCACTTCGGCGGCTCGGCCAAGGAGATCCCCGGCATCGGTGAGATCGGCTACATCGGCCTCACGGCGTTCGTGCTGAACGTCGTGGTGACGGTGATCGGCACCTTCGTCCTGAAGGCCGTGAAGGCCCCCGACGGCATCGACGAGACCAGGCCCGAGGACTACACGGCCGACGCGGGCGACCCCGGCGTCGAGGTCGAGCTGCCCCCGGCGACGGCGGGCAGCACCCACTAGGGGAACCCGCCCCACCCCGGCCACGGGCCGCCGTGAAGCGAGAGCGACGGCGGCCCGTCGTCGTACAGACTCCCGGGCATGGACCTTCGCATCAGACCCGCCGAGCCCGCCGAGTACACCGCCCTGGGCGAGATCACCGCCCAGGCGTATCTGCAGGACGGGCTGCTGGACTTCGGTGAGAGCGACGCGTACCTCGGCGAGCTGCGGGACGTGGCCGGGCGGGCGGCCGCCGCGGAGATCCTGGTGGCCGAGCGCGGGGGCGTGCTGCTCGGCGGGGTCACCTTCGTCCCCGCGGGCGGACCCATGGCCGACATCGCCGGTCCGGGCGAGGCCGAGATCCGGATGCTGGCGGTCGCACGCGCCGGCCGGGGCCAGGGAGCCGGGGAGGCGCTCGTACGGGCCTGCGTGGACCGGGCACGGGCCGTCGAGGGCTGCCGGAGCCTCGTCCTGTCCACCCAGCCGACGATGCACGCCGCCCACCGCATCTACGAACACCTCGGTTTCCACCGCACCCCACACCGCGACTGGAACCCCTTGCCGGACCTGCTGGACCTCGCCCTGCTCACCTACGAGTTGACCCTTTGAAGCCACCGGAACACACAACAGACACAACATCTGGGGGTGACGCGACAGCCCGGCACTAGATGTATGCTCGTGCTCGCTGTCGTCGCAGGGGAATCCGGTGCGAATCCGGAACTGTCCCGCAACGGTGTACTTGCGTGCTTCGTGCACGCCAGCGTCAGTCCGAGGACCTGTCGACAGCGGCGCGCCCGGCCGTCCGGCCCGGGTGCTCGAAGACGTCCGGGCCTCGTGGAGTGGGCCGGTGGACGCGACGCCGTGCGCGCTCGTGCCTCCTCATACCCTCCGCCAGGTCCCCGTGCCCAGCGAGGGAGAGCCCCACGTGACCATCGCGCCTGCCGACCCGGCTTCAGCCACCCCGGCGACGAAGGCCCCTGTGGAGAACGACGGTCCCGGGGCCGCGCTGCTGCGGACCCTGACCGAGCTGACCGCCGACCTCCCCGACGCGGACCCCGGCCGGGTCGCGGCCGCCGCGCTGCGCGGCCGGTCGGCGCGTGCCGACGAGGCGGAACTGCGCGAGCTGGCCACCGAGTCCGCCGCCGGTCTGATCTCGGAGGACCCCGCCTACTCCCGGCTGGCCGCCCGGCTGCTCACCCTCTCCATCCGCGCCGAGGCCGCCTCGCAGGGCGTGACGTGCTTCACCGAGTCGGTGACCGTGGGCCACCGCGAGGGCCTGGTCGCCGACCGCACCGCCGACTTCGTGGCGCTGCACGCCGCCCGCCTCGACGCCCTGATCGACACCGGCGCCGACGACCGGTTCGGCTACTTCGGCCTGCGCACCCTGCACAGCCGCTATCTGCTGCGCCACCCCCTCACCCGCAAGGTGATCGAGACGCCCCAGCACTTCATGCTGCGCGTGGCGAGCGGCCTGGCGGAGAACGACAGCGCCCCGGCCGTGGACGAGGTCGCCGCGCTGTACGGCCTGATGAGCCGCCTGGACTACCTGCCGTCCTCCCCCACCCTGTTCAACTCCGGTACGCGGCACCCCCAGATGTCGTCCTGCTACCTGCTGGACTCCCCGCTGGACGAGCTGGACTCGATCTACGACCGCTACCACCAGGTCGCCCGCCTCTCCAAGCACGCCGGTGGCATCGGCCTGTCCTACTCCCGCATCCGCAGCCGGGGTTCGCTGATCCGGGGCACCAACGGGCACTCCAACGGCATCGTGCCGTTCCTGAAGACGCTGGACGCCTCGGTGGCCGCGGTGAACCAGGGCGGGCGGCGCAAGGGCGCGGCCGCGGTGTACCTGGAGACCTGGCACTCCGACATCGAGGAGTTCCTGGAGCTGCGCGACAACACCGGTGAGGACGCGCGCCGTACGCACAACCTGAACCTCGCGCACTGGATTCCGGACGAGTTCATGCGCCGGGTCAACGCCGACGAGCCCTGGTCGCTGTTCTCCCCGGCCGACGTGCCCGAGCTGGTCGACCTGTGGGGCCCGGAGTTCGACGCGGCCTACCGCAAGGCCGAGGAGTCGGGCCTGGCGAAGAAGTCCATGCCCGCCCGCGAGCTGTACGGCCGCATGATGCGCACCCTCGCGCAGACCGGCAACGGCTGGATGACCTTCAAGGACGCCGCCAACCGCACCGCCAACCAGACGGCGCTGCCCGGCAACGTGGTCCACTCCTCCAACCTGTGCACGGAGATCCTCGAGGTCACCGACGACGGGGAGACCGCGGTCTGCAACCTCGGCTCGGTGAACCTGGGAGCCTTCGTGGTGGACGGGGACATCGACTGGGAGCGGCTGGACGAGACCGTCCGCACCGCCGTGACCTTCCTCGACCGGGTCGTGGACATCAACTTCTACCCGACCGAGCAGGCGGGCCGCTCCAACGCCAAGTGGCGCCCGGTGGGCCTCGGCGCGATGGGTCTGCAGGACGTCTTCTTCAAGCTGCGCGTCCCCTTCGACTCCCCCGAGGCGAAGGCGCTGTCCACCCGGATCGCCGAGCGCATCATGCTGGCCTCCTACGAGGCGTCGGCCGACCTCGCCGAGCGCAACGGCCCCCTCCCCGCCTGGGAGCAGACCCGTACCGCCCAGGGCGTGCTGCACCCCGACCACTACGGCGTCGAGCTGACCTGGCCCGAGCGCTGGGCCGCGCTGCGCGCCCGGATCGCCGAGGTCGGCATGCGCAACTCGCTGCTGCTGGCGATCGCGCCGACGGCCACCATCGCGTCCATCGCGGGTGTGTACGAGTGCATCGAGCCGCAGGTGTCCAACCTGTTCAAGCGCGAGACGCTGTCGGGTGAGTTCCTCCAGGTCAACGCTTATCTGGTGCAGGAGCTGAAGGACCTCGGCGTGTGGGACGCCCGGACCCGTGAGGAGCTGCGCGAGGCCAACGGCTCGGTGCAGGGCTTCGCGTGGATTCCGGAGGACGTGCGGAAGCTGTACCGCACGGCGTGGGAGATCCCGCAGCGCGGTCTGATCGACATGGCCGCCGCCCGTACCCCGTTCCTCGACCAGGCGCAGTCGCTGAACCTGTTCCTGGAGACGCCGACCATCGGCAAGCTCTCCTCGATGTACTCCTACGCCTGGAAGTCGGGTCTGAAGACCACGTACTACCTGCGTTCGCGCCCGGCGACCCGGATCGCCCGTGCCGCCGGTGGCCGCGCCCCGGAGGCCAAGACCATCCCCGTCCAGCAGGCGGCCGACCCGGATGCCGTCGCCTGCTCCCTGGAAAACCCCGAGTCCTGCGAGGCCTGCCAGTAATGACCGACAAGAACCTTCTGGACCCCGGCTTCGAGCTGACCCTGCGTCCGATGCGCTACCCGGACTTCTACGAGCGCTACCGGGACGCGATCAAGAACACCTGGACCGTCGAGGAGGTCGACCTCCACTCGGACGTCGCCGACCTGGCGAAGCTCTCCCCCGAGGAGCAGCACCTGATCGGCCGCCTGGTGGCGTTCTTCGCCACGGGTGACTCGATCGTGGCGAACAACCTGGTGCTGACGCTGTACAAGCACATCAACTCCCCCGAGGCGCGGCTCTACCTGAGCCGTCAGCTCTTCGAGGAGGCCGTGCACGTCCAGTTCTATCTGACGCTGCTCGACACCTACCTGCCCAACCCCGAGGACCGCGCGGACGCGTTCGCGGCGGTGGAGAACATCCCCTCCATCCGGGAGAAGGCCGAGTTCTGCTTCAAGTGGATCGACTCGGTCGACAAGCTGGACCGGCTGGAGACCAAGGCGGACCGCCGCAAGTTCCTGCTGAACCTGATCTGCTTCGCCGCGTGCATCGAGGGGCTGTTCTTCTACGGCGCCTTCGCGTACGTCTACTGGTTCCGCAGCCGGGGTCTGCTGCACGGCCTGGCCACCGGCACCAACTGGGTGTTCCGCGACGAGACGATGCACATGTCGTTCGCCTTCGACGTGGTCGACACCGTCCGCAAGGAGGAGCCGGAGCTGTTCGACGACCAGCTGGAGCAGCAGGTCACGGACATGATCCGGGAGGCCGTCGCGGCCGAGCTGCAGTTCGGCCGCGACCTGTGCGGTGAGGGCCTGCCCGGCATGAACACCGAGTCGATGCGGCAGTACCTGGAGTGCGTCGCCGACCAGCGCCTCACGCGTCTCGGCTTCGCCCCGGTGTACGGCTCGGAGAACCCGTTCTCCTTCATGGAGCTGCAGGGTGTTCAGGAGCTGACGAACTTCTTCGAGCGCCGTCCGTCGGCGTACCAGGTCGCGGTGGAGGGCACCGTGGACCTCGACGAAGACTTCTGAGCCTTCTGGATCATCGGAACCTCCCTTCCGCGGTCCTTCTGGGCCTGCCCGAGCTGTCGGTCGACGCGCCGGTCGCGCACGATGCCGATCACCGAGGGCAGGACCAGGAGGACCAGGATGCCGAGGGTGGCGACCATTCCGATGAGTCCTTGGATCTCGTTTCCGTTCATGTCATCAGCCTCGCGCTGAACGCTGCTGTCCAACACTGGCAGGACTGCCGCGAGCCCTCGAATTCCTGCCACTGTCGAGGCACACTGGCAGCATGCTGAAGAACGTGGTCGCGGTCCTGCTGGACGGGGTGCACCCCTTCGAGCTGGGGGTGGTGTGCGAGGTGTTCGGCATCGACCGCAGCGAGGACGGACTCCCGGTCTACGACTTCGCGGTGGCCTCCGCCGAGGGCCCCACCCTGAACACCCACTGCGGCTTCACCGTCTCCACCCCGCACGGTCTGGAGCGGCTGGAGGAGGCCGATCTGATCGCCGTCCCGGCCGGGGAGTCCTACCCCTCCCGCGACTATCCCCCCGCGCTGCTGGACGCCCTGCGCCGGGCCGTGGCCCGCGGCGCGCGGGTGCTCAGCGTGTGCACGGGGGTGTTCGTGCTGGCGGAGGCCGGGCTGCTGGACGGACGCCGGTGCGCGGTGCACTGGCACAACGCCGAGGAGCTGCGCAGGCGCCACCCGCGCGTCACCGTCGAGCCGGACGTGCTCTACATCGACGAGGACCCGGTGATCACCTCCGCCGGTACGGCGGCCGGTATCGACGCCTGTCTGCACCTGGTCCGCAAGGAGCAGGGCCCGGAGGTCGCCAACAAGATCGCCCGCCGGATGGTGGTGCCCCCGCACCGGGACGGCGGCCAGGCCCAGTTCATCGAGCGTCCGCTGCCCAAGGGCCCCTGCGACACCGTGGGCGACGTGCTGGTGTGGATGGCGGAGCACCTGGACGAGGAGGTCACCGTCGAGCAGCTCGCCGCCCGCGCCCACATGTCCCCGCGCACCTTCGCCCGCCGCTTCCAGCAGGAGACCGGCACCACCCCGTATCGCTGGATACTGCGCCAACGGGTGCTGCTGGCACAGCGGTTGCTGGAGGGGACGGACGAGACGGTGGACTCGATCGCCTGGCGGGCCGGGTTCGGCAACGCGGCCGCGCTGCGCCACCAGTTCGTGCGGGCGCTGGGCACCACCCCGAACGCCTACCGGCGCGCGTTCCGGGGCCCCGAGGCCGCCTGAACGCACGCCGGTCCGGGCGCGTGACTCCTCACCACTCGACGGGTTCGACCAGCAGCCGGTGCGGGCGCAGGGTGATGCCCACGCGGGTGCTGGCGTCCGAGTCCTCGACCTGACGGAACCGGTACTTCGCCGATATCGCCGCGACGATCAGGCTCAGCTGGGCCATGGAGAAGTGGTCGCTGGGGCACTTGCGGTTGCCGACGCTGAAGGGGCTCATGGCGTACTTCGGCACCTCCTCGGCCCGCTCCGGCAGCCACCGGTCGGGGTCGAAGTCGAGGTGGCGGGCGTAGGAACGCACATCGCGCTGAATCGCGTAGGGGCTGTAGATGATGTCCGCCCCGGCCGGAATGCGATAGTCACCCAGTGCCGTGTCGGTGAGCGCGCGACGCGTCAATATCCATACGGCGGGCCGCAGTCGGAGGGCCTCGACGACGACATTGTTGGTATGGCTGAGCTTGCGTACGTGCTCGAATCCGACCGGCGCACCACCGGTCACCGATTCAACTTCCGCGCGCACCTTCTCGGCGTGCTCGGGATGGTCCGCGAGGATCTCCAGGAGCCACATGATCGTGGAGGCGATTGTCTCGCTTCCGGGGGTGAGTATGGCGACGACCTGGTCGTGGATCTCCTGTTCGCTGATGGGATCGCCATTGTCGTCCTTCGCCTCCAGCAAAGCCGTCAGCAAATCGTCCGGCTTTTGACCGGATGCCCTCCGCTCGGTGACGATCTCGTCCACCAGCAGATGCAGATCGGCCAGTGCCCGGTTGAATGCGCGGTTGGACGGGAACGGCAGCCGGTACAGCGGACCGAGCGGCAGCACCATGCGCCGGTACATGCCCCGGAAGACGGCGCCGAGGTCCTGGCTCAGCCGTTCCGCGCGCTCGTCCATGTACTGGCCGCGCAGCAGGCAGCGGGCCGCGACGCGCACGGCGACCCGGAAGGACTCGGAGGTGGCGTCGATCGGCACGCCGGGCCGCCAGCGCTCGGTGAGGGCGTGCGCCTCCTCCTCCATGATCGGCCCGTAGGCCGGGATCGCGGCGAGCCGGAACGCGGGCTGGATGGTGCGGCGCTGCCGCCGGTGCAGCGGGCCGTTGGCGGTGGCCACGCCCTGCTTGCCGAGCAGCCCCTCCAGCGACTCCCAGACCGGTCCGTCGATCTTGTAGTCGGGGCTCAGCGCGAGTGCGCCGGTGAGCGCCGGCGCGGTGACGGCGTACACCGTCTTGGGGCCGAGCTTGAGGCGCACCACCTCGCCGTGGTCGCGCAGTTGGGACATGAACGCGAGCGGGTCGCGGGCCAGTTTCAGGCCGTGTCCGAACACCGGGACGGCGCCCCCGGCGAGGGGCGGGTCCTTCAGTTCGGCCACTTCCCGCGTCTCGGGATCGATGGCGTCGACGGTCATTTCTCACCTGCCGCTTCGTTGTTGACGTACGGGGGTGTGGACCGGTCCTCCCAGCTGTCGACCATGTAGCGGCCGGACTCGTGGTGGAACCAGTAGACGGTGCTGAACCAGTTCCGCATATTGCCGACGCAGGTCCGCACGGCGGCGCTCAGTTCCTTTCCGCGCACGGTGCCGTCGTCGAGTTCCCCGGCGAACTCCATTGCCTCGCGCTCGGCTTCGGTGAATTCGGCGATACAGTTCTCGATGCGCCGCCGCATTTCCTCGACGGCTTCTTCGAGGGTGAGCCCGGAATGGGTGATGAGACTTATTCCGAGATTGTGCACCTCGTCGCCCGCTATCTCCTTCGGCAGCGAGCACAGGTCGTTGTACCAGGCGGCGAATTCCTGGCTCAGTAGGGCCGCGCGCCGGAAAGCCGGGTTCTTCCGTACCGGGTCCGGGAGTTGGCGTCCGGCACTCGGTTCCAGGAGGTCGGTCCATATCCAGTGCGCGAAGGTGAGCCGCCGGAGCGCGAGATACTCCTCGACGCCGGGCACGCGGCCCGCGACCCGGTTGCCGAACTCGCGGTCGTACGCCTCGATCACCTCGTGGAAGTGCCGGGCGAACCGCTGGTTCCAGGTGGGCGGCAGGAACGCGTAGAGCCGCAGCACGCTGTCCGCGAAAGCGGCGACCAGCGCGTCCGGGTGGTGCAGATGGTCCTCGGGTGCGTCGAGCGCCGTGTGGAGACGCTGCCGCAGCCGCCGCCACTCCTCGGGCCTGCCGTGCACGATGTCACGGTCGTGCCGGTCGTCCCAGACGAAGAACCAGGCGCTGTAGTCGGCTATGGCCTGGAGGACGTCGTCGGGGGCGCCCAGGTAGTACCCGGCCATCAGGTCCGTGTAGCACAGGTCGTCGGCGTACTCGCGGACCTTGTCCGGGGACATGAGCCGTTTTTCCAGCAGCCACCGCCGGGTGTTCTCCTGGAGCTTCGGCCAATACGGGTGCAGCTGCCGGGGAAAGGCGTCCTCGATCACCGGGAGCGCGAGGGACGGTGGTACCGCGACCGCTGTCGCCGATGTGGTGCCGCGTGAGAAAGCATGCACGAACAGTCCCCTCTCGACCGCCAGGAGCACACGCCCCTCCCTGCCGTGCCGGGCGTGCGCCGTTGCGTATCCCCGCACCCCCATTCAGCACTACAACTGACCGTTAGGGGAACGGATTTGCTCCTTTCACTACCCCAAGTCGCCGGGATTCTTTCGGCGAACAGATGAACGAACAGCCACGACGCCCGGCTGGGATGGTCCCCGGCCGGGCGTCGTGGCTGTTCGGTGCGGTGGCGCTGGTTCCGCGCGCTCCCGTCAGTCGTTGGCGACCACGTCGTAGCGTGGTTCGTTCTCGGCCATCTGCCGCAGCGCGCCCTTGCGGTCCCGCTTGGAGAGGCGGTCGATGTACAGGTAGCCGTACAGGTGGTCGGTCTCGTGCTGGAGGCAGCGGGCGAAGTACCCGGTGCCACGCACCTTGATCGGGTTGCCCTTCTCGTCCTGCCCGGTCACCTCGGCGTAATCGGGGCGCGCGAGCGGCGCGTACGCCGTGGGCACGGACAGGCAGCCCTCGTTGCTGTCGTCCAGGCGGCGGGCGGCGGCGGGCAGTTCGACCAGCTTCGGGTTGACGACCACACCGGTGTGGCGCACGCCGTCGTCGTCCGGGCAGTCGTAGACGAAGACCTTCTGGCTCACCCCGATCTGGTTGGCGGCCAGGCCCACGCCCTCGGCGGTGCGCTGGCTGGCGAACATGTCCGCGACCAGCTGCTCCAGCTCGGGGCCGAACTCGGTGACGTCCGCGCACTCCTTGTGCAGCACCGGGTTGCCGACGACCGTGATCGGCCGCGAGGTCCCGCGCTCACGCCAGGCGGCCTCGCGCTCCTCGCACTCCTCCGTGTCGACGACATAGCCCTCGTCGTCGACGGGGAGCACGCCCGCGTGCTGCTGATCGGTGTCCTGCTGAGCCATGACCGAGTGACGCCTTCCTGCACAAAAACTGGGGGTGAATGCTGATACAGGGTACGTGGACGCGCCCGTCAGGGGCGCGGGGAACTGCGCGACCAGCCACGACGGACCGCCACCCGGCAGCGCCGATCAACAAACCTCTTCCAGATCCCGCCAGTCCCGAGAGTCAGGACTGTCGGCAACCCACCCATCCAGCAACCCCCGTACGAGGGAAGGCGGCGCGGCCACGCCACACTCCCGCTCCGGCACCCACAGCTGCCCATCGGTCCGATGCCCCAGCGGGCCGGGATGACCGGGCTCACTGTGATCGTGAGGATCGAGATGCACACCCTCCCCCTCATCGGAAGGCATCCGCGACTCGGAACACATCCGGCACAGCAGCCGCACCGAGGACGACCAGTCCTCCGCCGCGAAACCAGCGTCAGCGGCCAGCTGCTCCAGCGCGTCCCGGTCCGCCTCGGTGGCCGCCTCCAGCAGCACCACCCAGGTCGGCACGGGCGAGGGCGCCCACAGCTCGATCTCGTCGAAGACCGGGTACGAGTGCCCGGTGGAGGTGGTGCGCTCGCCGTGCGGGACGCCGTCGTGCAGCACGACCTCGCCCCAGCGCCGCCCGGAGGACGGCAGCGGGATGGACAGCACCTCGATCCGCGCCGGGTCCAGCCTGCGCCCCCAGACCACCTCGGCCTCGCCCTCGGGGGAGAGCCGTACGGCCGCGCTGCCCAGCTCCATGCCGAGCGGCTCACCGAGCGCGGTGGCGCCGCCGGGCACCTTCAGCCCGTACGCCTGCCAGGCGCGGCGGGCCAGCGGCCAGTCCTGGAGGGCGGTGGCGGCGATGCCGACGTTCCACCAGTCGGGCGCGCCGGTCTCCCGGTCCAGCAGGGCCACCGCGCGCAGTCCGGCGGCGCGGGCCTGTTCCCAGTCGTGCCGGAACTTGTGCAGCAGGGCCAGATTGAACCAGGACTCGGCGAGCCAGGGCTCCAGATCGGCGGCGCGGGTCAGCAGCTCGCCCGCGTCCTCGTACCGGCCGTCGCCGATGAGTGTGAACGCCCGGTCGGTGGCCTGCCGCCAGGAGGCGGAGGGCCGGTTCCGTACCTTGCCGAAGATCCTCACGATTCCCGCCTGCCAGTTCCGTTCCGCTCAGTGGGCTGGCTGTTGCCCCCGGTCTGCCTCTCCCTCGCATCCAACCACGTCACGTGGGAGAGGCGCTCATTACCCATCGGTTACCCAGCAACCGGCAGGGTCAGACAGTCGCGGGACAGGACCCGCGCCAGTGATTCCACCACCTCGGGGGCGTAGTCCCCGGCGGTGGCGAGCCGCAGTTCCTCCAGCGCGCGCAGCGGGCCCTCGACCCCGGCGTCGCGGGACTTCTCCTCGTAGGCGTTGACCGCGCGCACGATACGGGCGGCGACCGGCTGGTCCCGGTAGGGGTCGGCCTGCCGCTCCACGACGACGGCGACGGCGGCGGCCACCCCGGTCTGCCGGACCACGGCCCCGCCGAGCAGGGCGATACGGCGCTGCTCCGCGCCGGGCAGGGCCGCGGTGGCGCCCGCGGGGACCGGGTCGATGAGGCTGAGCTGGCCGATGTCGTGCATCAGGGCCGCGTGCTCCAGCACGGTCAGCTCGGTCCCGGTGAGCCCGAGGTCCCGGCCCACCGCGAGGCTGAGCGCGGCGACCCGGCGGGCGTGCCCGGCCGGGGTGTACCCGGCGATCTCGGTGGCGCGGGCCAGCGAGGTGATGGTCTGCCGGTAGGTGGCGCGCACGGCCGCGTACCGGCGCAGCGACAGCTGGGTCAGCAGCAGCGGGAGGCAGAACACGGGCAGCGCCCACAGCCCGGCGACGGCCACCGCGAGCGCCATCACCGCGCCGGTCGCGCAGACGGCGGAGCCGATGCCGAGCAGCCCGCGCAGTTCCTCGCGCAGCAGCGGGCCGAAGGGCCAGCGGGTGCGGGAGTGGGCGAGCGCGGCGGCCAGGAGCGCGTCGCACAGGGCGGTGAGGACGAGCAGCGCGATGAGCAGCAGGGCGTAGGCGGAGCCGTCCCAGTGGTCGAACACGCCCCGGCTGTAAAGGGGTTGGAAGCAGATGGCGGCGAAGCCGACCTTGAGGACCCGGCGGGCGAGGTGGTCGAGGGTGGGGGTGCGGCCGCGCCAGATGTGCGGGACACCGCCGAGCAGGGTGGCGACGAGCACCACGGTGACGATCTGGGCGGGGCCGTGCTGGGCGGGGTGCCCGGCGTCGGCGCCGAGCAGCGCGTAGGAGAGGGAGCCCGCGGTGCCGAGGGGGGCGGCGCGGCGGGAGCCGCCGCCCTTCCAGCGGGTGAGTTCGCCCACGGCTATGAGGACGCCGAAGGCGAGCGCGGTGCCCCGGTCGTCGACGCCGGTCCACAGGGTGGCGCCGAACGCGAGGGCGGCGACGAGGGCGGCGGCGCCGTGGATCAGACGGCGGGCGCTCGGGCGGGCGGTCACCGATGGGCCCCGGTGGTCCGGCCGTGGGTGCGCTGGCGCGGCGGGACGCCGGAGGCGGGTTCGTCGGCGGTGACCTCGGGGCGCCAGCCGTGGCGGCGCAGGGCGGCGGCGAGCGCGCCGACCATCCGGGGGTCGAACTGGGCGCCCGCGCACCGCTGGAGTTCGGCGACGGCGACCTCGACGGGGCGGGCCCGGCTGTAGGTGCGGTTGGAGGTCATGGCGTCGAAGGCGTCGGCGACGGCGACCACGCGGGCGCACTCGGGGATCTGGGTGCCCTCGAGTCCGTAGGGGTAGCCGCTGCCGTCGAGGCGTTCGTGGTGGTGCAGGATCGCCGCGCGGGCCTCCCCGAGGAAGGAGATGCCGCGGGTCATCTCATGGCCGTACTCGGGGTGGAGTTCGATGATCCGGCGTTCCTCGGGGGTGAGCGGGCCGTCCTTGCGCAGCAGCCGGGTGGGGACGCCGAGCTTGCCGACGTCGTGCAGGATGCCCGCGAAGCGGAGTACCTCCACGCGGGCGTCGTCCATGCCGAGCTGGCGGGCGATCATCACGGACGCCCGGCCGACCCGCTCGCTGTGGCCCCGGGTGTAGCCGTCCTTGATGTCGACGGCCTGGACGAGGGCGCGGATGGTGGCCTGGTGGGCGGCGCGTTCGCGGTGGTACTGGGCGAACACCCAGCAGGAGACGCCCATCGGCAGCAGGACGAGCAGGGCGGCGACGGGTCCGTAGGGGCTGCGCCACAGCACGGCGGTCATCAGTCCGGCCAGGCCGTGCACGGCGACGGGGGCGAGGGAGCGGGTGAACAGTCCGCGCCAGGCCCGGCGCAGCGGGACCCGGTCGGCGGCGGCGTGCATGGCGCCGTCGAGCAGGGTGAGCACCAGGCAGAAGGCGAGCACGGCGGCCCCGGCGGGCAGCAGCGCGTAGGGGAAGACGGAGCCGTCGACGGCGGCGCCGCCGTCGAGCGCGTGGTGCGTCCGGGCGGCGGCCCAGACGGCGAGCGCGGGCCGGGCGGCGCGCCAGACGCGGCGCGGCAGCGTGGGCGGGTGCTCGACCGGGGAGAGCAGGGCGGCGGGCAGCGGGACCAGCGCGGCGGCGGCCGGGGGCAGCAGGAAGGCCCCGGCGAGCAGCACGGGGTAGAAGGTGCCGCCGAAGCGGCGGCGGACGACCTGGTCGCAGAGCGCGTAGAGCACGGCGAGCAGGGCGAGGGTCCCCCAGGGGGTGGGGGTGGCCGGTGCGGGCAGTGCGCAGAGCGCGGCGAGCAGGGCGGCGCCGGCCACACAGGCCCGCGCTCTTGCCGGAACCGCCTCCATGACGCCCTCCCCGACCGTGCCCCGTCCGGGTGGAGCGTAGGACGGGGCACGGGGAGGCGGGGGCTAGTCCGGTGGGATTAGCACGTTCGGGTGACGGAAGGGGCGGTCAGCTCTCGCGGGCGGCCGCGGTCACGTCATGCTCGGGGACGGTGCCGCCGGAGCGGATCAGCTCGATCCGGCCCATGACCTTGGCGCGCAGGTCGGCGGGGACGTCGTCATGTCCGCAGCACCGCTTGACCAGCTTCTTGACGGCCTGCTCCAGTCCGTACTTCTCCAGGCACGGGTGGCATTCCTCGAAGTGGTGCTGGAACTTGTCGCGGTCGACGTCCGGCATCTCGCTGTCGAGGAACTCGTACAGATGGTCGAGGACCTCACTGCAGTCCGTCTCGTGCGGCTCTCCGCAGCTCATGAGCCCGAGCCTTTCGCTTCGTGCGACTCTCCGGCGCCGGCCGGGACCAGTCCGCGCTCGCGCGCGTAGTCCTCCAGCATGCCGCGCAGTTGACGGCGGCCCCGGTGCAGCCGGGACATCACCGTACCGATGGGGGTCCCCATGATGTCCGCGATCTCCTTGTACGCAAAGCCCTCTACGTCCGCGAGATAGACCGCGATGCGGAACTCCTCGGGGATCGCCTGGAGCGCGGACTTCACGTCCGAGTCCGGCAGGTGGTCGAGCGCCTGGGACTCGGCGGAGCGCAGCCCCGTCGACATGTGCGACTCGGCGCGGGCGAGCTGCCAGTCCTCGATCTCCTCGGCCGCGCTGCGCTGGGGTTCGCGCTGCTTCTTGCGGTACGAGTTGATGAAGGTGTTGGTGAGGATCCGGTACAGCCACGCCTTGAGGTTGGTGCCTTCGCGGAACTGGTGGAACGACGCGTACGCCTTGGCGTACGTCTCCTGCACCAGGTCCTCCGCGTCGGCCGGGTTGCGCGTCATGCGCAGCGCGGCGGAATACATCTGGTCGAGGAATTCGAGCGCGTCCCGCTCGAAGCGCGCGCTGCGCTCCGTGCTGGTCTCGGCGCCCGTCTCCGCGCTCACGCCCTGGCCCTCGGGCAGCTCCGCCTGGCCGCTGCCGGCCCCTGCGTCGGTCCCAGTGACCGGACCCACCTCCTCAAGTTCCCGCGCGGGACCGAGACCGGCCCCACTCGTTTCGGAGGATAGAACACGACCCGTACCCGCCGCCGCTCGAATCGGAGCGGTCTTGGCCGCGTGCAGCACCGTCCAGTCCAGGTCAGTACGGCTGCTGCGACTCGGACATGCGGTCGAACCCATGCGGCTGACTTCCTCTCCCGCGACGACGCCTCACCGGCGCTCCAGCACTTCTGTCCGGCACAACAGCGGTGCCCCGGCGGGCATTCCCGAGGGTCACCCGAGTGACGCGGCCCACCTGACGACGGCGTCCGTCACGGTCTCCAGCGCGGCCTCCTGCGTCACGGGAGCCCGTTTGGGCACGGCGAAGGAGTGGTCGCCGTAGGGCACCTCGACGAGTTCGAAAGCGCCCTCGGGGAATTCCTCGGGTCGGCCGAAGGGGTCGTTCCCGCCCTGGACGACGAGGGTGGGCACCCCGGCGCCGAGCAGTTCGTCGGCGCGGGACTTCTCGGGCTTGCCCGGAGGGTGCAGCGGGAAGCTCAGCGCGAGCACCGCGCGGGCGCCCAGCTCGGTGGCGGTACGGCAGGCGACCCGGGCCCCCGCGCTGCGGCCACCGGAGATCACCGGCAGGCCGGGCCGGGTCAGCGCGGGCCACAGGCCCCGCCAGCCGGTGTCCAGCGTCTTCGGCGCGGGAGCGACCTTGCGCCCGGCGACCCGCCAGGGCTGCTCGACCAGCGCGACGCTCACCCCGTGCGGGGGCAGCGCGGCGGCGAGCGCCTGGAGATCCCGCGCCTCGATCCCGCCCCCGGCGCCATGGCTCACGGCCAGGACCAGGCGGGGCTCGGGCGCGGGGTGCCAGGTGACGCGCGCGGTCCCGGCCTCGGTCTCGACGGTCTCGATCATGCTGGAGATCACATCAGAAGAGTGTGCCCTCCTCCGGCCCCTCCAGCTCCTTCAGCAGCTCCGGGCCGTTGTTGCGGACGTTGCTGACGGCTGTCGGCACCGGGTAGGCCCGCATCAGGCCCTCGGGCGGCGGGGCGAGCAGCTCCCGCAGTTCGTCGGGGTCGGTGCGGGCGGGGTCCAGCCAGGCGTCCCAGCGGTCCGGGGTGAGCATCAGGGGCATCCGGGGGTGGATGTCGGCGAGCGAGCCGGGGCCCTCGGCGGGGGCGACGGCGAGCGGGCTCCGCTCGGCCTCGGTGGTGATCACCGAGCAGGTCGCCCACCAGGCGCCGGGGTGGTCGTCGGGCAGGGTCGCGTCGCGCCAGAACTCGTACAGCCCGGCCATGGCGAACACCGAGCCGTCGGCGGGGGTCACGAAGTAGGGCTGCTTGCGGGCCCGCTTCTTCTTGCCCTCGACCTCCAGATCGCGCTCCTGCTCGCCGGTGACCCACTCGTAGTAGCCGTCGGCGGGCAGGATGCAGCGGCGGGCGGCGAAGGCCCGGCGGTAGGCGGGCTTCTCGTGCACGGTCTCCGCGCGGGCGTTGATCATCCGGGCGGCGCCCTCGGGCGTCCGGGCCCAGGACGGCACCAGTCCCCACTTCAGCCGACGCAGCTGGCGAACCGGACGGCGGTCGGCGGCGTCTTTCAGCGGACGGTCCAGGACCGCGTAGACCTCCTTGGTCGGGGCCACGTTCCAGTCCGGCGCCAGGGTCTCCTCGGGTTCCGGGGTACGGTCGCCCCCTTCCGCCGGGGCAGGGGGGACCCCCACCTCGATGTCGAAGACTCCCGCGAGATCCTCTGGACCACGACTGGCCGCATACCGTCCGCACATACCAGCCACAGTGCCAGAGTCCGTCCGACGACAGGGAGCCACCCGTAGACATGGACAGCAATACGACCACCGCGCTGCCCGACCTCTGGGACCGGCTCAGCGGCACCCAGCCCGGTCCCGACCTGTGGGTGGTCCTCGCCACCCTGGCCGCCGCGCTCGCCGTGGTCGCCCCGCACCCGGTGTGGCGGGTGGCCCGCAACGCGATCACCATCGCGCACGAGGGCGGCCACGGGCTGATCGCCCTCGTCACCGGCCGGAAGCTGACCGCGATACGGCTGCACTCCGACACCAGCGGCCTCACGGTCAGCCGGGGCAAGCCGTACGGGCTCGGCATGATCCTGACGGCCGCCGCGGGCTACACCGCGCCCTCGCTGCTCGGGCTCGGCGGGGCCGCGCTGCTGGCCGCCGGACGCATCACCCTGCTGCTGTGGGTGGCCACCGCCCTGCTGCTGGCCATGCTGGTGATGATCCGCAACGCCTACGGGGTGCTGACCGTGGTGCTGACCGGCGGGGCCTTCCTGCTGGTGTCGTGGCTGGCGGGACCGCAGGTGCAGGCGGCGTTCGCGTACGCGGTGGTGTGGTTCCTGCTGCTGGGCGGGGTGCGTCCGCCCTTCGAGCTGCAGGCCAAGCGCAGGCGGGGCGGCGCCGGGGACTCGGACGCGGACCAGTTGTCCCGGCTCACCCACGTACCGGCGGGGCTGTGGCTGTTCCTGTTCCACGCGGTGTCGCTGTGCTCGCTGATCGGGGGCGGGCAGTGGCTGCTGCGGCTGTGAGCGCCCCGGACGCCGCCGCGATCAAGATCTGGGTACGGTCCCAGCCACTAAAGTGGGGCGCATGACCGTGAACCCCGCTCATACCGCCCTCTGGCCCGCCCCGCACGCGACCGGAGCCGTCGACGCGACGGTCCACGTGCCCGGTTCCAAATCGGTCACCAACCGGGCCCTGGTGCTGGCCGCCCTCGCCTCCGAGCCGGGCTGGCTGCGCCGTCCGCTGCGCTCGCGGGACACCCTGCTGATGGCCGGGGCGCTGCGCGCGATGGGCGTGGAGATCGAGGAGGGCGTCGGCCCGGACGGCTCCGGCGAGGCGTGGCGGGTGCTGCCGACCGGGCTGCGCGGTCCGGCCACGGTGGACGTCGGCAACGCGGGCACGGTCATGCGCTTCCTGCCGCCGGTCGCCGCGCTGGCCGACGGCCCGATCCGCTTCGACGGCGACCCCCGTTCGTACGAGCGTCCGCTGCACGGCGTGATCGACGCGCTGCGCGTGCTGGGCGCCCGGATCGACGACGACGGCCGGGGCGCGCTGCCGCTGACCGTGCACGGCGGCGGGGCGCTGGAGGGCGGCCCGGTGTCGGTGGACGCCTCGTCGTCGTCCCAGTTCGTCTCGGCGCTGCTGCTGTCCGCGCCGCGCTTCAACCAGGGCGTGGAGGTCCGCCACACCGGCGCGACCCTGCCCTCGCTCCCCCACATCCGGATGACGGTGGACATGCTGCGCGCGGTCGGCGCCCAGGTGGACACCCCGGAGTCGGGCGGCGAGCCGAACGTGTGGCGGGTGACGCCGGGCGCCCTGCTGGGCCGGGACCTCACCGTCGAGCCGGACCTGTCCAACGCCCAGCCGTTCCTGGCGGCGGCCCTGGTCACCGGCGGCAAGGTGACGATCCCGGACTGGCCGGAGCGCACCACCCAGCCGGGTGACCGGCTGCGGGAGATCTTCACCGAGATGGGTGGCTCCTGCGAGCTGACCGAGTACGGGCTGGTGTTCTCCGGTTCCGGCGCGGTGCACGGCATCGACGTGGACCTGGGCGACGTGGGCGAGCTGACCCCCGGCATCGCCGCGGTCGCGGCCCTCGCCGACTCCCCCTCCACCCTGCGGGGCGTGGCCCACCTCCGGCTGCACGAGACGGACCGGCTGGCCGCGCTCACCAAGGAGATCAACGAGCTCGGCGGCGATGTCACCGAGACCGCCGACGGCCTGCACATCCGCCCGCGCCCGCTGCACGGCGGGGTGTTCCACACCTACGACGACCACCGGATGGCGACGGCGGGCGCGATCATCGGCCTGGCCGTGCCCGGGGTGCGGATCGAGAACGTGGCGACGACGGCGAAGACCCTCCCGGACTTCCCCGAGCTGTGGGCCGGGATGCTCGGTAACTGACGGGCGGATCGAGATCATGCGCCGCTACGGCAAGCACACCGACGAGGACGACATCCGCACGCGTCCCAACCGCAAGGGCAACCGCCCGCGGACCAACATCCGGCCCAAGCACGAGGACGCGGCGGAGGGCATGGTCCTCACCGTCGACCGGGGTCGGCTGACCTGCCTGGTCGAGGGGCGGACCATCACCGCGATGAAGGCCCGCGAGCTGGGCCGCAAGGCGGCCGTGGTGGGCGACCGGGTCTCGCTCGTCGGTGACCTGTCGGGCCAGAAGGACACCCTCGCGCGGATCGTGCGCATCGGGGAGCGCACCTCCCTGCTGCGCCGCACCGCCGACGACGACGACCCCTACGAGCGGGTCGTGGTGGCCAACGCCGACCAGCTCGCCATCGTCACCGCGCTCGCGAACCCCGAGCCGCGCCCCCGGATGATCGACCGCTGTCTGGTCGCGGCCTTCGACGGCGGCCTGGAACCCCTGCTGGTCATGACCAAGTCGGACCTGGCCTCCTCCGACAAGCTGCTGGAGCTGTACGGCGACCTGGACATCCCCTACGTGGTCACCAGCCGCGAGGAGCTGGAGAACGGCGACGCCGCCGACCGGGTCCGCGAGCAGCTGGACGGGAAGATCACGGCGTTCGTCGGCCACTCCGGCGTCGGCAAGACGACCCTGGTCAACGCGCTGGTGCCGGAGGACCTGCGGCGTACGACGGGACACGTCAACGCGGTGACCGGCCGCGGCCGGCACACCACGACCTCCGCGCTCGCGCTGCCGCTCGGCGACGGCACGGGCTGGGTGGTCGACACTCCGGGCGTGCGGTCCTTCGGGCTGGCGCACATCGAGCCCTCGCGGGTGATCAACGCCTTCCCGGACCTGGTGCCGGGCACGGCGGACTGTCCGCGCGCGTGCAGCCACGACGAGCCGGACTGCGCGCTGGACGCCTGGGTGGCCGAGGGACACGCCCGCCAGGCCCGGCTGTACTCGCTGCGGCGGCTGCTGGCCACGCGGGAGCGCCGCGAGGGCGACTGAGCGTCGCGTGGTTTGCCGGGGTGCGGGTTCGGTAAGTGCATAATCGCACCGAGCCGGAGATCCGGATCTCCGGCGATCCGGATCTACGGGAGGACAGCACATGGCGTGGCTGCTGGTCATCGTCGCCGGGCTTCTGGAGACCGGTTTCGCCGTGTGCCTGAAGCTGTCCCACGGCTTCACCCGGCTCTGGCCGACGATCGCCTTCGCCGCCTTCGCCCTCGGCAGCTTCGGCCTGCTGACCCTGGCCCTGAAGAAGCTGGACGTCGGTCCCGCCTACGCGGTGTGGACCGGCATCGGCGCGGCCGGTACGGCGATCTACGGCATGGTCTTCCTCGGTGACCTGGTGTCCACCCTGAAGGTCATCTCGATCTCCCTGGTGATCGCCGGGGTGATCGGCCTCCAGCTCTCGGGGTCGGCGCACTAGTCCGCGAAGTCCCGGTGCAGGGCGTGGTGGACCAGGGCCGCGGTGCCGCCTTCGCCCGCCGGTGCCGCCACGCAGGACAGGCCGAGCCGGAGGGCGAGTTCGCAGGCGAAGGCGAGCCGGGCGGTGTCGGCCGCGGGGGTGCCGGGTGCGGTGAGGACGGCCACGGCCCGGTCGCGCACCATCCGCAGGAAGTCTCCGGGGGCGGGCAGCGGCCCGTCGGCGCGGCGCTGCGCGGGCACGGTGGAGGTGGAGGGCAGGCCGGGCCGGGCGGGCTCGGGCAGCCGTCCGTGCCAGCTGCCGGTGAGCATGGCCCGTACCAGCGCGTTGCCGCGGGCGGCGGTGGCGGTCCACTCGGCGGTGGCGGCGAGCCGGTCGCGGGGGTCGGTGTGGGTGGCGAGGGCGCGTTCCACCCCGGCGAGGTAGCCGTCGGCCTCGCGCCGCATCAGGGCCCTGGCGAGGCCGTCCTTGCTGCCGAACTCGTTGTAGAGCGTCTGCCGGGACACTCCGGCGGCCGCGGCGACGTCCACCATCCGCACCGTCGACCACGGCCGGTTGGCGAGCGCTCTGCCTGCGGCGTCCAGCAGCGATTCGCGGGCTGCGGGCATCTTCGCCTCCCTGGGGCGAGCTGTGGCGCTTAGATTTGACTCGCCCACCGGCGCTGTCAAGGGTCCGGGGCCGCCCGTCGGCGTGCTTCGGCCGCCGCGCGCCGCGCCGCGCGGCACTCCCCCTGGTGGCTTCCGGCCACCCCCGGCCGATACGGTCGTCACATGCCGGACTATCTCGACGATCTGCGCCTCGCCCATGTGCTCGCCGACGCGGCCGACGCCACGACCATGGAGCGCTTCAAGGCCCTCGACCTGAAGGTCGAGACGAAACCGGACATGACGCCGGTCAGCGAGGCCGACAAGGCCGCCGAGGAGCTGATCCGGAACCATCTCCAGCGCGCCCGCCCCCGCGACTCGGTGCTCGGCGAGGAGTACGGCGCCGAGGGCTCGGGCCCCCGCCGCTGGGTGATCGACCCGATCGACGGCACCAAGAACTACGTGCGCGGCGTCCCGGTGTGGGCGACCCTGATCTCGCTGATGGAGGCGGGCCAGGGCGGCTTCCACCCGGTCGTGGGCCTGGTCTCCGCGCCCGCGCTCGGCCGCCGCTGGTGGGCCGCGAAGGGCCACGGCGCCTTCACCGGGCGCAGCCTGACCTCGGCGAGCCGTATCCATGTCTCCGGCGTGGGCGACCTGGCCGACGCCTCGTTCGCCTACTCCTCGCTGACGGGCTGGGAGAACCGGGGGCGGCTCGAGGGCTTCCTGGGGCTGTCCCGCGACGTCTGGCGCACCCGCGCGTACGGCGACTTCTGGCCGTACATGATGGTGGCGGAGGGCTCGGTGGACATGTGCGCGGAGCCGGAGCTGTCGCTGTGGGACATGGCGGCCAACGCGGTCATCGTCACCGAGGCGGGCGGCACCTTCACCGGTCTCGACGGCCGTCCCGGCCCGCACAGCGGCGACGCGGCGGCCTCCAACGGCCTGCTGCACGACGAGCTGCTGGGACGGCTCGGCGGCTGAGCGCACCGCCTGCTCCGCGCGCCCTCAACTGACCACGCGCGCCCCCTTGTTGACCTCCTTTTTACCTGTCACTCTGAAGCCTCCCTCACTTGTGAATTCGTGAATCCGTGCTTGTGCGGCACGGGTTCCACAGGAGGTGGCTGAAGCCCATGCTCGTTCCCGCCCCCGCACCACCCCCCACGCTCGTCCGAGACGCCATGAGCACGGTGGTCCTCACCATCGGCCCCGCCCACACCCTCCGCCAGGCCGCCGCCCTGATGTCCGCCCGCCGGGTCGGCGCCGCCGTGGTGCTCGACCCGGACGCGGGCGGCATCGGCATCCTCACCGAGCGGGACATCCTCAACTCCGTCGGCCTCGGCCAGGACCCGGACGCGGAGTCCGCGCACGCCCACACCACCACGTCCGTGGTCTTCGCCGCCCCGGCCTGGACCCTGCGCGAGGCCGCCCGCGCCATGACCCACGGCGGCTTCCGGCACCTGGTCGTGCTGGACGGCGGTGAGCCCGCGGGCATCGTCTCGGTCCGCGACATCATCCGCTGCTGGGCCCCGGCCCGCGCCCCGGAACCGGCTCTCTGACCCCGCTCCGGCAGGGTCGGACCGAGCTTGGACCCAGTCCAACCCTGCCCTGATTCCAAAATCACACCTGTTCGGGATCTGTTCGGCCCCCTGTTACGCTGGCTGCCATGAGTGACCTTCTGGACCGGCTGCGTGGACGCGGATGGCGGATGACCTCGCAGCGCCGCGTGGTGGCCGAGGTGCTGGACGGCGAACACGTCCACCTCACGGCCGACGAGGTCCACGCGCGCGCCGCCGCGAAACTGCCGGAGATCTCCCGCGCGACCGTCTACAACACCCTGGGCGAGCTGGTCTCCCTCGGCGAGGTGCTGGAAGTCAGCACGGACCGGCGCGCCAAGCGGTACGACCCGAACGCGCACCGCCCGCACCATCACCTGGTCTGCTCGCGCTGCGGCGCCATCCGTGACGTCCACCCCGTCGGCGACCCGCTCTCCGACCTCCCCGACACCGAGCGCTTCGGCTTCGCGGTCTCGGACGTCGAGGTGACCTACCGCGGCCTGTGCCCGGAGTGCGCGACCGCCTGACCCGCACCCCCATGCCGCCCCGCACCGGGGCGGCATTTTTCACGCCCGCGTTCATCTCTCGCCCGTCTTTCACGCGCATACGACCGAGGGCCGGAACCCTTTCGGATTCCGGCCCTCGGCCTTCAGTAGCGGGGACAGGATTTGAACCTGCGACCTCTGGGTTATGAGCCCAGCGAGCTACCGAGCTGCTCCACCCCGCGTCGATGAATATGACACTACGGGACCGATGGCCGCCGAGGCAAATCCATTCCCTCGCACCCCGTCCGCCCAGGTCACGCGGACAGCTCCTCGCGCAGCGCGTCCCGCAGCCGCGCCGCCCGCTCGGCCACCTCCACCGGGCCCAGCTCCACCGCGCGGGCCGCCCAGCGCTGCCCCTCGGCCAGCTCGCCCCGGCGCGCGTACACCAGGGCCAGGCGCAGCGCGGCCCGGCCGTGCCCGGCGTCGGCGGCACGGGTCCACCACACGGCCGCCTCAGGCTCGCTGCCCTCGCGGGCCAGCAGCAGCCCCAGGTTGAAGGCGCCGTTGCGGGAGCCCGCCTCGGCGGCCGCCCGGTACCAGCGGGCCGCCTCGACCACGTCACCGCGCGCCGCCGCGAGCATGCCGACCCGCACCTGCGCGCGCCGGTGGCCCTGACCGGCCGCCCGCTCGTACCACTCCTCGCACTCGGTCTTGTCGTGCACGCTCTCGCCCAGCTCGTGCGCGGGCTCCGGCGGACGGCGCGCGTCCAGCACGGTGGCCAGCCGGTACGCGGCCTCCGCGCTGCCGCCCCCGGCCGCGCACCGCAGATGACGCTCGGCGGTCTGCTCGTCGCCCTCGCGCAGCCGGGCGATGCCGACCTGGAGGGCCGCCTCGGTGTGCCCGGCGGCGGCCGCCCGCTCGTACCAGCGCACCGCGGACTCGGTGTCCCACTCGGTGTCGCGTCCGGCGTACAGGATGCCGAGGTTGAACGCGGCGTCCACGCTGCCGGCCTCGGCGGCCTTGGAGAACCAGGGCTCGGCGCCGCTGGTGTCGCCGCCCCGGAGCAGCAGGATGGCCAGCGCGTTCGCCGCCTCCCGGTGCCCGGCGTAGGCGGCGCGCCGGTACCACTGCTCGGCCTGGGCGGTGCGGCCCTGCTCGGCGCAGAGCAGCCCGAGGTTGTAGGCGCCGTTGTCGTCCCCGGCGTCCAGCGCGGCCCGGTACCAGCGCTCGGCGGTCTGGGTCTCGCCGCGCTCGGCGTGCAGGGCGCCCAGCGCGTTGGCGGCGTTGCCATCGCCGTCCTGGGCGGCGCGCAGCCACCACACGGCGGCGCTCTCGGTGTCCCCGGCGTCGCGCAGCAGGAATCCGAGGGCGCAGGCGGCGCGGGCCTCGCCGTCCTTGGCCGAGGTCAGGTACCAGCGCCCGGCCTCCTTCAGCTCGCCGCGCTTCTCCAGGATGGCGCCGAGGTGCAGCGCGGCCCGGCGGTGGCCGCGCGCGGCGGCCTGGCGGTACCACTGCTCGGCCTCGGCGGACGCCTCGCCGGTGCCGGGCTCGTCCTCGCGGCCGGTGCCGGGCTCGGCGCCGCCGCCGTCCAGGGAGCGGGCGAGCCGGTAGGCGGCCTCGCGGTGGCCGCGTTCGGCGGCGGCGCGCATCCAGTACGCGGAGCGGGAGTCGCCGCGGTGCTCCAGGAGGTCGGCTAGGGCGTAGGCGCCGAGCACATGGCCCTGCTCGGCGGACTGGCGCAGCCAGTACTCGGCGGCGGGTTCGTCACCGCGCTCGCGGTGGTGACGGCCGAGCGCGTGCGCGGCGGCGGCCGATCCGGCGACGGCGGCGATCCGCCACCAGTCGGCGGCCTCGTCGGCGTACCCGCGCTGATGCAGCAGGACGCCCAGGTTGTTGGCGGCGGGCCGGTCACCGGCGGACGCGGCGGCACGGAGCTGGGGTTCGGCCGCGTCGAGGTCGCCGCGACGCAGCAGCATGGCGCCGAGGACACTGGCGGCCTCGGCGTCGCCGGTGCGCGCCGCCATCCCGAGGCGCACCTCCTCGGCGTCCTCGGTGGCCTCCCCCACCTCGTCCACGTCGCGGGACGGTTCCTCACCCGAAGGCTGCACAAATCGCCCTGTCTCGAACAGAGTTGCCTTGTCCCCCATAACGTCCATCGTCGCACCACCTGCAACCTGGGTACACCCGGTGTACCGCAGCCCGTGAGGTCACTACAGCGTTTTGTCGACATGCCCACAGAGAGACAAGTCAAACACAGTTGGCCCAACTCCGGGCGGCGGCGCGGCCGATGAAACACGCAGCACATGAGTTCGCACATCACGAAGGCCCGGATCTCGATGAGATCCGGGCCTTCGTTTTCAGTAGCGGGGACAGGATTTGAACCTGCGACCTCTGGGTTATGAGCCCAGCGAGCTACCGAGCTGCTCCACCCCGCGCCGTTGTGTTCACAACTCTAGCACGGCGCGGAGCGGGCTCGGGTCAGTCGCCGCTGGTCCGGGGCTTGTCCGCAGCGGACTGGGCGTCCTCGGCCCGCCGCAGCGCGTCCTGGAGGTCCTTCTGCGCCTTGGCGTAGGCGTCCCAGTCCGGACCGGACTTCAGCGCCTCCTGGCCCGCGTCGTACGCCTTCTGGGCGTCCTGGAGGGCCTGGCGGACCGTCGGGTTGGTGGACGTCGGCGGTTCGGTGGTGCCGGACTCCGGCGGTTCGGAGCCCTTGACCCCGAAGACCTTGTCCAGCGCCTCGTCCAGGGTGTTCTCGAAGGCGGTCCGGCCCTCATAGGTCACCAGCACCTTGCGCAGCAGCGGGTACTTCAGGGTGCCGCCGCGCACATAGACCGGCTCCGCGTACAGCAGGCCGCCGTCCAGCGGGACGGTCAGCAGGTTGCCGTACTCGACCTGGGAGTGGCCGCGGCTCAGCAGGCTGATCGTCTCCGCGATGGACGGTTCGGAGTTGAACTGGCTCTGCACCTGCTTGGGGCCGTCGACCGTGGTGCTCGTCGGCAGCTTCAGGATTCTGATCTTGCCGTAGTCGCTGGCGCGCGGATCGGAGTCGACGGCCATGAACGCGCTCAGGTTGTCCCGGCCGTTCGGCGTGAAGGTCGTCGTCAGCGAGAAGACCTGCTGCTTCTGGTCCGGCATCTTCATGCTCAGGTAGTACGGCGGGACCGAGTCGCGGGAGTCGTTGGACGGGTCGTCCGGGACCTGCCACACCTCGCTGCCGCTGAGGAAGGTCTGCGCGTTGGTCACGTGGTAGCGGGTGAGCAGCTCGCGCTGGACCTTGAACAGGTCCTGCGGGTACCGCAGATGGGCCATCAGCTCCGGGCTGATGTCCGCGCGGGGCTTGACCGTGTCCGGGAACGCCTTCATCCAGGTCTTGAGCACCGGGTCGGCCGCGTCCCACTGGTAGAGCTTGACGTCACCGGTGTACGCGTCGACGGTCGCCTTGACCGAGTTGCGGATGTAGTTGACCTGGTTCTGCTGGGCCACCACCGCGCGGGAGTTGTTGGTCGCGGTCAGCGAGTCGGCCGTGGTGTCCCCGAGCGTGGTGCGCGAGGCGTACGGGTAGCCGTTGCTGGTCGTGTAGGCGTCGACGATCCACTGGATGCGCCCGTCCACCACGGCCGGGTAGGCGTCGCCGTCGATGGTCAGCCAGGGCGCGACGGACTCGACGCGGTCCTTGGGCGTGCGGTTGTACAGGATGCGCGAACCGTCGCCGATCGCCCCGGAGTAGAGGATCTGCGGCTCGTTGAACGCCACCGCGTACGCCGCCCGGTTGAGCGGGTTGTCGAGGTTGACGCCGCTCTTGCCGGTGTAGCTGGTGGTCTTCTCGCCCTCGTCGTCGGAGTAGTCGATCTCCTTCTGGGGACCGCCGACGATGGAGTACGTGGTGGTCTTCTCGCCGTAGTAGACCTGCTGCTGGTACTCGCCGAGGTCGCCCTTGGAGGGCAGGTTCTTCTCGGTGAAGACCGGGCGGCCCTTGTCGTCGGACTCGGTGCCCTTGGCGGCGACCACGCCGTAGCCGTGGGTGTAGCGGAAGTGGTCGTTGATCCAGTTGTTCTTCGGGATGCCGCCCAGATTCAGCTCACGCAGCCCCAGGACGGTGTCCTGCTCCTTGCCGTCCTTGGTGGGGTACCGGTCGACGTCCAGGTTGGTCGGGAAGCCGTAGTAGTTCCGGATCTGCTGGAGCTGCTGGAACGTGGGCGAGACCACGTTCGGGTCCATGATGCGGATGCTGGCGGTCTTGCCGACCTGGTCGCGCAGCGTCGTCTTGTCGTCGGTCGCGGCCCGGCCCGGGTACTCGCTGACCTTCGTGTGGTCGATGCCGTACGCCTCGCGGGTCGCCTTGAGGTTCTTCTGGACGTACGGGGCTTCCTTGGCCTGCTCGTTGGGCTGGACCTGGAACTTCTGCACGATGGCCGGGTAGAGGCCGCCGATCAGGACCGCGGAGAGCACCATCAGGCCGAAGCCGATGACGGGGAGCTGCCAGGTGCGCCGCCACAGGGTGGCGAAGAACAGCAGCGCGCAGATGACGGCGATGAAGAACAGGATCGTCTTCGCGGGCAGATAGGCGTTGGCGTCCACGTAGCGCAGACCCGTCCAGTTGCCCGTCGCCTTGAAGTCGCTGGACTTCACCGCGAGGCCGTACCGGTCGAGCCAGTAGGCGACGGCCTTCAGGGAGACGAAGAGGCCGAGCAGCACCGAGAGATGGCCGGTCGCGGCGGACGAGGCGCGCGAACCGGGGCTGGTGACGCGCAGTCCGCCGTACAGGTAGTGGGTGAGCGCGGCGGCGATCAGCGACAGGATGGCGGTGGCGAAGCCGAAGGCCAGCAGGAAGCGGTACCAGGGCAGGTCGAAGGCGTAGAAGGAGACGTCCCGGTGGAACTGGGGGTCCTTCTCGCCGAAGGACACGCCGTTGACCCACATCAGCCAGGTCCGCCACTGCCCGGCCGCCGAGGCACCGGCGATCAGACCGACCAGCGCGGTGACGGCGAGCAGCAGCCAGGTCTTGTACGGCGCGATCCCCATCCGGTACCGGTCGAGGCTCTGCTGTTCCATCGACATGGCGCTCAGCGGGGGCCGCAGGCGGTGCGCGAGCCAGATGTTGAAGCCCACCGCGAGGGCCATCAGCACGCCGAAGACGAAGAACAGCCCGATCTTCGTCCACAGGGTGGTGGTGAACACCGACGAGTAGTGCACCGACCGGTACCAGAGCCAGTCCGTCCAGAAACCGGCGAACATGGTGAAGGCCATACCGAGGGCGGCCAGCACCCCCAGGGTCACGAGCAGGGTCCTCACCCGCCGGGACGGACGGCCCGCCCTGATCCGTGGCCCCGTCGGGCCTCCGCCGCGGTCCGGCATCTGGAAAGCCAAGGTGCGCACCTCGAAGTCGCTGTCGATCCGTCAGGCCCTCGTGTTCGCGGGCCCTTGGTGGCCCCCTGTGATCGCGGGCCCCCACCTATGCAACTTACTCACGGTTTACTCGGTTCCCGATTTCGGCCGGGAACGAGGCAGGATTGTGACCATGTCCAACACTCCCATGGCGGCGAGCCCGCTCACCCGGGCCGTACTCGAGATCGACGAGTACGCGTCCGGCCTCGGCTGGGACCAGCCGGCCCGCCTCTTCGCCCTCGTCGACACCGCGCGTCTGCGCACCCAGGAACCCTCCCTCGCGGCCCAGCTGGGCCTGGACGAGGAGACCGGTGACACCGGCTTCACCCCGATCGAGCAGGACGAGGTCCCGGCCGACAAGGCACTCGACCAGTTCCTCGCCACCATCGCGTGGCCGGACGCGGTGGTCGGCTGCGCGCTCACCGTGGAGCGCCTGATGCTGCCCTCGTCCGTCGACACGCAGGTCCCGCAGGGGCTCAGCGACGCCGAGCTGGCCAAGTGGGTGGCCGGGCGTCCGGAGCGTCAGGAGGTGCGGATGACGGTCGCGGTGCTGCGCGACGGCAACCGCGAGTCGGCGATCCGGCTGCGGGAGAAGGACTCGGCGACCGAGGTGCTGACCGGTCCGGACCTGGTGCCGGGGCTGGCGGAGGCGCTGGCGGCGACGTTCTCCGAGTGACTTTCCTTTGTGATGCGACGCGGGGCGCCCACCGTTTTCCGGTGGGCGCCCCGCGCGCGTGCAGGGAGCTTCAGCCCTTGGTGGTGCACTTCGGCAGGTCGGCGGTGCGGCCCTCGCGGATGTCCTTGAGGGCGTCCAGGGCGTCGCCGATCTTCTTCACCTTGACCAGGGTGAGGCCGCTCGGGGTGTCCTTGGCGGCGGAGGCGCAGTTGTCGGCGGGGGTCAGGAAGTACTGGGCGCCCTTGTCGCGCGCGCCGACCGTCTTCATCTCGATGCCGCCGATGGGGCCGACCGTGCCCTCGTCGTCGATGGTGCCGGTGCCCGCGATGAACTTGCCGCCGGTGAGGTCGCCGGGGGTGAGCTTGTCGTAGATGCCGAGCGCGAACATCAGTCCGGCGCTGGGGCCGCCCACGTCGGCGAGCTTGATGTCGACGGTGAACGGGAAGGTGTGGTCGGTCCCGGCCGAGATCCCGACGATGGCCCGCTGGGCGCCCTTGTCGGCGGAGTCCGCGGAATCGGCGGTCGTGATCGTCACGTCCTGGGTCTTCGTCGCCGTCCGGTGCGCCTTCTCGGCGGCCGCCTGCTCCTTGGCGGGGACGACGGTGAAGACGACCTTCTGACCCGGCTCGTGCTTGGTCACCAGCTTGGCCACGTCGGCGGGCTGCTTGACCTGGGTGCCGTCCACCGCCTTGATCACGTCACCGGCGTGCAGCCTGCCCTCGGCCGGGGAGTCCTTGATCACCGTGGAGACGATCACCCAGGACGTCACCGGGATGTGCAGCTCCTTCAGGGCGGCGACCTTGGCGCTCTCCTGGGACTGGCTGAACTCCTCGGCGTTCTCCTGGGTGGACTGCTCCTCGGTCTTGCCGTCCGGGTAGAGCGTGTCGTGCGGGACGACCTTGGTGTCGTGGGCCAGCCAGCCGTAGACCGCCTCGACCAGGTTCATCCGGAAGTCCGCGCTGGTCACCCGGACGGTGGTCATGTTCAGGTGACCGTCGGCCGGATAGGTGCGGTGGCCCGAGACCTGGAGCACCGGTTCGCCGTCGTGGTCCCCGAGCGTGTTCACGGTCGGCCCCGGAGACATCTCCGCGTACGGCACGGGGATGAGCACTCCCGCGCAGAGCAGCGCGATCAGCATCAGGGTGGACGCGAGCATCGTCGCGGTACGGCGTGGCATGGCACGACAGTACGGGACACGTGTGTCAGCGCCCCGTCAGGGCACCCCCGTCAGGCTCCGGGGGCGCCCGTGTGGGACTTCTCCATGGCCTCGCGGAACCGCGCGTAGCCGTCGAGTTCGGGGCCGTCGCCGCGGGTTCTACGGGTCCGGTTGGCCCAGCTTCCCCACAGACCGGCCGCGACAGCGGCGATCAGCGGAATCAGCAACCAGGCGAGCACCGCCATGCCGACCTCCCAACCCCATGAGTGTCCGCGAACTGAGTGATCAGCAGATTAACCATTCGCACGGACAACGCTCACGCGCGGGGTGCGGTTACGCAACCGGAGCACCCGATGGGCCGAACGTCACCGGCCCGCGCGGATCAGCAGGCGCCGACCCATTCCTCGGTGCCGTCGGAGAACCGCTGGTGCTTCCAGACCGGCACCTCGTGCTTGATGTCGTCGATCAGCTTGCGGCAGGCGTCGAACGCGTCGCCCCGGTGCGGGCACGACACACCGACGACGACGGCGAGGTCACCGACGGCCAGATCGCCCACCCGGTGGACGGCCGCCAGGGCCCGCACCGGGTACTCCGCGACGACCTTCTCCGCGACCCGCCGCATCTCGTCCACGGCGGAGGGGTGGCAGGAGTAGCCGAGGGCGTCGACGTCCGCGCCCCCGTCGTGGTTGCGCACGGTGCCCACGAACAGCGAGATGCCGCCCGCCGCGTCGTCCCCGAGGGCGGCGAACACCTCGTCCACCGAGAGGGGCGTGTCCCGGATGCCGATCAGCTTGATGGGGCTGGGGGCCGCCTGCTCACCGGGGTGTTCGTTCGTGAGTGCCATGTCTCCATGGTGCCGCACGTGGCGGGGCAGGCGGAATGCGACGTTCGGCCGGGTGGAGGGGGTGGCCGGTCGGATGGACGGGGGGGGGCGCAGGTCGGATGGGCGGGGGGTGGCCGGTCGGCCGGGTGGGGGCCGCTGTGCGCTCAGATGCGGCGGCGTGCCTTGCGGGCCCGGCGTACCACCGCCGCCGCGCCCAGCAGGGCCACGGTCGCGCCCGCCGCGCCGGCCGCCGTGGCGTCCTTGCGGCCGAGCCTGCGTCCGGCGACCGTGTGCCGACCGGAGACCTCCGCCAGCAGCTCCGCGAGCACGTCCTCGTTGGTCCAGCGCGGCCGCCACCCGGCCGAGTGCAGCCTGCTCCCGCTGACCACCCAGGGGTACATCGTGTACGCCAGGTCGCCCGCCGGGGACGGGGTGAGCCCGATCCGGTGCAGCCGGGCGGCCGCGCCGAGGGCGACCGCGGAGGGCAGCTCCATGCGCCGGATGCCGCTCAGCTCCTCGACCTCCTCCTGCTCCAGCCAGCCGTCGCAGCCGACGGCGAGTTCCCCGTCGACCTTCTCCAGCACGGCGTACTCCAGCGCCGAGCACAGGTCGTCGACGTGGCAGAACTGCCAGGCGGGCCGCGAGTCGGCGACCACGAGCAGCCGGGGCGACTCGAAGTACCGGGTCAGCGCGGTGTCCGTGCCGCCGACCAGCAGCGCGGGGCGCACCACGGTGACGTTCAGGCCGGGGTGCGCGCGGGGCGCCCGGCGGGCCAGGCGTTCGATCTCCAGCAGGTCGGCGACCCCGGTGGCGTCGGCGGTGGCGCGCAGCTCGGCGTCCTCCGACAGGGGCAGCTCGTTGTCCTCCAGCGCGCCGTAGACCATGGCGGAGGTGCACAGCACGACCCGGTGGACCCCGGCGGCGGCCGCGGCGGTCAGCACGGTCTGGGTGCCGCGCACGTTGTAGGCGCTGCGGGCGGCCGCGTCGCTGCCCAGGTCCAGGTCGAGCGCCAGGTGGACGACCACGTCGGCGCCGCGCAGCTTCTCGGCGATCGCCGGGTCCCGCACGTCGAGGATGTGCCACCGCGCCTCGGCGCACTCCCCCCGCCGCTCGTCGATGGCGACGACCTGCCGGATCTCCTCGGACGCCGCGAGCCGCTCGGTGAGCAGCGCGCCGATCCCGGTGGCGGCGCCGGTCACCGCGACGACGGGCCCGCGCACGGCGGGCGAGGGCGATGCGGGCGGAGATGAGGGGTTTCGCGCTGCGCGAACCTGCGGATCTGGGGAACTCACCGGGCGTCTCCAGCGGTTGTCTTCAGTACGAGCGCGGACGACGCGCCCGTACCAGGTGCATCCATCCTGCCGCAGCCCATCTGTGGGCGAAGCACCGAGGCCCTATCCGGTCCGGGTGTCTACGCTGGGTGGTGAAGTCGGGCAGCCGCGCCGCCGGAGAGAACCGGTGGCCTTACCAGCCGAGGAACCCCGTGAGTGACACCCCATTCGGATTCGGCCTTCCGCCGGAGGAGCCGGACGACGGCGACGAGGGCAAGAAGAAGGACCAGCAGAGCGGTGGTGGGCAGGGACCGGCCGACCCGTTCGGGTTCGGCTCCCTGCCGGGCGCCGGTGGCTTCGGCGCCCCCGGCGCCGACAATCCGCTCGCCGCGATGTTCGGTTCCCTGAACCCCAACGACCTGGGCGCGGCGTTCCAGCAGCTGGGCCAGATGCTCTCCTACGAGGGCGGCCCGGTGAACTGGGACATGGCCAAGCAGATCGCCCGCCAGACGGTCGCCCAGGGCACCCAGGACGGCGTCAAGGACGCGAGCGTCGGCCCCGCCGAGCACTCCGCGGTCCAGGAGGCCGTGCGCCTGGCCGACCTGTGGCTGGACGACGCGACCTCGCTGCCCTCCGGCGCGAACACGGCCGTGGCCTGGTCGCGCGCGGAGTGGGTCGAGGCGACGCTCCCGGCCTGGAAGGAACTGGTCGACCCGGTCGCCGAGCGGGTCGGCGCGGCCATGGGCGATGTCCTGCCGGAGGAGATGCAGGCCATGGCGGGCCCGCTGATCGGCATGATGCGCTCGATGGGCGGCGCCATGTTCGGCACCCAGATCGGGCAGGCCGTCGGCGTGCTCGCGGGCGAGGTCGTCGGCTCCACCGACATCGGGCTGCCGCTGGGCCCGGCGGGCAAGGCGGCGCTGCTGCCGGTCAACATGGAGGCGTTCGGCAAGGACCTGGGCGTCCCCCAGGAGGAGGTGCGGCTCTACCTCGCCCTGCGTGAGGCGGCCCACCAGCGCCTCTTCGCCCACGTGCCGTGGCTGCGCTCGCACCTGTTCGGCGCGGTCGAGGGCTACGCGCGCGGCATCAAGGTCGACACCGCCAAGCTGGAGGACGTGGTCGGCCAGTTCGACCCGCAGAACCCCGAGCAGCTGCAGGACGCGCTCCAGCAGGGCATGTTCCAGCCCGAGGACACGCCCGAGCAGAAGGCGGCGCTGGCCCGGCTGGAGACGGCGCTCGCGCTGGTCGAGGGCTGGGTGGACGCGGTGGTCCACGCGGCCGCCAAGCCGCGCCTGTCCTCCGCCGACGCGCTGCGCGAGACGCTGCGCCGCCGTCGCGCGAGCGGTGGTCCGGCGGAGCAGACGTTCGCCACGCTGATCGGTCTGGAGCTGCGCCCGCGCCGACTGCGCGACGCCTCCCGCCTGTGGGCCTCGCTCACGGACGCGCGCGGGGTCGACGGCCGGGACGACCTGTGGCACCACCCGGACATGCTGCCGACGGCCACCGACCTCGACGACCCGGACGGCTTCGTCCACCGCGAGCAGCTGGACTTCTCCGAGCTGGACAAGATGCTCGGCGAGGCGGCGGGCGGCGGTGCGCACAAGCCCGACCTGAAGAAGGACGAGGGCGACGGCACGGGCGAGAGCAAGGGCGACGAGACCGAGTGAGCCTGTACGACGACGCGGTCCTCGTGCTCAAGGGCTACGAGGACCAGGCCGAGCTGCGCGACGCCTATCTGGCCCATCTGGCCGCCCAGCCGGACGGCATGTGGAAGTCCTGCCACGCGGGGCATCTCACGGCCAGCGCCCTGGTGATCGACCCGGAGCACGACCGTGTCCTGCTCACCCTGCACAAGAAGCTGCGGATGTGGCTCCAGATGGGCGGACACTGCGAGCCGGGCGACATCTCCGTGGCGGGCGCGGCCCTGCGCGAGGCGACGGAGGAGTCCGGCATCGCCGGGCTGACCCTGCTGCCCGGCGGCCCGGTCCGCCTGGACCGGCACCCGATCCCGGCCCCGTGCCACTGGCACTACGACGTGCAGTACGCGGTACTGGCCCCACGCGGCGCCGAGCACGCGATCAGCGACGAGTCGCTGGATCTGCGCTGGTTCGGCTACGACGAGGTCGCGGAGGTGGCGGACGAGTCGGTGGTCCGGCTGCTGGAGGGGACGCGGGCGCGGCTGTGAGGGTGGTCCGGCCCGGAGGTGGTCCGGTTGTGAGCGTGGTCCGGCTCTGAAAGTGGTCCGGCTCTGAACGTGTAAGGGGCGCCCGCCGTTGTGGGCGCCCCTTACGTTCACCGCGCTTCACTCGTCGCGTCCTCAGCTCCAGACGTTGCCCTGGTTCTGCCCCCGGGCGCCCTGCTGGCCCATGCCGAACTGGGCCGCGACACCGCCGCCGATCTGCGCGTGCTGCGGCGGGAGCAGTTCGCTGGGCTGCACCAGGGCGAAGCCGGAGCCCATGAAGCTCAGCTCCCAGCCCTCACCGGTGCTGCCGCGCCGCCGCCACACCCCGGAGGAGTGGGTCTGGGCCTGCATCTGCACCCGCAGCGAGGTGGACCAGGCGACGATGGCGTCCGCGTCGCAGTTGACGTACCGGTCCGGGGTGACCCGCATCAGCAGGGGCGCGCCGGAGGTCATCAGGGCGACCTTGCCGCGTCCGGTGATGTTGAGCTGGTACTTCCCGGAGCCAGAGATGCCGTAGAGGCTGTCCACGGCGATGACCTCGTGGTGCAGCGAGGAGTCCATGGCGAGGACGTAGGAGCTGTCGACGGTGAGGCCGTCCTGCTCGACGTCCAGGAGGTGGACGTGCTGGGCGAGGTTGGCGAGATAGACGGTGCCCTGCCCGTGACAGCGCATCAGGTCCAGGCCCTCACCGGTGTGGGCCCTGGCCCGGCGCTGGCCCTGGCTCCGGTACTCGGCGTCGAACTCGACCATGCCCTGGTAGGCGACCATGCTGCCCTTGCGGGCCAGGAGGTCGTCGTGGCCCTCCAGGGTGACGCGGAGCAGCTGCGCGTTCTGCAGGCTCCAGCGCTCCTGGGTCTGGAGGTCGTTGTGCGCGAAAAGCGGACTCTGCATGGTGTGTGCTCCCCCTCAGCCCCGGAACCGGAGGCGGTCGGTGCTGTCCTCGCTGGGCTGGACGACGACGATGCCCTGCCCGGAGAAGGCCATCTGGTACGCCTCGCCGCTGCCCCGGCCGATCAGCGACTGCGCCTTGAAGCTGCGCTTGCCCTTCACCTTGAGGTTCGGGGACCAGGCCACGAGCGCGTCGGGGTCGACATAGGTCTCGTCCTCGCCGCCGCCGCAGTCCACGACGATCGGGGTGCCGCGCGAGGTCAGCGCGACCCAGCCCTGCCCGGAGATCCGGGTGTTCCACAGGCCCTGCCCGGCGAACTTGGCCAGTCCCTTGACCCGCTCCACGCTCCAGGTCAACTGGGCGTCGAAGGCGAGCAGGTTGGTGGCGTTGACGGAGATGCCGTCGCCGCCGAGGTTGATCACGACCACGTCGGCGCCGTAGTCGGCGAGGTAGAGCAGGCCGTCGCCGGAGCACTTCATCAGCGGGGCGCCCTCGCCGGTCATCCAGTCGCGGGCGATCTGGCGGACGGCGGGCGGGTTGGGCTCGTACTGGATGAAGCCCTCGTAGGCGATCATCGAGCCCACGCGCGCGAGGAGGTCGTTGCCGGTCTGCATGGCGACCTTCAGCATGTGGCTGCCGTGGTTCTCCATGCGGGCGGTGACGGGTGCGGGGGCGAAGCCCGCGAGCGGCTGGTTCATGACGGGCTCCCTCAGACCTCGTACGGCTGGACGACGATGAAGTTGCCGGGCGCGCCCCGGAACTGGAGGTTGACGCTCTCCCCGGTGTCGCCCGCGTAGGCGTTGCGGCGCATCCGGACCTGGCTGGAGACGATCACCTGCGAGGCGGCCGACCAGGCGACCACCGCCTGGCAGTCGGCGAAGGTCGTGGGCGTCACGGGCAGCACCACGGGGGTGCCGTGCGTCTTGACGACGAGCGTGCCGGTGCCCTGGAACTGCATGGTGAACAGCGCGCCGCCGGGGATGCCGTGGCCCTCGATCCGGCGGACCTCGTACTGGAGGCTCTCGTCGAAGGCGAGGACGTTCTCGGCGGAGACGCAGATCGCGTCGCCCTGGAGCTCGATCGGGTGGAGGTGGGTGGAGTTGTCGGCGAGGAACACCTGTCCCTGGCCGGTGCAGCGCATCAACTGCATCTCCTGGCCGGTGGCGTTGCCGACCAGCCGTCCGGCGAATCCGGCGCCCTTGTAGTTGAAGTCGACCTTGCCCTGGTAGAGCACCATGCTGCCCTGCCGGGCCAGCACCGGCTGGCCTCCGGCGCCGAGGTCGACGCGGACCAGCTTGTGGTTCTGCTGGGTCCAACGCTGGCCGGTGGGCGCCTCCTTGAACTTCTGGAGCGCGGCGCCCACTCCGGCCGCTTGCTGGGGCGTGCCCTGCGGGACGCCGTAGGAGGGGGTGCCCTGGCCGGGGACCTGGGCGTAGCCGGGGGGCATGGGGGCGGTGGGCTGTCCGCCGTGGGAGGGCGGGGAGTTGTAGCCGGGGGGTGCGGGGGCCGCCGGGGGCTGGGCCGGTGCCTGGCCGTAGCCGGGTGGCAGGGGTGCGCTCGGCGGGGCCGGGTGGCCGAAGGCGGCCGGGGCCGGGCCGGGCGGCGGGACGGTGCCCGCGGGCGGGGTCAGGGGTTCGACCAGGGTGGGAGCCGCGTGCACGTCCGGCCGGGGCGCCGGGGGCGGGGTGAACGCCTGGGGCGCGGGGGGCGTGGCCGGTCCGCCGGGGACGGCGAAGGCGGGCGGCGCGAAGCCGGGTGCGGCCGGGGTCGCGGGCTCCGGCTGGGCCGGTGCGGGCGCCTCCTCCTCGACCTCGCCGCCGAAGTTCTTCAGCAGCGCCTCCAGGCCGCCGTCGAAGCCCTGTCCGACCGCGGCGAACCGCCAGACGTCCTTGAGGTAGAGGTCGCCGAGCATCACGGCGCGCTCGGTGGAGAACTCGGTGCCGGTGAAGGAGTACCGCGCGACCTCCTCACCTCCCGCCACGATGCGCAGATAGCCGGGCGCGATCCGGGACATCTGCCCGTCGCCGTCGATGGTCGCGGTGAACGACAGCTTGTGGATGGCGGCCGGAATCCGGTCCAGCGTGATCCGGAACGACTCGGTGTCGCCCGCCTGGGCACCCAGCAGTTGGATGGACTCCTCGGGGGACTTCGGCTGGTTGAAGAAGACGAAGTACCGGTCGTCGGAGAGGCGTTCGTCGGCGTCGAGGCCGAAGCAGCTGATGTCGAAGGTCAGTCCGGGGGCGGAGATCTGCACACCCACGTACAGATCCGTACCCGCGGTGAGGTCACTGATCCTGGCCCTGTGGCCGCGTTGGAATTCCCTGGACATACGTTACGTCCGTCCCCCGTCCCGAAAGCTAGTACGTCGCGTCAGGCTAACCGCAAACACCGACATCGGCCTCAGCCGGTACACACCCGGTACAGAACCGGGTCCCGGACCTCACACCTCCTCGTCGTCCGCTACGTCCGGCGGTATGTCCGGCAGCCCCGCGGTGGCGGCCACGCCCTCCAGATAGCCGCGGGCCCGCTCGGTGCGCGGGTACGACTCCAACAGCCGCCAGAAATCCGGGCCGTGACCGGGCACCAGGAGATGCGCCAGCTCATGGCAGAGCACGTAGTCGACGACGTACTCGGGCATCCCCCGCAGCCGGTGCGAGAGCCGGATGGTGCCCTCCGCCGGGGTGCACGAACCCCAGCGGGTGTTCTGGTTGGTCACCCAGCGCACCGAACCCGGCCGCGCCCGGCCCTCGAAGTACCGCTCCGACAGCCGCCCGGCGCGCTCGGTCAGTTCGGCGTCACCGCCGCGCACGGTCCGCCTCGCCTCCTTCGCGGCGAGCCGGTCGAGCATGGCGGTGACCCAGCGCCGCTCCTCCGCCTTCGACATGCGGGCGGGGATCAGCACGATGGTGCGGTCACCCTCGCGGTAGGCGGAGACGGTCCGGCGGCGCCGGTCGCTGCGCCGGACCTCGACGGGGCCGTGCGCGGCGAGCGGCTGCTGTTCGGCGGGTTCGAGGGGTCCGGTGGGTTTGGTGGGTCGGGTGGGTCCAGTGGATTCCGTGGGTTCGATGGGCACGTCTCGAAGGTACTCGCCGGTGCCGACAGCGGGCCGGGCCTGTGGACAACCGAAGCCGCGTGAGCAGCTTGTACGACGATCACGCCGTGCCTGTGGACAACTTTCGGCACGCATTCCGGAACCCGGCCATGCTGGCAGTCGTCGGAGCGAGCAGGACCGGCTCGGCCGACGTACGAAAGGCGGAACGACGCGCGCCCGGCCGGGTGTGCGCGAGATCTGGGGACACGGGGGCCCGTCATGCATCCGATGGTGAAACCGGCGCTGCGGCGCGGCTGGCGCGATCTCGGCACCGTGCAGTTCGGCATGACTCCGGCGCACGCGATCACTCTGGGTCCGGTGGACCTGGCGACGAGCGGTTTCCTGGAGCTGCTCGACGGCACTCGTGACGTGGCGCTGCTGCGGGAGGAGGCCCGGCGGATGGACCTTCCCGACGGTCATGCCGACCGGCTGGTCGGCAGACTGGGCCGGGCGGGGCTGCTCGACGACACACGGGACTGCTCGCCCGCCGCGACCGCGCTGCGGGAGAGAGGAGGGGAGGCGCTGGACCGGCTGCGCCCGGATCTCGCCTCCCTGTCGCTGACCACGGCGGAGCCGGGCGGCGCGCTCACCCGCCTCGCCGCCCGGCGCGCCCTGCGGGTGCGGGTCCTAGGTGCGGGCCGGGTGGGGTCCGTGCTGGCGGCGCTGCTGTCCGGGGCCGGGATCGGAGAAGTCGAGGTGCGCGATGCGGGCCGGGTGCAGCCGTGGGACGTGGCGCCGGGCGGGCTGCCGTCGGAGGCGGTGGGCGAGCGGCGGGAAGACGCGGCGCGGGCGGCGGTGCGCCGTGCGGCCCCGGACCGTCCGCCACGCCGGACCCGGCACGGCAGGCTGCCCGATCCCGTCCCGGACGCCGAGCCAGGTCTGTCCCTGGTGATCCTCGCCCCGCGTGACGAGGTCGCGGTGCACGCCCCGGACCCGTCCCTCGCCGAGCCGTTCATGATCTCCGGGACTCCGCATCTCTACGCGGGTGTGGTGGAGGGCACCGGTGTCGTCGGGCCGCTGGTGCTGCCCGGCCGGACGGGGTGCGCGGGCTGTCTCCAGCAGCACCGCACCGACGAGGACCCGGCGTGGCCCCGGCTGATCACCCAGTGGCGTTCGGGCAGGGCGCGCCGGGTGGGCGCCTGCGATCTGACCCTGGCCACGGCGGTCGCGGGACTCGCCGCCGCCCACGCCCTGAGCTTTCTCGACGGGGCCGAACCGGCTGCCACCAGCACCCGCTGGGAGGCAGCCCTACCCGCCCTGACCTGGGACGCTCGCCCTGTCGCTCCGCATCCGGCATGCGGCTGCGGGGCGAAGGAGAGGAGGAGAGGGAGCACCCCGGCACGGGCCGGGGAGAAAGCCGAGGGGGAGCACTCCTCAACGCGAGGGCTGCCGCGCGCGACAATGGCGGTGCAACGGCCGTCGGCCGAGCGGCGACGCGAGACCGGCGTCGCGCGGCCGACAGGGACTTGGAGGGCGCATGTCTGATCTTCCCCGGAAGGCGGTCACCCGGACCGCGAAGCTCGCCGCGCTCCCGCTCGGCTTCGCCGGCCGGGCCACCTGGGGGCTGGGCAAGCGGATCGTGGGCGAGTCGGCGGAGCTCGTCGGCCGGGAGCTTCAGCAGCGGACGGCCGAGCAGCTCTTCAAGGTGCTCGGTGAGCTGAAGGGGGGCGCGATGAAGTTCGGGCAGGCGCTGTCCGTCTTCGAGTCCGCGCTGCCCGAGGAGATCGCCGGTCCCTACCGCGCCGCGCTGACCAAGCTCCAGGAAGCGGCGCCCCCGATGCCAACCCGCACGGTGCACGCCGTGCTGGAGGAGCGGATGGGCGAGGACTGGCGGGAGCTGTTCCTGGAGTTCGAGGACAAGCCCGCTGCCGCGGCCTCGATCGGGCAGGTGCACCGGGCGGTGTGGCACGACGGCCGGGAGGTGGCGGTCAAGGTCCAGTATCCGGGCGCCGGTGAGGCACTGCTGTCGGACCTGAATCAACTGAGCCGGTTCGTCCGGCTGTTGGGGCCGCTCATCCCCGGCATGGACATCAAGCCGCTGGTCGCGGAGCTGAAGGACCGGGTCTCCGAGGAGCTGGACTACGAGCTGGAGGCGCAGGCGCAGGCCGCGCACGCGGCGGAGTTCGTGGACGACCCGGACGTGCTGGTCCCGGCGGTGGTGCAGCAGTACGACCAGGTGCTGGTGACCGAGTGGATCGACGGCGTCCCGCTGTCCGAGATCATCTCCGACGGCACCGAGGAGCAGCGGGACCGGGCCGGGCAGCTGCTGGCGCGTTTCCTCTTCTCCGGCCCGGCGCGCACCGGCCTGCTGCACGCCGATCCGCATCCGGGCAACTTCCGGCTGCTGCCCCCGGGGCCGGACGGCGAGGAGGACTGGCGTCTCGGCGTGCTGGACTTCGGGACGGTCGACCGACTCCCCGGCGGTCTGCCGTCCACCATCGGGGTGGCGCTGCGGATGACGCTGGAGGGCGACGCCGAGCCGGTCTACGAGATGCTGTGCGAGGAAGGGTTCATCAAGGAGTCCATGGACCTGGACCCCGACGCGGTCCTCGACTATCTGCTGCCGATCATCGAGCCCGCGCAGGTGGACACCTTCACCTTCACCCGCTCGTGGATGCGCGGTCAGGCGGCCCGGGTCGCCGACCCCCGCTCCCCCGCGTACCAGCTCGGCAAGCAGCTGAACCTGCCGCCGTCCTATCTGCTGATCCACCGGGTGACGCTGAGCACCATCGGCGTGCTGTGCCAGCTGGGCGCGACCGTGCGGCTCCGGGAGGATCTGGAGGAATGGCTGCCGGGGTTCGGGCCGGAGGCGGAGCTGCTGGAAGCGGACGCGGAGGCACCGGAGCCCGAGGAGGAAGAGGAAGAGGAAGAGGAGGAAGCGCCGGAGGCGCCTGCGGCACAGGCGTAGGCGCGCAAGGGTAGGCGGCGCACAGCGGCGGACACGACGCCGATCGGACATGCCTCGGGGGCCGGTCCGTTCGGCCGGACCGGCCCCCGAGGGGAAGACTTCGCCTCCCGGTGCCGGGAGGCCACCGCTTCGGGTGGGTGCGCTCAGCGCGCTGCGAGGGTGGCGCCTACTGCATGACGGCGACGGCGAGCGCACGGCGGGCACGCAGCGACGCGCGCTCCGCCCGGCGCTGCATCCGCCGGGCGGTGACCAGGCTCATGGCCCGGCGCTCCTGCTCGGCGTCGTGCAGGCGCTCGTGCATATGCGCACGAGCCAGGGCTTCTGGGATGAGTTGCATTTCGCGGGTCCTGTTCGTCTGGCGCGAGCCTGTCACGCCACGGTTATCGAGGTCTGGGGTCGCCGAGCCGGTGGGCTCGCTGGTGGACGGCTTCATCGGGGCCTGCTTCTTGGGGTCGTGCGTGAGGGGACGGTCGATCGTTCCTGCGGTGTGCATCCGTGCGATGTTCATGCCGTGACCGGGTTCTTGCGCGGACGGCCGCGGGGCCGCTTCCGGGCGACGACGACACCCTGGACGAACAGCTCTCCGCCCCAGACGCCCCACGGCTCGCGGCGCTCCTTGGCCCCGGCGAGGCAGGCTTCGACCAGCGGGCAGGTGCGGCAGAGCGACTTGGCGTACTCGACATCGGCCGGCGACTCGGCGAAGAACACCTCCGGGTCGTAGGAACGGCAGGGGACGGGCACGCCGAGGTTCTCGATGGCGTCGTCGAGCGCGGTGAGCGCGGTGAGGGGGAGCAAGGCGGGGTCCTCCGTGGAGCCGAGCTGAGTGATCGCTTGTGAGGGCGGTACTGACGGGGCGTGCGCTTCGAGTTGCACGGGGTGTTGTCCTCGTCTGGTCGTTCCGGCCGGTGGACCGGGTGTCGGCTGGATACCGGGTCTTCTTTTGTCGTACCGAGGCGCCTTCGGTGTGTCCTCCCCGTTCGGGGAAAACAGAAGGGCCGCGGTTCCCGGGTGGGGTTCCGCGGCCCTGAAGGCGCCTGCCTGATCGGCGATCAGGCTGGATCACTCCAGGGTTCTGGCCCACGGAAGGCCCACATCTGGGGGTGCTGCGTCGTCTGCTTCCGGAATCCGGCACCGGCCGCCGCGAAGGCATAGGCGCCCTGCGCCTGTGCCTCTACCGCTGCCAGTGCCTTGGTCGGTCGCTCATTGCGCTCGCGGACAGGAAGGTCCGCGGAGAGCAGCGAGGACGCCGGACGGGCGGCACGAATGCCGGACAGACCGGTGACCTCGGAGGGCGCGCCGAGCATGCACAGGGAGACGGCCGGACGATCGGTCAGTTTGACCGGGCTGGTGAAGATGGTCTCGATGCTGATCATTGGGCTCGCCTCCTCTCGGCGTCTTGGGGACCGGGTCGAATCGGTCCTCGGATAAAGAAGTACAGCACGGAATCACAGCCTTCGAGAAGGCCGCCGTTTCCGTGCCTAGAACCTATGGGGATTCCTGGCGCGGGCGCAAACTATTTTTCCGACGAGTTCCGATCAGTCGTGGAAACCGCGTTCAGGGGGTCCGCGCCGACCTCGTGGCCTGCGCAGATGGCCAGCACGTCGGTGCCGTAGCGGCGCAGCTTGCGGTCCAGGACGCCGGGGATGCGGGAGAGTTCGGCGGCGCAGTCGGGGCGGGTCTCGGCGATGGCCATCAGGGTGCGGTCGGTGAAGACGCAGAAGTCCGGCTGTCCGCTCTGGCCCGCTTCCACGGACCGCCACTGCCGCAGCCGCTCGTACAGGCCCTCGTCCATGTCGGAGGGGCAGTCCTCGCAGCGCATCAGCTTCATCTCGCCCGCGTCGGTGAGGGTGCGGCCGCAGACCCGGCAGCGGGCCGGGGTGCGCTGGGCGCGCCGGGGGGCCGCCGGCAGGCCGCCGGGGGTGCCGCGCTCGACGCCGCCGGTGCCGGTCGCGGCGCGGCCGACGGTGGCGGTGGAGCCGGGGCGCAGTCCGTCGAGGAAGCGGCTCGGCCTGCGCCCCGCCCGGCCGCCGGGTGAGCGGGCGAGCGACCAGGAGAGGTGGAGCCGTTCCCGCGCGCGGGTGACGCCGACGTAGAGGAGGCGGCGCTCCTCCTCGATCTGTTCGTCGGTCCTGGCGTAGGTGATCGGCAGCATGCCCTCGGCGACGCCGACCAGGAAGACGGCGTCCCACTCCAGGCCCTTGGCGGCGTGCAGGGAGGCGAGGGTGACGCCCTGCACGGTCGGGGCGTGCTGGGCGTTGGCCCGCTCGTCCAGCTCGGCGACCAGGTCGCTCAGGGTGGCCCCCGGGTGGGCGGCGGCGAAGTCGTGGGCGAGGGCGACCAGGGCGGCCAGGGACTCCCAGCGTTCGCGGGCGGCGCCGGAGCCCGCCGGGGGTTCGCTGCTCCAGCCCTCGCCGGAGAGCACGGCGCGCACCTGGGAGGGCAGGTCGACCGCCTCGTCCAGCAGGGAGTCGTTGCCGCCGAAGCGGGCGGCGGCACGCAGGGCGACGCCCGCCTTGCGCACCTCGGGCCGGTCGAAGAAGCGCTCGGCGCCGCGCAGCTGGTAGGGGACGCCCGCGTCGGCGAGGGCCTGTTCGTAGGTCTCGGACTGGGAGTTGGTGCGGAACAGGACGGCGATCTCGGCGGCCGGGGTCCCGGCGGCGATCAGCTCGCGGATACGGCGGGCGGCGCCCTCGGCCTCGGCGGGCTCGTCGGTGTACTCGGTGTAGCCGGGTTCCGGGCCGGAGGGGCGCTGGGAGATCAGTTCCAGCCGGTGGTCGGCGGCGCGGCCGTGGGCCTGGGCGAGCAGGCCGTTGGCGAGGCGTACCACCTGGGGGGTGGAGCGGTAGTCGCGGACCAGCTTGACGACGGTGGCGCCGGGATGGCGGTGACGGAAGTCGAGGAGATGGTCGGGAGTTGCTCCCGTGAACGAGTAGATGGTCTGGCTGGCGTCACCGACGACGCACAGGCTGTCGCGCTCGCCGAGCCAGAGGTCGAGCAGGCGCTGCTGGAGCGGGCTGACGTCCTGGTACTCGTCGACGACGAAGTGCTGGTACTGGGCGCGTACCTGGTCGGCGATGTCGTGCCGGTCCTGGAGGACGGCGACGGTGAGCAGCAGCACGTCCTCGAAGTCGATGACGGCGCGGTCGCGCTTGAGGTTCTCGTAGGCCGCGTAGAGGTGGGCGATCTCGGCCGGGTCGCGCGGGGTCTCGCGGCCCGCCTTCACGGCCGCGTACGGATAGTCGGCAGGGACGGTCTGGGTGACCTTGCACCATTCGATCTCGGCGGTGGCGTCCCGCAGCTCGCCCCGGTCCAGGCGGAGCCCGCAGGCGGCGGCCGCGTCGGCGACCAGTTGGATCTTGCGGTCGACCAGCCGGGGCATGCCGCCGCCGATCGCTTTCGGCCAGAAGTACTGGAGCTGGCGGAGCGCGGCGGAGTGGAAGGTGCGGGCCTGCACGCCCTGGGCGCCGAGCTGGCGGAGCCGCCCGCGCATCTCGCCCGCGGCGCGGTTGGTGAAGGTGACGGCGAGCACGCTGGAGGGCGCCAGGAGGCCGGAGCGCACTCCGTACGCGATGCGGTGGGTGATCGCGCGGGTCTTGCCCGTGCCCGCTCCGGCCAGGACGCACACCGGCCCGTGCAGGGCGGTGGCGACCTCGCGCTGCTCGGGGTCGAGCCCTTCGAGCACCGCGTCGGCCGATTCCGGGGTCCGCGGGAGGAGGGGGGAGGGCGTTGCTGCTGTCACACAGCCATGCTGCCAGGTTGTCCGGGACCACCGCGTCGGTTGTCCACAGGCGGGCCCCGATAGTCGTTTTAATGCGGCGGGTGTCACAGCGGTCAATGCGGCGAGTGTCACAGCGGCGGGTGCGGCGGGGGTCACGACCGGGTCGCCCCCGGTGACCACGGCGGGAATTCATCCCCGGTCCCCCGCGTTGGGCCCTGTGCACGACGTACGACATACCCCCCGGCCGCCTGAGGAGCGCGAGACATGCAGGGCACTGTGACGATGTACAGCACCACGTGGTGCGGTTACTGCCGTCGGCTGAAGGGCCAGCTGGACCGGGAGGGCATCCCGTTCACCGAGATCAACATCGAGCACGACCCGGAGGCCCTCGCGTTCGTGGAGAAGGCGAACGACGGCAATCAGACGGTTCCGACCGTGCGCGTCGTGCCCGCCGACGGTGGCCCCGAGGCCGTCATGACCAACCCGAGCCTCGCCCAGGTGAAGCAGGCGCTCAGCGCCTGACCCCGGTGACATGAGAACCCCGGCCGCCTCTGAACACGCAGAGGGCAGCCGGGGTTCTCGCGTCTAGAAGGCGCTCCGGGTCGGCAGCGGCTTGCCGTACCACAGCTCGATCAGCCGGGCGGCGATGGAGATGCCGTAGGGCGGCAGCACCTCGCCGGACTCGAAGGCCGCGCCCAGCTCGTCGCGGGAGAACCAGCGGGCCTCCTCGATCTCCTCGCCGTCGGCGTCGATCTCGGTGGAGGTGGCGTGGGCGAAGAAGCCCAGCATCAGGCTGGACGGGAACGGCCAGGGCTGGCTGGCGACGTACTCGACCTCGCCGACCGTGATGCCCGCCTCCTCGAAGACCTCGCGGCGCACGGACTGCTCGATGGACTCGCCGGGCTCGACGAATCCGGCGAGCGTGGAGAAGCGGCCCTCGGGCCAGTGCACCTGGCGGCCGAGCAGGATGCGGTCCTGTTCGTCGGTGACCGCCATGATCACCGCCGGGTCGGTGCGCGGGTAGTGCTCGGCGCCGCACGCCTGGCAGCGGCGGATGTGCCCAGCGGCGGCGATGACGGTGCGCTCGCCGCAGCGGGAGCAGAAACGGTGGGTGCGCTGCCAGTTCTCCAGGCCGACGGCGTGCACCATCAGCCCGGCGTCGCGCGGGGAGAGCAGCAGCCCCGCCTCGCGCAGTCCGGCGGGGCGCGCGGACTGGTCGATACGGCCGGGCAGCGAGTCCTTCTGGAGCGCGAAGTAGCTGACGCCGTCCTCGTCCTCGCCCAGGAAGTAGCGGTGGGCCTCGGTGAGGGGGGCCTCGAAGGAGGGGGTCATGACGAGTTCGGTACGCCCGTCGGACGTCTCGTCGATGAGTACCTGGCCGCCGGAGACCACGAAGCAGCGGGTCGTGGGGTGGCTCCACGCCGCCGCGAGCCAGGCTTCGTCGAGCCGGTGGTGGGCGGCTCGGTCGATGCCGCTCGGGGCGGTGAGCGAGATGGGTCGGTCTGCGGTGTGGTCGGTCCGGGTGGTCACGGGTGCTTCCAACTCCCCCAATGGAACGGTCGGTTCGGCGGGCGGTGAGGCGGGCAACGGGTCAGGGGCACCAGGGCCGGGCGGGGGCGGCCGGGCCGGGCGGTCCTTCCAGTGTGCCCGGCGCGCGGTGCCGTTCCCGAACGGCGGGGTTCCTCAGGGGGCGGGGCGCCAGTTCTCGGCGAGGTCGCTCCACAGGTGGGCGCTGGTCTCGACGCCCTTGAACAGCAGGTCCAGCTCGACCTTCTCGTTCGGGGCGTGCCAGCCGTCGGAGGGGACGGAGATCCCGAGGAAGAGGACCGGGGCGCCGAGCACCTCTTGGAGGTCGGCGGCGGGACCGGAGCCTCCTTCCCGGGTGAACCGCACCGGCTTGTCGAAGGCGCGGCCCATGGCGCGAGCCACGGACTGCAACGCGGGATGGTCGAGCGGGGTGAGACACGGGCGCGTGCCCGGGCTGAAGTCGATCTCCAGCCGGATTCCGGCGGGCGCCTGCCGCTCGGCCCAGTCCTGTACGGCCTTCTCCACCGCGCCGAGGTCCTGGCCCGCGACCAGGCGGAAGGACAGCTTCACCACGGCGGAGGAGGGGATGATCGTCTTGCTGCCCGCGCCCTGGTAGCCGCCGCCGATGCCGTTGACCTCGGCGGTCGGGCGGGCCCAGACGCGCTCCAGGGTGCTGTATCCGGCCTCGCCGTGCGCCGCGTGCGACTTGGCGGTGCGCAGCCACTCGGCCTCGTCGAAGGGCAGCTCGGCGAAGAGTTCACGCTCGCGGTCGGTCAGCTCCACGACACCGTCGTAGAAGCCGGGGACGGCCACGCGTCCGTGCTCGTCGTGCAGGGCGGCGACCAGGCGGGCGGCGGCGGTGGCCGGGTTGGGTACCGCGCCGCCGAAGGAGCCGGAGTGGATGTCCTGGTCGGGGCCGTACAGCCGGATCTCGCACTCGGCGAGGCCCCGCATCCCGGTGCACACGGTGGGCGTGTCCTCGGACCACATGCCGGTGTCGGAGACGATCACCGCGTCGGCGGCGAGCCGGTCGGCGCGCTCCTCGACGAGGGCGCGGAAGTTCGGCGAGCCGGACTCCTCCTCGCCCTCGATCAGCAGCTTGAGGTGGACGGCCGGAGTGGTACGGCCGGTCGCGGCGAGGTGGGCGCGGACCCCGAGTGTGTGGAAGAACACCTGGCCCTTGTCGTCGGCGGCACCCCGCGCGAAGAGCCGGTCGCCGCGTACGACGGGCTCGAAGGGGTCGGTGTCCCAGCCGTCCTCGCGGGCGGCGGGCTGGACGTCGTGGTGGCCGTAGACCAGCACGGTGGGGGCCTCGGGGTCGTCCGAGGGCCATTCGGCGTACACGGCCGGGGCGCCCGCGGTGGGCCAGACCTCGGCCACCGGGAAGCCCGTCTCCGTGAGTTTCGCGGCGAGCCAGTCGGCGCTGCGCCGGACATCGGGGGCGTGTTCCGGCTGGGCGGACACGGACGGGATGCGCAGCCACGCGGCGAGGTCGTCGAGGAACGCGGCGCGGTGCCGGTCGATGTACGCGTGGACGGCGCTGTCCGGGGTCTGGCTCATGCTCACGAGCCTATCGGCCCGCACGGACATCCTCGGCGGGCGGTTCGTCACACCCAGGCGTCCCCGTCGCCCCGGTTCGCTCCCCTTCGAGCAGTCGCGCCAGCTCCGCCCGGCCGGGCAGCCCGGCCGGACGGTCGACCTCGCCGGTGCGCACGTACAGGAACGCGGCCGTGACCGATTCGGGCGGGATGCCCTGCTGCTCGGCCCAGGCCAGCCGGTAGACGGCGAGCTGGAGGGGGTCGGCGCTGCGGGTGCGGCCGGTCTTCCAGTCGAGGATCTCGTACGTGGCGTCCTCGCCGTCGCCGTCCTTGTAGACGGCGTCGATCCGGCCGCGTACGACCCGCCCGGCGAGGGTGAGCTGGACGGGGACCTCGACTCGGTAGGGCGTGCGCCGGGCGTACTCGGTGCGCTCGAAGGCTTCCTTGAGGGCTTCGAGGTCGGCCTCGTCGGCGATCTCGGCGTCGGTGCCGGGCAGGTCGTCCGGTTCCAGCAGGGGCAGCATCAGCTCCTCGTAGCGGGACTCGACCCAGGCGTGGAAGCGGGTGCCCCGGCGTGCGGCGGGCTGCGGGGGGCGCGGCATGGGGCGCGCGAGTTCCTGCGCGAGCCCGTCCGGGTCCTCGGCGAGCCGGAGCATCTGGGTGGCGGTGAGGACGGCGGGCAGCGGTACGTCGGTGACACCGCGCCGGGCGCGCATCAGTTCCCCGGCGAGGGCGTCCAGGTCCCGGTCCCAGGAGGCGACCGCGCGTGACTCCTCCGGGGTGAGTGGCTCGGGGGCGGACGCCTGGTGCGGGACGGGGAGCACGGGGCGGTTGGCGCTCAGGGCGTCCCAGTCGCCGGGCTCGTCCAAGGCGTCGTACGGGTCCTCGTCGTCCGGGGGCGCGGTGGGCCACTCGGGGTCGTCGTACGGGACGGGGGCCGCGGTGGGCGGGGTGTGGAGGTGGGCGCGGACGGTGTGGGCGGCCCGCTGACGGCGTTCGAAGGCGAGGGCGTCCAGGGGCAGCGGCCACGCCTGGTCGGCGTCGGCGGTGTGCAGGGCGGGGTTCTCGTCGCCCTCCTCGGGGGCGTCCGCCCACACCTCGGTCTCGCCGTACCCGGCGGTGCAGTGGTCGTGCAGGGCCGTCAGGAAGTCGGAGGGGCCGCGCGGCTTCTTCTGGCTGGGGCCCCACCAGTGGCCGCAGCCGAGCAGGAGGGAGCGGGGGCGGGTGAAGGTGACGTAGCCGAGGCGCAGCTCCTCGGTGAGCTGGTGCTCCTTCATGGCCTCGTGGAAGCCCTTGATGCCCTTGGCGTCCCAGGAGCCGACGTCGGGCAGGGTGGCGGTGTCGCCGCGCAGGGCGTGCGGGAGCACCTTGGCCTGCGCGGTCCACTTCTCGCGCCCCTGGGCGCTGGGGAAGGTGCCCTTGACCAGGCCGGGGACGGCGACCACGTCCCACTCCAGCCCCTTGGACTTGTGCGCGGTGAGCACCTTGACGGTGTTCTCGCCGCCGGGCAGCGCGTTGTCGAGGCCCTTCTCGTACTGGGCGGCGGTGCGCAGGAAGGCGAGGAAGGCGAGCAGGGTGGCCTCGCCGTCACCGGCAGCGAAGGAGGCGGCGACGTCGAGGAAGTTGGACAGGGTCTCGCGGCGGCGGGCGGCCAGCGCGTGCGGGGACGCCGACAGCTCGACCTCCAGGCCGGTGACGGCGAGCACCCGGTGCAGCACGTCCATCAGCGGGTCGGAGAGGCTGCGGCGCAGGTCGCGCAGTTCGGCGGCGAGGCGGGCGAACCGCACGCGCGCGTCCGGGGAGAACGGCAGGTCGTCGTCGTAGCCCTCGGTGCCGAAGGAGGTCTCCAGGAAGGTGTCCAGGGCGTCCGCGAGCGAGGTCACCTCGGAGGGGTCGACGCCCTCGACGGCCTCGGCGAGCCTGCGGTCGGGGTCGTCGGCGCCGTCCACGCGCGCGTGGGCGACGAGCAGCCGGGCGCGGCGGCCGAGCAGGGCCAGGTCGCGCGGGCCGATGCGCCAGCGCGGGCCGGTGAGCAGCCGGACCAGGGCGGCGTTCGCGCCGGGGTCCTGGAGCACCTCGCAGACGGCGACCAGGTCCGCGACCTCGGGCAGGTGCAGCAGCCCGGACAGCCCGACGACCTCCACGGGCACGTCCCGGGCGACCAGCGCGCCCTGGATCTCCGCGAAGTCGGTCGCGGTGCGGCACAGGACGGCGATCTCCCCGGGCGGGGTTCCGGTGCGCACCAGGTGGGCGAGGGAGTCGGCCAGCCAGGCGATCTCCTCGGCGTGGCTGGGCAGCAGGGCGCAGCGGACCAGACCGTCGCGTTCGGCGCCGGGGGCGGGGCGCAGTGCCTCCACGCCCGCGTGCATGGCGCGCAGGGGCTTGGCGAGGCCGTTGGCGAGGTCGAGGAGGCGGCCGCCGCTGCGCCGGTTCTCGCTGAGCGCCTGCCGGGTGGCGGGGCTGCCGTCGGCGCGGGCGAAGTGCTCGGGGAAGTCGTCCAGGTTGGCCACGGAGGCGCCGCGCCAGCCGTAGATGGCCTGGCAGGGGTCGCCGACGGCGGTGACCGGGTGGCCGGTGCCCTGGCCGAAGAGCCCGGCGAGCAGGACGCGCTGGGCGACGGAGGTGTCCTGGTACTCGTCCAGCAGGACGACCCGGAACTCCTCGCGCAGCACGCGGCCCACCTCGGGGATGCGGGCGAGGCGGGCCGACAGGGCGATCTGGTCGCCGAAGTCGAGCAGGTCGCGGGTGCGCTTGGCGGCCCGGTAGCGCTGGACCAGCCCGGCGAGTTCCGCGCGCGCGGCCAGCGTCTCCGGGACCTTGCGCAGGTCGGCGTTGCTGAGCCTGGCCCCGTCCAGGGTGGTCCGCAGGTCGGCGTCCCAGACGCGCAGTTCCTCGGGGTCGACCAGGTGCTCGGACAGCTCGGAGTCGAGCGCCAGCAGGTCGGTGACGAGGTCCGCGAAGGAGCGGGTCAGCGCCGGGTACGGGCCCGGCGCCTCGCGCAGCACGCGGGCGGCGAGCTGGTAGCGGGTGGCGTCCGCGAGCAGCCGGGAGCTGGGCTCCAGGCCGAGACGCAGGCCGTGGTCGGTGAGGAGCCGTCCGGCGAAGGCGTGGTACGTCGAGATGACCGGCTCGCCGGGCGGGTTGTCCGGGTCGATCGCGTCCGGGTCGGTGATCCCGGCCCTGATCAGCGCCTTGCGGACGCGTTCGGCGAGTTCACCGGCCGCCTTGTTGGTGAAGGTCAGGCCGAGCACCTGCTCGGGGGCGACCTGGCCGGTGCCGACCAGCCAGACCACGCGGGCGGCCATCACGGTGGTCTTGCCCGATCCGGCTCCGGCCACGATCACCTGCGGGGCGGGCGGCGCGATGACGCAGGCCGTCTGCTCCGGGGTGAACGGGATGCCGAGCAGCTCTTTGAGCTGCTCGGGGTCGGTGAGGTGCGCGGGCATGCGGGGAAGGCTAGCGGCGACCACCGACAAGCGGACGCCGAGGCTGTGGAAAGCGCAGGTCAGCGGGGTGCCACGGTGCCGTACGTCACTCCGGCGCGTGCGGTCACTCCACGACCTGCCGTCCCTCGGGGCGGGCGCTGCACGAGGCGCGGAAGGAGCAGTGCGCGCAGTGCTGGCCGGTGCTGGGGGTGAACCGCTCGTCCAGCACCTTCCCGGCGGCGGTGGCCAGCAGGTCCCCGACCCACTCCCCCTCCAGCGGCTGCTGCGCCTGCACCTTGGGCAGCGTCTCCCCGCCGTCCTTCTTCGCCGCGCCCTGTCGGAGCTGGACGAGTTCCGCGCCACCGGGCTCCGGGCGGGCGCCGTCGAAGGCGTCGTCCACCGCGCCCTCGGCCACGGCGAGCTGGTAGACGGCGAGCTGGGGATGGCGGTCCACCTCGGCGGCGGTGGGGGCGTTCTTGCCGGTCTTGAAGTCCACGACGTAGGCCCGGCCGTCGCCGTCCGTCTCGACGCGGTCCATCTGGCCCTTGATGCGGACCTGGTACTCGCCCGCCTCCAGGGTCACGTCGAAGTCCCGCTCGCTGGCTATGGACGTGCGGGTGGCACGGTCCAGGACGTGCCAGTTCAGGAAGCGTTCGAGCGCCGCGCGGGCGGTCTCCTTCTCCTGGACGGACTTCCAGGGCGCGTCGAAGGCGAGCGCGTTCCACACCGAGTCCAGGCGTTCCATCAGCACGTCGAGGTCGGCGGGGGTACGGCCGGAGGCCACCTCGTCGGCCAGGACGTGGACGACGTTGCCGAAGCCCTGGGCGGCCGTGGCGGGCGCGTCTGCCTTCACCTCGCGGCCCAGGAACCACTGGAGGGCGCAAGTATTGGCGAGCTGGTCCAGCGCGCTGCCGGAGAGCACCACGGGCTGGTCGCGGTCGCGCAGCGGCACCTTGCTCGCGGTCGGCACGTACATCCCCCACCAGCGGTCGGGGTGCGCGGCGGGCACCAGCGGGCGGCCGTCCTCGTCGGCGAGCGCGGCGAGCCGGGCCAGCCGCCGCGCGGCCGCGTCCCGCAGTCCGTCCGAGACGTCCGGGTCGACGGTGGTGGCGCGCAGCTCCGCGACGAGCGCGGCGACCGCCAGCGGGCGGCGCGGGCGGCCGGTGACATCGCGGGGTTCGACGCCCAGCTCGGTCAGGAAGCGGGACGGCTGGTCGCCGTCGTCGGCCGGGGCCTTCACGGCGGTGACGACGAGACGGTCCCGCGCGCGCGTGGCGGCCACGTAGAACAGCCTGCGCTCCTCCGCGAGCAGCGCGCCCGGGGTGAGCGGCTCGGCGAGGCCGTCCCGGCCGATCCGGTCGGCCTCCAGCAGGGAGCCCCGGCGGCGCAGGTCGGGCCAGAGCCCCTCCTGCACGCCCGCGACGACCACCAGCCGCCATTCCAGCCCCTTGGAGCGGTGCGCGGTCATCAGGCGTACGGCGTCGGGGCGCACCGCGCGGCGGGTGAGGGTGTCGGCGGCGATGTCCTCGGCGTCGATCTCCTCCAGGAAGTTCAGCGCGCCGCGTCCGCCGGTGCGCTCCTCCGCGCGGGCGGCGGTGGCGAACAGCGCGCACATGGCGTCCAGGTCCCGGTCGGCGTTACGGCCCGCCGCGCCCCCGCGCCGCGCGGCCCGCTCCAGCCTGCTGGGCCAGGGGGTGCCGTTCCACAGCGCCCACAGGGCCTCCTCCGCGGTGCCGCCCTCGGCCAGGCACGTGCGCGCCTTCCGCAGCAGCGCGCCCAGCCGCTGCGCCCCGCGCGCGTACGCCGGGTCGTGCGCGACGAGCCGCTCCGGCTCCGCGAGCGCCTGGGCCAGCAGTACGTCGGAGGGGGCGGGCAGGGCCTCTCCGGCAGCCCGCTCCTCCTCGCGCAGGGCCCGGCCGAGCCTGCGCAGATCGGCGGCGTCCATGCCGCCGAGGGGGGAGGAGAGGAGCGTTATGGCGGTCTCGGCGTCCAGCCAGGGGGTTTCCGGGGTCTCGGCCTCGTCGGCTTCCCCGGCGGGCCCCGCCTCCGCCACCGCAACCGCCCGCAGTGCCGTCAGCAGCGGTGCGACCGCCGGTTCGTGGCGCAGCGGGAGGTCGTCGCCGTCGATGTCCAGGGGGACGCCCGCCGCCGTCAGGGCGCGGCGCAAGGTCGGGATGCTGTGCGAGCCCGCGCGGACGAGGACCGCCATCTCGTTCCACGGGATGCCGTCCTCGAGGTGGGCGCGGCGCAGGATGTCGGCGATGTTGTCCAGCTCGGTGCCGGGCGTCGGGTAGGTGTACGCCTCCACCTGGCCGCCGTCGCGGACGGCCGTGGGCTCGCGGTGGACGCGCAGCTTCTCGGCGGGGAGCTGGGACAGCGGCATGCGCTGGGTGATGCGGCGGGTCGCGGCCAGCAGGTCCGCCCCGGAGCGACGGTTGGTGCGCAGCACCTCGACGGGGGCGGGGCGGCCGTCCGCGCGCGGGAAGGCGGCCGGGAAGTCGAGGATGCCGTTCACGTCGGCGCCCCGGAAGGTGTAGATCGACTGGTCGGGGTCACCGAGGGCGACCAGGGTGCGGCCGCCTCCGGCCAGCGCGTGCAGCAGCCGTACCTGCGCGGGGTCGGTGTCCTGGTACTCGTCGACGTACACGGCGTCGTAGGACGCGGCGAGGCGCTCGGCGACCTCGGGGCGGTGGGCGAGGAGCACCGCGCGGTGGACGAGTTCGGCGTAGTCGATGACGCCCTGGAGGTCGATCACGTCCAGGTACTCGGCGAGGAACGCGGCCGCCGCGCGCCAGTCGGGGCGCCCGATGCGGCGTGCGAAGGCGTCCAGCGCGCCGGGCGCGAGCCCCAGCTCGCGGCTGCGCGCGAGGACCGCGCGGACCTCGTCGGCGAAGCCGCGCGTGGTCAGGCAGGCGCGCAGGTCGTCGGGCCAGCGCACATGGGTCAGCCCGAGCCGCTCCAGCTCGGGCTGCCCGGCGAGCAGCTCGCGCACGGTGACGTCCTGCTCGGGGCCGGAGAGCAGGCGCAGCGGCTGGGCGAAGCGGTCGCTGTCCTGGTGGGCGCGGACCAGGGCGTAGCAGTAGGAGTGGAAGGTGGTGGCGCGGGGCGCGCGGGCGGCGCCCATGCGCCGGGCCATCCGGTCGCGCAGCTCGACGGCGGCCTTGCGGCTGAAGGTGAGCACCAGGACGCGTTCGGGGTCGGCGCCCCGGGCGACGCGCGCGGCGACGGACTCCACCAGGGTGGTCGTCTTGCCGGTGCCGGGCCCGGCGAGGACGAGCAGCGGGCCGCTCCCGTGCTCGATCACCGCGCGCTGGGCGGCGTCCGGGCGGGGCGGCGGTGTCTGCGCGGGCGGGGTGCGGAGCAGCCGGTAGGCACCACGAGGCGCCTGCCGACCCTGGGGGTGCGGCAGGCGTCCGGTGGAGGAGGTGGTGCTCACGTGGTTCGCCGGTCCTGGTGGTGGTGCGGGGTGGTCGTGGGGACGTAGGGAGGCGGGCGCCTCGGGGGTTCCCGCCCCAACGAACGTACGTCATGTCGCGGACGTGCCCGCTGTCCCCCGTACGAGCGGACCTGAGCCGCAGCCCTTGCCGCAGGCCCTCAGCTGTGGTTCTGCGGGGCGCCGTCCCAGCGGGCCCGTCTCATGTCCAGGCGCGGCAGATGCCCCTCGGCGGCGCGGGACGCCTGCTTCAGCGGGGTGCCCTCGGCGCGGTACTGGTCCAGGGCGCGCAGCTCATGGCCGGGCAGCAGCGCCCCGTCGGCCCGCACCACGCGCCACCACGGCACCGCGCCCCCGTACAGCGCCATCACCCGGCCCACCTGGCGCGGGCCGCCCTCCTCCAGCCACTCCGCGACGTCCCCGTAGGTCATCACCCGGCCCGGCGGGATGCGGTCGGCCACGTCGAGCACGCGCTCGGCGTACGCCGGAAGTTCGTCCGGGTGCCCCTCCCCGGCAGGGCTCTGCTCGCTCATCCACCCCATCCTGCCGTACGCCTACGACAATGGGACGAGGCCGGCCAGGGGCGTCCGGACGGGCCCACGGTCCGCCCAAACGCACTTTTCGCACCCCGATCCGCACCCTGATGCCCCCTCGTGCCCCTCAGTCGTGCCACCATCGTGCGGGCGGTGACCGGTGATACGAGACCAAGAAGAGACCATGAACAAGCAGGGTGTGCACCCCGACGACGCGGAGGGCACCTCTGGCGCGTCCGCGCGCCCCGGCACCTCCCGCGAAGCCATCGACGGCCCCGCCGAGGACACGGGCCCACGCGCGCGTGAAGGCGGCGAAGCGGGCGTCCCCGCGCGGGCGTACGCCCCCAGGCGCCCCGGTGACGACGTCCTGGAGGAGGTCGAGGGCGACGAACCGCTGCTCCCCGCGCGCGTGCACCGCCCCTCCGACCTCATGCGGCTGCTGGTGGGCGTGCTGGCGATCGCCCTGCTGCTCGCCATCGCCGCGTTCGCGCACGGCACCACCTCGGGGCTCGAACAGGACATCAACAAGGGCACCGGCCAGGCGCCCGACCTGCTGATCAAGATCGCGGGGCTGGCGTCCAGCATCGCCATCCTGCTGGTGCCCGTGGCCTTCGCCATCGAGCGGCTGATCAAACGCGACGGGCTGCGGATCGCGGACGGTGTGCTCGCGGCGGTCCTCGCGCACGGGGTCACCCTGGCCACGGACCTCTGGGTCGCCCGCGCCGCCCCCAGCTCCATCCAGGAAGCGCTGACCCAGCCCGCCCCCGGCGACGTCCACGCGCTGACCGACCCGGTGCACGGCTATCTCGCGCCCGTCATCGCCTATATGACGGCCGTCGGCATGTCCCGCAGACCCCGCTGGCGCGCGGTGCTGTGGATCGTGCTGCTGCTGGACGCGTTCTCCATGCTGGTCACCGGCTACACCACGCCGTTCGCCATCATCCTGACCGTGCTCATCGGCTGGACCATCGCCTACGGCACCCTCTACGCCGTCGGCTCCCCCAACGTCCGCCCCACCGGCCGCACCCTGATGGCGGGCCTGCGCCACGTCGGCTTCCACCCGGTCAGCGCGGTCCGCGAGGAGGGCCCGGAGGCGGAGAACGGCGACCGGGGGCGGCGCTACTTCGTCACCCTGGAGGACGGCCCACCACTCGACGTGACCGTCGTCGACCGGGAACAGCAGGCGCAGGGCTTCTTCTACCGGGCCTGGCGCAACCTCACCCTGCGCGGCTTCGCCACCCGCTCCAGCCTCCAGTCCCTCAGACAGGCCCTGGAGCAGGAGGCGCTCCTCGCGTACGCGGCCATCGCGGCCGGAGCCAACGCCCCCAAGCTGATCGCCACCTCCGAGCTGGGCCCGGACGCGGTCATCCTCGTCTACGAGCACACCGGCGGCCGCACCCTGGACTCGCTGGCCGACGACGAGATCACCGACGAGCTGCTGCACAAGGTCTGGCACCAGGTGCGGGCGCTGCAGTCCCGGCGCATCGCGCACCGCAGGCTCGCGGGCGACGCGGTGCTGGTGGATCGTTCCGGCAAGGTGATCCTCGCCGAGCTGCGCGGCGGGGAGATCGCGGCGGGCGATCTGCTGCTGCGCATGGACGTGGCCCAGATGCTCACCACGCTCGGCCTGCGGGTCGGCGCCGAGCGGGCCGTGGCGTCGGCGGTCGCGGTGCTCGGCCCGGACGCGGTGGCCGACTGCCTGCCGATGCTCCAGCCCATCGCGCTGACCCGCTCCACCCGCGCCACCCTGCGCAAGCTGGGCCGCGAGCGCGCGGAACGGGAGCGGGAGGCGGTGCTGGAGTCGTCCCGGCTGGCCAAGCAGGCCCGGCTGGAGGCCGCCTCCGAGGAGGGTACGGCCCTGCCGGAGAAGCCCGACAAGAAGACCGTCCGCGCCGAGCAGCGGGCCGAGAAGCGGGCCATCGACGACGCGATCGACGAGGCCCGCGAGGAGGACCTGCTCACCCAGATCCGGCACCAGGTGCTCCGGATCAGGCCGCAGGCCCCGGTGGAGCCCGCCCGGCTGGAACGCATCAGGCCGCGCACCCTGATCAGCTTCATCGCGGGCGCGATCGGCGCGTACTTCCTGCTCACCCAGCTCACCCACATCGAGTTCGGCAAGCTGTTCGCGCAGGCCCAGTGGGGCTGGGTGGCGGCCGCGGTGGCGTTCTCCGCGCTCAGCTACGTGGCCGCCGCGATGGCGCTGCTCGGGTTCGTGCCGGAGCGGGTGCCGTTCGTGCGGACGGTGGCGGCGCAGGTCGCCGGGTCCTTCGTGAAGATCGTCGCTCCGGCGGCGGTCGGCGGTGTCGCGCTGAACACGCGGTTCCTCCAGCGGCAGGGAGTGCGGCCGGGGCTCGCGGTGGCGAGCGTGGGCGCGTCCCAGCTGTTCGGTCTGGGCTGCCACATCCTGATGCTGCTGTCCTTCGGCTACCTCACCGGCACCGAGAAGACGCCGTCGCTGTCACCGTCCCGGACGGTCATCGCCGGTCTGCTGACGGTCGCGGTGCTGGTGCTCGTGGTGACGTCGGTGCCGCTGCTGCGGAAGTTCGTCGTCACGCGGGTGCGGTCGCTGTTCGCCGGGGTGGTGCCGCGCATGCTGGACGTGCTCCAGCGGCCGCAGAAGCTGGTCACCGGCATCGGCGGCATGCTGCTGCTCACCGGGTGCTTCGTGATGTGCCTGGACGCCTCGATCCGGGCGTTCGGCGACGAGTCGGCGCACATCAGCATCGCCAGCGTCGCGGTCGTCTTCCTCGCGGGCAACGCACTCGGCTCCGCCGCGCCGACCCCGGGCGGAGTGGGGGCCGTCGAGGCGACGCTCACCGTCGGTCTGATCGCGGTCGGGCTGCCCAAGGAGGTGGCGGCTCCGGCGGTACTGCTGTTCCGGCTGCTGACACTGTGGCTGCCGGTGCTGCCGGGCTGGCTGGCGTTCAACCATCTGACCCGTAAGGGAGCGCTGTAGGGGGCGGAGGCTCCCTCAGGGGCTGCGGAGACGTCGCTCGGCTTGTCCTGACGCCCGCACGGCACGTGTCACGCCAGCTCGGACGCGGTCTCGTCGACGGGAGCCCGGGATGCCGGGTGGTCGGGGCCGTCGGCCGGAGCGGCGGCCCGCAGCGCCGCTTCGACCCGGCGGTTGTCGGTCATGGAGGCCGTGACGGCCGTCATCGCCAGCAGGAGGCCCGCGGCGGCGTAGAGCGGCGTGCGGATGTCGTAGGCGGTGGCCAGCCAGCCGCCGAGGAAGGCTCCCAGCGGGGCGGCGCACATGGCCAGCATGCGGGAGGTGGAGGCGACCCGGCCCATGAGCCGGGCCGGGACGATCGCCTGCCGGAGGGAGGGCCCGAGCACCATCGTGGCACCCATGCCCGCCCCGCAGACGGCGAGCGCCAGCCCGGCCACATACGGGTTCGGGGCGGCGGCGAGCCCCAGGACGGCAAGCCCCTCGATCGCGGCCGTGCAGGTCAGCGCGGTGCCTGTGCCGAGTCGTCGGCCCAGGTAGGAGGCGATGCCCGCGCCGAGCAGGCCGCCGGTGGCCTCCGCCGTGAGCAGCAGGCCGAAACCGTAGGTGTCGATGCCGAGGCGGTCGTGCGCGAAGAGAGCGAGGACGGTCTCCACCGCGAGGAAAGCGACGTTGCCGACCGCGGGGCGGAGCGCGAGCCCGAGCAGCAGCCGGTCCCGGAAGACGTACGAGGCCCCGGCCCGCGCCTGCCGGAGCAGCGACTCGCGGGCCTCAGGCACGGGGCGGGGCAGGACCGGCAGCGTACGGACGAGCAGCGCCGAGAGCAGGAACGACACCGCGTCGGCCAGCAACGGAACCGCCCGCCCCAGCGCGAGCAGCGCACTGCCCGCGGGCGGCCCCGCGAAGCCGGACATGGCGGTCTGGGAGCCGCGCAGGCGGGAGTTGGCGCGCTCCAGCAGGGCGGGGTCGCGGCGGAGCAGATCCGGCAGGAAGGCCGTGGCGGCCGTGTCGAAGAACAGGCCGCCGAGGCCGAGCAGGAAGGCGACGGCCGCGAGCAGCGGAATGCTCAGCGCGTCGAGCACGGCCGCCGCCGCTGGTATGGCCAGCAGCACCGCGCGCGCCGCGTCCGCGACCCACATCGTGCGCCGACGGTCCCAGCGGTCCACCAGCGCACCGCCGAGCACCCCGAACAGCAGCCACGGCAGCGTCCCGGCGGCCGTGACGACGGCGAGCGCCATCGGGGCCCGCGTCAGCGTCAGCGCGAGCAGCGGCAGCGCCGCGTGCGTCACTCCGTCACCGAGCGAGGAGATCGTCTGCGCGGTCCACAGCCGCCCGAACCCGGTCGGCAACTTCTGTCTGTCCGAGGTCACTTGGCGTCCCCCTCGGCCTGGTCGCGGCGCGCCGGGTGGAACAGCGCGAAGACGAGTGACGCGTCCGGCAGCGACGGATCGGACAGCTTCCGGTACTCGTCCGCCAGTGCCTCCAGCCGCGCTCCCAGCTCCGCGAACTGCTCGTCGGTGAGTCGCAGATGCGCCATCCGTACGTGCCGCTCGCTCTGCGTCGGTGACGCCTCCAGATCCGCCACCGCATGCCGCATCAGCACATCCGGACCCCCCTCGCCCGGATCAGGCAGCACGATCGACCGCGCCGCCATCGCGTAGTACCGCTCGGTGACCCCCCGCACCTTCCGTGTCCGCACCACCTTCACCAGGCCCGCGCGCTCCAGTAGCCGCACGTGGTAGCTGGAACTCCCCTTCGCCAGGCCGACCCGCTCGGCGATCTGGGTGATCGTCGCGGGCTCGAAGCGGAGCACGGCCATGATCCGGTGCCGGGTGAGATTCGAGACGGCGCGCAGCTGTTCGTCCGTGGTCACGTGAAAGGTCTCTGGCAGATCGTCGGTAGGCATGCGAGTAATGGTCAACGATTCTTGACCATTGGGCAAGGGGATTGACGCGGCCTCCCGGAATCCGCCGCCCGGCGCAGGGGGACGCCGGAGGGGCAGGCTGGGGTGCAGGCGCTCCCGTACTCCTTACGGACCGTGCCCCGCGCGGAGTCGCGGGTGCGCCGGGAGGATGGCTGTATGCCGAACCCTTCCCGGCCGCGTGCCGCCGCCCTGACGACCGGTGCCGTGCTCGTGGCCGCCCTGCTGGCGGGCTGCGGCGGGTCGGGGCACGGGGATCTGACGAAGCAGAAGCTGGAGTGGAAGGACTGTCCGGCGCCGTCCGAGGCGGAGGGTGGCGGCCCGGCTCCCTCTCCGCTGCCCGGTGGCGCGAAGTGGCAGTGCGCGACCATGAAGGCGCCGCTGGACTGGGGCGAGCCCAAGGGCGACACCATCGGCATCGCGCTGATCCGGGCCAAGGCGGACGGCCCGGCGAAGGACCGGATCGGCTCGCTGGTGTTCAACTTCGGCGGCCCCGGCGGCAGCGGTGTCACCACGCTGCCCGCGTTCGGCGAGGACTACGCGGCGCTGCGCACCCGGTACGACCTGGTCAGCTTCGACCCGCGCGGGGTCGGCCGCAGCGCGCCGGTGCTCTGCGAGAGCGACTCCCAGCTCGATGCGTACTTCCAGCAGGACGCGACGCCCGACGACACCGCCGAGCAGAAGCAACTCTTGGCCCGCACCGAGAAGTTCAACGACGCGTGCGAGCAGCGGTCCAAGAAGATCCTGCCCCATGTGCGCACCACGGACGCGGCCCGCGACATGGACCTGATGCGCCAGGTGCTCGGCGACTCCAAGCTGCACTACTTCGGCATCTCCTACGGCACCGAACTCGGCGGTGTCTACGCGCACTTGTTCCCGAAGCGGGTGGGGAGGGCGGTCTTCGACGCGGTCGTGGACCCGACCCAGACGCCGGAGCAGGGGGCGCTCAGCCAGGCGCGCGGGTTCCAGCTCGCGCTGGACAACTTCGCCGAGGACTGCACGTCCAAGGTCGAGGACTGCCCCCTCGGGGACACCCCTGAGGACGTGAAGAAACGTATCGCGGGGCTGCTGAGGGACCTGGAGAAGAAGCCCATCCCCGGCATCCCCCCGCGTCGGCTGACCCAGACGGCGGCGACCAACGGCATCGCGCAGTCGCTGTACTCCAAGGACTTCTGGGAGTACCTCACCGAGGGCCTTGAGCAGGCGTACGACGGTGACGGCAGGGTGCTGATGCTGCTGTCCGACTCGATGAACGGGCGGTCGGAGAACGGCGAGTACAGCAACATCACCCCGGCCAACATCGCCATCAACTGCTCGGACGAGAAACCCCGTTACGACGCGGCCTACATCCAGGGCAAGCTGTCCGACTTCCGCGCCGCCTCCCCCGTCTTCGGCGACTACCTCGCCTGGGGCATGGCCGGCTGCGCCGACTGGGCCGTCCCCGGCGCCGCCGACCACCCCGACGTCCACGCCCCCGGCTCCGCCCCCATCCTGGTCGTCGGCAACACCGGCGACCCGGCCACCCCCTACGAGGGCGCCCGCGCCATGGTCGACGCCCTCGGCAAGGGCGTCGCCGTCGAACTCACCTACAAGGGCCAGGGCCACGGCGCGTACGACAGCAAGAACCCGTGCGTCCAGAAGGCGGTCGACGACTACCTGTTGACGGGCAGAACCCCGAAGCCGAACACGGTCTGCTCCTGACGCGCGCTCATGCCGGGACCCTGCGGGTGCGGTCCCGGACCGCGATGGCCTCGGCGACCCCCTGGATGGCGCCGCGTACGAGGTCGCCGTACGGGCCCGGGGGAAGGTCCGGGGTGTGGGAGCGGGCCGTGTCGATGTGCTCGGTGGCCGCTTCGAATGAGCCGAGGCGGCGGTAGTTGTCGGCGAGGTTGAGGTGGAGGGAGGGGTAGAAGCCCGCGGTGTGCAGGTCGGCGTGGTGCTCCTGGACGCGCTGCTCGGTCAGGGCGTCGGCGGCGTCCAGGGCCCGGATGTCCCAGGCCAGGGCCTGGGCGGGGTCTTCATGGAGGTCTGCCAGGTAGTGGGCGAGGGAGCAGCGGTGCAGTGGGTCGCCGGTGACGCCGATGGTGGTCCACAGGCGCAGCAGCTCCTCGCGGGCGGCGGCGGTCTCACCGGCTCGGCCCGCTTCGACGGCTTTGCCGATGGCTTCCATGGTCGGGTCGTGGGGCGTCGTCATGAGATGTCCTCGTCGTCTCTCAACCGGCCTTGACCGGCATGATCAGGGTGGTGAGGTCGCCGCGGTCGGCGGAGCGCACCGTGACCGGCTGGTCGTCGCCCCGCAGGTCGAACATCACGTCGGGGCCGATCGCGGTGCTCACCGCGGGATAGAGCGTGGTCAGCTCGAAGCAGATCCGGAGGGGCCGACCGGTGGCCGTCGCGGGGATCGGGGCGCGTTCGCCGACATCCACGCGCTTCGGGGCGATGTGCAGCGCGACGCGGTCGCCGGGATGCTCCTCGAGGGCCCGCAGCAGCAGGTCCTTGGGGACCGTCGCACGGGTGGTGACCTCGTCCAGCGAGGCGAGCAGCAGCCGGTGGTCGGGGAACTCCTCGGCCAGGACACCGCAGTACTGGTCCTCCCGGCCCGGCACCCGGAACCAGACCCCGTGCGGCACCGCCTCCAGCCGTACCACCGGGCTCCGGCGGATCTCGGCGACCGCGGCCCGCAGCCCGTCGCCGTCGACCGTGCCGGACCAGGCCCGCCGTGGCCGTTCGGCGGGCACCAGGGTGCGGGTGGCGAGCCGGTAGCGGTCCGTCGCGGTCAGGGTGAGCGCCTCCTGGCTCGCCTCGATACGCAGGCCCGCGAGTACCGGCATCGACGGCTCACGCGCGGTCGCCGTCAGGACCTGCTCGACGGCGTCCGCGAACACGGGCCCCTTCAGCACCGCGATCGTCGGACCCGGCACCGCGCCGCCGAGCGCGGACTTGATGACGGCGGCCTTCCGTCGTGCCTCCGCCGCGTCCCCGACGACCTTCGCCACATGCTCGTCGAGCAGCCGAACCGCGTCGGCGCCCTCGGCGGCGAGTACCGCCTCGACACCGGCGAGCGGCATCGCGATCTCTCGGAGCCGTCGCAGCGCGGTCGCCCGCGCCAGCTGCTCGGTGCTGTAGTGGCGGTACCCCGTCACCGGGTCGACCTCGGCAGGGGGCAGGAGTCCGGAGTCGGCGTAGAAGCGCAGTGCGCTGGGCGTCAGGCCACTGCGCTGGGCGAAGACGCCGATCGGCATCAACTCGGAATTGGGCACCGCGCCATCATCGGGCTTCGACCAACTCGAAGGTCAACACACGGCGAAGGCCCACGGCCCCCCGATCATCAGGGGAGCCGTGGGCCGTCGAAGCCGGAGGGCTCAGTACACCGGCTTGCTGGGTTCGATCTGGTTGACCCAGCCGATCACGCCGCCGCCCACGTGGACCGCGTCCGCGAAGCCCGCGGACTTCAGGACCGCGAGGACCTCCGCGCTGCGGACGCCCGTCTTGCAGTGGAGGACGATGCGCCGGTCGTGCGGGAGGGACTCCAGGGCGGTGCCCATGAGGAACTCGTTCTTGGGGATGAGCTTGGCGCCGGGGATGGAGACGATCTCGTACTCGTTCGGCTCGCGGACGTCGATGATCTCGATGTTCTCGCCGTCGTCGATCCACTCCTTGAGCTGCTTGGGAGTGATCGTGGAGCCGGCCGCGGCCTCCTGGGCCTCTTCGGAGACGACGCCGCAGAACGCCTCGTAGTCGATGAGCTCCGTGACCGTGGGGTTCTCGCCGCACACCGCGCAGTCGGGGTCCTTGCGGACCTTGACCTGGCGGTACTGCATCTCCAGGGCGTCGTAGATCATCAGGCGGCCGACCAGCGGGTCACCGATGCCCGCGAGCAGCTTGATCGCCTCGTTGACCTGGATCGAGCCGATCGACGCGCACAGCACGCCGAGCACGCCACCCTCGGCGCAGGAGGGGACCATGCCGGGCGGCGGGGGCTCCGGGTAGAGGCAGCGGTAGCAGGGGCCGTGCTCGGACCAGAAGACGGACGCCTGGCCGTCGAAGCGGTAGATCGAGCCCCAGACGTACGGCTTGTTCAGCAGCACGCACGCGTCGTTGACCAGGTAGCGCGTGGCGAAGTTGTCCGTGCCGTCGACGATCAGGTCGTACTGGCCGAAGATCTCCATCACGTTCTCGGCCTCGAGCCGTTCCTCGTGAAGGACCACGTCCACGTACGGGTTGATGCCCTTGACCGTGTCCCGCGCGGACTCGGCCTTCGAGCGGCCGATGTCCGCCTGGCTGTGGATGATCTGCCGCTGGAGGTTGGACTCGTCGACCTCGTCGAACTCCACGATGCCGAGCGTGCCGACACCGGCCGCCGCGAGGTACATCAGGGCGGGCGAACCCAGGCCGCCGGCGCCCACACAGAGCACCTTGGCGTTCTTCAGCCGCTTCTGCCCTTCCATCCCCACGTCTGGGATGATCAGGTGGCGGGAGTACCGGCGGACCTCGTCTACGGTGAGCTCGGAAGCGGGCTCGACCAGGGGTGGCAGCGACACGGGGACTCCGTTGGTCGGTCGATCACTACGGGTTGTTCTCCCCGTAACACTGCCACGGCCTTCTTCATTCCGAGACACCCGTTCCGACCCGCGAGACGAATTCGTCCCAGTGGCCGGGCATCGTCTCCCACGGGTTGGCCCGGCCGCCGTGGTCCGTGCGGTCGGTGAGGTAGATCGTCCCGGCGCCCTGCCAGCGCGCGATGCGCAGCGCCTCCTCCAGATGGCCGCGCGGCACCCCGTGCACGAAGTGGCAGAACCGCTCGGCCGGGTGGTCGGCGGTCCACTCGGCCACCTGCGACCAGCGGTAGTCGGCCCAGGAACCCCGGAAGGTCACCAGCTGGTCGGCGTTCTCCGCGTACCCCGGACAGGGGTGGCTGCCGTGGCCGAGGACGACGTGGGTGTCCCCGGCGAGCGCGCGGAGCATGCCGATCACGCGGCGGACCTCGGGGAGCGCCGTCCGGTCACCGGGACACCGCTCCAGCAGGAAGCCGTCGACGCGGTACCAGTCGAGGTGCCGGTGCGCGTCGGACACCAGGTCGGCGAAGGGGCGCCTGCCGTGGGCGAGGTCCAGATGGCCCAGGACACGGACGCCGCCGTTGCGCAGCCTGCCCGCCGCCTCCAGGCAGTGCGGGTCGGGGCAGGCGCCGGGTCCGGCGGCGACATTGAGCACCACCCAGTCCAACGGCGTTCCGGGGCGGGCCAGTTCGGCCCACTGGGCGGGCGCGGTCAGCGGGTGCGCGTAGTCGGGGACGCCGATCGCGGTGCGTACGCCGGTGACGGCGGGCGCGCTGGTCAGATGCGGCACGCCGCCTCCATCCAGATGTCCGCGAGGGACTCCTCCAGGTTGATCCGGGGCCGCCAGCCGAGCCGGTCGCGGGCGGTGCGCACATCGGCCTGCTGCCAGCTCCCGCAGCCGTCCGGGTAGGGGTACGCGACCGGCACCGCGTGGTCCAGGTCGCCGCGCGGATGCCCGATCTGGCCGCGCAACGGGCCGGGCGGGGCGTCGAGTTCGTTGAGCGCACCGCCGTACCCGGCGACCCGGGCGAGGACGGTGGCGGCGTCGCGCAGCCGTACGGCGCGGCCGGAGCCGATGTTGATGACGCCCTGCGCGGCGGAGAGCGAGGCGGCGTGCACGGCGCGGGCGACATCGCGTACGTCGACGAAGTCGCGCTGGACGCCGAGCCCGGCGAGCTTGAGTTCGCCGTCGCCCGCCTGCATGGCGCGGCGCATGGCCTCCGCGAGTCTCCCCAGGGGGGACCCCGCCGGGGTGCCGGGTCCGGCGGGCGAGAAGACGCGCAGTACGACGGCGTCCAGGCCGGAGCCGAGGACCAGTTCGGTCGCGGCGAGCTTGCTGACCCCGTAGGGGCCGCCCGGCCGGGGTACGGCGTCCTCGGCCGTGGAGGAGCCGGGCTGGCTGGGCCCGTACTCGGAGCCGCAGCCGATCTGCACCAGCCGGGCCCCGCAGCCGCTGCGGCGCAGTGCCTCGCAGACGGTGGCCACGGCGACGGTGTTGTGCCGGGTGAGATCGCGGGCGCCGCCCCGGGTGGCACCGGCGCAGTTGACGACGACGCCGGGGTGCACGGCGTCCAGGAACCTGGTGAGCGCGCCGGGGCTGCCGGTGGCGAGGTCGAAGCGGACGTCGGCGTCGTCGCCCCGGCCGAGCACGGTGAGCTGCACGGCGGGGTCGGCGAGGAGACGGTCGGCGACGAAGCGGCCGATGTACCCGTTGGCTCCGATCAGCAGGACCCTCATAGAGCGGCTCCCGAGGTGTGCGCCGCGGCTGCTCCCACGGGCCCGGCCACTGCGGTGACTCCGTGTCGGGAGGTGGTCATCTGGTGTTCTCCTTCTCAGGGATGCAGGTCAGGGATGAATGGGGGGAGAGGGCGAGGGGCGGTGGGGCGCCGGTGCCGTGGGGGGAAGGCGGGGCGCGCATGCCTCACTCCGGGCCCCCCACGGGGGCGTGGGCCGAGGCTCGGGTGAGGGTGCGCAGGGCGTGGGCCAGGAGGACGAGGGCCGCGCAGCCGCAGGTCAGGGTGGGGATCGCGGCCGCCCCCAGGGGGTCGACCAGGGTCGTCACCGGGACGGCGAGGAAGCCGCAGTCGGGGAGGCGGCCGCTCAGGACCAGCGCCGGGGCGGCCAGTTCGGCGGCCGCCGCCGCGCCCAGGACCACGGCCGGGGCGTGCCGGTGCCGGTGGGCGGTGAGGAGGCGGGCGAGGAACAGCAGGGCGCCCAGGGTGAGGGCCCGCGGGTAGGCGGGGTCCTCGCCCAGTGCGGCGCCGGTCAGGGCGAGCAGGCCGGTCAGCGCGGCCAGGTACAGCGCGAGGACGCCGAGCAGCAGGGGGCGCGCGCCGGAGGTGAAGTCCTCCAGGCCCCGGCTGCCCGCGAGCCGTCGGCGGGCGCCGAGGTCGAGCAGGTGGGCGCACCAGGCGGCGGGGGCGCAGGCCAGCGCGAGGGCCAGTACGGGCGCGGTGGCGGCGGGCCAGGGGCCGTCCGGGGCGCCGGTGGGCAGCGCGTCGGGGCCGCCGCTCACCACGGCGTCCAGCAGGCCGTCGCCGAGCAGGGCGTACCCGAGGAGGCAGACGGTCCACACGGGGGCGGAGGGCCTCGGGGCGGCGCCGGGGCGGGCCGCGAGGGGGCCCCGGCCGAGCGCGGCGCGTACGGCGAGGGTCAGGGCGAGCAGTCCGCCGAGGGCCACCAGGGGGCGGGCGGTGCCGTGGCTGAACCGCAGCCCCACCACGGTGCCCGTGGCGACCGCACCGGGCAGCAGGGTGAGCAGCACCCACCCGGTACGGATACGGGGGCCGGGGCCGGGCGTGGGCTCGGGGGACGGGTCCGCGTCGCGGGGCACGCGCGCGTACAGCTCCTCGGCGAGCGAGAACACGTCCCGGTGCCGGTACCGGGCGGCGGAGCGGTCGGTGAAGCCGTGCGACTCCAGCCCGGCCGCGATCTCCAGCGGGTCCACGGCCCGCTCGCACAGCTCCCGGTGCTGGTGCAGCAGTGCCTTCACGGGGTCGACGGCACCTCGGCGGGGGGCGCTGCCGCGGGCGTCGCCGTCGGCTTCCGGGGTCCCGTCGGCACCGGAGGCGGTCTCCGGCGTCACCGTGCCGTTCACCGGCCCCGGCCCGGTTCTCTCCACGCCTCTCATCGCGCCCCCTCGGTCGCGCGCACCGGTGCGGGTGAGCCCCGGCCGCGCAGGAGGGCGCGGGCCGTGGGGACGGTCCAGCGGCCGGGTACGTGGGCCTCGGCGGGGACGGCGAACGGCAGCGGCTCACCGGTGTCGTCGACGTCGGCCCGCCGCACCGGACAGTGCGACATGATCTCCAGGTAAATGCCGTGAAATGCCGTGATGTTCTGTTCGACGCCGAACAGTTCCAGCGCGCGAGCCCGCGCCGCCGCCCCCAACCGCGCCCGGCGCTCGGGGTCGCGCAGCAGCGCCACGCACGCCTCCGCGAGCGCCCGCGGGTTGCGCGGCGGTACGACGAGCCCGGTGCCGCCGATGACCTCGACCACCGCGCCGACGTCCGTGGACACCGTGGCACGGCCGCAGAACATGGCCTCGGCCAGGCTGACCGGGAACCCCTCGACCACGCTGGACAGCACGACCACGGCACCGGCGGCGTACGCGTCGGGCAGCGTCGGCGCCTCGGGCGCCCCCACCTCGGTGAACGACACAGGGTTGTCCCCCTCGGCGTGCAGCCCCTCCGCCTCGTCCGGGAAGAGCTGGGCGGCCAGCGCCCGGCACTGCGCGAGGTACGCCTCCCCCTCGGCGCCCACGGGCACGCCCACGATGCGCAGCCGCGCGTGCGGCTCCTCCTTGCGGACCTCGGCGAAGGCGTGCAGCAGCGAGACCAGGTCCCGGCCGGGCTCGATCCGGCCGACCCAGACCAGCGTGTCGGTGTCGGCGCGGTCGGGTGCCTCGCCGACCTCGGCGAACCGCTCGGCGTCCATGCCGGGATGGACGGTGCGGATGCGGGCCCGGTCGGCGCCGCACCGCTCCTGCCAGCGGCGGGCGTGGCTGCTGCCGGGGGTGAGGAGTTCGGCGCGCCGGTAGACCTCGGCGGCGAGCCGCCCGTGGAAAGCGGCGAGCAGCGCGCGGACGGCGGGGGCTGCGGTGTCGGGGCCGAGCGCGAGGTAGTGGGCGCGGAGCTGGACGCCGTACTCGGTGACCAGCAGGGGGACGCCGGAGAAGTGCCGGGCGAGCAGGCCGGGCAGGGCGGCGGCGCCGCCGGAGGTGGCGTGGCAGAGGTCGACGGCGCCGAGGGCGTCCGCGCCGTACCAGTCGAGGGAGAGGGGGCCGAGGGCGCGGGCGAGGTGGTCGGTGACGGCCAGCAGGTCGGGCACGCGGGCCTCGTGCGCCGCGCGCGGCGCGCCGGGGGTGCGGCAGGCGCGCTCCAGGGCGGTCACGGCATGGTCGGAGCGGAGGGCTCCGGTCAGGGAGCCGGTGTCGCGGGCGAGTTCGGCGAGGTTGTACAGCGCGTTGCCGAAACGGTCCGCCACTTCGGCGGAAGAGCCCTCCCGCGGGCCGCAGACCGCGCCGAGCAGCTCGCCGTAGTGCTCGGCGAACCGCTTGCGGGCGCGGCGGCCGAGCGTGCCGCCCTCGTCCCCGGCCGTCCGCAGCGGGGCGGTGCGCACCCGCCTGACCTGCGGCGGGAGCGGCAGCCAGCCGTCGCCCTGCTGCCGCTCGCCGCGGCTGAGCGCGTAGACGTCGAACTCGTGCTGCCCGAGCCCGCGCACGAGCCGGTCGCACCAGAGCCCGGTGTCACCGCCGGCATACGGATAGCCACCCTCGGTAAGCAGTCCGATGCGCACGCGTGCACCCCCGATCTCCCGTGTGTGGGAGCCGCCGTCGTCCCGGCGGCTCGCAGCGGGACGAACGTACGCGGAGAGGGCGGTGGCGCGACGGACGGTTGTCCGTCGCACCACCAAAAGGGGTGAACGGTCGTAACTTTCGCGGGCGAGCCGCGTTCCGACACGCTAAGAGATCGGTCGGTGACGGTCCGCACGCGAAACGTTACGCCGGAGCGGGCTCCCGCCGCGCCTCCCGGCGTCGGGCAGCGACCTCGGGGTCCAGGGCCGGTACGGCGGCCAGGAGTTGGCGGGTGTACGGGTCGCGCGGGTTCTCGTACACCTCGTCGGCGGGCCCGGTCTCGACGATCAACCCCCGGCGCATGACGGCTACCCGGTCGCTGACCTGGCGGACCACGGCGAGGTCGTGCGCGATGAAGACGAGCGCGAGCCCGAGTTCCCGGCGCAACTCGTCCAGCAGCGCGACCACTTGGGCCTGGGTGGTGACGTCGAGCGCGGAGACGGGTTCGTCACAGACGATGACGCGCGGGTCGGCGGCGAGGGCCCGCGCGATACCGACGCGCTGGCGCTGTCCGCCGCTGAACTCGTGCGGATAGCGGTCGTGGTGGGCCGCTTCGAGACCGACCCGCTCCAGCAGTCCGGTCACGCGTTCCCGTACGGCCTTGTCGTCCAGCTCCCCCTTGGCGCGCAGCGGGTCGGCGATCGAATCGCCCACCGTGCGGCGGGGGTTGAGGGAGGAGGCGGGGTCCTGGAACACCATCTGCACGGACGGGTCGACCCCGCGGTGCGCGCGTCCCTCGTACCGGATGGTGCCGGAAGAAGGCTCCAGCAGTCCGACCAGCATGCGGCCCAGCGTGGTCTTGCCGCTGCCGCTCTCCCCCACGATGCCCAGGGTCTCGCCCCGGCGCAGGGTCAGCGAGACGTCGTCCACGGCGGTGAACGCCCGCCTCCCGCGCCCGAACTCCCGCCGCAGCGCGGCCACTTCGAGCACGGTCTCCCCCGGCTGCTCGACGGACGCGGCACGGACAACGTCCACGCGCGGTACGGCGGCGAGGAGTTCACGGGTGTAAGGCTGCTCCGGCGCGGTCAACACCTGGCGCAGCGGCCCGTGTTCGACAGCTCGGCCGTGCCGCATGACGAGCACGTCCTCGGCGCTCTCGGCGGCGACGCCCACGTCATGGGTGACGAGCAGCAGACCGAGCCCGTTCTCCTGGCGCAGGGTGTGCAAGAGGTCGAGGATCTGGGCCTGCACGGTGACGTCGAGCGCGGTGGTCGGCTCGTCCGCGATGAGCAGCTCCGGTTCGCACGCCAACGCCATGGCGATGAGCGCCCGTTGGCGCATGCCCCCGCTGAACTCGTGCGGCCGGGACCGGGCGCGCCGGGCGGCGTCCGGGATGCCGACCCGGTCCAGCACCTCGACGGCCCGCGCGCGTGCCGCCCGCCGGGGGGCGCGGGTGTGGACGCGGTACACCTCGGCGATCTGGTCGCCCACCGCGTAGTACGGGTCGAGGGAGGACAGTGGGTCCTGGAAGACCATGGCGGCCTTGGCCCCGCGCAGCTTGCGCAGCTCGGCGTCGGAGGCGGCGGCCACGTCGGTGCCCGCGACCAGGACCGAGCCGCCGAGCCGTGCCCCGGTGTCCCGGTGCAGCCCCAGCAGCGCACCGGCGACGGTGGACTTGCCGGACCCGGACTCCCCCACGAGCGCCAGCGCGGCCCCCTTCTCCAGCGTGAAGGAGAGTCCGTCCACGGCCCGCAGGGCGCCGAACTCGACGGTGAGGTCGGTGACTTCGACCAGGCTCATGCGAGGACCACCCGGCGGTCGGCCAGCGCGTACAGGACGTCCGCGACGGCGTTGGCGATGATGACGAAGAAGGCGACGACCAGGACCAGGCCGACCACCACCGGCAGGTCCACGACCTTGACCGCGTGCACCAGCTCCTGGCCGATGCCGGGCAGCCCGAACAGCGTCTCGGTGAGGACCGCGCCGCCGATGGCCGAGCCGACGTTGTTGGCGTTGAGCGCGATGACCGGGGCGAGCGCGCCGCGCAGGGCGTGCCGTCCGACGATGGCGCGCTCGCCGACGCCGTAGGCGCGGAACGTGCGGATGTGGTCCTCGGCGAGGGTCTCCAGCATGGCCGAGCGGGTGAGCCGGGCGAACGCGGCCGCCTCGATCAGCGCCAGCGACAGCCAGGGCAGCAGCAGGTTCCACACCCACTGCTCGGGGTCGTCGGTGAAGCGCACGTACTGCGGGAAGGGCAGCAGCCCGAGTTCGCCGCAGACCACGATCATCAGCACCAGGCCGAGCACGAACACGGGCGTGGCCCAGCCGGAAAGCGTGAGCACGGTCAGCACCCGCTCGGAGAGCCGGCCGCGCCGCCAGGCGGACAGCACGCCGGTGCCGACGCCGATGACCAGCCAGAGCACCATCGCGCCGACCACCAGGGAGAGGCTGACCGGCAGCTTGGCCAGCAGGAGGGTGAGCACCTGCTGGTCGCTCTGGTAGGAGAGCCCGAGGCAGGGTGCCGCGCAGTGCTCGACCGAGGTGCCGGTGGAGTAGTCCTGGCCGACGAACAGCCCCTCCAGGAAGTGGAAGTAGCGCAGGTAGAGCGGGTCGTCGAGCCGGAGCTGGGCCGCGACCTGGTGCACCTGCTCCGGGGAGCAGCGCGGGCCGCAGGTGATCTGGGCGACGTTGCCGGGGGTGGCGTAGAAGACCACGTAGACGAGGACCGAGACGGCGAGCAGGGTGATGGCCATGCCCGCCGCGCGGCGCAGCAGGAATCCGCCGAAGCCGTTCACGCGGCGTCCTCCTTCCGGGCGCGGCCGGTGCCGACGCGCAGCCGGGAGGCCGCGCGGGGGTCGAGTGCGGTGCGGACGCCGTCGCCGAGGACGGTGAGGGCGAGCACGGTGGTGAACAGGGCACCGGCCGGGAACAGCAGGTACTGCGGCGCGGCCTGGTACCAGACGTCGGCGGCGGTGATCATCTGTCCCCAGGAGGGCGTCGGCGGCTTCACGCCGACGCCGAGGAAGGACAGGGCGGCCTCGGTGGAGATGTTGTTGGGCACCATCAGCGCGGCATAGGTGAGGACGGGCGCGGCGAGGCCGGGCAGCAGCTCGCGGCGGGCCACGCGCACGGCGCCCCAGCCGCTGAGCCGGGCGGCGGCCACGTAATCGAGCCCCTTGAGGGTGAGGGTCTGGGCGCGCACGATCTTGGCCATGTTGCCCCAGGCGATCAGCCCGATGACGAGCGCGACCAGCACCGGGCGGGGGAAGCTCGCGGGCACGATGGCCAGCAGCGCCAGCGCCATGATCATGAGCGGCAGGGCGACGATGACGTCCGTGATCCGGCTGAGGACCTGGTCCAGCCAGCGGCTGCCCATGGCGGCGGCCACGCCGACGGTGACACCGATGAGCACCTGGATGAGCGTGGCCGCGAAGGCGACGCCCAGCGAGACGCGGGCGCCCTCCACCAGCCGGGCGAACAGGTCGCGGCCGGTCTGCGGTTCGACACCGAGCCAGTGCTCGGCGCTGATCCCGCCGAGCGGCCCGACGGGGACGCCGCCGCGCGCGGAGTCGATGAGGTCGGGGTGGTAGGTGGTGGGGTCCTGCCCCTCGAGCGCGGTGAGCAGCGGCGCGGCGAGCGCGACGAGGACGAGGAGCGCGACGACGGCCGCGGCGACCAGGGCGGCCCGCTGCGCACGCAGCCGCCGCCAGAACTGACGGGCCCCCGAGGCCGCCGGGGCGGTGATGTCCGCCCCGGCGGCCTCGACGGCGACAAGTGCTTCGCTCACCGGGTCACTTCACCGCGACCTGGGAGATGTCCAGCACGCCGGTCCAGTCGCTGATCACGATGTTCTTGACGTCCGAGCCGTACAGGCGCTTGTAGACGGGGTGGAACAGCGGGACGACCAGGGCCTGTCCGGCGATCTTCTTGTCCAGCGCGCCCCAGCGGGCGGCGGCGGCGTTCAGGTCGGTCAGCTTGTTGATGGCGTCGATCTCGGTGTTGACCGACTTGTCGTCCAGCAGACCGGTGTTGAAGTTCGCGCCGTCCTTGACGATCTGGCGGCCGTCGAAGATCGGGGCGAGGAAGGGGCCGCCGGAGGGCCAGTCGGCACCCCAGTGGGCGAGGAAGAAGCCGGGCTCGGTCTTGATGCTGTGGATCTTGTCCCGGTAGTCGTTGTCCTCAAGGCCCTGGAGCTTGACGGTGATCCCGGCCTTCTTCAGGGCGTCCTGGAGGGCGGTGGCGATCTCCGGGCTGGTCTCGAAGTCCTTGCTGTTGGAATGCGTGAGGGTGACGGTCAGCCCGTTCGGGTGCCCGGCCTCCTTCAGCAGTTCCTTCGCCTTGGCCGCGTTGCCGGACTTGCCCGCCGGGAAGAGGTCGTGCGGGGTGTACCCGAAGGACTTCTGGTCGGGCAGAAAGGTGGTGGCGGGCTCGGCGAGCGCGGAACCTCCGGCCGCGTTGATCACCGAGGAGCGGTCGACGGCGTACGAGATCGCCTGGCGCACCTTGGGGTCGTCGAACGGCTTCACCTTCGGGTTGAAGGCGATGTAGTTCGTGTAGCCGAAGTGGCCGGTGCCGACGCGGGCGGCGAGGCTCTTGTCGCCGCTGACCCGAGCGAGTTCGGCCGGGCCGAGGTTGGTGTCGGTGGTGACGGCGGCCTTGTCGGCGCCCTGGGAGGCGGCGAGCCGCTGGTTGATGACGGAGGAGTCGAGCCCGGAGCGCACGTCGACCTTGTCCGGGTACGCCTTGCGCTCGTCGTCACCGCTCCAGTGCGGGTTGCGCTCCAGCAGGACACGCTCGCCGTCGTTCTGGTTGCTGACCACCTTGTACGGGCCCGAGGAGACCGGGTGCTGCTCGTACTTGGTACCGGTGTCCTTGGCCTTCGGCACCGGCGTGAACTGCGTCTGGGTGGCGAGGAACGGGAACTCGCCCTCGGGCTTGTTCAGATGGAAGACGATCGTGCGCGCGTCCGGCGTCTCGATCGCCTTCAGCCCTCCCTTCTTGTCCTTGTACGGCCCCTGGTAGTCGGCCGCACCGCTCAGCCAGTCCCGCAAGTAGGGCGCGCCACCTGAGAGTTCGGGCGCGAAGGAGCGCTCGATGCCGTACTTGATGTCGGCCGACGTGATCGGCGTCCCGTCCTCGTACTTCAGCCCGTCCTTCAGGGTGTACGTCCACACGGTCGCGTCCTTGTTGGGGCGGCCGGTGTCGGTGGCGAGGTCGGGGACCACCTTGGCGCCCGCGGCGCCGTTCTCGCGGTTGCGCGTGGTGAGGGTGCGGAAGACCAGCGAGGGGACGTTGCCGCCGCCGGAGGTGTAGAGGCGGGCCGGGTCGAAGTCGGTCTGGGCCTCGGCGTTCAGCACCGTGAGCGTGCCGCCCTTGTGGGGCGTGGAGTCGGCACCGGCGCCCTTGGCATCGTTGTCCTCGGGACCGCAGGCGGCGGCGCCCGCTGCCACGGCCAGGCTGACGGATGCCGCTGCCACGCGGCGCGCTATGACGGACGGTTGACGCATCGGAGAAGACGACCTCTCGGGGAACCCGCCGGGATTTCCCGAGGGGTGAGACAGGTGGACGAGGAGTGAGACACCTGCGGACAGGCGTCGGCCCCGGCGTCAGTCGTCGAGAGGGCGGCACGCGACAGAGGTCACGGGCGGCAGGAGGAAAAGGGCACGCATCGACGCGGACGCCAGGGAGGCGGCGTCAGCGACAGTCGATGTCGGCCACGCAGAGGGCGGTCACGCCGATGAGCGCCAGCTCGATGGCGGCGCTGCGGAAGACGGCGTGACGGGACCACATGCGCAGAAATATGAACGAACTTGCGACTCATGTCAATGTGACATGAGTGCGCATCGGTCTACTCGTGCCTCAACTCTTCGGGTACGGCCAGGCGTTGGGCAGGCAGTGGATTCCGTCGTGGTCGAGGAACTTGGTCTGCTGCTGCATCACCGGGGCGATCTGGCCGTTCTTCTGGCAGCTGACGTGTCCGTGCCCGAGCCGGTGGCCGACCTCGTGGTTGATGAGCATCTCGCGGTAGGGGTAGATCTTGGCGTCCCCGTAGGTGACGCTGCCCTGCGCCCAGCGATAGGCGTTGATCATCACGCGCTCGGTGGCCGCCGAGTCGCAGGAGACGTTGTCCTCGGTGGTGTCCAGGCCCGACTTGGCGCACCACTCGGCGGTGGTGCCGGGGCTGGCCAGCGTGATCACGAAGTCCGGCTTGCCGGAGGAGATCCGCTCGAAGGTGCGCTCCCCGCCGTGCGCCCAGCTCCGGTCGTCGTTGAGGGTGCGCTGCACGGCGTCGGCGAACAGCAGGCCGTCCAGGCCGAGTCCCTGCTCGACGTCGACCCGGTAGGTCATCTTCGTGCCCTTGCCGGGCGCCTTGGCCGAGCCGGGCACCGTGTCGAACTTCCCGGAACCCTTGAGGGTCGCCCCCAGGGGATAGAGACGGCCCATCTTCTGCGCGTACGTCAGCGGGACGGCGCTCGGCGCGCTGGACGGGACGGCCTGGGCGCCGACCGGCAGCCCGCCGGTGGCGGCCTGGGCGCGTGACTCGCCCTGGGCGCGGCCGTCGGCCACCTGTCCGGCGACCACGATGGCGAGCACGGTCGTCACGGCGGCCGCCGCGACCCCGGTGAAGGCCCGCCCCTTGCCGCCGTGCCGGGGCGCGGGCTCGGCCGTCGGAGGCGTTCCGCCCTCGCCCGGCGCGGTCCTCGGCTCCGGCACCCCGGTGCGCGGGGGCCCCTCGGGTGCGGCGCCCTCGGCGAAGGCGTCCAGGTACTCCCGGCGGGGGCCCGGACCCGCGTCCACCTGCTCCGCGCGCCGCTGCCGGGGGAAGGGGGCCGGTGTGGTGCGCCGGGCGGTGCCCTTGCCCTCGAACTCCCCCCAGCCGCCGCCCACTTCACGCTGTTCGGGGTGACCGCCACGCGCCTGCCCGAACCCCTCGGCGAAGGGGCCCCGGTCGCTCTCGTTCCGGTCCCGGCCCGGCGGGACATGCCGCCCGGCACCGCTCACGGTCGCGCCGAAGGCACCCAGACCCTGATGCCCGGCGCTCCACGACTCACCGCCCCGCGGACCCCGGCCACCCGATCCGGCGCCCGAGGCGTCCTGACCGTCGCTCCGGGGACGCCCCCGGACGGCGAAGTCACCCGTCCCGGTGACGCCCTCCGCGGTCCCGGTCGCCGGGTGCGTGCCCTCTATGGCCGAGGCGTCCCCCTTGGGAACCGGTCCTCGGCGGCTGTGTCGTCCCACCCCTGCCCTCAGTTCTCCGCGTTCGTGGCGCCCGACGCGGCGCTCTCCGCGAGAAGTTCGCGGAACGCCCTGGCCACCAGCTCCGGATATTCCATCATCGCCACGTGCCCGGCGTCCGGCAGGGACAGCAGACGCGAGTCCCTGAAGGAGCGGGCGGCCTTGGCGGCCATCCGGAAGCCGACGAGTTGGTCACGGCCACCGTAGACCAGCAGGGTCGGCGCGAGTACCCGCTCGGCCTGCCGCCACAGTCCCTGCTGCCCGCCCAGGGTGTACGCGTCGACGATCCCGCGCGCCGAGCGGGTCATCGCGTCCCAGAAGTACGGCAGCCTCAGGCGCCGTTCCAGCTCCTCCACCGCGTACTGCACCGCCTCCGGCGACACGCTCGCGGGATCGCCGTAACAGAGGGCCATCACGCCGTGCACCCGCTGCTCGGCGGTCCACTCGCGGGTGAACCGGTTGAACAGCGCGGCCACGCCGGGCACGCCCAGCAGGGCGGTGGGGGCCGCGCTGCGCTGGATGCGCAGCTCCGGCAGGGCGGGCGAGACCAGGGTCAGGGTGCGGACGAGGTCCGGGCGCACGGCGGCCACGCGCGTGGAGACCGCGCCGCCGAGGGAGTTGCCGAAGAGATGGACCGGGCCGCGTCCGGCCGCGTCGAGATACCGGATGACGGCGCGCGCGTGCCCGGTGACGGAGTAGTCGCCGTCGTCCGGCGGCGGGGAGTCGCCGAAGCCCGGCAGATCGACCGCCTCGCCGTCGACGACGCCGTCCAACTCGGCCATCAGCGCGGACCAGTTCTGCGAGGAACCGCCGAGGCCGTGCACGTACAGCGCGGGCTCCAGGCCGTCCCGCGCGGGCGGCCGGGACCGGACCGACAGGGTGACCCCCGGCAGCCGCACCGACCTCATCCGCTCGCCGTCGCCCACCCTCACGGGCGCGACCCGGGGGAGCACGCTCGCGGCCGGGACGGAAGGTGACTCGGTCGAAGACATGCGCCAATGTTACGAGACGATCACACCGCAGCTCATGTGTTCGCCCTCACAGGGCCTCGCGGGACCACACAGGGCCTCGCTTCTCGCCGATGGCGTGGCGTCGCCCTGGGCCGTCTCCTAGGCTCGTATGACAGCGCACCCGCGGGGTACCCGCCCGAGCCAGAGGTTCCTGGACGGATGCTGGAAGGAAGGGAGGCCGTCATGGCCCACTACCCCACCGAGCCGGACGAGATCGAGAGCCCCGACGACGGCGACGAGCCGCAGATCGCCGTGGAGGCCCCCGAGCACGACGCCGTCGAGCAGCGCGCCCCCCTCTCGGAGGAGCGGGACGAGCCGCTGAGCGAGGTGGACCCGGACCGGGGCAGCGAGGGCGATCTGATCGAACAGGCACGCGTGGTCAGCACCGACGAGGACGACTACCGCTGACCGGTCGGGCACCGGGCCGAGGGCCATGGCTTTCGCCGTCGTCCGGTACGTGAAATTCTGCGCTCGCACCGCGCACACCGGGGTTACCGAAAAGTACGATGGCCGCGCGGCGACACCGCATGAGTGGGACGACATAGGGAGGCGGCGTGACAGCCATCGAGCAAACAGAGGCAGCACGCCCGCGCGGCACCCGTCTGCCGCGCCGAGCCCGGCGCAACCAGTTGCTGGGCGCTGCCCAGGAGGTCTTCGTCGCCCAGGGCTATCACGCGGCCGCGATGGACGACATCGCCGAGCGCGCCGGAGTCAGCAAGCCGGTGCTCTACCAGCACTTCCCCGGCAAGCTCGACCTCTACCTCGCCCTGCTGGACCAGCACTGCGAGGCGCTGATCCAGGCCGTGCGCGCCGCGCTCGCCTCGACGACCGACAACAAGCAGCGCGTACGGGCGACCATGGACGCCTATTTCGCGTACATCGAGGACGACGGCGGTGCCTTCCGCCTGGTCTTCGAGTCGGACCTGACGAACGAGCCGGCCGTGCGCGAGCGCGTGGACAAGGTGACCACGGAGTGCGCCGAGGCGATCTGCGAGGTCATCGCGGAGGACACCGGCCTGTCCCGCGCGGAGTCCATGCTGCTCGCCTCCGGCCTCGGCGGACTCGCCCAGGTGGTGGCCCGTTCCTGGCTGCACAGCGACCGCAGCGTGCCCCGCGACCAGGCGGTGCAGCTGCTCGCCTCGCTGGCGTGGCGCGGCATCGCCGGTTTCCCGCTGCACGGCACCGACCACCACTGACGTCAGCGCGCCGGTGGGGCGTGTTCGCTGATGGCGTTCCCGCCGGAGGCATGCGCGTCCCCTCACCGGGCTAATGTGTGCAGCGTACGGCGCGGCAGATCGCGCACATCACTGACCGTCGGAGGGACATAGCCGTGGAGGTCAAGATCGGCGTGCAGCACGCGCCCCGCGAGATCGTTCTGGAGAGCGGTCAGAGCGCCGAGGAGGTCGAGCGCGTCGTCGCCGACGCCCTGGCCGGAAAGTCGCCGCTGCTGAGCCTCGAGGACGAGCGCGGCCGCAAGATCGTGGTCCCCGCTGACCGTCTGGCGTACGTCGAGATCGGCGCGCCGACCGCTCGCAAGGTGGGCTTCGGCACGCTGTAGGCGCGACACCCGTGAAGGGCCCGGTGGCACTGTGCCGCCGGGCCCTCTCGCGTGCCCCGGCGCGCACAGCTCGCGCACACACCGGGCACAGGGGAGGATTGCGACGCGCAGGTCACGGGTATGTCGGGCTGTGACCGTACGAGCACGCCGACGTGGGAGGGACCCCTCGATGATCCTGGAAGTGCTCGGTTCGGCCGCGCTCGGCCTCGTCCTCGCCTTCGCGGCCGCCCGGCGTCTGCCGCACCGGCTGCCCACCCGCCCGCTGGTCTTCGCCACCGCGGTCGCGGGCGCCCTCTTCGGGGACTTCGTCACGCACAGCGCCCTGGGCCCGGCCCCGGTCCTGCTCACCCTGCTCGGCGCGGCCGTCGTGTCCGCCGCGTCCCTGTCGCTGCTGTTGCGCCCGGCCGGGCGGCTCCGCGGGCGATCCGCGCCCGCGTAGCCGCCCCTGACCGGCAGTCAGACCGGCGGTCAGGCCGCGAGGCCCAGTGCGGCCATCCGCTTGGTGTGCGCCTCGGTGATCCGGGTGAACATCCGCCCGACCTCCGCCAGATCGAAGCCGTCCGCGACCCCGCCGACCAGCATGGTGGAGAGCGCGTCCCGGTCCGCGACGACCCGCTGCGACTGCGACAGCGCCTCGCCCATCAGCCGCCGCGCCCACAGCGCGAGCCGTCCGCCCACGCGCGGATCGGCGTCGATGGCCGCGCGGACCTTCTCCACCGCGAACTCCGCGTGCCCGGTGTCGTCCAGGACGGCGAGGACCAGCTCACGGGTGTCGGTGTCGAGGCGGGCGGCGACCTCCCGGTAGAAGTCGCTGGCGATCGAGTCGCCGACGTACGCCTTGACCAGGCCCTCCAGCCAGTCCGAGGGCGCCGTCTGCTTGTGGAAGCTCTCCAGCGCGGCGACGAAGGGGTCCATCGCGGCGGTGGGCTCGGCGCCGATCTCGGTCAGCCGGTCGCGCAGCCGCTCGAAGTGGTGGAACTCCGCCGACGCCATCTTGGCCAGCTCCGCCTTGTCCGCGAGGGTCGGCGCCAGCTTGGCGTCCTCGGCGAGCCGCTCGAACGCCGCCAGCTCGCCGTACGCGAGCGCGCCGAGCAGGTCCACGACAGCCGCGCGGTACTGCGGCTCCGCCGCGGCCTGCGCCCAGTCCTGGGCGGCGACACCGGTGGGGCCGTCGGCGGCGCCCGCGTTCTCGGGGTTCTCAGGCTTGTCAGAGCTAGTCATGAGGCGCACAATAGCCCGCTCACCCCGTCCCGGAAGCCCCTGGTCAACCACTGTGACCACCACTACGTGACCAATTCGGCCATCGCGTGTGCGCCGATCCGGGGTATGGTGGTATTGCGCCTGCTGAGTGCGCCGACAGTGTTCGGTGCGCTCACATGCCTTCTGGCAGCGGCGCACGCATGAGGATGCCCGGTCGGTGGCCCGATCGGCTCCGACCTGACAGCCCTTCCCGTCCGTACGGCACCACGCGTACGGCGAGCGGAGGGACATCCTTAGCGGTTCGAGCGCTAGAGCGTCGGCAGAGGTCCCGTGTCATACGGCTTGCCCCAGTTGGTTCGCCCGTACGGCGACCGACGTCCCCGGCACGGTCAGACATGATCCCCGCGCTCGCCTCGTGCCGCGCACACAGAAGAGGCAAAAACCCTGACTACGACATTTCGTGACCTCGGCATCCTTTCCGAGACCGCCGAGGCGCTGGAAGCCGTCGGCATCATCAACCCGTTCCCGATCCAGGAGCTGACCCTTCCGGTCGCCCTGTCGGGCAGCGACGTCATCGGCCAGGCCAAGACCGGCACGGGCAAGACCCTCGGTTTCGGCCTGCCGCTGCTGGAGCGCGTCGTCGTCCCCGCCGACGTCGAGGCCGGCCGTGCCGCCCCGGAGGCGCTGACCAGCGCGCCGCAGGCGCTCATCGTCGTGCCCACCCGCGAGCTGTGCACCCAGGTCACCAACGACCTGCTGACCGCGGGCAAGGTGCGCAACGTACGCGTCCTCGCCATCTACGGCGGCCGTGCCTACGAGCCGCAGGTCGAGGCCCTGAACAAGGGCGTCGACGTCGTCGTCGGCACCCCCGGCCGACTGCTCGACCTCGCGGGCCAGAAGAAGCTGGACCTCAGCCACGTCAAGTGCCTGGTGCTCGACGAGGCCGACGAGATGCTCGACCTGGGCTTCCTGCCCGACGTCGAGAAGATCGTCAACATGCTCCCGGCCAAGCGCCAGACCATGCTGTTCTCGGCCACCATGCCGGGCGCGGTCATCGGTCTCGCCCGCCGCTACATGTCCCGCCCGACCCACATCCGCGCCACCGCGCCGGACGACCAGGGCGCGACGGTCGCCAACATCAAGCAGTTCGTCTACCGCGGCCACTCCATGGACAAGCCGGAGATGATCGCGCGCATACTGCAGGCCGAGGGCCGTGGTCTGGCGATGATCTTCTGCCGCACCAAGCGCACCGCCGCCGACATCGCCGAGCAGCTCGAGCGCCGCGGCTTCGCCTCCGGCGCCGTCCACGGCGACCTCGGCCAGGGCGCCCGCGAGCAGGCGCTGCGCGCCTTCCGCAACGGCAAGGTCGACGTGCTGGTCTGCACCGACGTGGCCGCGCGCGGCATCGACGTCGGCGGCGTGACCCACGTCATCAACTACCAGTCCCCCGAGGACGAGAAGACGTACCTGCACCGCGTCGGCCGCACCGGCCGCGCGGGCAACAAGGGCACGGCGATCACGTTCGTCGACTGGGACGACATCCCGCGCTGGCAGCTCATCAACAAGGCGCTGGAGCTGGGCTTCAACGACCCGGTGGAGACGTACTCGACGTCCCCGCACCTCTTCTCCGACCTCAACATCCCGGCGGGCACCAAGGGTGTCCTGCCGCGCTCGGAGCGCACCCGCGCCGGGCTCGGCGCGGAGATGGTGGAGGACCTCGGCGAGACCGGGGGCCGTGGTGCGCGCGGCGGCCGGTCCGCCCGTGGCAGCCGCCCCGAGGCCGCGCCTGAGCGGGAGCGTGCGGAGCGTTCGGAGCGCACCCCGCGCCGTCGTCGTCGTATGCGTGGCGGTGCCGCGGTGGAGGCCGGTGCCGCTCCCGCTCCCGCTTCGGCGGAGACCACGTCCGTGGAGGAGCCGCAGGCGCCCCGCACCCCGCGCCGCCGTCGCCGTACGCGCGCCGGGGCGTCGGGCGAGCCGACGGCTGCCGCGGTCGCCGCGGTGGAGACGGTGACGACGCCGGAGGCCCCGGTGGTGCCGGACGCCCCGAAGCAGCCGCGTCGCCGTACCCGGAGCGGTGCGTCGGCCGAGGCCGCCGCCGTCACGCCCGAGGTCACCGAGGCCGTCACCGAGGCTCCGGCCCCGCCGCGCCGTCGTACCCGTAAGCGTGCCGAGGCTCCGGTCGTGACCGAGGCCGTCGTCGAGGCGCCGGTCGTGGAGCCGGTCGCCGAGGCCCCTGCGCCGAAGCGCCGTACCCGCAAGGCCGCCGTCGCGGCCGAGCCGGTCGTGGAGGCCCCTGAGGCCGAGACGAAGCCCCGCCGCACGCGGAAGACCGCCGCCGTCAAGGCCGTCGACACGGCCGAGGTGGCGGAGACCAAGCCGCGCCGCACCCGCAAGGCCGCCGTCGCGGCGGAGCCGGTCGAGGCCCCCGAGGCCGAGGCCAAGCCGCGTCGCACCCGGAAGACCGCCGCCGCCGCCGTCGACACGGCCGAGGTGGCGGAGGCCAAGCCGCGCCGTACCCGCAAGACGGCCGCCGCCGCCGAGGACACCGCGGAGGCCAAGCCGCGCCGTACCCGCAAGGCCGCTGTCGCGACGGAGGTGGCCGAGGCCCCCGAGGCCGAGGTCAAGCCCCGCCGTACGCGGAAGACGGCGGCCGCGAAGGCCGTCGCGACGGAGATCCCGGCTCAGGCCAGCGAGGAGCCGGAGGCCAAGCCGCGCCGCCGGGCCCGCAAGGTCGCCGCCGTGGAGCCCTCCGAGGCGTAGCGGAACCCGCACCAGCCAAAAGGCCCGGCCCCCTGCTCGACAAGGGGGCCGGGCCTTTTGGCTGGTGTCAGTACTGCGTCTGCAGGTGTTCCCAGAACCCGTCCCGCAGGGACCGGCGCAGGTCGGCCTGGCCGCGCAGGGAGTACTGGAGCAGCCCCTCCGCCTCCACCAGGAGGTCCTGGTCGACCGAGCCGGGCAGGTACGGGTGACCGGGGAGGAGTTCCATCAGGCTGTCCCGGCCCCGGGAGACCAGCCACTTCGCCGCGATCTGGGCGCCGACGAAGCGGACGTCGTCGCGGGTCGGCCGGTTGCCGGGCGTGGCCTCGTAGGAGGCGGACGTGCGGCGGGACACGTACGGCTTGCAGAACTCCAGGTCGAAGGTGCGCTGGCTGTCGACCTCCCACAGCAGCGGCTCGGCCTGGTTCCGGCCCTCGGGTGCCTCGATGCCCCACAGGTGGACGCGCGCGCCGTACCCCTGTGCCGCCTCGACCGCCGACACCAGGTCCTCGTCGCCGCCGAGCAGGGCCGCGTCGCTGATCGCGCGGTGGCGGGCGAGGGACTCCAGGTCGGTGCGGATCAGGGAGTCGACGCCCTTCTGCTGGTTGTGGGCGTTGAGGTTGCCGAGGCGGACCTTGACGTCGGGCAGCTCGGCGATCGACTGCTGCTCGGCGGTGTGGATGCGGCGCCGGGCGCCGTCGTACCAGTACACGCGCAGCAGGCGGCTGTCGGCGAAGATCGAGCGGGCCTTGTCGATGAGCGCGTCGATCAGGCCCTCGGCGTCCAGGTCGAAGGCGCGGCGGTCCTCGGTACCGGCCACCAGGCGCCCGGCGGCCGCGTAGAGATAGCCCGCGTCCACGAAGATCGCGTGGGTGGAGGGTGTTTTCGCCACCTCGGCGAGCATGCGTTGAAGCAGTTCGTTGGTGTGGTCGATGCGGGCACCCAGAGCCGCCAGGTCTTCGTTCATCGGGTCCATTGTCCCGGCCGTCACGCTGCGAACACAACCGGTCCCCGTCAGTCCCGTCGCGCGGTCTTTTTACCGGACAGTAATTAGCCCGTGAAAAAATTTCCTTAGCGTAGGGAATGTTTGCGGTAGGCCGCTCGTTGTCTACACATGTGACACCGCGACAACACGTCGCGCACCAGTAGTTCTCCTCTGGAGGATGACCAGACGAAGGGAGAAGCCTTCATGCGCTTCGAAATCATGCGACTCGACGAGGTCGACGGCTCGACCGTGGACAGCACCGTCGTGGACGCCGCCTCCGTCAACCGGATCGTGCAGCAGGCGGCCGCCATCGGCCAGCGCCTGTGGATCCGCCCCGCAGAAGGCTGCCCGGCCTCGTAGGGCGCACGACACTCAAGCCTTCCGGGGGAGCCGAGGCCGAGTCTCAGCTCCCCCGGATCACCTGAGTGATCCCGTTGATGATCTGCTGCACGGCGATCGCGGAGAGCATCATGCCCGCGAGCCGTGTCACCAGGACGACACCGCCGTCCTTGATGACCTTGATGACCAGCAGCGAGTAACGCATCACCAGCCACAGCACCACATGGATGGCGAGGATCGCCGTCCAGACCGAGATCTGCGTGGCGACACTTCCGGCCTTCTGTACGGCCAGGATCACCGAGACGATCGCGCCGGGCCCGGCGAGCAGCGGCATGCCCAGCGGGACGAGGGCGACATTGACGTCCTTGGTCTGCTTGGGCTCGTCGGTCTTGCCGGTGAGCAGGTCGAGCGCGATCAGCAGGAGCAGCAGTCCGCCCGCGATCATCAGCGCCGGGACCGAGACATGCAGGTAGTCGAGGATCTGGTGGCCGAGAAGGCCGAAGACGGCGATGACCCCGCCCGCCACGCAGACGGCCTGGAAGGCCATCCGCTTCTGGACCTTGGCGGGCCGCCCGGCGGTGAGGGCGAGGAAGATCGGGGTGATCCCCGGCGGGTCCATGATGACGAAGAGGGTCAGGAACAGGGAGCCGAAGACGGCGAGGTCGAACATCGTGTGCCTTGCGTGCTGGAGCCACCGCCGCGGGACGCCCTGGGCCCCTGCGTGAGCAGGAGGCGGGCGCGCGCGGCGGACGTGCGGGTGATCGGGTGAGGGGAAAGCAGAAGGGTGGCGCTCGGGGGCTCAGGCCCCGCCGGTCCCCGGTACGGGGAACGCGCCGGTCGCCCGGCGGATGATCTCCCCGTAGACCTCGGGGTCGGTGGTGTTCTCGCCGAGGGCGACGGTCTTGCGGGTGCCGTGGTAGTCCGAGGAGCCGGTGACCAGCAGGTCCAGGTCTCGGGCGAGACCACGCAGGCGGGTCCGGGTGTCCTGGTCGTGCTCGGTGTGGTCGACCTCGAGGCCGTCGAGCCCGGCGGCCGCCATCGCGGCGATCGCGTCCGGCGGCACCGTGCGGCCGCGCTTGGCGGCGGCGGGGTGGGCGAGGACGGTGACGCCGCCCGCGCTCTTCACCAGCCGGATCGCCTCGACGGGGTCGGTCTCGTGCTTGTCCACGAAGGCCCGGCCGCCGTCGGCCAGCCACTCGGGCGTGAAGGCGTCGCTCACGGTCGGGACGACACCCAGCTCCACCAGCGCGGACGCCAGATGCGGGCGGCCCACCGTGCCCCCGGCGGCGATCCGCTCGACCTGCTCCCAGCTGACCGGTACGCCGAGCGCGTTCAGCTTGGCGATCATCGCGTGGGCGCGCGGCACCCGGTCGTCCCGGACCAGCTCGCGCTCGGCGAGCAGGGCGGGCTCCTCGGGGTCGAAGAGGTAGGCCAGCAGATGCAGGGAGACGCCGTCGGTCCGGCAGGAGAGTTCGGCGCCGGTGACGAGGGTGAGCCCCTCGGGAAGGGCTGCCCGCGCCTCGGCGTGGCCGCGGGTGGTGTCGTGGTCGGTCAGTGCGACCACGTCCAGCCCGGCCCCGGCGGCCGCGCGCATCAGTTCGGCCGGGGTGTCCGTGCCGTCGGAGGCGGTGGAGTGGCAGTGCAGGTCGATGCGCACGGCTACTCCAGACAGCTGACGGGACGGCGAAGACACCTAAGGATAGCCGCGCGAACGGCATGCCCTGTCACCCCCACAGCCGGGGAGCGCCCCCTACAGCCCCCTAGGGCTCCCCTAGGGTTCAGGGGCGCATCAGCCGGGGTGAGAGCGCCCCGCAGGGGACCAGGTCGACCTCGGGGCCCGCGTCCCGCAGATCCGTCAGCACCAGTTCGTCGTACATCAGCAGGCCGGACTCGGTGGGCCAGGTGACCGCCCACAGCCAGACGCCGAGGGCCTCGCCCGCGAAGACGGCGCGGTCGTCCGGGGTGCCGGTGACATGCCAGAGCGAGGTGGGGCGGCCGGCGGCCAGCACCTTGGCCTGCGGCGGCTTCTCCATGTCCAGGTAGGGGCCGGGGTCGGGGCTGTCCAGACCCGCGTACCGCGCGCCGAGGCCGACGCCCAGTTCCTCGGCGACGAGGATCAGCTCGCCCGGACCGCCGAGCGGGCTGGGGCCGGAGCAGGCCACGACGGTGGCCCGGCCGCCGCCGGGGGCGTCCCCCGCGTAGCCGACGCCGGTGAACAGCCAGCCGACCGGCAGCGGCCACGGCATCCACAACGGGACCCGGGTGCGCTGCACCACGGCGGTGAGGGCCTCGACGCTGGGCGGGATCACGGGCTGCAGCGGGTACACCGCGCCGTGCGCGTCGCACTGCCACGTATCGGCGAATAGGCCGGGAGCCCTGACCCGGCCACCACACCTCGGGCAACTGGGTTCGCCCCTCATAGAGCCCCACGGTCCTACCCCGGCCGCCGCACGTCAAGGACGATCACCCGGACGGCCCCGACGCGATTCCGGGGTCCGGTCAACTCCGCGCTTCCACAAGGCACTTGGTGAGCTTGCTCACCCCAGCGGGACGGACGCGCGGTTCGGGTCGCGCAGATCCGTGCCGTGGGTGAGCCACCTCTCCTGGAGCGCCCCCGCGCCGTGCACCCGCTTCCACGCGGCCTCGTTCGGGGTCATCGGCAGCAGCGGCAGGAAGCGCACCGGGTCCAGCGGGGCGTCCAGCTCCAGGTCCTCCACCAGTCCGCCCGGCTCCCCCACGAGCACCGAGGTGAAGGGCGCGCCGGGCCACAGCGGCTCGCCCACGTCCAGCGAGGCACCGGGTGCCACCACGACCCCCTCGACCTGCGGGGACGCGGCGAGCACGGCGAGCGGGCGGAGCACCGGGCCGGTGTCGACGAGTCCCGCGCGGACGGAGAGGAACAGCTCGGCGCGCGGGCCCTCAATAGGGTCGGCGACCATCGCCGTGGGGTCGCTCATGGGGTGCGCCGACATGCCCAGCGTGGCGTAGCGGACCACGTCCCCCTCCTGGAAGCGGAGCACCTCGATGCGGTCCGCGCCGAGGAAGGTGACCGAGGCACGCGCGTCCGGTGCACCGAGCGCCGAGTTCAGCCGCGCCTCGACCAGAGGAAGAACATCAACCATGCGGTGAGCATAGAACTCGTCAGTGGCGGGCAAAGCCGCGCCTTGACATCACGGGCTGCTGCTACGCTGAGCCGGTGGTTCGGGGCCGCGTGCACATGCTCGCCGTCGAGTCCCCGACGCCGATGAGACTCCCTTACGAGGGACCGGCCGGAGGAGGTGGGGCTGTCATGGATCGAAGTCGACCGTGCAGTACCACTCGTTCTTCCGGCTGTTGATGTCATTCCTGGCCGACCGCCACCTTTTCGTTCGCCTCGCCGTCCGGAAGAGCACTTCGTTTCGCTTTGCCTGATCTGCCTGATCTCACTCAGTCCTGCATCAGTAGCGAAGTCGCCACCGCGACGGTGCGGTGCTCCCCGCTTTGTGGACGTGCCAAACGCATGCAGTCCGAACGTCCCCATTCCGGGTAGTTCCACCCGTCGCAGGCGCACTTTCGTTGCCCGCCCGCGAAGGAGCCTGCCCATGTCGATGATCCGCGACCTGCGAGCCGTGGTCCGACCGTCCTCCCGCCCCGCCCCGCGCAAGGAGGCGGCGGCTCCTTGCGAGACCGACACCACCACGTCCTCGGCCGTGGTCGACTGCGCCGTCTACCGCGACGGCTCCCGCGTGGAGAGCGGACGCACCCTCAGCCCGCAGGAGGCGATGCGCGAGGTGCGCCGCGACGGCGGCTTCGTGTGGATCGGCCTGCACGAGCCGACCGAGGCCGAGTTCGCCGGTATCGCGAGCGCCTTCGGGCTGCACCCGCTGGCCGTGGAGGACGCGGTCCAGGCCCACCAGCGGCCCAAGCTGGAGCGGTACGACGACTCGTTGTTCACCGTGTTCAAGACCGTGCACTACGTCGAGCACGACCAGCTCACCGCCAGCAGCGAGGTCATCGACACCGGTGAGGTCATGTGCTTCACCGGCCGGGACTTCTTCATCACCGTGCGGCACGGCGGCCAGGGGTCGCTCCGGGCGCTGCGCCACCGGCTGCAGGACGACCCCGAGCTGCTCGCCAAGGGCCCCTCGGCGGTGCTGCACGCCATCGCCGACCATGTGGTGGACGGCTACATCGCGGTCGCGGACTCGGTGCAGGACGACATCGACGAGGTGGAGACGGAGGTCTTCTCCCCCGGCCGCAACGGCGGTGTCTCCCGCGGTGTCGACTCGGCCCGGATCTACCAGCTCAAGCGCGAGGTACTGGAGTTCAAGCGCGCGGTCGCCCCGCTGCTGCGCCCGATGCAGCTGCTGAGCGAGCGGCCGATGCGGCTGATCGACCCCGACATCCAGAAGTACTTCCGCGACGTCGCCGACCATGTGGCCCGCGTCCACGAGCAGGTCATGGGCTTCGACGAGCTGCTGAACTCCATCCTCCAGGCCAACCTGGCGCAGGCGTCCGTCGCGCAGAACGAGGACATGCGCAAGATCACCGCCTGGGCCGCGATCATCGCCGTGCCCACCATGGTGTGCGGGGTCTACGGCATGAACTTCAAGTACATGCCCGAGCTGCACTGGAAGTACGGCTACCCGGTGATCATGAGCATCACGGTCGTCCTCTGTCTGGGCATCCACCGCACGCTGAAGCGCAACGGCTGGCTCTGAGCGCTCCTGGAGGGGCGGGCGCCGCTGGATAGGCTGGGCGCATGACCAGCGAGCCGCCCGCCCAGGCCCTTTTCGACCAGGCCCTCATCGAGGAGGCCACCAAGAAGTCCGGCCTGATCTGGGTCCGGGGCGCCGACGCGCCCGCCGCGCGCCCGGTGTGGCACGTCTGGCACGAGGGCGCGGCCGTGCTGGTCGGTGACGGTGGCGGTGAGCAGCCGCTGCCCGGCCTGACCGACGGCGGGGCGGCCGAGGTGGCGGTGCGCAGCAAGGACAAGGGCGGGCGGCTCGTCACCTGGTGGGCGACCGCGCACCGGCTGGACCCCGCCTCGCCCGAATGGGAGGCGGCGGTCGCGGAGTTGAAGGGCAAGCGGCTCAACGCCCCCGGCGCCGAGGAGATCCCGGCCCGCTGGGCCCGCGAGTGCGTGGTGCTGCGTCTGGTCCCCACCGGGGCCGTGGCGCCGCCGCCCACCGGCAGCCTGGCCGAGCCCCCGCTGCCCACCCCGGCGACCACCCGCGTACCCGTACCGGCCGCGCTGCCCAGGCTGCTCGCCCGGCGGCGCAAGCGGGGCTGAGGCTCGACAGGCTTCAGGAACCCGGCAGTTGGCCGCCGTAGTCGACCGTCTCGGACTTGGCGGGTTCGGCCGCGGGGAAGTCCTTGCCCCATTCGGCGAAGGTGAGGGTGCCCGCGCCGCCGCCGCGCACCAGGCGCAGCGGGTAGGGCTTGCCCTCCAGGGAGACGTCCAGGGTGCCGCCGGGGCCGCCGTCGCCGCTGACGCGGATGGTGCGGGTACCGGCCTGTTCGTGGTGGCCCGCGGTGGCGAGCTTGCCGTGCAGGGTGAGCAGGGCGGGCAGCAGCACGTCCTTCTCGGTGAAGCCGCTGAACTTCTTGTACGCCGGGTCGTCCTGGGGGACCTTCACGTACTTGTCGGCCAGCTTGCCCGCGGCCGAGGTGTCCCCGCCGTGGTTCCAGAAGGCGGCGTCGGCCTTCAGATACAGCTCGTCGCCGACCCGCAGCAGCTTGAAGCTGGAGTTCTTCGAGGTCACCGAGCCGCTGCCGCCGCCGGACTTCAGCCGCATGTCCAGCGTGAAGGTGACGCCGCCGGTGACCACGGTCCCGGCCAGGTGCACCGCGGGTGCCGCGTCGGCCGCCGCCCGGCTCTTCTCCTGGATCTTCCGCGCGGGCAGTCGGCCCACCCCGTTGGTCCCGGCGTCCGGGTCCTCCTCGCCGCATCCCGTCAGCATCGTCAGCGCCGACACGGCCAGCACGCACAGCGCGGTCACCCGCGCGATTCTGCGGATGCGTGCCTGGGGAATCGCAGTCACAGGTGGGGCTGCCTCTCTGCCGGTGCCGAATGGGCGTACGGCAGCGTACCGGGGGCACGCGCTCCGGGCGGAGCCCGTCCGTCCGGACCGCCCGCCGGGGCGTTTCCGATCGGTACGGGCTAGCCTGAAGCGCACACACGTGGCCATATCAGAGCGAATCCGTACCGATCCTTACGCATCTCCTTACGCATCTCCTCTCGCATCCCGAGCACGGCAAAGGAAGCACAGATGGCAGCCGGTGTTCCCCGGATCTTCGTCTCGCACCTCGCCGGGGTCCCCGTCTTCGACCCGGCGGGCGACCAGGTCGGCCGGGTCCGCGACATCGTCGTCATGCTGCGCGTCGGCCGCCGCCCGCCGCGCGTGCTCGGGCTGGTGGTGGAGCTGTCCACCCGGCGCCGGATCTTCCTCCCCATGACCCGGGTGACCGGCATCGACTCCGGCCAGGTCATCTCCACCGGCGTGGTCAACGTCCGCCGCTTCGAGCAGCGGCCCACCGAGCGCCTGGTCTTCGGGGAGCTGCTGGACCGCCGGGTGACACTGGTGGAGAGCGGCGAGGAGGTAACCGTCCTCGATCTCTCCCTGCAGCAGTTGCCCGCGCGCCGCGAGTGGGAGGTGGACCGGGTCTTCGTCCGCAAGGGCAAGAAGGGCGGCGCCTTCCGGCGGGCCAAGGGCGAGACGCTGACCGTGGAGTGGTCGGCCGTCACCGGGTTCTCCCTGGAGGAGCACGGGCAGGGCGCGGAGAATCTGCTGGCCACCTTCGAGCAATTGCGCCCCGCCGACCTCGCCAACGTGCTCCACCACCTCTCCCCCAAGCGGCGCGCGGAGGTGGCCGCCGCCCTGGACGACGACCGGCTCGCGGACGTGCTGGAGGAGCTGCCGGAGGACGACCAGATCGAGATCCTCGGCAAGCTCAAGGAGGAGCGCGCCGCCGACGTCCTGGAGGCCATGGACCCCGACGACGCCGCCGACCTGCTCGGCGAGCTGCCGGAGGACGACAAGGAGCGCCTGCTGAGCCTGATGGAGCCCGAGGACGCGGCCGACATGCGGCGCCTGATGTCGTACGAGGAGCACACCGCGGGCGGGCTGATGACCACCGAGCCGATCGTGCTGCGCCCGGACGCCACGGTCGCCGACGCGCTGGCCCGGGTCCGCAACCCCGACCTCTCCCCCGCGCTCGCCGCCCAGATCTACGTCTGCCGCCCGCCGGACGAGACCCCGACCGGCAAGTACCTGGGCACCGTGCACTTCCAGCGGCTGCTGCGCGACCCCCCGTACACCCTGGTCAGCTCGCAGCTCGACGACGACCTCCAGCCACTGTCCCCGGACGCCTCGCTGCCGGTCATCGCCGGGTTCTTCGCCACGTACGACATGGTCGCCGCGCCCGTGGTGGACGAGTCCGGGTCGCTGCTGGGCGCGGTCACCGTGGACGACGTACTGGACCACATGCTGCCCGACGACTGGCGCGAGACGGAGTTCCACCTGGACGAGATGCCGGAGACCGGCGCCGGGCGCGAAGCGGGCACGCATGGCTGAGCGCGACGGCGGCCGTGAGGGCCGCGACCGTTCCCCGGCGGGCGCCACCGCGTCCCGGCCGCGCGTACCGCGGCTGGACCAGCCGCGCCCGCCGCGCCGCCGGGTGGTCCCGGAGTGGGACCCGGAGGCTTTCGGCCGGCTGTCGGAGCGGATCGCCCGGTTCCTGGGCACGGGACGCTTCATCGTCTGGATGACGGTCGTCATCATCGTCTGGGTGCTGTGGAACATCGCGGCACCGGACGTGGTGCGCTTCGACTCCTACCCGTTCATCTTCCTGACCCTGATGCTGTCCCTCCAGGCGTCCTACGCGGCCCCGCTGATCCTGCTCGCGCAGAACCGGCAGGACGACCGCGACCGGGTCAACCTGGAGCAGGACCGCAAGCAGAACGAGCGGTCCATCGCGGACACCGAGTACCTGACCCGCGAGATCGCCGCGCTCCGGGCGGGCCTCGGCGAGGTCGCCACCCGCGACTGGATCAGGTCCGAACTGCAGGACCTGGTGCGCGAACTGGAGATGGAACGGACAAGTCGCCCGCCGGTGCGTGACGCAGACGACCGCTGAGGCACTACCCGTCGGCCCCCACCGGCGCCGTACCATCGTCTTATGGCTACGGAAGACGCGGTGCGCGAGGCGCTGTCGACGGTGAACGACCCCGAGATCAACCGACCCATCACCGAACTCGGGATGGTCAAATCGGTGGAGATCGGCGCGGACGGAGCGGTCGCGGTCACGGTGTACCTGACGGTCTCCGGCTGCCCGATGCGCGAGACGATCACCCAGCGGGTGACCGACGCGGTCTCCGCCGTCGAGGGTGTGACCCGGGTCGACGTCGCGCTGGACGTGATGAGCGACGAGCAGCGCAAGGAGCTGGCCAACGCGCTGCGCGGCGGGCAGGCGGAGCGGGAGGTCCCGTTCGCCAAGCCCGGCAGCCTGACCCGCGTCTACGCGGTCGCCTCCGGCAAGGGCGGCGTCGGCAAGTCCTCGGTGACGGTGAACCTGGCGGCCGCGCTGGCCGCCGACGGTCTGAAGGTCGGTGTCGTGGACGCCGACATCTACGGGCACAGCGTGCCCCGCATGCTGGGTGCGGACGGCAAGCCCACCCAGGTCGAGAACATGATCATGCCGCCGTCGGCGAACGGCGTGAAGGTCATCTCCATCGGCATGTTCACCCCCGGCAACGCCCCGGTCGTGTGGCGCGGCCCGATGCTGCACCGGGCGCTCCAGCAGTTCCTGGCGGACGTGTACTGGGGCGACCTGGACGTGCTGCTGCTGGACCTGCCGCCGGGCACCGGTGACATCGCGATCTCGGTGGCGCAGCTGATCCCGAACGCGGAGATCCTGATCGTCACCACCCCGCAGCAGGCGGCGGCGGAGGTAGCCGAGCGCGCGGGCTCCATCGCGGTGCAGACCCATCAGAAGATCGTCGGCGTGGTCGAGAACATGTCCGGGCTGCCCTGCCCGCACTGCGACGAGATGGTGGACATCTTCGGCACCGGCGGCGGCCAGCTCGTCGCGGACGGCCTGACCCGCACCACGGGCGCCACGGTCCCGGTGCTCGGCAGCATCCCGATCGACGTGCGGCTGCGCGAGGGCGGCGACGACGGCAAGCCGGTCGTGCTGACCGACCCCGACTCCCCGGCGGCCTCGGCCCTGCGTGCCATCGCGGGCAAGCTGGGTGGCCGTCAGCGCGGCCTGTCGGGGCTGTCGCTGGGAATCACCCCGCGCAACAAGTTCTGAGCCCGGACACGACGAGAGGGGCGCCCCGGCGGATTCCGCCGGGGCGCCCCTCTCGCATGTCTCAGGCGTAGGCGCCGATGTCCTTGACGACGGCGAAGCCGAGCCCGTAGGCGCTCATGCCCCGGCCGTACGCGCCGACGTGGACGCCCGCCTCGGTGGCCCCGGCGAGCACCCAGCCGAACTCCGACTCCCGGTAGTGGAAGGGCGTCGCCACGCCGTCCACGGGCAGCGAGAGCCGCGACCACTCGGCGCCGTCGAGGTCGTCGGCCAGCGCCCAGGCGGCCTCGGTCTGCTGGTCCAGCCAGTCGTCGCGCAGGGTGTGGTCCATCTGGCCGGGCCAGGTGACGGACAGCAGCCCCACCCCGGCCAGCCAGGCCGCCGAGGAGACCGAGGTGGCCTCCAGCAGCCCGGTGCCGTCCGCGCTGCGGCGGGAGGGGTTCGCCGGGACGGTGACGACGACGGCGAACTTCTCCCTCGGCTCGTCCGAGGAGTTCGCGCTGTGCTCGTTGCGCACCGAGGGCTCGTCGCCGTGCCCGATCGAACCGTGCTCCACCGCGCCGTCGGCGGCCAGGCCGACCTGGAGCAGCCAGCGGTGGCCCGTGAACGCCTCGTCGAGGCCGTACCAGGGGAAAGGCGCCCGCAGATAGCCGTCGACCGTCCGGCCGCCGAGGTGGCCGCGACGGCCGCTCTCGTTGGCCGGCGTCTGCGCGCTTACCCGACTCGTGGTCTCCATCTGCCCGGACGCCTCCTCGTTCTCGTCGGACCGGGGCGAAAGGCCCGCCCCCCTTCGGGCGTACGCGCCCGGTCCGCACAACAACTCGGCAGCATATCCACACCGCTGAGGGCAGCCGGGAAGGCGGCGGGCCCGTGGGGCCCCCGGGACGGCCGATCACGCGATGTTCGGCAGGCGCGTGCGACGAAACCCGCCCGGTGGGGCGGGTTTCGTGGCGTTTCGTGATCTGTTCGGGCGGCGCGGGGCCGACCGGGTGAAGTCGTCCCCGGCGTCGGGTTCCGCCGGCGTCAGGTGGCGTCGGCGTCGAAGGGCGGGCGGTCGTCCTTGGGGGCCTCGGGCTTCTTCGTCATGTCGACGCGGCCGCCGGGCGCGGGGGCGGAGGTGGGGGCCGAGGAGGTGGGGCCGGGCAGCGCGGAGGCGGTGTCGTGGCCGTTCACGGAGTCCGTCAGCTCGGCCATCTCGCGCTTCAGGTCGAAGGTGCTGCGGATGTCCTTGAGCCCCAGCTCGTCGTTGTCCAGCTGCTTGCGCAGGAACGCCTTCGGGTTGAGGTCCTCGAACTCGAAGTCCTTGAACTCCGGGCCCAGCTCGCTGCGGATGTCGTGCTTGGCGTTGTCCGAGAACTCCCGGATCTTGCGCAGTGTGCGCGTAACGTCCTGGATGAACTTGGGGAGCTTGTCCGGACCGAAGACGAGCACGGCGAGGACGATGAGCGTGACCAGCTCAAGCGGCCCTATGTCATTGAACACCTGAAAGCTCCTTGCGTGTCCTCGGTCGCTCAACGGTACCCGGCACACCCTCGGGACCGGTACCGCCCCGAGGTGAGACTTGCGTCAGTTCTGCCCGGACGCCCCCAGCCTCAGCGTGACGGTCCGCTCGGCTCCGGCCCGCCCGACGGTGAGGCGGAGCCGGTCGCCGGGGCGGTGGGCGCGGACCTTGACGATGAGTTCCTCGCCGGAGTGCACGGGGCGCCCGTCGACCCCGGTGATCAGGTCGCCCGGCTTCAGCCCGGCCCGGTCGCCGGGGCCGTCCGCCAGCACCGCGGGGCCGCCCGCACCGCCCCTGGCGTCGATACGGGCGCCGTCACCGGCGTAGTCCATGTCGAGGGTCACGCCGATCACCGGGTGGGTGGCGTGCCCGGTGCCGATCAGTTCCTCGGCGACCCGGCGGGCCTGGTTGACGGGGATGGCGAAGCCGAGGCCGACGGAGCCGGACCGGCCCTCGGTGGAGTCGGCGTCGCGCCCGGCGGAGCGGATCGCGGAGTTGACGCCGATCACGTGGGCCTGGGAGTCGAGGAGGGGGCCGCCGGAATTGCCGGGGTTGATCGGCGCGTCGGTCTGGAGCGCGTCGACATAGCTGACGTCGGTGCCGTCGCCCTTCTCGCCGCCCGCCGTGATGGGGCGGTCCTTGGCGCTGACGATGCCCGAGGTGACGGTGTCGGCCAGGTCGAAGGGGGCGCCGATGGCCACGACCGGGTCACCGACCCGTACGCCGTCGGAGTCGCCGAGGGGCAGCGGGGTGAGGCCCTGGACTCCCTCGACCTTGACGACGGCGAGGTCGTAGCCGCTGTCCCGGCCGACGACCTCGGCCTCGGCGGTGTCGCCGCTGCTGAAGGTGACGGTGATGGCGCCGCCTCCGGAGGCGGGGGCGACGACGTGGTTGTTGGTGAGGATGTGTCCCCGGCCGTCGAGCACGAAGCCGGTGCCGGTGCCCGCCTCGGCCGCGCCCCGCACATGCAGGGTGACCACGCCGGGCAGCGCGCGGGCGGCTATCCCGGCCACGCTGTCCCGCGCCCGTCCGTCGGGCACGGCCCCGGCCTGCGGCAGCCGCACCGTGGTGCTGCCCTCCCGCTCGATCCAGGCCCCGGCGAACCCGCCGATCCCGCCCGCCAGGAGCGAGATGCCCAGGAGGATGGCGGCGAGTGTCTTCAGGGTCGGCCGCTCGCGCTGCTGGTCGGTGCGGGTGAGGGGGGCGACCTGCTCGGAGGGGGGTGCGGGGTTCCAGGGGTCGTAGCGGGGGGTGGGGTCGGGAGCGGCTTCCGGCGATCGGGCGGGGGCCGGGACGGGCGCGGGGGCGTGCATCACCGGGGTGCCGTGGGCCGGGGTCGCCATGGGGTGCTGGACGGGCGGGGCGGGGGCCCAGGGGCCCGGGCCGCCGTAGGGAGGGGTGCTGTAGGGGTCGGGGTCGTGCAGCGGCGTGGAGCGGCCGGTGGCGGTTCCGTCCGTACGCGGGTCGGCCGGACCGGCACCGCCCGCCTCGGGTGCGGGCGCGCCTGCGGGCGCCGTCGGCCGGGCCAGTTCGAAGTCGCCGTCGGTCCCGGCCGGGGACGGGTCCGGTGTCGGGTTCCCCTCGTTCATGCACTCCCCAGTCGCCTGTGTCGCGGCCGTGCGGGCACGGCCTCACCGGATTCAACCAGGGATCGGCGGGTCAGGGGGCCGAGGCGGAGGGGGAGTTCGTCGGTCCGGCCGCCGCGGTGGTCCCGGTGGCCGGTGGGGCGAGGGGCCAGGAGTCCAGGGAGCCCAGGGAGAAGGGCGTGGTCTCGCCGAGCGGGCGTATCAGCGGGGAGACGGCGGCCGCACCGGCCATCACCGGCATGGCCAGGTCCCGCGCGGTGTCCTGCACCGTCGCGTCGACCGGGGCCGGGATGCCCGGCAGCAGGGGCGCGGAGGCGGAGACCGCGGCCGCCGGGGTGCGGCTGGCCGCGCCGCCGCCCTGCGCGAGCAGCGGGGCGGCCGGACGGCGCCGCTGGGTGTCGGGGGCCGCCGTACCGGCGGCGGTGCCCGTGCCCGCCGAGCGGGACGGCGCGACATTGCTCCCGGCGCCGGAGCCGCCGCGGGCGTCGGCGGCGAGGTCGCCCGGCAGGGCGGTGGTGACGCCGCCGAGGGCGACGGCCGCGAGGGACACCGCTCCGGCGGCCGCGGCCGCGAACCGCAGCCCGCGCGAGGAGGGGCGGTCGGCGACCGGATGGATACGGAAGCCGCGCTGCTCGGGGGCGTGTGCGGCGGCGGCCGGGACATGCCCGAACGCGAACCGCTCGTTGTCGCGCACGCCGAAGACGCCGTCGCCGGAGCCGCGTCCGAACGGGCCGCCGGGGGTCGCCGGGCCATCGGCGTCGCCGCCGGGGAGGCCCTGGAGGCGGGCTAGGAAGGATTCGGAGGGCGGGGGCGGGGCGGCCTCCGCGAACACGTTCTTCAGCCGTCGCTGCGCGTCGGCCTCGGCCCGGCACCGGCAGCAGGTGGCCAGGTGGGCGAGGACGCGGTCGCGCGACTCATGACCCAGTTCTCCGTCCACCAGGGCGGAGAGCCGGTCTCCCAGATGCTGTTCCGCGAGGCGCGCCTCCGCGGGGTTCGGTCCGGTTCCACTCACGCGGGCGAGCCCCCTCCCCCCAGCGCGGGCACCCGGGGCATGAACGAGCGTCGCTCGGCCTTGCGGGCCTCGGGGGAGCGGTGGGCGAGAGCCTTGCGCAGCTGCGACCGGCCCCGGTGGATACGGGAGCGGACGGTGCCGAGCTTGACGCCGAGGGTCGCGGCGATCTCCTCGTACGACAGCCCCTCGATGTCGCACAGCACCACGGCGGCGCGGAACTCCGGCGCGAGGGTGTCCAGCGCCTGCTGGACGTCGGCGTCGAAGTGGGCGTCGTTGAAGACCTGCTGCGGGGACGGCTCACGGCTGGGCAGGCGCTCGGCCGCGTCGTCGCCCAGGGCGTCGAAGCGGATGCGCTGCTTGCGCCGGACCATGTCCAGGAACAGGTTGGTGGTGATGCGGTGCAGCCAGCCCTCGAAGGTGCCCGGCGAGTACGTCGACAGCGAGCGGAAGACGCGGACGAAGACCTCCTGGGTGAGGTCCTCGGCGTCGTGCTGGTTGCCCGTCAGACGGTAGGCGAGGCGGTAGACGCGGCCGCTGTGGGTGCTGACGATCTCCTCCCAGGTGGGCGGAGTCCACGCCTGCCCGTCCGCGTCGGTGGCGAAGGTCGCGGTCGGGGCCTCGCCTGCGGCGGGAGCGGCGGCGTGGTGGTCAGCAGCGGTGTCGGTCACGGATTTCGGCCTGCCCGACCCGAGGAAGCGCCGCAGCACTCCTCCTCGGTCCTCGGGTGCGGCCGCACCTCCCCTGTCGGCTCTGGTGGTGTCCAGTGGAGCCCCTACCATAGCCACCTCGCCCGTTAGCTCCGGATAAGCGGTTTTACGAAAATTTGACACGCGCTGAGCCGGGTCGTCCACCCGCGTCAGCATGTGCTCCGCACCCTGTGTCACCCCTTACCCCCGTCCTGTGCCCACCGCGCCGCCCCGGCGTCGCTCTCCTTACGTGAACGCTCGGTCCCATCAGCGGGTTCCCGGCGCAACGGATACAGTCACGCCGAGGCAATCACGGGGACAGGAGAGGGTCATTACCGGCAACCGGCAGACGAGCTGGGCGTTCGCCGACGCCTTTGTCGCCGAGGACGAAGCACTGCGCTGGGCCCGGGACCGTGCCCGTGACGCGGGGCTGCGCTCGGTGGCGCCCAGCACGGGCGCCGCGCTGCGACTGCTCGCCGCCTCCGTGGACGCCAAGGCGGTCGCGGAGATCGGCACCGGCTGCGGGGTGTCCGGAATCCATCTGCTGCACGGAATGCGCCCCGACGGCGTGCTGACCACCGTCGATCCGGAGCCGGAGCACCAGCAGTTCGCCCGGCAGGCGTTCCGCGCCTGCGGCTTCGCCAGCAACCGGGCCCGGTTCATCCCGGGCCCCGCCCTCGACGTACTCCCCCGGCTCGCGGACTCCGGCTACGACCTCGTCTTCTGCGACGGCGACCGGCTGGAGTACTCGGACTACCTCGCTGAATCGTTGCGCCTGCTGAGACCGGGCGGGCTGGTGGTCTTCGAGGGCGTCTTCGCCAGCGGCCGCACCGTCGACTCCGGTCCGCAGCCCACCGAGGTGGTCCGGCTGCGCGAGCTGCTGCGCACGGTGCGGGAGAGCACGGAGCTGGTGACCTCACTGCTGCCGGTGGGCGACGGCCTGCTCTGCGCCGTCAAGCGCTGACCCCCCGGCCCGCCCCCCGGTACGCGACTGCCCCGGCACCTCGCGGGTACCGGGGCAGTCGGGAGGAAAAGATCGCTGCGCGTCAGACGACGACCTTCTTCAGGGCGTCGCCGAGTGCCTCTGCCTCGTCGGGGGTCAGCTCGACGACGAGTCGCCCGCCGCCTTCGAGCGGAACGCGCATGACGATGCCCCGCCCCTCCTTGGTCACCTCGAGCGGGCCATCACCCGTACGCGGCTTCATGGCCGCCATGCTCGTACCCCTTCCTGAAACCAGGCTCATCGTCTGCCGACGACCCCACGGAGGGCACCCGCGGTCCAGGAGGGACACGCGACACCGGCATCGAACACATTGCTTCCAAGCCATTATCCCGCATCTCAGGACCCGATGACCAACATCGGTCCGCATCGCTTGGGCAACGCACGCGAGCAAAACCACTCAATTCGGGGATGTGCCTGCGATACTGCGCCACCCCCAGCACCTCTCCCGGCCGGCTTCGTGCTGCTTTTGTTAGACGCAGGTCACACGCGCGGTGCGACTGCCGGGCCGAGATCTCCGCCATGCTGTCCCCGGACAACGGCGTACCGACCGGTACGCCGTCAGCCGCGAAACGGAGGGGAAGCGCCATGGCCGACACCGTGCTCCACGAGGTGAACGACGGGCTCGCCACCATCACCCTGAACCGCCCGGAGGCGATGAACGCGCTGAACATCGCCACCAAGAACGCCCTGCGCGACGCGGTCGAGGCCGCGGCGGCGGACGACGCGGTGCGGGCGATCCTGCTGACCGCGGCGGGCGACCGGGCGTTCTGCGTGGGCCAGGACCTCAAGGAGCACATCGGGCTGCTCGCCGCCGACCGGCAGGGCGAGGGCGGTGGAAAGACGATGAGCACCGTCAAGGAGCACTACAACCCGATCGCGCGGGCGCTGGCGGGTGCGGATAAGCCGGTGATCGCCGCGGTCAACGGCGTGGCGGCTGGGGCGGGCTTCGGCTTCGCGCTGCTCGCGGACTACCGCCTGGTGGCGGACACCGCCGCCTTCAACACCTCGTTCGCGGGCGTGGCGCTCAGCGCGGACTCCGGCCTCTCCTGGACGCTGCCCCGGGTGATCGGCACGAGCCGCGCCACCGATCTGCTGCTCTTCCCGCGCAGCATCGGCGCCCAGGAGGCGCTGGAGCTGGGCATCGCCAACCGGGTCGTCCCGGCCGCCGAGCTGCGCGCCGAGGCGGAGAACGTGGCGCGGGCCCTGGCCGAGGGCCCGACGGTCGCCTACGCGGCGATCAAGGAGGCGGTGGCGTACGGGCTGACGCACTCGCTGGACGAGGCGCTGGAGAGGGAGGACGAGCTCCAGACCCGCGCGGGCGCCTCCGAGGACCACGTCATCGCCGTGCAGGCGTTCGTGCAGAAGGAGAAGCCCCGGTACGTGGGCCGCTGAGCCTGCTGAACGGCCGGGCGGGGGAAGCCACTTGATCCCCGCCCGCCCCTCAGCCGCGGGTGGCCGCGCCCCGGCTGACGCAGGCCGCGAGGTGGTCGTCGACCAGGCCGCACGCCTGCATCAGCGCGTACGCCGTGGTGGGGCCGACGAACCTGAGGCCCCGCTTCTTCAGCGCCTTGGACAGCGCGGTGGACTCCGGGGTCACCGGGGCCACGTCGGCCAGCACCTTCGGCACCGGCCGCCCGGCCGGGTCGGGGGCGTGGGACCAGATCAGCTCGTCCAGCTCGCCCTCGGACCAGTCGGCGAGCACGCGCGCGTTGGCGAGCGTGGCGTCGACCTTGGCGCGGTTGCGGATGATGCCGGGGTCGGCGAGGAGACGCTCGCGGTCCTCGTCGGTGAAGGCGGCGACCTTCTCGATCCGGAAGTCCGCGAAGGCGAGCCGGAAGGTGGGGCGGCGGCGCAGGATCGTGATCCAGGACAGCCCGGACTGGAACGCCTCCAGGCTGAGCCGCTCGAAGAGGGCGTCGTCGCCGTGCACCGGGCGCCCCCACTCGTCGTCGTGGTACGCGACGTAGTCCTCGGTGGAGAGCGCCCAGGGGCAGCGCAGCGCGCCGTCCGCCCCGGCGAGGGCCTCCCCGGTGCTCATCGGACGTCCTCGGCGCCGGGCTCGTCCGGCCGGGGGTGCGGGGCAAGGGCACCGGCGAGCGCGGTCTGCAGGTCGGCGATCCGGGCGTCCCGCTCGCCGAGTTCGGCGGCGAGGCGGCTGAGCGCGTCGTCGACGTCGGCCATGCGGTAGCCGCGCGTGGCGAGGGGGAAGCGCAGGTTCTCCACGTCGAAGCCGTGCAGCGGGCGGTCCGCGGGCAGCGGGTCCTGGAGCCGCTCGGGCGCGGCGTCCTGGAGCGGGGCGCTCTCGCCGCCGCCCACCACGGCGAGGGTCACCGCGCCGACCACGACGGCCAGCGCGAGGACCAGGAACAGGAACATCAGCATCGCCAGGGTTCCCCAAGCTCGATGTGCCGGACGCCGGGCCCTTCGGACCGCGCGACCGGAAGCCGGATGTGTCTGGGTCCGATCGTGCCATGCGAGGCTGACAGTCCGGGCCGCGAGGCGCCGGACGTGCGAGGTACGAGGAGAGGTCACGAGGGATGCTCAGGCTGGGCAAGCGGGAATTCGGGGCGCGTGAACCGGTGATCATGGCGATCGTGAACCGGACCCCGGACTCCTTCTACGACCGGGGGGCGACGTTCGCCGACGACGCGGCCCTCGCGCGCGTGGAGCGGGCGGTGGCCGAGGGCGCGGCCATCGTCGACATCGGCGGGGTGAAGGCCGGGCCGGGCGAGGAGGTCACCGCCGAGGAGGAGGCCCGGCGCACGGTCGGCTTCGTGGCGGAGGTCCGGCGCCGCTTCCCCGATGTGATCATCAGCGTGGACACCTGGCGGGCCGAGGTCGGCGAGGCGGTGTGCGAGGCGGGCGCGGACCTGCTGAACGACGCGTGGGGCGGGGTGGACCCCGGCCTGGCGGAGGTGGCGGCGCGCTACGGAGTGGGCCTGGTGTGCACGCACGCCGGGCGCGCGGAGCCCCGTACCCGCCCGCACCGGGTGGCCTACGACGACGTGATGGCCGACATCCTCGACGTGACCGTGGGGCTGGCGGAGCGGGCGGTGGCGCTGGGGGTGCCGCGCGAGTCGGTGCTGATCGATCCGGGGCACGACTTCAACAAGAACACCCGGCACAGCCTGGAGGCGACCCGGCGGCTGGACGAGATGGTGGCGACGGGCTGGCCGGTGCTGGTGTCGCTGTCCAACAAGGACTTCGTCGGGGAGACGCTGGACCGCCCGGTGCCGGAGCGGCTGATCGGCACGCTGGCGACCACGGCGGTGTCGGCGTGGCTCGGGGCGCAGGTGTACCGGGTGCACGAGGTCGCGGAGACCCGGCAGGTGCTGGAGATGGTGGCGTCGATCGCCGGACACCGGCCCCCGGCGACGGCCCGTAGGGGTCTGGCCTGACAGGGGTTCCCCGTACGGGTCGGCCCCCAGTGGCCGTCCCGTACGGGGAACGAGGTACTACCGGGCGGCTTCCTTGGAGACCAGCGCGACCGCCTCGTCCACGTCGTCCGTCACGTGGAACAGCATCAGGTCCTTCTCCGCCGCCTTGCCCTGGGCGACCAGCGTGTTGCGCAGCCAGTCCATCAGGCCGCCCCAGTACTCGCTGCCGAACAGCACGATCGGGAAGCGGGTCACCTTCTGGGTCTGCACCAGGGTGAGCGCCTCGAACAGCTCGTCCAGCGTGCCGAGCCCGCCGGGCAGCACGACGAAGCCCTGCGCGTACTTCACGAACATCATCTTGCGGACGAAGAAGTACCGGAAGTTCAGCCCGATGTCGACGTACTGGTTCAGCCCCTGCTCGAAGGGCAGCTCGATGCCGAGGCCGACCGAGATGCCGCCCGCCTCCAGCGCGCCCTTGTTGGCCGCCTCCATGGCGCCCGGACCGCCGCCGGTGATCACCGCCCAGCCCGCCTCGACCAGACCGCGTCCGAGCCGCACACCGGCGTCGTACTCGGGCGAGTCCACCGGGGTCCGGGCCGAGCCGAACACGCTGATCGCGGGCGGGAGTTCGGCGAGGGTGCCGAAGCCCTCGATGAACTCCGACTGGATGCGCAGCACCCGCCAGGGGTCGGTGTGCACCCAGTCGGTGGGGGCACGCTCGTCCAGCAGCCGCTGGTCGGTGGTACTGGCCTGGACCTGGCCCCGTCGCCGGAGTACCGGGCCGAGCCGCTGCTCGTCCGGTGGGCGCTTCTTCCCCTCGGGGTTTCCGGTAGCCATGTGCGCTCCCTCCGCTTGCCGGTGTTTCGTGCCTCAGCCTAGATCCGCATCCGTTACGGAGGGGGGACGTGAGCATGTCCGGAACGCGGCGCCGCGTGGTGCGGGCGTCACGCGGTGAGCCAGGCGCGCAGCCGCTCCTCGCCCGCGAGGACCTTGGCCACCTCGACCCGCTCGTCCCGCTTGTGCGCCAGGTGCGGGTTGCCGGGGCCGTAGTTGACCGCCGGGATGCCGAGGGAGGCGAAGCGGGAGACGTCCGTCCAGCCGTACTTGGGCATCGGGGTGCCGCCGACCGCCTCGATGAAGGCCGCGGCGGCCGGGTGGGACAGGCCGGGCAGGGCGGCGCCGCTGTGGTCGTCGATCACGAACTCCTCGACCCCGCAGTCCGCGAACACCTCACGCACGTGCGCGACGGCCTCCTCCTCGGTGCGGTCGGGGGCGTAGCGGAAGTTGACCGTGACCACGCACTCGTCCGGGATGACGTTGCCGGCCACTCCCCCGCCGATCCGGACCGCGTTGAGCCCCTCGCGGTACTCGAGACCGTCGATCACCGGCCAGCGGGGCTCGTAGGAGGCGAGGCGGGCGAGGATCGGGGCGGCGGCGTGGATGGCGTTGGAGCCCATCCAGCCGCGCGCGGAGTGGGCCCGCTCGCCCTTGGTCCTCAGCAGCACCCGGAGCGTGCCCTGGCAGCCGCCCTCGACCTCGCCGTCGGAGGGCTCCAGCAGCACCGCGAAGTCGCCCCGGAGCCACTCCGGGCGGGCCTCGGCGAGGTGCTTGAGGCCGTTCAGCTCGGCGGCGACCTCCTCGTTGTCGTAGAAGACGAAGGTCAGGTCGCGGTTGGGCTCGGGGACGGTGGCCGCGATGCGCAGCTGGACCGCGACGCCCGCCTTCATGTCGCAGGTGCCGCAGCCCCACAGCACGCCGTCCGCGTCGAGGCGGGAGGGGACGTTCTCCGCGATCGGGACGGTGTCGATGTGCCCGGCGAGGATGACGCGTTCCGCGCGGCCCAGGTCGGTGCGGGCGAGGACGTTGTTGCCGAAGCGCTCCACGGTGAGGTGGGGCAAAGCGCGCAGCGCGGCCTCGATCGCGTCCGCGAGGGGCTTCTCCGTGCCGCTCTCCGACGGGATGTCCACGAGCCGGGCGGTCAGCTCGGCGGCGTCCAGCGTGAGGTCAAGGGTGGTGTCGGCCATGCTGGTGACCCTAACGCCCGCCCGGCCGGGGCCCGCCGCGGCACGGGGCGCGGGGCCGCGGCGAGGGCGATCACGGGCTCCAGTACCTTGTACGCGTGTCAGAGCCGTCCCCTCGCCCCCAGTCCCGCCCCAAGCGTCGCGGCCGTGTGTTCCGGATCGGCGCTGCCCTGGTCGTCCTCGCCGGTGTCGGCGGGTACCTCGTGGTGCAGTACGTCACCGGAGGCGTCGGCACGCGCGGCTGCACGGTGGTCTCCGCTCAGGACGACTCGAAGTCGTACGAGTTCACGCCCGAGCAGGCGGTGAACGCGGCCACCATCGCCGCCGTCGGCACCGGGCGCGGGATGCCCGAGCGGGCGGTGACCATCGCGCTCGCCACCGCGCTCCAGGAGTCGGGGCTGCGCAACATCGAGCACGGGGACCGGGATTCGCTGGGCCTGTTCCAGCAGCGGCCCTCGCAGGGCTGGGGCACCGAGCGGCAGATCATGGACCCGGCGTACTCGGCGGGCATCTTCTACGCGCATCTGGCCCGGGTGCCGGACTACTCCGCGCTCCCGCTCACCGTCGCGGCGCAGAAGGTGCAGCGCAGCGGCTTCCCGGAGGCGTACGCCAAGCACGAGCAGGACGCCGTGCTGCTGGCCGCCGCCCTCACCGGCCGCTCGGCGGCCACCCTGACCTGCGAGGGCCGCCCGTCGCGCACCGCCGAGGCGACCGGCCCGGACGCGGTACGGGAGGCGCTGGTACGGGACTTCGGGCGCGACGCGCTCCAGGAGACCGGCGCGGTGGTGGGCGGTACGGCCGTCCCGTCGCCCTCTCCCTCCCCCAGCGTGACCGCCACGGCGCACGGGCGGACGGTGACCGTGCCGGTGACCCGCGACGGCAAGGGGGCCACCGCCGGGGCCGCCGAGCGGGAGCGGGGCTGGCAGCTGGCGCAGTGGGCGGTGGCCAACTCCTCGGCGCTGCGCATCGCCCGGGTGACGTACGAGGGGCGGGAGTGGACCGCGTCCAACGGCGGGCACGACTGGCACTCCGTGTCGAAGGGCGGGGCGTCGGGGTCGGCCGGGGCCGAGCGGTCGACGACGGGGTCCGTCCGGATCGTCACCGGGCCCACCGCACCCTGAGAACCCTTCCCCGAGGCCCCTCAGGGGGTACCGGACAGCCGTGCGGGGGTGCCCCCGTAGGGGTTGTGGGGGCGTGCGCGGGGCGGTTTGCGGGGCAGGGTGGGGTCAGGGGCCGATCCGCCTAGGGAATCAAGGGGCGTAAGGATTCTGCTGACGGGGTTCAGGACGGTCTTTGCCCATTTTTATCCACACCCGATAATGCGATGCGTTATCGAGTCTTTACCTTCGGCGTCCGCAACCTTCGGCGGGTTCGAGCGGTAGTCACGGCGTCCGGGCTCGGACACCACACCGTTCTCTTCTGTCGAATGGAGCATCATGTCCCTCCCCCTGACTCGTCGGATCGCCCAGGCCGCGCTGCTCGTCGCCGCGGGGGCGGCCGCCGGGATCGGCGCCGCAGGCTCCGCCGGTGCGGCCACCAACCAGCCCGCCGTGCCGGACCTCGGCGGGCTGACCAAGCTGGACGGTGCGACTCACATGGACAAGGCCGTGGGTGGGCTGGCGGGCAGCAAGGCCGTCAAGAAGGCCGTGCCGGCGCCTGCGGCGGGCAAGGCGGCGGGGAACGTCCTCGGCGGCCTGCCCCTCAAGGGGCTCCCGCTGGGCTAGCCGTCGCATGCCGGGGGGGTCCAGGGTGTTTCCCTGGACCCCCTTGGCATGTCTGCTGTTGGGCGGGGTGTCAGCCGCACCCGGCACTGTGGGCTGTGCCCACCCGTTCCGCCCTGCGGAACGACTGCCCACAGCGGTGGCGGCGGCTGCCCACAGCCGGGCCAGAGCTACGCGGTCAGGCGGGCTACCGCCTCGTCGATGCGCTCGTCCGTCGCCGTCAGTGCGACCCGGACGAACCGTTCGCCCGCCTCGCCGTAGAAGTCGCCCGGTGCTACCAGGATGCCGAGGTCGGCCAGGTGGGCGACGGTGGCCCAGCAGGACTCGTCGCGGGTGGACCAGAGGTAGAGGCTGGCCTCGCTGTGCTCGATGCGGAAGCCGTGGGCCAGGAGGGCGGCGCGGAGCCGGTCGCGGCGGGCGGCGTACCGCTCGCGCTGGAGGCGTACGTGCTCGTCGTCGCCGAGGGCGGCCACCACCGCGGCCTGGGTCGGCGCGGAGGTCATCATGCCGCCGTGCTTGCGGATCTCCAGCAGCGGCATCAGCACCGCCGGGTCGCCCGCGAGGAAGGCCGCGCGGTAACCGGCGAGGTTGGACCGCTTGGAGAGGGAGTGGACGGCCACGATGCCGTCGTAGGAGCCGCCGTTGACGTCCGGGTGCAGGACCGAGACCGGGTCGGCCTCCCAGCCGAGCTCCAGGTAGCACTCGTCGGAGACGATCAGCACGCCGTGCTCGCGGGCCCAAGCGACGATGCCGGTCAGCTCATCCTTGGAGAGGACCTTGCCGGTGGGGTTGGACGGCGAGTTGAGCCAGAGCAGCTTCAGGTTCGCGGGGTCCAGCTCGCGCGGGTCGTCGTAGACCACGTGGTCCGCGCGGGCGAGGCGGGCGCCGACCTCGTAGGTCGGGTAGGCCAGGCGCGGGTAGGCGACCTGGTCGCCGGGACCGAGGCCGAGCTGGGTCGGCAGCCAGGCGACGAGTTCCTTGGAGCCGACGATCGGCAGGACATGGCGGTGGGTGACGTCCCGGGCGCCGAGGCGGCGCTCCAGCCAGCCGGTGATCGCGTCGCGCAGCGCGGGCGTGCCCCAGACCGTCGGGTAGCCCGGCGAGTCGGCAGCGTCGACCAGGGCCTTCTGGATCAGCTCGGGCACCGGGTCGACCGGGGTGCCGACCGACAGGTCGACGATGCCGCCGGGGTGCGCGGCGGCGGTCTTCTTGTACGGCTCCAGCTTGTCCCAGGGGAAGGCGGGGAGCCGGTCGGAGACTGCGGACACGGGGCTTGCTCTCTCTTTCCTAGGGGGCGCGAAACGCCTCGGTCCCGTACGGCCGGGGGTGACCGGGCCGTACGGGACCGAGGCGGCGCGCTCAGGCGGGCCGCTGGACCGTCGGAACGGTCACTCGCCCTGCGGCGGCAGCGCGGCGATGAAGGCGTGATCGCGCTCGATCAGGCCCAGCTTGCTGGCGCCGCCGGGGGAGCCCAGCTCGTCGAAGAACTCGACGTTCGCCTTGTAGTAGTCCTTCCACTCCTCCGGAGTGTCGTCCTCGTAGAAGATCGCCTCGACCGGGCAGACCGGCTCACAGGCACCACAGTCGACGCATTCGTCCGGGTGGATGTACAAGGACCGCTGGCCCTCGTAGATGCAGTCGACCGGGCACTCCTCGATGCACGCCTTGTCCTTGACGTCGACACAAGGCTGCGCGATGACGTAGGTCACGCTGTCGTTCCTCCTCGATAGGGCGCCGGCGGGCCTCCTCAGGCTCCGCCGCCTGGCGCGCGGGAGCGCGGCGTCGTCGATGCCCGCACCTAGTATCTCCGTTCCGGAGCGTGATCCGAACAGGAGGGGTGGAGCGACCCGTGGAAATCTCGGTGACAGGACTGCTCAAGGTCCTCATCACACCGGCAGATGTGGGCAAAAGGGTATCTGTACGGCAGTTGACGGGGTCGGGTGCGGCGGGCGAGAAGTTCACCGACACGATTGGCGTTCTCACATCCTGGGACGACGACGGCGTGCTCATGATCACACGACGGGACGGCCGGGTGGTCCGGGTCGAGGCGTCGTCGCTGGTCGCGGGCAAGGTCGTGCCGTCCGCCCCGGCGCGTCGCCGGGGTCCGGCGGCGGGGTACGAGGAGCTGGCGCGGGTCGCCGCGCGGGCCTGGCGGCCGCTGGAGAGCGAGCGGCTCGGCGCGTGGGAGCTGCGGGCGGCGGGCGGCTTCACCCGGCGTGCCAACAGCGTGCTGCCGCTCGGTGAGCCGGGGCTTCCGCTCGACGCGGCCCTGGCTTCCGTAAGAGGCTGGTACGGCGAGCGCGGACTGCCCGCCTACGTGCAGACCGCCACCGGCGCCGAGGGCACGCAGGAGCTGCTGTCGGCGGAGCTGGAGCGGCGCGGCTGGACGCGGGAGGTGACGGCGGAGCTGTGGACCGGGGCGCTGGCGCCGGTCGCGGACCGGGCCGAGGGCGCCGGGGTGCTGCTGTCCCGCGAGGCGGACGAGGCGTGGCTCGCGCGGTACCAGCGTGAGGGAGTGAGCGAGGTGGCCCTGCGGGTGCTCGGCGGCGGGCGGTCGGTGTGGTTCGCCCGCGTGCCCGGCGCGGACGGCGAGCCGCCCGTGGCCATCGGGCGGTGCGTGGTGGACGGCCGCTGGGCCGGTTTCGCCGCCGTCGAGGTCGATCCGGCGCAGCGGCGGCGGGGGCTGGCCACCGAGGTGATGGCCGCGCTGGCCCGCCGGGCGCTGGACGAGGGCGCCTCGGCGGCGTGGCTCCAGGTGGAGGAGGACAACGACGCCGCGCGGCGGCTGTACGACGGGCTCGGTCTCGCCCCGCATCACGCGTACCACCATTACCGGGAGCCGGACGAGACCGGCTCCGGGCGGTCGTAGGGGCCCGTCGTGAGCGCCCAGGAACCGGCCCGGCGACCCGCCTTCCCGCCCCCGTACCCGCCTCCGGCCGCGCGGTCGGTGGAGCTGCGGCGGCGGTTCGCCGAGGAGGCGCGGTCGCAGTGGCCGGACCTGTCCGCGCTGTGCCTGCTCATCGGCGCGGAGGTGGACGGCACGCTGGACGAGGCCGGGATCGACGCGGCCCAGATCGAGCTGGACGAGCTGGCCGGGCGGCTGCCGTACCGGCCGGGCGGGCCGCTGGCGTGGGCGCGTGCGGTGGGGCGGCTGCTGGGCGGCACCCAGGGGTTCCGGGGCACGGGCGGGGAGTACGAGCGGCTGGAGTCCTCGCTGCTGCACGCGGTGCTGCGGCGGCGGCGCGGGCTGCCGATCCTGCTGTCGGTGGTGTGGATGGAGGTCGCCCGGCGGGCGGGCGCCCCGGTGTACGGGGTGGCGCTGCCGGGTCACTTCGTGGTCGGCTTCGGCACGGCGGGCGACCGGGTGCTGGCCGACCCCTTCGACGGCGGCCGGGTCCTCAGCGGCATGGACACCGAGCTGCTGGTGGCCGGGGCCACGGGCGCGCCGCTGGAGCCCTCGATGCTGGTCCCGGCGGCCCCGCTCCAGGTCATCCAGCGCATCCTGAACAACGTCCGCGCCTGGGCCGCCGCCCGCCCCGAGCGCTCGGACGTGGCCCTGTCGGCCGTCGAGCTGGCCATGCTCCTGCCCTCCCGCCCGGCACACCTGCGCTACGAGCGGGCCCGTCTGCTGGTGCAGCGCGGCGAGTTCACCGAGGGCGCGGCGGAGCTGGAGGCGTACGCGGAGCTCGTCGCGGTGGTCGACCCGATGGCCGAGGAGAAGGCCCGCGCCCAGGCCCGCGCGGCACGAGCCCTGCTGAACTGACCGACCGGGTCAGAGCCAGCCCTTCTCCCGCGCGATGCGGACCGCTTCCGCCCTGTTGCGTACCGCGAGCTTCTGGATCGCGGTCGACAGGTAGTTGCGGACCGTGCCCTGGGAGAGGTGGAGGGTGCGGGCGAGTTCGGCGTTGGTGGAGCCGTCGGCGGCTGCGCGCAGGATCTCGCGTTCGCGGTCGGTGAGCGGGTTGGCGCCGTCGGCGAGGGCGGCGGCGGCCAGGGTGGGGTCGATGACGCGTTCCCCGGCGAGCACCTTGCGTACGGCGGCCGCGAGTTGGGCGGCGGGGGCGTCTTTGACCAGGAAGGCGTCGGCGCCCGCCTCCATGGCACTGCGGAGGTAGCCGGGGCGGCCGAAGGTGGTGAGGACGACGAGCTTCACGCCGGGGTGCGCCCGGTGGACCTGGGCGGCGGCCTCGATGCCGGTGCAGCCGGGCATCTCGATGTCGAGCAGGGCCACGTCCACCCCGTGCTCCCCCACCGCGGCCAGCACCTCGTCCCCGCGCGCGACCTGCGCGACGACTTCGATGTCGTCCTCCAGCCCGAGCAGTGCGGCGAGCGCCTCGCGGACCATCGACTGGTCCTCGGCGAGGAGGACCTTGATCGTGCTCGTCATGACCCGGATACTACGTCCGCGACGGCGGCCGACGGGACGCGGGCGACCACCCGGAAGCCCTTGCCGGACCGGCCCGCCTCCAGGGTGCCGCCCGTGTCGTGGAGGCGTTCCGCGAGCCCGGTGAGCCCGTTGCCGGGCCCCTTGCCCGGGCCGCCCGAGCCGTTGTCCTCGACGGACAGCTCCAGCACCGGCCCGTCCAGGGTGTGCCGGTGCAGCAGCTCCACCGCGCACCGCTCGGCCCCGCTGTGCCGGACCACGTTGGTGACGGCCTCGCGCAGCGTCCACGCGAGCGCGGCCTCGGCCTCCTCGGGCAGCCCGGCGAGGTCGGGCTCGGCGGGGATCTCGGCGATGACCCCGGCGGCCGTCAACGCGACCTGCGCGCCCGCGAGTTCGGCGGCGAGCCGGGGCCGACGGTAGCCGGTGACGGCCTCGCGGACGTCGACCAGCGCCTGCCTGCTGACCCGCTCGATGTCCGCGACCTGCTGCGCCGCCTGCTCCGGTCGGCCGGGCAGCATCCGCCCCGCCAGCTCGCTCTTGAGGGTGATCAGGGACAGGGAGTGCCCCAGCAGGTCGTGCAGGTCGCGGGCGAGCCGCAGCCGCTCCTCGTTGGCGGCGAGCTGCGCCACGGTGGCCCGCGCCTTGCGCAGCTCGACGGTGGTGCGGACGAGCTGCCGTACGCCCGTCATGGCGAAGCCGATCAGCACCGTCAGCAGCAGGAGGTTCCGCGCCTCCTCCTCGCCGGAGTGCAGCCCGACCAGGTACATGACGGCCGCCGAGGCCGGGATCGCCCAGTAGGTGGCCTTCGTGGGCAGGGTCGCTCCGCAGGCCACCGAGAGGTAGACGAACAGGCCGAGCCAGGCGCTGCCGAGGGTGTACGCGAGGAGTGGCGCGAGGATGCCGAGGACCAGCAGGAGCAGGACGACGGCCGGGGCGGAGAAGGTCCGGCCCATGTTGCGGAAGACCAGCCCCAGGTAGACCGCGACGAACGCGGTGAGCCCGGCGGCTCCGGCCCAGGTGGCCGCCGTGCCGTGGCCGCCGCTCACCAGGTCGTGGACGGGTGAGCTGAGGAAGACCAGCCAGACGCCGATCCACAGCAGCTTCACCCACAGCTCGCGGCGCCCCTGCGGCGGACGCCCCACGGGGGTGTCCGTCTCGGGTCCGGCGCACGGGTCCTCGGTCATCGCGTTCACGCCTTCAGCGTGTCCTTCCGGTACAGCCAGGCCGCGCCGCCCGCGAAGAGGACGAAGTACACGGCGAGGACGGCGACGTCCCGCCCGTGCGGGGCCTGGCTCTGCTCGACCGCGCGTCCCAGGGCAGCGTACGCGTACGTCGGCAGCCACTCGGCGATGTCCTGGAGCCAGCGCGGGAACCCGGCCGAGGGCATCCACAGGCCGCCGAGGAGGGACAGCGCGAAGTAGACGATCATGGTGATGGGCCGTACCGCGTCACCGGAGGCGAGATAGCCGATGGCGACGCCGAGCGCGGCGAAGACGAGGCTGCCCGCCCAGATGACGCCGGTGAGGGCGAGCCACTGCCAGGCGTCGAGCCGTACGTCCTTCACCACGGCGGCCACGAGGAACACCATGACGATGGACGGCAGGCTCACCACGGCCGCGCTGGCCGTCTTGGCGAGGACGTAGCCGTGGCCGGGCAGCGGGGTCAGCCGCAGCTGGCGCACCCAGCCGCTCTCCCGCTCCTTGGCGATGCGCTCGCTGTTGCCCATCAGCACGGCGGTCAGGGCGCCGAAGGAGGCCATGGAGACCATCAGGTAGGTGGCGACGGTCAGGCCGGTGCCGTCCACCTTCTCGTCGGTGCCCGAACTCCCCGCGAAGATCAGGAAGATGATCGAGGGGTAGAGCACGGAGAAGAACAGGAACTTGCGGTTGCGCAGGGCGCGGGCGAGTTCCAGCTTGATCAGGGCCCGTGAGGCGAGGATGCCGGTCATGCGCGCTTGGCCTCCTCGGCCTCGGTGATGGCGACGAAAGCCTGCTCCAGGCCGAGCCCGGCGACTTCCAGGTTGCGGGGGTAGAGGTCGAGCCCGTACACGGCGTGCATGGTGGCGTCGGCGTCGGAGGACTGGATGCGGACGGTCTGCCCGGAGACGTCCAGCGAGGTCAGCGCGGGCAGTCCGGCCAGCGCGGTCTCGTCGATGGCGCCGGTCAGGTCGAAGGAGACCCGGCGGGCGCCCGCGCGGGCCTTGATCTCGGCGGCGGTGCCGTCGGCCAGCAGGCGGCCCCGGTGCAGCACGAGCACCCGGTCCGCGATGGCATCGGCCTCTTCGAGGTAGTGCGTGGCGAAGAGGACCGTACGGCCCTGGTCGGCCTGCTCGCGCATGGTGGCCCAGAACGCGTGCCGGGCGGAGACGTCCATGCCGGTGGTCGGCTCGTCCAGCACGATCAGGTCGCTGTCCCCGGCGGTCGCCAGGGCGAACCGGACGCGCTGGGCCTGGCCGCCGGAGAGCTTGTTGACCTTGCGGTCGGCGATCTGCGTGATGCCCGCGCGGGCCAGCACCTCGGAGGCGGGGTACGGGCGGGGGTGCAACGAGCAGGCGAGGCCGACCAGTTCGGCGACCGTCACGTCCTCCATCAGCCCGCCGCTCTGCAGCATCGCCCCGACCCGCCCGGCGGTGATGGCCTCGCGCGGGCTGGTCCCGAACACGGTGACCCGACCCTCGTCGGGCTGCTTCAGCCCGAGCAGCAGATCGAGCGTGGTGGACTTGCCCGCGCCGTTCGGCCCGAGCAGGGCGACGGTCTCGCCGGGCCGCAGGGTGAGCGAGAGCCCGTCGACCGCGCGCACGCTGCCGTACGTCTTGCTCACCTGGTCGAACCCGGCCACCACCGGCGCGGCGGTCGCGGGCGGTGCCGCTGTCGTTGTCATGCCCTCCATGCTGGCGGGGAGGGGGGCGGGGGCGGCAGTGCCGTCGGTCCTGAGTGCCGGATGACAGATGTCATACGACGGCGAGGGCACCCGGGACGTGCCCGGATGCCCTCGCCGTCACGCGCGTGCCTAGTTCGGCTTGGTGTCGATGGTGCCGACGCGCTCCGCCGTGGTCTTGCCGACCAGGGCCTTGCGCAGGGCCGCCACGACGTCCTGCGGGAGGACGTCGCGCTTGCCGGTCGCGCTCTCCACCTTCACCCCCGCGAAGGTGGTGCCGTACGCCTCCTGGAGCGCCTGGAGGTTGTAGGTGTCGGTGAGCTTGCCGCCCACCGCCTTGAACCCGAGGATCTTCGGCAGCGACTTGGGCCCGAACTTGATGCTGTGCGCCGTGTCGACCTGGACGGTGACGACGTCCGACATCGCGGGCTCCGCGAACGCCTTCATCTCCCGGTCGACCTCGGCGTTCGGCACCGTCGGCTGCCGGGTCGTCGTCGGGACGCCGACCGGGGTGGCGGTGCCGGTCTCGATCAGCGTGCGGTACGCCTGCTCGACGGCCTTGGCCGAGCCTGCCGCGTCGACCGCCTTGCCGGGCTTGCCGTAGACCGCGACGAACTTGCCGGACTGGAACGTGATGCCGCCCTCGACGACCGAGCCCGAGCCGCCGCCCGCCTGCTGCAGCGCGACCTGGAGCTTCTCCTCGTCCACCGGGGTGACCGGCTGGACGACCCGCTTCTGCCCGAAGAGGGAGCCGATCACGGAGAGCGGGTTGTAGTCGCTCTTCGCGGCGTCGGCGACCGTGGCCTGGTAGTCGAACTGCAGGCCCGCCTTGTCCGGGGTGAGCGCCACGTTGCCGCCGCCCACGGAGAGCTGGAGCGGCTTGTTGACCCGGTCCCGGAAGGTGTCGTCGAGCTTCTTGACCGCGTCGTCGCGGGTGCCGCCGCCGATGTCCAGACCGAGCACGGTGGTGCCCTTGGGCACGTCGGTGCGGTTCATCAGCAGTCCGGCGCCGTAGGCACCGCCGACCACCACGACCACACCGGCGACCAGCAGCATCAGCTTGCTGCGGCCCTTCTTCTTGGGCTGCGGCGCGGCCTTCGCCTGCGGGGCGGGCGGCTTGGGCGCCGTGTACGCCGGGCGGTCCCCGGCGGGACCGAACGGGTCGGCGGCCTCGTCGCCCGGGAAGACCGGGATGCCGCTGGTGACGGTGTGTCCGGAGACGCCGCCGTGCGGCGCGCGGCCGGGCACGCCCGGGGCGGTGCCGAGCTGCTGCGGGGTGAGGATCGCGGTGTCGTCGCTGAGCGCGCCACCGGCCGTCGGGGCACCCTGGGGGCCGCCCTGCGGACCCTGGGCGCTCTTGGGCGGGCCGCCGCCGGGGGCGCGGAACGCGGGCGGGCCGTCGAAGGGCTCGCCGGGGCCCATGCCCCGCATGCCGGGAGCGGGGGCACCGGGCGCGCCGGGCGCGTTACCGGGCACCGGGCGGGTGGGCAGCGGGCCGTCGCCGGTGACCGGGCCGCCGGTCGGGCCCGCGGGGCCCTTCGGACCGGGGACGCCCTGGCCGCCGGGGCCGTTGAACCCGTTCGGACCGCCGGGGCCGCCACGCCCGTTGGCGCCGGGGGCACCCGGACCACCGGCCGGGGCGCCGCCGTTGTCGGAGAAGAACGGCAGGTCGTCACGGGCGGGTTCGCCGGTACGGGCGCCGCCGCGCGGGCCCGAGGCCAGCGCCTCGGTGACGTCGAAGGAGCCCGTACCGCCGCCGTGGCCCGGCGCGACGGGGCCACCGGTGGCGCCGGACATGCCGGAGCCGTTGGTGCCGCCGGGGCGGGGGGCGCCCGGTGCGGGGGCGCCGGGGGGCCGCATGGCGGAGGGCCCGGGGCCCAGCGCGGGGGCGCCGGATCGCGGGGCGCTCGTACCGGCGGCCGGACCGCCCGGCATTCCGGCGCCGTTGGTCCCGTTGCCGCCCGAACCGCCCTTGGGGGCGCCGGACTTGCGGGGAGCGAACCATTCGCTGGTCTTCTCCTCCGCCTGCGGGGCGGCTTCGGCGGCCGGTTCGGGGGCGGGCGCGGGCACGGCGGCGGGCGCGGGCCGCGTCTCGGCGGCCGGTTCACCCCCGGCGTTCTCGCCCTCCCCGACCGTCTTGCGTACGACGACCGGCGGAATGGGCCGCGATCCGGGGATGTTGATCCGGATGCGCGTGGTCAGCGTGGTCTCGGTCTTGCGGTCCTCGGGACGCGCGTCCGGACCTCCCGCCCCGGTCCCGTCACCGGAAGCCATGGGGGTCCCGTACGGCGGGGTGCCGGAGGGGTACGCGGCTCCACCGCGCCCGTCGGGCCCGGAGGACGGAGTGTCAGTTTCACGACTCAAGGCAAGTTCTCCCGGTTGGCTCCGCCGCCCGTCACGACCTCAGCGGGCATCTCGGCGGCGCGCACCACCATACTGGCCACCTCTGGCGCGAATCCCACGACCGCCGGGAAACCCGCACCGGACCCGCACGAGGGTCACGCGAAGTGGTACGTCAGTTGCCAAGTCGGTTGGCGTCGCGCTCAGGTTGCCGCCCGGGGGTCAAGGTGGCGCAGATCACAGCGAGGGCCATGCCGCCGAGCAGGAAGACGTACGAGCCGCCGCCCGCGCCGAACAGGAAGTCACCTTCCGGGCGGCTGGCGGTGAGCAGGATGACGGCGATGATCCAGCCGAGCACCGGCGCGACCGCACCGGACCGTCCGCGCAGCGCGTATCCCCCGCCGAGGAACAGCCCGCCCGCGCCCGCGAGGGCGAGCAGCAGACCGAGCGGGAACCAGGCGGCCTGCACCAGCGCCCCGGCGATACCGACGACCGCGCCGAGCACGCACAGCCCGAGCAGCGCGGCCATCCGGCCGAGGGAGGGGCGTCGCAGCGGCTGGGCCAGCATGGAGCTGCTCATGACGCCACCTCCACTCCGGCGAACAGGTCGCTCTCGCCGGGCTCGGCACTGCCCTGCACCAACTCGTAGTACTCGGTGCTGAACAGCGGCTGGGCCAGGTCGTTGGAGAGCGCGAAGTAGTCGCCCGCGACGGTGATCTGGGTGGCGTGGGCGCGCATCGCGGCGGCCTTGGCGGCGGCGTACGCGCTGCCGTCGATAGCGGTGGTGATCCGCTCGTCCTCCACCACACCGGGCAGGTCGGCGATGTCGGCGCTCTTGCCGAACGGCAGCCCGGGCAGCTCCTCGGCGAGCCGCGCGAAGGCGTCCTCGACGACCGAGCGGGGCATGCGGTTCCAGTACACCTTGGCGACCCGGTGCCCACGCCCCGCGGCCAGCTCGACGGCGCGCATGGCGACGCGGTGGGCCTGGATGTGGTCGGGGTGCCCGTACCCGCCGTTGTCGTCGTACGCGACGAGCACCTGCGGCCGGACCTCGAGGATGACGTCGGCGAGCGCGTCGGCGGCCTGGCCGAGGTCGGCCTGCCAGAAGGCAGCGGGGTCGCTGTTGTCCGGCAGCCCCATCATCCCGGAGTCCTGGTACCCCCCGAGCAGCCGCACGTCGGTGACGCCCAGCTCCCCCAGGGCGGCGTCCAGCTCACCCTTCCGGTACGCCCCGAGCGCGGCCCCCTCCAGATGCCCCAGCTCGGGCGGGATGACCTCCCCCCGCTCCCCGAGCGTGCAGGTCACCAGGGTCACGTGCGCACCCTCGGCCACGTACTTGGCCATGGTCGCGCCGTTGTTGATCGACTCGTCGTCAGGATGCGCGTGCACGAGCAGCAGACGCCGGGGGGGCAGTTCGGTCATGGGGTCCAGCGTACGAGGACGGGGGCGAGGGTTCAGGACGCGCCCTGCGTGGTGCCGTCGTCGGCGTAGCGAGGCAGGCCGTCCGTCGGGATGGTCCAGTCCGCGATGGTGACCTCCTCGCCGTAGACGAAGTCCTTGCGGGTGGCGTAGCGCGGCCCGGCGGGGGTGGGGTGGATGTCGGTGAAGACGGCGCCGGAGCCGGTGCGAGGGTCGAAGATCGCGTAGACCGGGATGCCCAGCAGGGGGTAGTCGCGGATCTTGCCGACCCAGTCGTTGTCCGGGTTGGAACGGGAGACGATCTCTACGGCGGCGACGAGCGTAAGGGGGTCGAAGGCGCCGTCGCCCTCCATGTCGGCCTCGGCGATGACCATCACGTCGGGGCGTCGCAGGACGCCCTCGGCCGCGTCCTCCACGTCGGGTTCCCCCGTGTGGGCCACGAGTTCCTCCGGCATGACCTTCTCGAGGCGCTTCCGCAGGCGCAGCACGGTCAGCTCGTGCTGCCTGACGGGCGACATCATGTCGTGGACGATCCCTTCCCTGGTGATCTCGAATTTGCCCGGAAGGGTGTCGTCCATGGACTGAACGAATTCCCGCATGGCCCGGTACTGGTGGGGGGTGCCCTGGCGTGCGTCGTCCGGTGCTGCGGCCATGGCGCTCGCTCCTCCTGTGGGCCCTGAGGTGCCTGCGTCCTCGGGCGGGGCAAGGATCGTCGCTTTCATGCTAGGCGTCCTCCGGGAGAGCAGTCGCGGCAACGGCCCGGTTCTGGGGCGCGGAAGACGCGTTCGCAGCCGTCGCAGGTCTGGAAGGGGTGCCGGGCGGGAGGCGGGGCGGCGGCTGGTGGGGCGAACGGGGGTGGGGGTGGGAGGTGATCGGTCAGGCGGTGGGCCAGTAGGGCGGCTGGGCGGTGCAGCCGGTCCATCGGCAGGCCGTCGGCCAAGGCGCGGCGTACGTCTGCCGCCGAGACGTCCCGCTCCAGCCAGGCGGCGACACCGGGGGCGAGGTGGGCCGTGTCGGTGGCGGAGAGCAGCAGGCGGCTGTCGTGGCGGCGGAGGCCCGCGAGGAGGTCGGTGGCGGCCTGGAGGAGTGCGGGGGCGGAGCAGGAGGGGGTCGGCACGGCGGGGAGGGCCTTGCGGCGGGCGGGGGTGGGACGGCGTACCGGGGGCTCGTGCTGCTGGGGGCGGTGGCCGGGCTGGTTGCAGGAGATCGTGCGGGTGATGATCCGGCCGCCGGGGACCCGTTCGCGTACGCGACGCAGGTAGCCGTGTTTCTCCAGCTCGCGCAGGGCGGCGGCGATACGGGCGACGCCCTCCGGGAAGCGCGCGGCCAGGCTCTTGATGTCGATACGGGCGCCTCGCGGCAGCGACTGGATGTGCGTGCCGAGCCCGATCGCCAGCAGGGAGAGGTCCGCGTGCTGGGCGAGGTGGTTGCCGATCACCGTGAAGCGGGCGGTGTGGCGGGAGTTGTCGTGGATGAGACCACCCCGGTTCGGGTGGTCGTGTCCCGCAATACGGGACCGGACGCGCGAGGGCGCGCTAGGGTTCTGAGTATCCATCGGGAAGAGGCTTGTCTTCCTAGGTGGTCAGGCCCTCGCACTGGGAAGCCACTCCCGGCGGGGGCCGACGTATGTCTGATGTTGTCTTGCGCTGAGCCTAGAGCCGCCGAGGGTGTCAATTGCCAGCGGAAAGAGCGATGTTCACCCGCCCGAGTGAGGCTGCCGCCGTGGGCGGGAGGGGTGGGGTTTGGTGGGGTGCTTTCCCCCGGTGTTCTTGGTCCTATTGACCACCCGTTCCACCGGAGCACGGCGCACCGGGTTCCGGTGCGACGAGGTCCAGTTCGGCCCACACGATCTTGCGCGGAAACCGGTCGTCCGCCACGCCCCACCGGTCGGCGAAGGCGGCCACGAGCAGCAGCCCCCGACCGCCCTCGTCCTCCTCCCCCGGCTCCCTCCGCACCGGCCGCCGGTCACCGCGCGTGTCCGTCAGCTCGATACGGAGGGTGCCGTGCACGGCGTGCAGCGCGAGCCGGAAACTCCGCCCGGGCAGCCGCCCGTGGGTCGCCGCATTGGCCGCCAGCTCGGCAATGATCTGCCCGGCCGCCTCCCACGGCAGCCCCCAGCTCCGAAGCTGCTCAGCGGCGAGCAGCCGGGCGAGACGGGCGCCTCGCGGCGTCGAGGAGAACAGCACGCTGAAGTCACGTGCATGGGCTTCTAGTTGAGCCGCGGCCCCGGTGTTTTCCTGATTCACATCACCCAGGGTGTCCGCCCGGCCCTACCGTGAAGAGTGATCGCACCGTTGCGTACGGTCACTGTCGGCGGCTTGTCCGGTGGTGTCCGCGCTGTCGGCAGGGGCTTAGGAGGAGTGCGGATGTCGGTGGACGGCGAGGCGGTACGGCCCAAGTTGGCCGCAGACGAACCGGGTTGGGAGGTCGACCCGGATGACGACTGGGGCGTGGCGGTGATCGCCACGGTGGGTCGCCAGTTGAAGCTGCGGCGCGAGGCCGCGGGCCTGCGTGCAGCGGACTTCGGCGCGGCGATCGGCTACGGGGAAGACCTCGTCTACAAGATCGAGAGCGGGAAGCGGATTCCCCGGCCCGAGTATCTGGACAAGGCCGACGAGTTACTGGAGGCGCACGGCCTCATCTCGGCGATGAAGGAAGACGTACGACGGGTTCGCTACCCGAAGAAGGTGCGGGATCTGGCGAAGCTGGAGACCCAGGCGGCCGAGATCGCGGTTTACGTCGGCCTCAGCATCTACGGCCTGTTGCAGACACCGGAGCACGCACACGCTCTTTTCGAGGCACGGCAGCCGCCTTACTCGGAGGAGGAGATCGAGCGCCTGGTGTCCGCTCGCATGGCCCGCAAAGCAGTGCTGGAGAAGTCGCCGGCGACAGCGTTCAGCTTCGTCCAAGAAGAGGCGACGCTGCGCCGCTTGGTCGGGGGCACAATGGGACGACAGCGACAGCTCGAACACCTGCTGGAAATAGCGCAGTTGCGCAATGTCACCCTCCAGGTGATGCCGACGGAGACTGAGGCACACCCCGGAGTGGATGGGAAGATCGAGTTGCTGAAGTTCGCGGATGGAACAGCGCTGGGGCGCTCCGACGGGGCTCACAACGGGCGGCCGACTTCCGACCCGAGGGAACTGCGCATCCTCGAACTGAGGTATGGAACCATCCGGGCCCAGGCTCTCACGCCGAGGGAGTCGATCGCCTTCATCGAGCAAGTACTGGGAGAGACATGATCCGCACGACCGCAGTCGGGGCCGACTCCAGGCTGCAGTGGTTCAAGAGCAGCTACAGCGACGGCACTGAGGGCGACTCCTGCGTCGAGATCGCCACCGCTCCCGGCACGATCCACGTCCGCGACTCCAAGCACACCGCAGGCCCCCAGCTCCTCCTCACCCAGGAAACCTGGACGGCCTTCGTCACCGGCGTCCGCAACTGACACCTCTCGGCCCCGGCACATCCACGCCGGGGCCACCCACCCAGGACTCAGGGAGCCTCATGAGTGAGAACCTCACCGCACTGAAGTGGTTCAAGAGCACCTACAGCGGCGGCACCGACGGCAACTCCTGCGTAGAAGTCGCGCGAGCGCCCCGCACCATCCACGTCCGCGACTCCAAGCACCCCACAGGCCCCCGCCTCGCCCTCCCCCAGGACACCTGGACCGCCTTCGTCACCGGCATACGCCACTGACACCGGTTACCCCCTCCGGACCCCGAGAACGGCCGCCGTTCCCTTGACACCTCGGTGGCTTTTTGGCCTGCAGGGCCCTCGGTCATAGTCGGCGCCATGGAACATGACGTGGACGTAGTGGTGGCCGGAGGCGGCCCGGTCGGGATGATGTTGGCGTGCGAACTCCGGCTCGGGGGCGCGCGGGTGGCCGTGCTGGAGCGACTCACCGAAGTGAGCCCGACGATCAAGGGCGGGGCGATCACGACGCCCAGCGCCGAGGCGCTCTACCGCAGGGGCATGCTGCCCGCGCTGGCCGAGGTGCAGCGGCAGACGATGGACCGCTTCCGGGCCTTCCTGCGCGAGCAGAACGGCGGGGCCGCAGGCCAAGGGCTGGGGATCGTAGGGCACTTCGCCGGAATCATGCTGCGCGCCGACCTGGTCGACCGTACGGAACCGGGCCTCGACGACACCGGACCCGCCGCCGAGATCGCCTTCGTGTCGCAGCAGGAGATCGAGCGGCTGCTCGGCGGGAGGGCGGACGAGCTCGGCGTGGACGTCCGCCGCGGGGTGGAGCTGACCGGCTTCGACGCGGACGACGAGGCCGTCACCGTGCGGACCAGCCAGGGGGCCGTACGCGCCGGCTGGCTCGTGGGCTGTGACGGCGGCCGCAGCGTGGTCCGCAAGCTCGCCGGGTTCGAGTTTCCCGGTACGGACCCGGAGATCACCTGTCACCAGGCGGTCGTGGAGCTGACCGGCGCCGAGGATCTGAAGGTCGGCTGGACCGCCACGGACACCGGGGTGTACGCCTACGGGCCGATGCCGGGCCGCGTCGTCACCGTGGAGTTCGACGGCCCGCCGCCCGACCGGGACGCGCCGGTGACCGCCGAGGACCTCCAGGCTCGGCTGCGCCGCGTATCCGGCGTGGACGTCACGATCGACGAGGTGCGGACCGCGACCCGCTTCACCGACCACGCCCGCCAGGTCACCGAGTACCGCAAGGGCAGGGTTCTGCTGGCGGGCGACGCGGCGCACGTGCACTCCGCGTTCGGAAGCCAGGGTCTGAGCCTGGGGATCGGGGACGCGATGAACCTCGGCTGGAAGCTCGCCGCGGTGATCGGCGGCCGGGCGCCGGAAGGGCTGCTGGACACGTACACCTCCGAGCGGCACCCGGTCGGTGCCTGGGTCCTGGACTGGACCCGGTCCCAGGTCGCGGCCATGCGCCCGGACCCGCGGTCCCGGGCCCTGCGCGAGATCGTCAGCGACCTGGCGGGGACGGTCGTGGGCACCACGTACCTCACCGCGCGGCTCAACGGTGCCGGGGTGCGCTACGAGCTGCCGGGCGAGCACCCGCTGACCGGCCGCAGCACCCCGGACCTCGAACTCACCGACGGCGGCCGCCTCGCGGACCACCTCCACGGCGGCCGGGCGCTCCTGCTCGACCTCACCGACGACCCGGAGCTGCGGGCCCTCGCCACGGGGTACGCCGACCGCGTCGACACCCTGACGGCCGCCTGCCCGTCCCGCCAGGACCTGGCGGCGGTCCTCGTCCGTCCGGACGGCTTCACGGCCTGGGCAGCCGACGTGGGGGCGCCGACGCCGACGGCCGGGCTGGCGGAGGCGCTGGTGGAGTGGTTCGGAGTGCCGGACGGCGTGGTGCGGTGACGCCGGGCTGATCCCCCGCCGGAGCCCCCTCCGTACCGCGTCCCCCTTGACGCCACCCCCCGCACCGGTACAGTGCAATGAGCGGCATGCCCGCGCCCCATGTCCGGCGCCGGTGTCGCGTTTCTCTCTCAGCCCTCGTGCCGATGGTCTTCGACCAGGCCGGGCTTCTTCCCAGAAACACCACGTGGACCAGGGCTTTCATCGCCCCGTCAGTGGTGTCGTTCCCGTCGCCCGGAGGCAGGCGTGTCCGCCCCTCCGTGATCCGCGGCCCTTCCTGAACTCTGTCCGGAAAGGACACCCCCATCATGACCACCACCCTCGAACCCCCCACCAGAACCCAGCGCACCACCCTCACCGGCGTCCTCGACATCGACGCGCACGGCAAGGGCCACCTACGGGCAGCCGCGAGCCTCCTGCCCGCTCCAGCGGACCCGCAGGTCCCGGCCGCCCTGATCCGCCGCCACGGCCTGCGCAAGGGCGACCTCGTCGAAGGCGTCGGCGGACCACAGCGGGCCCTCACCGAGGTCACCGGCGTCGATGGCCGCGCCCCCGCGGGGCAGCGCAGGAACTTCCGCGACCTGACCCCCCTGCACCCCCACGACCGGCTCCGCCTGGAGCACCCCGCCTCCGGCCTGGCCGGCCGTCTGACCGACCTGCTCGCGCCCGTCGGCAAGGGACAGCGGGGCCTCATCGTCGCGCCACCCAAGAGCGGCAAGACCGTACTCATCCAGCAGCTCGCCGCGGCCGTCGCGGGCAACCACCCCGAATGCCGTCTGATGGTGCTGCTGTTGGACGAACGCCCGGAGGAAGTCACCGACATGCGCAGGTCGGTTCGCGGCGAGGTGTACGCCTCCACCTTCGACCGCCCCGCCAAGGACCACATCGCGCTCGCGGACCTCGTCGTGGAGCGGGCCAAGCGGCGGGTGGAGGCAGGGGAGGACGTCGTGATCCTGCTGGACTCGCTGACCCGGCTCTGCCGCGCGCACAACAACGCCTCGGCGGCGGGCGGCCGTACGCTCAGCGGAGGCGTCGACGCGGCCGCACTGCTGGGCCCCAAGCGGTTCTTCGGGGCGGCACGGCAGGCGGAGGAGGGCGGTTCGCTGACCATCCTCGCCAGCGCCCTCGTGGACACCGGCTCCCGCGCCGACGGCTACTTCTTCGAGGAGCTGAAGAGCACCGGCAACATGGAACTCCGGCTGGACAAGGAGTACGCGGCCCGCCGCGTCTTCCCGCCCGTGGACATCGACCGCACCGGCACCCGCCGCGAGGAACTCCTGTTCACAAGCGAGGAGTTGTCGGTCACCAGGGGCCTGCGCCGCGCCCGGCGCTCACACGGGGACGCGTCCCTGGAAACCCTGCTGGAGCGACTGCGGGGGACCCCGGACAACGCCACGTTCCTGCGCCGCGTCCAGCCCACCCTGCCGACGAGCTGATCACGCGGGAGGGGCGACGGCGAACGCCATCACCCCGCCCCACGTCAGAACTTGATGCTTCCGATCATGCTGGCGACGTTCGTGGTCAGCTCGCTGATCGTGGGTGCGATGGTCGAGGAGGCGAGATAGAAGCCGAGGAGCATGCAGATGGCGGCGTGCCCCCCTTTCAGTCCCGACTTCTTGATCAGCAGGAAGACGATGATCGCCAGCAGCACCACCGCCGAAATCGAGAGTGCCACGGCGGCTCACCTCCAATGAATCCCAGGGACACGGGGGGTTCGGACTATGGGGGTTGTGACTCGGTCCAGCCCCGGCGGACCAGGCCGGAGGCCAAGTCCACGCGGACGCCGCCAGGTTCATACCCACGCAGCGACAGTGATCATAACTATGTGTGCTCGCGCATCGCTCGGCGCACGGCCGCACAAGGGGGCGCATGGCCAATATGGTCGGGCCATGACGACCCAGACAGTCGACACCGACTCCTTCCCCCGCCGACACGCCCGGACCCAGCGCTTCTCGCTCGGCGCGCCGCGCGCGTTCACCGTGGCTCCCGACGGCTCACGTGTCGCGTTCCTCCGCTCGGGTTCCGGCACGGACCGCGCCAACTCCCTGTGGGTCCTGGACACCACGGACGGCACCGAGCGCCCCGCCGCCGACCCGCGCGCCCTGCTCGCGGGCGCGGACGAGGAGCTGTCACCCGAGGAACGGGCGCGCCGCGAACGCAGCCGGGAGGGCGGCGCGGGCATCGTCGGCTACGCCACCGACGCGGCCCTGGAACTGGCCTCTTTCGCGTTGTCCGGGCGGCTTTTCACGGCCGAGCTGCGGGCCGGGACCGCGACCGAACTGACCGTGCCCGGACCGGTGATCGACCCCCGCCCCGCCCCCGACGGCACTCACATCGCGTACGTCGCCGGAGGCGAGCTGCGGGTCGTCGGCGCCGAGGGGGCCGGTGACCGGGCGCTGGCCACCCCCGAGAGCGACGAAGTGACGTACGGCCTCGCGGAGTTCATCGCGGCCGAGGAGATGGACCGTACGCGGGGCTTCTGGTGGGCCCCGGAGTCGGACCGGCTGCTGGTGGCGCGGGTGGACGACACGCCGGTACGACGCTGGTGGATCGCGGACACGTCACACCCGGACCGTGAGCCACACCACGTGCGCTACCCGGCCGCGGGCACCGCCAACGCGGAGGTGACGCTGTTCGTCATCGGCCTGGACGGCACCCGTACCGAGGTCCGCTGGGACCGTGAGCGCTACCCCTATCTGGCGCGTGTGCACTGGTCACAGGCCGGTTCGCCGCTGCTCCTGGTGCAGTCGCGGAACCAGCGCGACCAGCTGATCCTGGCCGTCGACCCGGACACCGGCGCGACCCGGATGGTGCACGCCGACGAAGATCCAACATGGCTGGAACTTTTCGCCGGGGTGCCCGCCTGGACCCCCTCCGGACAGCTGGTCCGGATCGCGGACGAGGGCGGCGCGCGGGTCCTCACCGTGGGCGAACGCCCGCTGACCGGACCGCAGTTGCACATCCGCGCGGTGCTGGACGTGTCGGCGGACGACGTACTGGTCTCGGCCTCGGCCGGGGAGGCGGCCGAGGACCCGGAGACCGGCGAGATCCATGTGTACCGGGTCAGCGAGCGGGGCGTGGAGCGCGTGTCCCAGGAGCCCGGTGTGCACTCGGCGGTACGCTCGGGCGACGTCACCGTCCTGGTCTCCGCGACGCTGGACAGTCCCGGCGCCCGTGTCCAGGTGCTGCGTGACGGAAAATCGGCGCTCGGTGTCCGCTCGTACGCCGAACACCCCGGTATGTCCCCCCGCGTGACCCTGACCGAGGGGGGCGCACGGCGAATTCCGTGCGCCGTGCTTATGCCGTCGGACTACCCCGACGACACTCCCCTGCCCGTCCTGCTCGACCCCTACGGGGGCCCGCACGGCCAGCGGGTCGTCGCCGCCCACAACGCCCATCTGACCTCGCAGTGGTTCGCCGACCAGGGCTTCGCGGTGATCGTCGCGGACGGCCGGGGCACCCCCGGCCGCTCCCCCGAGTGGGAGAAGTCGATCCACCAGGACTTCACGCTTACCCTCGACGACCAGATCGACGCACTGCACGACCTCGCCAAGCGCTATCCACTCGACCTCTCCCGGGTGGCCATCCGGGGCTGGTCGTACGGCGGTTACCTCTCCGCGCTGGCCGTCCTGCGCCGCCCGGACGTCTTCCACGCGGGCATCGTGGGCGCCCCGGTCACCGACTGGCGGCTGTACGACACCCACTACACCGAGCGCTACCTCGGCGACCCCGAGACCGACCCGGAGAGCTACGCCCGCAGCTCCCTGATCACCGACGAGGGCCTGTCCGACCCCGCCGAACCGCACCGGCCCATGATGATCATCCATGGCCTGGCCGATGACAATGTGGTCGCCGCACACACCCTCCGGCTGTCCTCCGCCCTGCTGGCCGCCGGTCGCCCGCACGAGGTGCTCCCGCTGTCCGGCGTCACCCACATGACCCCGCAGGAACAGGTCGCGGAGAACCTGCTCCTCCTCCAGGTCGACTTCCTCAAGCGCGCGCTGGGCGGACCCGAAGGCCGTTAACGCACAGGCAACTTCACCGAAGCCGCTCCGATATGAGCACCCGCGAGGCTGATCCGCGTACGGCCGTGCGGGTGCCGTGAAGCGGGCCGGGATACGCCATGTCATCCCGGCCCGTTGCCGTGCCCCCCGTGTCCCTCCATGGCCCCCGGCACCACCCGCCGCTCCCCCGCGAACAGACACGCCGACGGATGCGCGACCGGCCCGCCCGCGGAACGGAACTCCTCCGGCACCGCCAGCTCCGGCACCTCCCGCGCGCACCGCTCCTCGGCCTTCCAGCACCGGGTGCGGAACCGGCACCCGGAGGGGATCGCGGTCGGGGACGGCACATCGCCGCTGAGGATGATCCGCTCCCGGTGCGCCCGCGCCTCCGGATCGGGCACCGGCACCGCCGACAGCAGCGCCTGGGTGTACGGGTGGGTGGGGTGCTCGTAGATCTCCGCGTCCGTGCCGGTCTCCACGATCCGCCCGAGGTACATCACCGCGACCCGGTCCGAGATGTGCCGCACGATCGACAGGTCGTGCGCGATGAACACGTAGGACAGCCCGAACTCCGCCTGGAGCCGCTCCAGCAGGTTGATCACCTGCGCCTGCACGGACACGTCCAGCGCGGACACCGGCTCGTCCGCGACGATCACCTCGGGGCGCAGCGCCAGCGCCCGCGCGATGCCGATCCGCTGCCGCTGGCCGCCGGAGAACTGGTGCGGATAGCGGTTGAGGAACTCCGGGTCCAGCCCCACCACTTCCAGCAACTCCTGCACCCGGCGCCGCCGTTCACCCTTCGGCGCGGCCTCGGGGTGGATCTCGTACGGCTCCCCGACGATGTCCCCCACCGTCATCCGGGGGTTGAGCGAGGTGTACGGGTCCTGGAACACCATCTGGATGTTCCGCCGCACCTCCTTCAGGCGGCGCCCGGACGCGCCGGTGATGTCCTCGCCCCGGAACCGGATCTCGCCCTCGGTGGGCCGCTCCAGATGGCAGAGCAGCTTGGCCACGGTGGACTTGCCGCACCCCGACTCGCCCACGATGCCGAGGGTCTCGCCCCGGCCCAGGCTGAAGTCGACGCCGTCGACGGCCTTCACGGCGCCGATCTGCTTGCGCAGCACGATGCCCCGGGTCAGCGGGTAGTGCTTGACCAGGCCGCGCGCCTCCAGGACGGGTTCAGGCATCGAGGCCATCGAGGCACTCCCTCCAGAAGTGGCAGGCGCTCGCCCGGTCCGGACCGGCCTGGTACAGCGGGGGCTCGTCCGTGCGGCAGACGTCCCGTGCCAGCGCGCAGCGCGGGTGGAAGGCGCAGCCGGACGGGATGTGGCTCAGGCTGGGCGGCAGGCCCTTGATGGCGTACAGCTCGCGGCCCTTGTGGTCGAGGCGGGGGATGGAGTCGAGCAGGCCGCGGGTGTAGGGGTGGGCCGGTGCCTTGTAGATGTCGTGCACGGGTGCCGACTCCACGATCCGGCCCGCGTACATCACGGCGATCCGGTCGGCCACGTCCGCGACGACGCCGAGGTCGTGGGTGATGAGGACGAGCCCCATGTCGTACTCCCGGCGCAGCTCGGCGAGGAGGTCCATCACCTGGGCCTGGACGGTGACGTCGAGGGCGGTGGTGGGTTCGTCGGCGATGACGAGCGCCGGTTCCAGCGCGATCGCCATCGCGATCATGATCCGCTGGCGCATGCCGCCGGAGAACTGGTGCGGATAGTCCCGCACCCGCTGGGCGGCGCCGGGGATGCGCACCCGGTCCATCAGCTCGACGGCCCGCTTCCGGGCGTCCTTGCGGGACATCCCGCGGTGCACGGTGAACATCTCCCCGAGCTGGTCCCCCACGCTGAGCACGGGGTTGAGGGCGGACAGCGCGTCCTGGAAGATCATCGCCATTCCGGCGCCCCGGATCTTCCGCCGCTCCTCCTCCTTCATGGTGAGCAGGTCGCGGCCCTGGAAGAGGATCTGCCCGCCGGTGACCCGGCCGGGCGGGGTGTCGAGGATGCCCATCACGGCCTGCGCGGTCACCGACTTGCCGGACCCGGACTCCCCGAGCACGGCGAGGGTCTCGCCCGCCCCGACCTCGTACGACACCCCGTTGACGGCCTTGGCGACGCCGTCGCGGGTGCGGAACTCCACGTGCAGATCGCGTACTTCGAGCAGCATGGGCGCCGTCACCTCAGCTTCGGGTCGAGGGCGTCGCGTACCGCGTCGCCGAGCATGATGAAGGCCAGGACGGTGATCGCCAGCGCCCCGGAGGGCCAGAGCAGGGCGTGTGGGGCGTTGCGGATGTAGGGGGAGGCGGCGGAGATGTCGATGCCCCAGGAGACGCTGGGCGGCTTCAGGCCGACGCCGAGGTAGGACAGGGTGGCCTCCAGCGAGATGTAGGTGCCGAGCGCGATGGTGGCCACGACGATGACCGGGGCGACCGCGTTGGGCGCGATGTGCCGCAGCAGCAGCCGGGCGGGCGAGGCGCCGAGCGCGCGGGCGGCCTGGACGTAGTCGTTCTGCCGGGCGGTGATGACCGAGCCGCGGGCGATCCGGGAGATCTGCGGCCAGCCGAGCAGCACCATGAACCCGACCACCGGCCAGACGGAGTTGCTGGTGACCACCGACAGCAGCACCAGGCCGCCGAGGACGACCGGGATGGCGAAGAAGACGTCGGTGATCCGGGACAGCACCGCGTCCCAGGCGCCCCCGAAGAACCCGGCGAGGCCGCCGAGCACCGACCCGAGCAGCGCGACCCCGAGCGTGGCGCACACACCCACGGTGACCGAGGTGCGCGCGCCGTACACCGTGCGGGTGTAGACGTCGCAGCCCTGGCCGTCGAAGCCGAAGGGGTGGCCGGGCGCGGAGCCGTCCTGGGCCTTGGCGAGGTCGCAGTCGAGGGGGTTGCCGGAGGTGATGGCGGAGGGCCAGATGGAGATGAAGACGAGGAAGAGGATGACGAGCGCGGAGAGCAGGAAGACCGGGTTGCGCCGCAGGTCCCGCCAGGCGTCGGACCAGAGGGAACGCGGTCTGCCCTGCGGCCCTCCGCCCTCGGGCCCGCCCGGCACCCGTTCCAGCGTGGCGGCCTCGCCGGTCGCAAGGTCCATCGCGCCGCCCATGCCGGTCCCGGCGATGGCCCCGCGCGGCTCGTACGACGACGGCTCAGGCATAGCGAATCCTCGGGTCGAGTACCGCGTAGAGCAGATCGACCAGCAGGTTGGCGACCAGGAAGACCAGGACCAGCACGGTGACGAAGCCGACCACCGTCTGCGTGTTCTGCCGCAGGATGCCCTGGTAGAGCTGGAAGCCGACGCCGTGGATGTTGAAGATCCGCTCGGTGACGATCGCGCCGCCCATCAGCGCGCCGATGTCGGTGCCGATGAAGGTGACGACGGGGATCAGCGAGGTCCGCAGCAGGTGCCGGACGACGACCCGGCGCCGGGGCAGCCCCTTGGCGACGGCGGTACGGACGTAGTCGGAGCGCCGGTTCTCCGCGATGGAGGTACGGGTCAGCCGGGTGACGTAGGCCAGCGAGACCGACGCCAGCACCAGCCCCGGCACGATCAGCTCGCCGAACGGCGCCTCCGGCGAGACCGAGGGTTTGATCCACCCCCACTCCACGCCGAGCAGCAATTGGAGCACCAGACCGGTGACGAAGGTCGGCACGGAGATCACCACGAGGGTGAGCAGCAGCACCCCGGTGTCGATGGGCTTGCCCCGGCTCAGGCCGGTGAGCACACCGAGGCTGATGCCGACGACGAGTTCGAAGAGGATGGCCACGATGGTCAGCCGGACGGTGACGGGGAAGGCGGCCGCCATCAGCTCGGTGACGGGCTGTCCGTTGAACGCGGTGCCGAAGTCCCCGGTGAAGACGTTCCCCATGTAGGTCGCGTACTGCTGCCAGAGCGGCCGGTCGAGGCCGAACTCGCTCTTCAGCTGGGCGGCGGTCGCCGCGTCGCACTGCCGCTCCCCGCACAGGCCCGCGATGGGGTCGCCCATCACATTGACCATCAGGAAGATCAGCAGGGTGGCCCCGATGAACACCGGCACCATCTGGAGCAGTCGCCGGACGACGTAGCGTCCCATGGCGGGTCAGCTGACCTTGATCTCGTTGTACACCGGCACGCTGAACGGGTTGAGCTGGACGCCGGTGAGCCGCTGGCTGTAGCCCGCGTTGCCGTTCTGGTACCAGAGCGGGATGGCGGCCATGTTGTCCCGGACGACCTCCTCGGCCTGCTGGAAGGTGGAGACGGCCTGGGCCGGGTCGGTCTCGGCGTTGGCGCGGTCCACCAGCTCGTCGAACTCGGAGTTGGACCACTGGCCGTCGTTGGAGGAGGCGCCGGTGAAGTACAGCGGCTGCAGGAAGTTCTGGATGAGCGGGTAGTCCATCTGCCAGCCCGCCCGGAAGGGGCCGCTCATCTTGTGCTGGCCGAGCTGGTTGCGGAAGTCGGCGAAGGTGCCGACCGGGTTGCCGACGCAGGCGTCGTCCTTGCCGAGGGCGCGGTTGATGGAGTTGCAGACCGCGTCGACCCACTCCCGGTGCGAGCCGGTGTCCGCGTTGTAGGTGAGCTTCAGGGTGCCGCCGGGGATGCCCCCGCCCTGTCGGACCAGCCGCTTGGCGGCCGCCGGATCGTACTCGCAGGCGTGTCCGCACAGGCCCGCCTTGTAGCCGCCGTCCACGCCGAGCACGGGTGAGGTCCAGTCGGTGGCGGGGGTGCGGGTGCGCTGGAAGATGGTCCGGGTGATCTGGTCCCGGTTGATGGCCATGGAGAGCCCGGTGCGGACCTTCTCCATGCCGGGCCGGTTCCAGCGCTCGTCGTAGTACGGGAAGGCGAGGGTCTGGATGATGCCGGCCGGGGTGTTGATGTACCGGTCGCCGAGGTCGGTCTTGACGTTCTTCAGCTGGGCGGCCGGGATGTCGTCGGCGAGGTCGAGGTTCCCGGACATCAGGTCGGTGTAGGCGGTGTTGGTGTCGGTGTAGACCTTGAGGATCACCCCGTCGTTGAGCGCCTTGTCCCCGCCGGGGTAGCGGTCCCACTTCCGCAGGGTCATCTGGGAGCCCTTGGTGTAGGACTCGATGGCGTACGGGCCGTTGCCGACCGGGGTCTTCAGCCAGGCGGCGTGGTCGGTGAAGAAGGCGCGGGGCAGCGGGGCGAAGGCCGCGTAGCCGAGGGTGTCGGGGAAGCCGGAGAACTTCTGGTTGAGGGTGACGGTGAAGGTGCGGTCGTCGACCACCTTGAGCCCGGAGAGGGTGTCCGCGCGCTGGCTCCCCATCTCGGGGTGGACCTGGTCGTAGCCGTCGATGTAGCCGAAGAAGTAGGCGTTCTTCTGCTTGTTCTTCAGGCTCGCGCCGTAGTTCCAGGCGTCCACGAAGGAGCGGGCGGTGACCTTCTCGCCGTTGGAGAAGGTCCAGCCGTCCTTGAGCTTCACGGTGTAGTGCCGGGAGTCGGTGGTCTCGATCGACTCGGCCAGCATGTTCTGGGCCTCGCCGGTCCTCGGGTCGTACCGCTTCAGGCCCCGGAAGACCATGTCGAGCACCTTGCCGCCCTGCACCTCGTTGGTGTTGGACGGCTCCAGCGGGTTCTGCGGGTCGCCCCAGGACGAGGTGAGCATCCCGCCGTCCGCGGCCCCGCTCGCTCCCCCGCCGCAGCCGGTGGCGGCGAGCGCCAGCGCGGCGGCACCGACGAACCATCGGGCGTGCGTGAATCCGCGCATACGGGCCTCCTCAGCGATCACCTCACCGTTATCTGCTGATACCTAACCAATATCGACATTTGGCACGCATGTCATGCCCGCCGATCGCCCGGCCGGGGCACACGCGGACGGCCGGGGCGGCGGCAGCTGGTCTGCCGTCACCCCGGCCGTCCGGGATCGATGCGCGGGAAGCGGGTCAGTCCTTGGTGATCTCCAGATCGGCTTCCAGGGCCTTCAGCGCGGGGTCCAGCACGACGTCCTCGCCGCGCGCCTCGATGGTCGGCTCCTCCGGGAAGTGGCAGGCCGTGAGGTGCCCGGCCCGGTTGCCCGTGATCTGGACCAGCGGCGGCTCCTCGGTCGCGCACTTGTCCTGCGCCTTCCAACACCGGGTACGGAACCGGCAGCCGGACGGCGGCGAGATCGGCGAGGGCACGTCACCGGCGAGCCGGATGCGCTCGCGCGGCTCCACGTCGTCGTTGACCTCGACCTCCGGCACCGCCGACAGCAGCGCGTGCGTGTACGGGTGCCGGGGGCGGTTGTAGATGGAGTCGCGGTCGCCGACCTCGACGATCTTGCCCAGGTACATCACCGCGACCCGCTGCGAGAAGTGCCGCACCACCGCCAGGTCGTGGGCGATGAAGAGGAACGCGATGCCCAGCTCGTCCTGGACCTTCTTGAGCAGGTTGACCACCTGCGCCTGGATGGACACGTCCAGCGCGGAGACCGGCTCGTCGGCCACGATCAGCTTGGGCTGCAGCGCCAGGGCGCGGGCCACGCCGATGCGCTGGCGCTGGCCGCCGGAGAACTCGTGCGGGAAGCGGTTGTAGTGCTCGGGGTTGAGACCGACCAGCTCCAGCAGCTCCCGCACCTTCGCCTCGCGGCCCCCGGGCGGCTCGATCCCGTTGACCTCCATCGGCGACTTGATGATGGTGCCGACGGTTTGCCGCGGGTTCAGCGAGGAGTACGGGTCCTGGAAGATCATCTGGATCTCGGACCGCACCGGCGCCAGCTGCCTGCGCGAGGCACGTGTGATGTCCTGCCCGGAATAGACGATCTTCCCGGCGGTCGGCTCCATCAGCCGGGTGATCAGGCGGCCCGTGGTGGACTTGCCACAGCCCGACTCGCCGACCAGGCCCACGCTCTCGCCGACGCCCACCGTCAGGTCGACGCCGTCGACGGCCTGGACGGCGCCGACCTTGCGTTTGATCGGGAAGCCGCCGTGGATCGGGAAGTGCTTGGTCAGGCCCTGGACTTCCAGCAGCGCCTCGGGCGCCGCGGTCCCGGCGTCCGCTTGCGTGGGGAGGGTGAGGTTGTCGCTCATGTCTCGGTTCTCCCTAGCGCAGCCGGGGCTGGATCTTGTCGATGAAGATGGTCTGCTTCTGCTCGGCCGTCAGATGGCAGGCGGTGGACCGGCCGACGCCCAGCGGGGGCCGCTCCCCGGAACAGAGGTCGCCCGTCACCTGGTCGGTGAAGCCGCAGCGCGGGTGGAAGGGGCAGCCGCTGGGCGGGTTGAGCAGCGAGGGCGGGGAGCCGGGGATCGGCACCAGCGCCTCGTTGACGTCGCTGTCCAGGCGCGGCATCGAGCTGAGCAGTCCCCAGGTGTAGGGGTGGCGGGGCTCGCGCATCACCTCGCGCACCGTGCCGCGCTCGACGGCCCGGCCCGCGTACATCACCAGCAGGTCGTCGGCCATGTCGGAGATGACGCCGAGGTCGTGGGTGATGAAGATGATCGCGGACCCGAACTCCTGCTGGAGGTCCTTCAGCAGGTCCAGGATCTGGGCCTGCACGGTGACGTCGAGCGCGGTGGTCGGCTCGTCGGCGATCAGCAGGTCCGGGTCGCACATCAGCGCCATGGCGATCATCGCGCGCTGGCGCATACCGCCGGAGAACTGGTGCGGGTAGTCGTCGAAGCGCTGCCGGGGCTGCGGGATACCCACCTTCTCCAGCATCTGCACGGCCCGGTCCTTCGCCTCCTTGCGGTTGGCACCGGTGTGCTTCATGTACGGCTCGGACAGCTGGCGGCCCACCGTGTAGAACGGCGACAGCGCGGTCAGCGGGTCCTGGAAGATCATCGCCATCTTGTTGCCGCGGAGCCGCTCCAGCTCCTTCTCGGTGGCGGTGACGAGGTCCTTGCCGTCGAGGATGATCTCGCCGTCGACGGTGCTGGTGCGGGGATTGTGCAGGCCCAGGATCGTCAGGTTGGTGACGGACTTGCCCGAGCCGGACTCGCCGACGATGCCCAGCGTCTTGCCGCGCTCGACGTCGAAGGACAGGCCGTCCACGGCCTTGACGATGCCGTCCTCGGTGGAGAACCGCACCTTCAGATCACGCACCGACAGGAAGCTCTCCGGGCCGGTCGGGGCCGGGGCGTCCTCGGTCTTGGTCAGTGTGGTCACGGTGGTTCGTTCTTCCTAGGAGAGCCGGACGCGCGGGTCGATGTACGCGTACGCGATGTCGGTGAGGATGTTCATGACCAGGATGAAGAAGGCGCCGAACATCATGACGCCCATGGTCAGCGGCAGGTCCTTGGTCTGCGCGCCCTGCACCGCGAGGCGGCCGATGCCCTGGAGGGAGAAGGTGATCTCGGTGACGACGGCACCGCCGAGCATGCTGCTGATGTCGATGCCGAGCACCGTGACGATCGGGATGAGCGCGCCGCGCCACGCGTAGCGGAAGAACACGAACTTGCTCGACATGCCCTTGGCCCGGGCGGTGCGTACATGTTCCTCGGCGAGCTGCTCGATCATCGACGAGCGGGCCATACGCGTGTACTGCGCGGTGAAGATGGTGGCCATCACGAGCGTGGGGAGCAGCAGCCCGACGAACCAGCCGAACGGGTCCTGCGTGATCGGCACGTACTTGGGGTTCTCCATCCAGCCCGTGCTGTAGACGAAGATGATCAGGACGATCGGGCCGAGGAAGTAGATCTGGAACGAGCTGAGGACCATCGAGGCGCCGGTGGCGATCCGGTCGACCAGCGACCCCCGCTTGTACGCCGCGACCATGCCCGCGCCCACGCCGAGCACGAGGAAGACGACCGCACCGCCCATGGTGAGGGTGAGGGTGGTCGGGAAGCGGTCCACGATGGTCGACCACACCGGGTCGCCGGAGTAGAACGACATGCCGAGGCACGGCGCGCTGCAGTGACCGGTCGGGAAGTCACGCCCCATCACGATGCCGGACATGAAGTCCCAGAACTGCTGGTGGAGCGGCAGATTGAGGCCGAGAGCCGACCGGATGTCCTCCAGTCTCTGGGGGGAGCAGTCCTTGCCGCAGGCCAGGGAGGCGTAGTCGGAGGGCGCGGCCACGAAGAGGAAGAACGTGGCGGCGCCGATCAGGAACAGGGTGAGGAGGGCACCGACTGAGCGCCGGAGGATGAACTGAAACATGGCGGGAGGGCTGCTCTCTGCGGAGACGGTGGGAGGGTTCACTGAGGGGCGGGGGCGTGCTCCGCCTGGTGCACGCCCCCGCGATCAGCCGTAGAGAGTTACGACTTCAGGTACAGGCGGTTGATGTCGATGAGGCTGGACACCGAGCCGTAGCGGCCGCCGCCGACGTTCGAGCCGGAGAGCTGGAACTGCTTCGTGTACCAGAGCGGGGCGCCGGGGAGCACCGTCTCCATCAGGTAGTGCTGGGCTTCCTTCCAGGTCTTCGCGGCCTCGGTCGGCTCCTGGGTCAGGGCCTTCTTGATCAGCTCGCCGACCTTCGGGTCCTTGACGTGCGAGTAGTTCGGCGAACCGTCGGCCACCTGCGCCGGGTCGTAGACGGGCGTGATCACGGTGCCCGGCGACGGCCAGTCCTGGCCCCAGCCCGAGATGTACATGTCGTACGGGTTGTCGAGCTTGCCGATCTGCTCGTAGTAGCTCGCGTTGTCGACCTCCTTGGAGACGACGTCCAGGCCGGCCTTGGTCAGCGCGTCCTCGATGGCGACCTTGCGCTTCTGACCGTTCTCGCTGTTGCCGTAGGCGAAGACGACCTTCTTCTCCGAGGCGGGGACGTCCTTCAGGAGCTCCTTGGCCTTGGCGATGTTGCCCTGCGGCGTCTTCAGTCGGCCGTAGGGGTCGTACGTCGCCTCGTAGCCCGGCAGGGTCGGCGCGAAGTAGTTGGGCGCCACGTCGCCGCCGTAGGCACCGCCCTCACCGGCGATGAGCGACTTGGAGTTGACGGCGTAGGTGATGGCCTCGCGGACCTTCTTGTTCTTCATCCGGTCCAGGTTGAAGGCCAGCTGCATGACGTAGGGCTGGTAGCCCTTGACCGTGCGCTTGCTGACCTCGGGGGAGCCGATGACGTCCTGGATCTGGGTGGACTCGACACCGCCGGTGAGCTGGATGGCGTTGCGGTCCTCGCCCTTGTCGGCTATCAGACGCTTGGTCTGGGTGGACTCGGTGATGCCGAACTGGAAGTTGACGCCGTTCGGGTACTGGTGGCGCACGGAGTCGGTCTTCGGGTCCCAGTTGGCGTTCTTGGTGAGCACCAGGGACTTGCCGACCTTGTACGACTGGATCTTGTAGGGCCCGGTGGCGACCGGAGCCTTGTCGTACTTCTCCTTGGTGTCGCCCTTCTCCGGGACGATGGCGTAGCCGGCCATGGCCAGGGTCTGCGGCAGGTCGGGGCGGGCCTGGTCGAAGTGGAAGACGACCGTCTTGTCGTCCGGGGTGTCCAGGACGGAGGCGGGCAGGTGCTTGCCGTCGAAACCGCCGCCGGGCAGCAGCTTGCGGTACTGGTCGTACTTGGCGCCCGCGAGCCAGGTCTGCAGGTAGGGCGGCCCGTCGAAGATGAACTTCGCGAACTGGCGCTCGACGGTGTGCCGGACGTCCTTGGACGTGATGGCGTTGCCGTTCGCGTCCTTGATGCCGTCCTTCAGCTTGAACGTCCAGGTCTTGCCGCCCTCGGAGGACTGGCCCGAGTCGGTGGCGAGGTCACCCACGACCGAGACGTTGCCCTTGTCGTCCTCCTGGAACTGCGTCAGGCGGCGGAAGAGCAGGTTGGCGACCTGTCCGGCGTCGGAGACATAGATCTGGCTCGGGTCGAGGTGGGACAGGCCCGCCTCCTGGTAGACCTGGAGGGTGCCGCCGCTCTTGGCGCCGGGCACCTCCTTGGCCGGACCGGTGGAGGCGGCGGCATCCGCGTAGGTGACCGACTTCGACTGGACCGACGCGTCCTTCTGGTCCTTCTTGGAGTCCGTGCCGGACTTGCCGCCGGTGTTCTCCGAGCATCCCGTGAGCGCGAGGGAGCCGGCCGCGATGGCGACCACGATTGCCTGCGCTCTGCGCGAGGTGAACGACTTCATGTTGGCGAATGCACCTACCTGTCGTGAGTATCCGTGAGTACTGCCTGACGCGGCTGGTAGGCCGACGTGGGGGCGGCAGCCACCCCCCACCAACGGACGATCTAGCGCCCGGACTTGGGGTCGAAAGCGTCCCGCACCGAGTCTCCGAGGAGGTTGAAGGCGAGGACGAAGATCACCAGGGCCACACCGGGGAAGAAGATGAACGCGGGGTCCTGCTGTGCGTAGGACGAACCGGCCGCGAACAGACGGCCCCAGTCCGGGGTCGGCTCGACGAAGCCGACACCCGCGAAGGAGAGGAAGGCGATGGTGAGGATGGTGCTGGGCAGCTGGTACGTGAACTGCACCAGGATCGGCGTCACCACGTTCGGCAGGATCTCCTTGCGGACGATCCGCCAGGGCGAGGCGCCGGAGACCTTGGCGGCCTCGACGAACTCCCGCTCACGCAGCGACAGCACGGTGGAGCGCACCAGCCGGGACATGCCCATCCAGCCCAGGACCCACAGCACGATCAGCATCGCCAGCGCCCGGAAGTAGGTGGGCGTCTCCTCACGCGGGTCCACGAAGAACGCGGTGACCACCGGCATGAAGGCGATGAAGAAGAGCTGCTGCGGGAACGAGAGGAAGAAGTCGGTGACGCGGCCGATCCAGTAGTCGGTACGCCCGCCGAAGTAGCCGCCGATCAGGCCGATGATGACGCCCGTGGCCATGACGAGCACGGTCACGCCCACGGCCATGAACAGCGAGGTGCGCATGCCGTAGACCAGCATGGCGAACACGTCACGGCCGTACTGCGGCTCCACACCGAACCAGTGGGCTCCCGAGAGACCGCCGAAGTAGCCGAGCGGCAGCCCGAAGTCGTCGAGCACCGGCTTGTCCGCGTACGTCGGGTCCTGCCCGTAGAGGGTGTACGGGTCGGTGCCGCTCAGCTTCGTCAGCAGGGGCGCCGCCAGGGCGATCACGAAATAGGCGATCACGATCCATGCGCAGATGACACCGTTACGGTCACGCTTGAAACGCTGCCACATCAACTGGCCAGGAGAACGACCCTCGAGCTTCTTCTCGCCCTTGACGGGCTCGGCCTCCGGCTCGACACCGGAGTCCAAGACGACTGGACTGGTCATGTGTGTTCTTCCCTCGGGGGGTTGGCGAGTTGACGCAGCGCAGATACCGACACGTTCTGCGGTTTGGGGGAACTTTCGCCAACGCACTCAACGCGCGTCAAGGGATGTAGACATGGGGATATCCCTAACGCCGATATTTTGAGCAAAAATTGCAGTGATCGACACCTACGCGCGCTTGACAGACAAGTTTTATGTCCCTCATGTCGGACATAAACGGCACAGATTTTGTTTACATGTCCGAAACCCATGCGCCGGGTGACCGATATCCGGACAGAAATAGCGCCGAAAACAAATACCGAGCGGACAAAAAAGGCCCTGCCGCCCCCGGAGAACGGGGACGGCAGGGCTCAGCGGTCCGGCGCTCGGGCCGGATCGCTCAGACGTCAGTTGTGCTTGGCACGGCTGGCGGTGCGGCCGCGCTCCTTCTGGTCCAGGACGACCTTGCGGATGCGAACCGCCTCCGGGGTCACCTCGACGCACTCGTCGTCGCGGCAGAACTCCAGCGACTGCTCCAGGGAGAGCTTGCGCGGCGGGACGATCGCCTCGAACGAGTCGGCCGACGAGGACCGCATGTTCGTGAGCTTCTTCTCCTTGGTGATGTTCACGTCCATGTCGTCGGAGCGCGAGTTCTCGCCGACGATCATGCCCTCGTACACCTCGGTGCCGGGCTCGGTGAACAGCACGCCGCGCTCCTGGAGGTTCGTCATCGCGAACGCGGTGACGGCGCCGGAGCGGTCGGCGACGAGCGAACCGTTGTTACGGGTCGTCAGGGTGCCGAACCACGGCTCGTGGCCCTCGTGGATGGAGTGGGCGATGCCGGTGCCGCGCGTACCGGTCAGGAACTCCGTACGGAAGCCGATGAGGCCGCGGGACGGGACGACGAACTCCAGGCGGACCCAGCCGGAGCCGTGGTTCGACATGTTGTCCATGCGGCCCTTGCGGACGCCCATGAGCTGCGTGACCGCGCCCATGTGCTCCTCGGGGACGTCGATCGTCATGCGCTCGACCGGCTCGTGCACCTTGCCGTCGATCAGCTGGGTGACGACCTGCGGCTTGCCGATGGTCAGCTCGAAGCCCTCGCGGCGCATCTGCTCGACCAGGATGGCGAGCGCCAGCTCACCACGGCCCTGGACCTCCCAGGCGTCCGGGCGCTCGGTGTCGAGCACGCGGAGGGAGACGTTACCGATCAGCTCGCGGTCGAGGCGGTCCTTGACCTGGCGGGCGGTGACCTTGCGGTCCTTGACCGCGGACTTGGCGTCCGCGCCCTTACCCGTGCCACCGCGGCCGACCAGCGGCGAGGTGTTGGTGCCGATGGTCATGGAGATCGCGGGCTCGTCCACCGTGATCAGCGGGAGCGCGACGGGGTTCTCCGGGTCGGCGAGGGTCTCACCGATCATGATGTCCGGGATACCGGCGACGGCGCAGATGTCACCGGGGCCGGCCACCTCGGCGGGCTTGCGGGTGAGCGCCTCGGTCATCATCAGCTCGGTGATGCGGACGTTCTGGACCGTGCCGTCGCGCTTGATCCATGCGACCGTCTGGCCCTTGCGCAGCTCGCCCTGCTCCACGCGGAGCAGCGCGATACGGCCGAGGAAGTTGTCCGCGTCGAGGTTGGTGACGTGGGCCTGGAGCGGGGCGGCCTCGTCGTACGTCGGGGCCGGGACGTGCTCCAGGATGGTGGAGAAGAACGGCTCCAGGCTGGTGGAGTCCGCCGGGACCGTGCCGTTCTCCGGCTTGGTCAGCGAGGCGACGCCGTCACGGCCACAGGCGTAGACGATCGGGAACTCGATCTGCTCCTCGTCCGCGTCCAGGTCGAGGAAGAGGTCGTAGGTCTCGTTGACGACCTCGTCGATGCGCGAGTCCGGGCGGTCCGTCTTGTTGATGCACAGGATGACGGGGAGCCGCTGCTGGAGCGCCTTGCGCAGCACGAAGCGGGTCTGCGGGAGCGGACCCTCGGAGGCGTCGACGAGCAGGACGACCGCGTCGACCATCGACAGACCACGCTCGACCTCGCCACCGAAGTCGGCGTGGCCGGGGGTGTCGATGATGTTGATCGTGATCGGGTCCCCACCGTCCTTGGGGTGGTACTTCACCGCCGTGTTCTTGGCGAGGATCGTGATGCCCTTCTCACGCTCCAGGTCGTTCGAGTCCATCATGCGGTCGTCGACGGAGTCGAGCTGATGGGCGGCGAACGCGCCGGCCTGCTTCAGCATGCCGTCGACGATGGTGGTCTTGCCATGGTCGACGTGGGCGACGATGGCGACGTTACGGATGTCGTGGCGCGTGGCCATATTGCGGCGTTCTCCCGGAGTGTGCGGACTGCCCTGCGCGGGGATTCTGCTGCGCGGGACCTGCCGGGCTGGACACGCCACGGCCTCACCCCATGGTACGTGGCCCTGCGGGGGACGGCCTCCGCAGGGCCACGGGGGCCGTTTCCGGTCAGCCGTCAGGTCAGCTCTTGGACGGGCTCGGCGCGGCCTTCGCGCCCTTCTTCAGGAAGCCCATGTCCTCGTAGACGGGGGTCTGGAAGCCGAAGGCGCCCGCGTTGACCAGGGTCTTGCGGACGCCGACCAGCTGGGGGCGCTGGTAGAGCGGGATGGAACCGGCGGCCGCCCAGATCCGGGTGTCGGCCTTGCGGATCAGGTCGCGCGCCTCGTCCTCGTCCAGCGTCGAGGCGGCCTGGTCGAAGAGCTGGTCCACCTGGTCGGTGCCGACCCGGGTGTAGTTCTGCTCGACGTTCACCGAGCCGTCCGCGGCGGGCGCGGGCTTGGCGAAGATCGGGCGGGCGTCGGTGGCCGGGAAGGCCGACGCGGGCCAGGAGTACAGGGCGAGGTCGAAGTCGCCCGCCGCGATGTGGTCCTTGAAGTAGCTCTCGTCGGGGACCTTGACGACGGTCGTGCGGATGCCGACCTTCTCCAGCATCGCGGAGATCCGCCCGGCGACCGTGTTCAGGGTCTCCGAGCCCGCTCCGGTGGGGAGCACGAAGCGGAGGTTGAGCGCCTGGCCGTCCTTGGCGAGCGGGCCGTTGACCGCGCCAGCCGGGGCCGCGGTGCCCTTGGGGGCGTACGCGCCGGGGGCGCCGCCCTGGCCGGTGTACTGCTTGCCGTCCTGGGCGAGGTGGCGGCCGCTGCCGTCGCCGTGCTCGTTCTTGTCGTCGTGGCTCCGGTCGCCCGGGTTCTTGTCGTCCTCGCCGACGACGTACTCGCCGTCCTTGCCGCCTTCGGACCGGTCCTCGTCGTCCTTGGTGCCGCTCTCGGGACCGGCGGCCTTGTCGGCCTTCTTCTCCGCCTTCACCGGGCCGCCCGCCACCCAGCCCGCGTCGGCGAGCAGGGCCTGCGCCTCCTTGGTGTCCTGTCCGCCGAGGGCGCCGCTGTTGTCGGCGTAGGCCGCCTGGCCGGACAGCGCGAGGTGGCTGCCGACCGGCTCGGCGGGCAGGCCGAGCGGGGCGAGCACCAGCTTGGCCAGCTCCTTGCGGTCCAGCGCGCGGGCCACGGCCCGGCGTACCCGCTCGTCGGCGAGCAGCCCTCCGGCGCCGTTCAGGGCGAGCTGGGTGTAGGCGGGCTCCAGCGACTTGCGTACGTCGAAGGAGCGCAGCGCCTCCTGCTCCTCCAGGTACCGGGTGATGGCCTTGCGCAGCTTCTTCTGGCCCGCGTGCGCCACCTGCTCGGACTCCAGGCCGTGGGCGAGCGCCCAGGAGCGGAGCTTCTTGGCGGAGGTCTTGCCGCCGCCCACGAGCGGGCTGCCCGCGCCCGTACCGCCCGCGGCGCCGCCGATCCGCCCGGCCTCGGCCGGGTCGATGTCGGCGATGTCCACGGTCCCGTCGGCGAGCGCGGCGGCCCGGTTCTCGCGCGGGACGGTGTGCAGCGTGATCTGGTCGAGCTTGGCGGGCTGCCCCCACCAGCGCGGGTTGCGGGTGAGGACGACGTCCTTGGCGGCGGTGTCGACCTTGTCCACCTTGAAGGGGCCCGCGGTGGTCTTGAGCTTGCGCCGGGCCCCGTCGTTGAAGGCGTCCGGGGTGCCCATGACGTCCTTCGGGTACAGCGGGGAGAACAGCGACTTCCAGTCGGCGTACGTGCGGGAGAAGGTGACCCGGACCTGGAGGTCGTTGGCGCCGCGCTCGATCTTGGCGATGCGGTCGTACCCGGCGTTGCGGGCGGTCCAGTAGGCGCTGTCCTTGCCGGACAGGGCACGCCACTGGGCGACGAAGTCGGCGGCGCCGATCTCGCGGCCGTCGCTCCAGACGGCCTGCTGGTTCAGCTTGTACAGCACCACCTGGCGCGGCTCGGTCTCGATGACCTTGGCGGACTCCAGGTAGGCGGGGTTCACCACCGGGCGGCCGTTCGCGTCGGGCTGGAACATCGAGGGGAGCACGGCCTGGGCGACCCGGGTGGTGCCCGCGTCGGCGTCGGCCTGGTAGGCGTTCAGGGTCTCCGGCAGCGCGTCCACGGCCCATTTGACGGTGCCGCCCTCGGCGACCTTGTCCCGGGTGACCTGGGCGATGTCCTGTCCGGCCAGCGGGCGGCTGGGCTTCTCGTCCGAGCCGCAGCCTGCGAGGAGGGGCACCGCGAGGGCGCCCGCGGTGAGGAAGGCGGTCGCGCGCAGGACCGCACGTGAGCCGACGCCGTCGTGGGACATCTCTGCTACCTCCGGAAAGCCGCGGGCGTGTTGATCACTTTTGGCGGTATATGGAGCTGATCAGATCTATGCACCCACTGAAAACGACGGCACCGGGGGAAACGGGGCGACACGACCGCGCCGCGCGGCAACCCCACCCGTGCGGCGCAACCCCGCCCGCTCGCGGGGCCGCGAACCCGCCCATACGCTCCCCAAGTGACGTCATCCCTGGTCCGGGGCCGCCCCCGGCACGCCACGGCGCACATACGGGTGCGGGTCGCGCACGCGCTGGTGGGCGCGGTCGCCGGGGCGGGCTGGCTGGCGATCCCGGTGCTCGCGGCCCAGGACCCGGCGACCGCGTCCCCGCCCCCGACGCGCACGACCCACGCCGCCCCCTCCGCTCCGTCCGCTCCCCGTGACGACGAGTCGTCCGCCGTCGACCTGATCCTCCCGGTCGCCGTGCTCGGCACCGCCGGAGTGCTGGCCGCGTACAGCTACGTACGCCGCACCCGCCGCTCGCCCGGTGTCGTCTCCCCGGCACCGGCCGCCGCCACCCCGGCCGAGTCCGACCGGCAGGCCCGCGCCGCCCTGGTCCAGGCCGACGACAGCGTCCGGGCGAGCGAGGAGGAGCTGCCGTTCGCGGCCCCGCTCATGGACGAGCGGACCCTCGCTCCCTTCCGCCTGGCGATCCGGACCGCCCGCGGGGAACTGGCGGCCGCGTTCGCCCTGTGGCACCGGTACGAGGAGGGCGAACCCCGGGACCCCGGCGACCGGAGGCAGGCGCTGGTGGGAATCATCGGCCGGTGCGCGGAGGCGGGACGGGTGCTGGACGCGCGGGCCGGTGAGCTGGACCGGCTGCGCCGGGCGGAGGCGGGCCCCGCGCTGGAGGTGGCCGAGGGGGCGTTCCGACGGCTGGCCGCGCGGGCGGCGGGCGCGCGGGCCACGGCTTCGCCGCTGCACGAGCGGTACGGGCCCTCGGTCGGCGCCCGGATGACGGGCCGCGTCGAAGTGGCCATGGACCGGCTGGTGTTCACTACCTCACGACTCAACGAGGCTCGCCGAGCCGCCGACTTGGGCGAGGACGAGCGCGCGGTACGCCAACTCCGGTGCGCAGAGGGTGCCATAGCCCAGGCCGGGGTGCTGGTGGCCGGGATGAACGACCAGACCCGTCGGCTGCGGGAGGCGGCCGAGCTGGTGCCGACCGCGCTGACCGGGGCGGAGGCGGTACTGGCGGCGGCACGGGCCACGGGCACCCCGGTACCGTCCGGCGCCGACGACACCCTGGCCGCCGTACGCGCCGAGCTGACGGCGGGCCCGTACAACCCGCTGGCCGCGCTGCGCCGGATCACCCGCGCCCTGGTGCGGCTGCCGGGCGCCCGGAGCGGGGTGCTGGACACCGCCGCCGACCTGGTGGCGCGGGCCGATACCGGTGAGGCGGAGGACTTCGTCGCGGTGCACCGGGGCGCGGTGGGCGCCGACGCCCGCTCCCTGCTGGCGGCCGCGGTACGGACGCTCGGCGCGGCGCACCCCGTCGAGGCGGCAGCGCTGGCACGGCGGGCCCTGGAGTCGGCCGAGCGGGACGTACGGGCGCACGGGGTGCCCGCGTCCGACGTCGTGCCCCTCAGAACAGACTGAGCAGCGCCTCCGCCGGGTCGGTCAGCGGGCTGTCGCCGCCGGGGAGCGGCAGCTCGAACCACACCGTCTTGCCGCGCGGTGTACGCCGGGAGCCCCAGGCCGCGCTGAGCAGCCCGACCAGTTGCAGCCCGCGTCCGCCCTCGTCGGTGTCTCGGGCGCGCCGCCTGCGGGGCTGGACCAGACCGGCGTCCCAGACCTCGCAGACCAGGGTGCGGTCCAGCAGCAGCCGGAGTCTGATCTCGCCCTCGCCGTACCGCAGGGCGTTCGTCACCAGCTCGCTGACCAGGAGTTCCGTGGTGTCGACCAGCGGCTCCAGGTCCCAGCTGAGCAGTTGCGCCCGCGCGTACTCGCGGGCCCGGCCCACGCTGCGCGGCTCGCGCGGCAGCGTCCAGTCGCCGACCGACTCGGCGGGCAGGCCCTGGACGCGGGCCATGAGCAGGGCGATGTCGTCCTCGCCGTGCCGGGTGTCGAGGCTGTTCAGGACGTGGTCGCAGACGTCCTCCAGCGGCCGGGAGGGGTCGGTGAGCGCCTGTACGAACGCCTGCAGCCCCTCGTCCAGCGGATGGTCGCGGGACTCGACCAGGCCGTCGGTGTAGAGGGCGAGCAGGGCGCCCTCGGGCAGCTCGACCTCCACCTCCTCGAACGGCTCGCCGCCCACGCCCAGCGGCATCCCGGGCGGCACGTCCAGCATCAGCGCGGACTCGCCGGGCTCCACCAGCACCGGCGGCAGATGCCCGGCGTTGGCGAAGGTGCAGCGCCGGGTGACGGAGTCGTAGACCGCGTACACACAGGTGGCGAGGTAGACCTCGCACAGGTCGGCGTCGCGTGGCTGGCGGGCCGCGCGGGTGGCCTGCTGGACCCCGCCGGGGGTACCGAGACCGCGGGCGATCTCGTCCAACGCGGAGAGCACCTCGGCCGGTTCGAGGTCGAGCAGGGCGAGCGTGCGTACCGCCGTACGGAGTTCGCCCATCGCCACGGCCGCGCGCAGGCCGCGGCCCATCACGTCGCCGACCACCAACGCCGTGCGGTGGCCGGGGAGTTCGATGACGTCGAACCAGTCGCCGCCGACCTCGGTGGCCGCGTTGCCCGGCAGATAGCGGCAGGCGATGTCCAGGCCGGACGCCTCGGGGTCGCCGGGCGGGAGCAGGGACCGCTGGAGGATCAACGCGCGTTCGTGTTCGCGCCGGTAGAGCCGGGCGTTGTCGATGCAGACGGCGGCGCGCGCGGCCAGCTCCACCGCGAGGTCGCGGTCGCGGTCCCCGAACGGCTCGCTGCCCTTGGTGCGGGCGAACTGCACGATGCCGACGACCGTGTCGTGCGCGACCATCGGCACGGCCAGCGTCGACTGCACCAGACCGCCCTCCTCGGCGGGCACCCGCTGCGGCCGGGCGGTGCGCAGGGCGTCCGCGCAGGGGGAGTTGAACGGGAAGCGGTGCACCGCGCCCAGCTCCACCCGCTCCCCCGAGCCGCCGAAGGGCGCGTCGGAGACGGCGCTGGCGAAGGCGACCCGGCGCAGTTCCGCGCTGCCGTCGGCCAGCTTGGGCGGGGCCTCGTCGCCGGTCAGCAGGGCCTGGTAGAGGTCGACGGTGGCCAGGTCGCAGAAGCCGGGGACGACCACGTCGAGCAGCTCGCGGGCGGTCGTCTCCAGGTCGAGCGAGTTCCCTATCCGGGCGCCCGCCTCGTTGAGCAGGGCCAGGTTGCGCCGGGCGGAGGCGGCCTCGCGGGCGGCCTCGCGCCGGGCGGTGATGTCGGTGCCGAGCCAGGCCACCCCGATGGGGCGCCCGCTGCCGCTGTGCACCCGGTAGAGGTTGATGGACCAGTGCCGACGCTCGTCGGAATCCGGTACGAAGCCGGTGACATGCATGTCCGTGATGGAGTCGCCGGTCTCCAGCACCCGGCGCATGGTGGCGGCCACCCGGTCGGCCTCGGCGCGCGGGAGGAAGTCGTGCACGTCCTTGCCCCGGTGGTCCTCCGGGGTGCCGCCGAAGATCGAGGCGAACCGGGTGTTGGCCCGGCGCACCCGCAGATCGGTGTCGATCAGCAGGAACCCGAAGGGAGATTGGCCGAATATCGCCTGCGAGGCGGCGAGGTCGGTCTCGATGCTGCGCAGGGTCCGCACGTCCACCACGATGCAGACGGCGGCCTTGTCGCCCTCGGCGGTGCGGGTGGGCATGACGTAGACCTCGGCCATGCCCTCCTCGCCGGGCGAGCCGTCCTCCCCGTCCGGCATCCGGAAGGGGACCACACCGGTCCACTCCCGCCCGTCCAGGATCTCGGCCATCTTGCGCTGGCCGCGACTGCGCAGGTCGGGGTCGACGAACGCCTCGATCGGGTCGAGCCCCACGGCCCGGCCGGCGGGGATGCCGAAGAGCTGTTCGGCGCGCAGGCTCCACTGCTCGATCAACCCGCCGGGGCTGATCGAGAAGGACGCGACCTTTATGTAGTCGTAGATGGAGCCGGGCGGACTGCTCTGCCACATGTCGGCGGGGGCCGCCTCCTCGGCGGCCCGGCCCCTCGCGCCGCCCGACGGGTCCTCGGACTCCGTGGCCTTCGCTGGTATCTCGCTCACGCGAACCGTCCCCTCCAGCTCACCGCGTCCGGCACCGGTCACCGGGGGCGGCTGCCCGCAGTATCCAGCACTACGGCGCCGCACAACACGGTGTTCACGATCACAGCTCGGTACGGGTGCCTTCCGGACCGGGCCGCGACAACACTTCCAGTCTTCTAACCAGGGAACACGGCCTCGAATCACGCGCCCGGCAACGCGCTTGCGCACCGGGGCACGAGCCGACCCACGCGGGGGCGCGCACTCCCCCTCCGTACCCCCGGCTCACCCCGCCGTGCCCCTGATGCCCCCGTCCGCGCTCCTGGTCACACGGGGACCGCGCGCATCACTCCGGGACCATCATCCGGGGACCGCCAGCTCGAACCAGACCGTCTTGCCCCGCCCGCCGGGCCGGGTGCCCCAGCGGCGCGCGGAGCCCGCGACCAGCTGGAGTCCCCGGCCGCTCTCGTCCTCGGGGCGGGCGACGCGCTCGCGCGGCGGGTCCGGCAGCTGGTCGGAGACCTCCACCAGCAGGGCGCCGTCGAGCCCTCCGGGGCGGACCAGGCGCAGTCCGATCGGGCCGTCCGCGTGCCGCAGGGAGTTGGTCACCAGCTCGCTGACCAGCAACGCCGTCAGATCGCCGAGGGAGTCGAGGTGCCAGCGGCCCAACTGGCCCCGGACAGCGGCACGGGCCGCGCGCACGGCGCCGGGTTCCGGGGGGAACGTCCACTCGGCGCAGTCGCCCTCGGTGTCGAACACGCCGATCACTTCCCAGGCAAGCGAGCCCACCCATGTCCGATTTCATGGGGTTACTGGCCACATACCCGGTATTCAGCAAGCAGTACCGCGCGGGCCGGGGCACTGTGGCACGAACGGCGTACAGGCCCCGAAGCCGGGCCGCGACTCCGCTCCGTACGCCGGGCCGCGCACCCCGTACGCCGGTCAGCGCGCCTGCGCGCCGAGGCGTGCGGCGATCTCGCGGACGGCCGGGACGTCCTGGTCGAGCCAGGGGACCTCCCAGAGGCGGTCGGGGGTGAGCCAGCGCAGCTCGTCGTGGTCCTCGAGGGCGTCGGGCTCCGGGGAGCCCGGACGGAGCCGGGCCGTCCACACCCACAGCACGTAAGGGGATTTCAGGGGCCACTGACCCGGCACGCGTTCGACCGCCTCGGCATCCACGCCGAGTTCCTCGCGCAGTTCGCGTACGAGGGCGTCGTCGGGCCGTTCGCCGGGCTCGACCTTGCCGCCGGGCAGCTCCCAGCGCCCGGCCAGCTCCGGGGGCGCGCTGCGCCGCGCGGCGAGCAGCCGGTCCCCGTCGAGCAGGGCGGCGCCCACCACCACGATCCGTTCGGTCATGGTCCGGAGCCTACGGGAGCACGTCCCTGATCGGCCGCGTCAGTTGCGTGTGCTCTCGCCGTGCTGGCTCACGCGCTCCACGCTGTAGAGCTGCTTGTGTCCGTGGCCGTCGAGACTGTCGGCGATCTTCTGGGCCTCCGCCCGGGTCGCGTACCGGCCGACCCGGTAGCGATTGCCGTTGTCGTCCTGCCGTATGACGAGCCAGGGCAGAATGACCGCACCCTCGTTCATCGCCCCCACCGTTTCCCTTCCCGTGCCCCTTCGCACCCGCCCCACCCGCTTCCCGCTCCGGGGCTCCAAGGTGTCCCGCCCAAGGAAACCGCAATACGCATATGCCCGAGCGTACGCCCAACCTTCACACAGCGAATACGGCTTTTCACGAAGAGGTACGCAACCGGCCAGAACGCAGGGGGGCGCACGGAATCGAACGCGCCGCGTCCGACGAGGCCGGGAAAAGAGGCGCCCGGACCGGGCCGACCCACGGCGACCAGGCAGAACGGCCGGATCGCGGCGGGTCGGTGACGTCAGGCGCGAGGTTCGCACACCGGGGCGCGCTCCAGGGGAGCGCGTCCCCTGTGCGCTACCTCACGAAGAGGCGTCAGCGCACGGACAGGTGGTACGCGACCTGGTAGCGGTCGGCGGGGATGACGACGTCGGCGGTCTCCACCGGGCGGCCCGAGGCGTAGTAGGTGCGCTGGATGACCAGGACCACATGGCCGGGGACGCCGCCGAGGAGGATCAGCTCCTCGGCGAGGCCGGGGCGGGCGCCGACCTCCTCGGTGACGTTGTCCACGATCACGTCGATGGCGCGCATCCGCTCGACCACGCCCATCCCGCCGAGCGGGCCCTCCTCGGGCAGCATGACCGGGGTGCGGCCGGTCACGGCGAGCGGCTCCCAGGAGGTGGAGAGCATCATCGGCTCCCCGGCGTCCCGGAACAGGTACTTGGTGCGCATCACGCGCTCGCCCGGCTGGAGGCCGAGCCGCTCGGCGATCCCCGCCCCGGCCTCCGCCCGCTCGCTGCTGGACTCCCAGGTGCCGCGCGCGCTCGCGTCGGCCTGCTCCTGCCGGAAGGGGGTGGCGCCGCCGGAGGGGCGGTACCCCGAGCGCGCCACGCTGCGGGGCACCGGCCGCTCGCGCACATACGTGCCCGAGCCGGACCGCCCCTCGACGAGCCCCTCGGCCATCAGCACCTTGCGGGCCTCCAGCGCGACCGTGTCCGAGACGCCGTACTCCTCACGGATGCGGGCCTGCGACGGGAGGCGGGTATGGGGCGGCAGTGAACCGTCGACGATCTTCTGGCGGAGATCACCCGCCACACGCAGGTACGCCGGCTGCTCACCGAATGTCACGGGCCGCTCCCATCAGGTTGTACAGACAGCAACAGCGTGGCAACCGTGGGTTGTGCCATGCAAGCAAAGGCCAGAGAATCACTCGATGTGATGACAGGGTGCCGCGCACACCTGCGTCCAGCGACTTTCTCCGCCCATGACTCCCCCGTCCGGCCGCGATCACACCTTGGCGTTCTCGTCCGCCGCGTCGTCACCCTCGCCCGGGGCGCCGAGGTCGGGCGGGGTGGTCACCAGCTTCAGCGCCTTGCGGGCGGGGACCGTGGTGCGCGGTTCGATCAGGGTGAGACCGTCGTCGTAGGGCACGTAGAACGCGTCGGCGTCGGTGGCGCGGGCCGCCTTGTCCCAGAGGGCGCGGGCCTTGTCCAGGCGGGTGGTCAGGTCGGCCAGGGGCGCGCGGGCGGTGGCGGGCCAGGGGTGGGCGCGCAGGCTCCGCGAGCTGTCGGCCAGCGCGGTGGCGACCCGGCGGGCCCACGCCTTGTGGCCCGGCAGGTCGTCCTCGACGTAGGTGGCGTCGGGCGCGGTGTCCATGGCCGCGTTCAGGATGTGAGCGGCCTTCAGGTACGCGACCTGGTCGGCGTCGAGGACGGACTCGTCGGCGCGGAGGGAGCCGGTCAGGGTGCCGCCCTCGGTGAGGCTGCCGAGCACGCAGGTGACCTCGCGGTCGCCGAGCGACCAGCTCTCCTTCGTCGGCGTCACGGGGTAGACGTCGACGTCGGCGGGGAGCGCCCAGTCGTCCATCGCGTAGGCGTCCCGCAGGCCGACGCAGCGTTCACCGGCGTCGTCGACGGCCTGGTCGCCGGGGTAGGCGCTCCCCTTGAGCGAGAAGGTGCCGATCACCTCGCCCTCGTGCTTCCCGGCGCAGGGCACGGTGTGGATGCCGTCGATGGTGTCCTTCGGCCCGTCGTCGGCGTCGAAGCAGTCCCCCTTGACCAGCGAGAGGCTCGCGCCCTCACGCACACCTTCCTTGAAGTTCCGCCAGGCCCAGTCCGTGGCACCGGTGGTCAACAGCAGCACGGCGAGGGCGAGACCGGTCCCGGAGAGGACACTCCCGACGACGGCCGCGGCCCGGCCGCGCTGGCCGCGCTTACGGATCTGGGGGAGGGCGATGAGGCCGAGGAGGAGGCCGACGCCGGGGAGGCAGCAGAGGATGCCGGTGATGAGGGAGGCGATGGCGAGGGGGTTTACGGGGGTGGGGGTGCCGTAGGGGTTGGGCGTCCCGTAGGGGGCGGGGGACCCGTAGGGGCTGGGGGTCCCGTAAGGGTTGGGCGTCCCGTAGGGGTCCGGTGCCCTGTAGGGGTTCTGCGGGTCCTGCTGAGGCTGCGGGGACGGCTCTGACGGGCCCTTGGGCTCGCCGGGTTCGGGGGCAGGGGATATGGACACCGGTACCGTTTCTGGGACGAGTTGCGGCAGCGGGGGCGGACGAGGACTCTCGGCCGGGCTACCGTACGAATGCGCGCATGGTAAGCGGGTCCGGACAAGACCGGAAACGGCCTGGGTCCCGAACGGGCGCCGCGCGGAACGGACATGGGGGCGGGCAGGGCGTGGGGGACGGAATGAGCGACGTCGGCATACGGGCGGTCAACGGCCTCACCGCGCGCTGGGCGCGGACGGTCGCGGCGGACGACGGGACGGTGTTCTCCGCGGCCGGGGTGTGGCCCCTGCTGGCCTTCCTGGCGGACGGCGCGAGCGGCCCGGCGCGGGCGGAACTCTCGGAGGCGCTGGGCGTCCCCGCGGACGTGGCGGCCCCGGCGGCCCGTCAACTCCTGGCCGAAATGGCCTCGGTGACCGGCCTGGACGCGGCACTCGGCCTCTGGACCCAGCAGCGGCTACGGCTCCGGGACGACTGGCGGGCCGGGCTGCCCGCCGGGACGCAGGGCACCTTCGGGGACGACCTGATCACCGCGCAGGAACGCCTCGACGCCTGGGCGGCCGAACGTACCGGCGGTGTGGTCGAGCGGATGCCGCTGAAGCTGACGCGGGACGCGCAGGTGGTGCTGGCGAGCGCGCTGTCCCTGCGGACGACCTGGCGCCAGCCCTTCACCGAGGTGCCGCTGCGCCCGGAGCACGGGCCGTGGCAGGGCCGTACGCTGCTCGGCCTGTTCCGCAGGTCGGTACGGCCGGACCGGGTGGGCGTGGCCGCGGCCCCGGACGGCCATGTGACCTCCCTGACCGTCCCCGGCGACAACGGCATCGACATCCACCTCGTACTCGGCGAGGAGGGCATGACGCCGGGTCAGGTCATCGCGGCCGGGGTGGGCCTGGTGGAGCGCACGCTCCCGGTCACCGAGGGCGGCCGCCTGCCGCTGGGGCACGTGGGTCCGGGCCTGCATGTGGAGCAGCGCCCGTCCGCGAGCCCGGAGCCGGTGGCCCTGGACGTCCGCACGGTGGCGTACGAGGTACGCGCCGACCACGACCTCCTGGCCGACCCAGCCCTCTTCGGCCTCCCGGCCACTCCGTACGCCCACTTCCCCGGCATCTCGGACGCCCCCCTGACGATCGGCGCGGCCCGCCAGTCGGCGGTGGCCCAGTTCAGCGCGAAGGGGTTCCGGGCGGGAGCGGTGACGGCGGTGGCGGCCACCCCCGGCTCCGCCCCACCCCACCCCACCCACACCACGACGGTCCTCAGCCTCACCTACGACCGCCCCTTCGCCTTCCTCACCACCACCCGCTCCCCCCGCCTCCTCCTCACCACGGGCTGGGTCACGAACCCGGCCCCGTTCCCCCCGATGCGCCTGAACCCCGCGAGCACCTCATGAGCAAGCGCCTGATCTCCCTGTACGCGGCGGCACTGTGCGCCCTCAGCCTCCTGGCCGCCGTCCCCGTCGACGCGATCGCCTACCCGGCGATGACCGCCTGGACCTTTGCTGCCATGCCGTCCTCGGTACTGATGACTCTTGCCTGGCTGACCGCAGGCACCCTGCTCCCGTCCGACTTCGAACCGGGCCCGGCACTCTCCACCCTCCTCACCCTCACCATCCACCTGACCGCAACCGCCCTCAACGTCAGCGCCCTACTCCTCCTCAGCAAGGCATGCACCAAGTGCCGCGCCCTGTCCCGCGCATGACCCCCTCGGCCGCCCTGCTCCACCGCATCGAGAACACCCCCGCCCTCGCCACGGCCCTGATCTGCCCCGGCGATTTCGACATCACCCGCCGGGACCCCATCGATGAGCTGCACCTGCCGGGCGGAGTCCCGCTGCACCCGATCGCGGGCTGCGACACGGGCGGCACGTACTACCTGTGCGGGGCCGACGGGGCGCAGCAGCGCCCCGTCCTCTACACCGACTCGGAGGGCCGGGCCACCCTGATCGGCGCGGACCTGATCGAGGCGATCACCCTCGTCGTCGTACTGCCCTTCTGGCGCGACGTGCTGAGGGGATTCCCTCGGGCCGACCTGAAGTCAGAACTCCTGGAGTTCCACCCCGACTTCGAAACCGAGCGCGACCACCTCCTGCACGCCCTGAACCTCCCCGCCCTCCCCGAACGGAAAGCCGCCACCCGCCTCCTGAACACAGCCGCCCGCACGTCCCCCACCTACGTCCCCTACGCCCAGGACGCGGACCGACATCCCTACGACCTCTACTTCGACCCCGCAAGAGAACGTCCCGGATGTCAGTAGTGATAGCGAGCCGCGAGAATGACGATCTCTTTGCCGGTGACCAGGTAGACGAGGCGGTGCTCATCGTCGATCCGCCTCGACCACGCCCCAGGCAAGTGGTACTTGAGTGGCTCGGGCTTGCCGATCCCCGTGAACGGGTCACGCTTGACGTCGTCGATGAGTTTGTTGATCCGAGCGAGCATCTTGCGGTCGTTCTTCAGCCAGGACGTGTAGTCCTCCCAGCCCTGGTCCTCGAAGACAAGCCTCATTCGGCGCCCTCATGTGCCGCATCCGGCGAATCAGGGTCGATCAGCTCACGCTCGGACACGTTGACGTGGGCCAGGGCGTTCTCGTACGCCTTGAGCAGTCGCCGTGCGTTCGCGGGCGAGCGCAGCAGGTACGAGCCCTCGCGCAGCGCTGCGTAGTCCTCGGCCGAGACGAGTACGGCGTTCCCGTGCTTGGAGACGATCTCGATGGCCTCGTGATCGTCGTTGACCTTCTTGATCAGCGGAAAGAGGGCCTTGCGGGCTTCGCTCGCGGTTATCGACATGGGCTGACTCCCTCTACCAGTGGTACCGGATAACGTACCACTGACGCTCACCTGGGGCGCAGCGGAACGAGTGCGGCCCGCCAGGAAATCCCGGCACCGTCCCGGCATGGAAAAGGGCCCGCCTCTGATGAGTCGGGCCCCTCCTGACCTGCGCGTTCAGACGCTGAAGCGGAATGCCTGCGGGCTGATCCTGACCTGCGGCGGAGCATCGATCACAGCTCTGACCAGGCATTTCTAGGTTTCGTTGCGTTGGCCTCGGACCGGCGTTCACGAGCATCCTGAGGACTGTCTGCGGACCAATGGGGGTTCCATCAGCCTGGAAATGCGTGGTGCCAGGACCGGCCCTCGACAAGACTGCCCGAGTGAGCCGCCGATACCCCTGCCCCTGCTGCGGGCATCAAGTGTTCGCACGGATGATGCCCGGCTCCTACGAGATCTGCCCGATCTGCTTCTGGGAAGACGACCACGTCCAGTTCCGCTGGCCCACCATGGCAGGCGGGGCCAACACAGTCTCCCTGATCGAAGCCCAGCGCAATTACCTGGAGTTCGGCGCCTGCGAGAGGCCCATGCTAAAGCACGTACGGCCGCCCGCCGAGGATGAGCCGCTCGACCCCGCCTGGCGTCCCATAGACCCCGTCCACGACTCCCTCGAGGAGTGGCCGCCGCCAAAGGATCGCGTCCCCTGGCCCGAGGATCACTCAGTGCTCTGCTGGTGGCTGCCCACCTTCTGGCGTCGGGACCACCCATGACCACCCGCATCGAGAGACTCATCCAACAGCTCGACGACTCGATCGGCCCGTCGTACGACGCCCGCGCGGAGCTGATCAACATCGGCTCCGAAGCCATCCCCGCCGACATCGATGGGCTTCCCTCCCTCGCCGGCTTCGGGTCAGCTGACCACCATCGAGGTCTTCGAGGAGGTGGGCGATCCCCGTTGCGGCCCCGCCCTCATCGGACTGCTGGACAGCGACAACCCGACCGTCCGCGAATGGGCAGCCGCGGCCCTGGGGAACCTGGAGATCGAAGGCGCCATCGAGCCCCTGCGCCGCGCCTATCGCGCCTGCCTGGAACGGGCGACGCCACCGGACTGGAGTGAGCCCATCGGCATCAGCTGGGCCCTGACCGAACTCGGCGCACGCAGCCCCGTCGTCCCACCGCTCAGCGCGCGCCTACGCTCCACCGTCGCGGATGACGCCCCTGGCTGGCCCTCGGCCCACTTCACCGAGATCATCAACGACCTCGCCGACCACGCCCAAGTGATCCTCTACTCCCATTTCTGGCGAGTGGACAGCGGGGGCACATACGGGATCTCCGTTGCCTGGACTGGGAACTCGACTGGGCCGCGCCCTGGGAGCACCTAGTCGAAAAGTCCCGCGACTGGTCCTTGCTGGAAGCCTTCGAATCCCCCACCGGCGACAACATCTTCGTCGCCCCCACCTAGATCGACCGTACCGACCTACCCGGGGAGCTCACCGGTGCGACCGGTCATGGTGAGCCGGGGCCGACCGGTGCACCGAGGACTGGAAGGGCCCGATCCAGGATTGCGAACGGGCGGGCCCCCAGTGGCCCCGCTGAGTCTCACCACAACGAGCGATGAGGACGCGACCGAAAGGCGATTGCCCAGCCGTGGGGAACGACGGGGAGCAAAGAGGCAACGGGCAACCCCGCCGAACCCCGGCCCTTGACGTACACCTCGTGTCAAACTCCCTCTCGGATGCGAAGCGAAACGAATCCGTCACGATGTGTGCTTGACGTCGGGCTTGACGTCAGCCAGTGAAAGTTGAACGGACGTTCCCTGCGAGGGTGCACCGCTCTCGCAGTCGCTGTTCGAGGGGGAGGGCAGCAATGAGCACAGCTTCACGTTTCGGCCCAGAACTTCGCCGATTGCGGCAGGTGGCGGGACTGACTCTGACTCAGTTCTCCAAAGCGCTGAATTACGACAAGGGGCACCTCAGCAAGGTTGAGCGCGGGAAGCGTTCCGCGTCCTCCGAACTGGTTCGCCGGTGCGACGCGTTCCTCGGAGCGAACGGCGAGCTGCAAAGCCTTGTAGACCACCCCGAACCCGGCTCGGACACCGCCGAGACCTCCGTCTGTCCCAGTCTCGGGACCGTCAGGCGCCGGACGGTTCTCGCAGCGGGTACCGGGGCACTGATCGACTTCCGCCTGAAGGCCGGCGGTCAGGCTTCCTCAGCCGCCGACTCTCTTCTCCCCTCGTTCCGCGCACAGTTCGACCAGTTACGACAGCTCGGCCAGTCCACCGCACCGAAGGCCCTGCTTCCTCTGCTGGAGATACAGACGCGCAGGGTCGCCGAGCTGGCCGCCGACGTCCCGTCCGCCGCTCGGCCCCCCGTGTTCGTACTCGCGTCGCGGTTCGCGGAATTCACCGGCTGGATTGCCCAAGAGGCAGGGGACAGCGGTGCGGCTCTCGACTGGACCGATGAGGCCACCGAGCTGGCGCGCGCCGGAGGTGATCCGCACCTTGCTTCCTACGCGCTTGTGCGACGTGCGCTGGTCACCCTCTACGGCGGCGACGCCGCAGGCACCATCACCCTGGCCCGCAGGGCTCAGAGCGATGAACTCCCGCCGCGTATCAGGGGACTCGCGGCCCAGCGGGAGGCGCAGGGACACGCCCTGGCCGGTGACGAACGTGACTGCTTCCGCAGTCTCGACAAGGCACGGGAACTCCTGGACCGCGACGACGCCCGCAGCGGCGCCGAGCCCGTGATCGGCACCACTCACGTGAGCGATCCCGCAGCGATGACGACCGGCTGGTGCCTGTACGACCTCGGTCACCCCAAAGCCGCCGCCGAGGTCCTTGACCGCGAATACCGCCGTCTGCCGCCGTACGCGCTGCGCACTCGTACCCGCTACGGCTTTCGCAGGTCCCTGGCCCACGCCGCCTCCGGCGAGGTCGAGCACGCGTGCGCGATCGCCGGGAAGCTCCTGGGGGTGATGCCAGCCGTGCCTTCGGCGACGGTGAACAGCGACATCCAGCGTCTCGCGCAAGAGCTCTCCAGGTTCCGGAGCAGCAGGGCCGTACGCGATCTGCAACCGACGCTGGCACAGGTGCTCGCCCCCGCGCACAGCTGACCCCGAACCCACGACCGAGACCGACTCACACTGCCCGAGCCGCCGTACGCCCTCCCGTGGACGGTTCATGCCGTCACACGGCCGGGACCTCATGTGTCCGGGCGCGAAGGCCGCGGGTCCGTTGCCCTTGGCTTCCGTCTTCCGTCCTTCTCTCACAAAGGAACTCCCCATGGCCGACGTCTTCGTCAACTACCGCACGGGCGACGAGGAATCCGCAGCAACCATGATCGCCCGGGAACTTGTCCGGCGGTTCGGCCAACAGCAGGTCTTCTTCGCCAGCAAGTCGATCGAGGCGGGGCGCCGGTTCCCGGCGGAACTGGTCAGGGGACTGGAGGAGTGCGCGGCGCTCCTCGCCGTCATCGGCCCGCGCTGGACGGAGGTGCGAGGACCCGACGGCCGCCCCGCTCTCCAGTCCGAGCAGGACTGGACCCGTCGTGAGATTCAGACGGCGCTCGACCGCGGGATCCTCGTGATCCCCGTACTCGTCGGAAAAGCCACGCGGATCGACCCCGCCGCCCTCCCCGACGATCTGCGGGAGCTGGCGGACTGCCAGTACAAGCGGTTCGACCACCGCAACGACCAGTCGGACTTGACGGCGATCGGCGACGCCCTCGCGCGGCAGCTGCCGGAGCTGGCCGAGGTGGATCGCGACGATCGTGCCGCGCGGGAGCATGCGGAGGCGGAATCGCGCGAGAAGCAGCTGACCGATGGCTCCGGACAGTCCAGGATGCGTACCCGCGATCTCGAGCAGCGCGTGCGCGGCGGCATCGGAAACCTCAACGGGGACCTGTCGGGCACCTTCGTCAACGAGCCGCATGGTCCCGTGAACACCGGTCGCGGTCACCAGTACAACGCTCCCCACTTCGAGGGCGACAACGCGGGGGTCCAGTTCACGGCGGGTGACAACAACGGGACGGTCCACCAACGCTTCGAGCGCGAGCGCCGACGCTCGGACGACGAGCGTTGACCGAGCGAGAGAACGTCACCGTCAACGATCCGCACGGACCGGTGAACAACGGCGATGGTCACCAGCACAACTACTACGGTGTCGCCGCGGATTGGATGATCCGCAAGGGAGTCGAGTCCCTCCGGATCAGCCTTGAGGACCGCTTACGCCTGGCCGACCGGTTCGTTCGCCCGGTGGGCTATCGCAGCGCCGCCGACCGCTTGGAGAAGCCGGGATCGATCCTGCTGCTGAAGGCTCCGTCCGGCAGCGGCCGCCGTGCCGCAGCGATCATGTTGCTGCACGAGCTCGGCGAGGATGCGGACACCGACGGGCAGGAAGGCCGGTTCGATGAACTCCCGACCACAGAGACGGAGGAGGGCCGAGGCACTCTCACTCCCGAGAGGGGGGACCGGTTCCTCCTCGACCTCTCCAGGATCGCCGACGCGGAGGAGTACGCCGAATCCCAGCGCCGCCTGGCCGTGCAACGGTCACAGGTCCAGGAGGCGGGAGCCCACATGGTCGTCGTCCTGCCATGGGGCATGGAGCACGCTCTCTCTCCGGACCTCGAACCGCACACGGTGAGGCTGGTGCGCCCCCGCGGCGTTGCCGTCGTCACACGGCACCTCCGCATGAACCGTATGGCCTTCCGTTCCGCGGACCTGGGCGGCGCCGACCTCCGGCGCCTGTGCGACCACTCCCCCATGCGGGAACTGGCACGGCTCGCGGAGCTGGTGAGGGCCGCTCGGGACGGTGGCCGGTTCGGCACCGACTTCGCGGGATGGCTCGATGAGGCGATACACGCGGTGACCGACCGGGCCGGTGAGGTGAGCCAACAGATGAAGTCGGTCCTCACCGCGCCCGAGCGGGCCCTCCTGCTCACGACAGCGGTGTTCGAGGAGGTCCAGGCCGACACCGTCTACGAGGCGTGGAGGGGCCTGATGAGGACGGTGGGGCACGAGGAAGAGGCGACGACCGAGCTGGCACGGACGGATTTCGGGGCGCGGTTGGCGGACCTCGGGGTCGAGCGGGGCCCGGACGGCCGGCTCCGCTTCGAGCGGCTGGCCTATGCCGACGCCCTGCGGACATACTTCTGGACAAACTTTCCCGGGATACGCGACGACCTCAGGGACTGGATCGGTCATGCCGCCGGACTGCCCGGTCTGACGACCGACGACCGGGTCAAGGTGGTCGTCCGCTTCGCCGAGCACTCTCTGGCCGTCGGACGGCCCGACCACCTGATCAACCTGGTGGTCCGCTGGACGGACAGCGCAGCAGGGACGTCCCGAGACCCCCGAGCCGTCGCGGCCCTCGAACTCGGTCTCAGCCACGAGGGGTTCGGGGGAAGGTTTCGCAGCTGGATGTACACCTGTGTGACATCCAGGACCTTGCCGGACGGCCTCGTCCGCGTCCTGACCACCGCCTGCCTCCAGAACCTCGCCGCTACACACCCGGATCAGGCGATGGTGCGGCTCCGTCACCTCGCCGTACGGGACGGGGAGGCGGCACGTGAGGCCCGTGAGGCTCTCCTCGGCCTCCTCGGCCGTGACCATCGGCGCTACCAGCAGCTGCTGGAGAGCCTGCGGAACCGTGCGCGTCGGGAGCGGCAGAGGGCGGAGCCCCAGCTCCGGCTGCTGACCGAGTTGTTGAGGAGCGACCAAACACCGGAGCCGCCACCGTGGCCGGACCTGTTCCGGGGCTGGGAGACGGTTTTCTCCCAGCCGCCGACACAACTCTGGAACCCGATGGTGAGTAGCTGGCTCGACGCCGCAGCGGGCGACGCTTCCCGGGACGCGGCGCTGGGCGGGATGGTCGCAGCGACACACGGCCGCACGACCGCCCTCCACCGTCTCTATGCCATCGCCTGCGACTGGTCAGGGCTCGCGCCCGGCCCGTCCCGGGCAGCCGTCGCCACGCGCTTCTGGGAACACATCGACCAGGCTCAGTACGCCTGTTCGAAGAACGCGAAGTATTCGGGCGCCGGTCCACGGATCATGGAAGAGGGACAATGACACACCGCTTCCCCAGCCTGCTGTTCGTCGCTCTCTGCGGCCTCACACCGGCCGTACTCGGCAACCTCATGCACTGGTCGGCGTGGCTGTGGGGCTTCATGTCCATGGTCACGGTCTCGGGCTCCCTGCTGCTCGTGATGACAGTGCTCAGCCGTACGTCGGCCGCCCCTTACGAGCGGGAAGAACCCGAACAACCCCCCACGCCGACAGAGCCGCCACACCAGGAGACGCGGGTCCTTGACGCGGCGCTGCCAAGCGCTGTGGACGGCTACGACTTCCTTTTCTCGGCCACCGTGTGGTGGAAACCGCTTCCCGGGCACCCCGTCCGGTCCGACGGTGCCTCCCAGGCCCTCGCCGTGTCCTCTATCGTCAGCCGAGCCCTGGAGGTCGTCCACCGCGAGGAGCCCGGCCGGGCGAGCTTCGCTCGATACCTCTTGGAGGGGGAGCTGGCTGTCTCGCTCCCGGACCGGAGCGGACGGGTGGACGCGCTCGCGGCCGATGTGACCCTGACCCTCGCCCACGCCGACCGGGAACGCCTGCGGAAGCTGAACGACCTTCGCAAGGACGAGGAGATCTGGGAGTACGAGCGTGAGCACGAGCGCAACAAGCGGCGCTACCTCGGTGACGACGTGCTCAAGAGCGCGGGCAGTGCGGTGGTGTGGTGGCTCGCCCGCCACGAGGACGAGATCGAGAAGGCGGTCGCCATGATCGGCCCGCTCGCCCAGATCTCGGCGGCGGCCAACGACGAGGAGGTGCCCGAGCTCTTCCACCATCTGCTCGTCCCGCCCAAGGACGCGCGAAGCGAGGCGACCGTCCGGGATCCGCTGTGGGACGGGGACGGCGGGGCTGGGGGAACATTCGACCGCGAGGAGGACGTGGGAGTCGCGGATCGGCTGCTCCTGCTGCTCGATGCACTGGGTCTGAAATCGGACATGGACGAGTACACGGTGTTCGTGCACCGGGTGGTGCGAAGCCTGGAAGCAGAAGGACTCTTTGACGCCGCCGAGGAGATCCGGCAGACCCTTCTGACGCCAGCCGAGAACAGGGGCGACGATCCGGAGGATGAGGACCCAGGCGACGTGACGCCACCGTCTGCCTGGGACACCCCACAGCGCAATTTCAGCAAGGAGAACGAGCAGGGGCCCGACTCCGAAGAGCCGGACCCCATCTGACCTGCACGTATACCGGATCAGCGACGTGGGGACACGTCACCCGCTACACATTGAACCGGAACTCCACCACATCCCCGTCCCGCATCACATACTCCTTGCCCTCCATCCGAGCCTTCCCCTTCGCGCGGGCCTCCGCCACGGACCCCGTCTCGACCAGGTCCTCGAAGGAGATGACCTCCGCCTTGATGAAGCCCTTCTGGAAGTCGGTGTGGATGACTCCGGCGGCCTCGGGGGCGGTGGCGCCCTTCTTGATGGTCCAGGCGCGGGATTCCTTGGGGCCGGCCGTGAGGTAGGTCTGGAGGCCGAGGGTGTTGAAGCCGACGCGGGCGAGGGTGGCGAGGCCGGGCTCCTCGGCGCCGACGGACTCCAGCAGCTCCATCGCGTCCTCCTCGTCCAGCTCCGCGAGGTCCGCCTCCAGCTTGGCGTTGAGGAAGATCGCCTCGGCCGGGGCGACCAGCGCGCGCTGGGCGTTCTTGAAGTCCTCGTCCACCAGCTCGTCCTCGTCGACGTTGAAGACGTAGAGGAAGGGCTTCGTCGTCAGGAGGTGCAGGTCGTGCAGCAGCTCCTCGTTGCCGGAGCCCTGGACGATGCCCGCCGAGAACAGCGTGTCGCCCTTCTCCAGGATCTCCTTCGCCTCCTCGACCGCCTTCACCTTCGGCGCGACGTCCTTCTTGATCCGCGACTCCTTCTGCAGGCGCGGCAGGACCTTCTCGATGGTCTGGAGGTCGGCGAGGATCAGCTCGGTGTTGATCGTCTCGATGTCGTCCTTCGGCGAGACCTTGCCGTCCACGTGCACGACGTTCTCGTCCTGGAAGGCCCGGATGACCTGGCAGATCGCGTCGGACTCGCGGATGTTCGCCAGGAACTTGTTGCCCAGGCCCTCGCCCTCGGAGGCGCCGCGCACGATGCCCGCGATGTCGACGAAGTCCACCGTCGCCGGGAGGATGCGCTCCGACGAGAAGATCGACGCCAGCTGGGCGAGACGGCCGTCGGGGACGCCGACCACGCCGACGTTCGGCTCGATCGTGGCGAACGGGTAGTTGGCCGCCAGCACGTCGTTCTTGGTCAGGGCGTTGAACAGGGTCGACTTGCCGACATTGGGCAGGCCGACGATTCCGATCGTGAGCGACACGTTGCGACTTCCCGTAGAGGAGTGGGCCAGGGGCTGCCAGGGCCCAGGGGACACCGGCCGATCCACCAGTTTACGGCGTCCGCGTCGGGCTATTAGCGGGAGCGTCCCCCGTCCGGCCGGACCGACCCCCCGGACATGTCTTCGGCGTGTCTGATGGGCGATTCGGCACATAAACAGACCTAAGTTGGTCCAGTGGAGCAACACAGAACGCGACCTCCGAAAGACGGGCCGCGACGCGGCACACCCACGCCCGCGCACCTACCGCCGCAGGCCCGGCGTGGTCCGGACGCCGCGCGCGGCACGGCCGGGGTGCCCGTCGCGGTCCGCCGCGGCCCCGAGGCCGTACGTGGCCCCGTCGACGGGCCGGGCGCCGCGCCCACCGGCCGGCGCTTCCCGAACCCCCGCCTCACCGGGCTCGGCGGCGGCCTCTTCTGCGTGGCCGCGATGCTGCTGCTCGGCGGCCTGGACGCCCTGCTGTTCGGCTCGTCGCTGATCGCCTACGGCGTGCTGTTCGTGCCCGTCTGCGTGCTCACCGCGCTCTGGGTACGGGCCGGTGACGTGCTCACCGCCCCCGTGGCCCTGCCGATCGCCTTCGGCGCCGGGCTCTTCCCCGTCGCCGACGGCAGCGCGGGGTTCCTCGGCTCCCTGATGGGCGTCTTCACCGGCCTCGCCACCCAGGCGGGCTGGCTCTACGGCGGCACGCTGGTCGCCGGGGTGATCGTCCTCGTACGCCGGGTGCGCTGGGTCCGCAGCAGACGGCGCCGTCCATAGCGCAACAGGCCCTCCTACAGCTGGTCCCCCCTTCTGGGTGGTTCCGGAGGGTGTATTCCGCCGCCGTCCTTGACGTCCACCGCGCAGGTGCGTCGGTCGTAGGACTGGTCGTTGGGGATGAACAGCACTCCGGCAACCCGCTCAGGGTGCTCGACGGCGAGCCATTCGTCGCCCGTATCGGGGTCGGCGGCCGGTCCGAACGCCTGGGACGACTCGACCAAGTCGCACCCCAACACCACGCGCTCCTTGTCGACCGCGCAGACGTCCACCGCGGAGTCGGAAGCCTCGTCGGCTCCGTCGAAGCGGAAGCGGAAGTGGACCTGGTCACCTTCGGCGGGCACCTGTGGGTGGGGCTCGAGGCGCCAGTCGACGACCACGGCGGTGACGCCGAGCGGCCGCCCGTCCGTGTCCACGACCCGCACCCTGGCACCGGGCGTGCCGCGCTCCGCCGTCGTGTCGGTGCAGCCCCAGGAGGAGCAGCCGGACAGGGCGAGCGCCACCAGAGCCAGTGGAGCGACGGCGAACGCGCGGGCGGGTAGCACGGGGACGACCTCCGGATCGGAGCCACGGACGGGGCAGCGTATCCCGGAGCCCGGCAGCTGCCCCGGCCTCGCTACTCCGCCGAAGCCCGCTGCTCCGCCCGCATCGCCGCGCCCACGATGCCCGCGTTGTTCTGGAGCTGGGCCGGGACGATCTCGGCCTTGATGCCGGTGATGTGCGGGAGGAACTTCTCGGCCTTGCGGCTCACCCCGCCGCCGATGATGAACAGCTCGGGCGAGAACAGCATCTCCAGGTGCGCGAGGTACTTCTCGACCCGCCGCGCCCAGTGCTCCCAGGTGAGGTCGCCGTCCTCCTTGGCCTTGCTGGACGCCTTCTTCTCCGCGTCGTGGCCGTTCAGCTCGACGTGGCCCAGCTCGGTGTTGGCGACCAGCACGCCGTCGGTGAAGACCGCGCTGCCGATGCCGGTGCCGAAGGTGAGCACGATGACCGTGCCCCGCCGCCCGCGCCCGGCGCCGAACCGCATCTCGGCGAGGCCGGCCGCGTCCGCGTCGTTGACCAGGGTGACCGGCAGGCCGCCCAGCCGCTCGCTGAACAGGGTGCGGGCGTCCGTGCCGACCCAGCTCTTGTCGACGTTGGCCGCGGTGAGGATGGTCGCGCCGTCCTCGACCACTCCGGGGAAGGTCAGCCCGACCGGGCCGGTCCAGCCGAAGTGGTCGATCACTTCCTTGACGCCGTCGGCGACACCCTCGGGGGTCGCCGGATGCGGGGTGAGCACCTTGCAGCGCTCCTGGGCGAGATCGCCCTTTTCCAGGTCCACCGGGGCACCCTTGATCCCGGACCCGCCGATGTCCACGCCGAAGATCTGCATGGCCCCACGTTACGGCGTACGACTGACGGTCACGCCTCGGGCGTACCGGTTCCGCCGCGCTGGGCCGCCAGGGCGGCGGCTTCCTCGCGCAGATCGCGGCGCAGCTCCTTGGGGAGGGAGAAGGTGATGGACTCCTCGGCCGCCTTGACCAGCTCCACGTCGCCGTAGCCGCGCTGGGCCAGCCACTCGAGGACCTCCTCGACGAGGACCTCGGGGACGGAGGCACCGGAGGTGACGCCGACCGTGGTGACGCCGTCCAGCCAGGCTTCGTCGATCTCACCGGCGAAGTCCACGAGGTACGCCTCGCGGGACCCGGCGAGCTTGGCGACCTCGACGAGCCGCACGGAGTTGGAGGAGTTGCGCGAGCCGACCACGATGACCAGCTCCGCCTCGGCGCCCATCTGCTTCACCGCGAGCTGGCGGTTCTGGGTGGCGTAGCAGATGTCGTCGCTGGGCGGGGAGACCAGGCCGGGGAACTTCGCCTTGAGGGCGTCGACGGTCTCCATGGTCTCGTCCACGGACAGGGTGGTCTGGGAGAGCCAGACGACCTTGGACGGGTCGCGGATCTCGACCTTGGCGACGTCCTCGGGGCCGTCGACGAGCTGGATGTGCTCGGGGGCCTCGCCGGAGGTGCCGATGACCTCCTCGTGGCCCTCGTGCCCGATGAGGAGGATGTCGTAGTCGTCGTTGGCGTAGCGGACGGCTTCCTTGTGGACCTTGGTGACCAGCGGGCAGGTGGCGTCGATGGTGGCCAGCTGTCCGCGCTTCGCCTCCTCGTGCACGGTCGGGGCGACGCCGTGCGCGGAGAACATGACGATGTGGCCCGGCGGCACCTCCTCCGTCTGCTCGACGAAGATCGCGCCCTTCTTCTCCAGGGTCTGCACGACGTACTTGTTGTGGACGATCTCGTGCCGGACGTAGATCGGGGCCCCGTACTGTTCGAGGGCCTTCTCGACGGCGATCACGGCGCGGTCCACACCGGCGCAGTAGCCACGGGGGGCGGCGAGCAGGACACGGCGGCCAGGCGAAGCGGTCATGCGTCCCATCGTAAGGCCGGGTGGCCGACCCCGTAGATCCCCCCAGGGGGGTGTCCCCGGCGCACCCCCTTTGTCGGTGGCGGCCGTTACGCTCGCCGCATGGCTGTGAACACATCGCCCGAGGCCCCGCTCCCGGTCGGGGAGGTCTCCCGGCTGATCGGACGCTGGATCGACCGGCTGGGCGCGGTGTGGGTCGAGGGGCAGATCACGCAGCTGTCGCGGCGGCCCGGCGCCGGGGTGGTGTTCCTGACGCTGCGCGACCCCTCGCACGACATCTCGGTGAGCGTGACCTGCTACCGGCAGGTGTTCGACGCGGTCGCGGACGTGGTCGGCGAGGGCGCGCGGGTCGTGGTGCTCGCCAAGCCGGAGTGGTACGCCCCGCGCGGCCAGCTCTCGCTGCGCGCCGCCGAGATACGTCCGGTGGGCGTGGGCGAGCTGCTGGCGCGGCTGGAGCAGCTGAAGAAGTCGCTGGCGGCGGAGGGGCTGTTCGCGGCCGACCGCAAGAAGCCGCTGCCGTTCCTGCCGCAGCTGATCGGGCTGGTGTGCGGCCGGGCCTCGGCGGCGGAGCGTGACGTGCTGGAGAACGCCCGGCACCGCTGGCCCGCCGTCCGCTTCGAGGTGCGCAATGTGCCGGTGCAGGGGGTGCACGCGGTGCCGCAGGTGGTCCAGGCGGTCAAGGAGCTGGACGCGCGGGACGACGTGGACGTGATCGTGGTGGCCCGTGGCGGGGGCAGCGTGGAGGATCTGCTGCCGTTCTCCGACGAGGAGCTGATCCGGGCGGTGGCGGCCTGCCGTACGCCGGTGGTCTCGGCGATCGGCCATGAGCCGGACACCCCGCTGCTGGACCTGGTGGCCGACCTGCGCGCCTCCACCCCGACCGACGCGGCCAAGAAGGTCGTCCCGGACGTGGGCGAGGAGCTGGCGCGGGTACGGATGCTGCGCGACCGGGGCCGCCGCTGCGCCCACGCCCTGCTGGAGCGGGAGGAACGGGGGCTCGCCCACGCGCTGGCCCGGCCGGTGATGGAGCACCCGCACCGGATGCTGGACGAGCGGGCCGAGCAGCTGGACGCCCTGCTGGGCCGCGCCCGGCGCACGCTGGGCCATCTGCTGGACCGGGCGGAGTCGGAGCTGACCCACACCCACGCGCGCGTGGTCGCCCTCTCCCCCGCGGCCACGCTGAAGCGCGGTTACGCGGTCCTCCAGAAGGAGGACGGCCACGTGGTCCGCGACCCGGCCGAGGTGAGCGAGGGCGAGCCGCTGCGGGCCCGGGTGGCGGCGGGCGAGCTCGCCGTACGGGTCGATGTCGGCGGCGATGAATAGGGTGGGCGGATGAGCAGCAAGGTGGACGAGGCGCTGTCGTACGAGCAGGCGCGGGACGAGTTGATCGAGGTCGTGCGGCGGCTGGAGGCGGGCGGTTCGACGCTGGAGGAGTCCCTCGCGCTGTGGGAGCGCGGCGAGGAGCTGGCCAAGGTGTGCCGCCGTTGGCTGGAGGGGGCGCGGGAGCGGCTGGACGCGGCCCTCGCGGAGGAGGCGGACGAGGAGGAGGCTGACTAGCCGGACCGGGAGGCTTTGTTAAAGCTTGAACTTCTCTGGCGTAGGGTCGGGTCCGTCAGCCGGTCCCGCACCGCGGGCCGTACGCGCACCCCAGGAAGTCACGCATGTCTCTCGTTCTCGACCCGGCCGCCCAGGACCTGCTGTTCCGCGAGGCCCGCACCGCGAACTCCTTCACCGACGAGCCGGTGACCGACGAGCAGGTCCGGGCGATCTACGACCTGGTGAAGTACGGCCCCACCGCCTTCAATCAGACCCCGCTGCGGATCACCCTGGTCCGCTCCCCCGAGGCCCGCGAGCGGCTGCTGAGTCACCTGGCCGAGGGCAACCGCGCCAAGACCGCGTCGGCCCCGCTGGTGGCGATCCTCTCCGCGGACAACGAGTTCCACCAGGAGCTGCCCGCCCTGTTCCCGGCGTTCCCGCAGGCCAAGGACGCCTTCTTCGCCGAGCGCCCGGTCCGTGAGCGCTCCGCCGCGCTGAACGCCGCGCTCCAGGCCGCCTACTTCGTCGTCGGCGTCCGTGCCGCCGGTCTGGCCGCCGGCCCGATGACCGGCTTCGACGGCGAGGGTGTCCGCAAGGAGTTCCTGGACGACGACCACACCCCGCTGATGATCGTCAACATCGGCCGCCCGGCCGCGGACGCCTCGCACCCGCGCGGCCCGCGCCTGTCGTACGACGACGTGATCACGACCGTCTGAGCAGTGCTCTCCCGGCCGCGCACGGCCGACGCGAAGGCCCCCGGAATGCGCTTCCGGGGGCCTTCGCGCATCGTGAGAGGGGGTGGTCACGCCATCTTGAGCGCCGTCGCCATGGTGGTCAGGCGGTCGAAGGACGCGGTACCGGACACCACGGTGGTGGAGCCGGGGGTGTCCTCCAGGACGAGGGCGTCGTAGCGGCCGCCGGTGTAGCGGGTCCAGGTGCGGCCGTCGATCTTCTCGGTCCGCTTGGTCACCGAGGAGCCCTGGGTGGCCTGCTGGATGAAGTCGGAGCGCTTCTGGGTGGACTGCTCGACCTGTACGTACTGGCCCTCGGGGTCCTGGAAGCCGAGGTGCCAGCGGTCTGACTCGTCGCTGCGGAAGCGGACGGAGGTCGCCTTCCAGGTGTCCGGCAGCCCCTCGGGGGCCGCCACCGGGTAGCTCACGGCCCGGCGCGCCGTGGTCGTCTCGACCGTGTAGTCGACCCGAGGGAGGTCGGGCTTGTGGTCGTCGTGCGGGACGAACACGTAGATGACCGCCGCCGCGATTCCGATGAGGGCCAGGGAGAGGATCATGTCCCGGACCGTCTTCTGCTTGCCGTTCGAACCTGCCACGCCTCCTATGGTCTCAGGTGCCCTCCGCGCTCATCCGTGGGGCCCCCTGCTCATTTTGTAAGCCCGGGGATAGAGTCACCCCATACTCATCCGGCCGTCGTCGTATCAGAAAGGTGCGCTCCGATGACCGAGCATCATCTGCCGTCCGAACTCGATGTCCCCTCCGAGGCCCCTGACCGCAACCTCGCCCTGGAACTCGTCCGGGTCACCGAAGCCGCGGCCATGGCCGCGGGCCGCTGGGTCGGCCGGGGCGACAAGAACGGCGCCGACGGCGCCGCCGTGCGCGCCATGCGGACCCTCGTCTCCACCGTCTCGATGAACGGCGTCGTCGTCATCGGCGAGGGCGAGAAGGACGAAGCCCCGATGCTCTTCAACGGGGAGCGGGTCGGCGACGGGACGGGGCCCGAGGTCGACATCGCCGTCGACCCCATCGACGGCACCACGCTGACCGCGAAGGGCATGGCGAACGCGATCGCCGTGCTGGCCGCCGCCGAGCGGGGTGCCATGTTCGACCCTTCCGCCGTGTTCTACATGGACAAGCTGGTCACCGGGCCCGAGGCGGCCGACTTCGTGGACATCGACGCGCCCGTGTCGGTCAACATCCGCCGGGTCGCCAAGGCGAAGCGGCGCACGCCCGAGGACGTCACGGTCGTGATCCTGGACCGGCCCCGACACGAAGGGGTCATCAAGGAGATCCGGGACACCGGGGCGCGGATCAAGCTGATCTCCGACGGTGACGTGGCGGGGTCCATCCTCGCGCTGCGGGAGGGCACCGGCATCGACCTGCTGCTCGGCGTCGGCGGCACCCCCGAGGGGATCATCTCGGCCTGCGCGGTGAAGTGTCTGGGCGGGACGATCCAGGGCAAGCTGTGGCCCAAGGACGACCAGGAGCGGGAGCGGGCGATCGCCGCCGGTCACGATCTGGACCGGGTGCTGACCACGGACGACCTGGTGAGCGGGGAGAACGTGTTCTTCGTGGCCACCGGGATCACCGACGGCGAGCTGATGAGAGGGGTGCGGTACCGGTCGGAGACCGCGACCACCGACTCCATCGTGATGCGGTCCAAGTCGGGGACCGTGCGGAAGATCGAGTCCGAGCACCGGCTCAGCAAGCTGCGGGCCTACAGCGCGGTGGACTTCGATCGGGCCAAGTAGCGCCTGAGGAAGACGGGGCGCGGGTCTCTGGCGTGTGCCGGTCCCTTGTGGCTGGTCGCGCGGTTCCCCGCGCCCCTGGGTAGCTACAGTTCAGCCCGCTATGCGCGTTGCCGTCGTCTTCTGGAGTTCCACCTCGCGCCTGCGCCTGCGGGCCAGGACCACCCGGCGTTCGGCCGCGGTCAGGCCGCCCCAGACGCCGTAGGGCTCGGGCTGGAGCAGGGCGTGCTCGCGGCACTCGATCATCACCGGACAGCGGGCGCACACCCGCTTCGCCGCCTCCTCGCGGGACAGGCGGGCGGCGGTCGGCTCCTTCGACGGGGCGAAGAACAGACCGGCCTCGTCGCGGCGGCACACCGCCTCGGTGTGCCAGGGCGCGTCCTGATCCCTGTCTCGCGCCGGGCCCCGCTGGGCCGGAACGGCGGCTACCTGCAGGGACGAATGCGGCGGTTGCAGCACGGTCTACTCCTGACGACGGATTCGCTAGCGAGAGACGATGCAGCAAGCCCTACCCGTTGTACGCGCGCCTATGCACTGCGTTCCCAACCACCGGCGTACGACGGCCTGTTCGGCGTCAGCGGTCCAGGTGCTTGCGCAGCTTCCGGTCGGCCTTGTCGAGCTTGCCCTGGACCCGGTCGAGGATGTCCGCCACGAACCTTCCGCGCCGGGGCCGCGCCTCCACATTGCCCAGCACCGACCAGCCGTCCACGTAGATCACCGGCGCGTCCGACTGCACCGAGTCCAGGGTGCTGACCTCGAAGTTGCCCAGCACGCTGCCGCCGGTGCCGCGCAGCGACACGTTCTCCGGGACGCGGATCTGGACGTCCCCGAAGACCGAGACCGCCTTGATCACCACCTGCTGGTACTCGAAGACGGCCTCGCTGAGGTCTATCTCCACGCTGCCGAACACCGCGAAGGCGTGCACCCGGCGCCCGGCGCGCCAGCGGCCCCGGCGCACGGCGCTGCTGAACACGGCGACCACGCTGGTGTCCGCGTCGGCCGGGAGCGAGCCGGGCAGCGGGCGGTGCGGCACGGAGGCGTACGCGGGCGCCGCCGGGCGGTCGTGGGCGGCGGGCAGGTCGCGTATGAAGACGTCCAGCTCGCCGACGGTCTTGGTGTGCAGCACCCCCTCCACCCGCTCGGCGTGCTCCTCGGCCGTCAGGCGGCCCTCGGCCAGGGCCTCGCGGAGGATGTCGGCGACCCGGTCGCGGTCGGCGTCCGAGGCGCGCAGGTCGGCCGGGCGCGGGGCGGTGTCCGCGGGCTGGGCGTGCTTCTGAAGGTCCACGGCAGCAGAGTACCGAAACGCGATAGATCGCGACTAGGGGCTGTGGACAACTACCGGACAACGTTGCCGGACGGGTCCGCACAGCCTGCCCGGCGGCAAGTGAGTCTTACCTCACCAGCGCACTGTCCGAGCCGGGTTCTACGCTGGACAGGCTCGCCAGCGTCGGCGGGCGCCGTCCGTCGAGTGAGGAATGGGCTGAGATGCCTGAGTTCGCGTACACCGATCTGCTCCCCCAGGGAGAGGACACCACCCCCTACCGGCTGGTGACCTCCGAGGGTGTGTCCACCGTCGAGGGGCCGGACGGGCGGACGTTCCTCAAGGTGGAGCCGGAGGCGCTGCGCAAGCTGGCCGAGGAGGCCATCCACGACATCCAGCACTACCTGCGCCCCGCCCACCTCGCGCAGCTCCGCCGGATCATCGACGACCCGGAGGCGTCCGGCAACGACAAGTTCGTCGCGCTGGACCTGCTGAAGAACGCGAACATCGCGGCGGCCGGTGTGCTGCCCATGTGCCAGGACACCGGCACGGCGATCGTCATGGGCAAGCGCGGCCAGAACGTGCTGACCGAGGGCGGGGACGAGGCGGCGCTGAGCCGCGGCATCTACGACGCCTACCTCAACCTCAACCTGCGCTACTCGCAGATGGCTCCGCTCACCATGTGGGAGGAGAAGAACACCGGCTCCAACCTCCCCGCGCAGATCGAGCTGTACGCGGCCGACGGCGGCGCCTACAAGTTCCTCTTCATGGCGAAGGGCGGCGGCTCGGCCAACAAGTCGTTCCTGTACCAGGAGACGAAGGCCGTCCTGAACGAGTCCTCCATGATGAAGTTCCTGGAGGAGAAGATCCGTTCGCTGGGCACGGCCGCCTGCCCGCCGTACCACCTGGCGATCGTGGTCGGCGGCACGTCGGCCGAGTTCGCGCTGAAGACCGCGAAGTACGCCTCCGCGCACTACCTGGACGAGATCCCGGCCGAGGGCTCGCCGCTCGGCCACGGCTTCCGGGACAAGGAGCTGGAGGAGAAGGTCTTCGAGCTGACCCAGAAGATCGGCATCGGCGCGCAGTTCGGCGGCAAGTACTTCTGCCACGACGTGCGCGTGGTGCGCCTCCCCCGGCACGGCGCGTCCTGCCCGGTCGCCATCGCCGTCTCCTGCTCGGCCGACCGCCAGGCCGTCGCCAAGATCACCGCCGAGGGCGTCTTCCTGGAGCAGTTGGAGACGGACCCGGCGCGCTTCCTGCCGGAGACGACGGACGAGCACCTCGACGAGTCCTCCGACGTCGTGAAGATCGACCTCAACCAGCCGATGGACGAGATCCTCGCCGAGCTGACCAAGTACCCGGTCAAGAGCCGCCTCTCGCTGACCGGCCCGCTGGTCGTGGCCCGCGACATCGCGCACGCCAAGATCAAGGAGCGGCTGGACGCGGGCGAGGACATGCCGCAGTACCTGAAGGACCACCCGGTGTACTACGCGGGCCCGGCCAAGACCCCCGAGGGGTACGCCTCCGGCTCCTTCGGCCCGACCACGGCCGGGCGGATGGACTCCTACGTGGAGCAGTTCCAGGCGGCCGGCGGCTCCAAGGTGATGCTGGCCAAGGGCAACCGCAGCAAGCAGGTCACCGACGCCTGCGACGCCCACGGCGGCTTCTACCTCGGCTCCATCGGCGGCCCCGCCGCCCGCCTCGCCCAGGACTGCATCAAGAAGGTCGAGGTCCTGGAGTACGAGGAGCTGGGCATGGAGGCGGTCTGGAAGATCGAGGTCGAGGACTTCCCGGCCTTCATCGTGGTCGACGACAAGGGCAACGACTTCTTCCAGGACCCGGCGCCCGCGCCGACGTTCACGTCGATCCCGGTCCGGGGTCCCGGCCTGGCCTGATGACCCTCCTGGGGGGCCGTTTCCGGCGGCCCCCTAGGGTGCCCGCATGACTACTGAGGCTTATCTCTCCGGGCTGTTCTCGCTGGACGGACGGATCGCCGTCGTGACCGGGGGCAGTTCCGGCATCGGGCGCGGGATCACCGAGGCGCTGGCGCGGGCCGGAGCCTCGGTGGTGGTCGTGGCCCGCGGCAAGGACGCGCTGGAGGCGACCTGCGCCCAGCTCACCGAACTCGGCTGCCGTGCCGGGTGGGTGAGCGCCGACCTGAGTACGCGGGACGGGGTGCGGGCCGCCGCCGAGGACATCGCCGGGGTGTTCGGCGAGCCCGACATCCTCGTCAACTGCGCCGGGATCAATCTGCGGCCGCCCTTCAGCGAGTTGACCGACGAGGACTGGGACCTCACCCTCGCCGTGAACCTCACCGCGCCGCACCTGCTCAGTCAGCGGTTCGGGCCGGGCATGGCCGAGCGGGGTTTCGGGCGGATCATCCACATCTCCTCCCAGCAGGCGCACCGCGCCTTCGTCCGCTCGGGGGCGTACGGGGTGTCCAAGGGCGCGCTGGAGTCCCTGGCGCGCTCCCAGGCCGAGGAGTGGTCCCCGTCCGGTGTCACCGTCAACACCCTGGTGCCGGGCTTCGTGATGACGCCGCTCAACGCGCGGCTGTCGTCCGACCCGGAGAAGGTGGCGGCGCTGGCCGCGCGGACGATGGTCGGGCGCAACGGCCTCGCCGAGGACTTCGCGGGTGCCGCCGTCTTCCTGGCGAGCCGGGCCTCGGGATACGTCACCGGCCAGTCCCTCTTCGTGGACGGCGGCTTCTCGGTGCACTGAGACTCGTCCGGCCGAGCCCAGGAACATCACGGCGCCCCCGTTCGCTGTACCGGGTATGACCGACGAGTACCGCACCGAGCACGACTCCATGGGCGAGGTCCGCGTCCCCGCCCACGCCAAGTGGCGCGCGCAGACCCAGCGCGCCGTCGAGAACTTCCCTATCTCCGGCCAGCACCTCGAGCGGGCGCACATCGAGGCGCTGGCCCGGATCAAGGGCGCGGCGGCGAAGGTGAACGCCGACCTCGGCGTGCTGGACCGGGACGTGGCCGACGCGATCCAGGGGGCCGCCGCCGAGGTCGCGGACGGCACCTGGGACGAGCACTTCCCCGTGGACGTCTTCCAGACCGGCTCCGGCACCTCCTCCAACATGAACGCCAACGAGGTCATCGCCACCCTCGCCGGTGAGCGGCTGGGCCGGGACGTGCACCCCAACGACCAGGTCAACGCCTCCCAGTCGTCCAACGACGTCTTCCCCTCCTCGATCCACATCGCGGCCACCGCCGCGGTCGTCCACGACCTGATCCCGGCGCTGGAACACCTGGCCGCCGCCCTCACCCGCAAGGCGGAGGAGTTCGCGGACGTGGTGAAGGCGGGGCGCACGCATCTGATGGACGCGACCCCCGTGACCCTGGGTCAGGAGTTCGGCGGCTATGCGGCGCAGGTGACGTACGGCGTGGAGCGGCTGCGTTCCGCGCTGCCCCGGCTGGCCGAACTCCCGCTCGGCGGCACGGCGGTGGGCACCGGGATCAACACCCCGCCCGGCTTCTCGGCGGCGGTCATCGAGGAGGTGGCGCGGGCGACCGGGCTGCCCTTCACCGAGGCCCGCGACCACTTCGAGGCGCAGGGGGCGCGGGACGGGATCGTGGAGACCAGCGGCCAGTTGCGGACCATCGCGGTCGGCCTGACGAAGATCGCCAACGATCTGCGCTGGATGTCCTCCGGCCCGCGCACCGGCCTGGCCGAGATCCGGCTGCCCGACCTCCAGCCGGGCTCCTCGATCATGCCGGGCAAGGTCAACCCGGTCGTCCCGGAGGCGGTGCTGATGGTCGCGGCGCAGGTCATCGGCAATGACGCCACCATCGCCACGGCCGGTGCCGCCGGGAACTTCGAGCTGAACGTGATGCTCCCCGTGATGGCGAAGAACGTGCTGGAGTCGGTGCGCCTGCTGGCCAACGCCTCCCGCCTGCTGGCCGACCGCACCATCGACGGCATCACCGCCGACCGCGAACGCGCCCGCGAGTACGCCGAGTCCTCCCCCTCGGTCGTGACCCCGCTCAACCGCTACCTGGGCTACGAGGAGGCCGCGCGGATCGCCAAGAAGTCGCTCGCGGAACGTAGGACGATCCGTGAGGTGGTGCTGGAGGACGGCTATGTGGAGCGCGGCGACCTGACGCTGGAGCAGCTGGACGAGGCGCTGGATGTCCTGCGGATGACACGCCCGTGACGGCCCGCGAACAGCTCCGCCGATTTCCCGCCACCTGTCCGGAAGGGTGACGCGCACCGGGGCATCGGGTGCTTCCGGCACCTAATATCTGTCCATGACGGACGACGAAGCGGTGAGACGAGCGGAAGCGGCCCCTACGGCGTACTGGACGCCCGGCACCCCGATCCTGTGGCGGTACCGGGAGAACGCGGGCGACGCGTTCCACATCGCGCGTCCGGTCACCGTCGTCCGGGACGACGCCGAGCTGCTCGCGGTGTGGCTGGCCCCCGGCACCGAGTGCGTCAAGCCGGTCCTGGCCGACGGCACGCCCGTACACCTGGAGCCGCTGGAGTCCCGCTACACCAAGCCGCGTGTGGTGCGGCGGGACCGGTGGTTCGGCACCGGGGTGCTGAAGCTGGCCCGGCCCGGCGAGCCGTGGTCGGTGTGGCTGTTCTGGGAACCGGGCTGGCGCTTCAAGAACTGGTACGTCAACCTGGAGCAGCCGCTCGCCCGTTGGGCAGGCGGGGTCGACTCCGAGGACCATTTCCTGGACATCTCCGTCCACCCGGACCGCACCTGGCACTGGCGGGACGAGGACGAGTTCGCCCAGGCGCTGCGGGACGGCCTGATGGACGCGGAGACCGCCGAAGGGGTCCGGGCGGCGGGACGGCGGGCGGTGGAGATGATCCAGGCGTGGGGGCCGCCCTTCACGGACGGCTGGCAGGACTGGCGGCCCGATCCGAGCTGGTCGGTGCCCGCGCTTCCCGACGACTGGGACCGTACGCCCGCGCACGTGTCCTCATGAGACCCTTGATGCGCCCCCGGACCACAACCGTAGGATCGTCCTCCGCAAGGGCATCGAGGTACAACTACCGGAGTCTGCGCAGAGCCTGACCATATGTCACCGAGGGGCGGCAGCACGTGAGCGAGGGGTACGAGAGCGACGGCGGCACGGCCACCGCGGGGTTCGCCCCGGCGGGGGAAACTGCTGCCGACCACGCGGGAATTCCGTTCCTGGGGCACGTGATCCGGGTATCGGGACTTCGGCGGCATCTCCTGCGCGCCCGGCGCGCAGCCCCGGACGGACGGATTCGACACGCGTGACGGAGCAGCCCACTTCCTCCTGCGGACGCCCCCAGCCGGGCGTCGACCCCGCCGCGCGCGGGGCGCTGCTGGGTGCCCCGGCCCAGGCACGGGGCGGCGCGGGCACGGGGAAGAACAAGAAGAAGGAGCGCCCAGTCAACGGCCCTGAGCACTCGCAGCCTGCCGCCGCCGAGCCCATGGGGGAACCTCCCGCGCGCGCGAAGTCCAGCGTGGGGGAACACCGTCCGAGGCCCGCGCCGGAGTCCATTCCCGCCCAGCCGGGCGCCGAGCAGGAGCGCGCTCCGGGCGGCCCGGAGCGGCGCACCGGCCGCGGTGGCCCGCCCGGACGCCCGATGCCGATGCGCCGCGACGGCGACCGGCTGCGGTTCGTCGGCGCGGCCACCCGGCGCATCGCGCGCGGTCTCGACCTGGACGAGATCGTGATGGGTCTGTGCCGCGCCACGGTGCCCACCTTCTCGGACGCGATCCTGGTCTATCTGCGCGATCCGCTGCCGGTCGGCGACGAGCGGCCCACCGGGCCGGTGGTGCTGCGGCTGCGCCGTACCGACCGGATTCCGGACGAGCGGGAGACCGAGGGTCTGCTGCTGCCGCCCGCGTTCCCGGAGCCGGACGCGGAGCCGTCGGCGCTGGCCGCGCTCTCGGGTCCGGCCGCGCTGACCGCCGAGCTGTGCGAGGTGCGCCCCGGCGGCGCGCTGAACGAGGTGCTGCGCGGGGTGCGCCCGGTGTTCGCGGACACCCCCGCCGCCCGTGCCGCGCTGCCCGAGCTGCTCGGTGAGGACGGCGAGGCGGTCGTACCGTCCGGGCAGCGGGCGATCCTCGCGCCGCTGCGCGGGCGGCGCCGGGTGATCGGCGCGGCGGTGTTCCTGCGCCGTCCGGACCGGCTGGCGTTCGAGGCGGAGGACCTGCTGGTGGCGGCGCAGCTCGCCACGCACAGCGCGCTCGGCATCGACAAGGCGGTGCTGTACGGCCGCGAGGCGTACATCGCGGACGAGTTGCAGCGCACCATGCTCCCCGAGACCCTCCCGCACCCCACCGGTGTGCGGCTGGCCTCGCGCTATCTGCCCGCGGCGGAGACGGCCCGGGTGGGCGGCGACTGGTACGACGCGATCCCGCTGCCGGGCAGCCGGGTGGCGCTGGTGGTCGGCGATGTGATGGGCCACTCCATGACCTCGGCCGCCATCATGGGCCAGCTGCGCACCACCGCGCAGACCCTGGCCGGTCTGGACCTGCCTCCGCAGGAGGTGCTGCACCACCTGGACGAGCAGGCGCAGCGGCTGGGCACCGACCGCATGGCGACCTGCATGTACGCGGTCTACGACCCCGTCGCGCACCGCATCACCATCGCCAACGCCGGGCATCCGCCGCCGGTGCTGCTGCACCTGGGCGGCACCGCCGAGGTGCTGCGGGTGCCGCCGGGCGCGCCGATCGGCGTCGGCGGGGTGGACTTCGAGGCGGTCGAGCTGGACGCGCCCGCCGGTGCCACGCTGCTGCTGTACACGGACGGCCTGGTGGAGTCCCGGCTCAGGGACGTCTGGACCGGCATAGAGCAGTTGCGGGAGCGGCTGACCGCGACCGCGCAGCTGACCGGCCCGGACCACCCGCCGCCGCTGGAGGCGCTGTGCGACGAGGTGCTGGACATGCTGGGCCCCGGCGACCGGGACGACGACATCGCGCTGCTCGCCGCCCGGTTCGACGGGATCGCGTCCGACGATGTGCGGTACTGGTCGCTGGACGCGGAGGACGCGGCCCCCGGCAAGGCCCGTCGGCTGGCCCGCGCCGCGCTGGCCGACTGGGGTCTGGAGGACCTCACGGACTCGGTGGAGCTGCTGGTCAGCGAGGTGGTCACCAACGCGGTGCGGTACACCACGCGCCCGGTGACGCTGCGGCTGCTGCGTACGGACGTGCTGCGCTGCGAGGTCGGTGACGATGTGCCGCAGCTGCCCCGGCTGTGCCAGGCGCGCGCCACCGACGAGGGCGGCCGGGGTCTGTATCTGGTCAACAAGCTGGCCCGGCGCTGGGGCGCGACCCGGCTGAGCGTCGGCAAGGTCGTCTGGTTCGAGCTGCACGGGGGCTGACCCCCCGTCCGGTACGACGCGAAGGGCGCCCGGCGTGCTGCCGGGCGCCCTTCGTGTGTGCGTGTCTCCTACTGGCCGTCGTCCCGCTGGGCCGGGTCGAACGGGTTGCGCGGGGTGAAGCCGCCGGACGGCGGCTGCGTGGTCGGCGTCTCGCTCGGGCTCTGGGTGGGAGGCGTCGTGGTCGGCGTCTCGCTCGGGGTCTCGCTGGGCGTCTCGGACGGGGCCTGCGAGGTGGGCGGTTCGCTGCTCGGGGTCTCCGACGGCGTCTGGGACGGGGTCTCGGTGGGAGTCGGCGGCGGGGTCGGGGCGACGGCGGCACCCTGGGTGGTGTCGAGGTCGAAGTCGGCCTCGCGGGTCACACCGAAGGTGTAGGCCGCCCAGATCCGGGCGGGGGGCCCGCCGCCGTTGACGCGGCCGTCGCCCATGGTGCCCTTGAGCGAGACATGGGCGAACTTCTTGACCTTCTCGCCCTCGCAGCCGGTACCGCCGTCCTTGTGCGCCTCGCCGAACAGGCCGACGGAGGTGACGAGATCGGGGGTGTAACCGGTGAACCAGGCCGAGCGGTCGCAGTCGGAGGTGCCGGTCTTGCCCGCGACCTGCTGCCCGTCCCGGCGCGGGTTGTTCGCCACGGACTGGCGTGCGGTGCCGTCGTCGACGACGCCGGTGAGCACGGAGGTCACGGTGTCGGCGGTGGTGCCGTCGAGCACCCGCTCGCCGACGGGGTTGGGCAGCTGGACGGGACGGCCCTGCTGCTCCGCCGACTTGATGATGCTCGGGGTGACCTTGCGGCCGTGGTTGTCGAGGGTGGCGTACATGCCCGCCATCTCCAGCGGGCTCGCGCCCATGGAGCCGAGGGTCTGCGCGGGGACCGCCTGCATGCCCTCGGTGTCCATGCCGAGCCGCTTGGCGGTGTCCATCACCTTGTCCATGCCGACGTCCACGCCCATCTGCGCGAACACGGAGTTGACGGACTTGTTCATGGCCGTCTGGACGGTGATCGGGCCGTAGTCCGCGTCGTCCTCGTTGGGCGGGGCGAAGCCGACACGGGAGCCGTGGTCGAGGACCTGGCGGCGGCTGGTGCCGTCGTAGACGGTGTCGGCGCCGATGAGCGTGCCGCTCTGGGTGGTGGCGCCGTGCTCCAGCGCGGCCGCGAGGATGACCGGCTTGAAGGTGGAGGCGGGCTGGTAGTCGCGGCGGGTCGCGTTGCTGAAGAAGTGGTCGTAGTAGTCACGGCCGCCGTACAGGGCCACGATCCGGCCCGTCCTGGGGTCGACGGAGGCCGCCCCGGCCTGGACGTCGGCGTCGACGGGGCGCCGCTTCGGGTCGAGCTTGCTGGTGAGCTGGGACTTGACCGACTTCTCCAGCGCGGCCTGCTTCTTGCGGTCGACGTTGAGGGTGATGGTCCAGCCCTGGCCATCGACCTTGGCCTCGGCCTCCGAGCGGGAGATGCCGTCCTGCTTCATCAGCTGGTTCTGCAGCTGGGAGTTGGCCAGCTGGACCAGGTAGCCCTTCTGGCCCTCCATGCCGGGGGCGCCCTTGGGCTCCTTGGGCACCGGGAACTTCAGGGCGGCGCGCTTGGTCGGGTCGAGCCAGTGCTCCTTGACCATGTTGTTCAGGACGTAGTTCCACCGGTCGGTGACCAGGCGCTTGCCGGTCGGGGTGGCGGTGGACCAGTCGTACTGGCTGGGGGCCTGGAGGAGGGCGGCGAGGTAGGCGCCCTGTTCGACGGTGAGGTCCTGGGCGTCGACGCGGTAGTACGCCTGGGCGGCGGCCTGGATGCCGTAGGCGCCGCGGCCGTAGTAGCTGGTGTTGATGTACCCGGCGAGGATCTCGTCCTTGGACTTCTCGCGCTCCACCTTCAGCGAGATGACCATCTCCTTGAGCTTGCGGGAGACGGTCTGGTCCTGGCTCAGGTAGTAGTTCTTGACGTACTGCTGGGTGATGGTCGAGCCACCCTGCTTGCCGCGCCCCGCGAGGGTGTTGAGGATGCCGCGGGTGGTGCCCTTCAGGTCGACGCCGGGGTCGGTGTAGAAGGACTTGTTCTCGGCGGCGACGAAGGTCAGCTGGACCTTGCGCGGCACCTTGGAGAGGTCGACTATCTCGCGGTTGACCTCGCCGTCGCGGGCGAGGACCGTGCCGTCGCTGTACTTGTAGACGTTGCTCTGCCGCTGGGCGGCCGCGTTGCCCGCGGGCACGTCGACCGACAGGTACAGCGCGGCGAGGGCGCCCATGCACAGCAGACAGAGCGCGAAGACCGTGCCGACGATCTTCTTCCAGGTGAAGAGGCGCCGTATTCGGCCCTTGGCGGGCTTGCCGCCGGAGCCGTCGGAGCCGTCGGTGGCCGGGGCTGGTGAACGGCGTCCGGGTGCCGCGCGGTGGCCGCCGCGCTGTCGCGCTCGTCTCTCGTCCGCTCGTCCCATGGGTCCCTTGGCTCCGCTTCCGTCTCGGGGTCAGCTCCGAAAGCTAACACCCCTCTATGTGACAAAGAGCGTCCGATCCACTCTTTTACGGACGTGAGAATGAGCACCCACCCCAAAGGAACCGACGGGCTGGAAGGGTCCGGGGTTGCCTGGGGGAATGCCCGAAAAAGCGGACTTTCCCCTTCCGGAACCCGCTCTACACACGGTGTATACACCGTGTGTAGAGTGCTCGCCATGTCCATTGGTCACACCCTTCTAGGGCTCCTGGAGTCCGGCCCCCGGCACGGCTACGACCTGAAGCGGGCCTTCGACGACACCTTCGGCCACGACCGGCCGCTGCACTACGGGCAGGTCTACGCGACCATGTCCCGGCTGCTGAAGAACGGCCTCGTGGAGGTCGAAGGCATCGAGGCGGGCGACGGGCCCGACCGGAAACGCTACGCCATCACCGACGCGGGCATCACGGACGTCGAGCACTGGCTGTCCAGCCCGGAGAAGCCGGAGGACTACCTCCGTTCGACCCTGTTCACCAAGGTCGTCCTCGCTCTGCTGACCCACCGCGACGCCGCCGACATCCTCGACACCCAGCGCGCCGAGCACCTGCGCAGCATGCGCGTCCTCACCGACCGCAAGCGCAAGGGCGATCTGGCCGACCAACTGATCTGCGACCACGCCCTGTTCCATCTGGAGGCCGACCTCAGATGGCTGGAACTGACCGCGGCACGCCTCGACAAACTTCGCACGGAGGTGGTCGCATGACCCCGCCCGACGGCTCCCTGCTCGTCGCCCACGATCTGCGCAAGTCCTACGGACCGACGGCCGCCCTCGACGGCGCCGCCTTCTCCGTCCACCCCGGTGAGGTGGTCGCCGTGATGGGCCCCTCCGGCTCCGGCAAGTCCACCCTGCTGCACTGCCTCGCCGGGATCGTCCGGCCCGACTCCGGCTCGATCAGGTACGCCGGACGCGAGCTGACCACGATGAGCGACACCGAGCGCAGCGCTCTGCGGCGTGGCGAGTTCGGCTTCGTCTTCCAGTTCGGCCAGCTGGTACCGGAGTTGACCTGCGTGGAGAACGTGGCGCTGCCGCTGCGGCTGAACGGCACCCCGCGCAAGGAGGCCGAACGGACCGCGCTCACCTGGATGGAGCGCCTGGAGGTGGACGACCTCGGGCGCAAGCGGCCCGGCGAGGTCTCCGGCGGCCAGGGCCAGCGGGTCGCGGTGGCGCGGGCACTGGTCACCGGCCCGCGGATGCTGTTCGCCGACGAGCCGACCGGCGCGCTGGACTCGCTCAACGGCGAGCGCGTGATGGAACTGCTCACCGACGCCGCCCGCTCGACCAACGCGGCCGTCGTCCTCGTCACGCACGAGGCACGGGTGGCGGCCTGGTCCGACCGCGAGATCGTCGTGCGCGACGGCCGGTCACGGGACATGGAGCACAGCGCATGAGCATGCGGCAGTTCGCCCGAGACCTGGGGATGGGGGCCCGGTTCGCCGTGACCGGGGGGCGCGAGGGGTGGGTCCGTACGGCGCTGACCGCGGTCGGCGTCGGGATGGGCGTGGCGTTGCTGCTGCTCACCACCGCGCTGCCCGGTGTGATCTCCGCCCGCCACAAGGTGGAGAACGCCCGGACCGACAACACGTTCGCCGCGCACCCGCGACCCAAGGGCGACGACACCTTACTGCTGGCGGCCACCGACACCTGGTGGCGGGCCAAGCCCATCCGGGGGCGCCTGCTCGAACCCGAGGGCCCGAAGGCCCCGCTGCCGCCGGGCATCGGCCGCCTGCCCGCCAAGGGCGAGATGCTGGTCTCCCCCGAGCTGGGCAGGCTGCTCGCCTCCGGTGACGCGAGACTGCTCCGCGAGCGGCTGCCGTACCGGATCACCGGGACCATCGGCGCGAAGGGGCTGCTCGGCCCGCGCGAACTCGTCTACTTCGCGGGCGCCGAGGGACTGAAGCCCGGGACACCCGGCGCCCGCGTGGAACGGCTGCGCTCCTTCGGCGAACCGCAGCCGGAGCCCGAACAGATGGACCCGGTCCTGCTGATGATGATGCTGGTCGTGTTCGTGGCGTTGCTGATGCCGGTCGCGGTGTTCATCGCCGCGGCCGTGCGCTTCGGCGGCGAGCGGCGCGACCGCAGGCTGGCCGCGCTGCGGCTGGTGGGCGCCGACAGCCGGACCACCCGGCGGATCGCGGCGGGCGAGGCGCTGGCCGGCTCGCTCATCGGACTCGCCATCGGCACCGGCCTCTTCCTGGCCGGACGGCAGGCCGCGGGTTCGGTGACGATCATGGGCGAGAGCTTCTATCCCGCCTACCTCGACCCCTCTCCCCTGCTCGTCCTGCTGGTCGCGTTCGCGGTCCCGGCGTGCGCGGTGCTGGTCACGCTGCTGGCCATGCGCGGCGTGGTCGTCGAACCGCTCGGCGTGGTCCGTACGGCCGTGCCCGCCCGGCGTCGGCTGTGGTGGCGGCTGCTGCTGCCGCTGGCCGGTCTGGCGGCGCTCTACCCGATGATCGGCCAGGGCCGCTCCCACGGCGACTTCAACCAGTACCTCGTCATCGCCGGTGTCCTGCTGCTCCTGATCGGCGTCACCGCCCTGCTCCCCTGGCTGGTCGAACGCGCCGTCGCCCGGCTCGGCTCCGGCCCGCTGTCCTGGCAACTGGCCGTACGCAGGCTTCAGTTGAGCAGCGGTACGGCCGCCCGTACGGTCAACGGCGTCGCGGTCGCGGTGGCCGGTGCCATCGCGCTCCAGATGCTGTTCGCGGGCGTGCAGAGCCAGTACGTGCGGGACACCGGGCGGGACCCGTCCCGCGCCGAGCTGGAGATCGACCTCTCCGACCACACCCGGGTCGGTCCGGCCGCCGCCGCGGTCGCCCGGACCAGGGGAGTGCGGGCGTCGGTCGGGCTGGCCACGGCCTCGCTCGGTGCGACGCCGCAGAACGCGGACGTCTCGTACGACGTCGTGGTGGGCGACTGCGCCTCGCTGCGGGAGGTGGCGCGGCTGCCGTCCTGCCACGACGGCGACGTCTTCGCCAACGAGGGCCCGGAGTCCGACACGTCGTACGACCCCTCGTACCGCGACGGCGTGCTGCGCCCCGGCCGCCAGTCCTACATCGATCCCGGGTTCGCCGACCAGCCCGGCCTCGCGGTGCCGATCACCGTCCCCGAGCACCTGCGCTGGGCCATGCCCCGCGAGGACTCGCTGATGCCCGGCGCCATCGGACTGCTGGTCACCCCAGCCGCCCTGCCCGAGGCGGCCGAACCGGCCCTGCTCGGCGTGGTCCACGTACGGACGGACCCGGCGGTGCCGGACGCACAGGACCAGGTGCGCAACACCGCCGCGCGGGTCGACCCGGTCTCGGACATCCTGGCCGTGACGCCGACCGAGACGTCCGCCCGGTACACCTCCCTGCGCACCGGCATGCTGATCGGCGCGTCCTGTGTGCTGGTGCTGATCGGGGCGAGCCTGCTGGTCTCCCAGCTGGAGCAGTTGCGCGAGCGGCGCAGACTGCTGTCGGCACTGGTCGCGTTCGGCACCCGGCGCCGCACGCTCGGCCTGTCGGTGCTGTGGCAGTCGGCCCTCCCGATCACCCTGGGCCTGCTGCTGGCCGCGGTGGTGGGCGTGGGCCTGGGCGCGGTGCTGCTGCGGATGTCGGCGGCGAAGGTGACCGTGCTCTGGTCCGACGTGCTGGCGCTGACCGGCGTCGGCGCGGGCGTGGTGCTCGCGGTCACCCTGCTCACCCTGCCGCCACTGCTCCGCATGACCCGCCCCGAGGGACTGCGCACCGAGTAGCGGGTCAGTCCGCCGCGCCCACGATCCGTACGGGCAGCGGGCTCATCGCCTCGCGCAGGGCCGCGGCCAGCTCCTCGTACTCGGCGGAGCGGGCCGCGGCCGTGCGCATGGCGAGGGCGATCCGGCGGCTCGGGGCCGGACCGGCGAAGGAGCTGGTGAGGACCTTGCTGCCCCGGGTCGCCTCCAGCCGTATCGCGGTGCGCGGCAGCAGGGTGCAGCCGAGGCCGCCCGCGACGAGCTGGACCAGGGTGGAGAGCCCGGCGGCGGTCGTGGTGACCGGGGCCGCGCCCCCGCCCCGGATCTCCCGCCCGGCCTCCCGGCAGATCTCCAGCGCCTGGTCGCGCAGGCAGTGCCCCTCGTCCAGCAGCAGCAGGTTCAGCTCGCGCAGCGCCTCGCGCGGGATGCCGCTGCGACAGCCGAGGTCATGGCCGAGCGGGGTGACGAGCACGAAGTCCTCGTCGAACAGCGGGAGTTCGCTCACCCCGGGCACACCGAGCGGCACCGCGAGCAGCAGCAGGTCGAGCCGCCCGGAGTGCAACCCCTCCAGCAGGCTGGCGGTCTGCTCCTCATGCACCTGGAGGTCGAGCTGCGGATAGCGCTCGTGCACCAGACGCAGCACGGTCGGCAGCAGATACGGGGCGACGGTCGGGATGGCGCCGAGCCGCAGCACCCCGGTGAAGGGCGCCCGGACCGCCTCGGCCTCCTCCAGCAGCGCGCCCATCTCGGCCAGCACCGCCTTGGCCCGCACCGCGAGCCGCTCCCCGGCGGAGGAGAGCAGCACCTTGCGGGTCGTACGCTCCACCAGGGCCACCCCGAGGGTCTCCTCCAGCGTGGCGACCGCCCCGGACAGCGCGGGCTGGCTCATCCCGATGGCGGCGGCCGCGTCCCGGAAGTGCAGGTGTTCGGCGACCGCGGCGAAGGCACGCAGCTGCGCCAGGGTCGGCTGCTTCCGCTTGCCACTACTGATGGTCACTGATAGCCACCTCCGATCAACCAGACCGAGTGTAGCTATTTCACTAATCAATCCACCCTGTGCCACCATCGGCCCAGTCCAACCCATGGGAGACATCCCGCGATCCGGGCTGTCCCCGCGCTGCAAGGAGAGTACGTGCTCACTGTCGGTGACAAGTTCCCCGAGTTCGAACTGACCGCCTGCGTCTCGCTGGAGAAGGGCAAGGAGTTCGAGACGATCGACCACAAGACCTACGAGGGCAAGTGGAAGATCGTCTTCGCGTGGCCCAAGGACTTCACCTTCGTGTGCCCGACCGAGATCGCCGCCTTCGGCAAGCTGAACGACGAGTTCGCCGACCGTGACGCGCAGGTCCTCGGCTTCTCCGGTGACTCCGAGTTCGTCCACCACGCCTGGCGCAAGGACCACCCGGACCTGACCGACCTGCCGTTCCCGATGATGGCGGACTCCAAGCACGAGCTGATGCGCGACCTGGGCATCGAGGGCGAGGACGGCTTCGCCAAGCGCGCCGTCTTCATCGTCGACCAGAACAACGAGATCCAGTTCACCATGGTGACCGCCGGGTCCGTCGGCCGTAACCCCAAGGAGGTCCTGCGGGTCCTCGACGCCCTCCAGACGGACGAGCTGTGCCCGTGCAACTGGAGCAAGGGCGAGGACACCCTCGACCCGGTCGCGCTGCTGGCGGGTGAGTGACCCATGTCCCTCGACTCGCTGAAGTCCCGCGTCCCGGACTACGCCAAGGACCTGAAGCTCAACCTGGGCTCGGTCATCGGCAACTCCGACCTCCCCGCCCAGCAGCTCTGGGGCACCGTGCTGGCGACCGCGATCGCCTCGCGCTCCCCCATCGTGCTGCGTGAGCTGGAGCCGGACGCGAAGGCCAACCTCTCGCCCGAGGCGTACGACGCGGCCAAGTCCGCCGCCGCCATCATGGCGATGAACAACGTCTTCTACCGCACCCGGCACCTGCTGTCGGACCACGAGTACGGCACCCTGCGCGCGGGCTTGCGGATGAACGTCATCGGCAACCCCGGCGTCGACAAGGTCGACTTCGAGCTGTGGTCCTTCGCGGTCTCCGCGATCAACGGCTGCGGTCTGTGCCTCGACTCGCACGAGCAGGTGCTCCGCAAGGCCGGTGTCGAGCGCGACGTGATCCAGGAGGCGTTCAAGATCGCCTCCGTGGTCCAGGCGGTCGGCGTCACCCTCGACGCCGAGGCCGTCCTCGCCGAGTAGTACCCCGCCCGAAGGCCCCGCTCACACCTGGTGAGCGGGGCCTTCGGTGGTTTCGCGGGCGTCCTCGGGGGCCGTGCCCCCGGACCCCCCTTCGGCCTGACCGGCCTCGTCCTCGAGCGCCGGACCGGCTGAATCGTCCGAAGCCGGAGTCGGGTAGTGCTGCTCCGCCGAATACCGCTTCAAGTACCCCACCACCGTGTTCGTCACCGCGACCAGCGGTACGGCCACCACCGCGCCGCCGATGCCCGCCACCATGCCGCCTGCCGCGACCGTGAGGACCACCGCGAGCGGATGCACCCGCACCGCCCGGCCCAGGATGAACGGCTGGAGGACGTGCCCCTCGATCTGCTGGACCGCGAGCACCACCACCAGCGTCATCAGGGCGGTGAACACGCCCTGTGTCACCAGCGCGACGACGATGGCGAGCGCGCCCGAGGCGACCGCGCCGACCAGAGGGATGAACGAGAACAGGAAGATGAAGACCGCCAGCGGCACCGCCATCGGCACATCGAGGAAGTAGATCCCGAGTCCGATGAATATGGCGTCGATCAGCGCGACCAGCACCGTGCCGCGCACATACGCGGTCAGGGTGGCCCAGGCGCGCGGACCGGCACCGGCCACGCCCGGACGGGCGGCGGCGGGGACCAGCTTCAGGAACCACTCCCAGATCCGCTTGCCGTCGTACAGCAGGAAGAGCGTGGAGAAGAAGACCAGCAGGATGCCGGTCAGCGCCTCGACGACGACCTGAACTCCCTCGAGACCGGCGGAAGTTATCTGCTCGGTGTTGGCTCCGACGGCCTCGCGGAGGTTCTTGGCGATCTGGTTGATCTGCTTGTCGGTGACATGGAACGGGCTCTTCAGCAGCCAGTTGCGCAGATCGTCGATGCCGTTCTGGAGCTGGCTGGAGAGGGTGTCGATGTTCTCCATGACCTGCCAGGTCACGAACCAGCCCAGCAACCCGATGATCACGAAGCCCGATATGGCGGTGAGCGCCGTCGACGGACCGCGCGGCATGCCGTACCGCATCAGCCGGGCCACGGTCGGCTGGAGCAGCGCGGTGACCAGCAGGGCGACCACGAACGCGAACACCACGAGCTGGACGGCGCTGATGACCCGCATCAGCACCCAGACCGTGCCGGCCAGGACCAGCAGCCGCCAGCCCGCCTCGGCGGCGACCCGGACTCCCCACGGCACGGCGTGCGCGGGGTCGGGGCGCGGGGTGGGCGGAGCGGGGCGGGGCGAGGGGACGGCCACCGCCTCCGGGGGGCCCTCGGGTCCGGCGTGCTCCTTCTGGACCTCGGCGCGGCGCTCGTCCAGGCGCTCGCTCATCTCGGTCAGTCCGGCACCGAGCCGTCCGAGCCATCCTGGCATTCGCGTCATGTCCGTACCCTTCCCCCGCGTCCCGGGCGCACTCCGGCGCGCTGCGTCACACCGGGAAGCCGTGCGAGGACGACCGTACCGTGCGAAAGCCCCTCACCCCGGGAGGGGGAGGGGCTGCGCGCGGCCGGGTATCAGGAAGCGGCCTAGTACCAGTGGTTGGCCTGCCAGAAGGTCCACGCCTCGCACGGGCTGCCGTAGCGGCTGTCCATGTAGTTGAGGCCCCACTTGATCTGGGTGGCCGGGTTGGTCTGCCAGTCGGCGCCCACCGAGGACATCTTGGAGCCGGGCAGGGCCTGGAAGAGACCGTAGGCACCGGAGGAGGCGTTCACGGCACGGTAGTTCCAGCTCGACTCGTGGTCGACGATGTTGCTGAAGCACTGGAACTGGCCGGCGCCCACCATCTGACGGGCCATGGCCTGGATCTGCGAGACGGAGTAGCTGCCCTGGGGGGCGAAGCTGGAGGCGTCGCGGACATCGTCACGGCTGGCGGCGGCGGCCTTGGTCTCGGCCCGCTCCTTCGCCAGCTTGGCCGCCTTCTCGGCGTCCTCCTTCTTGGCGATGGCCGTCTCGGCGGCGGCCTTGCGGGCCGCTGCCTCGGCGTCCTTCTTGGCGCTCGCGTCGGCCGCGATGGCCTGCGCGTCGGCCTGCTGCGTCAGGGACGCGGTCTGGACCTGCGCCTGCTGATCCGCGGGGAGCTCAGCGAGGAGCGTGGTGTCGGCGGCCGTCGGCTCGGCGTCGTTGTTCTGCGCGACGCTGCCCGAGGCAACTCCGACGACGCTTCCTACGGCGGTGACCGCGGTGGCGGAGGCCACTGCGAATCCCCGGACCGAAATCCGGCTCACACGGTTTCCTTCCAGCATCGCCCGCTTCGGTGACCGTGGCGGACGCAATCTTGCCCCCGACACTGGCCTCCCAACTGAAGGGTCACAGGAGACACGGGCCCGGTGGGCAACTCCCGCACGGGGAGCGCCGCGTGATGCACGGGCGGCATACGACGACGCTATGGAGTTGGCGACTTGCTCCGTGGATCGCGCCTGCCGGGGGGCTGGAACGTGCCTCGGGGTACAGGTGTGTCGTATGCGGGGCCTGACAGGACTGAGACTCTGCCGTAACCCGGCGGCGAGTGGCAATTCCGGGTTGCGTGTGAAAGCTCACACCTCGTTTGGCCCAAGGGAATTCCGGAAATACCAGCGCACGCAGACGCCGCCCGGCTAAGCTCTTCGGCTTCTCCGGGCGGCGTCTGCGGCTGTCCGATGACGGGTCAGATGTGGCCGTCCTCCAGCATTTCGGTCACCAGCGCCGCGATCTGGGACCTTTCGGACCGGTTGAGCGTGACGTGCGCGAAGAGCGGATGCCCCTTCAGCTTCTCCACGACGGCCACCACGCCGTCGTAGCGGCCGACACGCAGGTTGTCCCGCTGCGCCACGTCATGGGTGAGCACCACCCGCGAGTTGGCGCCGATCCGGGAGAGCACCGTCAGCAGCACGTTGCGCTCCAGCGACTGCGCCTCGTCCACGATCACGAAGGCGTCGTGCAGCGAGCGGCCGCGGATGTGGGTGAGCGGGAGGACCTCAAGCATCCCGCGCGCCGTGATCTCCTCGATGACCTCCCGGTTGGTGACCGCCGAGAGCGTGTCGAAGACGGCCTGGGCCCAGGGGCCCATCTTCTCCGACTCGCTGCCCGGCAGATATCCCAGTTCCTGCCCGCCGACCGCGTACAGCGGCCGGAAGACCATCACCTTCTGGTGCTGACGGCGCTCCAGCACCGCCTCCAGGCCCGCGCACAGCGCCAGCGCCGACTTGCCGGTGCCCGCGCGGCCGCCCATGGAGAGGATGCCGACGTCCGGATCGAGCAGCAGGTCGAGCGCGATGCGCTGCTCGGCGCTGCGGCCCTTGATGCCGAACGCCTCCCGGTCGCCGCGCACCAGCCGGACGTTGCCCTCCGGGGTGACGCGGCCGAGTGCCTTGCCGCGCTCGGACTGGATGGTCAGTCCGGTGTGCACGGGCAGCTCGGACGCCTCGGGGACGAACACATGGCCTTCCTCGAAGAGGATGTCCACCTGTTCACCGGGGAGCGTCAGTTCGGACATGCCGGTCCAGCCGGAGGAGTCCGTGATGGCGAGTTCGGCGCGGTACTCCTCGGCCAGCAGACCGACCGAGGACGCTTTGATCCTGAGCGGCAGGTCCTTCGACACGACGGTGACGTCGAATCCCTCTGCCTGGAGGTTCCGGGCCACCGCGAGGATGCGGGAGTCGTTGTCCCCCAGGCGGTAGCCGCTGGGCAGCACGCTGGGGTCCGAGTGGTTGAGCTCGACACGCACGGTCCCGCCGAGTTCCCCGATCGGGATGGGGGCGTCGAGACGGCCGTACTTCACCCGGTAGTCGTCCAGCAGGCGCAGGGCCTGGCGGGCGAAATAACCGAGCTCGGGATGGTGCCGCTTGGCCTCCAGCTCGGTGACCACGACGATCGGGAGCACTACCTCGTGCTCCTCGAACCGGGTCACGGCGTTGGGGTCGGCCAGCAGGACGCTGGTGTCGAGAACATAGGTGCGCCGGTCGGGCTTGTGGCGCTTTGTGCTGGTCACCACGGAAGGACGTACCCCCTCGGATGAGGTCGGGGAGCGACGAAGTGGAACTGGACCGGTCTCAGGCCCCCGCGTGCGGCGGGCCTGGAACCGGCCCTCCGCGGCTGCTTCCGTGCGTGCGACGCACGGTCGGGCTGGTGCAAAGGGCCTCCCGGGCGGGCGACCCCGTGCCGCCCGCTGAGTCCGACGCCCGTGGTTCGGGTGTCGGCCTGAGAGCGTTATGCCCTCGAACTCGCGCGACCATGCAGAAGCGGCCACCGGCAGGCCGGTGAACTCCTTGTTACTTCCGGACGAGGCCGGGTACACGGGAGCACCCCGCCGGACGGTGCCGACGGGGTGCGTGGTGTGTTCTGGTGCGGGCGCGGGGCGCCGGTCAGCCGCCGTAGCGGCGGTGCCGGGCGGCGTAGTCGCGCAGGGCGCGCAGGAAGTCGACCTTGCGGAAGGCCGGCCAGAAGACCTCGCAGAAGTAGTACTCCGAGTGGGCGGTCTGCCAGAGCATGAACCCGGAGAGCCGCTGCTCACCACTGGTGCGGATCACCAGGTCGGGGTCGGGCTGGGCGCCGGTGTAGAGGTGGCGGCCGATCATGTCGACGTCGACGGACTCGGTCAGCTCGGCCATGGTGACGCCCTTGTCCTGGGCGTCGGCCAGCATGGAGCGCACCGCGTCGGCGATCTCCTGGCGGCCGCCGTAGCCGATGGCGACGTTGACCACTATGCCGTCGACGTGGGCGGTGCCCTCCTCGGCCTCCTTGAGGGTCTGCTGCATCCCGGCGGGCAGGAGATCGCGGGTGCCGACGTGGTGCACGCGCCATCGGCCGTCCTCGGCGAGGGTGCGGACGACCCCGTCGATGATGTCCAGCAGCGGGCCCAGCTCGTCCTGCGGCCGGTCGAAGTTGTCCGTGGACAGCAGCCAGAGGGTGACGACCTTGACGTCGGTCTCGTCGCACCAGCCGAGGAATTCCTCGATCTTCTCGGCACCGGCCCGGTGGCCGTGGACCGTGCTGGACCCGGCGGCCTTCGCCCAGCGGCGGTTGCCGTCCATGATGACGCCGATGTGCTCCGGCACCGCCGCGTGGTCCAGGTGGCCTTCCACCCGGCGTGCGTACAGCCTGACGAGCAGGGAGCGCAGCTTGTCGCGCAGGTTCACGTGAGAGCCCCTCCAGAACGGCCGCGGTTGCGGTCCCCGCGGGGGCCGAGCCTACCCGCGAGCCTCGCGCCCAAGAAAAACGGGCCGGTCCGTGGGGGGGGGGATACGGACCGGCCCGAGGGGGGGTTTCCACCATAACCCTTTGTGAGGGCCAAAGCGCGACCCGGCGCGCCACAACTACTCTGCGGAGTCGCCCGGCGACGCCCCGGTGCGCCCGGAATGCTTGGTTCAGGGGTGCGTGGTGGCCGATTCGCATCGGATTCCCAGGCGATCCGTCCTCTCAGCGAACGATCATCAGGTTTTTACGCCACTTCAGTGGTCTCCCCCGAGCGCCGCCCGGGTCCCCCCGAAGGACGACCCCGCCGACGAACGGTGACTTGACCATTCCGCTAAGCGACGACCGGTCTCCGGGCCACGAGGAGATGCCGCGCGCTGTGCGCCACGAACGGACCGTCGGCCGTGATCCGCTCGTGCAGCGCGCGCAGCCGGTCCTCGTACGCCTCGACGGTGAAGTCCGGCACCATCCAGATCACCTTGCGCAGGAAGTGCACGACGGCGGCGATGTCGTAGAACTCCATCCGCGGCCGCGCCGTCCGCACCTCCTCGACCTCCAGCCCGGCCGCCTCCGCCCCCGCACGCTCCCGCTCGGGGTGCCGGGCCCCGCGCACCGCCTCCGGCTGGGGCCCGAGGAAGTACTCGACCAGCTCGAACGCGCTCGCCGGTCCGACGTGCTGCGCGAAGTACGTACCGCCCGGCCGCAGCACCCGCGCGATCTCCGGCCAGTCGGGGGTCACGGGGTGTCGGCTCAGCACCAGGTCGAAGGCGCCGTCGGCGAAGGGCAGGGGCGTGCCGTCCGGTGCGGCGACGACCACCACCCCGCGCGGGCCGAGCAGCGCGGTCGCCCTGGCCGCGTTCGGGGGCCAGCCCTCGGTGGCCGCGAGCAGGGTGGGGCGGGCCGGGGCGGCCTGGTGCAGCGCGAAGTCGAACACCTCGCCGCCACCGGTCTGGAGGTCGAGCGCGGCCTCCGCCCGCGCCAGCCGCTCCCCCGCCGCACGGGCGTAGCCCCACTCCGGCCGCTCCTCGGTGGCCCGGCCCGCGAACCAGGAGAAGTCCCAGCCGTCGGTGGGCACGGCGGCGCCTTCGGTCACCAAGTCCTCGAAAGTCCTGTCCATGAGGGCATGGTTCTGGAGCCGGGGCTCGGGGTCACGGGGTTTTCGCGGCCGGGCCTCCTTCCAGGACCAGGAGTATGAACCCCTCCTCGTCGGGCTCCCCCATCCGCGTAAAGCCGTGTTTCTCCAGCAGGGCGATCGAGGCGGTGTTGCCTGCGGAGGGGTCGGCGTGCAGGGGGCGTGCGGGGTCCTCGGTGAGGAAGAGGCCGAGGGCGCGGCTGCCTATGCCGCGGCGCCAGTAGGGGCGGCCCAGCCAGTAGCCGACGAAGCGTCTGCCTCCTTGCGTCCAGGAGACGACGTTGCCCGCGACCTCGCCGTCCACGATGACCGTCCGCACCAGGCAGTCGGGGTCGGGGAGGACGCGGGTGCGCCAGTGGGTGAAAAAGGCGTCCCTGGGGCGCGGGGTGAAGCGGGACCTGCGGACGGCTTCCGGGTCGTGTTCGAACGCGAGGAAGAGTTCGAGGTCGTCCTCGGTCACGCCGCGCAGGCGTACGTCTTCGGGCTCGGCTGTCATGCGTCGGAGTGTGGCAGGGGGCACTGACAACCGCGTGGGGCGTGTGGACGGTGGGTACGGTCCCGGCGGAGGTGGGGCCGGATGGGGCGCTGGCGGGACGGGCGGGGGATGTTGACGGTCCATCGGCGGCAGGGAGACCTATGCGTGCCGCTGGAGTTCGCGGTGTCCTACCGGGCGCGGACCCGGGGGCTGCTCGGGCGGGACTCGGTCGAGGGGGCGCTGCTGCTGTCACCGGCCGCGAGTGTGCACACGTTCGGGATGCGGATGGCCATCGACGTGGCGTACCTGGACCGTTCGCTGCGGGTGCTGGCCGTGCGCACGATGGAGCCGGGGCGCCTGGGGCTGCACCGGCTACGGTCCCGGCACGTACTGGAGGCGGGGGCCGGGGCGATGGCGGGGTGGGGGCTGGTGGCGGGGGTGCGGGTGTCGGTCGGGTAGGGGGTCACTGGGCGGTGCGGGGGAAGGAGACCTCCACGCGGCGGTTCTTCTTGCGGCCCGCTTCGGTGGAGTTGTCGGCGATGGGGTACTGCTCGCCGTAGCCGCGTACCTCGAAGGTGACGTCGGGGGCGTTGAGGTCCTGGTCCAGTACGGCCTGTACGGCGTTGGCCCGCTGCTTGGAGAGGACGTCGCCGTGGGCGGCGGAGCCGAGGTCGTCGGTGAAGCCGAAGACGCGTACGCGGGTGGCCTTCTGCTTCTCGATCTCCGCGGCGATGGCGGTGATGCGGGCGCGGGCGTCGGGGCCGAGCTTGGCGCTGTCCTTGCCGAAGAGGACTTCCGCCTGGAGGGCGAAGGTGACGTCGGCGTTGGTGTCCTCGCGGCGCTCGTCCCCGCTCTGGTCCTCGACGACGGACTTGATGTCCAGCACCTTCGCCCCCGCGAGCGTGGCGCCCTCCGGCAGCTTCAGATCCGGATCGGTGGCGTCCACCTCGACGGGCGCGGCCGCGCTGGGCTCCGTGCCGGGGGGTTCGCTGGGGCCGTCCGCGTGGGCGGGGGTCAGGGGGGTGAGAAGGGCCGCGGTCGCGGCGGTCGCGAGGAGGCGGGCGAGACGGGTGGTGGTCACTTTGGCCTCAGCCGGAGATTTTGATGGGGGCACTGGAGAACGTCGGCAGCTGAAGGGTCACTTCGGCGGTACCGGCGGGCGGGGCGGGGAACTGGAGGAAGACCGGGATGGTCTGGCCCGACTCGATCGTCGTCAGCCCGGTGGTCGTCAGCGGCCGCCCATCGGTGTCCCGCAGTACGTAGTAGCGCTTCTTCCCCCCGGGGTCCACGAGGGTCGCGCCACCGAGTGAGGTTCCGTGCTGCACGATCTCGGTCTCGTCACCGCGGAGGCCGGACGGGATGACGAGCGATTTCGCGCCGTCGTTCTTCAGGTTCCCGTTGACGGTCACGAAGCCGCCTGAATCGCGGTCGGCGGAGACCACCTGGAGCAGCAGACCGTCCTGACCCCGTAGTTCCGCGATCGGGTCCTGCGACTTACCTTCCTGCGTGCTCGGCCCCGACCCGTCGCCCCTGGAAGCGGAAGCCGAGGCCGAGGACTCGGGCTTCTTGTCGTCGCCGCCACCTCCGCAACTCACCACGCCAACGGCAAGACCAGTCGCGATGGCCAAGGCGACCGCCCCCCTTCGAGCCCGTGCAGTGAATCCGATACTCATCGCTCCGCTTCCTTCATCGCTGGTCATTCACTGGTCAGTCGGCCAGGTGAACGTCAAAGAGGTCTTCAGGTCCGGGCAGGTCGCCGTCCGGTTTCGGGTGCCAGATGGTTCCGTCGCAATCGAGCGCGGGCAGCGCGTGCCCCGTGCCAGGCGGGTCGAATGTGCAGAGCGGTTTGATCACGGCGCTCGCGGAGGCGCTGGACTTGAGGTCGTCCGTTCCGGGCACGAGGGAATGCCCGACCGTCTTGTTGGTCGTGACATCTGCGGTGTATTTCAGTGCGAGTCCGTCGCAGCCGTCGAGCTGCGCGTCGTTCTGCGCCGCCAACTCGCCCGCCCGCCAGCACGGGTCGTCGATGTCCGCGGTGCCGGCGAAGATGTCAGCCCACTTGGTGGGATCGAGCAGGTCGTCCAACCAGGCGTCGGCCAGCTGGTCGCGCGCGTCCTGCGCGGCCGCGAGGGCCGCGGCGTCGGCCGCGGTCTGGGCGCCGCTCCGGTTGACCGCGGCCTGCCCGACCGCCAGGTAGGCCAGGGCAAGAAAGAGCAGGCCCGCCACCACCGTGATGTAGATGGGGAAGGCCTGCCCGGCGTCGCCGTCTCGGCGAGGGAACATCACACGATTCTGTTGATCTGCGTCATGATCTTGTCGAGGATCGTCGAGCCGATACTCGTTCCCGTCACCGCGAGCACGATCGCGACCACCACCGCGATGATTCCCAGGTACTCCACGGCGGTCTGGCCTTTGTCGTCGCTGCGGCGTTGCATGGCAACCAGCAGCTTGAGGATCGGATCGCTCATGGTGTTCCCCTCCGGATTCGCCTCCGATCCGGGCACCGTACGGCGGGGGGAAGAGGGAAGCCCAGGGTCCGTGGGCCCAAATTCGGGCCCAGTGGGTCGGTCGCATGTCACGCCACCCCTAACCACTTCGCGGTGGCCTGGGATCGGTTCGTGGTGTGGAGTTTGGCGAAGATGTGGTTGATGTGGTTCTTGACGGTCTTCTCACTGATGAAGCAGGTGGCGGCGATCTGATGGTTCGTCATGCCGGACGCGACGAGGTCCATGATCTCCGCCTCTCTGGTGCTCAGTTGAAAACTCGACCGGAATGACTGTCCCATAGATGATTGCAGTTGCGAAAGGGGTTTTGCAGACATCTCCCAAGGGGGGTGGGGGAGTTCGGAGGATGCGTGTGCAGTCGCACTGGGGGGTAGCAGGGCCCTCGCTGCTCCCGGTGTCACATGCGGACGCCCCTCGCACACGTCCCGCACCGCCCGCACCAACTGCTCCGTGCCGAATTCCCCGTGCACCAGATATCCCCCCGCCCCCAGCCGTAGAGCCTCCCGTACGGTCGCCGTCTCGTGGCTGTAGGTCAGCATCATGACGGGCGCCAGCGGGACCAGGTGGGGCAATGCCGAGATTCCGTCGACGCCGGGCATCCGGACGTCGAGGAGGACGACGTCGGGCCGGTGCAGCAGCGCGGCCTCGTACGCCTCGCGTCCGTCCGCGGCCTCGGCCACCACGGTGGTGTCCTCGCGGCCGGTGAGGAGCGCGGTGAGGCCCGCGCGGACCACGGGGTTGTCGTCGGCGACCACGAGACGCAGCGGGTCGGTGGGGGGTGGGAACCGCATCGGAGTCTCCTTTCGTGGGCTGGGCTCAGGCGGGTAGGGGGAGTTGGACGCTGATCTCGGTGCCGGAGGCGTGGTCGCCCCGGCCGATGTGGATACGCGCCCCGGCGGACTCCGCTCGCTCGGCCATGCCGAGCAGCCCGAAGTGACCGGCGCCGCGCAGGGTTTGGAGGGTGATGCCCGCCGGGAGGCCCTTGCCGTCGTCGTGGATCGAGAGGGAGAGGGTGCCGTTCTGGACGCCCGCGGTCACGACGACCTGGGTGGCGTTGGCGTGGCGGTGGGCGTTGTCCAGGGCTTCGGCGGTGAGGGCGAGGAGGGCGCGGGTGGGGGGTGGGGGGAGGTGCGGGATCGGGTCGCCGGTGAGGTGGCAGGTGACGGGGAGACCGGTGCGGGCCGTGAAGTCGGCGGCCTGGAGGTTGAGTTGCGGCCACAGGGGGGCGTGCGGCGCCTCTTCGCGGAGGTCGGTGAGGAGTTCGCGGGACTCCGCCGCCGCCCGGCGGGCCGAGCGGGCGACCAGTTCCGCCTCCTGGCGCAGCCGGGCGGGGTCGGGGGTGGCGGACGAGGCGGTGGTGGCGAGGGCGTCGGAGGCGAGGGCGACGCCGTGCAGGGTCTTGGCGAGGGAGTCGTGCATCTCGCGGGCCAGGCGGGCCCGTTCGGTCTGTACGGCCTCCGCCGCGGCCAGTCGCGCGCGTACGGCCGTCAGGGCGTGGGTGGCGGTGCCGAGCCGGAGCATCAGGTTGCGCAGGGTGGAGCCCATCGCGCCGGTGATGACGCACAGGCCGGGCAGCAGCAGGGTCTCGGCGAGCCCGGTGTGGCGTCCGGCGTCCAGGGTGGCGTGCACGAGGAGCAGGATCAGCGACTGGAGCGAGGCGAAGCAGGCGGCACCGCGCCAGCCGTAGAGGAGCCCGGCCAGCAGGGGGGTGCAGACGCTGACGTAGGCGAGGGTGGTGTCCGGCCCGGCGGAGACGAGGAGGAGCGAGCCGAAGAGGGTGTCGGCGGCGAGCAGGCTGGGGTGGCGCAGCAGGAGGGGTCCGAAGCGTCCCCAGTCGCGGAAGAGCACGTACGACACCATGAACGTGACGACGACGGCGGCGCCGACCAGCCGGGCCCCGAGTCCGGGCGCCGCGTTGAGCAACGCCGCCGGAGCCGCCAGTACGATCATCGCCAGCCGGAACCCGAACACCTGCCGCCCCACGGCTTGCAGCGCCCGTACCTGAAGCCCCTCGGAGGGCGCGGGAAGGCCGGGACCGGCGACCGGTGTCCCGCCCGGCCCGGCCGCATCAGCGCCCTCCGCCTCCGGCCTCCGCGTCATGACCCGACCTCCCCCCGTACTCATTCCCCCTCACTCCCCCGCCAACGACCCGAAGTCCACCCCCGACCCCAGCAGCAGCCCCGCTCCCAGGAGCAGCATCGTGGCCGGGACCATGAACGTGGTGATCATCAGCGTGGCCTTGGGGACCGCGCGGGCGGCCTTGCGGCGGGCGTTCTGGGCGTCGGTGCGGCGCATGTCCTTGGCCAGGGAGACGAGGGTGTCGACGATGGGGGCGCCGAGTTCCTCGCCCTGCTGGAGGGCGGTGACGAACATGGCGACCTGTTCGGAGTCGTTGCGGCGGCGGAGTTCGGTGAAGGCTTGGCGGCGGGTCATGCCGAGGTCCATCTGGCGCAGGGTGATGCGGAGTTCGTCGGCCCAGGGACCCTCGTAGTGGATGGAGACGCGGTCGAGGGCCTGGCGGAAGCCGAGGCCCGCGCTGACGACGACGGCGAGGACGTCGAGGAAGTCGGGGAGGGTCCGTTCGATGACGTCCCGGCGGACCCGGATCGCCGACCAGATGCCGACCTCGGTCCAGAAGGCGCCGAAGGCGAGGAGGAGAAGGGCGGCGAACCACTGGCCCCGGAGGAGGAAGACGAGGAAGCCGAGGGTGCCGAGCGCGCCGTAGACCGCGCGGCGGGCGGCGTAGCGGTCGATGGTGAGGCCGCCGGGGTTGCCCGCGAGGTCGATGCGGCGGCGGTAGCGGGCGACCAGGCCGGGGCCCATGAGGCGCAGCACGAGGGGCGCGTACCGCATGCCCATGCGGTCGATGACGGAGCCGACCGCGCCGGTGCGGGAGGCGCCGATCTCCAGGGCGACGGCGAGGTCGCCGGGCAGCTTGGTCTCGGCGCGGTACATGCGGACGCCCGCGAAGGCGCCCCAGACACCGAGGGCCGCCAGCAGGGCGAGCAGGAGTGTCATCCGGTTTGTCATCCCCTCACACGTCGATCCGGCTCATGCGGCGGATGAGGACGAACCCGACCGCGTACAGGGCGAAGGCGACGATCACGCAGCCCTGGCCGACCGTGGAGCCGGTCAGGCGTTCCAGGGCGCCGTCCTTGACGCCGTTCATCAGGAAGAGCGCGCCGACGCCGAGGGCGGGGACGGCGTACGAGGTCATGGTGACCTGGGAGAGCTGGGTGCGGATCTCGCGCCGGGTCTCCTTGCGCTCCTCCAGCGTCTCGGTGAGGTTGCGCAGGGCGGAGACGACCTGGCCGCCCGCCCGGTTGGAGAGCACCAAGGTGGTGACCAGGACGACGAGTTCGCGGGAGGGCAGCCGGGCGGCGAGTTCGCCGAGCGCGTCCTCCATGGAGTGGCCGATCGCCAACCGGTCGGCCACTTGCGAGAGTTCCTCCCCGGCCGGGGCCTCCAGCTCCTCGGCGGCCATGCCGATGGCGGTGCGCAGGGCGAGTCCGGCCTGGGTGGCGTTGGCCAGAATGCGGGCAAGTTCGGGGAGTTGGTTGATGAAGCGCTCGATGCGTTTCTGGCGCTGCCAGTTGAGGAACTGCACGGCCGCCCAGATGCCGAGGAGTCCGGCGATGGGGCCGAAGAAGGGGGCCAGGGTGGCCTGGCCGACCAGCCAGAGCGCGGCGACCGCGGCGAGCATCCCGGCGAAGAACTCACCGGGGGTGAGGTCGAGTCCGGTGGCGGCGAGCCGGAGTTCCAGCGCGCGGCCCAGCGAGGTGCGGCGCAGTCTGCGGTCCAGCCCGCGGAAGCGGCGCCTGCGGCCGCCCGCGGACACCTGGTCGGCGTGCGCGAGCCGGTCCTCCAGGGCGGCGCGCCGGGCCCGCCCGGACGCGTAGGTCTGCAGGCCCGCGACGGCGAGGACGCAGGTCAGCAGGGTGACGCCGGTGGTGAGCTGGGCGAGGGTGGACAGATCCATGGGCCTACCTGGCTTCTCGGACGGCGAGCTGGTCCGCGGTGTGGGCGACGCCGAACGCCTGGGGCACGGGCTGGCCCGCCATGTAGAGGCGGTCGGCGGTGCGGCGGGGCAGCGGGAAGTACTGGAAGGCGCCGTGGACCTGGCCGTCGGCGGTCATGGGGCGGGCGTCGAAGCGGGCGACGGTCGCCAGCCGGTACGGCTCTCCGCCGTGGCTGTCGAGCAGGGCGACCTCGGTGATGCGGCGGGCGCCGTCGGCGAACCGGGTGAGCTGGACCAGGACGTCGACGGCGCTGTTGATCTGGTCGTGCAGCGCGGCGAAGGGCACCTCGACGTCGGACATGGAGGCGAGGGTCTGGAGCCGGGTGAGGGCGTCCTCGGCGCTGTTGGCGTGCACGGTGGCGAGCGAGCCGTCGTGGCCGGTGGACATGGCCTGGAGCATGTCCAGGGACTCCCCGCCGCGGACCTCGCCGACCACGATGCGGTCGGGCCGCATGCGCAGCGAGTTGCGCACGAGGTCGCGGATGGTGACCTGCCCGCTGCCCTCGACGTTGGGCGGGCGGGACTCCAGCCGGACGACGTGCGTCTGCTGGAGCTGGAGTTCGGCGGAGTCCTCGATGGTGATGATGCGCTCGTGCGCCGGGATCAGTCCGGACAGGGAGTTGAGCAGCGTGGTCTTGCCGGTGCCGGTGGCGCCGGAGACGATCACGTTGAACTTGGCCTGCACCAGCCCGGCGAGCAGCAGCAGCATGTGGTCGTCGAGCGAGCCGAAGCCGATCAGCTCCTTCAGGGTGTAGGAGCGCGGGAAGCGGCGGATGGTGAGGACGGGGCCGCTGAGGGAGAGCGGCGGGATGATGACGTTGACGCGCTCGCCGGACGGCAGCCGGGCGTCGACCATCGGATTGGACTCGTCCACGCGGCGGTTGACGGTGGAGACGATGCGTTCGATGGTCTGCATCAGCTGGTCGGCGGAGGCGAAGCGCAGCGGCAGCCGTTCGACCCGGCCACCGCGCTCGACGAAGATCGAGTCGGGCCCGTTGACCATGATCTCGGTGACGGAGGCGTCCTCCAAGAGGGGTTCCAGGATGCCGAGGCCGAGCGCCTCGTCCACGACACGGCGGATGAGTCCGGCGCGTTCGGCGGTGGAGAGCACCGGGCCCTCGCGGCTGATGATATGACCGAGGACGCGTTCCAGCCGGGCCCGGCGTTCGGCGGCGGCGAGCGAACTCATCTCCGCGAGGTCGATCTCCTGGAGCAGCTTGGCCCGGTAGGAGGCGACCAGGTGTCCGTCCTCGCCCCGGCTGCCCTGCTCCTCGGGGGAGTTGATGCGTGCCCGCAGGCTCATGGGACGGCCCTCCTCAGTGGTCGAGCGGCATGGTGGCGGACTTGACGGCGTCGCCCAGGCCCCAGCCGGGCACGACCTGGGGGATCTTGACGGTCGCGGTCACGGTGACCGAGTCCGCGCCCCCACCGCCCTCCGCGCAGGACACGCTGAGCCCGCCGCTGACCGCGGCCGCGCACGCCCCCTGCGCGCCCTGGTGCAGCGAGGCCGCGCGCGCCCCGGCCCGCGCGGCGGTACCGGCCTGCTCGGCGGCGTAGGCGACGGCGCCGATCTGGATGCCGGCGAGCCCGACGATCAGCAGCACGGGGACGAACCCCAGGTACTCGATGGCGACCTGGCCCCGGTCGCGGGAGCGGATGCGGCGCATCTCAGTCCTTCACCTCCTCCACGGCACCGGCGTGGCCGTGCACCGTGACCGGGAAGTCGATGGAGCCGGGGAAGAGGACGGGCACCCTGAGATCGACGTCGGCGGTGACGAAGCCGGTGCCGCCGCACCGGGGCACCGTCGCACCGCTCCGCCACTCCCCCGACAGGTCCTCCAGGGCGGCCGTACGGCAGGCTCCCTCGCGGGCGCCCCGAGGGGCCGCCGTGCCCGCCCGCACGCCCTCGTCGGCGGCGTTCCCGGCGAGGGTGAAGGCGTAGCCGACCAGCACGCACTGCCACATCAGGACCAGGGTCAGCACGATCAGCGGGGTCATGCCGAGGAACTCGATGGCCACCTGTCCCCGGTCCTGCCGTAACCTGCCGCGGCGCCTCATACCTACTCCTTCCGCCGCCGGAAGCCCACGGCTCCCCGGTCGCCGCCGCGCTGTCGGCCGCCCCGGTGGGCGGGGCCGTCGGGCGCCCTGGCCAGGCCCAGTTCCCCGGCGAGGGCCCACAGGGCCTGGCGTACGGTGCTGCGGGCGTCGAGTTCGTGCACGCGTCCGGCGTCCACCACGCCCTGCAGCTCCTTGAAGGCGGCGGGGACGGTGGTGCGGGCCAGGGCGGTGCCGGTGATGCGCTGGATCAGCGCGGGCTGGATCTCGGTGACGCGGGTGTACCGGTTGACCACGACGGTGGTCTCCTCGGCCTTGCGGATCTGGAGCCGGTCCCACATCCGCACGGTCCGCTTGGCGGCGCGTACCGAGACCACGTCGGGCGTGGTGACCAGCAGCGCGGTGTCGGCGCCCTCCACGGCGGCCGCGGTGGCCCCGGTGAGCTGGGCGCCGCAGTCCAGGACGACGACCTCGTAGCGGGCGCGCAGGGCGTGGATGATCTGGCGGACGGCGCGGTCGGTGACCTCCTCGCCGCGCTCGCCCTCGCCGGGCGCCAGCAGCAGGGCGAGCCCGGTGTCGTGGCGGTAGACGGCGTCGGCGAGGACGCGCGGGGAGATGTCGGCGATGGCGGCGAGGTCGGCGACCGAGCGGCGGAACTGGATGTCCAGGAAGGAGGCCACGTCGCCGGTCTGCAGGTCGAGGTCGGCCAGCGCGGTGGACCGGCCCGAAGCCTGTGCGGCGAGGGCGAGTTGGAGCGCGACCGTGGTGGTGCCGGTGCCGCCCTTGGCTCCGCTGACCGTGATCACCGTGCCGCCGGGGCCGCTGAGCACGTCGGCCCCGCCGTGCCCGAGGTGGCGGCGCACCCCGCTGGACCACTGGGCCACGGCCTGCACCCGGTGCGCGAGGTCCTCGTAGGCCAGCGGCAGCCCGACCAGGCCGCGGGCGCCCGCGTCCATCGCGGCGGCGAAGAGCGCGGGGCCCGCGTCGGTGGTGACGAGGATGACGCCGACGGCCGGGAAGCGCAGCGCTATGTCCCGGATCAGCTCCAGCGCCGGTACGGGGCCGATGCGTTCATGGACGACGACGACCTCGGGGAGTTCGTCGACCGACTCGGCGGCGAGCCGGGCCAGGGTGTCGATCAGCTGGGTGGAGTCGGTGACCGGGGGGACCGGTTCGGCGTCCGGGAGCTGGCTGAGCAGGGTGGTCAGGGAGCGTACGGCGTCCGGGTCAGCGCCGGCCGGCAGAATCCTGGTGGGCATGCGGGCCGCCTCTCACTTGTCCGTCGCGAGTTCATAGGTGCGCTCGCGGGCCGGTATCTCCGACGCGCCGCCGGGGGCGACCAGGGCGAGCCGGACCCGCTGGGCGAAGGACTCGGCGTAGGTGACGCGCTGGGCGTCCAGGGCGGACAGCGCGAAGGTGATGGGGACGGCCTTGGTGGGCTGGCTCTGCTGGTCGCGGTCCCGGTCGGGTTCGAGGTCGCGGATCTTCCCGAGGTCCAGGACGCGGGCGTTGGTGACGATGATCTTCGACTGGTCGGGGTCGCCCTCCTTCTTGCCCTCGAAGGTGGCGTAGACGTTGACCTTCGCACCGGGGGTGATCTTGCCCGCGACGCCCGTGGCCGCGTCGACCATGATGGCGACCTCCTGCTGTCCCGGCTGCAGTTCGGGCTGGTCGACGACCATGTCGGTCTGGAGCAGGGAGCCCGCGCGCAGGGTGGTGACCGCGATCTTGCCGCGCAGCTGGGCGAGGTCGGTGACGGCGTTGGCGGACAGCCACCGTTTGGGCATCCGGATCTTCTCGAACTGGTCCGCGCCCAGGGCGGTGTACGGCTGGACCGCGGACTTGACCCGGTACGCGGTGACCTCGGGGCCGACCTTGGAGCGCACGTCCTGGATGACGGAGAGCACGCCCGCGAAGGCGCCCAGGGCACACAGGACGGAGAGGATCAGGAGTATGACGCCGCGGCGCTGACGGGAGTTCATGAACCGTGCAACCTCATTGGGGGAATCGGTCGTGCGGGACGGGAGCGTGGTCCGGGTCGGTTCAGGCGGGGGTGCGCCCCTGGAGGGCGTGCGGCGGATGCTCGGGCGGGGAGGCGGAGCAGAAGACACAGCGGTCGCCGATGACGTCGAGACCGCACCAGTGACAGCTGGACTGCCGGACCGAGGTGACGAGTTGGTAGAGCACCGAGAGGTCGGCGAGGTAGCCGCAGAACTCGATCATCCGGCCGGTGCCCCACCAGACGGGGGACTCGGCGGGCAGCGGGGTCTCGCGCAGTCCGTGCGCGCCCCAGTCGCCCGCGAAGCCGGTGATCCAGTCGGACTGCAGCTGGCCCTTGGCGAGCAGCATCCAGGTGCTGAACTCGGGGCCCTTGAGGGTGGCGCCGGGCACGGCCTTGACGAGCTGGGGCTCGGGGTGCGCGACGACGGCGAACTGGGCTCCGGGCACCCAGGACTTGGCGTGGGCCTTGAGTCCGACGGGGACGTGGTCGAGCCGGGCGACCGAGCCGAGTACGGCACCGGCGTGGATGTAGTGGGTGAGCAGCCGCCCGGCGCAGGCGAGCACACCGGGACTGAGGTCGCAGGTGGCGAGCTGGCGTAACTGCCGGGCGAGGACCGCGACGCCGAGCGGCGGCAGTTCCGGCCGGAACACGGCGATACGGTCGCTCTCCAGCAGGGAGCGCAGGGTGTGCAGTCGGCGCAGCACCGGCTCGGGGGTGGCCTTGGAGCACAGCACGACCAGATAGCCGAACTGGTCCACCACGGCCTGGACTTCGGCGAGGGTCTGGTCCAGCGGGCGCTTGTCGAGATCGCGCAGCACGACGGCGGGCATGGTCCGCTCGTCCTGCGCCGGCAGTGCCAGGTCGGCACTGGTCACGGCGATGGCAGTTGGCACGCGCAGCTCCCCGCTCTTCGCACCCTCCGGCCCACCGGCGCGGTTCCCCTCGGGCCATGACGACTTCGTTGCGTGACTACGTGAGCACTGTATCCACGCCTGGATCACGGGAGAACAGCGTTTGTGTAGCTCGTGGGGAACTCTCCGGTCACAACTTGCTTCAAAACGGGACAGGTTGTGCGGCGAGGTCAGGGGTGATTCGCACGCCACCCCTTGACAGCGGAATTGGTCTGGACCAACTTGTAGACACACTCCCCGCGAACTCCCCCACTGGAGGCTCCAGTTGGACCTCGTATCTGTCATGCCCGCGTCTGGCGGGCGCGGCCGGGCCCGCGCCTGGTCGGTGACCGCCGCTCTCGCCCTCGCCGTGGCGGGGCTGGCCGCCGCTCCCGCCGCCGCGGCGGACGTCAACAACGCCAGGAACGCGGGCTTCGAGTCGGGCCTGTCCAACTGGACCTGCTCGGCGGGCAGCGGGACGACCGTCTCGTCCCCGGTGCACGGCGGCTCCGCCGCGCTGAAGGCCACCCCTGCCGGGCAGGACAACGCCCAGTGCACGCAGTCGGTGGCGGTCAAGCCCAACTCCACGTACACGCTGAGCGCCTGGGTGCAGGGCGGGTACGCCTACCTCGGGGCGACCGGCACCGGCACCACCGACGTGTCGACCTGGACCCCGGACAGCCCGTCATGGAAGCAGCTCTCGACGACGTTCACCACGGGCTCCGCCACCACCTCGGTCACCGTGTACACCCACGGCTGGTACGGGCAGGCCGCGTACTTCGCCGACGACGTGCAGGTGCAGGGCCCGGACGGCGGCGGGGGCACTGACCCGGCGCCGACCAAGCCCGCCGCGCCGGGCGGCCTCGCGGTGTCCGGCACCACCTCGTCCTCGGTCTCGCTGGCCTGGAACACGGTGTCCGGCGCGACCGGCTACAACGTGTACCGCAACGGAACCAAGGTCACCGCGGTGAGCGGCACCTCGGCCACGGTCACCGGGCTCGCGGCGTCGACCTCGTACTCCTTCCAGGTCACGGCCACCAACTCGGTCGGTGAGTCGGCGAAGTCGGCCACCGTGAACGCGACCACCACCTCCGGCGGCGGCACCGGCCCCAAGGGCGACCTGCCCAAGCACGCGGTGACCGGGTACTGGCAGAACTTCAACAACGGCGCGACCGTGCAGAAGATCTCCGACGTGCCCGCCGCCTACGACATCGTCGCGGTGGCCTTCGCGGACGCCACCTCCACGCCGGGCGCGGTCAGCTTCAGCCTGGACTCGGCCGGGCTGAACGGCTACACGGTCGACCAGTTCAAGGCCGACATCAAGGCCAAGCAGGCCGCGGGCAAGAAGGTCATCGTCTCCGTCGGCGGCGAGCGCGGCACGGTCGCGGTCAGCGACACCGCCTCGGCGAACAACTTCGCGGGCTCGGTGTACTCGCTGATGCAGACGTACGGGTTCGACGGGGTGGACATCGACCTGGAGAACGGGCTGAACCCGACGTACATGACGCAGGCGCTGCGCTCGCTGTCGGGCAAGGCGGGCTCGTCGCTGATCATCACGATGGCGCCGCAGACGATCGACATGCAGTCGACGTCGGGTTCCTACTTCCAGACGGCCCTGAACATCAAGGACATCCTCACGGTCGTCAACATGCAGTACTACAACAGCGGTTCGATGCTGGGCTGCGACGGCAAGGTGTACAGCCAGGGCTCGGTGGACTTCCTGACCGCGCTGGCCTGCATCCAGCTGGAGGGCGGGCTCGCGCCCTCGCAGGTGGGCATCGGCGTCCCGGCCTCCACCCGGGGCGCGGGCAGCGGCTATGTCTCGCCCACCGTGGTGAACAACGCGCTGGACTGCCTGGCCAAGGGCACCGGCTGCGGCTCCTTCAAGCCGTCCCGGACCTACCCGGACCTGCGGGGCGCGATGACCTGGTCGACCAACTGGGACGCGACGGCGGGCAACGCCTGGATCGGCGCGGTCGGTCCGCACGTGCACGGGATGCCGTAGCGGTACCGGAGAAACGGGCGGTGCCCCGGCTTCCCTCAAGGGAGGCCGGGGCACCGCCGTCGTTCACTCCGACTCGAAGTACGCGTCCAGTACCGCGTCCATCCCGGCGTCCCACTCCGCGAACTGCGCGCGGGAGGCGGCCTCGATCTCGATCGGGTACCAGCGGCGGTCCGGGGTGTGCACCGTGACGGTGAAACGCTTGCCGAACCGGGCCGTCTCCGTCTCCACGGCGGCGATCTCCGGCCAGCCGAACTCGCACTCCTCCGCGTCCAGGCTGAGCCGTACGCCCCGCCGGTCCGCGACTATCCGCGCCCGGCGGTCGGCGGCCTCGAAGACGGGGCCGTCCTCGGCGGGCTCGTCCGTGGACTCGACGGAGTCGACGGCCTCCGGAACGGATTCCCCGACGGATTCCTCAGGCGCCGAACTCCCTTCCGCCTCGGCCGAGTCGGCCGCTTCGGCCGTCGGCTTGGCGTCCTCCGGTTCCCCCTGGGCGGCGGAGCCCGTCAGACCGGGGATGAAGGCCGGGTCGAACCCGGCACCCGTGACGGGCTCGCCCTTCAGGGGCTGGCTGCTCGATCCTATGCGCTGCTCCACGGCGGCAGTATGGACGACTTCCCTGTGCCGGAACCACCCGGCGCTCCATTCCCGCCTGTATCCCACCGGTAAGTCCCCCGTCGTGCCCCCGTCGTGTCCGTCAGACGAACAGGCTGACGACCGCCGCGACCGCGAACCCGGCGACGGAGAGGACCGATTCGAGGACCGTCCAGGTCTTCAGGGTGTCGCGTTCGGTGATGCCGAAGTACTTGGCGACCATCCAGAACCCGCCGTCGTTGACGTGCGAGGCGAAGATGGAACCGGCGGAGATGGCCATGATGACAAGGGCGGTGAACGCCTGGGAGTGGTCGCCCTCGGCGAGCAGCGGGGCGACGATGCCCGCCGTCGTCACGATGGCGACCGTGGCCGAGCCCTGGGCGACCCGCAGCACCAGCGAGATCAGGTACGCCAGCACGATCACCGGCAGCCCGACGCCGTTGAAGGTGTCCGAGAGGGCCTGGGCGACCCCGCTGGCCTTGAGGACGGCGCCGAAGACCCCGCCCGCGCCGACCACCAGCAGGATGTTGCCGACCGGCTTCAGGGAGGCGGTGGAGACGTTCTCCAGGGACTTGCGGGACCAGCCGCGCCGGATGCCGAGCAGGTAGTAGGCGAGCACCAGGGCGATGGTGAGGGCGACGAAGGGGTGCCCGAAGAACTCGATGACCGAGCGCACGGTGGACGGGTCCAGCGCGACCGAGGAGAAGGTCGCGGCCAGGATCAGGACCAGCGGGGTGCCGATGATGGCGAGGACCGTGCCCAGCGGGACCGGCTTCTCGGCCGGTTCCACGCCCGAGGCGCGCTGCTCGGCGAGGACCGCCTGGCGGGCCTCCTCCGCCGCCTCGACCATGTCCTGCGGGATGGGCACGAAGATGCGTCGGCCGATCCATGCGGCGAACGCCCACGCGGCCAGCACCGCCGGGATGCCGCAGATGACGCCCATGAGGACGACCCAGCCGAGCTGCACGTGCAGCAGTCCGGCCGCGGCCACCGGGCCGGGGTGCGGGGGCAGGAAGGCGTGGGTCATGGACAGGCCCGCGAGCAGCGGCAGGCAGTACAGCAGGATCGACTTGCCGCCCCGCTTGGCGGCCGCGTAGACGAGCGGCGCGAGGACGAAGATGCCGACGTCGAAGAAGACCGGGATGCCGAAGATCAGGCCGGTCAGGCCCATGGCCAGCGGTGCCCGCTTCTCCCCGAACAGCCGCAGCAGGCGCCCCGCGAGGACCTCGGCGCCGCCGCTGACCTCCAGGATCGCGCCGAGCATGGTGCCGAGGCCGATGATGATGGCGACGTGGCCGAGGATGCCGCCCATGCCGGACTCGATGGTGGAGACGGCGTCGGAGCGCTGGACGGTGCCGAAGAGTTCGGTGACCGAGAGACCGGCGAGCAGGCCGACGGTTATGGACACCGTGAGCAGTGCGACGAACGGCTGCAGCCGGACCTTGATGATCAGGAAGAGCAGCAGGGCGATACCGATACCGGCGACGGTGAGCAGGCCGGGGGTGCCGTCCAGCAGGAGGAGCAGTCCTCCGGTGTGGGGTGGCGCGGCGGGCGCGGGTGCGGCGAGCGGAAGGGACATGAGAGGGCGGTCCTCTGCGTGAGACGGTGAAGTGCATCGGGCTTTCAGGCAGGGTGGAGCGCGGCACGGCACCCCGAGGGGGATGCCGTGCCGTGTGCGTCGTTCGGGTGGTGCGTTCTTGAGGGGCGGTCAGCCGAGGACGGCGAGCGCGTCGATCTCGATGAGCAGCCCGGCGGGCAGGCCGACGTAGACCGTGGTGCGGGCGGCCGGGGGCTGGGTGAGGCCCTGCTCGCCGAAGTACGTGTTGTAGATGTCGTTCATCTCGGCGAAGTGGTCCACGTCGGTGAGGTAGACGCGGATCATCATCACGTCGTCCCAGCTCGCGCCGCCCTCCTCGAGGATCGCCTTGACGTTGGCGAGGGTCTGGAGGGTCTGCTCGCGCAGGGTGGGTCCGGCGGGGGTGGGGGCCTTGCCCTCCTCGGCGGGCAGGAAGCCGACCTGGCCGGCGACCTGGAGGATGTTGCCCTTGCGGACGCCGTGCGAGAACTTCGCGGGCGGCACGGTGTGGGTCTTCGGGGTGAGGGCGATCTTGTCGGTCATGCGGTGGGGTCCTTCACTGGGGTTCTTCCGGAGTACTCGCCGCTGATCGCGTCCGCCGTGCGGCGCACCCGCGGGAGCAGGGTGAGGAGTTCGTCGGCGGTGACGACGACGTTCGGCGCGGAGACCGACATCGCGGCGACCACCCGGCCGTCGGCGCCCCGGACGGGGGCCGCGACACAGTTGATGGACTCCTCGTGGCCACCGAGGTCGGTGGCCCAGCCCTGTTCGCGCACCTTCTCCAACTCGCGCAGGAAAGCGCCTGCGTTGGGGGTGGAACGGGCCGTGTACAGGGGGTATTCGAGCTTCTCCGCCAGCGCCCGCCGCTCGCCCTCGGGCAGATCGGCCAGCAGCAGCTTGGCGACAGCGGCGACCGTGATGGCGACCGGCTTGCCGACGCGCGAGTACATGCGCACCGGGTAGCGGCTGTCCACCTTGTCGATGTAGAGCACCTCGCCCTCCTCGTGCACGGCGAGGTGCACGGTGTGCCCGCACTCCTCGTTGAGCCGTACGAGGTGCGGGTGGGCGATCTCTCGGATGTCGAGGTTCTCCATCGCCTCCTGGGCGAGGGCGAAGAGGCGGGCGCCGAGCCGGTAGCGCTGGTCGGACTGGCGGTAGACCAGGCCGTGTTCGTGCAGGGTGCGCAGCAGGCGCAGCGCGGTGGACTTGTGCACGCCGAGCCGGTCGGCGACCTGGCCGAGGTCGGCGGGGCCCTCCGCGAGCAGCGGGAGGATGCTCAGGGCGCGGTCGACGGTCTGGCTCATGCGGTGCTCGTCTCTTCGGAAACCTGGTCGGCTCCGGTCCAGCCGGGGCCGAGTCGCAGTCTCCCCCACGCCTCGTCGTCGAGGGCGGCCAGCCGGTCGGCGTGGTCGCGGGCGGGCGGTTCGGCGAGGTCGCCGGGGACGGTGAGGGCGGCGGCGGCCATCAGGTGGCCGTGCCGGAGCCGGTCGCGTACGGGGAGCCCGCGCAGGGTGGCGGAGAGGAAGCCCGCGGCGAAGGCGTCGCCCGCGCCGACGGTGGCGACCACGTCGACGGTGAGGGCGGGTACGCGCACCGTCCGCTCACCGTCGGCCGTGCGCTCGCACACCGTCGCCCCGAGCGGGCCCTCCTTGACGACCAGCACCCGGGGTTCGGGCAGCAGCCGCCGGACCGCGTCGACCCCGCCCCGCGTGCCCCACGCGTCCTCGGCCTCGTCGGTGCCGACGAACACGATGTCGGCCCGCCGGGCCAGGTCCAGCAGCACCAGGGCGTCGTCGGCCTCCCGCCACAGGCCGGGGCGGTGGTTGACGTCGAAGGACACCACCGGGCGCCCCTCGCGCGGCGCGGTCAGGGTGTGCAGCAGCTCCCGGCACCCCGGCGACAGCGCGGCGGTGATCCCGGACAGGTGGAGTACGCGTCCGGCGTCCAGCGCGGCGAGGTCGGTGTTGTCGGCGGCCATCGCGGAGGCGGCCGATCCGGCGCGGTAGTAGGCGACTTCGTGGGCGTCGGTGGCCCGGTCGGCGGCGGTGCGGAAGTAGACCCCGGTGGGCCGGGCCGGGTCCACCCGGACCGCGCCGGTGTCGACGCCGTAGGAGCCGATCCGCTCGACCAGGTGCTGCCCGAAGCCGTCGGCGCCGACCCGGCTGACCCAGCGGGTGGCGTGTCCGGCGGCGGCGAGCGTGCAGACCACGTTGGACTCGGCGCCGCCGATGCCCCGTCGGAAGGCGGGCACGTCGGCGAGGCGGCCGGGGCGGTCGGGGAGGAAGGTGACCATGGACTCGCCCAGGGCGACGACATCCACGACATTCATGGCGTCGGGGGCGGCGCTGGACGGTCCGTCGGCGGTCACGATGGTCTCGGCTCCTCGTCGGTGCTCCGGGGGTGCTCCGGGGTGACGACTTCGTTGACCCCGTGTTGGCCGAGATGTTAGACAGCACAGAGCGACATACGCAATGGACGTTGCAGAGAGTGCAACGAGGCTGATCAGGAGGCTCGTATGGCCCGTGAGACCGGTTCCGAAGCCCTGGCGCAGCTCGCCGGGGAACGGGTCGACCACCGTTTCAAGGGCCTTCCGCCGGACGCCGCCGGGCTGACCGTGGGCGAGCTGGCCGCCGAGCGCCGCAACCTGTTCACCGGGGGCTTCGCCACCCCCGTCCTCGCGCTGTCCGCCGAGCGCCTGGCGCACAACCTCGCGCTCATGGAGACCTACGCCGCCCGGCACGGCCTCGCCTTCGCCCCGCACGGCAAGACCTCCATGGCCCCCCAGCTCTTCGCCCGGCAGATCGAGCACGGCGCCTGGGGCATCACGGTCGCGGTGCCCCATCAGGTTTGGGTGGCAAGGGAGTTCGGCATCCAGCGGATCTTCCTCGCCAACGAGCTGGTGGACGCGGCGGCGCTGCGCCGTATCGCCGCCGAGCTGGCCGCCGACCCGGACTTCCGCCTCGTCACCTACGTCGACTCGGTGCGCGGGGTCGAGCTGATGGACGCGGCCCTGACCGGCGCCGCCCGCCCGCTGGACGTGGTGGTGGAGCTGGCGGCGGGCGAGGGCGCCCGCACCGGTGTCCGTACCGAGGCGGAGTGCGCTGAGGTGGCCGCCGCCGTGGCCGCCACCGACACCCTGCGCCTGGTCGGTGTGGCGGGCTACGAGGGCGAGGTGCCGGGGGCCGACCCGGAGCGGGTCGGGGCCTACCTGCGCAGGCTCCTCGCGCTCGCCGCCGCCCTGGACGCCGAGGGCCGGTTCGCGAAGGCGGACGAGATCGTGGTGAGCGCGGGCGGCAGCGCCTGGTTCGACACGGTGGCCGAGGTGTTCGCCGAGGTCCCGGAGCTGTCCCGCCCGGTGCTGAAGCTGCTCCGCTCGGGCGCCTACGTCTCCCACGACGACGGCCACTACCGCCGCATCACCCCCTTCAACCGGGTCCCGGAGGAGGGCGCGCTGGAGCCCGCGTTCCGGCTGTGGGCCCAGGTGGTCTCCCGCCCCGAGCCCGGCCAGGCGTTCGTCAACGCGGGCAAGCGGGACGCCGCCTACGACCTGGACAAGCCCGAGGCGCAGGTCGTCCGCCGGGACGGTGCCGAGCGCCCCGCCACCGGCGTCACGGTGACCGCCCTGTCGGACCAGCACATGTGGCTGGCCACCACACCGGAGGCCGATGTCATGGTGGGCGACTGGATCGGCTTCGGCCTGTCCCACCCCTGCACCAGCTTCGACAAGTGGCAGCTCATCCCGGTGGCCGAGGCGGACGGCACGGTCGTGGAATACGTCCGCACGTTCTTCTAGGGGGTCAGTGCCATGGAAGAACTCGTCATCCGGGACGCGGACGTGGTCGACGGCAGCGGGGCGCCCGCCTACCGCGCCGATGTGGTGGTCGACCGCGGCCGGATCGTGTCCATCGTCAAGGAGGCCGCGGCGGCGGGCTGTCAGCGCCCGCGCGCCCGGCGCGAGCTGGACGCGGAGGGGCTGGTCCTCTCCCCCGGCTTCATCGACATGCACGCCCACTCCGACCTGGCCCTGCTGCGCGACCCCGACCACAGCGCCAAGGCCGCCCAGGGCGTCACCCTCGAAGTGCTGGGCCAGGACGGCCTGTCGTACGCCCCCGTCGACGACCGCACGCTGGAGGAGGTCCGCCGGGCCATCACCGGCTGGAACGGCTACGGCGACGACCTCGACCTGGACTGGCGCTCGGTCGGCGAGTACCTGGACCGGCTCGATCAGGGCATCGCGGTCAACGCGGCCTATCTGGTCCCGCAGGGCACGGTCCGCGCGCTGGTCGTCGGCTGGGAGGACCGCCCGGCGACCCCGGCCGAGCTGGACCGGATGCGGCAGTTGGTCGCGGAGGGCCTGGAACAGGGCGCGGTCGGCCTCTCCTCCGGCCTCACCTACACCCCCGGCATGTACGCGAACGACGCCGAACTGACCGAGCTGTGCCGGGTGGTGGCCTCCTACGGCGGCTACTACTGCCCCCACCACCGCTCCTACGGTGCGGGCGCCCTTCAGGCGTACGCTGAGATGGTCGCCCTCACCCGGGAGGCGGGCTGCCCGCTGCACCTGGCGCACGCCACCATGAACTTCGGCGTCAACGAGGGCCGCGCCCCCGAGCTGCTCGCCCTGCTCGACGCGGCCCTGGACGCGGGCGCCGACCTCACCCTGGACACCTATCCCTACACCCCCGGCTCCACCACCCTGGCGGCCCTGCTGCCCAGTTGGGCGAGCGAGGGCGGCCCGGGCGAGATCCTGGCCCGGCTCACCGACCCGGCGACCGCCGAGCGCGTCCGGCACCACCTGGAGGTCACCGGCTCCGACGGCTGCCACGGCGTACCGGCGGAGTGGGAGACGATCGAGATCTCCGGCGTGACCGACCCGGCGCTGGCCCAGTACGTGGGCCGCACGGTGAAGGAGGCGGCCGCCCTGCGCGGCGAGGAGCCGTGGGACACCGTCCGGCACCTGCTGGTCGAGGACCGGCTCGGCACCACGATCCTCCAGCACGTCGGCCACGAGGACAACGTCCGCGCGATCATGCGGCACCGCGCGCACACCGGTGGCTCGGACGGCATCCTCCAGGGCACCAAGCCGCACCCGCGCGCCTACGGCACCTTCCCGCGCTACCTCGGCACCTACGTCCGCGAGCTGGGCGTGCTGTCGCTGGAGGAGTGCGTGGCCCGGCTGACCTCACGGCCCGCGGCCCGGCTGCGACTGCCGGACCGGGGCCTGGTGCGCGAGGGGTACCGCGCCGACCTGGTGCTGTTCGACCCGGCCACGGTCGCCGCCGGTTCCACCTTCGCGGAGCCGAGGACGCTGCCGACCGGGATTCCGCACGTGCTGATCGACGGACGGTTCGTCATCGAGGACGGGCGGCGCACCGACGTGCTCGCGGGCCGGTCGGTGCGCCGTACCCCGGTGTGACGGTCAGGGCTTGGGCAGCGTGCAGCCCGCGGCGCTCAGGTTGAGCTTGTTGCCGGTCGTGAAGCAGGCCGGTATCTGGTAGGTCTGCTCGGCGTAGTTGATGCCCTGGCGGACGGTGACCTTGCCGTTCTGGTCCACCTCGCACGGGTTGTTCTCGGTGCAGGACTGGCCGTCCTCGTTGCCCGTGTTGTTGACGGCGACGACCTTGCCGGTGGCGGTGTCGATCACCGGGGAGCCGGAGGTGCCGCCGATGGTGTTGCAGGCGGCGGTGTAGCGCAGCGAGTCCTTCCAGGTCCAGCCGCCCTCCTTCAGCCGGTACACGAACCCGTCCGCGTTGCAGGAGTAGATCCGCTTCCAGTACCCGGAGACGACCTTGATGCTGCTCCCGGCCACCGGGTGGGTGTCGCTCAGCGGCAGCGCGTTGATGCCGTATGAGCTCTTGATCGCCGCGTAGCTGGTGGTCAGTCGGTACAGGGTGACGTCGGTGTCGGTCATGGTCGAGTAGACGACCTGGTTGGCGCGGAGCGTGGCGACCTTGGTGCCTGCCGAGTTCAGCAGGCCGAAGGTGCGGCTGGAGGACTGGCCGGTGATGACCTGGCCGGGCTGCGGGAAGCCCGTCTCCAGGCAGTGCCCGTTGCTCAGCACCAGCGCGGGGTCGCTGTCCGCCGAGTTGGGCAGCCGGACGACCGAGCCGGAACAGTTGCTGAGCGACACGGTCCCGGCGAAGTCGACGGTCACCGCCTTGGCCTGCGGCGCGGCCAGGGCGGGGGTCGCGCCGAACCCGGCGAGCGCCACGGCGGAGAGCGCGGCCAGGAGAGGCTTGTTCATGTGGGGGTCCCCTCTTCGTGAATTGTCATGCACATTGTCACGAGAGGGGCGAGGGAGGACAAGAGTGCCGACCCGACGGGCCCCTTCCCCGTGGGGCGTCAACGCATGCACGTCCAGGGGTAGTTGGGCATCCGGACCATATCCGAGCGAACCCGCCCGTCCCGTATCCGGAATCCGCACCGGAACACGTGGTGGAAAACACCGCCCACCAGGCACGGGCGGCCCGTAAGCTCGCGGGCATGCAGGTGATCCAGTCGACCAAGCTCGCCAACGTCTGTTACGAGATCCGGGGCCCGGTGCTCGAGGAGGCGATGCGACTGGAGGCGGCCGGTCACCGCATCCTGAAGCTCAACACCGGCAACCCGGCCGCCTTCGGCTTCGAGTGCCCCCCGGAGATCCTGGAGGACATCCTCCGCAACGTCTCCACGGCCCACGGCTACGGCGACGCCAAGGGCCTGCTGGCCGCCCGCCGCGCGGTGGTCATGCACAACCAGACGCTCGGCATCGAGACCGACGTCGAGCACGTCTTCATCGGCAACGGCGTCTCCGAGCTGATCGTGATGGCCATGCAGGCCCTGCTCGACGACGGCGACGAGGTCCTCGTACCCGCCCCGGACTACCCCCTGTGGACGGCGGCCGTCTCGCTGTCCGGCGGCACCGCCGTGCACTACCGGTGCGACGAGCAGGCCGACTGGATGCCCGACCTCGCGGACATCGAGCGCAAGATCACCGACCGCACCAAGGCCCTGGTGATCATCAACCCGAACAACCCCACGGGCGCGGTCTACGACGAGGCGATGCTCAAGGGCCTGACCGACCTCGCCCGCCGCCACAACCTGCTGGTCTGCTCCGACGAGATCTACGACAAGATCCTCTACGACGGCGCCGTCCACACCCCCACCGCCAAGGTCGCCCCCGACCTGCTCACCCTCACCTTCAACGGCATGTCGAAGGCGTACCGGGTGGCCGGGTACCGGGTCGGCTGGATGGCCGTCTCCGGCCCGCGCGCGCACGCCGACTCCTACCTGGAGGGCCTGACGATCCTGGCCAACATGCGGCTGTGCGCCAACATGCCGGGCCAGCACGGCGTGGTAGCGGCGCTCAGCGGCCGCCAGACGATCAACGACCTGGTACTGCCGGGCGGCCGACTGAAGGAGCAGATGGACACGGCGTACGAGCTGCTCACCCAGATCCCCGGCGTGAGCTGCGTACGCCCCAAGGGCGCGCTGTACCTCTTCCCGCGCCTGGACCCGAAGGTCTTCAAGGTCAAGGACGACCGGCGACTGGTCCTGGACCTGCTGCGCCAGGAGAAGATCATGGTGGTCCAGGGCACCGGCTTCAACTGGCCCGAGCCCGACCACTTCCGGGTGGTCACGCTGCCCAACGTGGCCGATCTGACGGACGCGGTGACCCGGATCGGGACGTTCCTGGACGGCTACGGCCAGCCGTAGGCGCGCAGGGGGCGGCACCGGCCGTAGCCGCCGGGCCGCCGTCCGTGACTCGACTCAACTTTAGACTGAATCCAAGCTAGGATGGCTTCCTGTCAGCGCCGAGGAGGCCGTCCCATGTACGAACCGATCCGCTCCAAGTCGGTCCACAGCACCCCGGCGGCCTCGGACTTCCCGCACCGCTCCCGCGACGAGGAGCTGGACATCCAGCTGGCCGGGCACCTCGCGGCCCTGCTCGCCGTCACGGACGAGCTGCGCGGCCCGGCCGCCGACCCCGAGCTGGACCCGGCCGCCGAGCGGCTCTCCGCCGAGGTGGCCCGGCTGCGCGGTGGCCAGGCGCCGGTACGGGCGGTGCCGGGAGCGGCCACCGATCCGGCGCCGCTGCACCGCCGGGCGCACACCCTCGCGGGCCGCGCCCTGGTCGTCGCCGCCTCCCGCGCGGACACCGCGGCCGCGATCCTGGCCGCCGAGCGGATGGAAGCCCACACGGCGGCCCTGGCCGCGCCGAGGGAACTCAGCGCGGCCCGCTGATCCGGCTCAGCCGAGTCGCTCGACCAGCGCCCGGTACTGGTCCCACAGCTCCTTGGGCGTGTGCTCACCGAAGGTGTCGAGGTGCTCGGGCACCAGGGACGCCTCCTCGCGCCAGACCTCCTCGTCGACGGTGAGCAGGAAGTCCAGCTCGGCCTCGGTCAGGTCCAGGCCCTCGGTGTCCAGGGAGCCCTTGGCCGGGAGCACGCCGATCGGGGTCTCGACGCCCTCGGCGCGGCCGTCCAGCCGGTCCACGATCCACTTCAGGACGCGGCTGTTCTCGCCGAAGCCCGGCCAGACGAACCGGCCCTCGCCGTCCTTGCGGAACCAGTTGACGTAGTAGATCCGGGGCAGCTTCGCCGGGTCCTTGTCCTTGGCCACGTCGATCCAGTGGGCCATGTAGTCGCCCATGTTGTAGCCGCAGAACGGCAGCATGGCGAAGGGGTCGCGGCGCAGTTCGCCGACCTTGCCCTCGGCGGCGGCGGTCTTCTCGCTCGCCACGTTGGCGCCCAGGAACACCCCGTGGTTCCAGTCGAAGGACTCGGTGACCAGCGGCACCGCGCTGGCCCGGCGGCCGCCGAAGAGGATCGCGGAGATCGGCACCCCGCGCGGGTCCTCCCACTCGGGCGCGATGATCGGGCACTGGTCGGCGGGGACCGTGAAGCGGGCGTTGGGGTGGGCGGCGGGGGTGTCCGACTCGGGCGTCCAGTCGTTGCCCTTCCAGTCGGTCAGGTGGGCGGGCCGCTCCTCGGTCATGCCCTCCCACCACACGTCACCGTCGTCGGTGAGGGCGACGTTGGTGAAGACCGCGTTGCCCCACAGGGTCTTCATCGCGTTGGCGTTGGTGTGCTCACCGGTGCCGGGCGCGACGCCGAAGAACCCGGCCTCGGGGTTGATCGCGTACAGCCGGCCGTCCTCGCCGAAGCGCATCCACGCGATGTCGTCGCCGATGGTCTCCACGCTCCAGCCGGAGACGGTGGGCTCCAGCATGGCGAGGTTGGTCTTGCCGCAGGCGCTCGGGAACGCGGCGGCGACGTACTTGGCCTCGCCGTGCGGCGGGGTGAGCTTGAGGATGAGCATGTGCTCGGCCAGCCAGCCCTCGTCGCGGGCCATGACGGAGGCGATGCGCAGGGCGTAGCACTTCTTGCCCAGCAGGGCGTTGCCGCCGTAGCCGGAGCCGTAGGACCAGATCTCGCGGGACTCGGGGAAGTGCGAGATGTACTTGGTGGAGTTGCAGGGCCACGGCACATCCTGCTCGCCCGCCGCGAGCGGGGCGCCGAGGGTGTGCACGGCCTTGACGAACTCGCCGTCCGTGCCCAGTTCCGCCAGCACGGCGCTGCCCATGCGGGTCATGGTGCGCATCGAGGCGGCGACGTAGGCGGAGTCGGTGATCTCCACGCCGAGCGCGGAGAGCGGGGAGCCGAGCGGGCCCATGCAGAAGGGCACGACGTACATCGTGCGGCCGCGCATGGAGCCGCGGAACAGGCCGCCCTCGCCGCCGGTGCCCTGGAAGATCTCCCGCATCTCGGCGGGGTCCTTCCAGTGGTTGGTCGGGCCCGCGTCGGCCTCCTTCCGCGAGCAGATGAAGGTCCGGTCCTCGACCCGCGCGACGTCGGTCGGGTCGGAGGCCGCGTGGTACGAGTGCGGACGCTTGACGGGGTCGAGGCGGGTGAAGGTGCCCTTGGCGACGAGCTCCTCGCACAGGCGCTCGTACTCGGCCTCGGAGCCGTCACACCAGACCACGTTGTCCGGCTGGGTCAGTTCGGCGATCTCGTCGACCCACGAGATCAGTTCCTGATGGGTGGTTGGGATGACGGTGGGAGCCGCGTTGTCGCGCGCCACGATCGCTCCTAAGTGAGGGTTTATGGCCCTGGTGAGGGATTTTCTCGGCCCCTTGGGGGCTGCGGCCCGGATGCCCGGCGGCAACCCCGATCGGGCCCGATCGGGAGTGCCGCTCATCCGGTGCCGACCGCACTCATTTGATCATCCGATGCGAGTGCGCATATGTCCAGAGGGCGTCACAGGTGAGCGAGTACCCCTGAACCGGCGTGTTCCGCGTCCGCCCTGCTGACATGCCCACCTCTTTGCGCGCACCTGGTACGCACATGGCGAATTCTTTGCACGCGGGGCCCGTGGCGGCCATGAGACGATGGATCTTGGCGTGGGCGTGACCTCGGCCACCCACACAGGGGTGCTGATCCGTAACTTACGGTTCCGTAGGTACGATGCGGTTCATGACTGCGTCCGTCTCCGCCGCGCTCTCCCTGCCGGACCCCGTGAAGCCCCGGCTCCGTGGCTGGCTGCACCTGGGCATGTTCCCGGCCGCACTCATCGCGGGCCTGGTGCTCACCGCCCTCGCGGACTCCACCCGGGGCCGTATCGCCTGCGGGATCTACGCCCTGACGGCGTGTCTGCTCTTCGGGGTCAGCGCGCTGTACCACCGGGGCAACTGGAGTCCCCGGGCCGACCGCGTCCTGCGCCGCCTCGACCACTCCAACATCTTCCTGATCATCGCGGGCACCTACACCCCGCTCACCCTGCTGCTCCTGCCGGGCAGCACGGGGCGGTGGCTGCTGTGGGGCATCTGGGCCGCCGCCCTCGCGGGCATCGCCTTCCGCGTCTTCTGGGTCGGCGCGCCCCGCTGGCTGTACACCCCGTGCTACATCGCGATGGGCTGGGCCGCCGTCTTCTTCCTGCCCGACTTCATGCGCACCGGCGGCATCGCCGTCCTGGTCCTGGTGGTCGTCGGCGGGCTGCTGTACAGCGCCGGGGGCGTGGTCTACGGCATCAAGAAGCCCAACCCCTCACCGCGCTGGTTCGGCTTCCACGAGGTCTTCCACTCCCTCACGCTCGCCGCGTTCATCGTGCACTACGTCGGCATCTCGCTGGTCGCGTACCAGCACTCCTGAGGGTCTGTGGAGCGCGTGCCATCCTGAGCGGGTGAACGGACCCGTGATCCACCTCGAAGTCGCCCCGGACCTGCACCTGTTCGTGCCGCACGCGCACCGGGCGGGCGTCGCCGGACTCGGTGTCGACGGCGTCTCCTCCCTCGGCCATGTCGTGGAGTCCCTCGGCATCCCGCTGACCGAGGTCGGCACCCTGACCGTGGACGGCCGCGAGGTCCCCCGCGCCCACGTCCCGGCCGACGGCGAGTCCGTCCACGTCGGCCCGGTCCCACGCCCCCAGCAGGTGCCCGGCGCCCCGCTGCGCTTCCTGCTCGACGTCCATCTCGGCACCCTGGCCCGCCGGATGCGCCTGCTCGGCGTGGACACGGCGTACGAGTCCACCGACATCGGCGACCCGGCGCTCGCCGCGCGCTCGGCGGCCGAGCACCGGGTCCTGCTCAGCCGTGACCGGGGTCTGCTGCGCCGCCGCGAGCTGTGGGCCGGGGCGTACGTGTACAGCACCCGGCCCGAGCAGCAGCTCCGGGACGTGCTGGAGCGGTTCGCCCCGGAGCTGGCCCCCTGGTCCCGCTGCACCGCCTGCAACGGCCCCCTGCACCCGGCCACCAAGTCCCAGGTGGCCGACCGGCTGAAGGCCGGTACGCGGGACACGTACGACGTGTTCGCGGCGTGCGGGGAGTGCGGGCGGGCGTACTGGAAGGGGGCGCACCACGAGCAGTTGGAGGCGATCGTGGCGGAGGCGGTGCGGTTCCGTTCCGCGCTGGGCTAGTCCTTGGTCCCGTCCACGATGACCGGGGTGCCGCCGGAGCCGCCGCCGCAGGGGACGGCGTACACGGGGTGGGCCTTGGCGGCCTCGCGGTAGGCGTCCAGGCACTGGCTGTAGAGCACCTTGTCGCTGAGGGAGCGCTCCAGGATCTTGTTGGCGCGGGCGGTGCCCTCGGCCTCGATCCGCTTGCGCTCGGACTCCGCCTTGGCGGTCCGCGCGGACTCGACGGCGCGCTCGGTGGCCTGCTCCTGCTGGATCTTCTTGTCGATCTGACTCTGCAGCTGCTTCGACGGCCGGACATTGCGCAGGTTGACGGTGGTCACGTCGATCCCGCGCGGGGCCAGCCGCTCCTTCACCAGGCGCTCGATCTCCGCGCTGATCTGCTCACGGCCGGAGGCGTACCCCTCCTCGCTGGTGTGCTTGGCGAACACATTGCGGATGATCTCGCGGCTGTCCGGCAGCACCAGCCGTTCCTGGACGGCGTCCTCGCTGCCCGCCAGCCGGTACAGCTCGACCGCGTTGCGCGGGACGACGGCCCACTTGATGGTGACGTCGGCGTACAGCACCCCGCCCTGCGAGGAGCGGACCTCCACCCGGTCCTCGCCGCCCAGGTCGAGGTCGACCGGCCGGGTGGAGAAGGAGGTGACGTCGGTGAACGGCGACTTGAGGTGCATGCCGGAGGTCAGCGGGGTGCCGATCCGGCCGAACGTCACCGGGACGCCGACCTCATAGGCGCTGACCACATGAAGACAGGCGAACAGACCGGCCAGGACCCCACCCAGGGCGCCAATCGCGGCCCCGATCTTCCAGCCGGCCTCGGCTCTGCCACGTCCGACGAAGAACAGCACGACCGCCACGACGAGCAGCAGTATGGACAGCACGAACACGGGCTTTCCCCCCACAGGATGCGCCACCCCCACGGGGCGGCGGGCAGCGCATCGTAGCGGGCGCGGGTGTACGGGAAGTAGCCGTGTGGGGCGCCTGGTCCGGTCAGTTGTCGTCCAGCGCCGAACGGAGCGCGTCGGGGTCGGTCACCGGGGCCTCGCAGGTGAAGTTCCGGCAGACGTAGGCGGCCGGGTCGCCGCCGACCAGGGGGCGGTGGGCGAGGAGGGGGAACTCCTCCCCGTCCGGGGTGCCCGCCGCGACGACCGCGCCGGGTGCGCTGGCGAGGAGGGCCGTGCGATGCAGGGCGGCGGTGCGCTCGTCGGTGAGGGACGGGCCGACGACGGCGACCTCACGGGGGCCGTCGAGCTGTGCCTCGGCCGCGGCCAGACCCCAGCCGACGAACCGGGGCACCCGCGGCCCGAGCGCCTTGACCACGCCGAGGGCCTGCTCGGCGGCGGTCCGGTGGGCCTCGGAGCCGGTGTGCGCGGCGTAGGACAGCAGGGCGGCGGCCGCGGCGGACCAGCCTGACGGGGTCGCGTTGTCGGTGGGGTCCTGCGGGCGGCGGATGAGCTGCTCGGCGTCGGAGGCGGTGTCGTACAGCGCGCCGCTCTCCGGGTCGGTGAAGCGGGTCATGACCTGGTCGAGGAGGAGCCCGGCGAAGTCCAGCCAGACGCCCTCGCCGGTCACGGAGGCCAGTGCGAGGAAGCCCTCGGCGACGTCGGCGTAGTCCTCCAGCACCCCGGTGTTGGCCCCGGCCCGGCCGTCGCGGCTGGTCCGGGTGAGGTGGCCGTGCTCGTCGAGGTGGACGCGGACCAGGTGGTCGGCGGCGGCGACGGCGGCCTCGATCAGGTCGGGGCGGTCGAAGTAGGCGCCGGTCTCGGCGAGCGCGGCGACGGCGAGGCCGTTCCAGGCGGCGACGACCTTGTCGTCCCGGCCGGGCGCGGGCCGCCGGGACCGCTCGGCGAGCATCCGCTCCTTGACGGAGGCGATCCGCTCGGCGTCGAACACCCGCTCCGCCTGCGGAAGTTGGAGCACGGACTGACCGTGCTCGAAGGTGCCCTCGTCGGTCACACCGAAGTACTCGGCGGCGAGATCGCCGTCCTCGTCCCCGAGCAGGGCACGCAGCTCCTCGGGCGTCCAGACGTAGTACGCCCCCTCGACGTGCTTCCCGCTCCCGTCATCACTGTCGGCGTCCAGCGCGGAGGCGAACCCGCCTTCCTCGGTACGGAGTTCACCGACGAGGAAGTCGGCGGTCTCCAGTGCGATCCGGCGGGCGAGGTCGGAGCCGGTGGTCCGCCAGAGATGGGCGTAAACCCGACAAAGCAGCGCATTGTCGTACAGCATCTTTTCAAAGTGCGGCACGACCCAGTCCCGGTCCACGGAGTAGCGGGCGAAGCCGCCGCCGAGCTGGTCGTAGATGCCGCCGCGGGCCATGCGCTCGCAGGTGTCGCTCGCCATCTGGAGGGCGCCCTCGGAGCCGGTGCGGGCGTGGTGGCGGAGCAGGAACTCCAGCGCCATGGACGGCGGGAACTTCGGCGCGCCGCCGAATCCGCCGCGCTGCGGGTCGTACTCCCGGGTGAGCCCGAGCAGCGCCCCGGCCAGCTCCTCCTCACCGGGCACCCCGGCCGCCTGCTGGACGATCTCCCGCTGGGCGAGGTCCCGCGTGATCTTCCCGGCGACCTCGGTGACCTCGTCCCGCCGACCGTCCCACGCCTGGTGGACCCCCTCCAGCACCTGCCGGAAGGACGGCATGCCGCGCCCCGGGCGGGGCGGGAAGTAGGTGCCGAAGTAGAAGGGCTCGGCCTCCGGCGTCAGGAACACCGTCATGGGCCAGCCACCCTGCCCGGTCGCCGCCTGCACGGCCTCCATGTACACCGCGTCGACGTCCGGCCGCTCTTCCCGGTCGACCTTCACACTGACGAAGTTCTCGTTCAGATAGTCGGCGGTGACCTGGTCCTCGAAGGACTCGTGCGCCATGACGTGACACCAGTGGCACGCGGAGTACCCGACGGAGAGCAGGATCGGCACATCCCGCCGCCGCGCCTCCTCGAACGCCTCCGGTCCCCAGGGGTACCAGTCGACCGGGTTGTCAGCGTGCTGGAGCAGATACGGCGAGGTCACGTCGGCTAGCCGGTTCATGCTTCACATCGTCGCATGAGCCTGGCCGTGGCGGCTGGCCACTGGTGCCCCTGCGGACAGGGGCACCAGTACGTCAGGCCGTGCGGCTATGGCCGCGCGATCCAGGGCGACAGGACCGTGGAGAACTCCTCGTCGGAGAGGTGAACGCCTCCCCCGCCGAAGCCCTCCCACGCCTGCGCCCGCTGGAGAACGGGCAGGGGAATGTCGAAGGCGGAACGGAAGACGGCGATGAAGGAGATGACGCCGAAGCCCGCACCGAGTTCGTCCTTGGCCAGGAGTGCCAATTCCACGGCACTCTTCCCTTCGGCGTGCGCCGCTCTCAAGTCTTCCGCGACGTCTTCCAGACTCTTGCTCATAGCGGTTCCGCCCTGACCTCTCTTGGTGTGTCGTGAGCAGCCTACGGTGAGGGCGAGCCGCCCCCGCGGTGCGGAACCCGCCCTCACCTGGGTACGCCGTCTAGCGGAAGATCACGCCCACCTCCGTGTACTGCCCGTACATGCCGCGGAGTTCGATGAACTCCACCGAGGTGAATCCGGCCTTCCCCGACATGTATCCGGTGAAGGTGAAGGACTTCGCGGCTTCGTCGAGGGACTTGCCCTCACGCAGGGCCTTGTTGAAGTTGTTCAGGTTGTCGCTGAGTTCTCCGCCGTTCTGCCAGTACGCCTTGACGCCCTTGACCTTGTCGCCGAAGTGCGCGAGCGCGTTGTTGAACATGACGCCTCCGGACGGTGTGTCGCCCCCGACCTTGACGGCCATGGAGACGAGTCCTTCCGCGTCGATGCCCGCCACGATGCCCAGCCCGCTCGGCGCCACGGCGACGTAGTCCGGGCACCTGGCACTGGCGGCCGCGAGCGCACGCGCGGTGGAACGGGCGAGGGCTGGCGGGCAGGCGGCTGCCAGCCGCTGGAACTGCACCTTGCTGATGCCCGCGACGGCCTCCTCGGACAGCCCCAGCGACCGCAGGGCCCGGTAGGCGTCGAGGTAGCCGATGCCGGTCCTGGCCGCGGCGTCCGCCGCCCTGACCGCGTCGGCGATGGGCCTGAGGGCCTTGCCCGCGAACAGGCTCGCGACATCCACGGCTGCCCAGGCGCATCCGCCCCAGCTTCCGCTCTCACCGCCGGGTGCGAACTTCTGGGCGCACTTGATCCAGCTCCCGAAGAGGATGTCGATCGGGTCGATGTTGCTCTGGTACTCGGCGATCGTGATGGTGTGCGTGACCGTGGTGGAGAGTTCCTCGGTCGCGTGCTGCCCCAGGTAGAGGGTCTCGCTGCTGGGGCAGGTGTACTGCGAGGGGTTCAGCTGCTGCGTGGTGCACAGGTACAGGTCGACGATCGCCTTGTACCGGATCTTCGCCGTGATCGTGCAGTCGCCCGTGTAGAAGAGCTTGTCGATCCAGCCGTCGCAACCGCCCGTCTTCTTCTCGATCCCGGGCTCGCCGATCTTCTCGACGTGATCGACGACGTAGAACATGTTGCCGATGGAGCCGCCGTCCCCGTCGGGCACGGTTCCGGTGTCGATCTGCTTGGCCTGGGCGGCCTTCTCCGCCCGGTCGGCGGCTTCCTGGGCCTCCTTCGCGGCCTCCTGGGCCCGCGCGGCCGATGCCTCGGCCGCGGTCGCGTCCCTCTCGGCCTGGTCGGCGACGCCCCGGGCGGTGGCGGCGTCCGCCTCGGCCGCGGTGGCCGCCCCCCGGGCGGAAGCGGCATCCTGCTCGGCGGCATCGGCCGAGGTGCGCGCCTGGGTGGCGTAGCCGGCCGCCTCGGTCGAAGCGGCGGCTGCCACGGCGGCGTCCGCGGTGGCCTGCCGGTCGTACTCGACGGTCCGGGCCTCGGAGGCGATGGCCGCCTGGGCGGCGGCGGACGCCTCCGCGGCTGATGCGCGGGCCTTGCCCAGCGACACCGTTGCGGCGGCAGCGGATGCCGCGGCTGCGGAAGCCGCGGTGGCGGCCGCCTTGGCGTCGGCGGAAGCGGCGGCGGCCAGGGCAGCGGCTTCGGTGGCGGCCTTGGCGGCCTGAGCGGCCTTGGCCTTGGCGAGCGCCTCCTGCTGCTCGGCCGCGGTCTTGGCGGCCTGTCCGACCAGGACGGCCAGACCGGCCGAAGCGTCGGTCTCCTTGTACGGCGAGCCGAGCTCGATGGCGTCGTTGGCGGGGTTGATGACCTGTCGGGCACTGTCGCGGGCGGCCAGGGCCGCCTGCGCGGTGGCGTACGCGAAGCCGGCCGTCTTGACCGCGGACGCGGCGGCGGCGTTGGCCTCGATCCGGGCGAGTGCGGCATTCGCCTTGGCCTCTACGGCCTTCGCCTGGGCGGTGTCGGCGAGCGCCTTGGCGGCGCGGACGTTCCCGGCGGCCGCTTCGGAGAAGCCGATCGCGTCGGCCGCGGCCGCGTGGGCCTTGGTGACCGCCGCGTTGGTGACCGCCACATCCCGCTGAGCCGCGTCGGACGCCGCCTTCGCGCGTGACGCCGCGGCCTCGGCCTTGGTCGCCGCCTCCCGGGCGTTCGCCGCCGCGTTGGTGGCCTCGGTGGCCGCCGCCCGCGCGTTGGTGGCAGCGGTGGTCGCGGCGTTGGCCGCGGCGCGCGCCTGGGTCGCCGCGGTGCGGGACGCCGCCGCGGCGTCGGTGCCCTCGTCGGCGTACGCCTTGGCTTCCTTCGCGCTGGCCTTGGCGCCCAGCGCGTCCCGCAGGGCTTCCGCACTCAGCGCGTCGTTGCGTGCGGTGACGGCGTTGCGCTCCGCGGTGAGGGCGGCGTCCTTCTTCGTGGCCGCCGTGTTCCCGGCCGTCTGCGCGGCCGCCAGTTTGGCCGCCGCTGTCGTGCGTTCGCTCTGGGCGCGCTGGTCGGCCTCGGCCGCCTTCTGCCGCTCGGTGGCGGCGATGTCCTTCTGCGTCCTGGCCTTGTCGCGCTCGGCCTCGGCGGTCAGCCGCTTGGCGTGCGCGTCGGCGGCCGCGTTCTTCGCGGTGACCTCGGCGGCCTCGGCCTTGGCCTGTGCGGCCTTGGCCTTCGTGGCGTTCTCCGCGGCCTTGGTGGCCTGCACGGCGGCGCCGTCGGCTGCCGCCTTCGCCTGAGCCGCGGCCTCCTCGGCGGCGACGCGGCGGAAGTCCGCGGCCGAGGCGTGCGCCTGGGTCTGGGCGAGCGCGAGCAGCGTCTTGCTGTCGGCGGCGGAGGCGCGGGTGGCGTTGGACGCCGTCTCGGTCGCCTTCGCCACCGCCACGGCGGCGGACGCGGACGCGCGGGTCACCTGGACGGCCTGCTGGCCGTAGAGGAGCCCGCGACCGCGGGGCAGCCCGGCGGCGTCGGCGATGCCGTACGCGGCCTGCTGCGCGGCGATGGCGGTGGCGGCGTGCCGCTGGGCGGACTGGGAGGCCCGCGACGCGACGAACACCCGGCCCAGCGCCATGGCCTGCGCCTTGACGATGTCGGCCTTGACCTTGGTGAAAACGGCCGCTTCCGGGTAGGACAGCCCGGCGCTGGCCGGGGTCTGCTTCAGCCAGTACGCCTGCCAGTCCGCGAGTCGGCTGGCGATCATCGACTGGCCGAGCGCCTCACCCAGTGCCTGGGTGGCGATCTGCAGGTCCGCGGAAGCCTGGGCCTCCTCACCGAGGATGGTGTCGCGCTGGGTCCGCTGGCCGTCGATCTCCTGCTGCCACTCCGCGGAGGCGGTGATCAGCTCGGAGGTCAGCACGTGGTGCGGGTCGGGCGGGTTGTGGGTGGTGCAGGACGCGAAGCGCGCCTTGAGCCCTTCGACGTCGACCCGGTACTCCATGCTCGCCGGGTCGGGAGCGGTGGTCGGGAACCCGCCGTTCTGCAGGAAGATCCGGGCGTCGTCGGCGTACATGGGGTGCATGAACTGCATCTCCCACTTCCACGCCGACCAGTCCTCGTAGTCCTCCTGCCGGTCCTCGGAGTAGCGCGTGGTGGCGATCTTGGTCACCGCGGCCACCGAGTCCGCGTTGGCCACGGGGGCCTGGTCCTCGTGGAACAGGTCGTACTCGGACTGCCAGAACTGGTCGGCGATCCACCCGGACAGGCCGGTGGTGCTGAAGGGGTTGTCCTTCTGCTCGATCCACTGGAACCCGGTGTAGGTGTACCCGGCCGGTGGCTCGACGTTGAGGGACTTCTCCCACTCGTGGTGCCGGTCGTACAGCTCGTCCATCTTGGCCGAGGCGGACGCCTTGTCGTTGTTGTACGCGACGTCGAGCGGCGGCGGCGGGTCCTCGTAGTAGGCGGGGTTCGCCGCCTGCAGCAGCTCGGCGTCCGAGCCGTTCAGGCCGCGGCGGGCGACGCTCTTCATCTCCTGCCCGCCCTTGCGCTGCATGAGATTGAGCAGGCACTGGGCGGCGCGGGTCTTCGCGGCCGCGTCCAGGTCGTACCCCGGCGTGTCCTCGGTCGCGCTCACCGGCAGGGTCCGGGCGAGGGGTTGGAGTTGGCTTCCGGTGATGGTCAGCGCGGCGACGGTCACCAGAGTGGTGGAGGCGAGCAGCCGCCCCAGGGCACGTCGGGGAAGGCGCGGGAAAGGTGGCGCGTTGGTGCGCATGGGCGTGAGTCAGCCGATCTGCTGATGCTGCCTCGGGCGGTCTTGTGGGGACCGGGCCGGAGGGCAGAGAAGGGGGGCCGGGACGGCGGTCAGAACAGGGTGTTGAAGGCTTGCCAGCCGGAGGTGCCGATCTGCACCCGCGCCGCGAACGGGGCGGTGCTGACACCGGTGCCCTTGAAGAGCCACAGGGCGCCGGCCGCGTCGCGGCCGATCAGGTCGGCCTTGCCGTCGCCGCTGTTGTCGCCGCTCGACACCAGGGTGGTGTAGTTCTTCCAGTCGGTGCCCGGCACGGTCAGCCGGGTTCCGAGGATCGCGTTGGCCGTCGCGCTGCCCGTTCCCGGGTAGATGTAGAGCGTGCCGGTGGTGCTGCGGGCGAGCAGGTCGTTCTTGCCGTCGCCGGTGTAGTCGCCGACTCCGGCCAGCGTGTCCATGCCGTTCCAGCCGGAGGTCCCGGCCTGGACCTTCGTGGCGAAGGTGCCGTCGGACTTGCCCTGGTACAGCCACAACGCCCCTGCGGCGTCGCGGGCCAGCACGTCGGGGGCGGTGCTGCCGCCCAGGTTGCCGACGGACACCAGGGCGTTGTAGACGTCCCAGCCGCCGCCGATGACCTTTGTCTCGGTGCCGCGGCCCGCGGTGTAGTACAGCGTCCCGCCGACCCGGTAGTACAGGTCGATGCCACCGCCGGCCGCGGAGGTCTTCGTCTGGAAGAGCGCGGTGGCCACGGTGAACCCGCCGCCCAGGTCGGCCGCGGCCCGGACGCCACCGGTGCCCGTCGGCTCGTAGTCGTACAGGTGCCCGTCGGCCTTGCGGCCGAACAACGGCAGCATCGGAGCGGCGGAGGCGGCCTGGACAGCCTGCAACTCGACCGAGGCCGGGGACGGATCGCGGCCGGGAACCGGCGACGGCGCCGCATTCCCGGTCACCAGGGCGAGCACGGCCGCGGTGGCCAGACCGACGGCACGTATCACCACCCGGCGGCTCGGGCGATGGGAGAAGGTGAGCATGCGAAGGAACGTCCTCATGAGCGACACGAGCGCGCACACGCGCGCAGGTGCGGGCACGCGCGTCGCACCGCCCGGCCATCCCCCCGCGGATGCACACGCGCCGGGCCTGCGACCTCGGCAGGCGCATAGTACAAACATAAGAGATCCATAAGAAAGACTTTTCTGGCACACAACTGAACCAGCTTGGACGGCAGTTGTCGCGGCGCGTCCGGAGCACTCCCGGATCTGGGCGGCCGACGAGCCCGAGCGCCACCGTCCGGCCGTCACAGCCGAGCAGTCAGCCCGGCGAGGTAGTCGTCGAGGAGTTCCTGCTGTCGCTCCGGTGGGAACCCCGCCGGGTCGAGCAGGGCCTGGACCACCAGGCCGAGGGTGAAGGACTGGGCGGTCGCCGCGATGCGGGCCGGGTCGCCGGGGGGTAGTTCGCCGAGGGTTTGCGCGGCTGCCACGTGTGCGGTCAGGCGGGCTGCTGGACTGGGCGTTCGGCACCCGCGGCCTGCACCGGGCCGAATGGCACTGCCGGGCAGACAACGACCGCAGCGCGGCGGTGGCGAAGCGGCTCGGCATGACGCTGGAGGGTGTGCGACGCGAGGCGTGGCCGTACGCGGGCGCCCGGCACGACAAGCAGGTCTGGGCGGTCCTCGCACCGGAGTGGCACGCCCTGGAGCGGTGACCGGCCGGGCAGGTGGTGATCGACGCCCCCTCGCGCTCCCCGCGCCCCCGAAGGACACTGAGGCATAAGGGAGTTGCTGCCGTCGAGGGGGACGTATGCGGGACGGGCATCGGGCCGAGGCCGAGCGGCTGGTGGTGCGGGCGGTGGAGGAGGAGGTGCGGCGGTCGGGTGGGCGGGCCGACGGGCAGTTGCTGCTCACGCGGGCGCGCGCCGGGCTGGACGGGATGGCGGGGGCGGCGGCGGAGGAGTACGCCGCGTACACCCGCGCGCTCGACGCGTCCGAGGCGGACCGGCTCAGCTTCGCCCGGCGCTACGCCCGCGAGGGCGCCGGTACCCCGCTGCTGGTGGCCGCCGTCGCGGCGGTCGCGGCGGCCGTCGCCGACCTGTCCCTCGGCACCGGTGCGGGCACCGCGCTCGGCGCGGGCGTCGTCGTCGGCGCGGCCGGGGCCGCCGCGACCGTGGTGAAGGTGGCCGGTACGCATCTGCCCGCCGCCCACCACCGCAAGGGCGCGGCGAGCCAGCCCGGCGGCCCCGAGCAGCTGCGGCTGCAGTGGCTGACCGCGCTGGAAGTACGCGGCATCCGCCCCTTCCTGGACCAGCAGCGGATGCTCGCCGCCTCCACCGCGCCGGGCAAGAAGACCGGTCCGGCGCTGCGCGGGTCGGACAAAAGCGCGGCGGCCCGGCGCCGGACCGCACTGGAGCAGTCCTTCGGTCAACTCCCAGAGCCAGAAGAGCTGTTCGCGGGCCGTACCGAGGAGCTGGCACGGATCGGGCAGTGGGCGCTGGCCGCCCGCGCGGAGACGGAGACCCGGCCGACCGTGGTCGTCCTGCACGGCGCACCGGGCTCGGGCCGCACCACGCTCGCGGTACGCGCGGCGCACCAGCTGCGCGACCACTTCCGGGGCGCGGTCGTCGTCGACCTGCGCGGCGACGGCCGCGAGACCCGGCCGCTGTCCACCCGCGACGCCCTGCTGCATCTGCTGAACCGGCTCGGCGCACCCCGCGAGCAGTTGCTGTTCCGCGAGCACGCCTCCCCCGAACAGCAGGCCAAGCGGCTCAGCGAGCTGTACCACCAGCATCTGGCCGGGCTGCCCGTGACGATCGTGCTGGACGACGCCTCCGACCCGGCGCAGGTGCGCGCGCTCACCCCGGAACGCTCCGACAGCCTGGTCCTGGTCACCTCCCGCACCCCGCTGAAGCTGGACGCGGACCTGCCCGCCTGGGTGCACCACCTGCCCGTCGAGGCGCTGGACGCGGCCGGTGCCGAGGAGCTGCTGACCGCCTCCGCGCAGGACTCCGCCCACCCCTACGACGCCGAATCCACCGAGCGGATCAGGGAGTTGTGCGGCGGGCTGCCGCTGGCGCTGCGCTGCGCGGGCTCGGCGCTCGGCTCCCGCCCGGCGAGCGGACTCGTGGCGGACCTCGCCGCGTACGGCCCCGTCGAACCGGTGGAACGGGTGCTGTGGCTGCGCTACACCGACCAGCCGGAGCCCGCCCGCCGTCTGCTACGCCGCCTCGCGCTGGCGGGCCGGGCCTCGCTGGGCGTGGCGGCGGCCGCCGCGCTGCTGGGCACCGGTGAGGAGGAGGCGGGTCGGCAGCTGGCCGCGCTGGCCCGCGCCGGGCTGCTGGACCATGTGCGCGGCGACCGGTACCGGCTGCACCACCTGGTCCGCGCCTTCGCCGAGGCCCGGCTGCTGGACGAGGAGGAGCAGGCCGAGCGTACGGCCGCGCAGGAGCGGCTGATCGTGAACTACGCCGAGCTGGCCGACTCGGTGCTGCGCCTGGTCGACGGCAACATGTCGACGCGCTCGGACCGCTTCGGCTCGCACGGCTTCGTCTCGCTGGAGGAGGCGCTGCGCTGGCTGGACGACGAGACCAGCTTCATCACGGCCACCCTGCGCCAGGCCGAGGGCGTGGACCAGGGCGCGGTGCTGAACCTGCTGGGCGCGCTGTGCGACTACTGCCTGCTGCGCGGCGACCTCTACCGGCTCGGTGAGATCAACGAGCTGGCGCAGGCCGTGGACGAGGGGCTGCTGGTGCGCTCGGTGCAGTGGCGTACCGGTATCGCGGCCCGGCAGCTCGGCGAGCTGGACAAGGCGCGCACCACGCTGGCCTCGGTGGTGGACCTGTACCGGGAGGCGCACCACGACGCGGGCGCCGCCCGTGCCCTGTGCTCGCTCGGCATCACCCTGCACCACCAGGGCAACCTGACCGAGGCGGCGGCCAAGCTCCAGGAGGCGCTGGACCTCCAGGCGCCCCCGCAGCTCGCCACCGACCGCGCCTGGACGATGCACGCGCTGGCCGCCGTACAGCGCGACCGGGCCCGGCTGCCGGAGGCGCTGGACCTGCTGAAGCGCTCCCTGGTCCTGCACCGGGCGGGCGGCTCGGTGCACGGCGAAGCGTGGGCCCACTACCAGCTCGGCCAGCTCGCCCTGTGCCTCGGCGACGTACCGCGCGCGGAGGACGAGCTGGGGGCCGCGCTGGAGCGGTACGGGCGGACCCGTGACGCGCGCGGCGAGGCGTGGGCGCTGACCCAGCTCGCGCGGGCCCGGCTGGTCGACGGGGACGCGGCGCCCGCCGTGGAGGGGCTGCGCCAGGCGGCCGTACGGCACCGGGACAACGAGGACGCGCGCGGCGAGGCGTGGACGCTGTACCACCTGGGGCAGGCGCTGGAGGAGACCGGCGATCTGGACCGGGCGGTGCGGGAGCTGGAGCGCTCACGCACGATGTTCTCCCGGATGCGGGACGTGTACGGCCTGGCCTGCGCCCGGCACCACTCGGCGCGGGTGACCCGCGACCAGCGGGCCGCGCAGACCGGCTCGCTGCGCAACTCCGGGTTCGCCCGCCAGCTGCTGGTCGACGCCCGCGCCGACTTCCAGCGGGTCGGGGTGCCGCACGGCGAGGCGTGGACCTGCCTGGAGCTGGCGGTGGTGGACGCGGGCAACGAGCGCGGCCAGCAGGCGCTGGGCCTGTGCGACGAGGCGCTGGGCCTGTTCACCGCCTACGGCGACCGGCGCGGCGAGGACTGGGCGCGGTTCCTGCGCTGCACCCTGCTGCCGTACGCGGCGCCGGGCGGCACCGAGGTGGGCACGGCGGTCGCGCAGGAGGAGCTGGCCCGCCTGGTCCGCGCCGCCCATCCCCTGCGGGACGAGCGGCTCACCGACTGCGCCCCGGCGTACGCCCTGCTGCTGGAGCGGGGGGTGAGCCTGGAGGCGGGCTGGCAGGCGTGGCGGCTGCGCATGACGCCGGACCGGCACGCCCGCGATGTGCTGGGGGTGCCGGTACCGGAGAAGGGGTGAGAGGGGCGCGGCCCGGTGGTCCACCGGTCGCGCCCGTCACCCGTACGGCTCGGGTCAGCCCTGCCGGGACTCGGCCGCCTTGTCGGAGGTCTCGCCCTCGGCGGGCGCCTCCTTGAAGTCGACCTTCCCCATGTGCTTGCTCATGCTCTTCATCAGGCCCCACACGGCCAGGGCCATCACCGCGAACACGATGAAGCCGAGGACACCGGGGGTGACCTTGTTCTCGTCGATCTCCTTGGCGAGGGGGACGAGGTGCGTCACTGCGAGGCTCACGCTTGCGCTCATGTCAGGCATTGTCCCGGATGCCCGCGAAGAGGTCGTCCTCGGGGAGGGAGGTGTCCACGAGGGACTTCGCCAGCTCGTACTCCTCGGTGGGCCAGACCTCCTTCTGGAGCTCCATCGGGACCTTGAACCAGCCGCCGTCGGGGTCGATCTGAGTGGCGTGCGCGATCAGCGCCTTGTCCCGGATCTCGAAGAACTCCGCGCACGGGACATGCGTGGTCAGGGTGCGCTCGACCCGCTCGAACTCGTTCCAGCGCTTGAGCCAGTCCCCGTACGGCGACTCGAGCCCGCGGTCCAGCATCGCGTGGTGCAGGGCCTCGGTGCGGGGGCGGTTGAAGCCCTGGTTGTAGTACAGCTTGCTCGGCTGGAAGGCCGGGCCGAACTCGGCCTCCGGGTACTTCTCGGTGTCCGCCGCGCCCTCGAACGCCACCATTGAGATCTTGTGGGTCATGATGTGGTCGGGGTGCGGGTAGCCGCCGTTCTCGTCGTAGGTGGTGATCACCTGCGGGCGGAACGCGCGGATCTTGCGGACCAGCTCACCGGCCGCCTTGTCGACGTCCTCCAGGGCGAAGCAGCCCTCCGGCAGCGGGGGCAGCGGGTCGCCCTCGGGCAGGCCGGAGTCGACGAAGCCGAGCCACTCCTGCTCGACCCCGAGGATCTCGCGGGCCTCGTCCATCTCCTTCTTGCGCACCTCGTGGATGTGCTCCTCGATGTACGCGTCACCCTGGAGCTTGGGGTTGAGGATGGACCCGCGCTCTCCACCGGTGCAGGTCACCACCAGCACGTCCACCCCGTCGGACACGTACTTCGCCATGGTGGCCGCGCCCTTGCTCGACTCGTCGTCGGGGTGGGCGTGCACGGCCATCAGTCGCAGCTGGTCAGTCAAGACTCGTTCCTTGTTGGTCGGCGCCCCGCGGTCGGTGGGGCAGTCAACGGGTGCCGTGCCTGGGGCACGTCGTCCATGGGGCGGCGGTCGGAGGGCGGGCGGCAGGCTTCTATAGTGACCGAATCGGGGGACGAATAATTCCGCGGAGAGGACGATCATGGGTACGGCGAGCACGCGGCTGCCCGAGGGCCGATACGGCCGCTCCTCGGACGAGCGTGCCGATCACCGGCTCAAGATCCTCGGCGCGGTACTGGGCGCGGCCCTGCTGGTGCTGGTCGGCTACTTCGCCTATCACTACGTCGCCAAGAACGAGATCAGCGCGCAGGTCATCACCTTCCAGGCCACGGACGACTCGGTGCGCGTGCATCTGGAGGTCCACCGGGACGCCGATGTGAACGGCTACTGCACCCTGCGCTCCCAGTCCGCCGACGGGGCCGAGGTCGGCCGGGCCGACTTCCGGTTCACCGGGCCGGACACCCGGGTGGACAAGGTCGTCACGCTCCGTACGACGGCCAAGGGGAGCACCGCCGAGCTGCTGGGCTGCCACGCCGGCTGACGGATCACCCGGAATGTGTACGGCGTGACCTGCGCTGATGCGATTCTGATGGCTTATGTCCTCCCCCTTTCGCCCCTGAATTGTTAGGCTCGTGGTTTCGCCCATCCAAGAGAGAACATGCTTCCTGGTAGGGCGATGCTTTGTATTCCCTGTACCGACGAGGAGCACCCTGTGACCCAGACCAGCGAGAACGTCACCTGGCTGACCCAGGAGGCGTACAACAAGCTCAAGGACGAGCTTGAGTACCTTACTGGTCCTGCGCGCACGGAGATCGCGGCCAAGATCGCGGCTGCGCGCGAGGAGGGCGACCTGCGCGAGAACGGCGGGTACCACGCGGCCAAGGAGGAGCAGGGCAAGCAGGAGCTGCGTGTGCGCCAGCTGACCCAGCTCCTGGAGAACGCCCAGGTGGGCGAGGCCCCGGCCTCCGCCGACGGTGCCGTCGCTCCGGGCATGGTCGTCACGATCGCCTTCGACGGTGACGAGGACGACACGACGACGTTCCTGCTCGCCTCCCGTGAATACGCCAGCTCCGATGTCGAGACGTACTCGCCGCAGTCCCCGCTCGGCTCGGGTGTGCTCGGCCACAAGGTCGGCGAGAACGCGGAGTACGAGCTGCCGAACGGCAAGAAGGCCACGGTGAAGATCCTGAAGGCCGAACCGTACTCGGCCTGACCCGGCCCCCTTTTCTTCCGACCGGCCCCCGGTGCCCTTCAGGCGCCGGGGGCTTCGTCGTCCCCGAGAATCCGCCACCGGTTCTGCTCAGGCGGTGGCCGAGCGGTATTTGCGGACCGCCAGGGTGCGGAAGACCACGATGATCAGAATCGAGTAGATCAGCGAGGCCCACACCGGGTGCTGCATGGGCCACGCGGTCGACGTGGACTCACCGGGGTTGGCGAACAGCACACGGGCCGCCTCGACGGTGGCGCTGAACGGGTTCCAGTCCGCGATGTGCCGCAGCCACGGGGTCATGTTGCTGGTGTCCACGAACGCGTTGGACAGGAAGGTCACCGGGAAGAGCCAGACCAGGCCGCCGGAGGTCGCCGCCTCGGGGGTGCGCACGGACAGGCCGATGAGGGCGCCGATCCAGGTGAACGCGTACCCGAGCAGAAGCAGCAGGCCGAAGGCGGCGAGCACCCTGAGGGCGTTGGTGTCGCCGTTGGACCCCACTCGCCAGCCGACCAGGAGGGCGACCGCGGCGAGGACCAGCAGGGTGAGCGCGGTCTGCACCAGGTCGGCCAGGGTGCGGCCGGTCAGCACCGCGCCACGGGCCATGGGCAGTGAGCGGAAGCGGTCCACCAGGCCCTTGTGCATGTCGTCGGCGATGCCCGCGCCGGAACCGGCGGTGGCGAAGGTGACGGTCTGCGCGAAGATCCCGGCCATCAGGAAGTTGGTGTAGGCGGTGGCGCTGGTGCTGCCGCCGATCTTCATCGAGCCGCCGAAGACATAGGTGAACAGCACCACGAACATGATCGGCTGGATGAGCCCGAAGATGACCACCTCGGGAATCCGGACCATGCGGATCAGGTTCCGCTGGGCCACGATCAGCGAGTCGCGGACGGCCCGGCTGAAGGGGTTGGCGGGCGCCACGGCCCGCGCGGTGTCACTGACGGCACTCACTTGACGGCCCCCTCGGTGTCGGTGGTGGTCTCGGCGTCCTTGGCGGCGTCCGGGCCTGCTTCGGCGGTGTGTCCGGTCAGGGAGAGGAACACGTCGTCGAGAGTGGGGCGGCGCAGCGCGATGTCGTCTATCTCGATGCCCCGCGTGTCCAGCTCCCGGATGACCTCGGCGAGCAGCTTGGCGCCGCCGGTGACGGGGACGGTGAGCTTGCGGGTGTGCTCCTCGATGGTGGTCTCGCCCTTGCCGAGGGCGCGCAGCACCTCGGCGGTGGCCGCGATCCGGTCCCGCTCGTGCACCACGACCTCGACGCGCTCGCCGCCGGTGCGGGCCTTGAGCTGGTCGGAGGTGCCCTGGGCGATGACCCGGCCGTGGTCGACCACGGCGATGTCGTGGGCGAGGTGGTCGGCCTCCTCCAGGTACTGCGTGGTGAGCAGCAGGGTGGTGCCGCCGGAGACGAGCTGCTGGATGACCTCCCAGAGCTGCTGGCGGTTGCGCGGGTCCAGGCCGGTCGTCGGCTCGTCCATGAACATCACGGGCGGCGAGACCACGAGGGCGGCGGCGAGGTCGAGCCTGCGGCGCATGCCGCCGGAGTAGGTCTTGGCGGGGCGGTCGGCGGCGTCGGCGAGGTGGAACTGCTCCAGCAGCTCGGCCGCGCGTTCCTTGGCCGCCTTGCCCCGCATCTGGTAGAGCCTGCCGACCATCTGGAGGTTCTCCCGGCCGGTCAGATACTCGTCGACCGCCGCGAACTGGCCGGACAGGCCGATGGAGCGGCGCACGGTGTCCGGGTTCTTCAGCACGTCGACGCCCGCGACGACCGCCTTGCCGCTGTCGGGGCGCAGCAGGGTGGTCAGACAGCGGACGGTCGTGGTCTTGCCCGCGCCGTTGGGCCCGAGCAGTCCGAGGACCGTCCCCTCGGGCACATCGAGGTCGACGCCGTCCAGTGCCCTTACGTCCCCGAAGGTCTTCACCAGACCCTCGGCATAGATGGCGCCCGGCATGATCTCTCCCCGTCGTCGGTGGTGCAGGCAGCTGACTGGCACGCGGACCCGGCACCGCCGGTGAGCGGCGGTCCGACCCCCACGTCACACACCGTAACGCGATGTATCGCGTCTCTCAACGGGTTTCCGGATTCCTTCCCCGAACGAGTGAACGGCGCCTCGACCAACCCCCGACCGACCCTGCCCGGCCCCGCTCAGTCGATGATCACGTACCCCGACTCCCGCAGGGCGGCGGTGACTTCGGTGCGGTGGGTGGGGCCCTGGGTCTCCAGGTGGAGTTCCACCTCCGCCTCGCTCAGGCCGAGGCGGGGGTCGGTGCGGATGTGGCTGACGTCGAGGACGTTGGCGTCGGCCGCCGAGAGCACGCCGAGCAGGGTGGCGAGGGCGCCGGGGCGGTCGGTGAGGCGCAGCCGGACCGCGAGGTAGCGCCCCTGCGCGGCCATGCCGTGCCGCAGCACCCGCTGCATCAGCACCGGGTCGACATTGCCGCCGGACAGCACCGACACCACCGGCCCGGAGAAGCCGCCGGGGTCGGCGAGCAGCGCCGCGACCGGGCTGGCGCCCGCCGGTTCCACCACCAGCTTGGCCCGCTCCAGGCACAGCAGCAGCGCGGCCGAGAGGTGGTCCTCGCCGACCGTGCGCACCTCGTCGACCAGTTGCTCCACGATCCCGAACGGCACCACGCCGGGCGTGCCGACCTTGATCCCGTCGGCCATGGTCGCGGGGTTCCCCACCGTCACCGGGTGCCCGGCGGCCAGCGAGGGCGGGTAGGCGGCCGCGCCCTCGGCCTGCACGCCGATGATCCGCACGTCCGGCCGTACCGACTTCACCGCTACCGCGATCCCGGCCGCGAGTCCGCCGCCGCCCATGCCGACGACGATGGTGCCGACCTCCGGGCACTGCTCGAGGATCTCCAGGCCGACCGTGCCCTGGCCCGCGATGATGTCGGGGTGGTCGAAGGGGTGGATGAACACCGCGCCCGTCGCGGCCGCGTACTCCTGGGCCGCCCAGAGCGCCTCGTCCACGACCTGGCCGTGCAGGCGCACCTCGGCGCCGTACTCGCGCGTGGCGCTGACCTTGGGCAGCGGGGCGCCCTGCGGCATGAAGACGGTGGAGTGCACGCCCAGCAGGGAGGAGGCCAATGCGACGCCCTGCGCGTGGTTCCCGGCGCTCGCGGCGACCACTCCGGCGGCGCGTTCCTCGGGGAGCAGCCCGGCGATGCGGACGTAGGCGCCGCGGAGTTTGAACGAGCCCGTCCGCTGAAGGTTCTCGCACTTCAGGTGGACCGGTGAGCCCACCAGCCGGGAGAGGTGCCTGCTGCTTTCCATGGCGGTCGTACGGGCCACTCCGGAGAGCATCTTCTGCGCCCCGCGCACGTCGTCGAGGGTGACGGAGCGCAAGGGGTCGGCCGTGCGGTAGCTCATGTGCCAAGTCTCGCAGTTCACGTTCGCGACCGGCGCCGACGCAGGTCTCGAGGGCGGGTTTCCCCGGCGCCCGTACGGGCAACCGCCCGGCCGCGTACCCTGTCCCCCAACCCAGCAGCCCCTTCATGAAGCGAGCCTCCGGCCATGCCCACAACACCTGATATGTCGATGGACATGACAACCGTCGGTGACAGCGGTCTGCTCGACACCCTCCAGCACGAGGTGGCGGTGTTCGCGCGCCGCGCCGAACAGACGCGGCTCGGCGGGGTCGGGCAGGTGCGCAACTCCATGGACCGCGCCGCCTACCTGCTGCTCAACCGCCTCGACAACGAAGGTCCCATGGGCGTCAAGGCGCTCGCCGCGAGCATGGGCATCGACTCCTCCACGGTGACCCGGCAGGTGGCCCCGCTGGTCGACGCGGGCCTGGTCAAGCGCACTTCGCACCCCGAGGACGGCCGCGCGGTGGTGCTCCAGCTGTCCCCGCGCGGGAGCACCCGGCTGGCCGAGGTACGGGCCTCCCGGCGCCAGTTGATGGCCGAGCTGACCGAGGAGTGGACACCGGCCGAACGCGAGAGCTTCTGCGATCTCCTCAGCCGCTTCAACACCGCGCTGTCCGCGCGCATGGCCGTCCAGCCGCAGCCGCCCGCCGCCTCCTGAGGACGCCCCCTCCCGGCTCTTGACCCCCGGGCCCCCGCGGGCCTCAGATGAGACCGGGCCCCGGGCACGCGCCCGGGTGCCACGGGTTCTTCTCGCGCCGCAGGGTGCGCTGGGGGGAGGCGGGGTGCGTGATCGGGCGGCCGTGCGGGATGCCCGCAGGGCACAGGAGTTCGGAGGGTTCGTCGCGGGCGCGGCGACCCGGCTGCTGCACACCGCCACGCTGCTCACCGCGGAGAAGCCGGACGCCAACCCGCGCGCGCGGCGCCTGCTGACCCGGGCGCTCGCCCACACCTACGCCCACTGGGACCACCCGCCCGGCGAGGACCCCTACGACCGCGCCCGCGGGCATCTGGCGACCGGCTTCGCCCACGCGCCCTGGCACCGCTCCCGCCCGCGCGGCCCGCTCGCCGCGCTGACCCCGCGCGAACGGCTGGTCCTGGTGCTGCGGCTGTACGAGGGGCTGGCCGACGAGCAGACGGCGGCCCTGCTGGGCCTCCCCATCGAGCGCGTACACGCCCTGTGCGACCGGGCGACGGCCACGGTGCTGCATCCGCCGCCCTGGACCGCCCCGCGCGCGGCGGGCCACCTCATGAGACGGCTCCAGCCGTGAATCGGCCGGAGCGCGAGGCCGCCGTACGGCGGCTGATGGAGACGGTGCCGGTGAGTGTGCCGCCGGAGCTGCCCGGCGAGGCGGTACGCCGGGGCGCCCGGCTGCTGCGGCTGCGGCGGCACACGCGCCGACTGCTGTGGCTGGTGCTGTGCGCGGCGGCGGTCGCGTTCCTCACCTGGGCCGCGCTGACCCGGCCGTGGGCGGAGCCGCCCTCTCGGACGACCCCGCCGCTGTCCGGCTGGTAGGCCGGAGCGCGCTTACTTGCCGAGCGCCTGCTGCAGGTCCTCCAGCAGGTCGTCCACGTTCTCGATGCCCACGGACAGGCGGACCAGGTCGGAGGGAACCTCCAGCAGCGAACCGGCGACGGAGGCGTGCGTCATCCGGCCGGGGTGCTCGATGAGGGACTCCACGCCGCCCAGGGACTCGCCGAGGGTGAAGATCTGCGCGCGGTCGCACACCGCGACGGCCGCCTCCTCGCCGCCCGTGACCCGGAAGGAGATCATGCCGCCGAACGCCCGCATCTGCTTGGCGGCGACCTCGTGACCGGGGTGCTCGGGCAGGCCCGGGTAGAGCACGCTGCTCACGCGCGGGTGCCGGGTCAGCATGTCGGCGATCTTCGTGGCGTTCTCGCTGTGCCGGTCCATGCGCACCGCGAGGGTCTTGGTGCCGCGCAGCACCAGCCAGGAGTCGAAGGGACCGGCGACGGCGCCCATCGCGTTCTGGTGGAAGCCGATCTCCTCGCCCAGACCCTCGTCGGCGACGATCAGCGCACCGCCGACCACGTCCGAGTGGCCGCCCATGTACTTGGTCAGGGAGTGCACGACGACGTCCGCGCCGAGCGACAGCGGCTGCTGCAGGTAGGGGGTGGCGAAGGTGTTGTCGACGACGAGCTTCGCCCCGCCCGCGTGCGCGACCTGGGCCACGGCGGCGATGTCGGTGATGCCGAGCAGCGGGTTGGAGGGGGTCTCCACCCAGACGGCCTTGGTGCGCGGGGTCATCGCGGCGCGCACGGCGGCCGGGTCGCTGGTGTCGGCGACGGACCACTCCACGCCCCAGCGGGTGGCGACCTTGGCGAAGAGGCGGAAGGTGCCGCCGTAGGCGTCGTTCGGGATGACGACGTGGTCGCCGGGGCTGAGCAGCGTACGCAGCAGGGTGTCCTCGGCGGCGAGGCCGGAGGCGAACGCGAAGCCGCGGCGGCCGCCCTCCAGCGCCGCGAGGTTCTCCTCCAGCGCCGTCCTGGTCGGGTTGGCGCTGCGGCTGTACTCGTAACCGCCGCGCAGGCCGCCGACGCCGTCCTGCTTGTAGGTCGAGACCTGGTAGATGGGCGGGACGACCGCGCCGGTGAGGGGATCGGCGGTGTTGCCCGCGTGGATCGCCAGAGTCTCGAAGTGCTCGCTGATGTGCCTGTCGCTCATGTGCACCGAGCGTAATGCGCTCGCGGGAGTGCTGCCGGACGCCGGGGCGCGGGGCGGGCGGTGGACGGGAGTTTTCCACAGGCTGGCGGGAGGGTTGGCCAACTGTCACCGGCATCTGGTTCGCTTGACTCATGGCGACTCTCTGGCTGCTCCTGGCGCTGGCCCTGCTGGCCTTCGCGCTGCTCCCGCTGATCCGGCGCGGGCGCGGCGGGATCGAGCGTGTCCACCCGAGCCACCCGGACGCCGCCGACCCCGAGCGGTACGGCTTCCTGCGCCAGGAGGAGCTGGACATCCGGATGCCGGGCCCCGACCAGGACCTGCTGGACGTGCTGGACCTGGTCGGCCGCACCGGTGATTACCGCGCCGCGGCCCAGCTCCTCGCGGGCACGGAGGCGCAGGGCGAGACGCGCTGGCAGCGGGTGCAGGCGTTCGCCGGAGCGGCCTCGCTGGAGCTGCGCGAGCGGCCGGGCGGAATACATCAGACGCCGGGCGGCCAGTGGCTGCGGGTGTGGCGGGCCGAGCAGCCGAAGGACGCGGGCGGCGCGGCGGTGCACGCCGAGTTCCTGGCTCAGCAGGCGTGGCGGACGTCGGTGCCGGGCACGGACGACTTCCGGATCATCATGGAGGAGGCGCGCGACGCGTGTGAGCGGGCCGCGCTCGCCGCCCCCGGCGACCCCGTGCCGCACATCGTCATGCTGTCCGTGGCGCGCGGACTCGGCTGGTCCCGGCCGGAGTTCGACGAGCTGTGGGGGAAGATCCTCGACATCGCCCCGCACCACATGGGCGCCCACCTGGCCGCGCTGCACTACACCTGCGAGAAGTGGCACGGCTCGCGCGAGGAGGCGTACGCGTTCGCCGAGGCGGCCGCCGCCCGCGCGCCCGAGGGGTCGCTGCTGGCCGCGCTGCCGCTGTTCGCGGTCTTCGAGCATCTGCCGGAGGTGAACCTGGTCGCGGGGTTCTACCGCAGCGAGGTCGTGGTCAAGGCGATACACGGCGCGCTGCACGCGGTGCACTCCGCCCGGCCGGACGATCCGATGCTCGCGCACGTCCGGCATCTGCTGGTGTTCTTCCTGGTGCGGGCCGAGCGCTGGGCGGAGGCCATGGACCAGCTGGTGCACGTGGACGGCCACGTGGGCGCGCTCCCGTGGAGCCTCTCCGAGGAACCGGCCGAGGCGTTCGCGGTGTACCGCGCCCTGGCGGTCGCGGGCTACGAGGCCAACGGCGGCAACCCGGCGAGCCTGCCCGGCTGACACCCCGGTCCGGCCTCCCGGAGAGTACGTATTGCCCCGCTGACCTGCGGTAGGGCATACTCCGCTTGCCCTGGGCTTTGCTCCTGCTTTGCCCGGGCCCGAGTCCCCCCACACTCAGACGGCGGCACCGCGCGACGGTGTGCGCCTCGTTCGTCTTGCTCCGGCCGGCCCGGATGCCATGGGGGGGATCTTTCCGATGGGCGCAACCCTGCGCGCGCTGCGCGCCCTCGTCCTGCTGTCCGGCTTCTACCTGGTCAGCCTCGTCCTGCTGGCGGCGCTGGCCGGTGCCGACATCGCCCTGTTCCACTGGGGACTGCACGGCTTCGCGGCCATCAAGATCACCATCGTCACGGTGCTGCTGGCCGTACCCGTCGTGCGCGGCATGTTCATGCTGCGCGTCCCCCCGGCCGACGACCCCGCCGCCGTCGAGGTGGGCGAGGCCGACGAGCCCCGGCTGTGGGCGCTGGTGCGCGAGGTGGCCGACGCGAGCGGCGGCCACGCCCCCGCCCGCATCCTGCTCACCCCCGAGGTGAACGCCTCCGTACGCGAGGACGCGCGGCTGCTCGGCCTGCGCCCCGGCCCGCACACCCTCACCCTCGGCGTGCCGCTGCTGACCGGGCTGAGCGAGGCCCAGCTGCGTGCCGTCCTCGGCCACGAGTACGGACACTTCACCGCGGGCGACACCCGGCTGTCCGCGATCGTGGTGCGCGGCCGGGCGCAGATCAGCCGGGTCGTCGAGCAGTTCCACGCCACCGCCGACGGCAAGGTGGCCGACGAGCGCGAGCGCCAGGAGCGGACCGCCGCCAAGCGGATCGCCAAGGGCAAGAAAGCCCGCGAGGTGGACACCCGGCACACCGGCGCGCTGTACCGGGGGATGGCGCGGCTCTACACCTGGTACGCGGGGCTCTGTCTGCGCGCCTCACTCAGCACCGCGCGCGGGCAGGAGTTCGCGGCCGACCTGGCCGCCGTCCGGATCGCCGGACGCGACGTCACCGCCTCGGCGCTCCGCGAGATCCCGGTCCTCGTGGCCGCCCACGGCTTCTACCTCGAGACGTACGCGACCCTCGGCCTGCCCGCCCGTACGCTGCCGCCGCGCGGTCAGTTCTTCGGCGGGTTCCGCGAGTTCCTGGCGGCGCGCTCCGCCGGGCTGGAGAAACTGCGCGCCGGGCTGCCCGAAGAGCCGGAGTCCCGGTACGACTCCCACCCGCCGATGGCCGAGCGGGTGCGCCGTATCGAGACGCTGCCCGCCGACGGACGCCGCTCCGAGGGCGACGGGCCCGCCCTGGCCCTGCTCACCGACCCGGAGCACGCCCTGACGGCGCTGGAGGAGGCCGCCCTGACGGTGGAGGCGCTGGGCTTCCGGCGCACCGCCGACTGGCCGGAGCTGCTGAACGTCGCCATGGCCGAGGGCATCACCACCGCGCAGACCCCGCTGCACCGCGCGCTGACCGCCTACATCGGACGCCCCACGACCCTCGCGGATCTGCTCGACGCCATCGACGAGGGCCGCCTGTGGCGCGTGGCCGAGCGGCTGCCGCTGTCCAAGGAGGCGTCCGCGGCGAAGGGACGGGCGTTCCGCCAGTTCGTGCGGCCCGCGCTGGGTGACTCGCTGCGCACGATGGTGCTGGCCGAGTTCAGCGCGCGTTCGCTGCTGAGCTGGGAGTTCTCCTGGTCGCGCCCGGCCACCGTACGGCTGCCCGGCACGACCGACGGCGCCGGGGCGAGCCCCGAGGACGCGATGGAGGCGGCCCTGGACGCGGCCCTGGCCGACGTGCCGGACACCGCCCCGCTGCGCGCCCTGCTCCCGCCGACGGTCGTCCAGCCCGTCTGAGCGACCGAACCGCCGACCACCCCCCGACCCGAACGGACCCCGCCCGCACATGACCGTCCTGCTCTGGATACTGGCCGTCCTGGCACTTCCCTTCGTGCTCTTCGCCGCCTGGCTGGCCAAGGTGTTCCTGAAGGAGTTCTTCTCCGGCAACGCGGAGGCCGCCGTCGCCGCCGACGAGGCCGAGGCGACCGCCTCCGCGAAGGCCGCCGCCTCGGCAGCGCTCGGCCTGCTGCCCGCCGAGCGGCAGAACACCGACTCGGCCGGCCCGCCGACCCCCGAGACGGCCGCCGCGCTCGCCGGGGTCCGGGGCGGCGACTGGCGCCCCGCCGCCGACCTGATGGCGGCCGTCGGCCGGGACTGGGAGCGCCGGTCGCTGCTCACGTTCCGGCTGGCCGACAAGGCGGCCGACGACGACGCCTGGCTGCTGGCCTGGGAGGCCGAGCGCCCCGAGGACCCGGACGCGGCCGTGGTCCGGGCCCGCAGCGCGGTGATCCTGGCCTGGCGGGTGCGGGGCGCCAAGCGGGCGCAGTACACCACGCACGAGCAGTTCGAGGGGTTCCACCGCACGCTGCTCGAGGCCCGCGAGGAGGTCGCGCGGGCGGCGGCGCTCAACCCGGACGACCCGACGCCGCACGTCGCGGAGATCTGGCTGGCGCTCGGCCTCGGTTACCCCAACGCCAAGATGGACGATCTGTGGACCGAGATCACGGCCCGCGCCCCGCACCACTACGAGGCGCACTTCTCGGCCCTGCAGTACTGGTGCGCCAAGTGGCGCGGCTCGGAGCGGCTGGCGACCGAGTTCGCCGAGCGGGCCGCCGCCGCGGCGCCTGCCGGGAGCCTGCTGACGGCGCTGCCGCTGATCGCGCACTTCGAGCACGACGACTCCGACGACACCACCGCCGACAACACCCCGGTGATGGTGGCGCGGGTGGAGGCGGCCCTGAAGGACGCGGCCGCAGCCGACCCGGCGCACCCGCGCCTGCCGGAGCTGCGCCACCTGCTCGCCTACTACCTGCACCTCCAGGGCCGCGACGAGGCGGCCGTGGAGCACTTCCGGCTGGTCGACGGCCATGTGGACGCGCTGCCGTGGCGGTACCGGAACAACAAGGCGGCGTACTTCTGCCAGGTCCGCGACAGAGCCGTACTGGAGGCCCGGCGGACCGCGGGCTGAACGGAATTCCAGCGGCACGCGAGCCGTTGTACAAGATGCAAGTCCGCACCCGAGACCGACCAGGGAGACCTCATGCTCTTCGGCCGCACACCGCAGTTGCCCACCCCGGAGCAGGCGCTCACGGGGCGGGACGCGCCCGCCTTCGAGGTCCCCGCCCGGCACACTGTTCTGGGCAACCAGCTCAGCGGCCCCTACCCCGAGGGGCTTGAGGTCGCCGACTTCGGGCTGGGGTGCTTCTGGGGCGCGGAGCGCAAGTTCTGGCAGCTTCCGGCGGGGATCTACACCACGCTGGTGGGCTACCAGGGCGGCTTCACCGAGAACCCCACCTACGAGGAGGCATGCTCGGGCCTGACCGGCCACACCGAGGCGGTCCGCGTGGTCTACGACCCCGAGGTCATCTCGTACGAGCAGTTGCTGAAGACCTTCTGGGAGTCCCACGACCCCACGCAGGGCTTCCGACAGGGCAATGACGTGGGCACCCAGTACCGCTCCGCGATCTACACCCACACCCCGGAGCAGGCGGCCGCCGCCGAGGCGTCCCGTGCCGCGTACCAGAAGGTGCTCACCGGCTCCGGGCACGGCACGATCACCACGGAGATCCTCCCGGCCGAGGGGCGCCCGTTCTACCCGGCCGAGCCGTACCACCAGCAGTACCTGGACAAGAACCCCGCCGGGTACTGCGGCATCGGCGGCACGGGCGTCTCCTGCCCGATCGGCGTCGCCCCCGCTCAGGGCTGAGCGCACACGAGAACGGGCCGCCCGGCCGGAGCCGGGCGGCCCTTCTCATGGCTGATACCTGGCGTCAGATCGTCGCCGTGTCGATGACGAAGCGGTAGCGCACATCGCTGGCCGTGACGCGGTCGTACGCGGCGTTGATCTCGTCCGCGCCGATCAGCTCGATCTCGGCGCCCACGCCGTGCTCGGCGCAGAAGTCCAGCATCTCCTGGGTCTCGGCGATGCCGCCGATGCCGGAGCTGGAGATGCTGCGGCGCTGGCCGAACATCGACTGGAGGGTGATCTGCACCGGCTCCTCGGGCAGGCCCACGTTGACCAGGGTGCCGTCGGTGCGCAGCAGGGACACGTACTCGGCGAAGTCGAGCGGGGCCGAGACGGTGTTCAGGATGACGTCGAAGGTGCCCGCCAGCTCCTCGAAGGTCTTCGGGTCGCTGGTGGCGTAGTAGTGGTCGGCGCCGAGCCGCAGCCCGTCGTCCTTCTTGCGCAGGGACTGCGAGAGCACGGTGACCTCGGCGCCCAGCGCGTGCGCGATCTTCACGCCGACGTGCCCGAGCCCGCCGAGGCCGACCACGGCGACCTTCTTGCCGGGGCCGACACCCCAGTGCTTGAGCGGGGAGTACGTGGTGATGCCCGCGCACAGCAGCGGCGCGGCCACGTCCAGGGAGAGGCCGTCGGGGATGCGGACGACGAAGTCGTCGTTCACCACGACGCTCTCGGAGTAGCCGCCGTAGGTGGGCTCGCCCTGCTTGTCGGTGTCGTTGTAGGTGAGGGTGGGGCCGCCGCCGGTGCAGTACTGCTCCAGGCCGGCCTTGCAGTTGTCGCACTCGCGGCAGGAGTCGACCATGCAGCCGACGCCCACCCGGTCGCCGACGGCGAACTTGGTGACCTTCGGGCCGACCTCGCTGACGACACCCGCGATCTCATGGCCGGGGACCATCGGGAAGATGCCCTCGGCCCAGCCGTCGCGGGCCTGGTGGATGTCGGAGTGGCAGATCCCCGCGAACTTGATGTCGATCAGGACGTCGTGGTCGCCGACCGGCCGCCGCTCGATCGTGGTCCGCTCCAGGGGCGCCTTGGCGGCGGGCGCGGCGTACGCAGCAACAGTGGTCATGCCGGGGTTCTCCTCAACTTCGTGGTGGCCCGGACACGGTTTCGACCGGGCACTCCCCCAGAGTGCCCCCATCCCGCGTCCCCACCCAGGCCACGCCTTTTCGTACGACCGGTGTGCCTACCACTGGGAGGGACAGGCTCCGGCGCGTACGACCCGGCGGGGCCCTCGATACTTGAGGCATGGACGAACAGCCGGAGACGGCCGCGAGCCGCCCGCTGGACCGGCGGGCCGAGCTGAGCGAGTTCCTGCGCAGCCGCCGGGCCCGGCTCAAGCCGGAGGACGTGGGACTGCCCGAGTTCGGCCGGCGCCGCCGGGTGCCGGGGCTGCGCCGCGAGGAGCTGGCGCAGCTGGCCGGGGTGTCGGTGGCGTACTACACGCGGCTGGAGCAGGGCAACGGGCGGAACGTGTCGGCGGAGGTGCTGGACTCCATCGCCCGCGCGCTGCGCCTGACCGACGCCGAGCACGCGCATCTGACCCATCTGGCCAAGCCCGCGCCACACAAGAAGCGGCCGCAGGCCCGCCGACCGCAGGTGCGGCCCACGCTGCAGCATCTGCTGGACTCGATGGACGCGGTACCGGCGTACATCGCGGGGCGGCGCACGGAGATCCTGGCCTGGAACCGGATGGCGACCGCGCTGTTCGGCGACTGGGCGGGCCTGCCGCCCGAGGACCGCACCTGGGCCCGGCTGGTGTTCCTCTGCCCGGAGTACCGCGAGCTGTTCATCGACTGGGAGCAGAAGGCGATCGACATCGTCTGCGGGCTGCGGATGGACGCCGGACGCTTCCCGGACGACGCCCGGCTGGCCGCGCTGGTCGGTGAACTCTCCGTCAAGAGCGAGGAGTTCCGCCGCCTGTGGGCCACGCACGACGTGAAGGAGCAGTTCTACGGCGTGAAGCGGCTGCGGCATCCGCTGGTCGGTGAACTCGCCCTGAGCTTCGAGGGGTTGCGGTTGACGGGCGACGCGGACCTCAACCTGATCGTCTACCACGCCGAACCGGGCTCCGCCTCGGCCGAGTCCCTGCGCCTGCTGGCGAGTTGGGGCGCGGCGGCGGTACCGACGCTCTGAGACGGAAGTGCCGCCCCTCACCAGGAGGGGCGGCACTCGTGCGCTCAGGGGGTCCAACGGGCGATCAGACGGCCGAACCGGCCTTCCACTGCGCCCAGTCCATGTTCCAGCCGTTCAGGCCGTTGTCGGGGGCGACGGTCTTGTCACCGGTGTTCTTGATGACCACGACGTCACCGACGAGGGAGTGGTTGAACACCCAGGCGGCCGGGGTGTTCGGGTCCTTGGCGCCCTTGGTGTCGGACAGGCCCACACAGCCGTGGCTGGTGTTCTCACTGCCGAAGATGGACTTGGCGCCCCAGTAGTTGCCGTGCAGGAAGGTGCCGGAGCCGGTGAGGCGGATGGCGTGCGGCACGTCCTTGATGTCGTACTCGCCCTTGCCGTCGTCGTCGGTGAAGCCGACGGTCGCGCCGTTCATCCGGGTCTGCTCGAACTTCTCGGACATGACCATGGTCCCGGCGTACGTCTTGTTCTCCGGGGAACCGGCCGAGATCGGTATCGTCTTGACGACCTTGCCGTCCTGCGTGATCTTCATCTGCTTGGTCTTCGCGTCGACGTACGAGACCTGGTTGCGGCCGACGTGGAAGGTGACCGTCTTCTGCTGGACGCCGTAGACGCCGTCGGCGCCCTCGACACCGTCGAGCGACAGCTTCAGCGTGACGGTGGAGTTCTCCTTCCAGTACGTCTCCGGGCGGAAGTCGATCCGGTTGGCGTTGAACCAGTGGCCGACGACCTCCTGGCCGCTGCTGGAGGAGACGGTGATCCCCTTCTGCACAGCGGCCTTGTCGGTGATCGCCTTGTCGAAGTTGATCGACACGGGCATGCCCACCCCGACGGTGCTGCCGTTGTCCGGGGTGAAGTTGCCTATGAAGCTGTTGGTCGGGGAGACCGTGGTGAAGGAGGCGTTCTCGTGGGCCACGCGGCCCTCGGAGTCCTTGGCCTCGGCGGCGAGCTTGTAGGTCGTCGACCGGTCCAACTGCGCGGTCGGCTTCCAGCTGAGCTTGTCGGCGGAGAGCGTGCCGTCGACCGGCTTGCCGTCCGCGGTGGTCATGCTCACGCCGGTCAGGGTGCCCTTGGCGACCTTGACCGCGGCCGAGTTGTTGATGGAGGCGTTGTTCGAGCCGTCCTTCGGCGTGATCGTGATCTGAGCCTCGGACGACTTCTGCGCCGCCGCCTCGTCGGCCTGCGCCTGCGAGCTCTCACCGCCGTCGGACGCGTTGGCGTCACCGCCACCGGAACAGCCCGTGAGCACGAGCACGCCACCGAGCAGAGCGGACGCGACCGTCAGGCCGTTGCGCCGCTTACTGTCCGTCATCACACGCTTCTCCATCGTTGCCGAATCCGCCAGAACCCCGAGAGTCCCCGTTGAAATCTTTCAACGCCACGGCCACGCCTTCCCGTTCCCCGTACGGGGGTTGTGTGGGAAACGCCACGTCCCCTGCCGGGACGGGCTGTGCGCGGCACTCCGTGCGCCACTTGTCAGACGTGAAAACCCGGACGGCGGTTGCCGTCCGGGTGATGCGTGCCCCGAATCCCGCGGCCGATGCCGCCCGGTCTACCGCTCGTTCTCGCCGTCCGGCTCCTCGCCGTCCGCCTCATCATCCTCATATAGGTCCCAATCGGTCGAATCCGCGTCGTACGCGGACCGCTCGCTGGACCAGGAGGCTTGCTGGAGTTCCACTCCGGGCACCTCGCTGACCAGGTCGAACGGGTCGACGAGATAGGCCAGCGCCTCGGCGGTGTCTTCCGTCACAGCGCCCTCGGCCTGCGCCCGCTCCGCGTCGGGGAGCTCCGGGTCGGTGGCGATGCGGCGCAGCGCGGCCTTGGTCAGCTCGTCGTCGTCGAGCACCTCCAGGACCAGCTCCACCCGAAGACGTACAAAACGTGATGTCTCTTCAGCGTCCATGGGGCGAGCCTAGAACCGAAACCTGTCGTGACTTTCCTGTGACCCGCGATTTTCACTAACATCGCTCCACACGGCCAATTCACCAGCGTCACAAGGGGGATCGATACTCCGTGGCATTCGCTCGCCGTCCGTTGATGACCGCCACCGCCGCGGGCACTCTGCTGTGCGCCCTGTGGTTCGTCCCGTCCGCCAACGCCTCGCAGGAGGGCCCCACGACGGGCTCGACGGCCGCCGGTACCGCGGTCTCCGGGGCGGCGGACTCCGGCAGCCCGGACTCGGGGATCACCGAGCAGGTCACCACGGTGTCCGGCCTGGCCGGTCGGACCGCGTCCGATACGACGCGGCTGGCGGACACGGGAAGCTTCGACACCACGCCGTACGTGGTCTCCGGCACCCTGTTCCTCGCCGTGGGCGCGGGCTTCGTGGTGTATTCGGTGCGCCGGGAGCGGCTGGAGTTCTGAAAAGCTCCAAAAAGGGGCCCCACCCGTAGGTGAGGCCCCTTACGTGGCGGCTAGCGCAGCGGTCCGGTGACCGTCTCGGCGGCCGCCACCAGCCCGCCCCCGCGCACGAAGGCGTCGGCGGCGGCCAGGTCGGGCGCGAGGAACCGGTCCGGGCCCGGACCGCCCACCCCGGCCGCCCGCGCGGCCTCGATCACCGCGCGCGAGGCGGGCGCGGGCTCCAGCCCCTCCCGCAGCTCGACGGCACGCGCGGCCGCGTACAGCTCGATGGCGATGACCCGGGTGAGGTTGTCCACGGCGGTCCGCAGCTTGCGCGCGGCCGACCAGCCCATCGAGACGTGGTCCTCCTGCATGGCGGAGGACGGGATGGAGTCGGCGGAGGCCGGTACGGCGAGCCGCTTCAGCTCGCTGACCAGCGCGGCCTGCGTGTACTGGGCGATCATCAGACCGGAGTCCACGCCCGCGTCGTCCGCGAGGAACGGCGGCAGCCCGTGGCTGCGGTTCTTGTCCAGCAGCCGGTCGGTGCGGCGCTCGGCGATGGAGCCGAGGTCGGCGGCGGCGATGGCCAGGAAGTCCAGGACGTAGGCGACCGGGGCGCCGTGGAAGTTGCCGTTGGACTCGACCCGCCCGTCGGGCAGCACCACCGGGTTGTCGACGGCGGCGGCCAGCTCGCGTTCGGCGACCAGGCGGGCGTGCGCCAGGGTGTCGCGTCCGGCACCGGCGACCTGCGGGGCGCAGCGCACCGAGTAGGCGTCCTGGACGCGGGGCGCGTCGTCCTGGTGGTGCCCGGTGAGCTGGGAGCCCTTGAGCACGGCGAGCATGTTGGCGGCGGAGGCGGCCTGGCCGAGGTGCGGGCGGATGGCGTGCAGTTCGGGCGCGAGGACCTTGTCCGTGCCGAGCAGGCCCTCCAGGCTGAGGGCGGCGGTGATGTCGGCCGACGTGTAGAGGGAGTCGAGGTCCGCGAGGGCCATGAGCAGCATGCCGAGCATGCCGTCGGTGCCGTTCAGGAGGGCCAGGCCCTCCTTCTCGCGCAGCTCGACCGGCTCGATGCCGTGCTCGCGCAGCAGCTCACCGGCCGGGCGTACGGTCCCGTCGGGGCCCTCGGCGTCGCCCTCGCCCATCAGGGCCAGCGCGCAGTGCGAGAGCGGGGCGAGGTCGCCGGAGCAGCCGAGGGAGCCGTACTCGTGCACGACCGGGGTGATCCCTGCGTTGAGCAGGTCCGCCATGGTCTGCGCGACCTCGGGGCGTACGCCGGTGTGCCCGGAGCAGACCGTCTTCAGGCGCAGGAACATCAGCGCGCGGACGACCTCGCGCTCGACGCGCGGTCCCATGCCGGCCGCGTGCGAGCGGACGATGTTGCGCTGGAGCTGCGCCCGCAGCTCGGGGCTGATGTGCCGGGTCGCCAGGGCGCCGAAGCCGGTGGAGACGCCGTAGACCGGATCGGGTTTGGCGGCCAGCGCCTCCACGATCTCGCGGGCCGCGGCGAGCGCGGCCACGGCCTCCTCCGACAGCTCCACGCGGGCACCGGCGCGCGCGACGGCGAGGACGTCGTGCGCGGTGACACCGGTGGTCCCCACCACCACAGAGTGCATATCCATATTCAGGAGCGTACGCATTGAATGCGGCGGTGTCACTAGTGGATCGCGTCCGCACCCCTTACCGGCCGCGGGCTCGGCGGCCCCGGAAGCGGCGGCGCTCGTTCTTCGCGGGCGGCGGCGTCTCGTCCGCCAGCCGCACCACCGGGTCGTCCGGACCCTCCCGCCCGGCCACCACCGGCAGGTCCGCGCGCTCCGCCTTGGCCCGGTACTGCGCGGCGTCGGCCAGCCGGAACAGCCGCCGGGCGTCGTGCACCGGCCCGATGTCGTGCCCGGTGGACGCGACCCCGCAGGCCACCCCCTCGCCCAGCTCCAGCGCACCGGCCCGGCGGCACAGCTCCCCGGCCGCCCCGACCACGTCCTCGGCCGACGGCCCGAGCGCCAGCAGACAGAACTCGTCCCCGCCGAGCCGCGCCGCGAGCGCGCCCGGCAGCATCGCCCCGCACAGCGACAGCACCGACCCGAACCGCTCCAGCAGCCGGTCCCCCACCTCGTGCCCCTGGGTGTCGTTGACCTTCTTCAGCCCGTTCAGATCGCAGACGACGAGGCTGACCACCGCCCCGTCCACCCGGTGCTGCGCCACCGCCTCCTCCAGCCGTACGTCCACCGCGCGGCGGTTGGCCAGGCCGGTGAGGGCGTCGGTGAAGGCGAGGCGGCGGACCTCCTCCAGCCGCTCGGTCTGCGCCAGCCCGGCCGCGACGACGGCGGCCAGCACGGTGGCGAAGTCGGCGTCCCCCCGGTCGAAGACCGGCACCCCGGCCGCGCGGGCCACGTACAGCTCGCCCCAGGCCCGGCCGTGCAGCACCACGGGCGCGACCACACAGCAGCCCCGACCCCGACGGCGCAGGGCGGCGACCCGCTGGTGGATGTAGCCGGGGGTGCCCGCGGCCGGACCCCGCGCGGTCTCCACCCAGGCGTTGGGGCCGCCGCCCCCGGCCCAGCGTTCGTGCAGGAACTCGGTGATCTCCGGGAACTGGTGGACCGGGTACGCCTCCAGCTCCGGGAACTCCTCCTCGTCCTCGGCACGCCTGCCGACGTTCACCAGGACCCTGAGCCGCCCCCGCTCCCGCTCCCACACCGACAGCGCGGCGAAGTTACCGGCCAGCGCCCGGCAGGCCCCGAGCGCCGCCGCCCGCCAGGACTCCGGCGCGGTGTGCGCGGCCGCCATCCCCTGCGCCAGCCCCACCACGGCAGCGAGCCGATCATCCTCTCCCATCACCCCAGGTTAGGGACGAATGGGCACATCAGGGGCATCGGCACGGGCGATCAGGTGGTCACCGCGGGCTCACTCGCCCGGCCACTCGGGGGCACGCTTCTCGTTGAAGGCGGCGACGCCCTCGGCGCGGTCGCCGGAGAAGGCCGTGGCCCGCCAGGCCGCGTCCTCGACCTCCAGCCCGGCCCGCAGGTCCAGGCCCTGGCCCAGGCGGAGGGCGCGCTTGGCGGAACGGAGGCCCACCGGGGAGTTCTTCGCGATCCTCGCGGCCAGCGCGAGCGCGTCCTCGCGGTCCTGGCCCGCCTCGGTGAGCTGGTCGACCAGTCCGAGCGCGGCCGCCTCCGGCGCGTCCAGCCTGCGGGCCGTGAAGATCAGCTCGGCCGCGCGCGCCGCGCCGACCCGCCTGGGCAGCAGCTGCGTACCGCCGCCGCCCGGGATCACGCCCACCGACACCTCGGGCAGCCCCACCACGGCCGTCGCGTCGGCCACGATCAGGTCGCAGGCCAGCGCCAGTTCGAAGCCGCCGCCGAGGGCGAAGCCGTGCACCGCCGCGATGACCGGCATCGGCAGCTCCAGCACCCCGGTGTACGCCCCGCGCGCCACCGGGCGCTGCCGGACCAGGTCCGCGTCGCTGAACGAGTTCCGCTCCTTCAGGTCCGCGCCGACACAGAACGCGCGTTCACTGGAGGACGTCAGTACGACCACCCGGGCATCCCGGTCCGCACCCAGCGCCGTGCAGGCCGCCGCGAGCGAACGGGCCATCTCCGTCGACACGGCGTTCATGGCCTTCGGCCGGTCCAGCACCAGTTCGGCCACGTGGCCGTGCCTGCGCACCAGCACGAACTCCCCGTACCGCTCCTCGCCCATGCCATCCTCCGGTTAACGCGGGTTAACACACTGTCGGCCCGATCATCGCAGCAGGACCGGTCCCCGGAAAAGAGCGGTGCCCACCCGTTCGGGTGATGGCCCCGCCGACCCGGCCCGGACCACCCACACGAGCGCATAACGTCCCCCACGGCTGACGCGCCCGGCGGCGCGCGGCGGGGAGGAGCGGAGCCCATGACACCCAGACAGCGGAAGCCCGCGACGCCTCCACCCCGGCCCCCTGCCGAATCGGTTCCTCTGACGTCCCCGACCCGCATCCCAACAGACCCGACCAAGCCACCGGGGATGTCGTTCCTGGTGCGGACGGGGGGTGGGCGGGGGGTGCCGGTGGGGGGCGGCCGGCCGCAGGCCGGGAGGGGGTCGACTCCGGGTGCCGAGGCGGATGGCGCCGAGGGGCGGCCGGGGGCGACTTGGGCCGAGGCTGAGGGGCGGTCCAGCGCTGGGAGGCGAACGGCTGCGGGGACCGGGCGGGGCGCCGACGCGCGGGCGGGCGCGGCTGCGGAGGCACGGCGGGCCGGGGCGGAAGTCCAGCACCAGGCCGGGCGGGAAGCGGCTCCCGGGGCCGGGCAACCTGGCGCCGACGCGGGGGCGGGCACTGCTGCGGAGGCGCAGCGAGCCGGGGTGGAGAGCCAGCGTCCGGCCGGGCGGGAAGCGGCTCCCGTAGCCGGGCAACCCGGCACTACCTCGCGGGCGGGCACTGCTGCTGAGGCTCGGCGGGCCGGGGTGGAAAGCCAGCGTCCGGCCGGGCGGGAAGCGGCTCCACGGGCCGGGCAACGCGGCACCAACACCCGCGCGGGGGCGGCCATGGGGGCACAACGGGCCGGTACGGAAAGCCAGCCCCAGCCCGAGAGGAAAACGGCTCCCCAGGCCGGGCAACGCGGCGCTGAAGCTCGGGCAGGCGCGACTGCCGAGATGCGGCGCGCTGGGGCAGAAGGCCCGGGAAGGGAAGCGGCCACCGGGACTGGGCAATGCGGCACCAACGCGCGAGCGGAGGCACCGCTAGCCGGGGCGGCCAGCCAGCCCCAGTCCGGAAGGAAATCGGCTGCCGTCACCGACGCGCGGGCGGGCGCGGCTGCGGAGGCATGGCGGGCCGGGGCGGCCAGCCAGCCCCCGCCCGGGAGGGAAGCCGCTGCGGGGGCCACGCGGCCGGAGGCTGAGAGCCGTCCGCAGACGGGCGCCCGAGGGAGGCGGGGCGGGGCCGGGCCGAGCGGCGGGGTTGGTCAGGCGGAGGTAGCCGGTCGTCGGTCGCGGGCGGGCTCTCGCGCGGAAGTGAGTGCCGCTGCCGCAGCCTCGACGGCGGCCCTCCCTCCACTCCCCGTAACCGCGTCGGGGCGCGGTCGGCACAGGCGGAGGCGGCGGGTCGTGCTGCTCGTGGCGGCGGCAGCCGTACTCGGGGTCGCGGTGCTGAGCTTCGTGCGGATCGCGCCGGACGCCGGGCCCGGTACCGCCGAGGCGGAACCCCGGCGGACGTCGAGACTGGGCGTCGAACCGTCCCCGGGCGTCTCCGCGACCGTCGTCGCCATACCGTCGGCCTCGCCCGTGAGGGCCTCCGCCACGAAGTCCACGCCTCCCACCCCCAGCAGCCCGGTCGACATCAGCGCCGAGGCGACGCCCACGCGCCCGACCGAGACCCCGCCGCCCCTCGCCACCTCAGACGCACCACGGCCCACAGCGGCCACACCGCACACCACCGAGCCCGAGCCACCGGCCAAGTCCGCACCCGCACCCACCCCCACCCCGACCAGCACGCCACCCCCGCCGGACAAGCAGGGCGTCTGCGTGCCCGTACTGGGCCTCTGCCTGGAACTGCGGGGCCGCTAGGGCCTGTCCGGCGGATCATGGCGCGGACGCGGGGTGGCAGATCGGCACCGCTGATTCCCCGCACCCTGATCCGCCGGACAGGCCCAGGGCTCAGTTCGTGTCGTCCCGGCGGGCCAGCAGCCAGGGCTCGACCATGCCCAGGCCGCGCACCGAGCGCTGCCACATCGGTTGAAGGGCGAAACGGTACTGCGGGGGCTCCTCGCCCTCCTTCTCGGCGGTGGCGACGGCCTCCGCCGCGTCCGCCTCCGAGGCGGGCGCCAGACCGGCGCGGATCAGCTCCTCCGCGAAGGCGCTGTCGACCAGCACGGCGTCGCGCGGCGCGATCGAGGTCAGCCGGGAGGCGAGGTTCACGGTCGTGCCGAACACGTCGCCCATCCGCGTGGTCACCGTGCCCAACGCCATACCGACCCGCAGTTCGGGCATCGTCTCGTCGTTGGACAGCGTCTCGACCAGGCGGAGGGCGATGTCGGCGGCGGTGGCCGCGTCGTCGGCGACGTACAGCACCTCGTCGCCGAGGGTCTTGATGAGGCGGCCGCCGCGCGCGGCCACCAGGTCGGCGGCGGTCGTCTCGAACGCCTCGACCAGCTCGCCCAGTTCCTCCTCCTCCATCCGGCGGGTGAGCCGGGTGAAGCCGACGAGGTCGGCGAAGGCGACGGCGAGACGCCGGTCGACCATCTCCTCGTCGTCCACGTTCTGCACGACACGCCCGGCGGACGCGGCGAGCTGGCGGCGCCAGACGTAGACGAGGAACTCCTCCAGCTCGGGCAGGAGCAGTTCGATGATCGGGTACGTGACCTCGGTACGGGTCATGCCCGGCTCGGGGGGCTCGGTCAGGCCCTCCAGGAAGGAATCGATCTGCCATTCGGCCAACCGGGCGGTGGTCTGCCCGGTGGAGCGGGCCACCTGCACCGCCATGGCCTCGCTGAGCAGCCCCGCCTCGACCAGACCGGCGAGCCTGCGCAGGGCGAGGACGTCGGCCTCGGTGAGCGCCTTGGCCTGGCCGATGTCGGCGAAGCCCATGGCCCGCCAGAAACGGGACGCCAGCTCCATGGAGACACCGGCGCTGCGGGCGGCCTGGAAGGGGGTGTAGCGGCGCTCGGCGCCGAGGATCAGCTGTTCGAGGCGGAGGGCGAGCGGGTCGTCGCCGGGGTCGGGGGCATCGGGGTCCACCCGGCCCTCCGCGCCCGCGCCGGAGCCCGTGTCGTCGACGCTCACGCCTGCTGCCCTTCCGATCTGCCGCGGTCAGGTACCGACCGGCCTCAACTCTACGGCAGGTGTGCGCCAGCTCACTCCGCCGGGACCGCCCACCCGGACGCACCTTCCACCCCCCGGAAGCACCGCCCAGCGCGCACGGCGCACGACGGGAGCGCGGCCCGCCGCCCCCACGCCCCTCTGCCCACTTTCCCCGGCCGGGAACGCCCGCCTCACCGGCCGGGGAACGCCCGCGACGCCCCGCTCGGGCGCCTCACGCCGGGCGCAGATGCACGATGTCCCCCGCCCCGACGGCCTCCCGCTTCCCCTCCGCCGTGGCGATCACCAGCCGCCCGTCGCCGTCGATCGCCACCGCCTCTCCCACCAGCGCCCGATCGCCCGGCAGCTCCGCGCGGACCTGGCGGCCGAGGGTGGCGCAGCCCGCCGCGTAGGTCTCCTGGAGGGTGCTCTCGACCGGGTCACCGGCGGCCGCGCGCCAGCGGTCGTACCAGGTCTCCAGGGAGCGGAGCACGGAGCGGAGCAGCGTGTCGCGGTCCGTGCTGACGGCGTTGGCGAGGGCCAGGGAGCCCGCCTGGGGGACGGGGAGTTCGTCGGCGCGCAGGGTGACGTTGAGGCCGACGCCGACGACCACGCCGTCCTCCCCCGCCCGCTCGGCCAGGATGCCGCCCGCCTTGCGCTCCTCGCCGCCGATGGTGACCAGCAGGTCGTTCGGCCACTTCAGGGCGGTGTCGACACCGGCCGCGCGGGCCAGGCCGGTGGCGACCGCGACGCCGGTCAGCAGCGGCAGCCAGCCCCAGCGCTCCAACGGCACCTCGGCGGGGCGCAGCAGCACGGAGAAGAAGAGCCCCGAGCGCGGCGGGGCCGTCCAGCGCCGGTCCAGCCGTCCGCGTCCCGCCGTCTGCTCCTCGGCGACCAGCACCGCGCCCTCCGCGGCCGTACCGGCGGACGCGCGGGCGACGAGGTCGGAGTTGGTGGAGCCGGTGCGCTGGAGCACCTCGACCGAGGACCACAGGCCGCCCTCCCGGAGGAGCGCGCGGCGCAGCGCGGTCGCGTCGAGCGGCGGGCGGTCGAGGTCGGACCAGCGGCTGGGCCCTGAGGCATTGTGCGGCGTCATGCAAGTAACCCTAGGTGTGGGAAAGACCGCACTCCTGGGAGACGGGCCCCGCACTACGCTACGGATGAGTAATCGTCCCCCCTTTTGAGCAGGCAGGGAGCCGCATCCCGATGTCCGAGCCGGAAGAGCGTCACGACACCGACATCCACACGACCGCCGGGAAGCTCGCGGATCTCCAGCGGCGCATCCACGAGGCGACGCACGCCGGTTCGGAACGCGCGGTGGAGAAGCAGCACGCCAAGGGCAAACTGACGGCGCGTGAGCGCATCGAACTCCTCCTGGACGACGACTCGTTCGTCGAGCTGGACGAGTTCGCCCGTCACCGGTCCACCAACTTCGGCCTGGAGGCGAACCGTCCGTACGGCGACGGTGTCGTCTCCGGGTACGGCACGGTGGACGGCCGTCCGGTGGCCGTGTTCTCGCAGGACTTCACCGTCTTCGGTGGCGCCCTCGGCGAGGTGTACGGCCAGAAGATCGTCAAGGTCATGGACTTCGCGCTGAAGACCGGCTGCCCGGTCATCGGCATCAACGACTCCGGCGGCGCCCGCATCCAGGAGGGGGTCGCCTCCCTGGGCGCGTACGGCGAGATCTTCCGCCGCAACACCCACGCCTCCGGGGTGATCCCGCAGATCAGCCTGGTCGTCGGCCCGTGCGCGGGCGGCGCGGTCTACTCCCCCGCGATCACCGACTTCACGGTGATGGTGGACAAGACCAGCCACATGTTCATCACCGGCCCCGACGTGATCAAGACGGTCACCGGTGAGGACGTCGGCTTCGAGGAACTGGGCGGCGCGCGCACCCACAACACCAACTCCGGTGTGGCCCACCACATGGCGGGCGACGAGAAGGACGCCATCGAGTACGTCAAGCAGCTGCTGTCGTACCTGCCGTCCAACAACCTCAGCGAAGCCCCGGTCTACCCGGAGGAGGCGGACCTCGCGCTCAGCGACGAGGACCGCGAGCTGGACACCCTCGTGCCGGACAGCGCGAACCAGCCGTACGACATGCACACCGTGCTCGAACACGTCCTGGACGACGGGGAGTTCTTCGAGACGCAGGCCCTGTTCGCGCCGAACATCCTCACCGGTTTCGGCCGGGTGGAGGGGCACCCGGTGGGTCTGGTCGCCAACCAGCCGATGCAGTTCGCGGGGTGCCTGGACATCACGGCGTCCGAGAAGGCCGCCCGGTTCGTGCGCACCTGCGACGCGTTCAACATCCCGGTGCTGACCTTCGTGGACGTGCCCGGCTTCCTGCCGGGTGTGGACCAGGAGCACGACGGCATCATCCGGCGCGGAGCCAAGCTGATCTACGCCTACGCCGAGGCCACCGTCCCGCTGATCACCGTCATCACCCGCAAGGCGTTCGGCGGCGCGTACGACGTGATGGGCTCCAAGCACCTGGGCGCCGACCTCAACCTGGCCTGGCCGACCGCGCAGATCGCGGTGATGGGCGCGCAGGGCGCGGTCAGCATCCTGCACCGCCGCACCATCGCCGAGGCGGAGACGGACGGCACGGGCGAGGAGACGCGGGCGCGGCTGGTCCAGGAGTACGAGGACGCGCTGCTCAACCCGTACGTGGCGGCCGAGCGCGGCTACGTGGACGCGGTGATCATGCCGTCGGACACCCGCGCGCACGTCGTCCGGGGCCTGCGTCAGCTGCGTACGAAGCGGGAATCCCTGCCTCCGAAGAAGCACGGCAACATCCCCCTGTAGGACCGCGCCGACGGGAGCCGTCATGAACATCAAGGTCGTACGAGGCAATCCCACCCCGGAGGAGCTGGCCGCCGCCCTGGCGGTGGTCCGCGCCCGCGCCGTGGCGGCGGCGGAGACGCCGTCCGGCGCGGCGGGGCCGCCGCGGGACGCGTGGTCGGACCCGGCCCGGATCGCGGGCCGCCGCCTGCCCGCGCCGGGCCCGGTGTCCTGGTCCCGCACCTACTGGCCGGGCTGAGCCGGAACCTGAGTACGGGTACTCAGGCGCGCGGGCCGGGCCGCGCCCCACGCTGGAACCATGCTGTGGTCAGACCCGGAGAACGAGCCGCCCGAGGAACTCCGTCACATGGAGGAGAAGCTCAGGCGGCTCGGCCTCTTCATGGCCCTGGCCATGGTGCTGGCGATGATCGTGATCGGACTGAGGTGAGGACAGGTCCGGCGCTAGGCTGATCGCATGACAGACCAGCGCCGCCGCCTTGTCCTCGCCTCCCAGTCCCCCGCCCGTCTGGGTCTGCTGCGGCAGGCCGGACTGGTGCCCGAGGTGATCGTGAGCGGGGTGGACGAGGACGCCGTCAGCGCCCCCACCCCGGCCGAGCTGGCGCTCGCGCTCGCCGAGGCCAAGGCGTCCGTGGTGGCGGCCCGTCCCGAGGTGCAGGGCGCGCTGGTGATCGGCTGCGACTCGGTGCTGGAGCTGGACGGGCAGGCGCTCGGCAAGCCCGCCGACGCCGAGGAGGCCACCGCCCGCTGGAAGGCGATGCGCGGCCGCGCCGGGGTCCTCCAGACCGGCCACTGCGTGTGGGACACCGCCGCCAAGCGGTACGTGTCCGCCACCGCCTCCACCGTGGTCCGCTTCGGCGAGCCCACGGACGAGGAGATCGCCCGCTACGTCGCCTCCGGCGAGCCCCTCCACGTCGCCGGGGCCTTCACCCTGGACGGCCGCTCGGCGCCCTTCATCGAGGGCATCGAGGGCGACCACGGCAACGTGATCGGCATCAGCCTCCCCCTGATCCGCAAGCTGCTGCGCGAACTGGGTGTCGGGATCACGGAGTTGTGGGCGCCGTCCGAGTGATCTTCCCGGTGTCGGCCGTACGGCCCTGAGGATCACCCGTAGGGGTGGACGTGGGCTTCGGCTCGGGGGCGGCCTCCGGGGCGCCTCCCTCGCCGGGCGGGTCGGCCCGGCGGGCGCCCGTGTCGCGCGGACGGTCGTACGTCATCAGGAGCAGCACCAGCAGGGCGAGGACCACCATCAGCGCGAGGAACGCGCCCGGGCCCACCAGCCCCCAGGCCACCGCGCCCAGCAGGGCGTTCACCACGGCGACGCTGATCAGCAGGACGCGGCCCAGCCCGGCCGGGGCGCGGTCGCGCACCGCGACCAGCAAGGCCACCAGGGCGCAGAGGGCGAAGTAGAGCCCGAAGACCACGCCTCCCGCCTTCGAGGACGTCGCCATCACATCGGGATCGAGACCGGCCAGCGACATGTTCTGGCCGTCCACCACCGTCCCGAGCAGCCAGTTCACCCCCGCGATGCCGACCGCCTCGGCCAGCAGCACGAACGTCACGATCCAAGCCACCGGTCTGCGCACCACCGGCCCCACCCCACCTTCGCCGCTGCCCCGCCGCCCCCGCGCGGATCGCCTGTTACCGGCAGTACGCCGGGTCAGCGTGAACGCTACTAACGGGTAGGACGGGGGACAAGACCCCGGTCGGCGGCAAAGAATCATTGGGCCATTCGTAGGGACTCCACAAAGAAACCGCGTGGCCCGCAGCACGCTCTCACAGAGACCTTGACCACATGACAGGGCTAGGGTTTTCCGGTGGAGTCCTGCGTACCGAGGTGCGACAAGGGCTTTCGTGGGTCGAGCGGGCCACGCATCACGCTCCGTGTGGGCAAGCTCACCATTGGGGACGGGTCGATGTGCCGTGTCGGCTGTCCCTAAACTCGGCTTGTTTCAAGGAGGGAGCCTCAATCGTGCACAAGGTGCTCATCGCCAACCGTGGCGAAATCGCTGTCCGTGTCGCGCGGGCCTGCCGGGACGCAGGGATCGCGAGCGTGGCCGTGTACGCCGACCCGGACCGGGACGCTCTGCACGTCCGGGCCGCGGATGAGGCGTTCGCCCTGGGCGGTGACACCCCGGCCACCAGCTACCTGGACATCCAGAAGGTCCTGAACGCGGCGCGGGAGTCCGGCGCGGACGCGATCCACCCCGGCTACGGCTTCCTCTCGGAGAACGCCGAGTTCGCCCAGGCCGTACTGGACGCGGGTCTGACCTGGATCGGCCCGCCGCCGCAGGCCATCCGGGACCTCGGTGACAAGGTCGCCGCCCGGCACATCGCGCAGCGCGCGGGTGCTCCGCTGGTCGCCGGCACGTCGGACCCGGTCTCCGGTGCCGACGAGGTCGTGGCCTTCGCCAAGGAGCACGGCCTGCCGATCGCCATCAAGGCCGCCTTCGGCGGTGGCGGTCGCGGCCTGAAGGTCGCCCGCACCCTCGAAGAGGTGCCGGAGCTGTACGACTCGGCGGTCCGCGAGGCGGTCGCCGCCTTCGGCCGGGGCGAGTGCTTCGTGGAGCGCTACCTCGACCGTCCCCGGCACGTGGAGACCCAGTGCCTGGCCGACAAGCACGGCAACGTGGTCGTCGTCTCCACCCGTGACTGCTCGCTCCAGCGCCGCCACCAGAAGCTGGTCGAGGAGGCCCCGGCGCCGTTCCTCTCCGAGGCGCAGGTCGCGGAGCTGTACCGCGCGTCCAAGGCCATCCTCAAGGAGGCCGCCTACGAGGGCGCCGGTACCTGTGAGTTCCTGGTCGGCCAGGACGGCACGATCTCCTTCCTGGAGGTCAACACCCGCCTCCAGGTCGAGCACCCCGTGACCGAGGAGGTCGCCGGGATCGACCTGGTCCGCGAGATGTTCCGCATCGCCGACGGCGAGGAGCTGGGCTACGGCGACCCCGAGCTGCGCGGGCACTCCTTCGAGTTCCGCATCAACGGCGAGGACCCGGGCCGGGGCTTCCTGCCCGCCCCCGGTACGGTCACCCGCTTCGAGGCGCCGACCGGTCCCGGTGTCCGGCTGGACGCGGGCGTGGAGTCCGGGTCGGTCATCGGCCCGGCGTGGGACTCCCTGCTGGCCAAGCTGGTCGTCACCGGCCGCACCCGCAAGGAGGCGCTGGAGCGCGCCGCCCGTGCGCTGGACGAGTTCCAGGTCGAGGGCATGGCCACGGCCATCCCGTTCCACCGCGTGGTGGTCCGGGACGCGGCCTTCGCCCCCGAGCTGACCGGCTCGAAGGACCCCTTCACGGTCCACACCCGTTGGATCGAGACCGAGTTCGTCAACGAGATCAAGCCCTTCACCGCCCCCGCCGACGCGGACGCGGACGAGGAGCTGGGCCGTGAGACGGTCGTGGTCGAGGTCGGCGGCAAGCGCCTGGAGGTCTCCCTCCCCTCGTCGCTCGGCATGTCCCTGGCCCGCACCGGCCTCGCGGCGGGCGCCAAGCCCAAGCGCCGCGCGGCCAAGAAGTCCGGCCCCGCCGCCACCGGCGACACCCTCGCCTCCCCGATGCAGGGCACCATCGTCAAGGTGGCCGTCGAAGAGGGCCAGACCGTCCAGGAGGGCGACCTCATCGTCGTCCTGGAAGCCATGAAGATGGAACAGCCCCTCAACGCCCACCGAGCAGGCACCGTCAAGGGCCTCCTCGCCGAAATCGGCGCCTCCATCACCTCGGGCGCCCCGATCTGCGAGATCAAGGACTGACGCGCTCCGTCGCATCGTGAGGAACGCCCGGCTTCGAGCCGGGCGTTCGTCATTTCCCGGTACGTGCCTCCCGGTGCCGTTCCTCGGCCACCGTCAGCAGCAGGGCGCGCAGCCGTTCGCGGGAGCGGCCACGGGTCTTGACGGCGTGGCAGTTCGGGCAGAGCGCGACCATCTGGCCGGGGTGGTCGCGGCCGCCCAGGGCCAGCTCCCGCACATGGTCGACCTCCAGCAGCGGCAGTCCCCGGTCGGTCAGCTCGGCGGGCTGCCCGGCGCACTCCGGGTTCTCGCAACGCCCCTCGCTGCGCCCGAGCACCAGCAGCCGGGCCGCCCGCGAGCGCCGGGGCCGAGTGCCGGAGGCGACGGCCCGCGTGCCGTGTCGCTGCTCCTCCGTCAGCTCCAGCAGACGGCAGCCCTGTTCGTACTCGGCGGCGGTGACGAGCCAGGGCTCCGGGTCGCCCGGGCGGGCGGCGGGCAGCTCCAGGTCCAGCGGGTCGGGCTCCGGTTCCGGCTCGGCGGGCGTCTCGGGTTCGGTGTACGGCAGCCCGAGCCGGGCGAGGAGGGGCGCCGGGTCATGGTCGGCGAAGTACAGCTCCAGCAACTGTTCCCGCACCGCGAGCCGGGCCACGGCGGAGTTCCGGAAGAGGTCGTAGACCTCCTCGGTCGGGCCGCCCAGTGGCTGTCGCTCGGTGAACCAGCGGCGCGGGTCACCGTGGGCGGTGGGCGCGTCGTCCTGGCCGGGCAGTGCCCACAGCCCGTCCCGGCTGAGGGACGCCACCGGGTAGTGGGGGCGCGGGGGCGCTCCCTGGGCGGCCAGCAGCCCGGCCAGCTCCCGCTCCGTCTCGGACCAGGGCAGCAGCCGCTCCGCACCGCGCCGGGCCCGTGCCATGGCCCACAGCAGGGTGACCGGCTTGTACAGCGCCGGTCCGCCGGAGGAACGGTTCACCCGGAGGTGGGTGAGGCGGTGGAGCAGATCCTCCGGGGCCGTGCGGTCGGGGTGCGCCTGAGTCATGGCCGGAACCCTACGCAGGGTGTGCGGTCAGGGCGTACCCCGGCGAGTCCCTACCTGCGGCGCAGGTCGGCTACTCGGGGGCGGTCGGTGGGCTGGTCGGCCAGGACTCCGCGGAGGGCGGCGCCGGGGACCTGGCCGCGGCGGGGGCCGGGGAGTTGGGAGCGCTGGCCGCGGGGGGGCTGGGGCTGGTCGGTCACCGGGGCGCCGCCCGCTCCGGTCACCGTGATCTGCACGCCCTGGTCGGCCAGGGCCTGGAGCTCGGTGGCGGCGCGGTCGTCGTGGGCCGGGGGGTCGTCGGTGACCAGGCGCGTGATCGCCTCGGTGGGCACCGTACGGAACATGGTGTCCGTGCCCAGCTTGGTGTGGTCGGCCAGGACCACGACCTCGGAGGCGGCCTGGACCAGAGCCCGGTCCACGGAGGCCGACAGCATGTTGGACGTGGACAGCCCGCGCTCGGCGGTCAGGCCGCTCCCTGAGAGGAACGCCTTGGAGACGCGCAGCCCCTGGAGGGACTGCTCGGCGCCGGAGCCCACGAGGGCGTAGTTGGAGCCCCGGAGGGTGCCGCCGGTCATGACGACCTCCACCCGGTTGGCATGGGCCAGCGCCTGCGCCACCAGCAGGGAGTTGGTGACCACGGTCAGCCCCGGTACCCGGGCCAGTCTGCGGGCCAGCTCCTGCGTGGTCGTACCGGCGCCGACCACGATGGCCTCGCCTTCTTCGACGAGTCCCGCGGCGAGGTCGGCGATGGCCGTCTTCTCCGCGGTCGCGAGATGCGATTTCTGCGGAAAGCCGGATTCTCGCGTGAATCCACCCGGCAGTACCGCACCGCCATGTCGGCGGTCGAGGAGTCCTTCTGCCTCCAGAGCGCGCACGTCCCGCCGTACGGTCACTTCGGAGGTCTGGACGACGCGGGCGAGTTCACGGAGCGATACGGCCCCGTTCGCTCGCACCATTTCGAGGATCAGTTGACGACGTTCTGCAGCGAACACGAAACTGACAGTAACCCCAACGACCGTCTGCTTTCAGCAGTTTGCGCCGAATAGCAGAAGTTGTTCGCAAGCGGACCCCGGAACTGATATAGGGCCTTACCGGCCGACTATGCCGCCCGCATGGGCCCGCTCGACCGGGCCGGTCAGCCCGCTCCGCCCGCCTTGCGGGACTGCAACTGCCGGGCCACCTCGGCGATCGAGCCGGACAGCGACGGGTAGACGGTGAACGCCTTGGCGATCTGCTCGACCGTCAGATTGTTGTCGACCGCGATCGAGATGGGGTGGATGAGTTCCGAGGCACGCGGCGCGACGACCACACCGCCGACCACGATCCCGGTGCCCGGACGGCAGAAGATCTTGACGAAGCCGTCCCGGATGCCCTGCATCTTCGCGCGCGGGTTGCGCAGCAGCGGCAGCTTCACCATCCGCGCGTCGATCTTGCCCGCGTCCACGTCCGCCTGGCTGTAGCCGACGGTGGCGATCTCGGGGTCGGTGAAGACGTTCGAGGAGACCGTCTTGAGGTCCAGCGGGGTCACCGCGTCGCCGAGGAAGTGGTAGACCGCGATCCGGCCCTGCATCGCCGCGACGGAGGCCAGCGCGAACACGCCGGTCACGTCACCGGCCGCGTACACGCCGGGCGCGCTGGTGCGGGAGACCTTGTCGGTCCAGATGTGCCCGGAGTCGCGCAGCTTGACCCCGGCCTCCTCCAGGCCGAGACCCGCGCTGTTCGGGATCGCGCCGACCGCCATCAGACAGTGCGTACCGGTGATGACGCGGCCGTCGGCGAGGGTGACCTCGACCCGGTCGCCGACCCGCTTGGCGGACTGGGCGCGGGAGCGGGCCATCACGTTCATGCCGCGGCGGCGGAAGACGTCCTCCAGCACGGCGGCCGCGTCCGGGTCCTCGCCGGGCAGCACGCGGTCGCGGGAGGAGACCAGGGTGACCTTGGAGCCGAGCGCCTGGTAGGCACCGGCGAACTCGGCTCCGGTGACACCGGAGCCGACCACGATCAGCTCTTCGGGCAGCTCGGTGAGGTCGTAGACCTGGGTCCAGTTCAGGATGCGCTCGCCGTCCGGCTGGGCGTCGGGCACCTCGCGCGGGTGGCCGCCGGTGGCGATGAGCACGGCGTCGGCGGTGAGGGTCTCCTCGGTGCCGTCGGCGGCGGTGACGACGACCTTGCGGGAGCCGTCGAGGGCCTGCATGCCCTCCAGACGGCCCCGGCCGCGCATGACGCGGGCACCGGCCCGGGTGACGGAGGCGGTGATGTCGTGGGACTGGGCGAGCGCGAGCCGCTTCACCCGGCGGTTGACCTTGCCGAGGTCCACGCCGACCACGCGGGCCGCCTGTTCGATGTGCGGGGTGTCGTCCGCGACGATGATGCCCAGCTCCTCGTAGGAGGAGTCGAAGGTGGTCATCACCTCGGCCGTGGCGATGAGGGTCTTGGACGGCACGCAGTCGGTCAGCACCGACGCCCCGCCCAGACCGTCGCAGTCCACGACGGTCACCTCCGCGCCGAGCTGGGCGGCCGTCAGCGCCGCCTCGTATCCGCCGGGTCCGCCACCGATGATCACGATCCGAGTCACGTACCCCATTGTCCCGCACCCGGCGCGAAGCCAGCGCGCCGGGTGCTTACTGGCACCGCACCGGACCCCGCACAGCCGTTGCGCAGCCGTTTTGCCCACCCTTTGTCGAAATCTGCATGACAACGATCGCATTCCCATGGGCTCTGTCATCTACGCGCGTAGGAGAACACCGGCTACCCTCATCGGCGTGAACGCATCTCTCCTTCCGGACGACCGCCAGGGCGACCCGCACGCCGCCGCCGACGCCGCCGCCGCGCGCCTGCGCGAACTCACCGGCGCCGAGACCCACGACGTCGCCCTCGTGATGGGCTCCGGCTGGGCCCCGGCCGTGGACGCCCTGGGCGAGCCCGACGCCGAGTTCCAGGTCACCGAGCTGCCCGGCTTCCCGCCGCCGGCCGTCGAGGGGCACGGCGGCAAGATCCGCTCGTACCGCTTCGGGGACAAGCGCGCCCTGGTCTTCCTGGGCCGCACCCACTACTACGAGGGCCGGGGCGTCGCCGCCGTCGCGCACGGGGTGCGCACCGCCGTCGCCGCGGGCTGCAAGACGATCGTGCTGACCAACGGCTGCGGCGGCCTGCGCGAGGGCATGCGCCCCGGCCAGCCGGTGCTGATCAGCGACCACCTGAACCTGACGGCCACCTCCCCGATCGTCGGCGCCAACTTCGTCGACCTCACCGACCTGTACTCGCCGCGCCTGCGCGCCCTGTGCAAGGAGATCGACCCCTCCCTGGAGGAGGGCGTCTACGCGCAATTCCCCGGCCCGCACTACGAGACCCCGGCCGAGATCCGCATGGCCCGCGTGATCGGCGCGGACCTGGTCGGCATGTCCACGGTGCTGGAGGCCATCGCCGCGCGCGAGGCGGGCGCCGAGGTGCTGGGCATCTCCCTGGTCACCAACCTCGCCGCCGGTATGACGGGCGAGCCGCTGAACCACGAGGAGGTCCTCCAGGCGGGCCGCGACTCGGCGGCGCGCATGGGCGAGCTGCTGGGACAGGTGCTGAACCGGCTGTAGCCCGCTCAGGGGGGTCGGAGAGTTCGAGAGAGAGGTTCACCCGAGGTGCAGGACGAAGTGATCGCACGGGCCCAGGCGTGGCTGGCCGAGGACCCCGACGCGGAGACCCGCGAGGAGCTGGCGAAGCTCATCGAGGCCGGGGACACGGCGGAGCTGACCGCGCGGTTCAGCGGCACGCTCCAGTTCGGCACCGCCGGGCTGCGCGGCGAGCTGGGCGCGGGCCCGATGCGGATGAACCGCGCCGTCGTCATCCGCGCCGCCGCCGGACTCGCCGCGTACCTCAAGGCCAAGGGCGAGGCGGGCGGCCTGGTCGTCATCGGCTACGACGCCCGGCACAAGTCGGCCGACTTCGCGCGGGACACCGCCGCCGTGATCACCGGCGCCGGACTGCGCGCCGCCGTGCTGCCGCGCCCGCTGCCCACCCCGGTCCTCGCCTTCGCCATACGGCACCTGGGCGCGGTCGCGGGCGTGGAGGTCACGGCCAGCCACAACCCGCCGCGCGACAACGGCTACAAGGTGTACCTCGGCGACGGCTCCCAGATCGTGCCGCCCGCCGACGCGGAGATCGCCGCCGAGATCGACGCGGTCCGCGCGCTCGCCGACGTGCCCCGGCCGGAGTCGGGCTGGGAGGTGCTGGGCGACGAGGTGCTGGACGCGTATCTGGCGCGTACGGACGCGGTGCTCGCCGAGGGCTCGGCCCGCACCGCCCGTACCGTCTACACGGCGATGCACGGCGTCGGCAAGGACGTACTGCTCGCGGCGTTCGCGCGGGCCGGGTTCCCGGAGCCGGTGCTGGTGGCCGAACAGGCCGAGCCCGACCCGGACTTCCCGACCGTGGCCTTCCCCAACCCGGAGGAGCCCGGCGCGATGGACCTCGCCTTCGCCCAGGCGACCCGCACCGAGCCGGACCTGATCATCGCCAACGACCCGGACGCGGACCGCTGCGCGGTGGCCGTACGCGACGGCGGCGACTGGCGCATGCTGCGCGGCGACGAGGTCGGCGCGCTGCTCGCCGCCCACCTGGTGGGCCGGGGCGTCACGGGCACCTTCGCGGAGTCCATCGTCTCCTCCTCCCTCCTGGGCCGGATCGCCGAGAAGGCCGGGCTCGGCTACGAGGAGACCCTGACGGGCTTCAAGTGGATCGCCCGCGTGGACGGCCTGCGCTACGGGTACGAGGAGGCGCTCGGCTACTGCGTGGACCCCGAGGGCGTGCGGGACAAGGACGGCATCACGGCGGCGCTGCTCATCACCGAGCTGGCGTCGGAGCTGAAGGAGTCCGGCCGGACCCTGCTCGACCTCCTCGACGACCTCGCGCTGGAACACGGCCTGCACGCCACGGACCAGCTGTCGGTACGGGTGGAGGACCTGTCGGTCATCGCCGACGCGATGCGCCGCCTGCGCGAGCACCCGCCCACCGCCCTGGCGTCCCTCCCGGTCACCTCGGCGGAGGACCTCACCCGCGGCACCCCCACCCTCCCGCCCACGGACGGCCTCCGCTACACCCTCACCGGCGCCCGCGTCATCGTCCGCCCAAGCGGCACCGAACCCAAGCTGAAGTGCTACCTGGAGGTGGTGGTCCCGGTCCCGGACCACTCCGGCCTCCCGGCGGCGCGGGCGCGGGCGACGGAACTGCTGACGGCGATCAAGCGGGATCTGTCGGGCGCCGCGGGGATCTGAGCCCTGTTCGCCGGGCCGACCCTTCGACGAGTGGGCCCGGCGCTGTCGTGTGCTCCGGTCAAGATCTGCACAAATACCTGGTGGTGAGCGCGGTCTCGGCCACTAGGGTCCGATCACATGAACATGAACATGACTCGCCGCGGTCTGATACGCGGCGGCACCGGGCTCGCCGCGGCGGCCGCGGCCGGGCTGGGACTGCCCGCCCAGGCGGCCGTGGCCGCACCCGTGGACAACCCGGCGAGTGTGCCGGGCGGGACCGCGCTGATCGACGTCGCCGCCGGGTCCACCCGCTGGCTGGCCGGGGTCGCCAACCAGGACAGCTCGACGACGCTCCAGGGCATCGCCTTCGACTCGGCGGCCGGGCACTTCTACACGCTCCAGGTGGCCGGGGCCAGCCAGATCGCCTACCTCCGCTCGGGCAGCCAGGTCGCGGTGACGGCGTCCATCGGCGGGGACGACCACGCCGAGTCGGGTGACCTGTGCCTGACCCGGCACGACATCGCCACGGGCGCGGTCAACGGGTACATGTACCTGCTGGGCTTCGGCCACGGCGTCTCCCTCGGCGTCCAGCCCGCGAGCGGCGGGAACCCGGCGTACGTGTGGACCGAGGCCGGGTCCGGGCGCAGCGGGTACGGGCAGGAGTTCGTCCGCTTCCCCTTCGCCACCAAGACCGTGCTGTGGACGAGCCACCCGTCGGTGCAGCGCTTCGGCTCACCGGACCCGGCGGCGACCTCGATGACACCCTCGGTGGACGTGGACCACAACATCCTGCTGATCCGCTACGCGCTGGGCTCCGACCACTGGTTCGCGGCGTACGACCTCGCCGCGGCGGCGGCCACGGCGGGCAGCGGCACCCTGCCGGCCCCTCTGGCCCGCATCCAGCAGCCCCCGCTGTACAAGTACAAGGCGGACGGCACCCCCGACCCCACCACCCCGGCCACCTTCCAGGGCTTCACGTCCTACGGCCAGTACGTCTACATGCTCGACGGCGACCCCCGCACGAGCACCCCGTCCAGCACCCTCACCGGCGTCGACAAGTGGGCCGTCCACACCACGTCCTTCGACCTCAACGGCACCCGGAACGACCCGACGACGGGCTACATCGCGAGCACCCACTCCGAGGCGGACGCGGCAGCGGACCCCCGCGAGCCGGAGGGCATGGCCATCTACACCGGCGCTGGCGCTCCGCGCCTCTGCTTCGGCATCACGAACAACTCGGGAAGCAACCGGCAGTTCGACCTCTATTACAAGGTCTGAGTCCTGGACACCCGGTGCGCAGCCGATCTCCGCACCGGGTGCACATCACTGAGCTTCTTCAGCGTTGCAGCTCCAGTGTGAGGACCGCCTTGGCGATTGACGTCATGCGGTTGGGGCTGCAGCGGGATCTGCGGAAGATCCGCCAGGACTTCAGGCGGGCGTCGCCGCGTTCGACGGGTGCTCGTGCCGCGGCCAGGGCGCGGTTGCGGGTACTGTCGGTGGGATTGAGTTCCTGGAGCAGCCGGCGCTTGATGCCGGTGGTCAGCCACGGGCCGGTGCCCTGGTAAGCGAGATGGGCCACGATCGGAACGCCCTGGCGCTCGCAGATTCGGATGATCCGGTGGGCGCGTGCGGCGGTCAGGTCGTGAGTGCGGCCACATGCGCACCACCGCGGCACTGGCACCTACGTAGGATGACTGAGATGACAGACCACCTCTCCGACGTAGCCGCAACCGCTCTATCCCTATTGCAGTCGGCGCACAACGGGGACGCGGCCGCCGCCGACCAGGTGGGCGACCTGATGACGTCCCTCACCGACGCGGCGGAATCGGGTGACACGGGTGCTCAGAACGTGCTCGGCGGCATCCTCCTCGAACACGTAGGGGATCCCTCCGGCGCCGCCTTCTGGTTCAGCAAAGCCGCCGTTGCGGGCAGTCCCGCGGGCAAGCGCAGCCTCGGTCATCTCTTTGCCGACGGGCTGGGGGTTACGCAAGACCTCGCTAAGGCAGAGCGACTGTTCCAGGAGGCAGCAGACGGCGGGGACGCTCACGCCCGGTTCAACCTGGCACGTTTGTGGTGGGGCAAGCGCGACCCTCAGACCGTGGCCGGGCTCCTGCGCTCCGCCGCCGAGGGCGGGGTCGAAGAGGCGTACGGCCCGCTCGGTGACCTGCTCACCGCCACGGGCGAGAGCGTCGAGGCCCTGATGTACTACTTCGCGTCGATCCACGCGGGCGACGCCGACGTGCTCCACGATGCGATTACCCTCGCGCGCAGCCTGACCAACGAGGACATTCGTCATGCTGGGGAGCTGGCCGGCTGCCCAGGAGAGGCCGAGGCCATGGTGAAAACGGTTCGGAAGTACCGCTGAGCCGATGAGTGAGCTTTTCAGCGTTGCAGCTCCAGTGTGAGGACCGCCTTGGCGATTGACGTCATGCGGTTGGGGCTGCAGCGGGACCTGCGGAAGATCCGCCAGGACTTCAGGCGGGCGTCGCCGCGTTCGACGGGTGCTCGTGCCGCGGCCAGGGCGCGGTTGCGGGTCTTGTCGGTGGGAGCGAGTTCCTGGAGGGGCCTGCGCTTGATGCCGGTGGTCAGCCAGGGGCCGGCGCCCTGGTAGGCGAGATCGGCCACGATCGGAACGCCTTGGCGCTCGCAGATTCGGATGATCCGGTGGGCGCGTGCGGCGGTCAGGTCATGGGTGCGGCCCGGCAGAGCGGGTGAGAGCCACACAGCAGCCGGCCGCCGGGATCGGTGACGACCTGCACGTTCACACCGTGGCGCCGGTGTTTGTGGGAGTAGTCGGCCCGGCCGTCGCTGACCCGGTCGCACTCGGCGAGGGTGCCGTCGAGCAGGACGAAGTCGGGATTATGGTCGCGCAGTGTCTTCAGCAGGCCAGGCGCACGTGCGGCGAGCAGGTCGACGACCTCGCTGGTGTAGGCGTGGGCGGTGGACTCGCTGATCCCGAACCCGGTGGCGATCTTCGCCAGAGTGGTGTGCTCGCGCAGGTACACCAGTGCCACCATCGCGCCCTGGGACGGACGGAGCTTGCAGCGCCGGTCGCCCTCACGGGTGACGATCAGCATCGTGACCCATTCCACGAGTGCGTGCGGCAGGTCGAGTGCGGCAGGATGGATCACCAACGAGGCCCCCGAGCAACGTGATTGAGACGTCAGACATCTCGATTAGCAGCATGGGGGCCTTACTCGTTGCGCCTCACGGCCCATCACCCGATCGGTGGCCAACTCGAAGAAGTTCAGTCATCCCCCGGTCCAGGTCAACGGCTTCCCGCAGCCCGCCGGCGTTCCCCGCCTTGCAGGTTCTGCGCACCGACTTCGCCCGATTCCGCCGCTTTCCTGAGCGGCTCCCGTTCCTCGCGGATAAAATCAGCAAGGCTCTTCAAGATGAGCGAAGCGACTTCCCAATGCCGACTGTCAAGCCCGGTGGGGCCCTACTCCTCGATCAGACCGCTACCCGGGTAGGCAAGGCATCCGTCCTCCCATAGGCGAGTACCTGAGCGAGGGTTTCCCGGAACCGGGCCACATCTTGCGCCGGTGCCTCAATGACAGCTTCGATTTCGTTGTCCTCCAGCCGAAGGCTCTCCAGTGCCTCGGGGTCCAGCACGACGCGAAGGACATCGTCCTCCATGACGGCTTCGCGCACGCAGCCGTAGGCCGTCCCCTGCCCAGCCGTGACCAGGCAGTGAGTGTCCATCCCCAGGGCGACCTCCTGGTCGTCGGGATCTTCCTCACCTGACATGAACGACAGGATGAAGCCGCTGCCGTCCTCGGTCTCCGAGAGGCCGGCTTCGGTGAAGTAACCGTCGGGATCGATCTCAACTCCGGCGACCCGGGCAGTGAATCGGAATGTCATGAAGAGGTTCTATCAAGGCGGTCGGACAGGAAGCGGATACGGATGTCTGCACCACCAGGCCCAAGGAGGGGCTGTTTCAGACCGTTCCTCACTGGGCCAGCGAAGCCGGTGCCGTGGCTGCTTGGAGTCGTCCTAAGCACCAGCGACTGGGACGGTCTGGAAGGGGGCGTGGTCACGGATCATGGCCCACAGGACGTTGACGCGTCGGCGGGCGAGGGCGATGACGGCTTGCTTGTGCCCTTTGCCCTCCTTCCTCTTCCGGTCGTAGGCCTTCGAGACCGGGCAGAAGAAGATGCTGACCTGGGTGGAGAGGTAGAGGGCGCGTTGGAGGCCGCGGTGGTAGCGGCGGGGCCTGCGCAGGTGCCGCTGACTTTTCCGGAGTCCCATGGGACTGGTGCCAGTCCGGCGAAGCCGGCGAGGCGGTCGGGGCTGGCGAAGGCGCTGAGGTCGCCGCCGGTCGCGGCGATGAACTCGGCGCCGGTGGTGGGGCCCATGCCGGGCATGCTGAGGATGATCTCGGCGTCCCGGTGCTGGCGAAAGCGGGCTTCGATCCGGGCGTCGAGTTCGGCTGCCTCGTCGTTGTGGGCGGCCACCGAGCGGGCGAGCCGGCCGACGAGCTCGGCTCCGAGTTCCTCGCCGCGCAGGGCGGTCATTTGGGCCTGGGCTGCTTCCACGGCTGCGGCCGCGAGCGCGCCGGCCCTCTGGACCTTGCGGTTGCGCAGCCAGGTCTCCAGCCGCCGAACGCCCATGCGCCGGATCGCGGCCGGTGTCTGATAAGCCGTCAGCAGGACGACGGGGCCCTTCTTCGTCAGGTCCAGGGCCCGTTCGAGCGCGGGGAAGAACTCCAGGAGCTGGGCGCGTAGGCGGTTGATCTGGCGGGTGCGGTCGTGGACGACGTCCAGGCGCCGGGCGGTGAGGAGCCGCAGGTCGAGGGCGATGTCGTCGCCGGGGCGGAGCATGCTGACGTCGCGGCGGATGCGGGCCTGGTCGGCGATGATGAAGGCGTCGCGGGCGTCGGTCTTGCCCTCGCCGCGGTAGGTGGTGGACGCCTGATGGATGGTCCGGCCGGTGAGGTAGGCGACGGGCTGTCCGTGGTTCAGGAGGAGGCCGGTGGCCAGGGCGGCGATGCCGGTGTTGATGTCCACGGCCCACAGCACCGTCACTGGATATCTCCAGGACATCGGCGATGAGCTGGAGCAGCTCGCTCTCGTCGTTCATCACGCGGCGGGACAGCAGCCGCTTGCCGTCGGCGTCGATCACCACTGCGTGGTGGTGCTTCTTGCCGATGTCCAGTCCGGCCCAGATCTCGGGCACGTTCCCCTCCGCCAGCTCGTCGTCACATCCGGTCCCGTAGACGACCTCGCCGACGTTGTCTTACGGAGCGATCGAGTCGCGATTCCCAATTGGCGGTCGAGTCGTCGCGGGGCTCCGGGCGGCCAAGTTGCCTAAGCCATGGCAACTGCAACAGGCAACGAGCCATACCCGGAGCCCCTGGGCTCCGCTGATCGTACGAGTGACCAGTTCGAACCCACCAAGAAGGTAAGACAGGCAACTCGATCCCGATCCCAGTGCCTGCCCCCCCGAGGCGCCCCGCGAACACTCGGCAAGCCCTACGGGTTCCACTGCTTGAGTACACGGACACCCGAGGGATGCTCCGGCCACATGTCGACCCTGATCCGCTCGATTGTCTCTGGAGATTCATCCGATTCAAGGCCGGCCGCCACAGCATTGACGAGGTTGGACTTCTGAACCCGAATTCGCATCCACCCGGGTTCGACTTCAACCCGCGCGGCGTCCGGAAGATAGTCCGAGCAACCCATGACAACCATTCGCCCGGACGGAATCTCAACGCTCGCCTCGACGATATGGTCATAGGCATCCATTTCGAGCCAAGGTGGACCGTTTACCGAGTTGACATCCACCTGAACATCGACATCAACCTCGGTGCGAATCCCCAAAATGTCACGGAAGGCGACCAGGCGATCCACCAGAGTCCCATCCGTCCACCCTTCCGCCAATTCACCTTCCGACGACTCGTCAAGGATGTGGATCTGAAAGTAGTCCGCAAACAACAGGATTCGCATGTTTACAGACTACCGTCACCCTCAGACTTGACTGAACTCCATAGAGTCGCTCCACTCCCAGAAGGCAGTCCCACCCTCGACCTCACCCTGGATCGAGTCCAAAATCGGCCGGCTCAATGAGCCGTCCGGAAGATCGATCGCGACCATGCGGTCACCATTCCACTCGCTCAGGAGATCCGCGGATTCCACAGCCGCCCGCAACACCGACCGATCGTCCACCGGCGGCCGAGGCTCCGTGAACAGCACTCGAACCGCCCGACGCCCAGACTTCCTGATGACGCGATCGACATCGTGCGACTCACCCGTTCCGACCACGTCACCCAGCGCAAGGCCGTAGGCATAGAACGGGATGCAACAAACCTCGTAAGCGCCGCCTTCATCGCGTTCCCGAAGCCAGAGCTGCTCACGCATACCGGGGAGATCGAACGGAGCCAGATCCACCATGGCCATGAAGTTGCTCTCACCACGCCACACCGGACCCTCATGACTGACGTACGTGACTCCGTCGATTGTGACCTGCAAGACATTCCTCCATCGGTGGCAGTTCGACCCCATGCTGACACTGACTAAAGCGCGAATGGGCGGTACTCAAGTGCCTTTTCCATGACTTGCTCGTCGGTGAGATCGGCACTCTCCAGGAACAACAGGTCAAGCCACCTCGGGCAGTACGGGTACAGCTCCTGAAGCTCCGCGATCTTGGCATCGCAGTCCTCGGTGCGCAGCTCCCCCGACCTGATCTCCGCGATCAGCGGAACCGCACGCCGGATCAGAGAGCCAAGAGGCCCCTTTGGATACATGCCCGAAGGGGCCATTTGGCAAGCACCTACTTACTGGCTCTCGCGAACCTTCGTCAGATTGTGCAACGCGACCTGACTCTCAACTGTGGCACGCAGACCTTCGAGATCAGCCGCTCTGTCGGCGAGGGAACCGATCCATTCCTCTCGACCCGTCCAACTCGGCGGCAGCCTCGACGAAGGCCATTTGCCCGCCAGCTCCCGAGCAAGCTGCAACCCCTGATCTGCCAGGAGCTCATCACCATCTGCCGCAGCAATGAGAATACTGTCTTCCATCTCATTCACTGCAGGCGGGTATCCCAGTTCAAGCTGCGCCAAGGCAAAATCGTGCATCGCCGCGGAAATGTCACGGACACTGGGTGGATCATCCAGACTCAGCCTGGCCTGCTCGGCAAGACGCCGAGAGGCGTCGAGATGCTCCTCCGCGTGGCGACTGAACTCGATGCCCTCCTGCACGCCCGACCTTGAGACCAGCCGCTGCCCGAGCATCAGCGAGACGACCGGGAACGGCCGCGTCAACGCGTGGATGTGGGCCGTCGGGTAGTAGGCGTCACCCGCGGTGGATCTGTCGAGAGTGATTCCCTGAAGCACAGGACCGACTCGGCGCAGCAGGCGCAGAGGGCGCCACACGTCAAAGCCATCGAATGCCTTCACCCAATCCGCCGTGACTCCCCTGGCAGTCGCCGCGTTCGTCTTGTTCATGGGTTCACCTCCACTGTCAGGTTCGCACCCGGAACACAGAAGCAAAGCTCTGCTTCGTAAATCAAATCTCGATTACCGTAGATGCCCTGATATTGGGTGAGCAAGACGTCCGCGTACGCGTACTTAGCGGTACCGGAGACAGGCCCCGCTGCCCCAGCCGAGCCGGGGGAACGAGTGGCTATGGGTTGAATGAGAGTGGGCGTCGATGGATTCGGCACAACGCCGTTCGACCTTAACGGCACCCGGAACGACCCCGCGACGGGTTACATCGCGAGCACCCACTCCGAGGCGGACGCGGCAGCGGACCCCCGCGAACCGGAAGGCATGGCCATCTACACCGGCGCCGGCGCTCCCCGCCTGTGCTTCGGCATCACGAACAACTCGGGCAGCAATCGCCAGTTCGACCTTTATTACAAGGTCTGATCTCTACTTCAGGCATACGAGACCCTCGCCGCTACAGCAAAACGCCCGGCTGGCAAATCCAGCCGGGCGTTTTACAGAGTCGACAGACCCGTGGAGGCGTCACTCACGTCAAGGACGCGACTCCGGAAGAATGGCACGCGACTCATCGCTCCATCCCTCTGGCGTCACGAGCGGCGGATGATCCTGGGCCACTTCGATGCGCGACCCCATCGATTCATCTCCATCCGCGAACCGCACGCTGAACTTCCGCCCCGGATAACTTGTCGCCAGCCTGGCGTGCCACGCCTGCACCAGGGTTGAGGCCAGTTCACGATTGGCGCTCTCGACCATGTCCTCGGACCCTCTGTGCTGCCGGAAGATGTGAGCAACTTCGAACTTGTTGAAGCTGTCGACAACTTGCGGCCATGACATGGCCCCCCAATTCGGACTTGCCGCCGGCGTCCGAATGCGCGCAGAGATGTATTCCTCGTCGTCACCCCAGAGAGCCACGAAAACAGCTCCCTCGATCTCCACGAGCTTCGGCCAAAAAAGCCGAGAATACACAAGAGCCTGCACCGAATCGCCGAGCTCACTCACATACGCGACGGGATCACAGGAATCCACCTCCGGATACGACTGCTGCAGAATGCGACCGACCGCGGCATCCTCGTCCATCATTTTCTCACTTCCCGTCCAGATACCCCGGTGGAATATTTTCTGGGACCTGAGCTCCGGGGAACGCCTTTCCATTGCCCTTGGGATAATACAATGGCGGCTCCATACCCGAGTGGCTACCACCTGTGCCGCGGAACCTCGGGCCCTTCTGCCATCCAGAAGGCGCCCTGTCGTTCTTGAGCCAGGTCTGATAGCGAGTGACGACGCCATCGGCATCCCGCTCCAGGACGGTGTGATCACCTTCCGCGTCCTTGTGCGGAGGTAGGTCCTCGGCACGGCCACGCTTCGCAGCTTGCTGGCCGCCTTCAGATGCCGGGCAGTTATGAACCAGGACCGGCGCTGTCCCTGCCAGCACAAAGTACGTGTGCAGGCCCTCGATACTGAGGTCGTACGTCACACGGTTCGCCGCATAGGCCCTGACAGCGACGATCCGGGTAGCGGTGCCGGCGCTGCTCTGGAGTTCCTGCCCCGGCTTGAGGTCGCCGGCCTGGGTCCAGGCATTGCGACTGACTTCGTAGAACTGGTGGTGCTTGGTGGTCTGGATCGCTTTCGGGCCCGACTGTGTGGCTACGACGACATCCACATAATCGCGGTCGGTCTTGGTGACGATCGTCCGCTTGACCTTATGCTTCTCCTGCTTTTTCTTGCCGGGTTCGGCCGTGAGGACGTAATCCCCGGCCTTCACCTGGGAGATCGGCTTGGTGAGGGCATTCGCCATCAGGATGCCGGTCGCACCGGTGAAGCTGTGCCGGGGGACAGTGCAACTCGTCGGCTTGTCAGCCTTGGAGGCGTCCGACTTCCGGCCGTACTTGCCTGCCACCGCGCCGAAGACGCCGCCCGTGGCCGCGCCGATGGCGGAGGCCTTTGCCGCGCCGCTCGCGCTGCAGCCCTCCTCGCTGGAGGCGCAGGAGATGCCGTAGCCGACCGCGCCTTCCGCGGCTCCGCCCGCCGCGCCCATGGCCGCACCGTTGAGAACCTTGCCGCCGGCACCGGCGAGCAGTCGGCCCACCGCGCCGGAGGCCGCACCGCCGGCCGCGCCACCGAGGGCGCCGGTCGCGGCGCCGATCGCCACCGATCCGACGAAGCCGCCGACGGACTTGGGGCCGTCGCTCATCATGTAGCCGACGCCATTGGCCACCGCGCCCGCGAGGGCCGCACAGCCGACCGCTCCGACACCCCAGGTCGCGGCGGTACATCCGGCGAAGACCACCACGCCCACCGCGACCGACACGATCGTCGAAGCGTGCTGCTTGACGAAGTTGCTCGTCGCCTTGGCCGCCGCCTTGACGCCCCGGCCGACCTTCTTGATGGCCCTCTTGCCCAGGTTGACGGCCTTGGCGGCTACGTGCTTGACCGCCTTGGCTACCTGCTTGACCTTCTGTTTGACGTGCTGGACGACCTTGTGCGCATAGCGTTTGACGCGCTTGTAGGTGCGTTTGACGTATCTCTTGACCTTCTTGACGCTGTCGTGGACGTAGTGCACGGCCTTGCGGACGGCCCGGTGGACCTTGTGGACGGCCTTCTTGACGGCCTTCTTGATGTGCTTGGCCGCCTTGCGGACCTTCTTGGCGACGGCCTTGGCCGCGTGCTTGGTCTTCTTCCAGGCCGACTTGGCCTTGCTCTTGACCTTCTTGGCGACCTTGTGGAACGCCTTCTTCACGAAGCCGAACCAGTGCCCGGTCGGGTCGACGCCCGTCATCGGGTTCTGGTTGGCGTAGGCGTACGCGTTGGCGTTCACCGAGTCCGGCAGCGGGTCGTTGCTCACCGTGTCCCGGCTGTTGAACTGCCCGGTCTGCGGCGAGTACCAGCGCGCGGCCATGTTGACCTGGGCGGTCTCCGGGTCGGTCCAGCCGGACTGGTACCCGAGGTTGCCCAGCATCCCCGCCGAGGCGGAGACCTTGCCGAACGGCGTGTAGCTGACCGAACCGCTCAGCGTCTCACCGGAGTCGGTGTACTGCGCGACCAGGTCGTCGTGGATGTCGGTCAGGGCCAGCACCGACGACCCGCCCGACTTCACGCCCAGCAGCGAACCGTCGGCGTTGCGGCTGTAGGTGGCCGAGCCGTCGGAGGCGACGTCGTTGCCGTCACCGCTGTACTGGAAGGAGAAGATGTCCGCGCCGACCTTGTCCTTGGCCTTCAGGACACGGTCCAGACCGTCGTAGGTGTACGTCCGGTCGCCCTCGTTGATCACGCGGTTGAAGGCGTCCGCCTTCATCTCGGTCCTGGTCCCGGACTCGTCCGTGATCGAGCTCAGCGTGCCGCGCTTGGTGTACGCGTACGCGCTGTGGCCGTCCGAGGTGAGCCGGTTGCGGGCGTCGTAGGTGTAGGTGTCGCCGCCGACGCGCGTGCGGTTGCCCGAGGCGTCGTAGCCGTAGACCTCCGTGGTGGTGCCGTTGTTCCAGGACGTCAGCCGGTCCGACCAGTCGTAGGCGTAGGTGTTCGTGGACGCGCCCGCGACACCCGTCGTCGTCTTCGACGCGATGTTGTCGTTGGCGTCCCACCCGTAGCCGGTGGAGGACAGCACCTTGCCGGTCGGCGAGGTCAGCTTGTCGTTGGTGATGCGCTTCAGCGCGTCGTAGGAGAAGGAGCGCTTGGACTTGCCGGTGCCGTAGTCGATCTGGGAGACGGCGTTGTCGGTGTTGTAGGTGTAGGTCGCGGTGGAGTCGGTGACGCCGTCCCGGACCGTCTTCAGGCGGCCGGCCGTGTCGTACCCGTAGGTCGACGTGCCGGAGGCGTCCGTGCGGGATGTCATCGCGCCGTCGCCGTTGTAGGCGAACGAGGAGCTGCCCGACGGGCCGGAGGCCGTCAGCAGTGCGCCCCGGTCGTCATAGGTGAAGGTGTCGTTGTCCGTTCCCGCACCGGCGACGGACGTGACCCGGTCGTCGGAGTCGTACGCGAAGGTGTGGTCGGCCGTGGCGGCCTCCGCGCCCGAACCGGACTGCTTCACCAGTCGGCTCTTCGCGTCGTACTCGTCGGTGACGGTCACCCCGCCCGGTGAACGCTGCTCGGCCACCCGGCCGTTGGCGTCGTACACCGTGGTGTAGGTGCGGTCGGCCGCGGCGGGCTGGTCCGGGGTGGACGGCTCGACGACGGACTCGGGCAGCCCCCACTTGTTGTAGGTGGTGACGAACGGGTTGCCCCGGCCGTCGGTGAAGCGGGTGCGGTTGCCCGCCACGTCGTAGCCGAAGGACGTGGTGATCGACTCGGTCGCGGAGACCGGCTCCACCGCCTTGGTCACCAGACCCGTGGGGTCGACGGTGAACGTGGTGGTGTGCCCCCGGCCGTCGGTCAGCGACAGCGGGTTGCCCGCGCGGTCGTAGGTGGAGCTGCTGGTGCGCAGCACCGCGCCGCTCGAGTCCAGGTCGCTGGTGGCGGTCAGCCTGCCGAAGCCGTCATAGGTGTTCTTGGTGCTCGCGTTGTCCGGGTCGGTCGCCGCGAGGACGTCACCGTCCATGGTGTAGGTGAACTTCGAGACGTTGCCCGCCGCGTCGGTCACCTCGGTGGCCTCGCCGAGGGCGTTGTACTTGTACGACTCCGAGACACCCGTCGGGCTCACCCTGCGGGAGAGGTCGCCGCCCGGCGCGTTGTACTCGTTGATCGCCGTGTACGCCCGCTGCGTGGGCTGACGCACGATGTCCGTGCTGGTCAGCTCGTTGCCCAGGTAGTCCCAGGTGGACTCCTGACGTGCGCCGCCCGGGCTGTTCGACGACAGCAGGTCACCGGCCGCGTCGTAGACCATCGTCGACGTGCCGCCGCCCGGCTCGGTGACCGAGGCCACGTCGCCGAGCTGGGTGTACGTGTACGCCGTGCGGTTGCCGAGCGGGTCGACCTCCGCCGTGACCTGGCCGAGCTTGTTGTACTCGTTCCAGGACGTGGCCGTGATCGGGGTGGAGGCTCCCGGCGCGGTGTACTCCGGCAGCCTGGTCGACGTCTCCTGGCCTTCGGCGTCGTAGGCCGTGGTCGTGACGTTGCCGAGCGGGTCGGACGTCTCGGTGGTCTCGCCGAAGGTGTTGTAGCCGGTCATCGAGATCGGGCGGACCGCTTGGGCCGTGCCGCCGCCGGTCTCGGCGTCGACGACCGGCTCGGTGACCACGCTCTGCTGGGCGGCCTCGTCGTAGGCGTAGTCGGTGGTGTTGCCCAGCGCGTCGGTCGAGGACAGCGGCAGACCCCGCTGGTCCAGCTTCCAGGTGTTGGTGTGCACCGAGCTGCCGGCCGCCGGAAGCGTGCCGCCCGCCAGGGCGGACACCTGGGACGCGCTCAGCGCGTCGCCGTAGACCTGTACGTCGGCGATCGAGCCCTGCGCGTTCTCGGCGTAGGTGCCGTTGTACAGGCGTCGGCCGATCTGGAGCGGGCCGGTGGCCTCCCAGGGTGAGGTGAAGGACGTCGTGGTGCCCGACTGGGTGCCGTTGACGTACAGCTTCAGCGAGGCGGACGCCTGGTCGTACACACCGGTGAGGTGGGTCCAGGTACCGGCCTTGGCCGCTGCGGTGCCGGAGCTGGTCCGGACGGTCGCGGCGCCAGCGGCGTCCGTGGAGTGGCGGTTGAAGGTCCAGCCGTAGCCCGTGGAGTAGTAGAGCTGGAAACCGCTGTTGAACTGTCCGTCCTGGGCGAGGAAGGTGCTGTTCGCGGCGGTGGTGCCGAGCTTGACCCAGGCGGAGACGGTGAAGTCGCCGCTGGTGTTGACCGCAGGGCCGTCCGCCTGCCCGTAGGCGGTGGCGGTACCGCCCAGGACGACCGAGCCGCCCTTCTCGGTGGAGCGGGTGACCGAACTGCCCAGTGTCACCTTGCTGTTGCCGCCGGAGGAGTCCTGGGCCGTGAGGCCGCTGGGCTCCGACAGCTTCCAGCGGGCGACCGGAGCGGTGGTGCCGTCGTGCTCCGTGGAGCCGGTGACATTGCCCAGCCGGTCGTAGCGGCTGTCGGTCCGGTCGACGTCACCGGTGGCCGGGTCGGTCTCGGTCTCCGTCACGACGTTGTCATCCGGGTCGTAGGAGACCTTGGTGCTGCGGTTGACGCCGGTCGGGTCGAGGACGGACGAGGCGACGCGGTCGGCGGCGTCCACCGTGAAGGTGGACGTGGTCCGGCCGTCGTTGGTGACCTGCTTGACCAGGTTCCCGGCCGGGTCGTAGGTGTTGGCCTCCTCGACGAACTGCTTGCCGTTCGCCGGGTCCTTGCGGGTGACCGAGGCGGACAGGCCGTCGTCGGTGTAGGTGTACGCCGTCACCCAGCCCATCGCGTCGGTGACCGAGGCGAGCCTGCCCGCCGGGTCGTACGCGCGGGACTCCTGGACCAGCGTGGTCGGCGCCGACGGGTTGTTCGGGTCGCCGGTGTAGCCGAGCAGGCTGGTGGTGAGGGCGCGTCCCTCGGCGTCGAAGGTGTAGGTGTTGACCGTCCCCATCGGGTCGGTCTCCTTCACCTTGTTGCCGTAGACGTCGTACTCGAAGGCCGTCGTGCCGCCGCCGGGGTCCGTCCGCGAGGCGAGACGGTTGTAGGCGTCGTACGTCATCGACGTGGACCGCGAGGCGTCGCCGCCGCTCACGTCGGCCACCGTCTGCGAGAGCACGTTGCCGTCGTCGTCGAAGCCCGTGGTGGTCTTCGCCTGGTGCACCGCGCCGGTGACGCGGTTGGTGACGGCGGGGCTGGTCTCGGTGACGATCTGGTCGTTCTTGTCGTACGTCTGCGAGGTGGTGAGCCCGGACGGCTGGGAGTCGGAGATCTCCGTACGGGAGATCTGCCGCCCCAGCTTGTCGTAGCTGTACGTGATCTTCGCGCCGTTGGCGTCGGTGACCGAGGCCAGGTCGCCGGTGGCGAAGTAGGTGTACTTGGTGGTCCGGCCGCCCGGTGTGGTGACGGTGTCCGTCAGACCGGCCGGTGCCAGCGCGCCGCCGCCCTCGGCGGCCGGGGTGGACGCCGTGGTGTAGCTGGTGCTGGCGGTACGGCCGCCCGGATGCCCGGGGACCGGGGGGCTGGTGACCGACAGCAGGTTGCCGCCGGTGTCGTAGGAATAGCTGGTGAGGTAGGTGTTGTCCGTGGGGCCCGAGGAACGGCCGTCCCGCTCGGTGAGCAGCAGGTCGTTACGGGGGTCCATCGCCGGGAAGGCGGTCGTGGTGTCCGGGTAGTACGTGTAGTACTCCGTGGCGCACTTGTCCGCCGTCGTGTCCTGGCAGCTGGTCTGCGAGACCGTGTTGCCGCGCACGTCGTACCCGGTGATGCTCCGGTTGCCGTTGGCGTCGGTCACGGTGTGCAGGAAGCCGCCCGTGTCGTAGCCGTAGGTGGTCCGGTTGCCCTCGGTGTCGATCGCGGCCAGCAGACGGTTGCCCATCTCCGCGTCGTAGACGTACTTCAGGGTCTTGTTGGTCGGGTCGGTCAGCGTGACCGTACGCACCGGGGCGACGCCGGACGACGCCTTGTACGCCGACCAGTGCTGCTCGACCTGGTCCTCGGTCAGCGGGTGGCCGTAGGTGGCGACCTCGGCGATGGAGCCGTTGAAGAAGCTCAGGTCACCGGGTGAGGCGTCCCAGCTCTTGGCGAAGCCCGCGCCGACGAACGACCGCGTGTTGCTCTGGTCGCCCACCGCGCCGGTGAAGTCGGCCTGCTTGGCGCCGTCCAGGTACATGGTCTGGGTGGTGCCGGAGGCCGACAGCACGGCGTGGTGCCAGGTGCCGTCGGTGACGGCGGCCGTGGAGCCGAAGGCACCGGAACCGGCGGCGCTCCACCAGTGGCCGTGCAGCTTGCCGTCGGTGCCCACGTACAGCAGCGGGTTCCAGGAGCCGGACGGGGTGCCGGACGGCGCCTTCGCCTGGTCGGAGAGGATCACACCGGGAGCGCTGGTCCTGAACCACAGCTCGACGGCGCGGTCGCCCGATCCGTGCCAGGGGGCGTATGGGATCTCCGCGTAGGACGACGTGCCGTCGAAGGAGACGGCGGTCGCGTCACCGGCGCCGAACGGACCGGCCACGCCCTGCGTGACAGTGTTGTAGGTGCCGAAACCGGTGTGCACCTCGTTGGCGGCCTGCTGGGCCGCGAGGGTGTCGGAGAGCCGCCAGTAACCGGCCGGGGCCGAGCCCATCACCGCCGAGCGGTAGACCTGCGAGGAACCGGTGACGGTGGGCGGGTTGAGCTTCCAGGTCCCGCCCTCGGAGTCCGTGGCCTGCTTGACCAGATCGTCGGTGGTGCCGTAGACGACCGACGCCTGGGTCTTGCCGCCCGGCGTGGTGATCTTGTTCAGCAGTCCGGCGGACCGCTTGGCGGCCTGGTACTGCGCGGTGATCACCGAGGGGTCGAGCGGCTCGGAGTAGACCGCGGCCTCGGCCAGCTGGCCCGTGTAGTGCCCGAGCTTGTCGTTCGGGTTCATCGAGGGCCAGCCGTCGGTGTTCACACCGGCGCCGAGGGAGAGGTAGGGCTGCTCCCAGTCGTTGATGGCGCCGCTCAGCGAGCCCTGCGAGGCACCGTCGAGGTACAGGGTCTGGCTGGTGGCCATGCCGGTGAGCACGGCGTTGTGCCACTGGCCGTCGGTGACGGAGGCCGTCGAGGTGATGGTGGACATGCAGCCTGGCGACATGGCCAGGCAGCCACGCAGCTTGCCGTCGGTGCCGACGTACACGGCGGGGGTGTTCTTCTTGGTGTGGCCGACCGGGTCGGAGTCGCTCAGCGGCTTGTCGCCGTAGTAGAAGAGGACACCTCCCGCGGTGGTCGTCTTGAACCACAGCGAGACCGTCATGTACGACGGTGTGGCGCCCGGCGCGCTCGGCATCTCCACGTAGGAGGTGGTGCCGTTGAAGGTGGCCGTCTTCTGGGTGGAACCGGCCAGGACGGACGAACCGCCCAGGGTCACGTTGTGGTAGAGCGCGTTGTAGCGCCCCTGGTTGTTGTCGACGGAGTCCGCCGCGACGGTGGCACCGGACGCCTCACCGAGCCGCCAGTAGGCGTACGGGTCGGCGTCCAGCACCGTGGTGCGGTAGTGGTTGCCGGTGGCGTAGCCGTAGGTGGTGCACTTGGCGGGGGTCGCGGGCGGGCAGACCGAGGTGAGCTGGTCGCCGCTGTAGCCGTAGTTCCAGGTCTGGACCGTGGCGGAGTCGTTCGTGACCGCCGCGTCGGTGGCGACCGTGGCGACGTGCGCCGTGGTGGCGCCGGACGGCGTGTTCCAGGTCAGACTCAGCGAGCGCTGCGACTTGTCGTTGGTGATCTTCGTGAGCTGCTTGGAGGTGTTGTAGAGGAACCTCTCCGTGCGGCCCGCGTAGTCCTTGATGCTGGATATCGCCTTCGTGCCCGCCTTGGCGGTGGACTGGGTGAAGGCGTACTCGGTGAAGTCCTTGTCCGTCAGCGCGTAGCCGTCGGTGACCGGCTGGAGCCGCGCGTACCTGCCGAGCGGGGGCTGGAAGGTGCCGTCGGTGTTGCGGCCGAAGGCGACCTGCTCACCACCGGGATAGGTGATGATCACGCTGGTGACGGTGCCGGAGGGGTTCTTGACCTCGGCGGCCTTCATGTCGGCGACCGTCGACCAGCCCGCGCCGAAGGCACCGTCGACCCGCGGGTCGATGCTGTTGTACGAGCGGTCGATCTCCAGCGAGGGGCCGACCACCTCGACGTCCGCGTCGGAGTCGTCGGTGGTGTAGTTGGCGTCGCTCGGGTCGAAGTCGTGCCCGTCGGTGTTCTGGGCCAGGCCCGAGGTGACCGGCGGCTGGGGCACGGCGGTGGTGAAGCGGCTGGAGTACGTCGTCTCGGCCAGTCCGTCGCTCACCCCCGCGTACCAGGCGTAGTTCTTGGACCACTTGAGCTTGCCCGCCGGTATCTTCCAGCTGCCCTTGGTCAGGTTGCCGGAGGTGGCGACGGGGGTGGTGCTGCCGGAGTCGGCGTCGTACACCTCGAAGCTGTAGGACAGCGCCGCGTTGGGCGCCTTGTCGGCGTCGCTCGCGTAGACGAGCAGCTCCGGCTGGAGGGTGTTGGCCTGGAAGTTCTCCGGCGGGTACGAGGCGTTGACCTGCGGCTCGACATTGGTGCCGTAGGTCAGGTCGAGCGAGGGACGCCAGCCGGAGGTGGCCGAGTCGTCGGAGTGGAACTTCTTCCAGTGCAGCCCGTCACCGGTCGGCGCGGCCAGCGCCAGGCCGTAGTTGATGCCGCCCGCGGCGACCTGGGTGAACCAGGACGTCGACAGCGGCACGGGCATCTTCACCCCGACCCCGGTGCTGCCGGTGGTGTTGGTGCAGGAGGCCCCCGGGTCGGGCGTGGCGGAGCCGATGGCCGCGCCGTAGGACGGGCCGGGGTAGGTGGTGGTCGTCGACGGGGACCAGGACTGGGTCACCGGGTAGACGGAGAACGCCTCCGGGGTACAGGTGGCGGACCACAGCCCCCAGACGTTCAGGGTGGCGGCGGAGACCTGTCGGCCGGCGATCGTCGAACCCAGCGACGAGAACTGGAGGAAGGAGTTCGCCTTGGTCGTGCCCGCGTCGTACGAACCGACCTTGATCTGGTTCTCCGCCGAGCGGTTGGAGCTGTAGTCGTTCTGGACGTACGTCGCCTGGCTGGCACCCATGACCGTCGTCGGGTCGACAGTGACCGGGTAGACCCGCTCGGGGTCGTCCAGCCAGGACCGGTCGGCGGTCATCCGCAGCGCGGGTTCGCCGTCCACAGTGGTCAGTTCGTAGCTGACCTCCTGGGACCGGGCGCCGTCGCCGGAGCGGCGGTCGATGCGCGAGTCCTCCATGTAGGCATGGGGGACGGTCGCGGCCACCTTGCCGTCGGCGCCGGTGAACTCGACGTCGCCGTTCTCGGCGATGCGCGGGGTCAGCCCCTTCGCGTCCAGCGCGAACAGCCAGGAGTTGTCCGCGTCCTTGGAACGCAGGACGAGGTTCTCCTTGAAGCCGTCCGCGATCGGCGCGAGCTGCACATCGGTGCCGGGCAGGGCGTCGGCGTAGCGGAGGGTGCCGTTCTCGTCCTTCGACGCCGCGGTCTCGCGGGCGCCGATCAGGGAGTACGCGACCGAACTGCCGTTGCCGAGGCCGAGGGAGGCCAGGCGGTCGTCGGCCGCGTCAGGGGCGAAGTCGACGTCGACGGAGTTGGCGGTCTGTTCGAACCGGCCGTCGTCGCCCTTCCTCAGGCTGGTGTCGATCGGCTTCCAGGTGCCGTCCGCCGACTTGAAGTTGGCCCTTACGTCGTAGTGGCGGACGGTGGTGGAGCCGTCGGCGTTGACGAAGTAGTCGGAGGTCGCGGTGGACTTCCTGGCGTCCCGCTCGCTGGTACGGGGGTTGAAGCTCTTCGCCGAGGCCAGGGCCTTGGTGGTGGCCTTCTGGGGGCGGCTCGTATGGCGCTGGTAGGCGCCGAGTTCGCCCTTGCCCCGGCCCGGCTTGTGACCGGCCGTGTGCTGGGTGCTGGTGGCCGCCGCCGAGGCGTGGTGGCTCTTGCCCCGCGCGGTGCCGCCCTGCTGGTCAGGGGTGTCGAGGGAGGAGCTGTGGGCCCACTTCGCCAGTCCGGCGAAGGAGAGTTCGGGCATGCTCAGCGCGGGCAGGGTGGCACCGGTGGCCGCCGCTGTCTCGGTGGTGAGCATGAAGGAGAGGGAGACAAGTACGGAAAGAGCCGTAGCCCTCGCTCGACGTCTGCCGGAACCGCCCGGCGGGAACAAGCGAGGGCTACGGACCCAGCGAACACGCATGGGAGAGCCTTAACTTAAGAAGTCAACAAAACTTCGTAAGTTTTTCTTATCTTCGATCACTTGATCCACATGAAGCCCTTACCTTTAGCTGATCTTTACTTCAACCTCCCGCGCGGCACCGGCGGAAGACGGCGTGAAGTCGGCGCGACAAAAAAAATCGGCGGCGGACGGAGATGCTCCGTCCGCCGCCGACCGTGCCCGGATCAGCCCGTGATGATCAGCCCGTGATCAGCAGAACCCCCAGCAGCACAGCCCCCGCCACCACCGGTGCCAGGATCTCGTAGGCCCACCGGACGGTGACCTCGCCGCGGGCGTGCTCGGCCTGGGCGTGCTTGTCGTGGAGGTCGCGGAGGTCGTCCATGATCTTGTCGGTCTCGGCGCGGATGGGACCGGCGGGGGCGGCCTGCGGGGTCGGGGTGCCGAAGGCGGAGAGGGAGGCGCCGCCGCCGAAGAGGCCGCCGCCCCTGCGTCCGCCGCGGTCCCCGCGGGCCGCCTCCGCGGCCGCCCGCGCCTGCTTGTGCGAGGCGCGCTTGCGGGCGCGCAGGGAGACCGGGATCGCCCACAGCTGGTACTTGGCGCCGGACGTGGCCAGCGCCTCGTTGGAGAACCCGGAGCGGAAGGAGTCCAGCTCGCCCCACGGCAGGGTGATCATGCGGAACGGGTTGCGGACGCGCAGCCGTTCCTCACCGGCGAACACGGCGGGCCGCAGCGTGAAGGCCGCCACCAGCGGCACGACCAGGAGCATCACGGCCAGCGCCAGCCACGGCGTCCGGCCGTGGCCCCGGAACAGCGCGTCGCAGCCGAGCCAGACGACGAGGGCCAGCACGAGTACACCGCCCACGAGTCCCATGGGCGAGCGGTAGATCCGGTCCCTGGCGGCGGGCGACACGGGCCGCGACGCGGGTGACTGGTGGTCCGGGGTCGTCATGGCCCCGATTGTGCACGAAGGGGACGCGACCGCCACCACCTGCCCCGAGAGAGGAACGCATCCGTGACCTGCGGCGGTGTGACCCCGCACAACCCCACCCCTGGGGCTATACAGCCGCTACGCGCGTAGATATGCTCGTCTGGTGACCATGCCCACCACCACACCCCCCGCACAGGCTTTCGCCGACGTCACCGCGTCCGACAGCACGCTGCGCCGCTTTCTCCACGGGCTGCCCGGCGTCGACGCGGTCGGCCTGGAGGCGCGTGCCGCGTCGCTCGGTACCCGCTCGATCAAGACCACCGCGAAGGCGTACGCCATCGACCTCGCCATCTCGATGGTCGACCTGACCACGCTGGAAGGCGCGGACACCCCCGGCAAGGTCCGGGCGCTCGGCGCCAAGGCGGTCCACCCGGACCCCACGGACCGGACGAGCCCGACCACCGCCGCCGTGTGCGTCTATCCCGACATGGTGGCCGTCGCCAAGGAGGCCGTCGCCGGTTCCGGCGTCAAGGTCGCCTCGGTCGCCACCGCCTTCCCGGCCGGCCGTGCCGCGCTCGCCGTGAAGCTGGCCGACGTGCGTGACGCGGTCGCCGCGGGCGCCGACGAGATCGACATGGTCATCGACCGGGGCGCGTTCCTCGCGGGCGACTATCTCAAGGTGTACGACGAGATCACCGCCGTGAAGGAAGCCTGCGGGACGAACGCCCGGCTGAAGGTCATCTTCGAGACCGGCGAGCTGTCGACGTACGACAACATCCGCCGGGCGAGCTGGCTGGGCATGATGGCGGGCGCGGACTTCATCAAGACGTCCACCGGCAAGGTCGCGGTCAACGCCACCCCCGCCAACACCCTGCTGATGCTGGAGGCGGTGCGCGACTTCCGCGCCCAGACCGGCGTCCAGGTCGGCGTGAAGCCCGCGGGCGGGATCAGGACCACCAAGGACGCGATCAAGTTCCTGGTGCTGGTCAACGAGACCGCGGGCCAGGACTGGCTGGACAACCACTGGTTCCGCTTCGGCGCCTCCTCGCTGCTGAACGACCTGCTGATGCAGCGTCAGAAGCTGGCCACCGGCCGCTACTCCGGCCCCGACTACGTGACGGTGGACTGATCACCATGGCTTCCCTGTTCGAGTACGCACCGGCGCCCGAGTCCCGCGCCGTCGTCGACATCGCCCCCTCCTACGGCCTCTTCATCGACGGCGAGTTCACCGACTCCGCCGACGGCAAGGTCTTCAAGACCGTCTCCCCCGCCACCGAGGAGGTGCTCTCCGAGGTCGCGCAGGCCGGTGAGGCGGACGTGGAGCGCGCGGTGAAGGCCGCCCGCAAGGCATTCGAGAAGTGGTCGGCGCTGCCCGGCGCCGAGCGCGCCAAGTACCTGTTCCGTATCGCCCGCATCATCCAGGAGCGCAGCCGCGAGCTGGCCGTGCTGGAGACGCTGGACAACGGCAAGCCGATCAAGGAGACCCGCGACGCGGACCTCCCCCTGGTCGCCGCCCACTTCTTCTACTACGCGGGCTGGGCCGACAAGCTCGACCACGCGGGCTTCGGTGCCAACCCCCGCCCGCTGGGCGTCGCCGGTCAGGTCATCCCGTGGAACTTCCCGCTGCTGATGCTGGCGTGGAAGATCGCCCCGGCGCTGGCCACCGGCAACACGGTCGTCCTCAAGCCCGCCGAGACCACCCCGCTGTCCGCCCTGTTCTTCGCGGACATCTGCCGCCAGGCGGGCCTGCCCAAGGGTGTCGTCAACATCCTTCCCGGGTACGGCGACGCGGGCGCCGCGCTGGTCGCCCACCCCGACGTGAACAAGGTCGCCTTCACCGGCTCCACGGCCGTCGGCAAGGAGATCGCGCGCACGGTCGCGGGCACGGACAAGAAGCTCACGCTGGAGCTGGGCGGCAAGGGCGCCAACATCGTCTTCGACGACGCCCCCATCGACCAGGCCGTCGAGGGCATCGTCACCGGCATCTTCTTCAACCAGGGCCAGGTCTGCTGCGCGGGCTCGCGGCTGCTGGTCCAGGAGTCCATCCAGGACGAGCTGCTGGACGCCCTCAAGCGCCGCCTGTCCACGCTGCGCCTCGGCGACCCGCTGGACAAGAACACCGACATCGGCGCGATCAACTCCGCCGAGCAGCTGGCCCGGATCACCGCGCTGACCGAGCAGGGCGAGGCGGAGGGCGCCGAGCGCTGGTCCCCGGCCTGTGAACTCCCCTCCTCCGGCTACTGGTTCGCCCCGACGCTGTTCACAGGCGTCACCCAGGCGCACACTATCGCCCGCGACGAGATCTTCGGCCCGGTGCTGTCGGTGCTCAGCTTCCGTACCCCGGACGAGGCGGTCGCCAAGGCCAACAACACCCAGTACGGGCTGTCGGCGGGCATCTGGACCGAGAAGGGCTCCCGCATCCTGGCCGTGGCGAACAAGCTGCGCGCCGGGGTCGTCTGGTCCAACACGTTCAACAAGTTCGACCCGACCTCGCCGTTCGGCGGTTACAAGGAGTCGGGCTTCGGCCGCGAGGGCGGTCGCCACGGCCTGGAGGCGTACCTCGATGTCTGATGCCACCCGACTCTCCGTCTTCAAGACCTACAAGCTGTACGTCGGGGGCAAGTTCCCCCGCTCCGAAAGCGGCCGGGTGTACGAAGTGACCGACTCAAAGGGCAACTGGCTGGCCAACGCGCCGCAGTCCTCCCGCAAGGACGCCCGTGACGCGGTCGTGGCCGCGCGCAAGGCGTTCGGCGGCTGGTCCGGCGCGACCGCGTACAACCGCGGTCAGGTGCTGTACCGCGTCGCGGAGATGCTGGAGGGCCGCAAGGAGCAGTTCGTCCGCGAGGTCGCCGAGGCCGAGGGGCTGTCCAAGGCGAAGGCGTCGGCGGTCGTGGACGCGGCCATCGACCGCTGGGTCTGGTACGCGGGCTGGACCGACAAGATCGCCCAGGTGGTGGGCGGCGCCAACCCGGTCGCGGGCCCGTACTTCAACCTCTCCTCGCCCGAGCCGACCGGTGTGGTCGCGGTGCTGGCCCCGCAGGACTCGTCCTTCCTGGGCCTGGTCTCGGTGCTCGCCCCGGTGATCGCCACCGGCAACACCGCGGTCGTCATCGCCTCCGCCAAGTCCCCGCTGCCCGCCCTGTCGCTGGGCGAGGTGCTGGCCACCTCCGACGTGCCGGGCGGTGTCGTCAACATCCTGTCGGGCAACACGGCCGAGCTGGCCGCGCCGCTCGCCGCGCACCAGGACGTCAACGCGATCGACCTCGCGGGCGCCGACGCGGAGCTGGCGAAGGAGCTGGAGATCGCGGCGGCGGACAACCTCAAGCGCGTCCTCCGTCCACAGCCTGTGGACTACGCGACGACCCCCGGCACCGACCGGATGACCGCGTTCCTGGAGACCAAGACGGTCTGGCACCCGACCGGGGCGCTGGGCGCGTCGGGCTCGTCGTACTGAGGCACCCATGGAGCCGCGCCGTCCCTTCACCGTGAAGGGGCGGCGCGGCTTCACGCTTGTCAGCCCTTGGGGGTGAGCAGGCCCAGGGTCTGGCCGACGACCGGGACCGCGGCGAAGGACGGGGCCTGGGCGATCGGGGCGGTCAGCGCCAGGGTGTTGAGCGGCTTGAAGTCGGCGATGGTGGTGCCGATGCCGTTGTTCAGCGGGTCGGTGCCGGTACCGGCCAGCGGGTTGGGCTTGAGCCCGGCGATGGCGCCGGTGGCGTAGCCGATGGACGTGGTGAGCGCGTTCACCCCGGACTGCGGGTTGATGTCCCCGACGTCGGCGGAGCGCAGCGGCGGTACGTCCACGAGCGGGGCGGCCGCCTCGGCGTGGGCCGTGCTGGCGCCCGCCGCCAGGGCCGCTCCGGCCGACGCGAGGGCGATCAGGGCGCGCCGTACGGCGGGCTGACGGGGAGACCGGGGTGCGGAATGTCGGGCCATCGGTGGTGCCGCCTTCTGGTGCGCAGGGTAATACGGTCGACACGTAGGGTAGTTGAGATGTGACGCGCGCTCCAATGTGGACCCGCGGGGTCGGCAGGACGGCCACCATGCGTCAAACTGGTGTTCCGTGAGCATCCATCCCCCGTCCCCCGCCCGCGTGGTGCTGCTGTCCGGCCCCTCCGGTTCGGGCAAGTCACTCGTCGCCGCCCTCTCCGGGCTGCCCGTGCTGCGCCTCGACGACTTCTACAAGGAGGGCGACGACCCCACCCTGCCGGTGGTGGACGGAAGCTCGGACATCGACTGGGACCATCCGCTGTCCTGGGACGCCGACGTGGCACTCGCGGCCATCGCCCGGCTGTGCGCGTCCGGTTCGACGCCGGTGCCGGTGTACGACATCTCGCTGAGCGCCCGTACCGGCGAGGACACCCTGAGCATCGGCCGTACCCCGCTGTTCATCGCCGAGGGGATCTTCGCGGCGGAGATCGTGGCGCGCTGCCGTGAGCTGGGGGTGCTGGCGGACGCCCTGTGTCTGACCAGGGGCCCGGTCACCACCTTCCGGCGGCGTTTCCTGCGTGATCTGAAGGAGGGCCGCAAGTCGGTGCCGTTCCTGCTGCGCCGGGGCTGGCGGCTGCTGCGCACGGAGCGCTCGATCGTGTCCCGCCAGGTGTCGCTGGGCGCGCACCCGTGCGGCCGGGACGAGGCGCTGAGCCGGATGGCGGCGGCCGCGGCGGGCCGCCAGGCGCGGCACCAGACGGCGGCGTAGCAGAAGTTCGGGTAAACGGAGAAGCGGGGCTGTACGGCCCCCCAGCCGTCCAGCCCCGCTCCCCGGTACTCCCCCCGTTTTCCCCCCTTGTTCCCCCGTGTTTTCCCCTTTACGGGTTCTCGCGCGGACCCTCCCCCCTGGTGGGCCCCCGCGATTCCCCGTTTCCCCTCGGGCCGAGCCGTGACGGCTCGATCCCCCCGTTCCCCCCGTGGGTCCGTCCCCCGATGGACCCCGTCCTTCAGGCCACCAGCTCGCCGAAGGCGTCTTCGTGGTCCCGGCCGAAGCTCAGGACCTCGTCCTCGCGCAGGCGCCGCAGCGAGCGCCAGATGCTGGACTTCACCGTGCCGACGCTGATGCCGAGTATGTCGGCGATCTCCGGGTCGGTACGGCCCTCGTAGTACCGCAGCACCAGCATGGTGCGCTGCAGCTCGGGCAGCCGGGCGAGCGCCTGCCACAGGACGGCGCGCAGCTCGGTGCCGCGCATGGCGTCCGTACCGGCGGGCGTCTCCGGCAGTTCCTCGGTCGGGTACTCGTTCAGCTTGCGGCGGCGCCACGCGCTGATGTGCAGGTTGGTCATGGTGCGGCGGAGGTATCCGCCGACCGCGGCCTTGTCGCTGATCCGCTCCCACGCCCGGTAGGTCGAGAACAGCGCGCTCTGCAGCAGGTCCTCGGCCTCGAAGCGGTCGCCGGTCAGGTGGTAGGCGGTCGCGTACAGGGAGGCGCGGCGCTCCTGGACGTAGGCGGTGAACTCCGCCTCCGTCAGCGAGCGACGCTCCCCCGGTTCCTCCCCGTACGCGCTTCCCCCGTGCCCCTCCCCCGTGCGGGCGTCGACCACCGTCATGTATCCGGTGTGCTGACGCCCGGTGCCGCGGGCGCACCCCCGTACTCCCTGGGACTCGCGGCCGCGTGACGGCAGCGTGGTCCCGGCACCGGACTTCCCGGAATTCCCCGAAGGCGCAGCCCCCCGGTGCGCGTCGTGCAGACGCGTGACCACTGCGCTGGTGCTCATGCCGTGTGGCGTGTTCATCTCGCGCTCCCCGTCGTGGACTTCCGGTGCCTGGCGTGGCCGGTGATGCTCTCCCGCCTGCAGAAAAGCTTGCCGACCGTCCTTCATGGCCGTGTCCGCCGACTGTCACAGACCTGTCACAGGGGCCGGTCGCGGCGGGTCGTGACCGGAGCGGGCGGCCGGGAGGTGGCAGGGGCCCGGTTTGGTACGCGGTGTCCCGGTCGGGCCCGGCCTGCGAGAACCCGGTGCGGCACGGGTCGTACGACAGGCGGTACATGGGCCAGAATGAGCCCGTGCCTTCCCTGTTGCTGATCGAGGACGACGACGCCATCCGTACGGCCCTTGAGCTGTCCCTGACGCGCCAGGGGCACCGGGTCGCCACCGCCGCGAGCGGTGAGGACGGTCTGAAGCTGCTGCGTGAGCAGCGCCCTGACCTGATCGTGCTGGACGTGATGCTGCCCGGCATCGACGGGTTCGAGGTGTGCCGCCGTATCCGGCGCACCGACCAGCTGCCGATCATCCTGCTGACCGCGCGGAACGACGACATCGACGTGGTGGTCGGACTGGAGTCCGGCGCCGACGACTACGTGGTCAAGCCGGTGCAGGGCCGGGTGCTGGACGCCCGTATCCGGGCCGTGCTGCGGCGCGGGGAGCGCGAGTCCAGCGACTCGGCGACCTTCGGCAACGTCGTCATCGACCGCTCCGCGATGACCGTGACCAAGAACGGCGAGGACCTCCAGCTGACCCCGACCGAGCTGCGGCTGCTGCTGGAGCTGAGCCGTCGGCCCGGTCAGGCGCTGTCCCGGCAGCAGTTGCTGCGGCTGGTGTGGGAGCACGACTACCTGGGCGACTCGCGCCTGGTGGACGCGTGTGTGCAGCGGCTGCGGGCGAAGGTCGAGGACGTGCCGTCCTCCCCGACCCTGATCCGCACGGTCCGTGGGGTCGGCTACCGCCTGGACACTCCTCAGTGAGCGATCGAGGGGGATTCGGCCGCTGGACGGCCGAGCGGGGGAGGAAGCTGGCCGGACTGCGTTTCACCAGCCTGCGGCTGCGGCTGGTGCTGGTCTTCGGGCTGGTCGCGCTGACGGCCGCGGTGTCCGCGTCGGGCATCGCGTACTGGCTCAACCGGGAGGCGGTGCTCACCCGCGCCCAGGACGCGGTGCTGCGCGACTTCCGGCAGGAGATGCAGAACCGCGCGGGCGCGCTGCCCTCGCACCCCACGCAGGACGAACTCCAGCGCGCCGCCGGGCAGATGGCGGGCAGCAGCCAGCGTTTCAGCGTGCTGCTGGTCGCTCAGGACCCCGACGGCCGCACGGTGTACGGCGGTTCGGGCGGGCTGAGCGGCTTCTCGCTGAAGGACGTGCCCCCGTCGCTGCGCACCGCGGTGAACAAGCGGCAGAAGACGAGCGGCTCCAACAAGTCGCCGTATCATCTGTATTGGCAGCGGGTCACCGACCGGGGCACCCCGTTCCTGGTGGCGGGCACGAAGGTGGTCGACGGCGGCTCCACCGGTTACATGGCGAAGTCGCTGGAGCCGGAGGCGAAGGATCTCAACTCCCTGGCCTGGTCGTTGGGGATCGCCACCGCGCTGGCCCTGATCGGTTCGGCCCTGCTCGCGCAGGCCGCCGCGACGACCGTGCTGAAGCCGGTGCACCGGCTCGGCGTTGCCGCACGGCGGCTCGGCGAGGGCCGGCTCGACACCCGGCTGCAGGTCTCCGGCACGGACGAACTCGCCGACCTGTCACGGACGTTCAACAACGCGGCCGAGGCGCTGGAGAAGCGGGTCGCGGACATGGCCGCCCGTGACGACGCCTCCCGCCGCTTCGTCGCCGACATGTCGCACGAGCTGCGCACCCCGCTCACCGCCATCACCGCGGTGACCGAAGTACTCGAGGACGAGCTGGAGTTCGAGGGCGGCGGCATCGACCCGATGATCGAGCCCGCGGTGCGCCTGGTGGTGAGCGAGACACGGCGGCTGAACTCCCTGGTGGAGAACCTGATGGAGGTCACCCGCTTCGACGCGGGCACCGCCCGTCTGGTGCTGGACGATGTGGACCTCGCCGACCAGATCACCGCCTGCATCGACGCCCGTGCCTGGCTGGACGCGGTCGAACTGGACGCCGAGCGCGGCATCCACGCCCGCCTCGACCCGCGCCGCCTGGACGTCATCCTCGCCAACCTGATCGGCAACGCCCTCAAGCACGGCGGTTCCCCGGTGCGGGTCTCGGTCCGCATCGACGGCGACGATCTGCTGGTGGCGGTGCGCGACCACGGGCCCGGCATCCCCGAGGAGGTGCTGCCGCACGTCTTCGACCGCTTCTACAAGGCCAGCGCCTCCCGGCCGCGTTCGGAGGGCAGCGGCCTCGGTCTGTCCATCGCGCTGGAGAACGCCCACATCCATGGCGGCGAGATCACGGCCGCCAACTCCCCCGAGGGCGGCGCGGTGTTCACGCTCCGGCTGCCGCTGGACGCCTCCAGCCTCACGGAGGAGCCCGACGGCGACGACAAGGACGACTCCCCGGCCGAGGACAGCCACGGGGAGGCCCGGTGAACGGGCGCACGGCCCGCGGACTGCTGACGCTGGGGCTGCTGGGCGCGCTGGCCACCGGGTGCGGCATCCGGCCCACGGAGGTGCCGACCGACTTCGGCGGGGCGCCGTCGCGGGTGCCCTGTTCACCGGCCGGGTCCGGGCAGGCCACGCAGTCCCCGGAAGGGGTGCCAGTGCAGGTCTTCCTGCTGTGCGGGGCCTCACTGGTGACCGTGGACCGTTCGGTGCGGGTGCCGGAGGGCACGCCGGACGCGCGGCGCCGGGTCATGGTCGCGCAGGGACTCCTGGACCAGCTCGCCTCCGCGCCGTCGGCCGGGGAGCGGGCGGCGGGCTACCAGACCCGGGTGCCGGGCGGCATCACCGTCACCGGCCCCGGACGCGAGTGGCCCGAGGAGGCGCTGCGGCTGAGCACCGCCCCCGACAAGCTGGGCTCCCCCGCGCTCGCCCAGGTGGTGTGCACCTTCTCCGACTCCGCCGCGGCGGAGGGCGACGGCTCGGTGATCCTCGCCGGTCCGGCCCCGGCCGCGCCGCGCCGCTACGAGTGCACGGAGGACGTCCGCGACCATCCGGGCCGGGTCCAACCCCCGTCCGGTTCCGTCGCGTTGCACTGAGACGGGCCCCCGTCCGGCGCGCGTGTGGCGCACGCCTCACGGGGGCGGGAAGCGTCTAAGCGGAACCGATCGCGCGCGGCGGCGCGTCTTGGGGGACGTGCAGCGTCAAGGCTCCATCGGCGGCAGCGCCGCGAACCGCATCCGAGTGACCGGGGCAGTCCTCCTCGTCGCGCATCTCGCGCTCGTCGCCTGGCTGACGCTGCGGCCGCTGGACGTGCCGTGGGTACGGCCCGCGAACCTCCGCCCGCTGGCCGGGCTGCGCGCCGACCTGGCGCTGGGCTGGCCGGAGGCGGGCCTCCGCATCGGCGAGGGCCTGGCCCTGCTGGCCCCGCTGGGCGTACTGCTGCCGCTGGCGGACGGCAGACTCACCGTCTCCCCCCTGGCCTCCCTGCTGCGTACGGTCGCCGCGGGCGCCCTGACCTCCCTGGGCATCGCCCTGTTGCAGACCGGGGTGCCGGGGCGGGTGGTGGATGTGGACGTGGTTCTGCTGAACACCGCGGGCGTCCTCCTGGCCCACCTGGCGCTCGTCCCGGCGGGGCGGGCGTGGCTGCGGCGCCGGGTCGGGGGCGGGGCCGGGGAGCGGGAGAGGTACGGGCGCCCTGGCGGGTTCGGTGGACAGGGCGGGCTCAGGGGTGTCCCTGAGGGGGTGTGTGAGGGTATCTCCGGTGGCGTGTCCGGGGGTTGCGACGGGTATCCGGCCGGGGAGGCGCGCGGGGCCGACCGGGCTGCCGGGGCCGGGGGTCCGGGTCCGGGCGGTGGTGCGGTGAGCGTGCGCGGGGAGCTTTCTCAGGGGCGGACCCCGACGATTCCCAGGGTCGGTATCGCCCCTTAGAGGGATGCTTCTCCCGCTTCGTCTCCGTACCTTTGGGCATACGACGACAGACGGGGCGCGGCACTCGGCCCACCCCGGCAGGCGGCCCGGTCGCGGGCCGACGACGACGGAGGAGCCAGCCATGACCGCCCTTGTCCGCCCCACCAACGGCCGCAGGATCGGCGGCGTGTGCGCCGCGCTGGCACGGCGCTTCGGCATGTCGGCGGGCACGATGCGCGTGATCTTCGTGGTGTCCTGCCTGCTGCCCGGCCCGCAGTTCCTGGTCTACATAGCCCTCTGGATACTGCTGCCCTCCGAGGACAAGGCCCGCGCCACCGCCTGGTGACGCCGCCCGCCACCCGGCTCGGTTCCGGGTACGCGGACGCCGCCGAGGCCGTCCCGGAGAACACCGGGGGCCTCGGCGGCGTCGTGCGTGGGGGGGTGCGTCGCGTGGGGGTTGGGTCGCGTGGGGTGCGTCAGCCGAGCGGGATGCCGTTGAGGCCCAGGCCGTGGGTGGGCAGGCCCGCCACGGGCAGGCCGCCGAGCAGTCCGGCGACGGGGGCGGTGGGGCCCTGGGCGAGCATCTTCTGCACGGCGGGCCGCGCGGTGTTCAGTCCGCCGCCGATCACACCCTGCCCCTGAGTGACCGCCTCGGCGGCGCCGGGCAGCGCCTGGGTGACGTTCGCGGCCGGGAGCGTGTGGGCGACGGAGCCCACGAGGGGGAGGGCGTCCGGGGCGGCCGGGGCCGCGTTGGCCGCGCCCGCGCCCGCGGCGGCGAAGGCGGCACCGAGGGCGGCGACACCGAGGGTCTTGGCAGCAGACTGCTTCATGGTGAATGCGTCCTTGAATGCGGAGACATGGATCACGGATGATCCGAGCGATCCATGACCGTAAACATCGCGGACCACCCACCGCAATCACCGAAATGCGGGCTGCTGGCGGATTCCCGTACGCATTGCCGAGGCGCGCAATAAATACTATCGGCACGCCATTCCCGCATAAGCGCTGGTGGAAGCCGCGCGCGGGAACAGCCATTCGGACAGCGCTCCTTCACGTCCGAGGTGAGTGAAGTCCTGCCCCGGCAAGGGACGTTCATCGAAAGGAATGAATCGTGATCTCATCGCATTGACTTCGGAAACAGCCCCGGAAATCGAGCGTGCGGCCGAACTCCCCGACGGGATGCTCGAATTCAGGCCGTTCACCCAGTGGCGCGATCCGTACCCCGTGCGCGTCGATACGCAACGGTGACCGCCAGGAAGGGTTTCGTACACCTCGCCTTCTGACAGTGTTCTGCCATGGGACAGCAAGCGACGACGCCGGTCCGGACGGCCAGGCTGGGAAAGGCGGTCGGCCCCGCGCCGGGCGCGGTGAGCGGAGCGGTGCTGCTGCTCCCCGGCGGGGACGAGGTCTCCACCCGCCGCCCGTTCCCGCCACTGCCCGGCACCCTCGTCCGCGCGGTCGCCCGCGCTCTGGCCCGCGCGGGCCACGCGGAGGGGCTCGCCGTCCATCCGGTCCACTACCGCTACCGAGGCTGGAACGGCGACGAGGCCCACCTCGCGACCGACGCCGCCTGGGCCGCGGACGAGGTGGTGCGGCGGTACGGGGACGTGCCGGTGTGCCTGGTGGGGCTGGACATGGGCGGACGGGCCGCGCTGGGCGCCGGGGGCCATGAGGCGGTCAACTCCGTGGTGGCCATCGCCCCTTGGCTCCCGGAGGAGGGTGTGGGCGCCGCCGAGCCGGTCAAGCAGCTGGTGGGGCGCCGGGTGCTGATCGCACACGGCACGAACGACGAACGGTGCGACCCGGAGCTGTCGTTCCGGCTGGCGGCCCGCGCGAAGAAGGTGAACCGGGAGGTCTGCCGCTTCGAGGTCCACTCCGACGGCCACGGGCTGCACCAGCACCGGGACGAAGTGCTCGCCCTGACCGTGGACTTCACCCTGGGCGCCCTCTTCGGGCACCCGCTGTCCCGCCCGGTGGAGGACGCGCTCGCGGCACCGCCGCCGATAGGGCTGCGGATGCCGCTGGCGTCGGGGTTCGGGAAGTCGTTGCGCAAGTAGCCGCGCAGGTGGGGTGGGTTCAGGACGGCAGCAGGCTGCCCCTCCTGGAGAGGAGGAACTTCTTGAAGGCGGCCACCGGCGGGGTGTCCGGGCGGTCGGCCAGCCAGGCCACGCCGATCTCGCGGACCGCCCTCGGCGCGGTCACCGTCAGCTCCACCACGCCCGGCCGGGGCACGGTGGGCGGCGGCAGCAGGGCCACGCCGAGCCCGGCGGCCACCAGCCCGCGCAGGGTCTCCGTCTCCTCGCCCTCGAAGGCGACCCGGGGCCGGAAGCCCGCCTCACGGCACAGGTCGTCGGTGATGCGGCGCAGGCCGTAGCCGGGCTCCAGGGTCACGAAGGTCTCGTCGGCCGCCTCGGCGAGCCGGATGCGACGACGCCCGGCCAGCCGGTGGTCGGCCGGAACGACCAGGCGCAGCTTCTGCTCGTCCAGCCGCCGGGCGACCAGGTCGGGAGCGTCCGGCACCGGCGAGGTCAGGCACAGGTCCAGCTCGCCCGCCCGGAGCCGCTCCAGCATGGCCTCGCCGTAGTTCTGCACCAGGCTGAAGCGGATGCGCGGATGGTCGGCGCGGAAGGCGTGCAGCAGGCCGGGTACGGTCTCCGGGCCCATGGTGTGCAGGAAGCCGAAGGCGACCTTGCCGGTGGCCGGATCGGCGTCCGCGCGCACCTCCTCGGCGGCCCGCTCGACCTCGGCGAGGGCGCGCTCCACCGAGCCGAGGAAGGTACGGCCCGCCGGGGTGAGCGAGACCGTGCGGCCATGCCGGGCGAACAGGTCCACCCCGAGGTCCTGCTCGAGGCGGACCATCGCGCGGGAGAGGGTGGACTGCGGGACGTTCATTTCGTGCGCGGCCCGGGTGACGTGCTCGGTGCGGGCCACCCCGGCGAAGTAGGCGAGGCGGGGCGCGAGCAGCAGCGCCATGTCTTCTGTGTCACCGGACGGTGACAGGCGCGGCCGTGACCTCTGCTGATGCTCCATGGGAACGATTATGACGATTCCATGCATTGGACGGATGAGTGGTCGCGTCCTTAGTTTCGAGGCATGTCTCCCGCCAGTACCGGGGCGTCCATCAGCCTGGACGCCCGCACGCCCGCCCCCACCTCCGAGACCCCCGCCACCGTCCCGGCCGACACGCGGCTGACGCCGGGCGGCCCCGGCTACCGCCGGATGAGCCTCGCCCTCTTCCTCGCGGGCGTGGCGACCTTCGCGCTGCTGTACTCCACCCAGGCCCTGCTGCCGCTGATCTCCGACGACTACGGCGTGGCGGCGGGCCAGGCCAGCTGGACCGTGGCGGCGGCGACCGGCGGCCTGGCGCTGTTCGTGCTGCCGATGAGCGCGCTGTCGGAGCGGTTCGGCCGCCGGACCGTGATGACGGCGTCGCTGATGGTCGCGGTGGCCATCGGGCTGCTGGTGCCGTTCGCTCCGTCGATCGGCGCGCTGGTGGCGCTGCGGGCCCTGCAGGGTGCCGCGCTGGCCGGGCTGCCCGCCTCCGCGACGGCGTACCTGGCCGAGGAGGTCCGGCCGAAGGCGCTGGTCACGGCGATCGGCCTGTTCGTCGCGGGCAACAGCGTGGGCGGCATGAGCGGCCGGGTGATCACCGGCTGGGTCGCGCAGGAGTGGGGCTGGCGGATCGCCGTCGGTGTGATCGGCGTGGTCGCGGTGGGCTGCGCGGTGGCGTTCCGGCTGCTGCTGCCCGCGCCGAAGCACTTCGAGGCGGGCTCGCTGCGCCCCCGGGTGCTGGCCCGCGCGGTCCGCGACCACCTCTCCTCCCCGCTGCTGCGCCGCCTGTACGCGATCGGCGCGCTGTTCATGACGGTGTTCGGCGGGGTGTACACGGTGATCGGCTACCGGCTGACCGAGGCGCCGTTCTCCCTCCCGCAGGGCATCATCGGCTCGATCTTCCTGGTGTACCTGGTCGGCACGGTCTCCGCGTCGTCGGCGGGCCGCCTGGTGGGCCGCCTCGGCCGCCGCGGCGCGCTGTACACGGCGGGCGGTACGACGGCGGCGGGCCTGCTGCTGTCGCTGGCACCGTCCCTGCCGCTGGTCCTGCTGGGCCTGGTGCTGATCACGGCCGGTTTCTTCGCCGGCCACGCGGTCGCCTCCTCGGCGGTCGGCAAGACGGCCACGCACGGCCGCGCCCAGGCGACCGCGCTGTACCAGTCCTCGTACTACATCGGCTCCAGCGCGGGCAGCACGGTCGGCGCGCTCGCCTTCCACTCCGGCGGCTGGACGGGCACGGTCGGCGTCGGCCTGCTCGCGATCCTCGGCGTCGTCGCCATCACCGCGCTGGGCACCCTGGCGGCCCGTACCGCCGCGCGCCGGGAGGCCGTACCGGCGCACTGACCCTGTGCGCGCGCCCGCCCGAGCTGCGGGTTTCCCGACTCCGGGGGCCATTGTCAGTGGCCTGCGGTAGCTTCCGGAGTACTGGGGCGCGATGGCGCGCGTACGGGACGGCCACAGGGGTGGGTGGACGATGGGCGACGGCACGGCGACGGCGGACCTCGATGTCGCGCTGGAGAAGCACCGGACCGAACTGACCGGGTACTGCTATCGCATGCTCGGCTCGTCCTTCGAGGCCGAGGACGCGGTGCAGGACACCCTGGTGCGGGCCTGGCGGAGCTACGACAAGTTCGAGGGCCGGTCCAGTCTGCGGTCCTGGCTGTACCGGATCGCCACCAACGTCTGCCTGGACATGCTGGCCGCGGGCAACAAGCGGGCCCGCCCGATGGACCTCACCGAACCGACCCCGCTGGCGCGGGCCGCGCTCTCCCCGCGCCCGGACCACACCTGGCTGGAGCCGGTGCCGGACGCGCGGGTGCTGCCCGCGGTGACCGACCCGGCGGAGGCGGCGGTGGCCCGCGAGTCGATCCGGCTGGCGTTCATGGCGGCGCTCCAACAGTTGCCGCCCAAACAGCGGGTGGTGCTGATCCTGCGCGAGGTGCTGGCCTGGCGGGCCAGCGAGGTGGCCGAGCTGCTGGGCACCACGGTCGCCTCGGTCAACAGCGCCCTCCAGCGGGCCCGCGCCACCCTCGCCGAGCGCGCGGACACCGGCGCCGAAGCCGCGGTCTCCGACCCGCTGGACGAGGAGCAGAAACAGCTCCTGGAGCGCTATGTGAAGGCGTTCGAGGGGTACGACATGACGGCACTCACCGCCCTGCTCCACGAGGACGCGGTGATGACCATGCCGCCGTTCGACCTGTGGCTGCTCGGCCCCGCCGACATCACCGGCTTCATGTCCACCCTCGGCGCCTCCTGCGCGGGCTCCCGCCTCCTCCCGGTCGAGGTCAACGGCCTCCCCGGCTTCGCCCACTACAAGCCCGACCCGGAAAAGGGCGGCTTCACCCCCTGGGCGATCCAGATCCTGGAGCTCTCATCCGGCCGCATCACCGGTTTCCACTGCTTCCTCGACACCCCCCGCTGGTTCCCCCTCTTCAACCTCCCCCTCCACCTGGATTCCGAGCCCGACGAGTCCGAGCAGGGCGCGTAGCGCGGGGTCCGGGTCCCGCAGCGATATCCGCCCACCTCCACGCCGGGCGGCCAGCTCCAGCCGGGCGAGCAGCTCGACGTGCGCAAGCCCGGGCGGCCCCAGCCCGGCCACGTCACACACGACGACCCCGCTGCTGGGGGCCAACCCCCGCACCACATCGCACAGCCCCGCCACCTCATCCCGGGTGACGGGGCCACGCAGCACGAGCACGGGGTCGGTCCTGGGGTCCACAGGCGGTAGACCGGGGGGAGGGGATTAACTCATCGCACCGGGATCAGTCCACGGGGAACTCGCTGGTGTCGAGCCTGAGGTTGAAAGGCTCCGGCAGGTGGAACTCATCTCCGAACTTGCCTGCGTGCAGGACCCGGTAGACATCCCTCTGCGGCTCGCCGTAGAGCGTGATGGTCGGACCGCCCTGCGCCCAGCGATCGATCAGCAGGTAGTAGGGAATGCCGGCAGACGCATACGCGGCGGGCTTGCCGACCCGGTCGTGACGCGCGTTGGACTTCGAGGTGACTTCGACGACGAGGTCTGCCGCAGCAGCAGGAATGTAGTTACCCGGTGCCCTCACCACGCTTCTCGGGGCGACCACGAGGTCCGGGATGAACATGCCCAACCGGGACGGTACGGCGAGTGACTGCGTCTGATAGATGCCCCACCCGTCCGGGATCTCCCTGTACAAGCGGCTCTGGATCAGCTCGACGATGGAATTGTGCTGGTTCTCGGGAGCGGGCGACACGGTGACGATCCCCTCGATGATCTCCACCCTGCTGCCCTCGGGCCAGTCCGACTCGTCCCAGAACCGGACGAGGTCGTCCCAGGTCCGGTCGGGGTCCTGGCTCACGGTGAGTGCGCTCATGGCGGTCTCCAATCAGTGCGTCACCGATCCCAGCATGACGAACGGGACCGGCGGAGGTCCACCGATCCCGTTCACCCGAACGAAGAAGTCCCCTGATCAGGCGATACGTTCCAGCACCGCCACGATGCTGAACGCCCCTCCCCAGCCCCCGGAGCCTCGATCGCGTACCCGAAGCGCATGCCGGGCACCAGCAGGCCGAGCAGGGCTTCTGTCAGGAAGCTGACGCACAGGCCCGAGGCGACGCAGCCGAGCAGGCCGGTGAGGTCTGAACTGCGGAAACATGCCGTGCCGATCGCGTCGGCCGCTGTTGTCCGCTCTGCAGGGCACGAGACGGGGCGGCTGCTCACAACCCGCGATCAGCTGTTGGACAGAGTGGTCGCCAGAGACTGGAGCCAGGCGCCATGGGAGAACGATTCGGGCGGGCCGACCTCCATGCCGAGTTCGGCGGCGAGGGCGTAAGGACATGTGCCTGCGTCCCCGATAGGTAGAACGGGACAGTCGTGCGGATGACGAAACCGTGCGAGCTCGTCGGCTCACGGCGCAGCACCACGCACGCCGCGCGGACGTCGACGGGGTCGCGCCCGGCCAAGAGGTCGCCTTCCATCTGGACCCGGCCCACGGGTCCTTCGTGGGAGGGCTAAGCGGCTTCGATGGTGAGACGGGCACGGGTGCCCTGGGCGAGTCAGCGGTGGATGACCTGCTCGTTGGCGTTCACCACCTGCTGGTGGCCCAGTGGGCGGTCGCCCGGTCGGGGTAGGAAGCGGAACGGGTCAGCACGGGGGCATCCTCTCAAAGCACCTGGTCAGGGCAGCGCACGTACGGCTCAGTAGTCGGAGAAGTTCCAGAACATGCCGACCTCGGTGTCTGAAACGACGATCAGGCCAAAGTCCTCCGAGTAGACGCTGAGCGGGTGGTACCCCCAGTTCGGGGTTGAGAAGTCGAGCAGGTCGGGCGCGGCGCCGGGCCGGTCCACGTTGGTGTGGAAGGTGGCCGCGTCCCCGTATCGCGCGAGGACTGTCCGTGCCATGAGCCGCAGTTCTTCCTCGCTCTCCGTGAAGCGCCTCAGGTTGGACAGCGTGCAGCCGTCGTCGGTGAGGGCCAGGAGCAGGTTCTCGGCACTCTTCCGGTCGATCTCACGGAGGCACTTCCTGATGTGGTCCAAGGGGTGGGAGACGAAGGGGTACGTGGGGGATGCCGCGCGCTCCGGGTCCTGCGCCGCGTCGTCGAGGCCGACCCAGCCCCGTGGGTCCGGGGCCCGGGCCATCAGCGGGAGGAGGTCGAGGACCCAGTCCTCGTGGCGACGCGGGCCCGTGGCGTCGTACGGGTACGCGTCCTCGAACAGGTGGCGTACTGCGGCTTCCCAGGAGGCTTGGTCGACGGACCTGTCGTGCTGGCCTTTCTCGGCGGCGCCGCGGTGCAGGGAGCGGTACGCGGTGGCGGTGGTTCCTTGCCAACCGGCGGCGACCTTGTCGACGACCTCGTCCATGGTGCGGGTCTGCCGCTCCAGATGGCGCTGCATCTCGTCGACATCGTTCGCCAGACTGGTGACCCCAGGGGGTGGGCTCTGTCCATCGGGAGCGAGGTCTGGGCAAAGGCTGGAAGACGATGAAGCCCCAGGTCGCTGACCTGGGGCTTCATGCAAGAGCGCGCGATCTGGCAACCCACGACCTCTTCGTCCCGAACGAAGAGGCCTCCCAGGTCAGTCCACCCGCCCCAGCACCACCGGCGAAGCCGAGAACGCGGTGCCGGAAGGGGCGATGTCGAAGGACCCCTCCGTCGCCTCCAGCGCGTACCCGAACCGCTCCGGCGTGTCCGTGTGGAGGGTCAGCAGGGGCTGGCCCGCGACGACCGCGTCGCCCGGCTTGGCGTGGAGTTCGACGCCCGCTCCCGCCTGGACCGGGTCCTCCTTGCGGGCGCGGCCCGCGCCGAGGCGCCAGGCGGCGATGCCGATGTCGTAGGCGTCGAGGCGGGTGAGGACGCCGGAGGCGGGGGCCACGACCACGTGCTGTTCGCGGGCCACGGGGAGGGTCGCGTCCGGGTCGCCGCCCTGGGCGGTGATCATGCGGCGCCAGACGTCCATCGCGGAGCCGTCGGCCAGGGCCTTGGCCGGGTCGGCGTCCTTGAGGCCGGCGGCGTCGAGCATCTCGCGGGCCAGGGCGAGGGTCAGTTCGACGACGTCCGCCGGGCCGCCGCCCGCCAGGACCTCCACGGACTCGCGGACCTCGAGCGCGTTGCCCGCGGTGAGGCCGAGCGGGGTGGACATGTCGGTGAGGAGGGCGACCGTCTTCACGCCGTGGTCCGTGCCGAGGCCGACCATGGTGGAGGCCAGCTCGCGGGCGTCGTCCAGGGTCTTCATGAAGGCGCCGGAGCCGACCTTCACGTCCAGGACCAGGGAGCCGGTGCCCTCGGCGATCTTCTTCGACATGATGGACGAGGCGATCAGGGGGATCGCCTCCACCGTGCCGGTCACGTCGCGCAGCGCGTACAGCTTCTTGTCGGCCGGGGCCAGGCCGTCGCCCGCCGCGCAGATCACGGCGCCGGTGCCGTCCAGAACCGAGAGCATCTCCTCGTTGGAGAGCAGCGCGCGCCAGCCGGGGATGGACTCCAGCTTGTCCAGGGTGCCGCCGGTGTGGCCGAGGCCGCGGCCGGAGAGCTGGGGGACGGCCGCGCCGCAGGCGGCAACCAGGGGCGCGAGCGGGAGCGTGATCTTGTCGCCGACGCCGCCCGTGGAGTGCTTGTCGGCGGTCGGGCGGGACAGCGAGGAGAAGTCCATGCGCTCGCCGGAGGCGATCATGGCCGCGGTCCAGCGGGCGATCTCCCGGCGGTCCATGCCGTTGAGCAGGATCGCCATGTTGAGGGCGGCCATCTGGTAGTCGGCGACCTCGCCGCGGGTGTACGCGTCGATGACCCAGTCGATCTGCTCGTCGGTCAGTGCGGCGCGGTCCCGCTTGCTGCGGATGACGGAGATGGCGTCCATGGCCAGGGAGTTCCTTCCGGGAGGTGCAGATGTACGGCCCCCCTGCTCGTAAGGCGAGCAGAGGGGCCGCACGGACTTACTTGGTGAGATGGTCCGGGCCGAACGCCTGCGGCAGCATCTCGGAGAGCGGGAGGACGCCCTCGGGGGTGTCCAGCAGCAGCGAGGGCCCGCCGAACTCGTAGAGGAGCTGGCGGCAGCGGCCGCACGGCACGAGGAGGGCGCCGGTGCCGTCCACACAGGTGAAGTGTGTCAGGCGGCCGCCGCCGGTGCGCTGGAGGTGCGAGACGAGGCCGCACTCGGCGCACAGACCGAGCCCGTACGAGGCGTTCTCCACGTTGCAGCCGGTGACCGTGCGGCCGTCGTCGACCTGGGCGGCCACGCCGACCGGGTAGCCCGAGTAGGGGGCGTAGGCGTGCGCCATGGCCTCGCGGGCCTCGGCGCGCAACGCCTCCCAATCGAACCCCGTCGTCACTTGCCCTGCCCCTTCCGGTACCGCATGCCGTCCGCCTTCGGCATCCGCAGCCGCTGCGCGGAGAGCGACAGCACCAGCAGCGTGACGACGTACGGGGTGGCGCCCACGAAGTCGCTGGGGACCTCGTCGGTGAGGAGGTACCAGACCAGGACCGCCGCGGCCATGACCGCGCTGATCCCGCCCTGCCAGAACGCCTTGCGGTACAGCTTCCAGCCCGCCAGGGCGGCGAGCAGCACGACCAGCAGGAGCAGCAGCGCGTGCACGGTGACACCGCCGTTGCGCAGCTGGAGGGCGTCGGAGTAGCCGAACAGGGCCGCGCCCATGGCGAGACCGCCCGGCCGCCAGTTGCCGAAGATCATCGCGGCGAGACCGATGTAGCCGCGGCCGCCGGTCTGGCCCTCCAGGTAGGTGTGCGAGGTGACCAGCGCGAGGAAGGCGCCGCCGAGTCCGGCGAGGCCGCCGGAGATGGCGACGGCCGCGTACTTGTACTGGTACACGTTCACGCCGAGGGACTCCGCGGCGACCGGGTTCTCACCGCAGGAGCGCAGGCGGAGGCCGAACGAGGTCCGCCACAGCACCCACCAGCTGCCGACGAACAGCAGCACGGCGAGGATCGTGACCACGGACACGTCGGTGACGATACCGCCGAGAATGCCCGCGATGTCGGAGATGAGGAACCAGTGGTGTTGCTCGACCGAGTGCAGCGCGTCGGAGAGGCCGGGCACGGTGATGTCGCCGAGCGACTCCGCGGGCGGGGACTGCTTGGGGTTGCCGCCCGCCTCGACGGCCGGGCCCTCGGCGAAGAACAGCTTGGCGAGGTACTGGGTGGCGCCCAGCGCGAGCAGGTTGACGGCCACACCGGAGACGATGTGGTCGACCCCGAAGGTCACCGTGGCCACCGCGTGCACCAGACCGCCGAGGACGCCGAAGCCGATGCCGCACAGCAGGCCGAGCCAGGGGCTGGACTGCCAGCCAATCCACCCGGCGCCGAAGGTGCCGAGGATCATCATGCCCTCGAGGCCGATGTTGACCACACCGGCCCGCTCGGACCACAGGCCCGCGAGACCGGCGAGGCCGATCGGCACCGCGAGCCCGAGGGCGGCGTTGACCTGGCCCTCGGAGGTGAGCTGGTTGGCCCCGGTGATCAGGCGCACGACGGCGACGAGCAGCAGGGCACCGGCGATGATCAGGAAGAGCCGGGTGGTGGAGCGGCCCGGGCGCTTGTCCGCGCTGTCCGGGGCCTTGGGCGCCGCGGGCGGCGGCGCGTCCGTCATCGTGGCGGTCATCACGCCACCTCCTGCATCTCGGTCGGCTTGGCGGCCTGGGCGGCGAGTTCGGCGCCGACGCGCTGCTGCTGGCGCTTGAGGCCGTAGCGGCGGACGACCTCGTAGGCGATCACGACGCACAGGACGATGACGCCCTGGATCACGCCGAGGATCTCCTTGTCGTAGCCCTGGAACTCCAGGTGGTTGGTGGTGCGCTCCAGGAAGCCCCACAGCAGGGCGCCCAGCGCGATGCCCACCGGGTTGTTGCGGCCGAGCAGCGCGATGGCGATACCGGTGAAGCCGATGCCCGCCGGGAAGCTGTTGTCGTACTGGTGGCCCTCGTTGAGCAGCGTCGGCATGCCGATGAGACCGGCCACCGCACCGGAGATGATCATGCTGGTGGCGATCATCTTCTTGACGCTGACACCGCTCGCGGCGGCGGCCGACTCGGACTGGCCCACCGTGCGCAGGTCGTAGCCGAAGCGGGTGCGGCCCAGGATGAACCAGTACGCCACACCGACGACCACGGCGAGCACGATGAGGCTGTCGAGGACGCCGGCCGGGCCCGTGTCGATGTTCGGCAGGAAGGACGAGGAGGGCAGCGGCTTGGTGGAGACCAGGGTGCCGCCGTCGTCGAGCTGGCCGAGCTTGCCCGGCTGGAGGAGGTAGCCGATGATCGCGGTCGCGATCGAGTTCAGCATGATCGTCGCGATGACCTCGCTGACGCCCCGCGTGACCTTCAGGACGCCCGCGATGGCCGCCCACAGGGCGCCGGTGGCCATGGCGGCCAGGATGATCAGCGGGATGGCGAGCCAGCCCGGCACGGTGAGCGCGCCGCCGACCACGGCGGCGACGAACGCGGCGAGCCGGTACTGGCCGTCGACACCGATGTTGAACAGGTTCATGCGGAAGCCGATGGCCACCGCGACACCCGCGAGGTAGTACGTCGTCGCCTTGTTCAGGATGTAGACCTGGCTGTCGGAGGCGAAGCCGTACGTCACCATGTCGCTGAACGCGGCGCCGGGGCTCTTGCCGGTCGCGAGGATCACCAGCGTGGTGACCAGCAGCGCGGCGACGATCGCGAGCAGCGGCGCGGCTATGCCGAGGAACAGCCGCTCCTTGTCGATCCGTGAGGTCAGCTTGTTCATCGGTCGGCGTCCTCTGTGTGCTCCAGGTGGCCGGAGGCGGCACCGGTCATGGCGGAGCCCAGCTCCTCGGGGGTGATGGTGGCGGGGTCGGCGTCGGCGACCAGGCGGCCGCGGAACATCACCCGCAGGGTGTCGGAGAGGCCGATCAGCTCGTCCAGGTCGGCGGAGATCAGCAGCACCGCCAGACCCGCGCGGCGGGCCTCGCGGATGTAGTCCCAGATGGCCGCCTGCGCGCCGACGTCCACACCGCGGGTGGGGTGGGCGGCGATGAGCAGCTTGGGGTCATGGCTCATCTCGCGGCCGACGATCAGCTTCTGCTGGTTGCCGCCGGACAGCGAGGCCGCAGTCACGTCGATGCCGGGCGTGCGCACGTCGTAGTCGGCGACGATCCGCTCGGTGTCCGCGCGGGCGGCCTTAGGGTCGAGCAGGCCGCGGCGGGAGTTGGGGCGCTCGGTGACGTGGCCGAGGATGCGGTTCTCCCACAGCGGCGCTTCCAGGAGCAGGCCGTGGCGGTGGCGGTCCTCGGGGATGTACCCGATACCGGCCTCGCGGCGGCGGCGGGTGGGCGCGGCGGAGATGTCCCCGCCGTCGAGCACGACGACGCCCGCGTCCGGGGTGCGCATGCCCATGATCGCCTCGACCAGCTCGGACTGGCCGTTGCCCTCCACACCCGCGATGCCCAGGACCTCGCCCTTGTGGATGGTGAGGGAGACCTCGCCGAGGATGATCCGCTCCACGCCGTCCAGGTCCTTCTGGGCGAGATGCAGCCCGGAGACCTCCAGCATGGGCACGTCCGTGACCGTGGACTCCTCGGTCTCGGGCGTGGGCAGTTCGCTGCCGACCATCAGCTCGGCGAGCTGCTTGGGCGTGGTGGTGCTCGGCTCGGCGGTGCCGACCGTGGTGCCGCGCCGGATGACGGTGATCTCGTCGGCGACCGACAGCACCTCGCCCAGCTTGTGCGAGATGAAGATGACGGTGAGGCCCTCGGCCTTCAGCTCCCGCAGGTTGTCGAAGAGGGCGTCGACCTCCTGGGGCACCAGCACGGCGGTCGGCTCGTCCAGGATCAGGGTCTTGGCGCCGCGGTAGAGGACCTTGAGGATCTCCACGCGCTGGCGGTCGGCGACACCGAGGCGCTCCACGAGCACGTCGGGGCGGACGCCGAGGCCGTACGCCTCGGAGATCTCCCGGATCTTCGTGCGGGCCTTGGCGCCGATGCCGTGCAGCTTCTCCGCGCCGAGGACGACGTTCTCCAGCACGGTGAGGTTGTCGGCGAGCATGAAGTGCTGGTGCACCATGCCGATACCGCGCGCGATGGCGTCACCGGGGTTGTGCAGGACGACCTGTTCGCCGGCCACGGTGATGGTGCCCTCGTCCGGCTGCTGCATGCCGTAGAGGATCTTCATCAGGGTGGACTTGCCGGCGCCGTTCTCGCCGCACAGGGCATGAACCGTGCCGGTGCGGACCGTGATGTCGATGTCGCGGTTGGCGACGACGCCGGGGAAACGCTTGGTGATGCCGCGCAGTTCGACGGCAGCGGGAGGGCTGGACGCGTTGATGGCGCACTCTCCTCGAGGGAAGGGGCTGCGTTGGGGGAGGGAGGGCAGGCGTCGGCGACGCTAGCGCGGCAACTCGGTACTACACGCGTAGAGTTGACACATTGTTATGGCCCGGCGGGGAGCACCTTCGAGGCGCCCCCACGCCGAGCCATGGTCCTGGCGGGACCGGTCAGATCACGGAGTGGTCTTGACCTTGACCGAGCCGTCGACGATCTTCTTCTTCGCGGCGTCCAGCTTGGGCTGGATGTCGGCGATGAAGCCGCCGCTGGTGGACAGCGAAACGCCGTTCTTGGCCAGCGAGTAGACGTTGTTGCCGGTCAGCGGCTTGCCGTCGTGGACGGACTTGATGAAGTCGTAGACGCCGATGTCGACGTTCTTGACGACCGAGGTCAGGATCGAGCTCTTGTACTTGGCCAGACCCGGGATGTTGTACTGGTCCGAGTCGACGCCGATCGCCCAGGCGCCCTTCTTGCCGTTGACGGCCTCGATGGCGCCGTTGCCGGAGGAGCCGGCCGCCGAGTAGACGATGTCGGCGCCGTTGTCCAGCATGCCCTGCGCGGCTTCCTTGCCCTTGTCGGGGCTGGCGAAGCCGGAGGTGTCCGAGCCGTGGCTCAGGTACTGGACATCGATCTTGATCTTCGGGTTGGTGTCCTTGACGCCCTGGGCGTAGCCCGCCTGGAACTTCTTGATCAGCGGGACGTCGACGCCGCCGATGAAGCCGACGTGCTTGGTCTTGGTCTTCAGCGCCGCGGCGACACCGGCCAGGTACGAGCCCTGCTCCTCGGTGAAGGTGATGCTGTCGGCGTTCTTGGCCTGCACGACCGAGTCGACGAGGCCGAAGCTGGTCTTCGGGTACTTCGCGGCGACCTTCTCCACGGAGGGGGCGTAGGCGTAACCGACGGCGACGATCGGGTTGTAGCCCGCGTCGGCCAGGTCGGACAGGCGCTGCTCGCGGTCGGCCGGGGTGTCGGTCGCCTTGGCGGTCAGGTCCTTGATCGAGCCGCCGAACTCCTTCGACGCCTTGTCCGTGCCGCGCGCGGCGGAGTCGTTGAAGGAGTGGTCACCACGGCCGCCGACGTCGAAGGCGAGACCGATCTTCATCCCCTTGCCGTCACCGGACGAGCCGGACGACTTGTCGTTCTCGGAGGAGGTGCTGCCACAGGCCGTGGCAGTAAGGGCGAGAGCTGCGGTGGCTATACACGCAGCGGAAAGCTTGGCTACCCGGCGCACGGGAAGGCTCCTTCACCTGACCTGAGCGCCACCATGGCGCTTGGTGGGAGCGTCTGACGACGCCCCGGCCGAGACGCCCCGTCGGCGTCGGCTTCGCGGCATCGTAACGCGCGTAGATGTCAGAAAAACACCTCTCGGGCAGCTGTTATCGAACCGAGGCAAACGGCACTTGAACTCGATCTACCAAGCCTTGGGCGCCCATGTTTCGGGGCGGATACGAATGGCCTGCGGATGTGTTGCGCGGACGGCCCCCGCATGCCCGCGGGGGCCGTCCGGACACTGCCGGGGAGGGTCGGTCAGACCCCGGGCGACTCCATCAGCGCGGCCGCGGTGAACAGCTCCACCCCGATCGTGATCGCGTTCTCGTCGGCGTCGAAGTCGCCCTGGTGCAGGTCGCGTACGGTGCGCTCGCCGGGCTTGCGGACGCCGAGGCGGGCCATGGCGCCGGGGACGTGCTCCAGGTACCAGGAGAAGTCCTCCCCGCCGAGGCTCTGCTGGGTGGACTCCACCGAGTCCAGGCCGCAGCGGGCGACCATCGCGCGGCGCAGCAGCTCGGCGGTCTCGCGGTCGTTGACGACCGGCGGGACCCCGCGCACGTAGGTGATCTCCGACTTGGCGCCGTGCAGGGTGGCGACCTCGTCGATGGCGGCGTGCACGATGTCGGGCGCGTCCCGCCAGGCGTCCAGGTCCAGGCAGCGGACGGTGCCGGAGAGTTCGGCGTGCTGCGGGATGACGTTGGGGGCGTGGCCCGACTCGATGCGGCCCCAGGTCAGGGCGAGTCCGCTGCGGGTGTCGACGCGGCGGGCGATCAGCGCGGGCACGTCGGTGGCGACGCGGGCGGCGGCGGTGACCAGGTCGGTGGTCAGGTGCGGGCGGGCGGTGTGGCCGCCGGGGCCGTCCAGGGCGACGTCGAGCCGGTCGCAGGCGCTGGTGATCGGGCCGTGCCGCAGGCCGATCTTCCCGCACTCCACCCGGGGGTCGCAGTGCACGGCGAGGATGCGGCCGACGCCTTCGAGCGCGCCGTCGGCGATGGCGGTCAGGGCGCCGCCGGGCAGCTGCTCCTCGGCGGGCTGGAAGATCAGCCGCACCGGGCGGGACAGCAGGCCCTTGGCGTGCAGGTCGGCGAGGACCAGCCCGGCGCCGAGCACCACGGTGGTGTGCACGTCGTGGCCGCAGGCGTGGGCGCGGTCGGGCACGGTGGACCGGTACGCGCAGTCCTTGGTGTCCGGGATGGGCAGCGCGTCGATATCGGCGCGCAGGGCCAGCAGCGGCACCTCGGAGCGCTCGCCCTCGGTGTGCCCGATGTCGCAGATGAGCCCGGTTCCGGTGACCAGGACGCGGGGCTTCAGCCCGGCCCGCTCCAGCCGCTCCTTGATGGCGGCGGTGGTACGGAACTCCTGGTTGCCCAGCTCGGGGTGCATGTGCAAGTCACGGCGGAACGCCACGAGTTCGGCGTGCAGTGACTCGCTGAGCGCGCCGGGGAGCACAGCACCGGGGAGGTCGGCCACGGTCTCTCGGGTCATCAATCGGTTCACCCTCTGAAGGGTAGGACGCCCGGACGGTCAACTGACCCTCGATCAACAAAAGTTCAGCCCGTGGAGGGAAGAAAAACTGACCGGCGGACGCATGGCGGTGGACTGGGATGGGTAAAACCTTTCTTTCTCCCTCCACGGATACCATGCCCGCCGCTCTCGCGCTCGGTTTGTCCGCGGACCGGACCCGTGTGGCGCGGCGGCGCCGGTAGGGTGCGGCGGCGTGACCGACAGCACCGTGGACTTCCTGCGCACCACCCGCTCGTCCTACGACGCGATCGCCAAGGAGTACGCCGAGCGGTTCCCCTCGGGCCTCCCGCACCCCCTGGACCGCTCCCTGATCAGCGCTTTCGCCGAGCTGGTGACGGAGAACGGCCCGGCCCCGGTGGCCGACCTGGGCAGCGGGCCGGGGTTCGTCACCGCCCTGCTGGACAGCCTGGGCGTGCCGGTGTTCGGGGTGGACCTCTCCCCCGCGATGGTCACCCTGGCCCGCGAGGCCCATCCGCACCTGCGTTTCCACGTCGGCTCGATGACCGCGCTGGACCTTCCCGACGCCACCCTCGGCGGCATCATGGCCCTCTACTCCACGATCCACGTACCGGAGGAGTCCCTCCCCCGGGCCTTCGCCGAGTTCCACCGCACCCTGCGCCCCGGCGCCCCCGTCCTGCTGGCCTTCCAGACCGGCGACGCCGACCACATGCACCTGACGGAGCGCTTCGGGCACGAGATCGACCTGGACTACTGGATGCGCTCCCCGGCCGCCATCGCCGCCCGGCTCACCGAGGCGGGCCTTGCCCTGGTCGCCTCGGTCGTCCGCGAGCCGCAGGGCGAGGAGGCCCGCCCGCGGGGGTTCGTGCTGGCGCGCAAGGACTGAGGCTCGCAAGGACTGTGGCGCGCAAGGGCTGACGCTCAGGTCCCCGGCACCACCGTCGTCAGCCGGTGGGTGTCGCGGGCCGTGCCCGTCACCCCGGACAGGAATCCCTGGGCGCGGGGTGAGGCGTGGGCGGTGAGCCAGGCGGGGTCTATGTCGCAGACCGCCACACGGACGCCGGTGCCCTTCAGGGCCAGCGGGAGGGTGTGGACGACCGTGGAGGGGAAGCTCAGCACGGTGCTGCCGATCGGGCCCCGGCGGGCGATCAGCTCCAGGGGAAGGTCGGGCCGGACGATCTCCAGGCCGGTCTCGATGGCCAGCCGGTGCAGTTTCGGGGTGCTCTCGCGGCGGTGGGCGAAGTAGCGGGTGGCGCCGTGCGCCTTGGCCAGGGCCTGTACGGCCGCGAGGTAGCGGTCGGCGTCGACCACGCCGGTCTCCACCAGGGAGGTGCCGACCACGTCCGCGCTCTTCGTCACGCGGGGCGGACCGAAGCGGGCGCGGGTCCAGGCGAAGTCGTTGGCGGTGACCGTGACGCCGTCCGGGGTCTCGGTCACCGGCATCGCGGAGAACACCTCCACACGTCGGCCGCCGCTCGGGGTGAGACGGCGCCGGGCGGTGGCGGCGACCGGGGCGAAGAGCAGGTCACGGGGTCCGGGCGGGCCGCCCTTGCGGTGCCAGCGGACCAGGCGTTCGCCGCGGGCGAGCTGGGCGACGAACTCCATGGTGGCGGTGCCGTCGTCCACCACGACCAGCTCGGGCGCCCGGGTGATGGTGAGCAGGAGCTGTACGTAGCGGGAGAAGGGGTCGCCCATGACGATCCGGTCGGCCCGTCTGAGCGCCCCGGCCAGCCCGCCGACGGTGTGGAAGGGCGCGCTCGCCCCGCCCCGCGCCTCCTCCCAGCGCACCTCGTACCCCTCGTCCCGGGCGAGGTCGGCCATGCGGCGCAGCTGGCCCCGGGTCATGGGGTCGGTGGGGGCGAGCACGACGAGCGTCAGCTCCGCCCCGGCCCCCTCGCGCGCGGGCACCCCGCCCGCGTGGGCCCACTCCAGTACGTTCAGCAGTTGCACCGGGCTCTCCACGAAGGCGAGCGTGCGGGCAGCGGGGCCGGGGTGTCCGGCGCGAGAGCTCATGGCGGGTGGTGACCGTCCCGTCGTAGTGCGGTCGGGCGAGGAACGGGTCAGACCGTGACCGGCTCGCCCGCGGCGGCGGCGATCTCCGCCTCGGCGACCACGCCGGAGACCCGGCGCAGCTTCTTCATCGGGCCCAGCTCGGAGTCGTAGACCTTCTTGACGCCGTCGCCGAGGGACGCCTCGATGGCGCGGATGTCGCGGACCAGGCGGACCAGGCCCTGGGGCTCGACGGAGGCGGCCTGGTCGGAGCCCCACATGGCGCGGTCGAGGGTGATGTGGCGCTCGACGAAGACGGCGCCGAGGGCGACGGCGGCCAGCGTGGTCTGCAGGCCGGTCTCGTGGCCGGAGTAGCCGATCGGGACGTTCGGGTACTCCTTCTCCAGCGTGTTGATCACGCGGAGGTTCAGCTCCTCGGCCTGCGCCGGGTAGGTGGAGGTGGCGTGGCACATCAGGATGTTGTCGCTGCCGAGCACCTCGACCGCGTGCCGGATCTGCTTCGGGGTGGACATGCCGGTGGAGAGGATCACCGTGCGGCCGGTGGCGCGCAGGGCGCGCAGCAGCTCGTCGTCGGTGAGGGAGGCGGAGGCCACCTTGTGGGCGGGGACGTCGAACTTCTCCAGGAAGGCGACGGCCTCGGTGTCCCACGGGGAGGCGAACCAGTCGATCCCCTTCTCCTCGCAGTACGCGTCGATCTGGCGGTACTCGTCCTCGCCGAACTCCACGCGGTGGCGGTAGTCGATGTAGGTCATCCGGCCCCAGGGGGTGTCGCGCTCGATGTCCCACTGGTCGCGCGGGGTGCAGATCTCCGGGGTGCGCTTCTGGAACTTCACGGCGTCGCAGCCGGCCTCGGCGGCGGCGTCGATCAGCTTGAAGGCGTTGTCGAGGTCGCCATTGTGGTTGATGCCGATCTCGCCGGTGACGTAGACGGGGCGGCCGGGACCGGCCTCGCGCGAACCGAAGTTGCGGATACGGGAGTTGGTGCTCATCAGGGTGTTCCTTACTTGCTGGGGGAGGTGGGGAGGGTGTCGAGGGAGGGGCCGAGGAGCCAGCCCGCGATCTCGCGGATCGCGCCGTACCCGCCGGGGACGGTGGTGACGGCACGGGCGGCGCCGCGTACGGCGTCATGGGCGTCGGCGACCGCGACGGGCCAGCCGACGAGGGCGAGGCAGGGCAGGTCGTTGACGTCGTTGCCCGCGTAGAGCACCCGCTCGGGGGCGATGCCCTGTTCCTCGCACCACTGCTTGAGGGCGAGGTCCTTGCGGTCGATGCCGTGCAGCACCGGCAGCCGGAGCTTGCGGGCGCGGGCGGCGACGACGGGGTTCTGCTCGGTGGACAGGATCAGCACCGGCACCCCGGCGCGGCGCAGCGCGGCGATGCCGAGCCCGTCGCCCCGGTGCACGGAGACGAACTCCCGTCCGTCGGTGTCGATCAGCACCCGGTCGTCGGTCTGGGTGCCGTCGAAGTCGAGGACCACGGCGTCGACGTCGTCGCGGGTGGGCAGCGCGCCCGCCGGGACGGTGTCGAGCAGCGGGGCCAGCGCGCGGGCGCGGGCCAGGTCGTGCGGGTCGTCGATCTCCAGCACGCGGGCCGGGTCGGTGCGGACCAGCTCGGTGCGGCCGAAGAAGCGGTGGCCGTGGGTACGGAAGCCGGTGACGTCCATCGCGTAGGCGGCGCCGGTCTCCAGCAGGTCCTGGGGGCGGTCCTGGCGGCGGGGGCGTACGGCCTTGTCGTGGTTGACGCCGAAGCCGCCCTCGTCGGGGACGCCGTCGCGCCAGACGAAGCCGTGGAACGGGGCGACGGTGACGGCGGTGTCGGCACCCTCGTGGGCGACCGCCCCGGCGACCCGGCCGATCTCCTCGCCGAGCAGGAAGGGGCTGGTGCACTGCACGAGCAGCACCACGTCGACGGCTGTCCCGGTCCGCTCCTCGAAGGCGTCGAGGGCGTGCAGCACGGCGGCCTCGGAGGTGGCGGTGTCCCCGGCGATGGCGGCGGGCCGGGTGACGACCTCGGCTCCGGCCGCGCGGGCCGCGGCGGCCACGGCCGCGTCGTCGGTGGAGACGACGACATCGGTGACGGCGGGGGCGGCCAGACAGGCGCGCACCGCGCGGGCCACCAGCGGCACGCCGCCCACGGGGGCGAGGTTCTTGGCGGGCACCCCCTTGGAGCCGCCGCGCGCCGGGATCACGGCGAGCACCCGGCGCTGCGGGTCGCCCGGATCGGCGGGCCAGTGGGTCATGGGTTCTGCTCCTCGATGTGGGGTGGGGGTGGTCACAGCTCGCCCATCCGCCGGATCACCGGGGCGACCCGCTGGACGCCGTGCCGGTAGGCACCGCGGGCGGCCCGGCGCACGATCTGCCGGACGGGTCCGGCCTCCGCGCGGGTGGCGGGGCTGCCGGGCAGCGGGGCGCCGTCGGGGCCGAGGTGGTGGCGGGCGAGGATGCCGGGCAGATAGCCGGGCGCGGTCTCGGGCGTGTAGTAGGGCTCCAGCGGCGGCAGCGCGCCGGACCGCTCCAGCAGGGCGGCGATCCGGGCGCGGGCCGCGTCGAAGGCGCCCGCGTACGAGCCGTCGGCGGCGACCCCCTGCCGGGCCAGCCACTCCGGGTCGGGCTCCGGCCGGTGCCCGGCGTCCAGGCGGTCCCAGGAGGTGAGGCAGCCGGAGCCGAGGAAGTGGTGGTTGCCCAGCGCCTCGCGCACCCCGAGGTCGGTCAGCACGGCCGTCGGGATGCGCCGGTGCAGGGACTCCAGGGCGGCCGTGGAGCTGACGGTGACCAGCAGGTCGGTCCGGTCCAGCACCTCGCCCATGTGCCCGTACACCAGACGGAAGTTGGCGGGCAGCTCCCGCCCCCGGACCAGCTTCTGGTACGGCAACTCCTCGATGTGCGTGGTGTGTTCGCCGGGCTTGGAGCGCAGCTTGAGCAACACCTCGCGTTCGGGGTAACGCCGAGCGTGCCCGATGAGCCGGTCCAGCAGGTAGGTACGGTCCGCGCGGTTCTCCGGTACGGAGGGCTGGGCGGCGAACGTCACCGTGCAGGGCGCCCGTTCACCCGCGTACGCCTCCCCGCCGAGGAACGGCAGCGCGACCCCGGTGACCGCGTCGGCGTCCGCGCCGACCCCCTCGTACACCGCCCGGAACCGGTCCGCGTCCTGGGCCGAGTTGGCGAGGACGAGGTCGGCGCCGTGCCGCAGCAGCAGGCCGTCGGCGAGCTTCTCGTAGACGACACCGACATAGCCGGTGACGACGACCGGGCGCGGGCCGCTCCCCCAGGCGTGCTTGAGGCCGTGCAGCATGGCCTGCACCCCGCCGCCGACCAGGGCGAGGACGAGGATGTCGTAGGACTCCCCGGTCATGGCGCGCAGGAACTCCGCGCCGGTGACCTCGCGGAGCGAGTCGGCGGTGGCGCCGGTCTCGGCGAGCTGGCGGGGTGTCGGGGTGGCCCGGCCCCGCAGGAGGTAGCCGTCGAGGCGGATTCCGGCTTCGGCGGGAGCGATACGGCGCGCGGTGAGCGCGCCCCACTTCCACCGGGTGTCGGAATCGGCGAGGACGGCGATCCGCGGGGACTTCGTTGCACTGGCTGGCACACCGAGGACGCTAGGAAGCGTTTCGTAGGTGCGGCCCAACCCGAACTCAACAAACGGTTAACAGCACATCGACGAATGGGGATTCGGGCCTCAATCGACCCTCGGGAAAACCCGGTTCACGGCTTCGCCACGCGTCGTTCACCCGGTATCTAGACGAGCGTCGACCCGAATGCCGGGCCCCGCCCTAACGTCCTCGGCGTGGTCAAGCTCTCGGTCATCGTGCCGTTCTACAACGTGCAGCAATACGCGCCGGACACATTGAGGAGTCTTCGTGCGAACGCGCGGGACGATTACGAGTTCATTCTCGTGGACGACTGTTCCCGCGACGGGACGCCCGGCATCCTGGAGCGCGCCGAGCGCGAACTGCCGGGTGCCGTCGTGGTCCGGCACGAGCGCAACGGCGGTCTGGCGACCGCCCGCAACACCGGCCTGGACCGGGCGCGCGGCGAGTACCTGACGTTCCTCGACGGCGACGACTGGCTCGCCCCCGGTTACTACGATCAACTGGTCGCGCACATGGACGAGTTGGGATGCGACTTCCTGCGCACCGACCATGTCCAGTGCACCGCGCGGGCCCGGTCCGTGCACCGGGTGCCGCACGGCCGGCGCGGTGTCGTACTGGACCCGAGGGCGGCCATCCTGCCCGCGGACCGGTCGACGTCGGTGGACTACGCGTACGCCTGGGCCGGGATCTACCACCGGCGGCTCGCGGAGCGCGGGCTGCTGCATTTCACGGACGGGCTGCGTACGGCGGAGGACCGGCCGTGGATCTGGCGGCTGCACCGGGAGGCGGAGTCGTTCGCCGTGGTGGGGCTGCTCGGCGTGTTCTACCGGCGCGGGGTCGCCTCCTCGCTGACCCAGATCGGCGATGTCCGCCAGCTCGATTTCCTGCGCGCGTTCGACCAGGTCATAGCGGAAACGGCCGCCGACCGGGACGCGAAAGAACTGCTGCCGAAGGCCGTGCGCACCTATTGCGCGATCATTTCCCACCATCTGGGAAGCATCGAAAGGTTCGAGCCCCCGGTGGCGAGAAAACTGAAATCCCTGAGCGCGGCCGCCCTCCGTCGCATGCCGCAGGACGTGCTGAACGAGGCGCTGGACTCGATGGACCTCGCCCGCGCCACCCGGCTGCGCCGACTGCGCCGCCGCCCCTCCCCCGCCGGGGCCGCCGCATGACCACCCAGATCTTCCAGGCGTCCACGCTGTACGGCGTGGCCACCCTGGCCGCCGCCCTGGACTCCGGCTGCTTCGCCCCCGCCGACCGGCGCGTCCTGCTGGTCTGCAACAACGCGGCGACCCCGGAGACCACGCCCCCGCTGGACGAGATGCCCGGCTTCGAGCGGCTGCGCGACCGCTTCGACGACGTGCTCTCCTACAACGAGACCATCCACCCCTTCCACCCCGGCGGCTGGCTGCCCCGCGTGGACGACATGCCGCTCTGGCAGCGGTACTTCCGCCACGAGTGGCAACTAGGTGACGCGCCGGTCGAGTTGGCGGTGGAGTCCATCCAGGTCAACCCGTCGCTGGCGCTCGCGCAGATCTTCACCGGCGCCCCGGTCACGGTCTACGCGGACGGCCTGATGAGCTACGGGCCGACCCGCAACAAGATCGACCCGCTGGTCGGCACCCGCGTGGACCGGCTGCTCCACCTCGACCTCGTACCGGGCCTGGAGCCGCTGCTGCTCACCGAGTTCGGGGTTCCGGCCGAGATCGTGCCGGCCGCCGCCTTCACCAAGGTGCTGGCCGAACTCACCTCCACGGGAGACGAGTTGCCCGCGATCGAGGAACCCGCCCTGCTGCTGGGCCAGTACCTGTCCGCGCTGGACATCCTCACCCCGGACGAGGAGGAGGCGCTGCACGTCCGCATGCTGCGGGGCGCCGTCCAACTGGGCCACACCCGCGTGGTGTTCAAGCCGCACCCCACCGCACCGGCCCGCTACGCCCGCACCCTGGAGGAGGAGGCGGAGCGGCTCGGGGCGGACCTCACGGTGCTGGACACCCCGGTGCTGGCCGAGGTGCTGTACCAGCGGATGCGCCCGGCGCTGGTCGTCGGCTGCTTCTCCACCGCCCTGCTGACCGCCGCCACGCTGTACGGCCTGCCCGTGGCGCGGGTCGGCACCGGCACCCTGCTGGAGCGGCTCGCCCCGTACGAGAACAGCAACCGGGTGCCGGTCACCGTGGTCGACGCGCTGCTGCCCGGGCTGGGCGACCGGGCGGCGGTCACCGAGGGGAGGCGCGGGATGGAGGTCGCCGAACTGGGCGAGCTGGTACGCGCGGTGGGCTTCGCCATGCAGCCGAAGATCCTGCCCCGGCTGCGGACCGAGGTGGAGGGCTTCCTCGCCCGGCATCTGGACCCGGCCACCCTGCGCTATTTCAAGCGGCGGCGGCTGACCGTGCTGGGGCTGCCCGGCGGGGTGCCCGCGCAGCTGGCGTTCATCCCGCGCAACGCGACCGTCCGCCGGGTGGCGCGCCGGGCACGCGGGCTGCGCCGGACCGCCCGCGGCTGAACCGCCCTCCCACCGACCGACTCGATGCCAAGGACTGTGCAGATGACCGCCACCTCGCCGCTGGCCCCGCCCGCCGGCCTCTCCCAGCCGGTCGCCACCGGGGGGCGGGGGCGGCTGCTCGCCCTGGACGGGCTCCGGCTCGTGGCCGCGCTGATGGTGTGCCTGTACCACTACGCCGGGCGCGGGGGCACGATCTCGGAGTCCTGGCACCAGAGCCCGTCCGCCGTCTTCCCTCGGCTCTCCCAGATCGCCCCCTACGGCTGTCTGGGCGTGCAGTTCTTCTTCGTGATCAGCGGTTTCGTGATCTGCATGAGCGGCTGGGGCCGCACGCTCGGCGACTTCTTCCGCTCCCGCGTGGCCCGGCTGTACCCCGCGTACTGGGTGGCGCTGGTGCTGGTGACGGCCGCGGCCTTCATACTCCCGGTGGTGGTGCGTCCGGTGCGGGCGGACGAGTTCCTGGTCAACCTGACCATGCTCCAGCAGCCGATGGGCGCCTCCCGGGTGCTGGGCGTGTGCTGGACGCTCTGGGCGGAGGTCCGGTTCTACGCGCTGTTCGCCCTGTTCGTGGTCTGGCGCGGGGCGACCTACCGGCGCGTGGTGCTGTTCGCCTGCCTCTGGACGCTGGCCGCCGCGATCTCCACCACCGCGGGCAACGCCCTCACCGACGCCGTGGTCATGCCGGAGTACGCGCCCTTCTTCATCGGCGGCCTCGCCCTCTACCTGGTCCACCGCTTCGGCAGCAGCCCGCTGCTGTGGGGCCTGGTGGCGATGTCCTGGCTGCTCGGGCAGAGCGCGGCCGTGCGGGGGCTGTGGCATCCGGGGGCGCAGGGCGACTTCACCCGGCATCCGGTGGTGATCGTCGCCGTGGTCACGCTGGCCTTCGCCTCGGTGGCGGCCGTCGCGCTGGGCTGGACGCGCTGGGCGTCCTGGCCGTGGCTGGTGACGGCGGGCGCGCTGACGTACCCGTTCTACCTGGTGCACGAGCACCTAGGCTGGTTCGCGGTACGGGTGCTGCACCGGGGGCTGGGGCTCGCGCCCTGGCCGACGCTGGGGCTGACGGTGGCGGGGATGCTGGTGCTGGCGTGGCTGCTGCACCGGTTCGTGGAGAAGCCGTTCGGGCCCCGGCTGCGCCGGGCGCTGAAGAGCTGAGCTACCGGATGCCGTACGCGGCCTCGATCCCGGCCACGATGAGCTTCAGGCCGTCCTCGAACTGCTCGTCGTAGTCGTCGAAGAGCAGCTTCCCCACCTCGGCCGCGAGCGGGAACTCGGCCAGGCGACGGGCCCGCTCCTCCACGTCGTACCCCTCGCGCCGCTCGCCGGGCAGCGGGCGTACGCCCTGTTCCTCGGTGACGAAGCCGATGGTGTACATGTTCGCCGTGCGCATCGCCTGCACCGCCTGGGCCAGGGTGAAGCCCGCGCCGGTGAAGACGCGCAGGTGGGACTCCATCGCGGGGGCGTGCTCGGTGCCGGTGAAGCGGGAGCCGCTGAAGACCTTGGCGCCGTCGCGGTAGCCGGTCAGCGCGGTGCGCAGGCCCCGGCAGGCCGCCAGCAGCCGTTCCTGCCAGGTGTCGGCGGGGTCGAGCACCGCACCGGCCGCCATCCGCCGGTACATCTCGGTCGCCATCTCGTCGAGCAGCGCCTGCTTGTCCTTGAAGTGCCAGTACAGCGCGGGTGCCTTGACGTCCAGCTCGCGGGCGATGGCGCGCAGGGTCAGCCCGTCCAGGCCGGTCTCGTTCAGCAGCCGCAGCGCGGTGTCGGCGACCTTGCGGCGGTCGAGGGGGGCGCGTCGTTCCGTACTCACGCTTGACAGCTTAACAACGTTAAGGGCACGCTCGTGGGCGACGGCACTTAACGGCGTTAAGGAGGCTTGCCATGAATGCCCCGATGGGTGTGGATGTGCTGGTGGTGGGGGCCGGTCCGACCGGGCTGACCCTCGGGGTGGATCTCGCCCGGCGCGGGGTGACCGCGCTGGTGGTGGAGCGGGCGGACACCCTGTTCCCCGGCTCGCGCGGCAAGGGCGTCCAGCCGCGCACCCAGGAGGTCTTCGACGACCTCGGCGTGCTGGACGCGATGCGCGCGGCCGGTGGCCCGTACCCGCCCCGGATGATCTGGCGGGACGGCGAACAGGTCGGCGTACGGCCGATGTTCGAGCCGGTGGAGGCAACCGAGGGCGCCCCGTACACCGACCCGCTGATGGTCGCCCAGTGGCGCACCCAGGAGGTGTTGCACGCGCGGCTGACCGAGCTGGGCGGCCGGGTCGCCTTCGGCCATGAGCTGACCGGCCTAGACCAGGACCCTGAGGGCGTGACCGCGCGCTTCGCGGACGGTACGACAGTCCGCGCCCGGTACCTGGTCGCGGCCGACGGGGGCCGCTCGGCGGTCCGGCGCGCGGTGGGGATCGGCATGACCGGGGAGACGGTGGACCCGAGCCCGTTCCTGGTCGCGGACGTCCGGGTGCGCGGGCTGGACCGGGAGTACTGGCACGCCTTCCCCGGCGCGGACGGCACCGGTCTGATGCTGTGCCCGCTGGCCGGTACGGACGACTTCCAGCTGGCCGCGCGGCTGCCCGAGGGCGAGACACCCGACCTCTCCCTGGAGGGGCTGCGCAAGCTGGTGGGCGCCGGTACGCATCTCGACCCGGAGGACGTGACCGAGGTGCGCTGGGCCTCGGAGTTCCGGCCGCGCGCGGCGCTCGCGGACCGGTTCCGGGCGGGCCGGGTGTTCCTCGCCGGGGACGCCGTCCACGTGCACTCCCCGGCGGGCGGGCAGGGCCTGAACACCAGCGTCCAGGACGCCTACAACCTGGGCTGGAAGCTGGGCGCGGTACTGCGGGACGGCGCCCCGGACGCCCTGCTCGACACCTACGAGGAGGAGCGCCGCGCCAACGCCGCCGCCATGCTGGACCTCTCCACGGGGGTGCACCGGGGCGAGGTCCAGCGGGGGAAGGCGACGGTCCAACTCGGCCTGGGCTACCGGGAGTCGTCCCTGAGCGAGGACACCCGGCCGGAGCCGACGGAGCTACGCGCGGGCGACCGCGCCCCCGACGGCACGGTGAACGGCGTCCGCCTCTTCGACGCCTTCCGGGGCCCGCACTGGACCCTCCTGGGCGCCGAACTCCCCGGCATACGCTCCCTGCCCGCCGCGTACGGCCCCGGCGTCTACCTGATCCGCCCCGACGGTTACGTGGGCTGGGCAGGCGACTCGACCGAGGGCCTGGCCCGCTATCTGGAGCGGGTCGGCCTCGGCTGACCTAGCCCGCCGCCAGCGACAGCTTCACCGCGAAGCCGAGGAAGAGCACCCCGGCCGCCGAGGTGGCCGTCGCCGACAGCCGCCTGCGGCGACGGAACGCGGCGGCCAGCTTGGTGCCGCTGAAGATCAGGGCGCTGAGGTAGAGGAAGCTGGCGATCTGGGCGAAGGCGCCGAGCACGACGAAGGACAGGGCGGGGTAGGCGTAGGCCGGGTCCACGAACTGGACGAAGAAGGCGACGAAGAACAGGATCGCCTTGGGATTGAACAGGCTGACCACCAGCGCCCGCCGGAACGGCCGCTCGACCTCCGGCCCCTCCTCCACGGCCTCCGCCACGACCGCCTCACGCCGGGTCCGCCACATCTGCCAGGCCGCCCGCAGCATCCCGATCGCCAGCCAGGTCAGATAACCGGCCCCGGCGTACTTCACGATCCCGAACAGCACGGCATTCGCCTGAAGCAGCGACGCCACCCCGGCCGCGGACAACGTCATCAACACGGTGTCCCCACACCACACCCCGGCGGCCGCGGTATACCCCGGCCTGATCCCCTTGCGGGCGGCCACGGAGAGCACATAGAGGGAGTTGGGCCCCGGAAGCAGAATGATGAGCAGCAGCCCGGCCAGGTAGGCGGGGAGATCGATGACACCGAACATGGGAGCGAGTGTCGCACGCTCGGCGGCCCCGGCTTGAGTCTGTCCAAACACCGGACCTGCGGCTGCCCAATGTCTACATTGAGTGCCTGGTCGGTGCGGTGCGCAAGGGACGAACGGGGCGGTGCGACGCGTGGAGTCGGTCGAGGAGGGCTACGCGAGGGCCCTTGAGCTCATTCGGGAATGCCGGGAGACAGGGAACGTTCACCTCAATCTCTCCGACCTTCAGTTGCGGTCGATTCCGGAAGAGGTGGCCAGCCTGACTCACCTCCAAGAACTGATTCTCAACTCTAACAATTTGACGGTGTTGCCCGACTGGATCGGCCAACTCAGCTCCCTCACACACCTCCTCGCCAGCCGGAACCAATTGGAGTCTCTGCCGGACTCGCTGGGTGACCTGACCCAGCTCATTCAACTAACCCTCGATCAGAACATCATCCGGACGATTCCGGACGGCGTCGGCAATCTGACGCAACTCACTTTCCTGGAACTGAGGGACAACCGACTGCGTGCTCTTCCCTCCGAGCTGAGCCGGCTGGAAGACCTCGAGATACTCGACCTGGGCGGAAACCGCCTCACCGAACTACCCGTGGGCCTCGCCGCCCTGCGCCGACTCGAGCACCTGACCCTCGCGGGCAACCCCCTCACCAGCCCGCCCCCGGAAGTAGTGGCCGCCGGAGCCCGCGCAGTGATCACCTTCCTCGCCGAGACCCAGGAAGACCCCGTCCGCCAGTGGTCCTCCAAGGTCGTCGTGGTCGGCGAAGGCCGGGTCGGCAAGACCTCGCTGCTGCGCGCCCTGCGCGGCGAGAACCACAACCCGAACGAGGACAGCACGCACGGACTGACCGTCGGCTCCCTGGACATGCCCCACCCGCGTCCGCCCGCCGGTGAGAGCGTGGACATGCGGCTGAGCACCTGGGACTTCGGGGGCCAGGAGATCTACCACGCCACCCACCAGTTCTTCCTCACTGACCGCTCCCTCTTCCTGCTGCTGTGGGACGCGCAGATCGGCTGGGAGGGCAGCAAGCTGCACTACTGGCTCGACATGATCAAGGCCCGTGCGCCGCATGCCCCGGTCGTCCTGGTCGCCACCCACCTGGGCCCGCGACCGCCGGACCTGCCGCTGGAGGAGCTGCGGGAGACGTACCCGGGGCTGATCGTGGAGAGCCTCAGCGCGGACAGCGCCAGCGGAGAGGGCGTGGAGGACGTACGCGAGGTCATCCGGCAACAGGTCGCCGGCCTCCCCCTCATGGGCGTGACCTGGCCGCGCACCTGGCTGCGCGCCGCGGACGCCGTACGGGCGGCCGAGGACAAGCACATCACCCCCGAGGCGCTGGGCGGCCTGCTGGCGGAAGCGGGTGTGCGCGAACCCTCCCACCAGGCGTCGCTGACCGCCGCCCTGCACAGCCTCGGCGACCTCCTCCACTACCCGGACGACGAGGAACTCTGCGACCTCGTCGTCCTGCGCCCCCAGTGGCTGACCGCCTACATCAGCCGCGTGCTGGACTCCGAGGACGTGCTGAACGAGGGCGGCCTGTTCCGGCACAGCTTCGGCAACACGCTCTGGCTGGACGTCGAGCGGTCGATGCGGCGGCACCTCATCCGGATGATGGAGAACTTCGACCTCTCCTACCGGACCGAGGACCGGAAGGCGAGCCTCGTGGTGGAACTACTGCCGTGGAACCCGCCCTCCTACCAGGAGGACTGGAACTCCCCGGAGCGGCTGGAGCAGCGTGAGCTGCGGCTCAAGTACCGCCTGCACACGGTCCCGCCCGGCATTCCCACCTGGTTCATTGCCCGCGAGCACCGCTTCTCCACCCCCGTGCGCTGGCGCTCCGGCGCCCTGCTGAAGCATCCGGACGGCGTGCACACGGCGCTGATCACGGTGGACCGGCACGCCAAGACCGCCGAACTGCGCGTACGTGGCTCGTACCCCCACGACTTCTTCGCCGTGCTCAAGGACGGCTTCGAGCAGACCCTCCAGCGCTACCCCGGCCTCGACATCACCCGTCTCGTACCGTGTCCCCACCGCGACGAGGACGGCACGGCCTGCCGCCACGAGTTCCGGCACGAGCAGTTGCGGGCGCGGCTGGACCGCCGTCCCCCGCTGGAGACCATCGAGTGCCCCGAGCACCTGGAGGAGGTCGAGGTCGCCTATCTGCTCCAGGGCATCGAGCGCCCGGCCGCCGATCAGATGGCCGACCAGGTGCTGGAACGGCTCGACCGGCTGGAGATCGTCGGGCAGCGACGGCACGACGAGGTGCGCGGCGGCCTCGAGCAGGCCCGTGCCGAGGTCTCGGCCATGGTGGCCGAGCAGCAGCGCGGCTTCCTCGACGTGCTCCGCCGCGAGCAGAGCCGGACGGAGGCGGTCTGCCCGAGCGTGCTGTGGGTGCGGCGCGTGTCGCGCCGGGAGGCGGGCCACCGGCTCCGGCCAGGCGATGTCTTCCAGCTGCACCTGTGCTGCGAGGCCCCCGGCGAATGGCACCTGCTGGACGATGTGGACCCGTACGAGCTGCCCGCGAGATCGGAGTTCACGGACACGGTGCTGCCGTACGTGCATCACACGCTCAAGGTGCTGAAGTACGTCGTCCCCGTCTTCGGCGCCGCGCTCGGGACGGCCTCCGAGGACCTGAGCAAGGTGATGAAGGACGACCTGGAGCTCATGAAGGCCCTGCTGGACGGGCTGCCCGATGAGACCCGCAGGCAGCTCAGCGACCGGGAGTCGCGTTCCACGGTGATCGCGAACGACCATGCCGAGTACCGGGAGATGTTCGCCCTGCTCAAGCAGCTCGACCCGGAGGAGCGCTGGGGCGGGCTGAACAAGGTCACGACGCCCGAGGGTCCGACCTACTGGCTGTGCGCCAAGCACGCGCGCTTCTACCGGCAGGGGGTCCTCGGCGTGGGCACCGGCCGGGAGACGGTAGCGCTGCCCGCGCAGGCGGGCGGCACACCCGCGCTACCCGCACCGGGCGGTCAGAACGCGTCCACCGGCTGATACGTCCCCCACACCGACCGCAGCGTGTCGCACACCTCCCCCAGGGTGGCGTGGGCGCGCAGGGCTCGCTTCATCGGGGGCAGGACGTTGGCCGTGCCCTCGGCCGCCTCGCGTAGTTCGGTCAGGGACGCGGCGGCCGCGGGGCCGTCGCGGTCGGCGCGGAGGCGGGTCAGGCGGGCGCGTTGGTGGGTCTCCAGGGCGGGGTCGACGCGGAGCGGGGTGTAGGGCTCCTCCTCGTCGAGGCGGAAGCGGTTCACGCCGACGACGGTGCGCTCCCCGGATTCCGTCTCGCGGGTGATCCGGTACGCGTTCCGCTCGATCTCGCCTTTCTGGTAGCCGAGCTCGATGGCCGTCTCCGCGCCGCCCAGTTCCTCGACCCGGCGCAGCAGTTCCAGCGCGGCCCGCTCCACGTCGTCGGTGAGACGCTCCACCGCGTACGACCCGGCGAAGGGGTCGACGGTCGCGGGGACGTCGGTCTCGTGGGCCAGGACCTGCTGGGTGCGCAGGGCGAGGCGGGCGCTCTTGTCGGTGGGGAGCGCGATGGCCTCGTCGAAGGCGTTGGTGTGCAGGGACTGGGTGCCGCCGAGGACCGCCGCGAGCGCCTGTACGGCGACCCGGACGAGGTTCACCTCCGGCTGCTGCGCGGTGAGCTGGACGCCCGCGGTCTGGGTGTGGAAGCGGAGCATCCACGATCTGGGGTCGCGCGCCCCGAACTCCTCCCGCATGATCCGGGCCCACATCCGGCGCGCGGCACGGAACTTGGCGACCTCCTCCAGCAGGGTCGTACGCGCCACGAAGAAGAAGGACAGGCGCGGCGCGAAGTCGTCCACGGCCATGCCCGCCGCGAGCGCGGTACGGACGTAGGCCACGGCGTCCGCCAGGGTGAAGGCGATCTCCTGCGCGGGCGAGGCACCCGCCTCCGCCATGTGGTAGCCGGAGATGGAGATGGTGTTCCAGCGGGGCAGTTCGCGGGCGCAGTACGCGAAGAGGTCGGCGGTCAGCCGGAGGGAGGGGCGGGGCGGGAAGATGTAGGTGCCGCGCGCGATGTACTCCTTGAGGATGTCGTTCTGGACGGTGCCGGTCAGGCGGTCGCCCGGAATCCCCCGCTCCTCGGCCACCAGCTCGTACAGGAGCAGCAGTACGGCCGCCGGGGCGTTGATCGTCATCGAGGTGGAGACCCGGTCCAGCGGGATGCCGTCGAACAGCTCCCGCATGTCCTCGATCGAGTCCACCGCCACCCCGACCCGGCCGACCTCCCCGCGCGCGAGGGGCGCGTCGGAGTCGTACCCCATCTGGGTGGGCAGGTCGAAGGCGACCGAGAGTCCGGTGACGCCGTGGGCGATCAGGTCGCGGTAGCGGGCGCCCGACTCGGCGGCGGTGCCGAAACCGGCGTACTGGCGCATGGTCCAGGGGCGGCCGGTGTACATGGTCGGGTACACGCCACGGGTGTACGGGTACGCGCCCGGTTCGCCCAGCTCGGTGGCGGGGTCCCAGCCGGTCAGCGCCTCGGGGCCGTAGACCGGCTCGATCGGCGTGCCCGACTCCGACTCTCGCGCCATGGCTGCCTCCGGGGCGACTTCACTCCTCTCCCACGATGCCTCGTTGTTCGGCGGCGGGCGCGCGGGGGAAGCATCTCCGGCATGAGGATTCCGGGGAGAACCGTCGCCCTGTTCGCCTCGGCCGCCGCCCTCGCCGTGGCGCTCGGAGGGTGCAAGCCACCGCCGGAGGGGGCCGACGGGAAGCCGCAGTACCCGGTCCACTTCGACACGCCGTCCGCCCGGGCCCACATCACGCCTCGGGCCCTGTTCGCGCGCGGGGACAGCGGTACCGGCGTCCGGGAGCTGCAGGCACGCCTCCGTCAGGTGGAGTGGCTGAACGACGGGCCGACCGGCGAGTACGACGACCTCACCGAGCAGGCGGTCAGCGGCTTCCAGGGCAAGCGCGGGCTGCCCCGCACCGGCCGGACAGACACCGTCACCTGGCAGCGGCTGGCGGCGATGACGCACCTGCCGGGCAAGTGGGAGCTGTATCTGATGGGCGGCCAGCCCGCCGCCGCGCCCGACCCGCGCTGTCTGACCGGACGGGTGCTGTGCGTGAGCAAGACCAGCCGCACCCTGCGCTGGATGGTCGACGGCCGCACCCTGACCACGGTCTCGGTCCGCTTCGGCTCGCAGTACACCCCCACCCGCGAGGGTGTGTTCAGCATCTACTGGAAGTCCCGACACCATGTGTCGACGCTCTACGACTCCCCGATGCCGTATGCCATGTTCTTCAGCGGCGGCCAGGCGATCCACTACTCCTACGACTTCGCGGCGCGCGGCTACGCGGGCGGTTCGCACGGCTGCGTGAACGTCCGGGACGAGGGGGCCATCGCCTCGCTCTTCGCGCAGGTCCGCGACGGCGACAAGGTCGTGGTGTACCGGTGAGCTGAGGGCGCGGGCGGGACCGGGGGAACGTGTCCCGCCCGCGCCGGTGCACGAGCCTTGAGGTACGGGGGGAACCCCGGCTCAGTGCGACGGCCGATGACCAGTCGGCTCACTCAGTACTGCGCCGGCGCGTCCAGAAACGTCACACCTTTCCGAAACAAATTTTCGGAAGTGACAAAGTCGCAGGTCAGAGGGGATCTGGCGGGTGGAGGGGAGGTCGAGGCGGGTGCGGGTACGGGTGCGGGGCACGCGGCCGTCGTCGCCGCTCCCGCTCTGGTCGCCGGGGTCGCCCTGGTCGCCGTCGTGCAGTCCGTCGCCCTTGCCGTCGCCTATGCCGTCGCCCTTGCCGTCGCTCGATCCCTGGCCCGTCCCGCCGCCCGTACTCCGGCGGTCGCGCAGCCGCGCGGAGACGTCCGGGTCGACGGCCGCGAGCATGGCCCGGCAGTACGTCTTGACCCGCGTCGGGCTGCCCGCCAGGCCCTCCAGGGCGCGCCGGTTCCCGGGCTCAGGCTCCCGGCCGTCCCGCAGGTCGCGGCAGGCCGTCGTAGCCGCCCACCAGCGGGTGCCGGGCCGGTAGGAGGGCTCGCCGGAGGCGGGCCGGTCCGCGCGTCCGGTGGCCTCGTCCGGGCCCGCGCCCCCGGCCTCCACATCGGAGTCGTCCGGTGCCGGTGCGCCGGGGGTGACGTCCGGGGTGCCCGAGGTGCCGGGTGACGGGGTCGGGGACGCCGGGTCGCTGGGCCGGGCCGGGGTGGCGGCGGCGGAGACGGAGGCGCCGGGGCGGGGGGTGTCGTGCCGGAACGGGCCGGGCAGTACCCCGCTCCCCGCGGCCACCGCGACCCCGCCCAGCGTGCCCGCGGCCAGCGCGGCGGCGAGGCCGAACCGGACGGGCCTGCCCCAGCGGGAGCGGCGGGTACGAGGGGCGGGGGCGCCGATGCGGACGAGGCCCGCGTCACCGTACCCGTACGCGCTCTCGACGGGCACCGTCGCCCGCGCGTCCCGGAACGCGGCCAACACGGCCTTCTCGCCGGGGAGTTCACCGAGTGCGGGCGCACCGTGGGCGGCCAGGGCGCCGAGCAGTCCGGCGAGCCGGTCGGCGGGGACGCGGGCGTCGGCGTCGACGGGCTCCAACGGCTCGCCGCGCAGCAGACGTTCCGACGTCTCACCGTCCAGCCACTTGTCGTGCTCGTCGGCCATCACATGTCCTTCTGCGTCCGCGTACGCGTATGCGTCACACTCGCGGACCGCACCGCGCCACCGCGCGCAGTTCGCTGGGGCGGGAGCGCGTCGAGCACGCCCGTCGATTCCGGGTCGGTGCCGAGGAGTTCGGCGAGCCGCTTCAAGCCCCGGTGCGCGGCGGTACGGACGGCGCCCGCGCGCTTGCCGAGCGTCTCGGCGGCGGTCTTGGCGTCGAGCCCGACCACCACGCGCAGCACGACGGCCTCGGCCTGGTCCTGCGGGAGCCGGGCGATGAGGGAGAGGGTGCCGTCGGTGGTCAGGGCCTCGATGGCCTCACCGGCGGTGTCCGACTCGGCTGCCCGGCCGGTCAGTTCGGTCTCGTCGCCGCCTATCAGCGGGCGGCGGCCGCGCATCCGTATGTGGTCCAGGGCGCGGTTGCGAGCTATCCGCGCGGCCCAGCCCCGGAACCGGTCCGCGTCCCCGCTGAACCGGTCGAGGTCGCGCGCGATCTGGAGCCACGCCTCGGACGTGACGTCCTCGGCGTCCAAGTCGCCGACCAGCGTGCGTACATAGCCGAGCAGCCGTGGGTGCACCGCGCGGTACACCATGCGGAACGCGGTCTCGTCCCCCGCCTGAGCCGCACGCACCGCGGCCGTCAACTCCGCGTCGTCCCCCTGCACCGCACTCCCTTTACGCCCGTCCTCGGTCGGCGCGAAAGGCACGTTACGGCCTGAAACCGCTGCTCGTCCATGTCTGTGGAAGATGCAACTGACTCGTGACACGCCCAGGGTGTGACACATGACGCGGTCATGACGCAGAACAAGTTACGGACCGCCCGCGGTCCGCACCACGCAACGGCCGGGGTCTCTCCTGTGGGGGGTGGCGGCTCCGGCCGTTGCTCTGGCCGCGACCGCCTCCCCGGCCCCTCGGACCGGGCCGCAGCCAAGGAGAACCCCGTGCCGTCCGGCGAGACGTACCGAGCCGAACTCGACTACCTGGTGCGCTACACGGAGATGGCGCCCGTGTACTTCACGCCCGTATGGGATGCCGCCGAGACGGTCGCGGGCGGCACCGGGCCCGAGGCGCGGGCGGTGGTGCTCGAACTGGTCGGGGACCTGCTGGACCGGGGCGTCGTGGTGGGCGACATGAGCCCGCGGGACGGTGAGGGGGTGATCCCCTGGGATCTCTCGCGGGACCAGATCCTCGGGAGGATCGAGCGGGGGATGCGGGAGAGCGAGGACCCGCTCGATCACGTGGGCATCTGCTGGTTCGGGCAGCGGGCGGCTCAGTAGGACCCCGTCGCCTCGCGGCACAGACCTCGCAGGGAGCCCTCGCCGGTGAACGCGCGCCGCGCCTCCGACACCGGGTCCCAGATGCGGCCGTCCGGGGTGCGGAGCCAGTGGGTGTCGGCGGTGGCGCACCACTCCGCGCCCGTCTCGCGGGCGATGACCTCGCCGGTGTAGGCGCCGAAGCCGCGCAGCACGCGGGCCACCGCCTCGTACGGGGGATGGTCGCGGCGGATCTCCTCGATGACGCGGTCCACCCGCCACAGGCTCTGGGTGGAGTAGTCGAGGCGGAGGCGGGCGCCCTCGCGCATGGTGGCGACCGTGTCCGCGGCCCACCGCGCGGGGCGTGCCGCGGCCGAGGGGCGGTAGTCCGTCTGCGTTGTTGCGTACTGGGTAGTCACATAGGGGTAAGCGGTCCTGACCAGCCGCGCGTCACACGATTCGGCGCCGTTTCGGCAACCGGCGCAGGACCGCCCCATCGCACTCCCAAGACGGACACAGAACCCGCCCGGAGATCATGTTTGAACCCGTGGCGGCCCGCTCAGCCGCGTCCGCGCGCCCGGCGCGACACCACCGCGCGCAGCACCCGGCGCCCCTCCCCGGACACGTCCACCGCACGCCGTAGACCCTGCGGGCCGTGCTCGGCGAGGAGTTGCAGGACGACGATCTGCCGACCCAGCTCGGCGGCGACCAGCGGCGGCGCCTCCTCCGCGCCGTCGGCGCCCCGGACCGCCTCGTCGGACCCGGCCGTCAGCGCGCCCTCGGACGGCTCGGCGGGGTCGGCCGGGTCCAGCAGGCGGTGCAGCCGCAGCGAAGCCAGCGAGCAGGCGTCGGCCCACTCCCGCAGCGCCGCCCCGCTCCGCTCGGCCGGAGCCGTCAGCAGCATCCGGCGCGCCAGTCCCGCCGCCTCGTCCGCACCGGAACCGGAGGCCGGGTCCGCCGCGTCCAGCGCGGCTCTCACCTTCTCCAGGCTCTCGGACCAGTCGGAGTCGTCCACGAGATGCGCCCACAACGGCCGCAGCAACTCGTCGTCGTCGACGAGCAAGGACACGCACCGATCCGAACAAGCCAGCCCGCTCGCGGCCAGCCCGCGTGCGTCGGCCTGCGCGATCAGATCCTCCAGGCTCATGGAATGCCTCCCTCGCCTGGGCACCGCCTGTACGGAGCCCGCATTTCCCCTTACTGCGTGCGACGGGCCCGGAGTGTCACAGTCACTGTTTTTCAGCCAAGAGCGGTGGTCGGCAGCAACGGCCCCTGGAGCGCCTTCTCGTGCTGCATCCGGGTCAGCTTCAGGACCACCACGGCGGCCAGCACGGCGGCGACGAGGTCGATGCCGTCGGCCACGGCGAGCATCCCCGCCCCGGTCTCCACCCGCAGCAGCCGGTCGGCGACCAGCCCGGCCACCCAGGCCGTCCACCACAGGTCGACCAGACCATGCCCGGCCGGCCGCCCCTGCGGCGCGCTGGCGTCCCACGCGTCCAGGACGATCCGGCGCGGGAACCAGAAGTTCACGAACGGGACGAACCAGCCGCCGATCGTCCACCACCGCGCCTTGCTCTGCGAACTCGCGTCGAAGACCTCGGCGTTGGTCCGCACCCGCCACAGCCAGCACAGGTACACGACCGCCGTGGCGAGCAGCAGGACTCCCTGCGCGAGGGCGAAGGCCACCATCGTCCGGCTGTGCGGCATCCGCCAGTCGCCCCAGAGCGAGAACACGTCACTGGCGCCCATCACCCCGAGCATCACCACCGTGGCCCGCCCCAGGCCGACGGGCGAACGCAGCGGCGGCCCCGGTGGCACGAAGGGCGCGAGGGGCACGGCGGGCGCACAACGCGCGCACCGCGTCTCCCCGGTGACGGCCTCGGTGCTGTGGCAACTGGCGCAGATCATGGCGGTGTTCCCCCCGGTACGGCTGAAACGGAGTACGCGGCCCTCCCCAGAGCCGCGTACACACGAGCGAACACGGAAACTTACGTGTTACGCCCACATTCCGTCCACTCAGCCCAGCTTGTTCGACAGCTCCTTGAACTGCGGCCAGGACAGCGGTGGTTGCCCCGGGTCCCAGAGCTTCTGCACGGTGGCCCGCAGCGGCATCCGGATGCCGGACGCGACCTGGCCCTCGGTCTGGGCGTTGGCGAAGTCGCACCACACGGCGAAGGAGCCGCCGAGGATCTGACCGTCGTACTGGGCCGGGACCGCGCTCGTGCCCCGGATCACGCGCGGGGTCCACTCCTGGTAGATCCGCTGGCCGGTCGGGTAGGTGAAGTCGTTCGGCTCGCCGAGGACGTAGTACAGGTACTCGTCGTTGTAGTTGTAGACCTTGCGGCCCGCGCTCAGGTAGTCCACCGGGGGCCGGGCGCCGATCTCCTTGCCGGTCCAGTAGGCGACCTGGATGTCCCTGGCGGGCTGGATCGAGGAGCCGCGCAGGAAGCCGTCGTTCCAGGCCCGCATGGTGCGGTCGTGGGCCCGGATGGTGTCCGCGCGGCCGTTGAGCCAGCCGGTGGTGAGGTCGGCGACGTTGCCGTTCGCGCCGTAGGCGTCGCGGGCGGCGGCGGCGAGCTGCGGGTAGGACGCCTCGGGGTCGGAGACGACCAGCGCCTGGTACTCGTCACCGCCCAGGTTCCACTTGGTGCCCGGGAACAGGTCCGCGTACTCGTCGAGCAGATCGTCGACGATCTTCGCGGACTCGGGCTTGGAGATGTCGATCGCGCCGCGCGTCGCCTTGCCGTTGACGTTGCGGAGCTGGAGATCGGGGTGGGCGGCGATGACGGCGCCCAGGTGCCCCGGCGAGTCGATCTCGGGCACGATCTGGATGTGCCGGGCGGCGGCCAGGTCGACGATCTTCTTGACCTGCGCCTTGCTGAGGTGGTCCTTGGAGACGATCTCGGGGTGGCTGGTGGACTGGATGCGGAACGCCTGGTCGTCCGAGAAGTGCAGTCCCAGCTCGTTGTACTTCAGATCGCCGAGTTCGCGTATCCGGTCCTCGATCCAGGTCTCGGAGAACGGTTTGCGCGCGATGTCCAGCATGAAGCCGCGTGAGGGCTTGGCGGGCTCGTCCTTGACGACGCCCTCGGGGGCGGTGCCGCCGCCGTGGACCTCCTGCTTGAGGGTCCGGGTCCCGTAGAAGACGCCCGCGTCGGCGGGCCCCTTGATGTCCACCCGGCCATCGCGCACGGTCATGGTGTACGACTCCGGGTTGCCGCTCCCGCCGAGGCCGAGGCGGACGTCGCCCGCCTTGGAGTCGTTCTTCTCGCCGCCGTAGTCGAGGCCCAGCTCACCCGCTATGAGCTTGCCCTCGTCGGCCAGCGCCGGGTCGGTGACCACCACCCGGCCGCCGTCCTGCGGCTTCCAGCCGGGCCCGCGGGCCGCGGTGTGCTCGCGTACCGCCGGGATGGTCTGCGGCGCCTTCGACATGGGGTACGAGCGGCTGGGCGAGGGGGTCGGCGGGTCGGCCTGCCGGGAGGCGCCGACCGCGCCCGCGTCCGAGCCTCCACCGGAACCACCCCCTCCGGATGACGCCCACACGCCGACGCCCACCCCGGTCACCACGGTTCCGACGACCGCGGCGGCCATGAGGGCCCGCTTCCGTTTCAGCTGCCGTGCCGGAGCACGGTGTCTGTGCTGGCTCACTCTCCCAACGTACGACCGAAACGCCGTTCACCCGTCACCGAGACGTTCTGAAACTCTCCCGTCCGAGTGAAATTCGGGCATCAGCCGGACACACAGTGACCACTCTCGATAACGTGTCGGCACATCCTTCACAGCTCCCCCTGCCGCCCCTTGTCATCACGGCACGCCCCTGTTCCCCCTCCCCATGAGGACCTACGCTGCCTGCGCACCGTTCGCCGTATCTCCCCACCCCGCTCGACGCCTTCAACCTGGCACCGGCCGAGGAGGCCCGCGCGCTGCTCCTGCGCTGTCTGCGCAACGCCCGCTGGGCGCACCGGCTCGCCGAGCACCGCCCCTACCCCGACCTGGCCGCCCTGCTGGCCGCGGCGGACGAGGCGGCCTATGACCTGCGGGTCGTCGACCTGGCCGACGCCCTGGCGGGCGAGTCCCTGCCCGAGCTGCCCGAGGACACCTACTCGGCCGCCCACACCGCCCTGAGCGCCGCGCACGCCGCCTACGAGGCCCGCTTCGGCCATGTCTTCGTGATCGCCCCGGGCGGCTCCTCCCCCGGCGAGGCGCTGGACCGCGTCCTGGACGGAATCCGGTCACGATTGGCGAACGATCCCGAGGACGAGCGGGTGGTCGCCGCCGCGGAGCTGCGGGGCCTGGCCCGGCACCGGCTCGCGACCCATCTGGGCGGCTCCGGCACCCGCGCGACCAGCCACTACGCGCCCCGGCACGGCGTATAACGGGCGAACCGCCCCGGATGCCCATGAGCCGGAAACCCACAACCGGCCGGATCATCCGAAACAGGCCCCCCGTCAGCCGCACCGCACCTCATGGATACGATGCTGAGGGCCGGTGGACCGTACCCGGCCGGGCCCGACCGACAGTGAAGCCGGCGCGGCCCTAGTCCCCGCATCCGGAGGGTTCTTCCGTGCCGGCTGGAACGCTGTACCGCGGCCGGGAAGGTATGTGGTCCTGGGTGGCTCATCGAGTCACCGGCGTCCTCATCTTCTTCTTCCTGTTCGTCCACGTGCTGGACACCGCCCTCGTGCGTGTCTCCCCAGAGGACTACGACAAGGTCGTAGCCACGTACAAGACACCGATCGTCGCGCTGCTGGAGTACGGCCTCGTGGCCGCCATCCTCTTCCACGCGCTCAACGGTCTGCGCGTCATCGCCGTCGACTTCTGGTCGAAGGGCCCGCGCTACCAGAAGCAGATGCTGTGGAGCGTCCTCGGCGTCTGGATCATCCTGATGGCCGGCGCCCTGTACCCGGTCCTCGGCCACGCCGCTCGTGTCCTGTTCGGGAGCTGACGCCGATGTCCACCTCTGAGATCAATCTGACGGGCTCCTCCGCGGACGCCGCCGAGGACGCCTACGCGCTGTCCCTCGACGCGCCGCGCTCGCGCACCCGTACCAAGAAGACCCCGAAGTCCACGCGGGGCAACTTCGAGATGGCCGCCTGGCTCTTCATGCGCCTGTCCGGCATCGTGCTGGTCGTCCTCGTCCTCGGCCACCTGCTGATCCAGCTGGTGCTGGACGGCGGCGTCTCCAAGATCGGCTTCGCCTTCGTGGCCGGTCGCTGGGCGTCCCCGTTCTGGCAGGTCTGGGACCTGCTGATGCTGTGGCTGGCGATGCTGCACGGCGCCAACGGCCTGCGCACGGTCATCAACGACTACGCGGAGCGCGTGAACACCCGCCTGTGGCTCAAGGGCCTGCTCTACACGGCCACGGTGTTCACCATCCTGCTGGGCACGCTGGTGATCTTCACCTTCGACCCGAACATCCGTTAGGCACGGGGCTGCGAGAATCATGAAGATCCACAAGTACGACACCGTCATCGTCGGCGCCGGTGGCGCGGGCATGCGCGCGGCCATCGAGTCCACGAAGCGCAGCCGCACCGCCGTGCTGACCAAGCTCTACCCCACCCGCTCCCACACGGGGGCGGCGCAGGGCGGCATGGCCGCCGCGCTGGCCAACGTGGAGGAGGACAACTGGGAGTGGCACACCTTCGACACGGTCAAGGGCGGTGACTACCTGGTCGACCAGGACGCCGCCGAGATCCTGGCGAAGGAGGCCATCGACGCGGTCCTCGACCTGGAGAAGATGGGCCTGCCGTTCAACCGGACGCCCAACGGGACGATCGACCAGCGCCGCTTCGGCGGTCACTCCCGCAACCACGGCGAGGCCCCGGTCCGCCGGTCCTGCTACGCGGCCGACCGCACCGGCCACATGATCCTCCAGACGCTGTACCAGAACTGCGTCAAGGAGGGCGTGGAGTTCTTCAACGAGTTCTACGTCCTGGACCAGCTGATCACCGAGGTCGACGGCGTCAAGACGTCCTCCGGCGTGGTCGCGTACGAGCTGGCCACCGGCGAGATCCACGTCTTCCAGGCGAAGTCCGTGATCTACGCGTCCGGCGGCACCGGCAAGTTCTTCAAGGTGACGTCCAACGCGCACACCCTGACCGGTGACGGCCAGGCCGCGTGCTTCCGCCGGGGCATCCCGCTGGAGGACATGGAGTTCTTCCAGTTCCACCCGACCGGCATCTGGCGCATGGGCATCCTGCTGACGGAGGGCGCCCGCGGTGAGGGCGGCATCCTCCGCAACAAGGACGGCGAGCGCTTCATGGAGAAGTACGCGCCGGTCATGAAGGACCTCGCGTCCCGTGACGTCGTCTCGCGCTCGATCTACACCGAGATCCGCGAGGGCCGGGGCTGTGGTCCCGAGGGCGACCACGTCTACCTCGACCTCACCCACCTGCCGCCGGAGCAGCTCGACGCGAAGCTGCCGGACATCACCGAGTTCGCGCGCACCTACCTGGGCATCGAGCCGTACACGGACCCGATCCCGATCCAGCCCACCGCGCACTACGCGATGGGCGGCATCCCGACCAACGTCGAGGGTGAGGTCCTGGCGGACAACGCCACCGTCATCCCGGGTCTGTACGCGGCCGGCGAGGTCGCCTGTGTCTCCGTGCACGGCGCCAACCGGCTGGGCACCAACTCGCTGCTGGACATCAACGTGTTCGGCCGCCGCGCGGGCATCGCCGCCGCCGACTACGCCCACACCGTGGACTTCGTCGAGCTGCCGGAGAACCCCGAGGCGATGGTCGTCGCGCAGATCGAGCGGCTGCGGGACGCCACCGGCACCGAGCGGGTGGCCGACATCCGCCGGGAGCTGCAGGAGACGATGGACGCCAACGTCATGGTGTTCCGTACCGAGCAGACGATCAAGACGGCGGTCGAGAAGATCGCCGAGCTGCGCGAGCGGTACCTGAACGTGTCCATCCAGGACAAGGGCAAGCGGTTCAACACGGACCTGCTGGAGGCCATCGAGCTGGGGAACCTGCTGGAGCTGGCCGAGGTCATGGCGATCTCCGCGCTGGCCCGCAAGGAGTCCCGCGGCGGCCACTACCGCGAGGACTACCCGAACCGCGACGACGTCAACTTCATGCGTCACACGATGGCGTACCGCGAGGTCGGCGACGACGGCTCGGAGACCGTGCGTCTCGACTACAAGCCGGTCGTCCAGACCCGCTACCAGCCGATGGAGCGTAAGTACTGATGGCTACCCCTGTTCTGGACAAGGCCGAGGCGGCGTCCGCCGCGTCCCCCTACATCACGGTCACCCTCCGTATCCGCCGGTACAACCCGGAGGTCACGGCGGAGCCGTACTGGGAGGACTTCCAGCTCGAGATGGACCCCAAGGAGCGCGTCCTCGACGGGCTCAACAAGATCAAGTGGGACCACGACGGCACGCTGACCTTCCGGCGTTCCTGTGCCCACGGCATCTGCGGGTCCGACGCGATGCGGATCAACGGCAAGAACCGTCTGGCCTGCAAGACGCTGATCAAGGACGTCAACCCCGGGAAGCCGATCACGGTCGAGCCCATCAAGGGCCTGACCGCGCTGAAGGACCTCGTGGTCGACATGGACCCGTTCTTCCAGGCGTACCGGGACGTCATGCCGTTCCTGGTCACCAACGACACGAACGAGCCCACCCGTGAGCGCCTGCAGTCCGCCGAGGACCGCGAGCGGTTCGACGACACCACGAAGTGCATCCTGTGCGCCGCGTGCACCTCGTCGTGCCCGGTGTTCTGGAACGACGGCCAGTACTTCGGTCCGGCCGCGATCGTGAACGCCCACCGCTTCATCTTCGACTCGCGCGACGATGCCGGTGAGCAGCGCCTGGAGATCCTCAACGACCGCGACGGCGTCTGGCGCTGCCGCACGACCTTCAACTGCACGGACGCCTGCCCACGCGGCATCGAGGTCACGAAGGCGATCCAGGAAGTCAAGCGCGCCCTGATCACCCGCCGCTTCTGACACTCCCTCAAGAGGGCCCCGCTCCGATTCCGGAGCGGGGCCCTTCGGCGTTGGTGCCGACATGTTGCAGAGACTTCTTTGCAGATACCTCTATGCAGAGAACCCTCTGCACCCTACGGTGAGGCGTATGGCCGACACACCGGAACGTCCGTCACCGCCCGCCAAGCCGACCCGACGCCTCGACGCGCGGAGCCTTCGCGGGCTCGCCCATCCGCTGCGGATGAGCATCTTCGAAATGCTCAGCCTGGACGGCCCCGCCACCGCCACCGGGCTCGCCGGACGCCTCGGGGAGAACACCGGGACGGTCAGCTGGCACCTGCGCCACCTCGCCGAACACGGCTTCATCGAGGAGGAGACCGGGCGGGGCACGAAACGGGAACGCTGGTGGAAGCGGACTGCCGTCACGAACCAGCTGAACACCACCGACTTCCGCGACGATCCCGACACCCGCGGCGCGCTCTCGGTCTATCTGCACGAGCTGGTGCAGCGGTACTTCAACCGGGTCGTGCGCTATCTCGGCGAGGACTGGGACGAGCGGTGGCACAGCGCGGGCACCGTCTCGGACTGGAGCGACCTGCGCATGACCCCGGAGCAGCTGACGGCTCTCAACGCCGAGCTGGCGGCGGTCATCGCCCGCCACACCCCGGCCCCGGACGCCGAGCCCGCACCGGACGCGCTCCCGGTCGTCGTGCAGCTCCAGTCCTTCCCCCGCAAGGAGCGTGGCTCCGCATGAGCCGGGGCTTACGCGGCGGCCTGCTGCGCCGCCACCGCGACTTCCGCCTGCTGTGGTGCGGCGAGACCGCGGGCAAGTTCGGCGCTTCCGTCACCGGGGTGTCGATGCCGCTGGTCGCGGTCTCCACCCTGAACGCCGACACGTTCGAGGTCGGCCTGCTGAGCGCGGCCGCCTGGGCACCCTGGCTGGTCATCGGCCTGCCGGTGGGCGCCTGGGTGGACCGGCTGCCGCGCAGGCCGGTCATGCTGGCCGCCGCCGCGGTCTCCCTCGTGCTCTTCGCCTGCGTCCCCCTCGCCGCGTGGTCCGGGCGGCTGAGCGTCGGGCTGCTGCTGGCGGTCGCGCTGCTGACCGGCACGGCGGCGGTGTTCTTCCAGACCGCCTACAGCGCCTATCTCCCCGGCCTCCTGGAACCCGCCGACCAGCCGGAGGGCAACGCCAAGCTGCACGGCAGCGCGTCCGCGGCGCAGATCGCGGGGCTGGGCTCCGGCGGCCTGATCGCCCAGCTGACGGGCGCGGTGAACGGGATGTTCGCCAACGCGGCGACGTTCCTGGTCTCCCTGCTGTGCCTGGCGGGCATCCGGCACCGCGAGCCGCGCGACGGCCGCGCGGGGCCTCGCCCCACATCCCTGGTGGCCGAGGTCCGCGAGGGCCTGCGGCTGATCGCCACGGACCCCTGGCTCCGCACGTTCACCCTGTTCGGGGCGACCTCCAACCTCGCCCTGATGGGGTACCAGTCGATCCAGGTGGTCTTCCTGGTCCGGGGCGTCGGACTGGCCTCGGGGACGGTCGGCGGGCTCATCGCGGCGGCCAGCGCCGGGGGCGTGGCCGGTGCGTTCGCCGCGCGCCGGGTGGCCCGGCGGGTCGGCACGGCCCGCGCGACCCTGCTGTTCGAGCTGGGCCTGCCCGTACTCGGCCTGCTCATCCCGCTGACCAGCGGCGGGGCGGGGACGCTGCTCTTCGTGGCGGGCGGCTTCAGCGTCTCCGCGGGCGTCGTGGCGGGCAACGTCATCAAGGCGAGCTTCCAGCAGCGCTACTGCCCGCCGGACCTCCTCGGCCGCCTCGCCGCGAGCACGGCGTTCCTCAGCTACGGGGCGATCCCTCTGGGCGCCCTGCTCGGCGGCACCCTGGGCACCACGCTGGGCCTGCGCCCGGCGATGGCCCTCACGACGGCGGGCATCCCCCTGGCCGCCCTGATCCTCCTCTGCTCCCCGATCCGCCGAGTCCGGGACCTCCCGACGACCCGCCACGAGACGAAGCCCGACGCCGAACGGGCCGCGCTCCCCCGTTGATCACGGGCACGGCGGAACCGAGCGCCGCCAGCGGCCGTTACGGCGCTCCACGTCGAAGCGGTGCAACACCCGCACCAGACGCCACAGCCCGACCGCCGCCGCGGCCACGGCTCCTCCCGTCAGCGCACCTCTGGACGCCGATCCCGAGAGGGCGAGGAAGTGGTCGAGGGCGAGGGCGACGGCGAACACCGGCGCGGCGAGGGCGACCGCGGTCACCAGGCCGAAGACGATCTCCACCGTCATCGCGTCCTTCTCCCACCGCGACTCCCGCCCCATGTCCATGCCGAAAGTCTGGCACAAGCGTCGGACACAGGGCCCGAGTTGAGGAGCCCTGGCTCACGCCGCTCCTGCGGGTCCGCGGACACGTTCGGGTGAAGGTGATCGTTCGGGACGCAGGGGGCGATACGGCCTACGATGATGGCCTCGACCAGCCCCTGGGAGGCATCGCGATGTCCGCAGCATCCGTAGAGCAGCCCTTCGCCGACGACGAGCCGTTCTCGCTGACGGCGATCGCCGCCGAGATCATGGAGCGCCATCCGGGCTACCGCGTCGAGATCATCGGAGGCCACCTCCTCGTGACACCGTCCCCGGATGCCCCGCACGCCCGTGCCCTGACCGGCCTCATGCGGCCGTTCCTCGCGGCCGGCCTGTACGACGGCGAAGCCGATGTGGTCCAGAACGTCTCGATCTGGCTCCCCGGAGGCGAGGACTACGCCATCCCCGACCTCGCCGTCGTGGACGGTGACATCGACGATCACGTCATCGAGGGCACCGCATACGACCCCGCCTGCTTCCGCCTCGTCCTGGAAGTGACCTCCGGCAACTGGAAGGACGACCTGAAGACCAAGGTCGGCGCCTACGCCCAGGCCAAGGTCCCCGTCTACGTCGTGGTGGACCGCAAGCACCAGCGTCTCCACGTCCTCACCGAGCCCATCGAGGGCACTTACGGCACCCACCGCATCCACTCCCCCGGCGAGACCGTCGACCTCCCCGACTCCATCGGGGCGGAGGTCACCCTGGACGTGGCCGCGATCATCGAGGCGGGTCGCCCCCGGCGTTCTTGATTCGTTTCTGGCCGCCGCGGCTGGACTGGCAGGATGGCTCCGCCAGGACATCGCATGACACAGGGGGCCACCAGCATGACCCAGCCGTACCCGCAGCCCGGCGAGAACCCGCAGTGGGGCCCCGGGACTCCCCCGGCGGCGCCCGGCTACGGCTACCCCGCGTACCCGCCGCCCCCGCCGCCCGCCGGATACGGCTTCCCGCAGCAGGCCCCCGCCCCGGGCGGAGCCCCGCTGCTGACCCTCGGGGACATCACGGTGGTCGGTGACCAGATCATCACCCCGGCGGGAACGCTGCCCCTGCGGGGCGCGTTCTGGAACGCCACCGACCTCTCCCACACCGAGGAGAAGATCCCGCCGCACGCCATCGTGCTGGCGATCGTCTTCTTCATCTTCTGCCTGCTCGGGTTGTTCTTCCTCCTGATGAAGGAGAAGAAGACCACGGGCTACATCCAGGTCAGCGTGACCAGCGCGGGTCGGCACCACTCCACGATGATCCCGGCCCACCGGCAGGACGCCTTCCCGGCGGTCATGGCCCAGGTCGCCTACGCGCGGTCGCTGAGCGGGATGTGATCCGCCGCTGATCCGTCACTGATCCGCCGCTGAGTTCTCGGCTCAACGAGTGATCGCGGGGGTCGGGTGCGGGCGGCCCGGCCCGTATCCCGGAGGTCACCCCTAGCCTGACGCCATGTCAGACGACGAAGCGCATGAGCTGCTGGGGTTCGACAACGTGGTACTTCCCGTGGGGGATCTCGGGGAGGCGGTGGGGTTCTACGAGCGGGCCGGGTTCACCGTGGGGTTCCGGTTCGATGAAGGTGGGATCGCGCTCCTGAGAGTCGGCGGGGAGACGCCGGGCATCCTGCTGCGCCATGAAGACGGGCTCGGGCAGCGGCCGCCCTCCTGGCCCGCGTCCCGGCTGTGGCTGGAGGTGCCGGACGCGCGGGCGGCGGCGCGACGGCTGGCGGCGGTCGGGATCGAGCCCGTGGACGAGGCGATGTCGACGGCGACCGGGCGGACCGTCGAGTTCGCGGACCCGTGGGGCAACGTCTTCGGCTTCACCGACTACACCAAGCGCCCCGAACTCGCCCGCAGGGCTTGAGATTCCAGACCTCATCCCCCTCGGTTGAACACGTTCAAAAACAGGTCTACAGTCATCCCTGTCAGCGTTTTGAACGCGTTCAAGAAGGGGTGGGGCATGGACCGCACCGTCATCGCCTATGTGATCTACCTGGCCGTCAGCATCGGACTGACCGTCTGGGTCGCCCGTACGCTCAGCCGCAACGGCCGGGTCTTCCTGGCCGACGTCCTGCACGGCAACGAGAAGCTCGCGGACGCCGTCAACCACCTGCTGGTGGTCGGCTTCTACCTGGTCAACCTCGGTTTCGTGGCGCTCTACCTGAACGACGACGGCACCATCACGGACACCCGCGGCATCTTCGAGGCCCTCTCGGCCAAGCTCGGCGTGGTGCTGCTGGTCCTCGGCGTGATGCACCTGGGCAACGTCTTCGTGCTGAACAAGATCCGCCGCCGGGGCCTGATGGAGCGCGAGACGCAGCCGCCGGTCGCCCCGCAGGGGTGGGTCGCGCCGACGGCCGGGGCGTGAGCGGGACCGTGGACCGGGGCGTCACGAGCGCCCCGGTCCGGGGGCTGACCGTCCTCTACGACGCCGCGTGCGGCCTCTGCACCCACCTGCGCGACTGGCTCGCACGGCAGCCGAAGCTGGTCCCGCTGGAGCTGGTGCCCGCCGGGTCGGCCGAGGCCCGGACGCGGTTCCCCGGTGTGGACCCGGCCGCCACCCTGGAGGAGGTCACCGTGATCGGGGACTCCGGGCAGGTGTACCGGGGTACGGCGGCCTGGATCGTGGTGCTGTGGGCCCTGCGCGAGCACCGCCCGCTGGCCCACCGGCTCAGCACCCCGACCGGCGCGTTCCTGGCGCGGGGCGCGGTGCTGGCGGCGGCCAAGTACCGGGGCGCGCAGTGGGGCGGGCAGGGCACGTACAGCCGTACGGACGGCTGGCGGTACCTGCCCGAGCAGGGCTGGGTCTACGACCCCCCGTCCTGCGCCGACGGCACCTGCCCCACTGGTTAGGCTCCCTACGTGCCCGCGAAGAACGACGGCCCCGAGGCCGGACCCCAGAGCAAGTCGGAACACACCCGCGCGCTGATCCTCGAGACCGCGATGCGACTGTTCCAGGAGAACGGCTACGACAAGACCACGATGCGGGCCATCGCCAAGGAGGCAGGCGTCTCGGTCGGCAACGCCTACTACTACTTCGCGGGCAAGGAGCACCTGATCCAGGGCTTCTACGACCGGATCGCCGCCGAGCACCAGGTGGCGGCCCGGTCGGTGCTGCGGACGGAGACCGACCTGGAGGCGCGGCTCGCGGGCGTGCTGACCGCGTGGCTGGACATCGCGGAGCCGTACCACGAGTTCGCCGTGCAGTTCTTCAAGAACGCGGCCGACCCGGACAGCCCGCTCAGCCCCTTCTCCGCGGAGAGCGAGCACGCCCGCGAGCAGGCGATCAGCGTGCACCGGGAGGTGCTGGCGGGCTCCAAGTCCAAGGTCTCCCCCGAGCTGCGCGACGCCCTGCCCGAGCTGATGTGGCTCTCCCAGATGGGCCTGGTCCTCTACTGGGTCTTCGACCGTACGGAGAACCGCGAGCGCAGCTACCGCCTGGCCCGCCGAGGCGCCCGCCTCACCGCACGCGGTGTGGCCCTGTCCCGCTTCCGGGTCCTGCGCCCGCTGGTCCTGGAGGTCCACGAACTCTTCAACGACTTCCTGCCGGGCATGACGAAGGCGCTCCCGGCCCCGCGAAGCCGAACCTGATCCCGCCCCGCACGGCTAGTCATCCCTGCGCACGGCGGGGGTACACGGTGAGGGCCCGAATACTTCGCATACCTCGCACGAGAGTGGTACCCCTCATGGCCGAGACCCAGGACGTCGTCGAACTCATCCTCCAGGACCACCGCCGTATGGAGGACCTGTTCCGGCTGATGCGCAGCGTCGAGGCGGACCGGGCGGCGGCGCTCAGTGAGTTCGCCGATCTGCTGGTCGCGCACGCGCTGGCGGAGGAGGCGGAGGTCTACCCCGCCCTGAAGCGGTACCGGAACATCGACGACGAAGAGGTCGAGCACGGCGAGCACGAGCACGACGAGGGCAACGAGGCCCTCCTGCACCTGCTGGAGGTGAAGGAGGTCGGCTCCGAGGAGTGGGACTCCAAGCTGGAGGAGCTGGTGGAGGCCATCACCCACCACACCGACGAGGAGGAGCGCACCATCCTCAACGGCGCCCGCGAGAACGTGCCGATGAAGCGCCGCGAGGAGCTGGGCGCGGCCTTCCTCGCGGACCGCGACCGCCGCCTCAAGGACGAGCCCGGCTCGGTCGAGAACCTGCGCCGCGTCACCGCCTCCTGACCGGCGCCCGCCCTCGTGCCATAATGCAAGAAAGCTTGCGTTAAGAGGTGGGAGGGAAGCCGTGGCCGACAAGCCCGTGCTGCGCCGCCCCGGCGGCCGCACCGCCCGGACGCGCGAGAGCGTGCTCCGGGCCGCGGCGGACGTGCTGCTGACCGAGGGGTACGAGCAGCTCAGCTTCGCCCGGGTCGCGGCCGCCGCCGAGGTCGCCGAGACGACCGTCTACCGCCGTTGGCCGAGCAGGGCGCGCCTCGCGGCGGACGCGCTGACCGAGCTGGCGGGTGCGGAGAACCCGGTCCCCGACACGGGCACGCTGGAGAGCGACCTGCGCGCGTTCCTCGCCCAGATCGTCGAACTCGTGGCACGCCCCGAGGTGCTGCGTGTGCTCCGTACCGTCGTGTCGCTCGCGGCGGAGGACGACGAGGTGGCGCGGGCCAAGGAGGCGTTCTGGGCCGGGCGGTTCGCCGGGGGCGCGGCCATCGTGGAGCGGGCGGTCGCGCGGGGCGAACTCCCTGCGGACAGCGACCCGTACGAGGTGATCGAGGATCTCGCCGCCCTGGTGTACTTCCGGCTCCTCGTCACCGGCCGCCCGCTCGACGGCCGGGTCGTGGACCGCTCGGTGGCACGGGTGCTGAGCCGCCATGCGTAGCGCGGTACCGGCCGTGTACGCGGTCATCGGCGGGCGGCGGGTGAGCCGTGACGAGGTGCTGGCGTGGGAGGCCGCGCGACTGCCGGTGGCAGCGGCGAAGATCGGGCTGCCGGTGCCGTCCGGGGACCTCGCCCGGCAGCGGGAGGCGTTCGCGGAGGCCAAGCTCGCGCTGGGGCCTTCGGAGATCCGGCGACGGCTACGGCGGGACCTGCGCGTCGGGGACGCCATCGCGCGGGCCACCACCCGGCTCTCGGGCGGGCGCCCGGCCACGTCGGTGTGCGAGCTGCACGTGGACGGCGGGAGCGCCTCGGAGTTCGTACGGTGGTTCATGGACACCGCCCGCGCGGACTACGCCCACTCCATGACGGCCGCGCACCCCGACCACTTCCTCATCCGGGCCCTGGCCGACGACCGCCAGGAGGTCATCGAGACCACCGGCGGCAGCCCGCTCCCCACCCGCTTCGTCGTCGACTACGCCGACCTCTCGTCCCTCACCACCCCCGCCGACCCCGACGCCGACGCCCGCGCCGCGGGTGTCGCCCTCGGCGGCGGAGGCCGCCCCATCGGCGGCGTACGCCACGAGTTCCGGGACCTGCCCGGCGGCTTCCGGGCCCGGCTCTGCGTGGAGTTCCCCCGGGTGACACTCCCCCGCATCCTCTCCGCCCACCGCCGCCACCTCGCGATCGAGTTCGCCAACTGGACGGAGTCCGCGTTCCGCGTCCGCTGAGTCAGCCGTGCAGGAGGTCGCGCATCTCCCAGGAATGGCCGGGGGCGTGGCCGGTGAAGGTCTCGCGATCGATCTCGCCGAGGTGGTCCGCGTGCTGGCCGTCGCGGGTGGCGTCCAACTCGTAGGTGACGTGCGCCAATTCATGCGGGGGGTAACTCGGCGGTGGCTTTCAGGTGCCGGATCAGCTCGTCGCTGGGCGGGCGGCCGGGCTGGTTGCAGTGCCTCCTGGGGCGATGAGTTGGCGATGCGAGTCCTGCAGTCCCTGCGGCAACTCGTCCGGGTCGAACCACCGGGCCTCCAAAATCTCGAAGTCGTCGATCTTCAGGGTTCCTCCGGTGAGGAGAGCCTCGTAGGCGACCTCCACCCGGAGTCGGTAGCCGCTGGTCAGGCGGACGAGACGGCCGGGCGTCACGTCGAGCCCCGTCTCCTCCTTGACCTCGCGGACGACGGTGAGGGGGAATTCCTCGCCTTTGACGGCGTAGCCCGTGGGCAGTCCCCACGGGCGGTGCTCGGGCCACATCCGGTGCTTGAGCAGGAGCACCTGTCCGGCCTCGTTCCGCACGACCCCGGTGACGCCCACCATGTACTTGGCGTTGGCGAACCACAGGATGCGCCACTGCAACGGGCCTCGGATCGCTCGCCAGAGCCGGGCGACAACTCGCTTCATGACCAAGCCTTTCGCTTCGCGGAGCGGGAGATGGTCACAAGCATTCACCCCGGCTGCGCCTGTTCGCGCGAGCGGTCAGCGCGCGGAGTCGCTGTTCGGGGCTGGCCGGCCGTACGTCCTCGGGACGTACGGGTCCATTCGGTCCCACCCGTGGCAGGCCGCAGGCACCAGAGACCCGGCCCACTCCACGGGCGGCGAGGCTTCGCGGCGTGTCGGAGGGACGCTTCCGTATCCGGGCGGAAGGGTGTCCACCCGGACACATCACCAGGGAGCGAGCGATGCCCGAAGTCACCACCCCGTACGCGACCGGCACCCCCTGCTGGGTCGATCTGATGGCGCAGGACCAGCAGGCCGCGTTGGACTTCTACCGGGACCTGTTCGGCTGGCAGGGGGCGCCCGGACCGGCCGAGTTCGGCGGGTACGCGGTCTGCGAGCTGCAGGAGCGGGCCGTGGCCGGTATCGGCCCGACGATGGCGCCCGAGGGCGCACCGGAGCCGCCCACCGTGTGGACGAGCTACCTCGCCAGCACCGACGCGATCGCCACCCAGGACCAGATCGTCGCCGCGGGCGGGGTCCTGCTCGCCCCCGCGATGGACGTCGGCAGCCTCGGCCGGATGCTGATCGCCGCCGACCCGCAGGGCGCGGTGTTCGGGGTGTGGCAGCCGGGCGAGTTCTTCGGCGCGGGCGTGGTCAACGAGCCCGGCGCGCTGACCTGGAACGAGCTGCACACCAGCGACGTGGAGGCGGCCACCGCCTTCTACGGCGAGGCGTTCGGCATCGAGATCATGCCGATGGAGGGCCACGACTCCTACTGGGAGCTGCGCGTGGGCGGCCGTACGGTCGGCGGCGCCACCCTCCTCGCCAACGACCCGCCCGGCACCCCGGCCCACTGGCTGACGTACTTCGCGGTCGACGACGTGGACTCCACGGTCGACGCCCTGGTCCGCCGCGACGGCAACGTCCTCGTCCCGCCGTTCGACATGGCGGCGGGCCGGATGACCGTGGTCACCGACCCGCAGGGCGCGCCCTTCGCGATGATCAGGCCGACTGGTTCCTGAGCGGCGTTCCGGTGCCCAGCACCGGGCCGTCTCTTCCTGGTCTTGCATCATGACCGGCATGAACACGGAAACCTGCGATCCGGCCGAGTCCGCCGCCCTCCGCGAGATCTTCGCGTCCCGTCCCGAGGCGGTGCCACCGGCCGGATGGGAGGCGGTGCGGTCCTTCGAGGCGCGGCACGGCATCGTGCTCCCGGAGCCGTACCGCACCTTCGTGGCGGAGATCTGCGACGGGCTGCGCGCGGGGCCGCCGTACTACGGCCTGCTGCCCCTCGCGCAGATCCCCTCCGACTGGAGCCCGGACTTCGCCGAGCGCCTGCTCGCCGAGCCCTTCCCGCTCACGGCGGCCTGGCTGTGGGAGGAGGAAGAGGAGGCGGGACCGACGCAGGAGCTCGAGGCCCGGCAGGACTCCGTGTTCGAGCACGGCTCACTGCTGTTGGGCACCGACGGCTGCGGGATGTACTGGGCCCTGATCGTCACCGGCCCGCAGCGCGGCCACGTCTGGATGATCGCCGAGCACGGCGCGATACCGTTCGGGACTTCGCTGCTGCCGGGCACGCCCGGTTTCACGGGGTGGGTGACCCACTGGGCCGAGGGGCGCTCCTGGTTCGGGGACGTCTAGGCGGACGATCGGACGCCTCGGGAACAGGCGGTGCGGTCGACGCGGTTGTGGCGACCGAGGCCGCGGCGCGCCCGCCGCGGCCTCGTACCCAGACGTGTCTCGCAGGAGGACTTTCATGACGGACCGGCCCCTGACGCTCATGGCCGTGCACGCCCACCCCGACGACGAGGCGACCGGGACCGGGGGCATCCTCGCCCGGTACGCGGCGGAGGGCGTCCGGACGGTGCTGGTGACCTGTACCGACGGCGGGTGCGGTGACGGGCCGGGGGGTGTGAAGCCGGGCGAGCCCGGACACGATCCGGCGGCGGTCGCCCGGATGCGCCGGGACGAACTCGAGGCGAGCTGCGAGGTCCTGAAGATCAGCGACCTGGAGATGCTGGACTACGCCGACTCCGGGATGACGGGCTGGCCGAGCAACGACGCCCCGGACTCCTTCTGGCAGACCCCGGTGGCGGAGGGCGCGGCCCGGCTCGCGGAACTGATGCGGCACTACCGCCCCGATGTGGTCGTCACCTATGACGAGAACGGTTTCTATGGCCACCCCGACCACATCCAGGCCCACCGCATCACGATGGCCGCGCTGGAGCTGACCGACCTGACCCCCAAGGTCTACTGGACCACGGTCCCGCGCTCGGGGATGGCCCGATTCGGCGAGATCATGCGCGAGTTCGCGGGCGACTTGCCGGAGCCCGACCCCGCCGAGGCCGCCGCCCTGGCCGACATCGGCCTCCCCGACGACGAGATCACCACCTGGGTCGACACCACCCCGTACAGCGGCCAGAAGTACGACGCCCTCGCCGCCCACGCCAGCCAGGGCGAGAACATCTTCTTCCTGCGCATGGGCAAGGAGCGGTTCGGCGAGCTGATGGGCACGGAGACCTTCCTCCGCGTCCGGGACACCACCGGCGCCCCGACCCCGGAGAACGACCTGTTCGCCGGGCTGCGCTGACTACGCCTCGCGGGAGGCCAGTTCGATCACCGTGATGTCCGACGGGGCCCACACGCGGGTCGGTGGGCCCCAGGCGCCCGCGCCTCGGCTGACGTAGAGCTGGGTGTCGCCGTAGCGGTCCAGGCCCGCGACGGTGGGGTTGGCGGCGCGGGCGATCAGGTTGCCGGGCCAGAGCTGGCCGCCGTGGGTGTGGCCGGAGAGCTGGAGGTCCACGTCGAAGTGGACGGCTTCGCGGATCTGGACCGGCTGGTGGGCCAGGAGGACGCAGGCGCGGGCGGTGTCGCGGTCGCCGAGGGCCTTGGCGAAGTCCGGACCGTGGCCCTCGCTCCGACCCTGGACGTCGTTCACGCCCGCCAGGTCGAAGTACGGCAGCTCCGTGCGGGCGTTCTCCAGCGGGCGCATGCCCAGCGTGCGGACCTCCTCCAGCCATTGGGCGGCGCCGGAGAAGTACTCGTGGTTCCCGGTGACGAAGTAGGTCCCGAGGCGGGACTCCAGCCCGGCCAGGGGTGCCGCCGCCGGGCCCAGGTTCTTGACGCTGCCGTCCACCAGGTCGCCGACGACCGCGATCATGTCCGGCTGGGTCGAGTTGATCGTGTCGACGACCGTCTGGGCGAAGTTCCGGCCCAGCACCGGGCCCAGGTGGATGTCGCTGACGACCGCGATCCGGAAGCCGTGCGCCGAGCGCGGGAGCTTGGCCAGCGGGACCGTCAGCCGCTTCACGCGGGGGCCGCGCAGCACCCCGTACGTGCCCCAGCCCGTCGTGCCCAGCGCCACCGCGGCCGCCGTACCCCCGGCGACGCGGGAGACGAAGACACGGCGGGAGAGGGCGGCGGCGGCGAGCGCGGAAGCCCGCGGCTCCTCGGGCTCCTCGGGCTCCGGCGCGGACGCGTCATCAGCCCTTCCAGGCGAGGGCACCGGCACCCCCACCAGCCCGGCGAACACGGCTTCCCGCGTCGCCTGCCGGGCCCGTCGCCGCGCCCACACCCGCACCGGCTCCGTGGCCAACGTCGCCAGCAGCAGGTACAGCGCCAGCGCCATCCACAGGAACCCCGGCCAGGCCAGGGCCCGTTGGAGCCAGAAGGGGGCGCCGGAGCGTTCCGCGACCAGGGCGGCGATCATCAGCACCGGGGCCGCGACGAACAGCGCCGTGCCCGCCCGGCGGCCGAGGCCCCGGGGGCGGGTGGTGTCGCGGACCAGGCCGCGCCAGACGTACCAGTGGAGGCCCGCCACGAGGGCCAGTACGACCAGGGCGACGAGCACGAAGACGATGACCACCCGGCGAGTCCCCTATGACGTCCGACGCAGTGCGCGCAGTCCGCGCAACCCGATGACCCCGACGACCGTCCCCAGTACGAAGGACACGACCGCCAGCGTCAGGTGCACCCAGAAGTAGGCCGTGGGGTGTCCGTCGTCGAAGGCGAGACCGCTGCCGTCAGCAATTAGGTTCTTAACGAAAGTGACCCAGATGACCCAGCTCCACACCCCGAAGGCGAGCAGGAACCAGGAGACCGGGCGGCTGAGCTTCATGAGTCCAGTATCGCCGCCCGCTGTCCGGTTCCGTGGCCGGGGTGGAGCGGGAGGCGGGACTTCACAGCCCGTGGCAGGTACGTTCTCGATCGTGTCCGCACCGAAGAAGATCGCTCAGCGATCCCTATTGATCACATCCGCCGCGCTGCTGACCCTCTCCGCCACCGCGCCGTCAGCCCTCGCCGCTCCCAAGCCCTCGTCCAGCCCCACCGCCGCACCCCCCGCCCGCATGTCCCAGGTCGGCGGCGCCCGCCTCGGCGTGCCCGGTACGCAGGTGAACCTCGCCACCGGCGTCCCCGTGCTGCCGGGGGGCCTCAGCGCGCGCTCCTGGATCGTCACCGACGCCGAGAGCGGCGAGGTGCTCGCCTCGCACAACGCGCACTGGCGGCTCCCCCCGGCGAGCACCCTGAAGATGCTGTTCGCGGACACCGTGCTGCCCCGCTTCCCGAGGGACCAGCGCCACCAGGTGGTGCCCACCGACCTAGCCGGGATCGGCGCCGGTTCGAGCATGGTCGGGATAAAGGAGAACGAGACCTACACCGTCCACGACCTGTGGCTCGGTGTCTTCCTGCGCTCCGGCAACGACGCCGTCCACGTGCTCTCCGCCATGAACGGCGGTGTCGCGCAGACCGTCAAGGACATGCAGGCGCACGCCGACGCCCTCCAGGCCGGTGACACCCACGTGGTCAGCCCCGACGGCTACGACGCCCCCCAGCAGTACTCCTCGGCGTACGACCTCACCCTGTTCGCCCGCTCCGGGCTGCAGAAGAAGGACTTCCGGGAGTACTGCTCCACCGTGCGGGCCAAGTTCCCCGGCGCGACCACGCAGAAGGGCAAGGGCAAGGGCACCCGCGAGACCTTCGAGATCCAGAACACCAACCGGCTGCTGAGCGGCGACGCGGACACCGCCGTCTATCCGGGCATCGCCGGGGTCAAGAACGGCAACACCACCAACGCGGGCGCCACCTTCACCGGGGTCGCCGAGCGCGGCGGCAAGGTGCTGCTGGTCACCGTGATGAACCCGGAGAAGCACGAGCACGACGAGGTCTACAAGGAGACCGCCCAGCTCTTCGACTGGGGCTTCAAGGCCGCGGGGAAGGTCCAGCCGGTCGGCACGCTCGTCCCGCCGCTGAACGCGACCCCGAGTGCCCAGCCAAGCGGCGCGCCCAGCGTGAACGTCACCGGCGCCCCGCAGGGCACCGCGGGCGCCGGGTCCGAGCCGGTGAAGGGCGCCGCCGCGCAGAGCGACGGCTCCCGGGGCGCCGGGACCGCGCTGGCCATCGCGGCCGGGCTGCTGGTGCTGCTCGGCGGCGGGGCCTTCCTGGTCAACCGCCGCTGGCCGCTGCCTGATCTGATGCGTCGGCGGCCGCGCCCGTGACCTTCCCCTCGTCGCTGCGCGTCGCCGTCCAGGCGGCGCAGTAAAGGATCAGCTTCGAGGTGAAGTTGATCCACAGCAGCAGGGCGACGGGGACACCGAAGGCGCCGTACACGCTCTTCGCGGCGACGCCCTGGATGTAGCCGCTCAGCAGCAGCTTGAGGAGTTCGAAGCCGACCGCGCCGAGCAGGGCCGCCACGATCAGGCGGCGGCGCGGCGGTTCGACGCCGGGCAGCAGGCTCAGCACGTACAGCAGGACCAGGAAGTCGGCGAGCACGGCGACGGCGAACGCGGCGATCCGCAGCAGCACGGTGCCCCAGCTGTGCTCGTCCAGGCCGATCGCCGACGCCAGCTTGCCGATCGCGGCCGAGGCCAGCGTGGAGGCGGCCAGGGTGACCAGCAGGGCGCCGCCGAGCCCGATCAGCACCCCGGCGTCCTTCAGCTTCAGCACGATCGGGTTGCCGTCCCGCTCGGGCAGCTCCCACACCGCGCGCAGACAGTCCCGGATCTGGCCGACCCAGCCGATACCGGTGAACAGCAGCGCCGCACCGGCGATCAGCCCGACCGTGCCCGCGTTCTGCACCAGGCCGCCCAGGTCGAGCTGGTCGGCGAGGCCGGGGAACTGGCTCGCGATGTTCTTCTCGACGGTCTTCTGCCGGGCCGGGTCGAGCGTGGCCGCCGCGACCGCCGCGGCGACGGTCAGCAGCGGGAACAGGGCGATGAAGCTGACGAACGTCATGGCCGCGGCCAGCCACGTCCAGTTCACCCGGTCCAGGCGGGCGTACGAACGCCACGCGTGCGTGGTCATCAGCCAGGTCACGATCGGCCCGATGCCGGGCAGCTTCTTCAGCCAGTCCATGATCCGCCCCTGCCCTTTTCGCGGGAACTCCATGTGCCGATACCCCGGATGAGGCGGAACCCGTCGGCCACCCGTCGGCGCGTCCCATTAATCACCCATTGCGGGGAGCCCGGCGCCGCCATGCGGACACTCGGCCATATGCGGACGATACGGTCACCCGCATGTCTGCTGTCTGCCGTCCTCCCCAGTCCCTGCTCGTCCTCGGCGGCACCTCGGAGATCGCGCTGGCCACCGCGCGCCGCCTCATCGCCCGCCGCACCCGCACCGTCTGGCTCGCGGGGCGTCCCGGCCCCGCCCTGGACCGCGCGGCGGAGCGCCTCTCCGTGCTCGGCGCCGACGTCCGCACCGTCGCCTTCGACGCGCTGGACCCGGAGTCCCACGAGACGGTCCTCGGCAAGGTGTTCGCCGAGGGCGCCGTCGACATGGTGCTGCTCGCCTTCGGGGTCCTCGGGGACCAGGCGCGGGACGAGCGGGAGCCGCTGCGCGCGGTCCGGGTCGCCGCGACCAACTACACCGGCGCGGTCTCGGCCGGTCTGGTCGCGGCCGGTGCCCTCCAGGACCAGGGCCACGGCTCGCTGGTGATCCTCTCCTCGGTGGCCGCCGAGCGCGCCCGCCGCTCGGACTTCATCTACGGCTCCAGCAAGGCCGGGCTGGACACCTTCGCGCAGGGCCTCGGCGACGCGCTGCACGGGACGGGCGCGCGGGTGATGGTCGTACGCCCCGGGTTCGTGCGCACCGGCAAGACCGCCCATCTGGCGCCCGGACCGCTCTCCACCACCCCGGAGAAGGTGGCCGCCGCCGTCGAACTCGGGCTGCGCCGGGGCGCGGAGACGGTGTGGGTGCCCGGCGCGCTGCGCCCGGTGATGTCGGTCCTGCGGCACGCGCCGCGCGCCCTGTTCCGCAGGCTCCCCGTCTGAGCGGGGTCCGTCAGCGGCTGGGGATGGTGTCGCGCTCGGCGTGTCCGGCCTGCGGCGGCACCACCGGGCTGCCGAACCAGTAGTCGCGCAGCTTGCGCCACACCCCGTCCCGGCCCTGCTCGTACAGCGCGAACCCGGTGCACGGCCAGGCGGCCTCGAACCCGGCCAGCTCCTCGAAGGCGCGGTCCATCGCCGCCTCTTCGATGCCGTGCGCCACGGTGACGTGCGGGTGGTACGGGAACTGCAGCTCGCGCGGCACCGGCCCGGAGGCGTGCCGCACTTGCTGCTGGAGTTCGGCGCACTCCTCGGCGCCCTGCTCGATGTGGACGTAGACCACGGGCGAGAGGGGGCGGAAGGTGCCGGTGCCTGACAGCCGCAGCGGGAAGGGGCGTCCGGCCGCCGCGACCTCGGCGAGGTGCGCGTCGACGGCGGACAGGTCCGCCTCCTCGACCTCGGTGGGCGGCAGGAGGGTGATGTGCGTGGGGATGCTGAGCGCGGCGGCGTCGCCGAAGCCCACGCGCCGCTGCTGGAGCAGGCTGCCGTGAGGCTCCGGGACCGCGATCGACACGCCGATCGTTACGATCCCCACGTCGTCTCCTGTCGTCGCGCTTCGTTCTGTGAGCCGTCTTCGCGTACGGCCTTCGGCTATCGACTGTACGGCCACGGGTGTCCGCAGGGCAGGCGCAACGGAAGTGATGTACGGCGCTCTGCCCCACCGGACACGCGTGCGGGTCGCACGTCCGGGGGCGGGTGTGCGCCCCCGGACGTCCGGTCTGTGCCGGTCAGTGCTTCGCGGGCAGGAAACCGACCCGGTCGTACGCCAGCGCCAGCGTCTCGGCGGCCACCGCGCGGGCCTTCTCGGCGCCCTTGGCGAGGATCGAGTCCAGCGTCTCGGTGTCCTCCAGGTACTGCTGGGTGCGCTCCCGGAAGGGGGTGACGAAGGCGACCATGATCTCGGCGAGGTCGGTCTTGAGGGCGCCGTACATCTTGCCCTCGTACTCCTGCTCCAGGTCCGCGACCGGCGTGCCGGTGAGGGTGGAGTGGATGGTGAGGAGGTTGCTGACGCCGGGCTTGTTCTCCCGGTCGAAGCGGATCACCGTGTCGGTGTCGGTGACCGCGCTCTTCACCTTCTTCGCGGTGACCTTGGGCTCGTCCAGCAGGCTGACGACGCCCTTGGGCGAGGCCGCCGACTTGCTCATCTTGACCGCCGGGTCCTGGAGGTCGTAGATCTTCGCCGTCTCCTTGAGGATGTACGGCTTGGGGCTCACGAAGGTCTCGCCGAAGCGGCCGTTGAAGCGGTCGGCGAGGTCGCGGGTCAGCTCGACGTGCTGGCGCTGGTCCTCACCGACCGGCACCTCGTCCGCGTTGTACAGCAGGATGTCCGCGACCTGGAGGATCGGGTACGTGAAGAGGCCGACGCTGGCCCGGTCGGCGCCCTGCTTGGCGGCCTTGTCCTTGAACTGGGTCATGCGGGACGCCTCGCCGAAGCCGGTGAGGCAGTTCATGACCCAGGCGAGCTGGGCGTGCTCGGGGACGTGGCTCTGCACGAAGAGGGTGCAGCGCTCGGGGTCCAGACCGGCCGCGAGGAGCTGGGCCGCGGCGAGGCGGGTGTTGGCGCGGAGGTCCTTCGGGTCCTGCGGGAGCGTGATCGCGTGCAGGTCGACGACCATGTAGAACGCGTCGTGCGTCTCCTGGAGGGCCACCCACTGACGGACGGCACCGAGGTAGTTGCCGAGGTGGAACGAGCCTGCGGTGGGCTGGATTCCGGAGAGTACGCGAGGCTTCTTTTCAGGGGTGGCCATGGTGCCCATTCTCTCAGAGGTGGAGGTGGGTCCAGTGCCTAGGTGGGGGGTGGGTGCGGAGCGCGGGGGGCTGCGGCGCCGTCGTGGCTTGTCGCGCAGTTCCCCGCGCCCCTCAAGCGCTCAGCCGAGGTCGATTTCCGGGTAGAGGGGGAAGGCCGCTACCAGGTCTGTCGCTCGCTTCGCGATCTCGTCCGCCGTCTTCTGGTCCAGGATGTGCTGGGCCTTCGACGGGGCGCCGGACTTGGTGGTGCCCGGCTCTGTGGTGGTGAGGACTCGGTCGATCAGGGCCGCCACCTCGTCCATCTCGGCCGTGCCCAGGCCGCGGGTGGTCAGGGCGGGGGTGCCGATGCGGATGCCGGAGGTGTACCAGGCGCCGTTGGGGTCGGCGGGGATGGCGTTGCGGTTGGTGACGATGCCGGAGTCCAGCAGGGCGGCCTCGGCCTGGCGGCCGGTGAGTCCGTAGGAGGCGGCGACGTCGATCAGGTTGAGGTGGTTGTCGGTGCCGCCGGTGACCAGGGTGGCGCCGCGCTTCATCAGGCCCTCGGCGAGCGCGCGGGAGTTGTCGACGACGCGCTGTGCGTAGTCCTGGAAGGAGGGCTGCCGGGCCTCGGCCAGGGCGACGGCCTTCGCGGCCATGACGTGCGGGAGCGGGCCGCCCAGCACCATCGGGCAGCCCCGGTCGACCTGGTCCTTGAGGGAGTCGTCGCACAGGACCATGCCGCCGCGCGGGCCGCGCAGCGACTTGTGGGTGGTGGTGGTGACGATCTGGGCGTGCGGCACCGGGTCGAAGTCGCCGGTGAGCACCTTGCCCGCGACCAGACCGGCGAAGTGCGCCATGTCGACCATGAGGGTCGCGCCGACCTCGTCCGCGATCTCCCGCATGATCCGGAAGTTCACCAGGCGCGGGTAGGCGGAGTACCCGGCGACCAGGATCAGCGGGCGGAACTCGCGGGCCTGGGCGCGCAGGGCCTCGTAGTCGATCAGGCCGGTGGCCGGGTCGGTGCCGTAGGAGCGCTGCTCGAACATCTTGCCGCTGATGTTGGGGCGGAAGCCGTGGGTGAGGTGGCCGCCCGCGTCCAGGGACATACCCAGCATGCGCTGGTTGCCGAACGCCTGGCGCAGCTCGGCCCAGTCGGCTTCGGACAGCTCGTTGATCTGGCGGACGCCGGTCTTCTCCAGGAACGGCACCTCGACGCGGTCGGCGAGGACGGCCCAGAAGGCGACCAGGTTGGCGTCGATGCCGGAGTGCGGCTGGACGTAGGCGTGCCGGGCGCCGAAGAGTTCGCGGGCGTGCTCGGCGGCGAGGGACTCGACGGTGTCGACGTTGCGGCAGCCCGCGTAGAAGCGGCGGCCGACGGTGCCCTCGGCGTACTTGTCGCTGAACCAGTTGCCCATCGCCAGCAGGGTGGCCGGGGAGGCGTAGTTCTCGGAGGCGATCAGCTTGAGCATGTCGCGCTGGTCGTGGACCTCTTGGCCGATCGCGTCGGCGACACGGGGCTCGACCGCGCGGATCACGTCGAGCGCGGCGCGGTAGGCGGTGGTCTCGGCGGAGCCGGACGGGGTGGAATTCTCGGGCATGGGGGCCTCCGGACAGGGCGTCGGTGTGTCGTCGCGTTCGGTTCGGCCCAGGCGCACGGCACTGACTCCCGGGCCGCTCCCCGATGGTCCATCCCATCCCAGCGCGCCAGTCACGGCCCACGACCAGCGTACCGGCCGTGGGCGACGGTGTGCGCGGGGTCTAGAGGATCACGTGCGGCAGGAAGCGGGCGTACGAGTCGGTGATCAGCCCGGCGGACTCGCGGATACCGAGCCCGGCCGCGTCGTCACCCACGATCCAGGCGCCCAGCACGACGTGGTTGCCGTCGAAGACGGGGAGCGGGGCGAGGGCCTGGTAGCAGCAGGTCTCCTCGGGTGTCGGAGGGGCCGGGCTGCCCGGCGGGTGCAGGGTGACGCCCTCGCCCTCGCGGCCGAGCAGGGGCTTTGCGGCGTAGCCGGTGGTGGTGGCCAGCTCGCGGGGGCCGTCGAGGTAGGACGGGAGGAGGTTGGGGTGGCCGGGGTACAGCTCCCAGAGGATCGCCAGCAGGGCCTTGTTGCTGAGCAGCATCTTCCAGGCGGGCTCGATCCACAGGGTGCTGCCGGTGCCGCCGCCGTTGTCCAGGGTGTCCAGGACGTGCGCGGCGAACTCGTCGGTGGTGAGCCATTCCCAGGGGTACAGCTTGAAGATCGCGCGGATGAACTTCAGCCGGTTGTCCACGAAGCGGCCGGAGAGGGTGTCCCAGCCGATCTCCTCCATGGAGAGCCAGTCGGTGGTGAGCCCGGCCTGCTCGGCGGTCTCCTTGAGGTAGGCGACCGTCATCAGGTCCTCGCCGAGTTCGTCGGCCGAGGAGTGCGCGAAGTGCAGCGGGGCGCCCGGCGGGAGCAGCCCCGCCTGCTTGCGCCAGGTGTCGACCAGCCGCTCGTGCAGCGAGTTCCACTGGTCGGCGCCGGGGAAACGGTCCTCCATCCAGAACCACTGCGCGGACGCCGCCTCGACCAGCGAGGTCGGGGTGTCCGCGTTGTACTCCAGCATCTTCGCCGGGCCGGTGCCGTCGTAGTGCAGGTCGAACCTGCCGTAGACGGACGGCAGTTCGGCACGCCGATGCCAGGACTCGGTGACGGCGGCGGCCACCCGCGGATCGGTGATGCCGAGGTCGGCGAGGCGGCCGTGCTCCACCAGGTGCCCGGCGGCGGCCAGGCACATGGCGTGCAGTTCCTCGACGGTCTCCTCCAGCGCCTCCACCTCGGGCAGCGAGAAGACGTAGTAGGCGCTCTCGTCCCAGTAGGGGCGCAGGGAGCCGTCGGGGTGGCGGGTGAGCGGGTAGATGATCCCCTGCTCCTCGACGGTCTGCTGCCAGTCGGGGCGGGGCGTGATCGTACGGCGTTCCATGGCTCGCGTCCCGGCCCGGTCAGCCGCCGGAGCTGCCGTGGCCGCTGCCGAAGCCGCCCCGGTGCACGCTGTCGTTGTCGTCGTTCGATTTGCCCGAGCCGCTGCCGGACTTGCGGGGCGCGGTGAAGGAGCCGCTGCGGACCCAGGAGCCCGACTTCTTGCCGCCGTAGTAGTAGGTGCCGCCGCTGGAGCCCGACTTGCAGTTCTTGTCGGAGACGACGTGATAGCCCTTGCCCACGGTGTAGCTGTCCCGGTCCACGCAGCGCTTGTCCGGATCGGACGAGGAGCACGCGGTGAGGGCGGCGGCGAGCAGCCCCATGCCGCCCAGGACGACCGTGGTGGAGCGCAGTTGTGCGCGGGCGTCGGCCATGTTCTCTACTCCCCCGTCGATGATGCGTTCGGCTGCCAGCTTAGAGATCGGTGTGAGTTTCCGGCAGGGCAGCCCCGCATACAGCTGTTCACCTACAGTCGCTTTGTGCTTTTTGGAATGGTGTGCGCGCTCGGCGCGGCGGTCTGCTTCGGTACGGCCACGGTCCTTCAGGCGGTGGCCGCGCGGGCGGCCGGGGAACAGGGCGGCGGGGAGGCGGCGCTGCTGCTGCGGGCCGTGCGGCAGTGGCGGTACGCGGCGGGGCTCGCGCTGGACGGGCTCGGCTTCGTGTTCCAGATCCTCGCGCTGCGCTCGGTGCCGATCTACGCGGTGGGCGCCGCGCTGGCCGCGAGCCTCGCGGTGACGGCGGTGGTCGCGGCGCGGCTGCTGCGGGTGCGGCTGAGCGGGGCGGAGTGGGCGGCGGTCGGCGTGGTGTGCGCGGGGCTGGCGCTGCTCGGGCTGGCTTCGGGCGCGGAGGGCGATCGCAGTGGCCCGGCCTGGCTGCCGTACGCGCTGCTCGCGACGGCGGCGGGCGTCCTGCTGCTCGGCGCGGTGGGCGGCCGGCTCTCGGGGCGGCCGCGCGCACTGCTCCTCGGCCTCGGCGCGGGGTGCGGCTTCGGGGTGGTGGAGGTAGCGGTACGCCTGGTGAACTCCCTTCACCCGTACGCCCTGTTGACCGACCCGTCCCTCTACGCCCTCCTCCTCGGCGGTGGCGCCGCCTTCCTGCTGCTGACCTCGGCGCTGCAGCGCGGCTCGGTCACCACGGCGACGGCCGGGATGGTGCTCGGCGAGACCCTGGGCCCGGCGGCGGTGGGCGTGCTCTGGCTGGGCGACCGCACGCGGCCGGGGCTCGGCCCGCTCGCGGTGCTGGGGTTCGTCGTGGCGGTGGCGGGGGCGCTGGCGCTGGGGCGGTTCGGGGAGGCGCCGGAGGCGAATTCTGAGGCGGCGGCGGAGCCGGAGGCGGAGCCTGTGCGCTGACGCGCCCGGAACGGCTACGGCAGCGCCCGGCACAGGGCTTCCAGCACGGTCGGCCAGGTGCTGTCGGGCGGGGTGCCGTACCCGACGACAAGGGCGTCCAGCGGCTCCGCCACGGCCAGTCGGTGCCGGTAGAAGGCGAGGCCGTGCAGGGCGAGTCCCTGCCAGTGCGCGGCCCGCACGACCGCCTGTTCGGTGCCGGGCGGCAGCCGCAGCACCGCGTGCAGCCCGGCCGCGATCCCGGTGACCGTCACCTCCGGCGCCCGGTCGGCCACGGCGGCGGCGAGTTGGTCCCGACGGCGCCGGTAGCGCTGCCGGGCGGCCCGCACATGGCGGTCGTACGCGCCCGAGGCGATGAACTCGGCCAGCGTCAGCTGGTCCAGCACCCCGACGGTGTCGCTGTGCCCCTTGGCTGCGGTCAGTTCCGCCAGCAGCGCCGGGGGCGCCACCATCCAGCCGAGGCGGAGTCCGGGGGCGAGGGACTTGCTGGCGGTGCCGAGGTGGACGACGTGCTCGGGGTCGAGGCCCTGGAGGGCGCCGACGGGCTGACGGTCGTAGCGGAACTCGCCGTCGTAGTCGTCCTCCAGGATCAGCCCGCCGGTCCGCCGCGCCCAGTCGACGACGGCCGCCCGGCGGTCGGGGTGCAGCGGGGTGCCCATGGGGAACTGGTGGGCAGGGGTGAGGAGTACGGCACCTTCTCCCCTCAACGGCGTTGTGTCGGTGCCGAGTTCGTCGTAGGGCAGCGCGGTGGTCGTCAGCCTGGCTCTGGCGAGCAGGTCGTGGTGCACGTCGAGGCCGTACGACTCGACGGCGACCGTGCGGGCGCCGCGCGCGTGCAGCACGGTGCCGAGGAGGCGCAGGGCGTGGGAGAAGCCCGCGGTGATCAGCACCGAGCCGGGGTCGGCGCGTACGCCTCGCACGCGGGCGAGGTACTCGGCGACGGCGGTGCGCAGTTCGGGGCGGCCGCGCGGGTCGCCGTAGCCGAGCGCGTCGTTGGGGGCCCGGGTGAGGGCGCGGCGGGCGGCCCGGAGCCACTCGGTGCGGGGGAAGGCGGCGAGGTCGGGGGTGCCGGGGACGAGGCTGTGCGTGGGGCGGCCGGGCGTCCGGCGCCGGACGGACGCACCCGCCGCTCCGGCCGACGGTATGGCGTGGTCCGCGACACGGGTGCCGGAGCCCTGGCGGGCGGTGAGCCAGCCCTCGGCGACCAGGTCGGCGTACGCCTCGGCGACGGTGTTGCGGGCGATGCCGAGGTCCGCCGCCAGGGTGCGGGAGGAGGGCAGCCGGGTGCCGGGGGCGAGCCGTCCGGTGCGTACGGCGTCGCGCAGCGCGTCGGTGAGACCCCGGCGCAGGCCGCTGCTCCCGGCCGGTTCGAGGTGGAGGTCGATGCCCAGATTGGCCCATGAATCCGCCATGGGAATGGACCATACTCCTGGGCTGCTTCACTCCTAGGCTTGCCGGTATGGAGACCACGGAGAACACCACCGAGTACGCCCCCGAACACCCCGCCCGCCTGTCCTGGACCGAGCACGTGCCCGAGGTCTACAAGGCGATGGTCCGGCTGGACGCGGCCGCCCGGAAGGGCGTCGACCCGACGCTGCTGGAGCTGGTCAAGATCCGCGCCTCGCAGCTCAACCACTGCGCGTACTGCCTCGACATGCACACCAAGGACGCGCTGGCGGCCGGGGAGAGCGTGGAGCGGATCATCCAGCTCAGCGCGTGGGACGAGTCTCGCCACTTCTACACCGAGCGGGAGCTGGCGGCACTGGAGCTGACCGAGGCGGTCACCGTCATCACCGACGGCTTCGTCCCGGACGAGGTCTACGAGCGCGCCGCCAAGCAGTTCGAGGAGGCGGAGCTGGCGCAGCTGATCGCCGCGATCACGGTGATCAACGCGTGGAACCGGTTCGCGGTGTCGACCCGGATGGTGCCGGGGCACTACACGGCGGGGCAGCACCAGTAAGGGCGCCGGAAGGCAACCCGTAACATCCGCCCATGATCGAAGACATCGGGATCGCGGGCGACGAGCATGACGCGGAGGCGGAGCGGACGCTGTCCTGGCGGGCCGGGTCCGTGAGCCTGGCGGCACTCGACATGGACGACGCCGAGCTGCTGCACAGCTGGCGGTCCGACCCCGTGACCGCCCACCACATGGGCATATGGCCCGTAGCCCTCTCCGCCGTACGCGAGCGCATCGAGCTCGACATCGAGGACAACGACCGCGACGACTTCCTCATCCTCACCACCGACCGCACCCCGGTCGGCCACGTCGCGCTGACCGGCCAGAGCATGGCCAACGGCACGGCCGAGGTCGAACTGCTGCTCGACCCCGCGCATCGCGGGCAAGGTCACGCCACGGCCGCCCTCGACGCCCTGGTCGACCTCGCCTTCGGCGAACTCCCGATGTACCGGCTGACGGCGGAGACCCACACCACCAACACCCCCGCCCTCGCCGTCCTCACCCGCTCCGGCTTCACCCAGGAAGGCACCAGCCGCGCCGCCTGCCTCCACCGCGGCCGCCGCCTCGACGTCGCCGTGTTCGCGCTACTCCGCCCGGAGTGGGAGGCGCTGAAGCGGCCTCGCGCGTGGGATGCCTGACCTGATGGCGAACTTGCCGCGGGACGGACTCCAAGCCGTGTCTCCCGGGTCTGATGCGCCCCTCACCGAAGCCGAGGTCGCCGAGGCGGAACGGGAACTCGGAGTGTCCCTTCCCGAGGACTACCGAGCGTATCTGCGCGAGGTGAGCGCGGGCGGGGCGCTCCTCCGGCTGGAGCGGACCAGCCGTGGCTGGTGGTGGGCCGGGAACGACGAGGGGCGGCGCGAGCTGCTGGGCATTCCCTTTCCGCATCCCGACTCGTATGCCGAGGCCGAGTCCGAACTGCTGGCGCGCGAGCCCCGGGCGGAGGCGTGCGAGAACGATGAGGCTCGGTCCGCCTGGGACGACGAGGCCGACAGGTTCGAGGACCTGAAGACGGCCGGTGCGGTCGTCATCCAGCACCACGGCTGCGGCTTCTCCACCTTGCTGGCCCTGACCGGCCCGCTGTCCGGCACGGTCTGGTGGGATGGCCGGGCCACCTGCGATCGCATCGTCCCCCTGTCCCTGGACCACGCCGACGGCGCCCGGCCCGTCCGGTTCAGGGAATGGCTGGACCACGGTTCCTGGGCACTCCTGCCGCCGGGCTGGGGTTGAGGGTGCCGCAGAGACGCGGCCCAGAGCCTGCGGCGGAGACTGGGTGCCGTGGCGGGCTCCTCCCTAGACGGGGTCGAGCTGATCGGCCAGGGCGGCCAGGTCGTCGGCGTGCAGGTCGAAGGTGTCCGCGGAGGTGGGCGGGTCGCCCACGGGGCGGGCCACGTACGCGGTGCGCAGGCCGAGGGCCTGTGCTCCGCGCAGGTCCCAGGCGTGGGCGGCGACCATCAGAAGCCGCTCCGGCGGTCGCCCCGAGACGGTGACGGCGAGCTGGTAGACCGCCGGGTCCGGCTTGTAGGTCCGGGCGTCCTCGGCGGACAGGGCCTGGTGCCAGCGCAGTCCGGCGTGGGCGTTGAGACCCAGCAGCGCCGTCCGGCTCGCGTTGGAGAGACCGATCAGCGGGAACCGTCCGGCGAACCGGGCGAGCCCCGCCACGGTGTCGGGCCACGGCGGGAGCCTGCGGCCTGACAGGGCCAGCGCCGCCACAGCGGCCGGGTCCTCGACTCCGGCGGCCTCGGCGACGAGCCGGGCGGCTTCCAGGTCCAGGACGTGACTGGTCACGTAGGGCCGGGCGCCGTCGAGGACGCGACGCTGCTCGCGGTCGATGTGCTGCTGCCACAGCGACAGCAGCTGCTCGACCCCGGGATCGTCAAGAGCAGGGGCGAGTTCACGAATGCCCCCGCGAATGCCGGCGGGTTCGTCGACGAGCGTGCCGAGCACGTCGAACACGACGGCATCGATCTCTGGCTCTGACATGGGATGAAGTCTCCTGGACGAAGCAGAGGCGTAGGAGTGGCCGTCGTCCCAACGCGACCGGAAGCCAACCGGATTCCCGGGCAGCGCAGCCTGCGCCGCCGCCGGACGGGCTCGTCGGCTGCTGCCGCTGTTGCGCGAGGCCGTCGAGGTGACGGCTGGAGCCGAACGCGGCTCGCGAGTATCGATCCCGCGACACGCACCCGTTCCGTGTCTCGGCGATCAGCCGCCGGAGGCCCGCCTGCGAAGCTCGGCGGCCCAACTGCTGGACGCCTTCACCTCGTCCGCCAGTTGACCCGCACCGTTGCCGCACACCTTTCGCCCGCCTCGGCCGAGTGCGATCACAGGCCCTTATGGGGCGGTCCGGCCGCGTAGGCCAGCGGAGGGGCGATCGCTTGGGCGTCCGCTCCCTCGCCGACCCACAGGGCGATGAACAGCGCGGCGGTCGCTTCCAGGAGTCCCGCACGTACGAGACCGCCGCCGGACACGGGTGCGCAGCCCACGTCCCGCACCAAGTCGTTCACCCGCGCGAGGGCGGTCTCGTCGTCTCCGCAGACCGGTACGGCCAGTGGTCGTCCGTCGAAGACGGGCGGCCGCATGCGCCACACGTCCTCGTGGCAGAGGTTGAAAGCCTTGACCACGTGGGCTCCTGGTGCCGCCGCGGCAAGTCGCTGCGCGGCGGAAGGACCTCCTTCCGTGAGCAATCCGAAGCCCGGCCCGACCGGGTTCGAGCAGTCGAGCAGCACCTTGCCCTCCAGGGCCGCGCGCAGGTCCCGCGCCACGTCTGCTCCCGCCCCGAAGGGCAGCGCGGCCAACACCACCTCACCGGACTCGGCCGCCACGCGCAGGCCAGCAGGCTTCGCGCTGCCTCCGATGCGCGTCGCGAGCCGCTCCGCCCTGTGTGGGTCCCGTCCCCCGATGGTCACCTCGTGCCCGGCCCGCACCCAGTGGGTGGCGAGTGCGTCGGCCATGTTGCCCGTGCCCAGTACGCCGATTCTCATCGCGCGCGGTCCTCTCCATGCCTGATTCGATCGTTCACCCCGACGCTAGAAGGCCGTTCGGGCACCATGTGGTACGTGCCGACCGACGCCTTCCTCGCCGACTGCCGCGCCCGCCTCGCCTTCGACCTGCTCTCCAACACCTGGAACGCCGTGGTGCTCTGGGCACTGCGCGAAGGCCCCAGGCGCCCGGTCGAATTACGAGAGCGGATCGGCGGCATCAGCTCCAAGGTCCTCACCGAGACCCTGCGCCGACTGCAGTTCAACGGACTGGTCGACCGGCAGACCGATGACGACCGCCCATCCCGGGTCGAGTACCAACTCACCGCTCTGGGAGAGACCTTGCTTTCGCCCATCGATGCCGTCGGCGCATGGGCCTTCGATTACGGCGACGAGGTCATGGCAGCCCAGTGCAGGTGGGCGAGTGCGGGTTCCACAACCCAGCGTCATTTCGACAGGGGTTCTCAGTCCTGCAACATGTCGGAGAACTGCCAGGAGTGCCCCGGCGAGTGACCGGCGAACAGGGTGCACACCTCTCGCCGGACGGGGTCGGCGGTGGCGTCGGACAGGTCGCACGGCCGGAGGATGACGCAGGTGAACTCGTCGCCCTCCCACATGACCCACAAGTGAGAGTTGCGGCTCAACTCGCACAGGAAATAGGCATGTTTGCCGCTGTGCCGCCTGCTCAGTTCGCACACAAGGCGGTCGTGCAGGTGCGGGGGGAATTCCGCGTCAGCCGGGACGCCCTCGACGGACCGTGCGTCCACCATGTCCGACCACGGCGACGGGGCAGAGGCGTTGCAGAGGTACATGGTCGCTCTCCTCGCGTAACCGGTGGGTAGTTCCCACGGCTTATTTGATGTGCGTGCCACGAATGAGCCGCGAGAACCGGACAACCAGTTGTTTCATCGTTCGCTCTTCACTGGTTTCACGGGCTCAGTGGTCACAGGTACTCACCCCGGCTTCGGGCATTGGCGCGGGCGATCTGAGCCCGTAGGCGTTGCTCCGGACTGGCCGGCCGCATGTCCTCGGGAGCCGCGTCCCATTCCCTGCCACCGGTGACCGGCCGGAAGGACCACCGTCCGCACCACTCACCCCGGAATTCACCGACGCGCTCCTGCGCGTCCACCATGAGCGTTCCGACGGGTGGCGGCGAGGGGACTTCCTGCCGTTCCGCAGGCGGGGATTCACCGGGCACGACGACCGCTCCTCTCCGTAGCCATTCCACTACCAAGGAGCATCAGCGTGTCCTACAGTCGACACGTCATCAACTTGCGCGGTCTGAGCGAAGAGTTGGAGTGATCTCTGCTGAACCGGAAAGAGTTGGACCCGGAGAACTCGCCAGAAGAGGCATTCGGCAAACGTCTTCGCACGTTACGGGATCAGCGCGGCTGGACCCAGGACGTATTGGGCGAGCGCATGGGGTACTCCGGCACCCATATCTCAGCGGTGGAAACTGGTCGACGCCCTCCAACTCCCCACTTCGCGGCGAGCGCCGACAAAGCGTTCGGTACGGGAGATGAGTTCGATCGCCAGGGCCGAGCCGTCCGCAACACCGGCCTACTGGAGGGCTTTCCGGAGTACGTGCCGCATGAGAAGCGGGCGGTGGAGATCCGGCTTTTCATGCTGGGGATCATCCCCGGCCTGCTCCAGACACCCGAGTACGCCGCTGCCATCACGACCGGCGCCGTCCGACGAGGGGCGATCACGGAGCAACAGGGGGAGGAGCGGCTGACGGCACTCATGGATCGTCAAGCTGCTCTGAAGCGGACGCCGGAACCCATGATTCACGTCGTTCTCGACGAGAGCTGCCTGCTGAGGCAGGTAGGTGGCCCCGAAGTCATGGCGGAGCAGCTGAGCAGTCTGATCCGCTTCGCCGAGCTGCCGTCCACGGTGCTGCAAGTGGCTCCGTACGAACTGGGTGAGCGCCGGTCGTACGACCTTCCCATCAACCTGCTGACGCTGGCGGACAGGACGCACGTCGCCTACGCAGAGTCTTCCCACAGAGGGCAGTTGGTACGGGAAAGCGCGTTCGTCCTGCCTGCGCTGACGGCCTACCATCAGCTACAGGCGGAAGCGCTCGGGCAGGCGACTTCCGTTGCCATGATCGAACAGCTTCGAAAGGGCACCCCGCGATGAGCGACACCCCACGTTGGTTCACCTCCTCCTACAGCAGCAACGGCGGCGACTGCGTGGAGGTCGCCACCAACCTTGCCGCCACGAGCGGTGCGGTGCCGGTCCGGGACTCCAAGAGCTCTGGCGGCGCTGTGCTGAAGCTCTCCGCAGGCTCGTTCTCCGCGTTCGTGGCCGGGGTCAAGGCCGGCGCCGTCTGAGCTCGTACGGAAAAGTGCCGGGCGACGGATTATGAGTCCGCCGCCCGGTATCCACTGTCAGGGAAGCCAGCGCTTCCACTTCGCCGGGTGGGCGTCGACCCACTTCTTCGCGGCCTTCTCGGGGCTGAGCTTCTGCTCGGCGATCATGAGGGAGACCTCGTTCTGGTCCTCGGTGGTCCACTGGAACTTCTTGAGGAACGCGGCGCCCTTGCCGCCGGAGCGGGCGAAGTCGGCGTTGAGGAACTTGCGGAGCGGGGTCTGCGGGTAGGCGCAGGTGATCTTCGCGGTGTCGGTGTCGCAGCCCTCCTTGTAGGGCGGGAGCTTCACCTCCGTCATGGGGACCTTCTTGAACAGCCACTGGGGGGTGTACCAGTAGCTCAGGAAGGGCTTCTTCTCCTTGGCGAACTGCTTGATCTGGGTGATCTGCGCGGCCTCGGACCCGGCGAAGACGACCTGGTAGTTGAGCTTCAGGTTCTTCACCAGGGCCTTGTCATGGGTGACGTAGGCCGGGGAGCCGTCCATGATCTGGCCCTTGCCGCCGGACTCGGCGGTGCGGAACTGGTCGGCGTACTTGTTGAGGTTCTTCCAGTTCGTGATGTCCGGGTGCTGCTTGGCGAAGTACGTCGGCACGAACCAGCCGATGTGCCCGGTGACGCCGAGCCCGCCCGCGTAGGTGACGGTCTTCTTGTCGTGGACGTACCGCTTCTCCTGCTCGGGGTGGCTCCAGTCCTCCAGCAGGGCGTCGACGCGGCCCTGGCTGAGCGCGTCCCAGGCGGGGATCTCGTCGACCTGGACGGTGTCGACGCGGTAGCCCATCTTGTGTTCCAGCAGGTACTTGGCGACCGCCACGTTGGACTGCGCGCCCACCCAGGACTGCACGGAGATGGTCATGCTCTTGGCGCCGCCCGCGTTGGCGAACGGGCTCGCCTGCTTGGTCATGTCGGCGGCGCCGCAGCCGGTGAGCAGGGCGAGCGCGGACGCGGCGGCGACGCTCACCGAGAGGGTCGTACGGAATCGCATGTCACGCTCCCTTCTTCGCGCGGCGGCCGGTGGGCTGGGTGACCCGGTCGAGCATCAGGCCGAGGCAGACGATCGCGGCACCGGCGACCAGGCCGGTCGCCAGGTCGCCCTGGGCGAGGCCGAACGCGACGTCGTAGCCGAGGGCGCCCGCGCCGACCAGACCGCCGATGATGACGACGGCGAGGACCAGCACCACGCCCTGGTTGACGGCGAGCAGCAGCGAGCGGCGGGCCAGCGGGAGCTGGACCTGCCAGAGCTGCTGGCGGCCGGTGGCGCCGAGCGAGCGGGCGGACTCCAGCGCGGCCGGGTCGACCTGGCGCAGGCCCTGCGCGGTGATCCGGACGACGGCCGGGAGGGCGTAGACCACGGCGGCGGCGACGGCGGGGGCGCGGCCGACGCCGAACAGGGCGACGACCGGGATCAGGTACACGAACTGCGGCATGGTCTGGAACACGTCCAGCACCGGGCGCAGCGCCCGGTCCACCCGGTCGCTGCGAGCGGCCCAGATGCCGGTGGCGATGCCGAGGACCAGGGTGACGGCGACGGCGGCCAGCACCTGGGACAGGGTGTCGAGGGAGGAGTCCCACACGCCGAGCACGCCGATCGCGGCCATGGCGAGGGTGGCGGTCAGCGCGGTGCGCCAGGTGCCGATCAGCCAGGCGAGCCCGGCCACCAGCAGCAGGACCGACCACCAGGGCAGCGCGCGCAGGCCGTCGCGCAGCGGGTCCAGCATCCAGGTGGTGAAGTGGGCGGCCCAGTCGGCGGTGCCGCCGATGACGGGGACGCCGGAGTAGAGGTGGGCGGTCATCCAGTTGACGGCGTGGTTGACCGGCTCCGCGATGTTCAGGGTCGCGCCCCCGGGCCATTCGGCGCCGCCGAGCAGCCGGGCGACGACGGCCGCGGCGACGGTGCCCGCGAGCGCGAGCAGCCACACCGTGCGGCGGGACTCGCCGGTGTCGTCGGCGGCACGGCCCGCGGCGGCGGTCACCCGGTCCAGCACGATGGCGAGCAGCACGATCGGGATACCGGCCGCGAGGGCGGCGCCGACGTCGACGGAGGCGAGCGCCTGGTAGACGCGGTCACCGAGGCCGCCCGCGCCGATGACGGAGGCGATGACGGCCATGGACAGCGCCATCATGATCGTCTGGTTGAGGCCGAGCAGGAGTTCCTTGCGGGCCAGCGGGATACGGGCGGTCAGCAGCCGCTGGCGCGGGGTGGCGCCGAGCGAGCGGACGGCCTCCAGCACCTCGGGGTCGGCGCCGCGCAGGCCGAGCGCGGTGAGGCGGGCCATCGGCGGGGCCGCGTAGACCACGGTGGCGAGGACGGCGGCGGGGACGCCGATGCCGAAGACCAGCACCACGGGCAGCAGGTAGGCGAAGGCCGGGAGCACCTGCATGGTGTCCAGCACCGGGCGCAGCGCGCGGTCCAGCCGCTCGGAGAGCCCGGCGGCGAGGCCGAGCAGCACGCCGACGGCGACGGACGCGAGCACGGCGGCCACCATGAGCGCGAGCGTCTGCATGGTGGGCAGCCACATACCGAGCGCGCCGCAGGCGAGGAACGCCACGGCCGTACCGGCGGCCAGCTTCACCCCGGCGACCCGCCAGGCGACCAGGGCGCCGAGCGCGGTGACGCCGACCCAGCCCATGGCGAGCAGGGCCAGGTAGACGCCGCGTACGCAGAGCACGACCGCGTTGCTGATGTGGCCGAAGAAGTACAGGAACAGCGGGTGGGTGTCCCGGTTGTTCATCACCCAGTCGCTGGCGTCGCCGAGCGGTCCGGTGAGGCTCACGGTCAGCGCGTGCGGCCAGTGTCCGCTGCCCCAGCGGCTGTCGAGCAGCGGGACGAGGATCACGGCGGCGACGGCGAGCGTGAGGAGCTTGGCCGCCGGGCGGGACTTCAGCAGGGCGGGCAGGCCGCGGCGGGCGGTGGGGGCGGTGATCGTGGCCATCAGACCGCCTCGCGCTCGGGGGCGGCGGCCACGAGGGTGGGCTCGGCCTCCCGCTCAGCCTCCCGCTCGGCGGGGGCGGCCAGGCCGGTGCCCGCGACCACGTTCAGCAGCGCGTCGGAGTCGACGACGCCCATGCAGGTGCCGTCGTCCATCACGCGGGCCGGTTCGCCCGCGCGGGCGACGGCCTCGATGGCCTCGGCGACCGGGGCCTCAGGGCGTACGGCGGGGCCGCTGCCCGCCTCCTCGAGGGTGGCGGGGCGCATGGCGGTACGGCAGGTGACGACCTGCTCGCGCGGCACGTCGCGGACGAACTCGCGGACGTAGTCGTCGGCCGGGGAGTTGACGATCTCCTCGGGGGTGCCGAGCTGGACCACGCGGCCGTCGCGCATCAGGGCGATGCGGTCGCCGAGCTTGAGGGCCTCGGAGAGGTCGTGGGTGATGAACACCATCGTCCGGCCCTCCTCCTCGTGCAGGCGGGCCACCTCGTCCTGCATGTCGCGCCGGATCAGCGGGTCGAGCGCGCTGAACGGCTCGTCGAAGAGCAGCACCTCGGGGTCGACGGCGAGGGCGCGGGCGAGCCCGACGCGCTGGCGCTGACCGCCGGAGAGCTGACCGGGACGGCGCTTCTCGAAGCCCTCAAGACCGACCTTGGCGATGACCTCGGCGGCCTTCTCGCGGCGCTCGGCGCGTCCCATGCCCTGGATCTCCAGGCCGTAGGCGACGTTGTCGAGGACCGTGCGGTGCGGCAGCAGGCCGAAGTGCTGGAAGACCATCGCGGCGCGGTGGCGGCGCAGTTCGCGCAGTCGGCCGCGGTCCATGGCGCGTACGTCCTCGCCGTCGATGGCGATGGTGCCCGCGGTGGGCTCGATCAGCCGGGTCAGACAGCGCACCAGGGTGGACTTGCCGGAGCCGGAGAGGCCCATGACGACGAAGACCTCGCCCTTGCGGACCTCGAAGGACACGTCCCGCACAGCGGCCGTGCAGCCGGTCTCGGCGCGCAGCTCGGCGGGGCTGAGCGCGGCCAGCTCGGGGTCGGCGGGGACGCGCTCGGGCTTGGGTCCGAACACCTTCCACAGGCCGTCGACGGCGAAGACGGGCGCGTCGGACCCTTCGGTCGAGGTGGGCGGCTTACGGGTGGGAACAGTGAGCGTCATCGCGCGTCACCACCGATCAGTTCGACGGCCTTCTCCCCGACCATGAGCACTCCGATCATCGGGTTCACCGCGGTCATCGTCGGGAAGACGGACGCGTCGGCTATGCGGATGCCGTTCAGACCCCGGACACGCAACTCGGGGTCCACCACGGCGAGTTCGTCATCGGCGGCGCCCATCTTGCAGGTGCCGGCCGGGTGGTACACGGTGTGCGCGACCTTGCGCGCGTACTCGCTCAGCTCCTCGTCGCCCTGGACCTCGGGTCCGGGGCAGACCTCGCGCTTGAGCCAGTGGGCCAGCGGCTCCGACTTCGCCACCTCGCGGGCGATGCGGATGCCGTCGACCAGGGTCTTGGCGTCGTAGTCGTCCTCGTCGGTGAAGTACCGGAAGTCCAGCGCGGGCTTGACCTCGGGGTCGGCGCTGGTGAGGTAGAGACGGCCGCGGCTCTTGGGCTTGGGGATGTTCGGGGTCATGGAGACGCCGAACTCGGGCCGCTCGTAACCCAGTCGCTCCGGATTGTCCGTGAACGGGATCTGGTAGAAGTGGAACATCAGGTCCGGGCCCGCGTGTTCGGGGTCGCGGCGGACGAACAGGCCCGCGTCGGAGTCCATCGCGGAGTTCTCCGGGATGGGTCCGTGGGTCTCCCAGACGATGACCGACTCCGGGTGGTCGAGCAGGTTCTCGCCGACCCCGGGCAGGTCCAGCACCACCGGGATGCCGAGGGCCTCCAGGTCGGCGCGCGGGCCGATGCCCGAGTGCATCAGCAGGCGCGGGGTGTCGACGGCGCCCGCGCAGAGCACCACCTCGTTGCGCGCCTTGACCAGCAGTTCCTGGCCGTCCTTGGTGCGCACGTGGACGCCTTCGGCGCGGGTGCCGTCCAGCTCCAGCCGGTACGCCCAGGTCTCCAGGAAGAGATGGAGGTTGGTCCGCTCGTCCATCACCGGGTGCAGGTAGGCGACGGAGGCGGAGGAGCGCTTGTTGTTCTCGGGGTGGTAGGAGAGGTCGAAGAAGCCGACGCCGTCGGTGAACGGCTTCTTGTTGAAGCCCTCGACGCGCGGCACCCCGAGCGTGGACTGCGCGGCGTCCACGAAGTCCCGGGCGATGGCGTTCCGGTCCTTCTCGTCCACCGAGACGATGTTGTTCTTCAGCCGGGCGAAGTACGCCTCCATCGGGACGGCGCCCCAGCCGGTCGCCCCGGCCTGCTCCCACTCGTCCCAGTCGGAGGGGAGCGGCTTGAACGAGATCAGGGTGTTGTGCGAGGAGCAGCCGCCGAGGACGCGGGCGCGGCTGTGCCGGATGTGGGAGTTGCCGCGCGGCTGCTCGGTGGTCGGGTAGTCGTAGTCGAGGTCGCCGCCGAGCAGGCCCATCCAGCGGCGCAGCGTGAGCACGTCGTCGCGGTCGACGTCGCTCGGGCCGCCCTCGATGACGGCGACGGTGACGTCCGGGTTCTCGGTCAGGCGGGAGGCGATGACGGAGCCCGCCGTGCCGCCGCCGACGACGACGTAGTCGTACTCGTGGATGTCTTCGGGCATGGGGTGTCTGACTCCTGGGGGCAGGGAGGTCGTACGAAGGTCTGGAGAGGCTCAGCCCGCGAACCAGCGCACCGGGCTCGGGGCCAGGTTCTGGTACACGTGCTTGGTCTCGCGGTACTCGGCGAGGCCGGCGGGGCCCAGTTCGCGGCCGGTGCCGCTCTTGCCGAAGCCGCCCCACTCCGCCTGCGGCAGGTAGGGGTGGAAGTCGTTGATCCACACGGTGCCGTGCCGCAGCCGGGCGGCGACGCGCCGGGCGCGGCCGGAGTCGGTGGTCCAGACGGCGCCCGCGAGGCCGTACTCGGTGTCGTTGGCGAGGGTGACCGCCTCGTCCTCGGTGCGGAAGGTCTCGACGGTGAGGACCGGGCCGAAGACCTCTTCGCGCACGACGCGCATCTCGCGGTGGCAGTGGTCGAGGACGGTCGGCTCGTAGAAGTAGCCGGACTCGGGGCGGTCGGCGGTGGGCTCGGGGCGCTTGCCGCCGCAGACCAGGGTGGCACCCTCGGCGAGCGCGGAGGCGACGAAGTCCTCGGTCTTGGCGCGCTGCTGCTCGGAGACGAGCGGGCCGCACTCCACGCCGGGTACGGTGCCCCGGCCGAGCCTGATCTTCCGGGCGCGCAGGGCGAGTTCGGCGACGAAACGGTCCCGGACCGACTCCTCGACGATCAGCCGACCGCCCGCCGAGCAGACCTGGCCGCTGTGGATGAACGCGGCGTTGAGGGCCTGGTCGACGGCGGTGTCGAAGCCCTCCTCGGTGGCGCAGGCGTCGGCGAAGACCACGTTGGGGTTCTTGCCGCCGAGTTCCAGGGCGACCTTCTTCACGCTCGGCGCGGCCGCCTGGGCCACCTTGACGCCGCTGACCAGGCCGCCGGTGAAGGAGACCAGGTCGACGTCGGGGTGGTCGGAGAGGCGGGCGCCGACGGTGTGGCCGGGGCCGGTGACCAGGCCCGCGACGCCCTCGGGGAGTCCGGCCTCCACCAGCAGCCCGATCAGCGCGATGGTGGTCATCGGGGTGATCTCGCTGGGCTTGATCACGAAGGTGTTGCCCGCGGCGAGCGCCGGGGCGATCTTCCAACTCGCCTGGAGCAGCGGATAGTTCCACGGCGTGATCAGCGAGCAGACACCGACCGGCTCGTGCACGACGACGCTGTGGATGTCGGGCGAGCCCGCGTCGACCACCCGGCCGGGCGCCTCGGCGGCGACCAGGTCGGCGAAGTAGCGGAAGGCGTCGGCGACGCAGTCGATGTCGACGCGGCCCTCCTCGACGGTCTTGCCCGCGTCCCGGCTCTCCAGCAGGCCCAGCTCCTCGCGGTCGCGCACGAGGAGGTCGGCGACCCGGCGCAGCAGGGCGGCGCGCTCGGCGACCGGGGTGTGCGGCCAGGGGCCCTCGTCGAACGCGCGGCGCGCGGCGGCCACCGCCCGGTCGACGTCCTTGACGCCCCCCTCCGCGACCGTGGCGAACGGCCGTCCGTCCGCGGGGTCCAGGATCTCGCGGGTCTCCCCGGAGTCGGCTTCCAGCCACTCGCATCCCGCGTAGATGGTGGCCGTAGCCGGTCGTTCCGTTCTGTCCGCCATGATCGGTTTTGCCTTCCGTTCCTGTTCAGCCGCCCTGCGTGACAGAGCTGCCACGTCCGGGCGGATGACCGCATGCCCTCGTGCCGCGAACCGCATGCGCATTCAGTGGCTGAAAGTGTGCTGCGTCACGGAAATTACGGGAGAAAGGCGGAGGAATCGGGCACTGGAGGGTGGTATAGATCACGACGGCGGTACGCACTCCCGCGAACCGGGTCGATTCGATCAGTCCAGCGCCGCGTTCCCGGCCGGGTCGCAGTTCATGCCGGGCGGGCAGAACCAGGCGAGCGCGGTGGTGAGGAGTTCCAGCTCGTCCTCCCCGCCGTCGGCGTTCGCGCCGTACGCGGCGAGGGCGTAGATCTTGCCGTCGGCGGCGACGAACCGCTCGTCGTAGACGTGCCAGGTGCCCACCTCGGGCTCGTCCCGGATGGCGTCGGCCAGGTACTCCAGGCGGGAGCCGGTGAAGTCGCCCTCGTCGAGGTTGGTCAGCGCCAGCTTCTCGAAGCCGCGCGGCTTCGCGGTCTGGTCCGACAGGTACAGGTCGAAGGAGGCGTCCGGGGACGCCTCCGACACCTCGTACACCTGGAGCCTGCGCTCCCGGTCGGGGCTGCGGAAGTTGACCACGGACATGCCGTACTGGGAGGGCACCTCGGCCCGCTTCCATCCCTCGGGCACCGCGACCCGGAAGCCCTCGCTGTCGTCGCGCAGCTCGTATCCGGCGGGGGGCGCGCTGGGCGAGGGGGTCGGTGAGGGCGTGGGGGACGGGCTCGGGGTCGCCGGGGCGGAGGACGAGTGATGGACGACGGGGCGGGCGTCGTCGTTCTTCTTGTCCTTGTTGACGACCAGGGTCAGGACGAGGCTCACCGCGACCCCGGCCACCGCCGCGCCGACGAGCACCAGCCAGAGCACCCGGCGACCGGAGTCCTTGGCGGGCGGCTCGGGGGCCGGGTCGACGGGGGGCCAGGGGGCGGTGACCGGCAGCTCCGGGTTGGTGGCGGTGGGCGACCAGGGGGCGGACGGGGGGTCGGGGTGGTGCGCGGGGGGCCAGGAGGCGGTCGGCGGGTCCGCGGGGGCGGAGGGCGCGACGGGGGGCCAGGCGGGGGACTGCGGCTCCGTGGAGGCGGAGGGGGCTGCGGGCGGCCAGGCGGCGGGCGGGGGCGTCCGCCGGTCGGCGGGGGGCCAGGTGGAGGCCGGGGGCTGGTCGGGGGTCGAGGAGTCGGTGGAGGTCGATTCGGTGGAGGTCGGGTCGGCGGACCCTGAGGACTCGGCCGGGGTCGAGGGGTCGGCCTCGGTCCGGGGAGCATCGGCGGGAGGCGTGCGGGGGTCCGCCGGGGGCCAGGTGGAGGCCGGGGTCGCCTCCGAGGGCTCGGCCGGGGGCCAGACGGGGGCCGCGGGCGGCTGGGCCGGGCGGGACGGCGGGGGTGGGGTCACCCCGGCCCGCTCGGCGGTGCCGTCCTCCCAGCGCTGGGTGTCCTCGTTCCAGTACCGCTCTCCCCCGCTCATCGCGGCCCCCCTTCTGGTCTTCCGGTCACATTCCGAGCAGGCCCGCGACGGCGCCCGCCGAGGCGAGCACGCTCAGCAGGGCCTGCGAGTCGTCCAGCAGCTGCCGCAGGCGTTCCCGGCGGGTGGGGCCCGCCTGGCCGGTGCGGGCGATCTCGGCCTCGGTCTCGGCGAGCTCCGCGTCCAGCGCGGCCGTCTGCTCGGTGCCCCGCACCCGCTCCAGGTCGGCCCGCAACTCCCGTACCGCAAGCAGGAGTTCCTGGTCGCCTGGATCGCCCGAGCCGTGCTGGTGGCTCTCGGCGTGCGCGTGGCTGCCGATGGCGAAGGTGCTCCCCGACACGTCCCCGATGCGTACGTTCGGCTCCTGACCGGTCATGTCCCGGCTCCCTTCTGCGGCGCGGGCGCGCCCGTGGCGGAGGCGTGGCTGCCGACCGCGAAGGTGCTTCCCTCGACCCGGCCGATGTGCACGTCACCGTTGCGGATGTTGACGATCTTCCGGACGAACTCGCCGGTCTGGTAGCCGGATTCGGCGAGCGCGGACCGTACGCCGTCGGCCACCCGGTCCTGCACGCCGCGCAGATAGCGGGCCACGTCCATCTCCTGGAACAGCGAGCCGACGGGCGTGGAGCCCAGTTCGCGCACCGAGAGGGCGGGGCCGTCGGGCAGGGCGCCCGCGTAGCCGCCGGTCAGCAGCCGCCAGCCGTGCGTCAGGCCCCGGCCCAGCTGGGCGAACGCCCGGCCCGCCGAGCCCGGTACCAGGACGAGGGCGGTGGCGGCCTTGCCGAGGGAGTTGTTGTGGCGGAACCGGTGGGCCATCCGGTCGGCCTCCTTGAAGTCCTCGCGCACCGGCGTCAGCACATGCGGGGCGATCTCCAGCATCAGCATGCCGCCCTGGGTGTGGACGCGGATGTAGACCGTGACGACCAGCTCCTCGTCCCAGCCGCCGACCCGGACGCGCAGGAAGTGCCGCCGCTTCTCGGCGCCCTCCTCCACCGCCCGCGCCCGGTGCTCCTCGAACGCCTCGGGGGTGTACGGCGCCTGGTCGCGGGTGCGCAGCCCCTCCGCCGGGAGGAACACGCACTCGTCGATCTCCAGCCTGCGCAGCCGGTCCCGGACGCCGGGGCCCGCGTACTCGGCCGGGACCCGCAGCTGCTCCAGGCGGGGGCGGATCTTCTCCAGGATCGCCCGGTTGCTCAGCGGCTGCCGCTCCTTCGTCAGCTCGTCCGGCTTGAGTTCCACGGCGAGCACCCAGGTGTCGTACGCGTCTCCGGCCCCGCAGAAGGGGCGCGCCTCGTGGTACATGACCAGCGGGGCGTGCTGCTCCAGCCGGATGCGCTGCCTGAGCCGCTGGAAGCGCGGGCCCGGCCCCTGCTCGGCGGGGTCGGCGGTGGCGTCCGGGAAGCGCCGCGGGGAGAGTTCGGCGGCCAGGGCCCGGCTGAACTGGGTGCGCTGGGCGTGTACGCACAGCGCGATCAGCGCCAGCACAACGAGCGTGAAGCACCCCTGCCAGACCTCGACGGCGGGGGTGAGCGAGTCGGAGAAGTCCTCGGGGCTGCTGTAGCCGTAGGGATCGTAGGTCGGCTCGTCGGCCACACCCCCGCCGAACGCGGAGAACACGGTGAGGGCGAACAGCACGGCGAACCACGCGCGCCCCCACCACCGCGCCAGGAAGGCGAGGGCCGCGCGGTACAGCGGCGGCCGCGCGGCCCGTCCGCGCAGCCACGGGGCGAGCGCGAGCCAGATGCTGGGCCACAGGTACAGCGCGAGCAGGCCGCCGCTGAGCGGCATCCCCACCAGCCACAGCGCGGCGATCACGCCCGCCCAGACCAGCTCCTGCCGCCGGGCCCGCAGCGCGTGCGCGAGCACCCGGGCCGCGTCGAAACCGAACGAAGGCGCCACGATCCGCTGCTCGTTGAGGTGGAGTTCCTCGATGACGCGGTCCCGGTAGCCGGAGTCCAGATAGACGCCCGCGCACAGCAGCCGGGTCGCCTCGCTCGCGTGGGGCGGGGTGGGCGGCGGATCGACCGGCGCCCCCTCGGCCGCGGCCCGCTTCGTCTGCGGCGGCACGTGAGCACTGCTCATGCCATCCCCCGATGCATGGAAGTCCCTCGTCCACCGGTGAGCGGACGAGCGCTGAGCATAGAGGGGTGACGGCCGGTCAGGAAACCCGAATCCGCGCTACGGCGGTCTCACCGGGGCGGCCGGAACCGTACCCGCCCCGTGCGCTTGCCCGCCCCGGAGCGCGTAGCATCGCCCTCCCCCCACCGATGATCAACTCTGGTCCGGTAGAACCGAGTTGTCCACTTCTAGGAGCCGTGCATGCCCGCGCTGCTGAACCCCGTCCTCGATCTGCTGATGCTCCGGGGCACCGTGACCGCCGTGGAACGGTTCACCGCGCGGATGCGGCGCCTGCGGATCGAGGGCGACGCGCTGGCCGGGCTCGACGTGCTGCCCGGCCAGCAGGTCCGGGTCCTGGTGGGCACCACGCTCACCCGGCGCACCTATTCGGTGTGGCGCTACGAGCCGTCCGGCGCCGTCGAGTTGTGCGTGCTGGACCACGCCGGGGACGGGCCCGGCGCCCGCTGGGCACGCGCGGCCGCGGTCGGCGACGAGGTGCGCCTCGGCAAGCCGGAGGGCTCGTTCACGCTGCGCCCGGACGCCGCGCACCATGTGTTCGTCGGGGACGAGACGGCGTCCGTCGCGTTCGGCGCGATGCTCGCCGCGCTGCCCGCCGGGGCCCGGGTGTCCGGCTGCGTCGAGACGGACACGGCGGCCGACCGGCTCCCGCTGGCCCACGCGGGACGGCTCGACTGGGTGCTGCGCGGCGAGGTCCCGCTGCCCGAGGCAGTGGGCCGCCTGGCCCCGGCGCCGGGCGGGGTGGCCTACGTCGCCGGTGAGGCGCGCACCGTGCAGGCGGTACGGCATGTGCTGCGGGACGCGGGCTGGGACCGGCGCTCGGTCCTGACCAAGCCGTTCTGGGCGCCGGGCAAGCGCGGTCTGGAGTAGTCGGGACACGGGAACGGGCCCCGTCCGGAAGACCGGAGGGGGCCCGTCACTCGTTGCGTGCGGGGCTCAGATGAGGCCGAGACCGCGGACCGCGTCGCGCTCCTCGGCCAGCTCCTGCACCGAGGCGTCGATGCGGGCGCGGGAGAACTCGTTGATGTCCAGGCCCTGGACGATCTCGTACTTGCCGTCCTTGGTGGTGACGGGGAAGGACGAGATCAGGCCCTCCGGGACGCCGTAGGAGCCGTCCGACGGGATGCCCATGGAGGTCCAGTCGCCCTCGGCGGTGCCGTTGACCCAGGTGTAGACGTGGTCGATGGCGGCGTTGGCGGCGGAGGCGGCCGACGAGGCACCGCGGGCCTCGATGATCGCGGCACCGCGCTTGGCGACGGTCGGGATGAAGTCGTCGGCCAGCCACTGCTCGTCGTTCACGACCTCGGCGGCGTTCTTGCCCGCGACCGTGGCGTGGAAGATGTCCGGGTACTGGGTGGCGGAGTGGTTGCCCCAGATCGTCAGGCGCTTGATCTCGGAGACCGGGGTGCCCGTCTTCTTCGCCAGCTGGGTCAGCGCGCGGTTGTGGTCGAGGCGGGTCATCGCGGTGAAGCGCTCGGCCGGTACGTCCGGGGCGGCGGCCTGCGCGATGAGCGCGTTGGTGTTGGCCGGGTTGCCGACGACGAGGACCTTGATGTCGTCCGCGGCGTTGTCGTTGATGGCCTTGCCCTGCGGCTTGAAGATGCCGCCGTTGGCCTCCAGGAGGTCACCGCGCTCCATGCCCTTGGTGCGCGGGCGGGCGCCGACGAGGAGGGCGACGTTGGTGCCGTCGAAGGCGACGTTCGGGTCGTCGGTGATCGTGATGCCGTTCAGCAGCGGGAACGCGCAGTCGTCCAGCTCCATGGCCGTGCCCTCGGCCGCCTTGAGCGCGGGGGTGATCTCGAGGAGGCGGAGGTTGACCGGCACGTCCGCGCCGAGCAGCTGGCCGGAGGCGATGCGGAAGAGCAGGGCGTAACCGATCTGGCCGGCCGCGCCGGTGACGGTGACGTTCACGGGAGTGCGGGTCATGGCGTTCTCCGTAGGACAGCTGGCGGTGGGGCGTCGCTGCCCCGGGCGGATGATCGATCTCTTGGCGTCAAGAGAGATCAGCGGTCAGGCTATCGCGCATCCGGCATGCCGGACGTCCGGGGCCCTGTGGCCCGCCCCACAGCGCGACTTCGCGGGTCCGCCGCCCCCATACGGCGGCGGCGGCCGCCCGTCCGGGAGAGGAGGACGAAGGCGACCGCCGGTGGGGGTACCGGATCGCCGGACTCCCGTGGGGGGGGTACACATGCGCGTGCCCCGGTTTCGGCGTCCCATGCGTACCGCACCGAAAACGCCCGCGCTACTTGGTGCAGCCGGTCCGCCCGGCCGCCAGGGTCACGCACGCCTCGGCCTCGCCCGCGCCGCCGACGGCGACCATCGGCGTGTACGCGAAGGTGTCCCCGGCGGCGGTGTCGCCCCGCTGCTCCGTGCCGCCCGCCGTGATGCGCACCTGGTCGCCCGGAACGGCGCCGGTGATCCGGCCCCAGGCGGTGCCGCAGGTCCTGCTGTAACGGACCTCCAGCGTGGCGGCGCCGACGGCGGCGGTCCTGGCGGTGGTCACCAGGTCGCCGCCGCACCCCATGGCCTCGGCGTCCTTGCCGGTGCAGCCGGAGCCCGCGCACTTCACACCGGGCGGGAGATCGGCGGCGCTCGTGGCGGACGGCGCCGGGGAGCCGGCCGCGTCCGGCTTCCCGCCCCCGCCACCCCGGCCGGTGAGCAGGAGGACGCCGCCGATGACGACGACCGCGGCGACGGCGCCCGCGAGGAAGAGCAGCAGCCTGCGCCTGCCCCCACGGGGTTCGTCGGTCACCGGGCGCGGAGGCCCCGCGTCCCGCGCGTCCCCCTCCCCCGCCCTCGGCTTGGGCGGGATCACCGGCGGAGCACCGGCCGTCCCCGTCCCCGCGCGTGCGGTCCGGACGCCGCCCGACGCCTCCGCCCGCGCCCCGCCGAAGTCGCCCAGCTCGGCGCGGGCCTGGGTGATCCGGAGCTGCTCCATGGTGCGGTCGTGCCGCATCTCCGCGCGGCTCCAGGCGCGTTCGGCCAGCTCCCACATCGTGGTGAGGTGGACCGGGCTGGTCCCGGTGACCTCGGCGAGCGCGACGATCGCCCCCTTGGGCGCGAGCAGCCGCCCGTTCAGATACCGCTCCCAGGACGTCTTGCTGTACCCGGTGCGGTCGGCCAGCGCGGCGACGCTCAGACCCCCCTGGTCCACCAGCCGCCGCAGCTGTCCGGTGAACTCCCCGATCTGCGGATCGAGATCGTCCGGCAGCGCTTTCCAACGAGCCATGGCTCCCCCCTGGTCACTCCCCTGGCGGGCACCGCGACGCCTCCCCGCGTCACGCCACCGCCCCCGCTCCACGATGCCCGAGGGAGGGGCACCTTCGCGGCGTATCCGGCGAACTGCCCCTGTTCCGGCGCCGATCGAGCGGCTTGTGGCAGGGCGCGGACACGGTGGCGGAACGGTCACCTCCGTGCCACAGCGCACGGACAGGCGTTGCCCGGCACACACGACGGCAGCCAGGGTGAAGTCCCGGTGGCTCGCCCCCGATCGGGGGTGGGGGGGAGCCACCGGCCTTGCGCGGAGCGCTAGTTGGCCACCGTGAAGTGCAGGGTGTCCTTCAGGAACGGGAGCTGCAGCCAGGGTTCGGGCTGGACCATCAGGGCCAGCAGCACGATGACGAGGCCCAGCACCCCGTAGGTGACGATGTCCGTGAACCGGGAGCGGACGGCCAGCATGCCGACGCCGGGGAGCGTCCAGCGCAGGGCGCCGCCCGCCAGCAGCGCGGCGCCGATCAGCAGGAGGCCGACCCGGGTCAGGTCGAAGGCGATCAGCAGCAGGCCGAGACCGGCCGAGGAGAGCACGACGAGGATGGGCCACTGCCGCGCGGGCGCCGGGGCGTCACCGGCCGCGGCCCGGCCGCCGCCCTCGGGGCGCGCGGTGTCCTTGGTGAACAGCGGGAAGCGCCGGGTCATGCGCCTGGTGCGCCCCTGCGCGTCGGGCGCGCTGATCGCGTCCCGCACCTGCGGCTCCCCGGAATCCTCAGCCGGCACGGCGCTCCGCCGCCTCCACGACGTTGACCAGCAGCTGGGCGCGGGTCATCGGGCCCACGCCACCGGGGTTCGGGGAGATCCACCCGGCGACCTCGGCGACGTCCGGGTGGATGTCACCGACGATCTTGCCCTCGGCGTTGCGGGAGACACCGACGTCCAGCACGGCCGCGCCCGGCTTGATGTCCTCGGCGCGGATCAGGTGCGCGGCACCGGCGGCCGCGATGACGATGTCGGCCTTCTTGAGGTGGTAGGCGAGGTCACGGGTGCCGGTGTGGCACTGGGTGACGGTGGCGTTCTCGCTGCGCCGGGTGAGCAGCAGCGGCATCGAGCGCCCGATGGTCACACCGCGGCCGACGACCACGACCTCGGCGCCCTTGGTCTCCACGCCGTACTGGCGCAGCAGGGTGAGGACGCCGTTGGGGGTGCAGGGCAGCGGGGCGGGCTCGTTGAGGACCAGGCGGCCGAGGTTCATCGGGTGGAGGCCGTCGGCGTCCTTCTCCGGGTCCATCAGCTCGAGGATGCGGTTCTCGTCGATGCCCTTGGGCAGCGGGAGCTGGACGATGTAGCCGGTGCAGTCGGGGTCCTCGTTCAGCTCGCGGACGACCGCCTCGATCTCCTCCTGCGTGGCCGTGGCCGGGAGTTCGCGCTGGATGGAGGCGATGCCGACCTGGGCGCAGTCACGGTGCTTGCCCGCGACGTACTTCTGGCTGCCGGGGTCCTCACCGACCAGGACGGTGCCGAGGCCGGGCGTGATTCCCTTCTCCTTCAGCGCCGCCACGCGGGCGGTCAGATCGGACTTGATCGCTGCTGCGGTGGCCTTGCCATCGAGAATCTGGGCGGTCATGCCCCCATCCTCGCGGATGACCGGCCCCCGGTTCCAATCCGGTCCGCGTGGGCTCCGCCACCGTCGCGTCCCAGATGTCCGGCGATGATCGTTGATGTTGCACTTGCACAACACATCGGGAATGTGGCTGGACAAGGAGTTGCGGCTCCACAACGATGATCGGCGCGTACATCGCGGTCCGGTGGGGGGCAAACCGCTCAGATCTTGACGTTCCTCCGTGCGTTCCGTGTCGTCCCCGCAGGTCCAACGGAGGAAATCAGCCATGAGTTTCGGCTCGCCCCAGAACCCCTACGGTCAGCCGCAGGACCCCCAGCAGGGCTACGGCCAGCCCCAGCAGCCGGGCTACCCGCAGGCTCCGCAGGGCGTCCCCCCGCAGCCCGGCTACCCGCAGGGCGGCGGCGTCCCGCCCCAGGGCTACGGCTACCCGCAGCAGCCCGGTTACGGCTACCCGCAGCAGCCGGGCTTCGGTCACCCGGGCGGCCCCGGCCCGCGCCAGGCGTCGATGGGCCGCCGCTTCGGCGCCCGCTCGATCGACTTCGCGATCATGTTCGTGATCTACCTCATCGTGGTGGGCGGCGGCATCGCGAGCTTCGCCAGCTCGGCCCAGGACTGCGACCCGGCCTCGACCGCGTACGAGACCTGCATGAACGACGCCAGCACGGGGATGATGAGCAAGATCGTCCCGATCGCGCTCATGTTCGGCATAGCGACCCTGCTGTACGAGTGGCTGATGGTCGGCCTGGTCGGCGCGACCCTGGGCAAGCTGGCCGTCGGCATCCGCGTCCTGCGTGCCGACACCGGCCAGAAGCCCGGTCTGCTCAAGTCCTTCGTCCGCTGGATCATCCCGACCGCCGCGGGCTACGTCAGCTGCGGCCTCGGCCAGCTCCTCGTCTACCTGTCCCCGTTCTGGGACAACTCGGGGCGGCTGCAGGGCTGGCACGACAAGGCCGCGAACACCGTGGTCGTGCACAAGAACTGACCGCGGACTGACCGCGCGCGCACGCACGCCGTAGAACGCACGCCGTACGACCGAGGGCCGTGCCGCACCCGACCCGGGTGTGACACGGCCCTCGGCGTACGTCCGCTCAGTGGAAGAAGTGCCGCGTACCGGTGAAGTACATGGTCACGCCCGCCTCCTTGGCGGCCTCCACGACCTGCTCGTCCCGGATGGAGCCGCCCGGCTGCACGATGGCGCGCACCCCGGCGTCGATCAGGATCTGCGGCCCGTCGGGGAACGGGAAGAACGCGTCGGAGGCGGCGAAGGCACCCCGCGCCCGCTCCTCGCCCGCCCGCTCGACGGCCAGCTTGCAGGAGTCGACGCGGTTGACCTGGCCCATGCCGACGCCGACCGAGGCGCCGTCCTTGGCGAGCAGGATGGCGTTGGACTTCACCGCACGGCACGCCTTCCAGGCGAACGCCAGCTCGGCCAGCTCGGCCGGGGAGAGCGCGTCGCCGCTGGCCAGCGTCCAGTTGGCCGGGTCGTCGCCGTCGGCCTGGAGCCGGTCGGCCTCCTGGACCAGCACCCCGCCGTCGACCGGCTTGATCTCGACGGTCGCGGCGGGACCCTGCGGGGCCTTCAGCACCCGGATGTTCTTCTTCCGGGCGAGGGCCTCGAGGGCGCCCTCCTCGTAGTCCGGCGCCACGATGACCTCGGTGAAGATCTCCGCGACCTGCTCGGCCATGTCCTTGCTGACCGGCCGGTTCACCGCGATGACCCCGCCGAACGCGGACAGCGGGTCGCAGGCGTGCGCCTTGCGGTGCGCCTCGGCCACGTCCGCGCCGACCGCGATGCCGCACGGGTTGGCGTGCTTGATGATCGCCACACAGGGCTCGTCGTGGTCGTACGCGGCACGGCGGGCGGCGTCCGTGTCCGTGTAGTTGTTGTACGACATCTCCTTGCCGTGCAGCTGCTCCGCCTGCGCGAGGCCGTTCGCGCCCGGCTCGACGTACAGCGCGGCGGGCTGGTGCGGGTTCTCGCCGTAGCGCAGGGTGTGCGCGCGGTCCCAGGTGGCGCCGAGGAAGTCGGGGAACGGGGAGTCGTCGACCGGGGCGTACTCGGTGGCGAACCAGTCGGCCACGGCCACGTCGTACGCGGCGGTGTGCCGGAACGCCTCGGCGGCGAGCCGCTTGCGGGCGGCGAGGTCGAAGCCGCCCTCCTGGGCCGCGGCGAGGACATCGGCGTACCGCTCGGGGCTGGTCACCACGGCGACCGAGGGGTGGTTCTTGGCGGCGGCGCGGACCATGGACGGGCCGCCGATGTCGATCTGCTCCACGCACTCGTCGGGCGAGGCGCCCGAGGCGACCGTCTCCCGGAACGGGTACAGATTGACCACGACCAGGTCGAACGGCGTGACGCCCAGCTCGTCCAGCTGCTCGCGGTGGCTGTCCAGGCGCAGGTCGGCGAGGATGCCCGCGTGCACCTTGGGGTGCAGGGTCTTGACCCGGCCGTCCAGGCACTCGGGGAAGCCGGTCAGCTCCTCCACCTTGGTGACGGGGACGCCCGCGGCGGCGATACGGCCTGCGGTGGACCCGGTGGAGACCAGCTCCACCCCGGCCTCGTGCAGCCCGCGCGCGAGGTCTTCCAGGCCGGTCTTGTCGTAGACGCTGACGAGCGCCCGGCGAATGGGCCGCTTGGTGCTCTCGGCGGTGGCGGTCACGGGATAACTACCTTTCGTCCCTCTATGCGATGGCCGTTGCGGGCGAGCCGCCCCACGACCTCGACGAGCAGCCTTCGCTCGACGTCCTTGATGCGCTCGTGCAGCGCGCTCTCGTCGTCCTCGTCCCGGATCTCCACCGCGCCCTGCGCGATGACCGGCCCGGTGTCGACGCCGTCGTCGACGAAGTGGACGGTGCAGCCGGTGACCTTGGCGCCGTACGCGAGCGCGTCCCGTACGCCGTGGGCCCCCGGAAAGCTCGGCAGCAGGGCCGGGTGGGTGTTGACGAACCGCCCGCCGAACCTGGCCAGGAACTCCTTGCCGACGATCTTCATGAACCCGGCCGAGATCACCAGGTCCGGCTGGTGGGCGGCGACCGCCCCGGCGAGGGCCGCGTCCCACTCCTCGCGGGTCGCGTGATCCTTCACCCGGCACACGAAGGTCGGCAGCCCGGCGCGCTCGGCGCGGGCCAGCCCCTCGATGCCGTCGCGGTCGGCCCCCACGGCGACGATCCGCGCGCCGTACGCCTCGGCTCCGACGCGCTCGATCTCGTCCAGCAGGGCCTGGAGGTTGGTGCCGGAACCGGAGACCAGCACGACGAGTCGCCGGACCGCTGGACCGGCGGGGATGGCGGCCACGATGGGGCCCTTTCTCGGGACGGCGGTGTGTCCGGCCGGCGTTTGTAGGGTTCTACGAATGCTTCGCGTCCCGCCATACGGGGAAGTCTACGAAGCGCCCGGCCGCCAGCAACGATACCGGCACTCCGGACGGCCCCCACGGGACGGGTGCGTGGCCGGAAGGTAGCGTTCGGGGGGAGCCGGCTCGGGAACGCGGTCGCCGTGCGACGCGTTCACGGGATGACAGCTCACGTCGGACTTTGATTCACCTAGGGGAAGACGCTCCTTTGATGCCCGATCGCAGCCCGCGACTCCTCACGTTCCCGCCGCAGCCCGGCCAGGAGGGCGAGCGTGGCGGTTTCCTGCTGCGGGAGCGGCCGACCTCGCCGCCCCAGGCACCGTCCGGCGGCGACGACGACCGGGGCGGTGACCGCAAGGACGACAACCCGTACGCGCCCCCGCCCGAGGACCGCCCCGACCAGCCCTGGCGCCCGCGTCACCCCGAGGGCCACGAGGGCCAGGACGGTTCCGGGGACTCGCGCTGGGGCAGCCAGTGGAGCGACCGCCAGCCCGGCCGCGCCCCCGGCGGCTTCGGCGAGCGCCCCGGCGCGGGTCCGGAGGGCCCGGGCGGCGGCGGTACGAGCAAGCAGCGCTGGGACCCCACCGACCCGGCCCAGCGCCGCGCGCGGTACGCGCTGCTGTCCGGCATGTGGGCCGTCTTCTTCGTCCTCCTCGGCTGGCCGTACGTCTCCCTCTTGCTGGGCGCCCTCGCCCTCTACTGGGGCGGCAGCTCCCTGCGGGCCAAGCCCCGCACTCCCTCCCCCGACGAGCCCGCCGCCCCTCAGGGCGTCCGCCCGCAGACCACGGCGGCCATCGCCGGGATGGTCACCGCGGCCCTCGCCCTCGTCCTGGTCGGCGCGGTCTTCACGGTCCAGCTGGTCTACCGCGACTACTACACGTGCGTGAACGACGCCCTGACCCAGCAGTCGAAGCAGTCCTGCGACCAGATGCTGCCCAAGAACCTGCGGGGCGTGCTGGGGTCGGCGAACTCTTAGGGCGACCGGCCGGGCTCAGCTGGAGGGGTCCGGGGTGTCGTCGGGGGCTTCCGGGGTTCCGGACGGGGTCAGGACCTCGGCGGGCTCCGGGTCGCGGGGTGCCGCCTCGGGGTCGTCGGGGGCCTGCTGCGGCGAGGTGTCGGCCGGTTCCGCTTCCGGGGTCTTCGGGGTGCGCGGCGCGGTCAGGTCGTCGGTGTCGCGGGGGTCCTCCAGGAAGTCGTACAGCTCGTCCTTCTCGGCTTCCGGGGTGGGCTCGGCGGGCCTCGGGGTCTCCGCCGCCCGGGACGCCTTCGCCGCGGTCGGCCCGGACTTCTTCGCGGGGCGCCGTCCGCGGGGCGGCAGGGCGCCGGTGCGGCGGAGGGTGTGCAGGCGCCAGGCGCGTGCCGTGAGGGTCACCGGGGTGCCCAGGAGGAGGAGCCAGAGCGCGGCCGCCGGGCCGGTCTGCCAGCCGTAGGGGCCGAAGCGGGAGAGGGCGGAGCCGCCCAGGGGGCCGCCGGACAGTTCGGCGAGCAGGGTGAGGGCGACGGCGCCGAGCAGGGCGGCGAGCGCCAGGACGCCCAGGGTCCGCCACGCCGACCAGTGCAGCCAGGGCCGGGCCGGGGTCACGGCCGCCGACGCCACGAACCAGCCCGCGGTCACCCCGGCCGCGACCGGCACCAGGGCGACCGCCCAGTTCAGCGGGGTGCCGGGGCCCGCGTCGGGAACGGCCGCGAGCAGCGGGAACGGGGGCAGCAGCGGGGCCGGGTCCGAGGCGAGGGGGTGCACCATGTGCCCGGCGCCGAGCGCGAAGCCGGGGCCGAGCGTGTAGGAGGCCGACCACACCGCCGCGTTGGGGATCAGCGTGATGGTGAGCAGCAGCACCGTGAACCGTCCGGTCCAGCCCTCCGTCAGCTGGGTGAAGGCCAGCCGGGCGGTGTCCCCGTGCCAGACCAGGGAGGCGCCGAGCAGCAGGGCCCCGCCCCCGGTGAGCACGGCCGTGGCCGCTCCGGCCGCGCGGGCCGCCGTACCGAGCGCGTCCCCGCGTACCCAGTGCGGCAGGCGGGACGAGAGGGGCGGGTGCGGCCGTCCGCTGCCCGTCCAGACACCGACGCCCGCGGCGCCCCCGACGAGCAGCGGCAGACAGACCGTCACCCAGGGCCATTCGGGCCGGGGTTCACCCCCGTAGGCGTACAGCGTGGCCGCGGCCCCCACGGCGAGGTAGCCGAGGACGACGCCCGTCCACGCCGTACGCGCGGGAACCGGCGGCGGGCCGTCGGGTTCGTCGGACGCGTCCGTGGCGTCCCGCGCCGCCCGGTACACCAGCCAGACCGGCAGCGCGAGCAGCAGCAGCGGGGTCAGCCCGACCGGCTGGGGCACCCCGGAGAGCGTGTCGGCGCGGACGAGTTCGACCCCGTGGGCCAGCAGCCACAGCGCGGCCGCGACATGCAGCGCGCCGCCTGGCCCGCTGTCCGGGTAGGGCGAACTGACCCACAGCACCATCACCAGCGCCGCGCACGCGCCGAGCCCGAGCCCGGCCGCGAGCGCACCGCCCGCCAGCGCGGGCCCGAGGCCGGGTGAACGGTCGCGCATCCGGGACCGCAGGGACGACGACATGCGACGGAGTGTCAGCTGCATCACGCCCGCCATGCTCCCAACGACACGCGCTTTCCCGGCGTAACAGGCGAACCCCGGAAGTGTCGCCCAATATGTGTTTATGTGCCTTTTCACACAGAGGGGTGAGCCGTGACCCGAAGTACCGCACCCTCCCTGACCCCTGATCAGGCGTTCGACGCGCTGTACGCGTTCTGCGCCCCCGCCCTGGTACGGCAGACCTATCTGCTCACCGGGCGGCGGGAGTTGGCCCGCGAGGCGGTGGAGCGGGCGTTCCAGGCGGCTTGGCAGCGCTGGCCCGAGGTGGCCCGCGACCGGGACCCCGGCGGCTGGGTCCGGGCGACGGCGTACGAGTACGCCCTCTCCCCCTGGCACGGCTTCCGCCCCCGCCACCGCACCCCCGAGCCCCCACCCGCCGACCCGTCCGCGCGCGCCCTGCTGAACGCGCTGCTACGGCTCCCGCCCTCCTACCGCCGCACCCTCGTGCTCTACGACGGCGTCGGCCTCGACCTGCCCGAGACGGCGGCCGAGACGGAGGCGAGCACCCCGGCGGCGGCGAACCGGCTGACCCGCGCCCGCGAGGCCGTCGCCGCACAGGTCCCGGAACTGGCCGACCCGGCCGCCCTGCACCGGCGCCTGACCGAACTCGCCGCCACGGAACGGCTCCGCGCCGACGCCCCGAACACCGTCCGCACCGGCGGCGAGCGCCGCAACGTCTTCTGGACCCGCGCCGCCATCGCCTTCACCGTCGCCATCATCGGCGCCACCGGCCTCACCCTGCGCACGGCGCCCACGCACTACGAGGCGCCCATCGCCCCCGCCCAGGCCGTGCGGGGCGTGCCGCGGGCCCCCGCTCTCGGCCCGCTGTCGAAGACCGAGCTGACGCTGCGCGCCAAGCTCCGCGGCGAGTCGGGCAACGGCCCGGAACGGCTGTTGCCGTCACCCGGCTGATCCCCGGCGCCGGAAAACAGCGGCGGGCCCGCCCCCACGAAGGGGACGGGCCCGCGGTGTGCTGCCCGAAGGGTGGACCGAGCGTCAGGCGCTCAGGATCTCCCGCGCCAGCTTGGCCGTCTCGGTCGGGGTCTTGCCGACCTTGACGCCCGCGGCCTCGAGGGCCTCCTTCTTCGCCTGGGCGGTGCCGGACGAACCGGAGACGATCGCGCCGGCGTGGCCCATCGTCTTGCCCTCGGGCGCGGTGAAGCCCGCGACGTAGCCGACGACCGGCTTGGTCACGTTGTCCTTGATGAACGCGGCCGCGCGCTCCTCGGCGTCGCCACCGATCTCACCGATCATCACGATCAGGTCGGTGTCGGGGTCGTCCTGGAACGCGGCCAGGGCGTCGATGTGCGTGGTGCCGATGATCGGGTCGCCACCGATGCCGACGGCGGTGGAGAAGCCCAGGTCACGCAGCTCGTACATCATCTGGTACGTCAGCGTGCCGGACTTCGAGACCAGGCCGATGCGGCCCGGCTTGGTGATGTCGCCCGGGATGATGCCGACGTTGGACTGGCCCGGCGTGATGATGCCGGGGCAGTTCGGGCCGATGATCCGGGTCTTGTTGCCCTTCTTGCCCGCGTACGCCCAGAAGGCGGCCGTGTCGTGCACGGCGATACCCTCGGTGATCACGACGGCCAGGGGGATCTCGGCGTCGATCGCCTCGACGACCGCGTCCTTGGTGAACTTCTCGGGCACGAAGATGACCGAGACGTTCGCGCCGGTCTTCTCGATGGCCTCCTTGACGGTCCCGAAGACGGGTACCTCGGTGCCGTCGAAGTCCACGGTCTGACCCGCCTTGCGCGGGTTGACGCCGCCCACGACCTCGGTGCCGTCACCCAGCATGAGCTTGGTGTGCTTCATGCCGGTGGCGCCGGTCATGCCCTGGACGATGACCTTGCTGTCCTTGTTGAGCCAGATAGCCATGGTGTGTTGGTGTCCTCGTCCTGAGTGCTTACTTTGCGGCGTGGGCCAGCTCGGCGGCCTTCGCGGCCGCGCCGTCCATGGTGTCGACGCGCTGGACCAGCGGGTGGTCGGCGTCGGTGAGGATCTTGCGGCCCAGCTCGGCGTTGTTGCCGTCGAGGCGGACGACGAGCGGCTTCTCGACCTTCTCGCCGCGCTCCTCGAGGAGCTGCAGCGCCTGGACGATGCCGTTGGCGACCTCGTCGCAGGCGGTGATGCCGCCGAAGACGTTGACGAACACGGACTTGACGTCCGGGTCGCCCAGGATGATCTCCAGGCCGTTCGCCATGACCTGGGCGGAGGCGCCGCCACCGATGTCCAGGAAGTTGGCGGGCTTCACGTCGCCGTGCTGCTCACCGGCGTACGCGACGACGTCCAGGGTGCTCATGACGAGACCCGCGCCGTTGCCGATGATGCCGACCTCGCCGTCGAGCTTGACGTAGTTGAGGCCCTTCGCCTTGGCGGCGGCCTCGAGCGGGTTGGCCGCTTCCTTGTCGTGCAGCTCTTCGTACTCGGGGTGACGGAACTCGGCGTTCTCGTCGAGCGACACCTTGCCGTCCAGCGCCAGGACCTCGCCGGAGGCGACCTTCGCCAGCGGGTTGACCTCGACGAGGAGGGCGTCCGACTTGATGAAGGTGTCCCACAGCTTGATCAGGACGTTGACGACCTTGTCCGCGACCTCGGCCGGGAACTTGGCGGCCTCGACGATCTCGCGGGCCTTGGCCTCGTCCACGCCGTCGATGGCGTCGATCGGCGTCTTGGCGACGGCCTCGGGGCGGGTGGCCGCCACCTCCTCGATCTCCATGCCGCCCTCGACGGAGGCGATGGAGAGGAAGGTGCGGTTGGCACGGTCGAGGAGGAAGGAGACGTAGTACTCCTCGACGATCTCCGGAGCGGTCTCGGCGATCATCACCTTGTGGACCGTGTGGCCCTTGATGTCCATGCCGAGGATGTCCGTCGCGCGGGCGACGGCCTCGTCCGGGGTGGCGGCGAGCTTGACGCCACCGGCCTTGCCACGACCACCGACCTTCACCTGCGCCTTGACGACGGACTTGCCGCCCAGACGCTCGGTGATCTCGCGCGCCGCCTCAGGCGTGTCGATGACTTCACCGGCCAGCACCGGTACATCGTGCTTGGCGAAGAGGTCCCTCGCCTGGTACTCGAACAGGTCCACGCGCTTCCGTCCCTATCAGTGATCTCGCGGTCGTTGGATGCGTGGGCGTGCCGCGAAGGGCAACGTGACGTCCGCTTGTCACAAGGGGTGCGCACACGGTGTCCGAGCGCGCGGCATGTCCGTCTCGCAGGTTATCCCTGCTTGCCGGGGGCCTCTAAATCGCGAGTCACACCCGAGCGGTGATACCTGTCACATGATGCCGTTTTCCCTGACACGCCGTGCCTCTTGGGGTGCACTTGTTCGACCGGTGACCCCTTCCAGCTTGTCACGCGGTGTCCGGTATGGGCAGCGGGCGCTTCTCGATCGCGGCGGCCATCACCTCCGGGAAGAGGTCCGGGGTGCAGGCGAACGCCGGGGCGCCGAGGGCGGCCAGCGCGGCCGCGTGCTCCCGGTCGTAGGCGGGCGCCCCCTCGTCGGAGAGCGCGAGCAGGGTCACGAACTGCACGCCGGACGCCTTCATCGCCGCGACCCGCTTCAGCATCTCGTCCCGGATGCCGCCCTCGTACAGGTCGCTGATCAGCACGACCACCGTCTCGGCGGGCCGGGTGATCTTCGACTGGCAGTAGGCGAGCGCCCGGTTGATGTCGGTGCCGCCGCCGAGCTGGGTGCCGAAGAGCACGTCCACCGGGTCGTCGAGCTGATCGGTGAGGTCGACGACGGAGGTGTCGAAGACGACCATGCGGGTGCTGATCGACCGCATCGAGGCGAGCACCGCCCCGAACACCGACGCGTAGACCACGGACGCGGCCATCGAGCCGGACTGGTCGATGCAGAGGATCACCTCCTTCTTCACCGACTGCGCGGCCCGCCCGTACCCGATGAGCCGCTCCGGCACGATCGTCCGGTACTCCGGCAGGTAGTGCTTGAGGTTGGCCGCGATCGTGCGGTTCCAGTCGATGTCGTGGTGGCGCGGCCGACTGATACGGGCGCTGCGGTCGAGGGCGCCGGTGAGGGTGGCCCGGGTGCGGGTGGCCAGCCGCTTCTCCAGGTCGTCCACCACCTTGCGGACCACCGCCCGCGCGGTCTCCTTGGTGGTCTCCGGCATCGCCTTGTTCAGCGAGAGCAGGGTGCCGACCAGATGGACGTCGGCCTCCACCGCCTCCAGCATCTCCGGCTCCAGCAGCAGCGCGGCCAGCCCGAGCCGGTCGATGGCGTCGCGCTGCATGACCTGCACGACGGAGGAGGGGAAGTAGGTGCGGATGTCCCCGAGCCAGCGCGCCACGGAGGGCGCCGAACCGCCGAGCCCCGCCGAACGCTCCCGGCCCGCCGGGCTCTTGCCCGCCTTGTCGCCCCGGCCGTACAGCGCGGTCAGGGTGCCGTCCATCGCCGCGTCCCGGCCGGACAGCGCGACCCCGGTGCCGTCCGCCTGGTCGCCGCCGAGCACCAGCCGCCATCGGCGGAGCCGCTCGGCGTCGCCGTCGAGTCGTGTCGTCCCGTTCGTCATGCCCCCACCCCCGCGAGGTCGTCGTCCATCGATGGCCGCTGCTCCGGTGTCAGACCGAGCAGCAGACGCAGCACCGGCAGCACGGCGTCCGCGCGTCCGGCATCGGGTTCCGGCGCGAAGCCGGGCGAGGTCACCGGGTGGGCCGTGGCCCCGGCACCGCCGCCCGGACCGCGCCGGACCAGCTCGCCGAGCGTCCTGCGCACACCGGGCTCGTACGCCGAGAAGGTGCGGCGCAGCAGTGGCAGCACGTCGGTGAACGCGTCGGCCGGTACGGAGGTCAGCCAGGTGTCGACCAGCCCGAGCAGCCGCTCGTCGTGCACCAGCAGCAGCCCTCCCCCGCCGCCTCCGACGAACCCCTCGACCCACGCGGCCGCGTCACCGGGCGGAGTCCCCGGCGACAGGGCCAGCCCCATGAGCCGGGCCACGTCCTCGGCCTCCAGCACCCCGTCGTCCAGCAGCAGCCGCACCGCCCGGCCCCGGATGAGACCGGGCACGGTGTCCCGCTGGGACAGGGTGCGCAGCACGGCCCGCCAGCGGGGCCGGAGGTCGTCCTGCCCGGTGAGCGTCTCGGACAGCAGGCCGACCGCGCCGTGCACGGCGTCGACATGGCCCCGCATCTCCTGGGCGGCGTCGGTGTCCAGGGTGGTGCAGGCGGGCGGGAGCCCGATGAAGACGCGCTCCGCGAGGGCGGCCGCGACGTCGGCGAGGGCGCCGGTGTCGGTGCCGCGCACGTCGCCGTAGCGCAGCGAGCGGACCAGGGCGGGGAGCGCCTGGGCGAGGTGGCCCACGTCGGCGTCGAGGGCCGCGCGGTCGGCGAGCACCCGCATCACCACGGGCAGCGCGTCCGGCAGCCCGGCGAGCAGGCACTGCTCGGCCAGCGCGGTCACGTCGGCCAGCGCCCGCGCACCGATCGCGTCGGCCTCCGCCTTGGCGGTCGCCGCGCCCAGCACCGTGGTGCCCCACACCCCGGCCTCGGCGATGCGTACCGACAGCTCCGGCTCCCAGCGCAGCCGCCAGGTCTCCCGGAAGGTGCCCGTGCTCCCGCGCGAGCGGGCCGGTTCGCCCCAGCCGACGCCGAGCAGCCGCAGCCGGTGCAGCAGCCGACCGCGCGCGGCGTCGGTGTCCTTGCGGAGGTCCAGCTCCAGCTCGCGCTCCAGCGCCTCCGGCTTGAGCCGCAGCCGACGCTGCTCCCGGGCCAGGTCGCGCTGCAACGGCACGGCGGGCGCGGACTCCGGGACCTCGCCCAGCACGTCCCCGACCACCAGCCGGTCGTACACCAGGGACAATGGGACGTCCGAGCCCTCGCACAGCACCGCGCGTACGGCATCCGTGGTCTCGGTGAGGCCCGGCAGGGGGCGGCCGCGCATCACCGCGAGGGTGTCGGCCAGCCGGACCGCCTCGATGACATGGGCGGAGGACACGATCCGGTCCTCCTCGCGCAGCAGTCCGGCGACCTTGGTGAGCCAGCGCTCCACCGGCCGGTCCGGCGCGCCGAACAGGTGGGCGTACCAGCCCGGCGAGTCGATCCCGGCGCCGTAGCCGCTGGACCGGGCGAGCCTGCGGTGGGTCCAGGGCACCCAGGTGAGGTCGGTCTTGACCTTGGGCAGGCCCTTGAGGAGTGCCCGGTCGGCGGTGACGGTGGTCTTCGCGCGGAGGGCGGGCACGTGCCAGGCGCCGCAGACCACGGCCACCGCGTCCCCGGACTCCTTGCGGGCGGCGCGGAGCTGGAGCCGCATGTACGCCTCGCGCACCAGGTCGCGCGGGCGGCCGCCGTCGCCGTACCGCTCCCGCAGGGCGCCCATGGCGTCGTCCAGCGCGGCGAACGGCGCGAACGGCTCGTCCCGGCCCGGGCCCCGGTGCTCGACGGCGTCCTCCCACCAGCGCTCGGGGTCGTCGTACCCGGCGGCCTCGGCGAGGGCGGCGAGCGGGTCCACGCGGGCGTGCTCGGCCGCTTCCTCCTCCGGCGCTTCTACGTCTTCTTCCTCCGGCGCCTCTTCGTCCGGGTCGCCGGTGTCCTCCTGCCAGGCCAGCGTGTGGGTCGCGGGCAGGTCGATGAAGCGGGCCGGGACGCCCCGCTCGACGGCCCACCGGATCGCCACCCACTCGGGGCTGAACTCGGCCAGCGGCCAGAACGCCGAGCGGCCGGGCTCGTCCACGGCATGGGCGAGCAGGGCGACCGGCGGACGCAGGCCGGGGTCGGCGGCCAGCGGGATCAGCGGATCGGCCTCGGGCGGGCCCTCGATGAGGACGACGGCGGGCGCGGCGGCGTCCAGCGCGGCCCGCACCGCCCGCGCGGAGCCCGGCCCGTGGTGCCGGACGCCCAGCAGCAGCGGGCCCGCCTCGAACGCCCCGGCCGGGGGCGGGGACTCGCTCACGCGCTCACCTCCCGGCAGGCCCGGTAGAAGTCCGTCCATCCGTCCCGCTCGCGCACGACCGTCTCCAGGTACTCCTGCCAGACGACCCGGTCGGCGGCCGGGTCACGGACCACGGCACCGAGGATGCCCGCGGCGACGTCCCCGGCGCGCAGCACACCGTCGCCGAAGTGGGCCGCCAGGGCGAGGCCGTTGGTGACGACGGAGATGGCCTCCGCCGTGGACAGGGTGCCGCTCGGCGACTTCAGCTTGGTGCGGCCGTCGGTGGTCACGCCGTCGCGCAGCTCGCGGAAGACGGTGACGACCCGGCGGATCTCGTCCAGGCCCTCGGGCGCCTCGGGCAGGTCGAGCGAGCGGCCCAGCTGGTCGACGCGGCGGCTGACGATGTCGACCTCGGCGTCGGCGCTCTCCGGCAGCGGCAGCACCACGGTGTTGAAGCGGCGGCGCAGCGCGCTGGAGAGGTCGTTGACGCCCCGGTCGCGGTCGTTGGCGGTGGCGATGAGGTTGAAGCCGCGCACGGCCTGCACCTCCTCGCCCAGCTCCGGGATCGGCAGGGTCTTCTCGGACAGGATGGTGATCAGCGTGTCCTGCACATCGGCCGGTATCCGGGTCAGCTCCTCCACCCGCGCCGTCATGCCCTCGGCCATGGCGCGCATGACGGGGCTCGGCACGAGGGCCTCGCGGCTGGGGCCGTGGGCGAGCAGGCGGGCGTAGTTCCAGCCGTACCGGATCGCCTCCTCCGGGGTGCCCGCGGTGCCCTGCACGAGAAGGGTGGAGTCGCCGCTGACGGCGGCCGCGAGGTGCTCCGACACCCAGGTCTTGGCGGTGCCGGGCACGCCGAGCAGGAGCAGGGCGCGATCGGTGGCCAGCGTGGTGACGGCGACCTCGACGATGCGGCGCGGGCCCACGTACTTGGGTGTGATCACGGTGCCGTCCGGCAGGGTGCCGCCGAGGAGATAGGTGGCGACCGCCCACGGCGACAGCTTCCAGCGGGCCGGGCGCGGCCGGTCGTCCTGCGCGGCCAGCGCGGTGAGTTCGGCCGCGAAGGCGTCTTCGGCATGCGGTCGCAACGTCTGCGGCGCCTGGTTCGGGATCGGTTCGACGTTCGTGGGTTCTGTGGACACAGTCATGGCTGAGGCCCCCTCCAGCTCGGCCGTGGGTCATCTGGCATCCACCATGCAGCACCCCACTGACAATCGCCCTGACCTGCGTGAACGCGCTCGCATGACCGATTGTCAGTGGCAGGTTCTAACGTCGTTGGCATGACTCAGCAGGGGGTGCGCCCGACTGCGGAACAGGTGCTGGCTCTGGCGCCTGACGCGTCGTCGCGCAAAGCGGGAAGCAAACTGGGTGTGGCGGGGCCGTGGTCCGGTGCGGGCAGCGGCCAGGAGGGGGCGGTGTGGGGTCTGTGCAAGGGGAGCGGCAGCAAGCCGTACCAGACGGTGGTGGACCTGTCGGACCCTGCCGGGCCCGCGTACAAATGCAGTTGTCCGAGCCGGAAGTTCCCCTGCAAGCACGCGCTGGGGCTGCTGCTGCTCCGGGCGGGGGACGAGAGCGCGGTGCCCGTCTCGGACACGGTGCCGGACTGGGCCGAGCAGTGGCTCGCGGGCAGACGCGGGCGGGCGGAGATGAAGAAGGAGCGGGACAAGGCGGGTCCGGCCGCCGATCCCGAGGCGGCGCGCCGACGTGCGGAGCGGCGGGACCAACGGGTCACCGCGGGCGCCACCGAGCTGGAGCGCCGCCTCGCCGACCTGCTCCGCGACGGCCTGGCCTCGGCCGAGCGTGCGGGGTACGGGCTCTGGGAGGAGACGGCGGCCCGCATGATCGACGCCCAGGCCCCCGGACTCGCCTCGCGGGTGCGGGAGTTGGGGGCCATACCGGGGTCCGGTGCGGGCTGGCCGGCCCGGCTGCTGGAGGAGTGCGCCCTGCTCCACCTGCTCGACCAGGGCTGGCTGCACCGTGAGCGGCTCCCGGACGCCCTCGCGGCCACGGTCCGCACCCGCCTCGGCCTGCCCACCTCGGCGGACGGGCCACCGGTGCGCGACCACTGGCAGGTGCTCGCGCAGTACGACACGGCCGACGGCAAGCTGACCACCCGCCGTATCTGGCTGCACGGCGCGGCCTCGGGCCACACCCGGCTGCTCCTCTCCTTCGGCGCGGCGGGCCGTGCCCCCGAACTCTCCCTCCCGGTCGGCCTGTCCCTGGACGCGGACCTGTCCGACCACCCCGGCGCGGGACCGCGGGCCGCCCTCGGCGAGCGGCACGCCCCGGCGGCCCCCGCCGCCTCCCGCCCGCCCGGCCTCACCACCACCCGGGCGCTGACCTCCTACGGCGAGGCGCTCCGCGAAGACCCCTGGCTGGAGTCGGTGCCGGTCACCCTGGACGCGGTCATACCCGTCCCGGACGACGCCACCGGCTCCTGGCACCTGGCCGACGCCGACGCGGACGCGGACACCGCCCTGCCACTGACCTCGTCGTTCCTGACCCGTCCGGGCCTGTGGCGCCTGGTCGCGCTGGCCGGGGGGACACCGCTCAAGGTGTTCGGCGAGTGCGGCCACCGAGGCTTCACGCCCCTGACGGCGTGGGCGGAAGGGACGGCCGAGCCGGTGACCCTGTGCTGAACACCCCGCCCGCCCCGAAGATCCGCCCGGAAGGGACCCCCATGACCACGCCCACCTGGGACGATCTCCTCACCACCGCCCTCCTCGGCACCGACCGCCGCCCCCTCTCCCCCGCCGAACCCGCCGGACGTGAGGCCCCGGCCGCCCTGCTGGACGCCGCCGCGATGGCGGCCGTACAGCGGCGGGCCGGGCTGCGCCCCGGACCTGCGGGCACCCGGCCGGACCCGGCACCCGAGGACACCCGCCCCGCACTCCCGCCCGCCGCGGCCCACCGCCTCACCCTCCTCCTGGCCGACCGCCCCGGCGGAGGAGGCGGCGGCCGCCGCGGCAGCACCCCCGACCTCACCGAACTCCTCCCCCAGTGGCTGGCGGCGGCCAACGCCCAGGGCTACGCGGCACCCCCGCAGACGGTGCCCGCCCTGCTGGACGCGGCCCGCGCCCGTACCGATCTCCGCCCGGCCGCCCTGGAGTTCGCGGGCGCACGGGCCCTGTGGCTGGCCCGGCTGAACCCGGACTGGCGGTTCGCCCAGCGCGCGGCGTCCGGCGGCACCTCGGCCCTGCCCGGCGCCGAGGACGACGAGGGGATACGACAACTGTGGCAGGAGGGCCTCTTCGCGGAACGGGTCGCCCTGCTCACCGCCCTCCGCACCCGAACACCCTCCGCCGCACGGGAGTTGCTCGCGGGGACCTGGGCGCAGGAGCGGGCCGAGGACCGGCTGATGTTCCTGGACTCGCTGCGGGCGGGCCTGGCGGCCGACGACGAGCCCTTCCTGGAGCAGGCGCTCGCCGACCGCAGCCGCAATGTCCGGGCGACGGCGGCCGAGCTGCTGTCCACGCTGCCCGGCTCGGCGCTCGCCGCGCGGATGGCGAAGCGGGCCGCGACCTGCGTGGCCCTGGACCACACCGGCAGCGCGGCCGCGATCGTCGTGGAGGCGCCCGCCGCCTGCGACCCGGACATGGAGCGCGACGGCGTGACCGCCAGACCACCGACGGGCCGGGGTGAACGGTCCTGGTGGCTGGGCCAGTTGGTGGAGGCGGCACCGCTCGATACCTGGCCGGACCGGCTGGGCGGGCGTACGCCGGAACAGATCGTGGCGCTGCCCGTGACGGACGGCTGGCAGGGCGAACTGCACGCCGCCTGGTGCCGTGCGGCCGTACGGCAGCGGGACGCCCGGTGGGCGCGGGCGCTGCTGGGATCGCCGTCGGCGCCGGAGGCGGGCGGCCCCGGCGCGGTGTCCCTGGCGGACCGGGCCAAGCTGCTGGCGGCGCTGGAGGCGGACGAACGGGCCGCGTGGGTGGCCGGGTTCATAGCCGGACACGGCCTCTCGGAGGCGTTCCAGCTGCTCGGGGTGTGCGCGCTGCCCTGGACGGCGCCGCTGGGCCGCGCGGTCGTGGACGCTCTCGACATCGCGCGGGAGGCGGGCAGTTACCCGTGGAGCTTCAGCGGGGTGATGGGCCTGGCCGAGCGCTGCCTCGACCCGGCGGAGACGGCCCGGCTCGACAGCCTGCTCGCCGTGCCGGACGAGCGGGCGGACGCCTCCCCCGGCGCCGGGGGCTACTGGGCGGAGGCGTTCCAGCGGCTGGCCACCACCCTGCGGCTGCGCGCGGCGATGGCGGGCGAGCTGGTCCCGGCCGACAGGACCGGTCCGTGAGGAGGGTTCAGCCCGAGGCGGCGGGCTGACGCGCGTTCTTCCGCACCCACTCCACGATGGAGGTGGTGGTCGCGCCGGGCGTGAAGATCTGGGCGACACCCTTCTCGCGCAGCGGCGCGATGTCCTCCTCCGGGATGATGCCGCCACCGAAGACCAGGATGTCGGCGGCGTCGCGCTCCTTGAGGAGGTCGATGACCGCGGCGAAGAGCGTGTTGTGGGCGCCCGAGAGGATGGACAGGCCGATCGCGTCGGCGTCCTCCTGGATCGCCGTGGCGACGATCTGCTCCGGCGTCTGGTGCAGGCCGGTGTAGATGACCTCCATGCCCGCGTCACGCAGCGCGCGGGCGATGACCTTGGCCCCGCGATCGTGGCCGTCGAGCCCCGGCTTGGCCACCACCACGCGGATCGGACCGGCTGCCACACCCATCACTGCCTCCATCAAGCGACCACCATCAAGGGACTGCGGAAGCGGCCGCTTCCGTCCCGTACCGACAAGTACCGCACACCTGGCACGTTCCGCCACCTGTCGTGAAGTGAACGAACGTTATCCCCAGCATCCCGCAGCGGACTGTTTCACGGCACCCGGCGAGGGGGAAATCACATGGTGGGACATGAGGGCACGCGGGGGACAGAGCCGCCCCCCGCGTGCCGACAGGAGGTCGGCCAATGAAGGTCACCGGGGTATTGCCACTCTTCCTCCCGATCTGCAGGCGTCTGTGGCCCGGCAGTCTGGCCTCCGTGTCCGTGACGCTGGTGAAGGCCACCGCGCTGGAGGCCGCGATCCTGGCCGGTCACGTGCTGCTGTACCCGACCGGCCTCATCCAGGAGCGCCGCCAGGCCGCCCTTCCCGCGCCCGCGGGCACGGCGAGGCTCCCTGTCCCGACCGGGCCGCCGGTCGTGCTGCTGCACGGCTTCATCGACAACCGCTCGGTGTTCGTCCTGCTGCGCCGCAGCCTCGCCCAGCACGGCAGGCAGCGGGTGGAGTCACTGAACTACTCCCCGCTGACCTGCGACATCCGCACCGCGGCCGAGCTGCTGGGCAGGCATGTGGAGGAGATCTGCGAGCGCACCGGCAGCGCCCAGGTGGACATCGTGGGGCACAGCCTCGGCGGCCTGATCGCCCGGTACTACGCACAGTGTCTGGGCGGTGACGTCCGAGTGCGCACCGTGGTCACCCTGGGCACCCCGCACAGCGGGACACGCGCGGTTCCGCTGGCCAACGCGCACCCGATCGTGCGGCAGATGCGCCCCGACTCGCCGGTCATCGAGGAGCTGGCCCGTCCGGCGCCGGGCTGCCGTACGCGGTTCGTGAGCTTCTGGAGCGACCTGGACTCCGTGATGGCCCCGCTGGAGGCGGCCTGCGTCGACCACCCCGACCTGGAGGCGCACAACATCCGGGTGAGCGGCATCGGCCACCTCGCCCTGCCGGTCCACCCCACCGTGGCGGCGGGGATACGGGAGGCGCTCGACTCCGAGTCCGCCATGAGGCGGCAGGAGGGCGGCGGCCTCACGGTCGCCTGAGAAGCTCCGCCCACAACAGGTCGCCCGACCTCGTTAGATTCGACCCCATGACGACCTGGGACCGGACCGCCGTGCGGGCACGCCTACGGGAGGCCGCGGCGCGCGACCGGGCCAGGGAGCGTTTCGGGGCGGATACACACCGTTACGATCTGCGGCCCCCGCTGCCGGAGCCGGAGATCCGCGCCTTCGAGACCGGCCACGGCATCGAACTGCCCCCGTCGTACCGCTCCTTCGTCGCCGAGGTGGGCGACGGCCCCGCCGGTCCGGCCCACGGTCTGCTGCCGCTGACCACCCCGCGCCCCGAGGCCGACGAGGACTGGGCGGTGGACGGCGAGTGGGCGCGGGACCGGCTCCCCGGACGCCTGGCCTCGCCGTTCCCGCTGACCGGGCCCGCGCCCGGCCGCCTCGGCACCGCCGCCGACACGCTGACGCGGGGCACCCTGCTGCTGGCGGAGGAGGGCTGCGGAATGTACGTCCGCCTCGTCCTGAACGGTCCGCGCGCCGGGGAGATCTGGTTCCTCGACCCCGACTGGGGCGGCTTCACTCCCTTGGCCCGCGACTTCCACACCTGGTACACGAAGTGGCTGACAGCCCTGTCACAGCCTTCCCAGGGATGACACAGCGTCACAGATTCTCGAACACTTCTCGAACACAGGGCCAAACTCGCGTCCCGCGAACCCCGAAACACGGCCGAATGCCCGTTTCCCGTCCACATGAAACCAGCGGAAGATTGTCGCGCCCGCATACCGCCGGGTACAGTCGCCGCACTGCTCTGGCAGCCCCTGTTGTCGAGGCGAAAGAGAAGTTGGTGAACGACCGTCACCCGTCGGGGACCATGACCCCGGCTCCGGCTTCCGACGCCTCCCACGCGCACTACGCGCCGTACGGAGCACCGGAAGTCCCGTACGACGACCTCACCACGTACGGCGGTTACGACACCACCGGTTTCCCGGTGGCCGAGGCGGCCTACGCCGCCGACCCGCACCTCGGCGGATACCAGACCGGCCCGCACACCACGGGCGCGTACGACACGACGCACTGGGGCACCGGCGACGGCGGACACCTCGCCCACGACCCCTACGCGGCCCAGCAGCACACCGGCTACGACACGGGCGCCTACGACACCACCGCCTGGACCGTCCCCGCGCAGGGCACCCCCGAGGACACCGGCGCCTGGTCGCAGTATGGGCAGCAGAGCACCCCGGACCCCGCCCAGCAGTGGGACTGGGGCACCCAGACCTTCGACACCGGCGCCTACGACGCCACCCAGTGGAACACCGACGGCACGGCCGCCGAGCACCAGCGGGCCGAGGAGCCGTTCGACCAGCAGGCGACGGCCACCTTCGACCAAATCACCCACGACCCGTACGGGGACGACGCCGCGTACGCGGAGTACGCCGACCAGGAGTACGGCGAACACCCCGACGCGGAAGACGAGTTGACCGGCACCGGTGAACTCCCCGCCGTGCCCGCCCTCCTGGACGACCAGGAAGAGGTCGTCCCGGCACCGCGAGCCGGTTCCCGCGCCGCGGCCCGATCCCGCCGCCGGACACCGGCCAAGCGTTCCGCGCTGCTGACCGTCGCCGTCCCCTCGGCCTGCGTGATGGGGGTGGCCGGGATCGCCGCCGCCTCGGTCGGCGATCTGACCGGTGGGGCGCAGGAGGCCGCCGCCTCCGCGGCCGACGCGCACACGGTGCAGCCGTCCGTCGCCAACAGCAAGCTCGACACCCAGCTGCGGACCCTGTCCGCCGGGGCCGACGACTTCACCGACCGGGTGAGCCGGACCCAGGAGCGCATCGACCTCAAGGCGCAGCAGGCGCTGGAGAAGAAGAAGGCCGCCGCCGAGGCCGCGCTCAAGGAGCGACTCCGCCCCAAGTTCGCCATCCCGGTGCTCCAGAAGGGGCTCAGCGCCCAGTTCGGGCAGGCGGGCGTGAACTGGATGTCCGTCCACACCGGTATCGACTTCCCGGTGTCGTACGGCACCACCGTGATGGCCGCGACCGACGGCGTCGTCACGACCAAGTGGAACAGCGCCTACGGCAACATGCTGGTCCTGACCGCCAAGGACGGCACGGAGACCTGGTACTGCCACCTCTCCAGTTACCGCGTACCCTCCGGCACCTCGGTCAAGGCCGGCCACCCGATCGCCTACTCCGGCAACTCGGGCAACTCCACCGGCCCCCACCTCCACTTCGAGGTCCGCCCGGCGGGCGGCGCGGCCATCGACCCCCTCCCCTGGCTCCGCAGCCACGGCCTGGACCCGACCTGATCCCGCCCCGCCCTGACATGACCGAGCCCCGCCAGTCAGGCGGGGCTCGCGTCGTCTAAAGCTTCTTCTCCGTCGTCTAGAGCTTCTCCACCGGCGCGTACCGCAGCAGCAGTCGCTTGGCGTTGCCGCCGCCGAAGTCGATCGTGGCCTGTGCCTTGTCGCCCTCGCCCGCCACCGCGACCACCGTGCCCAGGCCGAACTGGTCGTGGGTGACGCGGTCGCCGATCGCCAGCGACACCACCGGCTTGTCGCCGGTCCGGCGGGTGGCGAACCCGGAGGCACCGGCCGCCGAGGAGCGGGACCGGGACGAGGAGAGGGTGGACGCGACCGAGGAGGCGGCCTTGCCGAACGCGGACGCGGGCGCGGACGCGGCGCCGGTCCGCTTCCACTCCAGATGGGTGGCCGGGATCTCCTCCAGGAACCGGGAGGGCGGGTTGTACGACGGCTGTCCCCAGGCGCTGCGCAGCGCGGCCCGGGTGAGGTAGAGCCGCTCCCGCGCGCGCGTGATGCCGACGTAGGCGAGGCGCCGCTCCTCCTCCAGCTCCTTGGCCTGGCCGAGGGCGCGCAGGTGCGGGAAGACGCCGTCCTCCATGCCGGTGACGAAGACGACCGGGAACTCCAGGCCCTTGGCGGTGTGCAGGGTCATCAGCGTGATGACACCGTCGCCGTCCTCCTCGTCGGGGATCTGGTCGGAGTCCGCGACGAGCGCGACCCGCTCCAGGAAATCGGCCAGCGTGCCCTGCTCGCCGTCCTCCCGCTCCTGCTCGAACTCCAGCGCCACGGCCGCGAGTTCCTGGAGGTTCTCGATCCGGGTCTCGTCCTGCGGGTCGGTGGACGCCTGCAACTCGGCCAGGTAGCCGGTGCGTTCGAGGACCGCCTCCAGCACGGTGGCCGGTCCGGCGCCGGACTCGACGACGGTGCGCAGGTCGTCCATCAGCGCGTTGAACCGCCGCACCGCGTTGGTGGAGCGCGCGGCCATGCCGTACGCCTCGTCCACCCGCTTCAGCGCCTGCGGGAAGCTGATCTTCTCGCGCTGGGCGAGGGCGTCGACCATCGCCTCGGCGCGGTCCCCGATGCCCCGCTTGGGCACGTTGAGGATGCGGCGCATCGGCACCGAGTCCTCGGGGTTGGCGAGGACGCGAAGGTAGGCCAGGACGTCCCGGACCTCCTTGCGCTCGTAGAACCGCACCCCGCCGACGACCTTGTACGGCAGGCCGACGCGGATGAAGATCTCCTCGAACACACGGGACTGCGCGTTGGTGCGGTAGAACACCGCCACGTCCCCGGCCTTGGCGTCGCCCGCGTCGGTGAGGCGGTCTATCTCGTCGGCGACGAACTGGGCCTCGTCGTGCTCGTTGTCCGCGACATAGCCGATGATGCCCGCGCCCTGGCCCGCGTTGGTCCACAGGTTCTTGGGGCGGCGGGACTCGTTGCGCTCGATGACCGCGTTGGCGGCGGACAGGATGGTCTGCGTGGAGCGGTAGTTCTGCTCCAGCAGGATCGTCGTCGCGTCGGGGTAGTCCTCCTCGAACTGGAGGATGTTGCGGATGGTCGCGCCCCGGAAGGCGTAGATCGACTGGTCCGCGTCACCCACGACGCACAGCTCGGCGGGCGGGACGTCGTACTCGTTGGGCGGTACGTCCTCGTCATGAGCGCCGGTGCCGACCAGCTCCCGGACCAGTGCGTACTGCGCGTGGTTGGTGTCCTGGTACTCGTCGACCATGACGTGCCGGAAGCGGCGGCGGTAGTGCTCGGCCACGTCGGGGAAGGCGCGCAGCAGGTTGACCGTGGTCATGATCAGGTCGTCGAAGTCGAGCGCGTTGGCCTCGCGCAGCCGCGACTGGTAGAGCGCGTACGCCTGGGCGAGGGTCTTCTCGAAACCGTCGGTGGCCTGGGCGGCGAAGTCCTCCTCGTCGATCAGCTCGTTCTTGAGGTTGCTGATCTTGGCGCTGAAGGACTTCGGCGGGTAGCGCTTGGGGTCGAGGTCCAGATCGCGGCAGACCAGGGCCATCAGGCGCTTGCTGTCCGCCGCGTCGTAGATCGAGAAGGACGAGGTGAAGCCCAGCCGCTTCGACTCGCGGCGCAGGATGCGGACGCAGGCGCTGTGGAAGGTCATGACCCACATCGCGCCCGCGCGCGGGCCGACGAGCTGCTCGACGCGCTCCTTCATCTCGCCCGCGGCCTTGTTGGTGAAGGTGATCGCCAAGATCTGGCCGGGGTGCACATGCCGCTCGGCCAGGAGGTGGGCGATGCGGTGGGTGAGCACCCGCGTCTTGCCGGAACCGGCGCCCGCGACGATGAGCAGCGGGGAGCCCGCGTGGACGACGGCCGCGCGCTGGTTGTCGTTCAGCCCCTCCAGGAGGGCCGCCGCGTCGATCGGGGGACGCGGGGCGCCGTCGCGGTAGTGGGTGTCCCGGTCCGGGGGCACGTCGAACTTCCCCCCGAACAGGTCGTCCGGGACCGGCTCCGGAGCGTGCTCGTCCTCAGGCGGCGCGGGTTCTTCCTCATGCCCGCGCGGGGGCTGGAGGCTGGCCAGGAAGCTGTCGTCAAAGAGGCTGCTCATCGCTCTACGAGTCTAGGGCGCCCCACCGACAACCGGTCCCCGTCCCGGGAACCCGGCCGGATTCCGGGCGGGACGGTCTCCGCGTGGGCCGGTCCTCTTTTCGAGCCCCACGCGCGCGTGCCCTCCCTGCCGGGGGCGGGCCGCTCCCTAGCATCAGGGACATGTCGGGCATCTCGGGTATGCGTACGTGGGTGGCGGAGCGTCCTCCGGCGGCGGGCACGGCCGTCATGGCGACCGCCGTCGTCTCCATCGGCCTGCGGCTGGCGGGCGTCGAGGTGGTGTCCCGGATCTTCCTGGTACTGGCCTGCCTCTCCTGGCTGACCCTCGCCGTCACCTTCGCCTTCCGGCTGGCGGGACAGCGGGGACGCTGGGCGGAGGAGGCCCGCGACCCGGCCGCGCTCACGGCGGTGGCGGCCACCGCGGTGCTCGGCACCCGGATCTCGCTGCTCGGCGTCCAGCCCCTGGCCGAGGCCCTGCTGGCCCTGGCGGCGCTGCTCTGGCCGGTGCTGCTGGTCTCCGTGCTGCGGCACTGGGGGCAGCGCATGCCGGGCACGGTGTTCATGTGTTGTGTGGCCACACAGGCGCTCGCGGTACTGACGGCCACACTGGCGGGGGCGGAGGCGACGGCATGGCTCGCGCACACCGCGCTGGTGCTGTTCTGGGTGGGCCTGCTGCTCTACGCGCTGGCCATGCCCCGCTTCGACTCCCGCCAGGTGCTTCGGGGGCCGGGCGACCACTGGATCGCGGGCGGCGCGCTGTCGATCTCGGCCCTGGCCGGGGCCCGGCTGATCTCCGCCGACAGCGCGCGGCTGTACCTGTGGAACAAGGACGACAGCGGGGTGCTGCACCAGGTCACCGCGATCTTGCTGGTCCTGGACCTGGCCTGCTACGCGGTGCTGGTGCTGGCCGAGCTGGCGCGCCCCCGGCCGCGCTACGGCCTGCTGCGCTGGGCCACCGTCTTCTCGATGGGCATGACGGCGGCGGCGACCCTCGCCGTCTCGGCCGCCCTGGACGTGGCCTGGCTGAGCGGGCCGGGCAAGGTGCTGGTGTGGGTGGCGGTCGCGGTGTGGCTGGCGGCGGCCCTGGGCGCGGTGCTCGCGGCGCGCGCCGGGCGCACCGGGTCTCAGGAGGCGGGAGCGCCGGACGTCACGTCCACAGCACGGCGATGAAGATGTTCGCCGTGGTCAGGGCGCCGACCAGCCCGAACATGCCCTTGTCGACCGTCTCCTCGTCGCGCTTCACGTAGACCAGGCCGAGGATCACGATCAGCAGCGCCAGCTTGATGCCGATCTTGATGTTGTTGACGTGGTGGCCGTCCGCCTCGTCGAGGCCGACCAGCACCACGCCGGTGACCAGCATGGCGATCGCGCCGTACAGCATCGCGGGCACGAAGCGAGCCGTACCCCGGCCCATCGCCTTCATCTGGGTGAGGAAACCGCCGAGCAGCGCGGCGATGCCGATGATGTGCAGGCCGACGAAGACATGGATGAGTACGGTCATGGGAACCGAGCCTAGTTCGGGACACCCCGTCACCCCCGTACCGGACCCCGCGCCCCGCTCACGGTCCTGACGGATCTCACTCGCTCGCGGGCCATAGCACTCTCCGCTTCACTCAGGTCCCGCCTTCCCCTCTTTGATCATCACGCTTCGATTCCACGGCTCCGGTACCTGAGCATTCCGGTCAAACGCGATCACCTCCAGGTCCGTCGAGGACAGTTCCGTACAGGCGTTACCAACCCGTCACCATCCGGCCTAGCGTCCTCCCCCAGGTGACCGGCTCCCCACAGCCGCCCGGACCAGGGGCGGCAGCCGGACATCACCGCCGAGGACCGTCCGTCGGCCGCCGTCTCCCCTGTGCGGACGGCCGCCGGACACCGGGCCCCGCTGGGGCACGGTGTTCTCGGCCGCACGAGTCCCATGGAAGGACGTGACGGTCCAGGTGGCAGCGCACCGAAAGCTCCGAGCGCGCTCACTCAGCGGCAACACGGCCCGCACGGCAGCCACTCTCGCCCTGGCGGGAGCGGCCACCGCGACGGCCTTCGACGGAACGGGACACGCCGAGCCGCGACTCACCACCGCCCAGGTCAAGACCGAGGTGGACCGGCTGTACCGGGAGGCGGAGGCCGCCACCGAGAAGTACAACGGCGCGCACGAGAAGGCGAGCGCCGCCCAGCACCGGCTGAACTCCCTGCGCGACGAGACCGCCCGCAGGCAGGTCAGACTCGACACCGCCCGCAGCGCCCTGGGCTCGTTCGCCGCCGCGCAGTACCGCGACGGCACGATCGCCCCGAGCTGGCAGCTCGCCCTCTCCAGCAGCCCCGACCGCTACCTGGACGGCGCCGCCTTCGCCGAACGCGCCGGCGACCGCCAGGCCAAGCAGGTGGCCCGAGTACGCGCCCAGCTCCAGGAGATCGAGCGGCTGCGCGGCGCGGCCCGCGTCGAGGCACGGTCGGTACGGTCCCGGCAGGCCGAGCTGAAACGGCAGAAGGACACCGTCACCACCAAGCTCGAGCAGGCCCGGCAGCTACTGGAACGGCTCACCCCGCCCGAGCGCGCCAAGGCCGCCGACGGCGCCCCCGCGACACCGGCCCGCGCCACCCGCTCCGCCCCGACCCCGGCCGCGTCCGCCGGGGTGTCCTCCGGCCGGACGAGCGCGCCCACCGGCCCGGCCACCGCGCCCGACTCCCGCGCCTCGGCGGCCGTCGCCTACGCCTACCGGAAGCTCGGCAGCCCCTACGTCTGGGGCGCGACCGGCCCGAACGCCTTCGACTGCTCGGGCCTGATCCAGGCCGCCTACCGCTCCGCGGGCATCTCCCTTCCGCGCACCACCTACGCCCAGATCAACGCGGGCCGACGCGTCTCCCGCTCCCAGCTCCGGCCCGGCGACCTGGTGTTCTTCTACTCCGGCATCAGCCATGTGGGCATGTACGTCGGCAACGGCCGCATGATCCACGCCCCCAACCCCTCGGCACCGGTCCGGGTGGCGCCCATCGACCAGATGCCGTTCGCGGGAGCGACCCGGGTGGCGTGAGCGGGGTCAGACCAGTCTGCGGGCCGTCGCCCAGCGGGTCAGCTCGTGCCGGTTGGACAGCTGGAGCTTGCGCAGCACCGCCGAGACATGGGACTCGACCGTCTTCACCGAGATGAACAGCTGCTTGCCGATCTCCTTGTACGCGTAACCCCGCGCGATCAGGCGCAGCACCTCACGCTCGCGCTGGGTGAGCCGGTCCATGTCCTCGTCGACCGGCGGGGCGTCGGTGGAGGCGAAGGCGTCCAGCACGAACCCGGCCAGCCGGGGCGAGAAGACGGCGTCGCCCTCCTGCACACGGAAGATCGAGTCGATCAGGTCGGACCCGGTGATGGTCTTGGTGACATAACCGCGCGCCCCGCCCCGGATCACCCCGATCACGTCCTCCGCCGCGTCGGAGACCGAGAGCGCCAGGAAGCGCACGGGCTGCTCGGGGTCCGCCATCAGGGCCGCGCTGCGCCGGAGCACCTCGACCCCGCCGCCGCCCGGCAGATGGACGTCGAGCAGGACCACCTCGGGCCGGGTCGAGGTGATGACCGAGACCGCCTGGTCGACGTCCGCGGCCTCGCCGACCACCTCGACGCCGGTCCGCGCGGTCTGCCCGATCTCCGCCTGCACCCCGGTACGGAACATGCGGTGGTCGTCCACGAGCACCACCCGGACCCGGCGCCCGGCCGTGCCCTCCGCCGTCGGCTCCGCGGTGTCGCGTCCGGGTTCGGCCACCTCCGCCTCCCCCGTCGTGCCGTTCGCCTCGGTCGCGTCACTCATGCCGTCTTCTCCGCCCTCTCCATCTCCAACTCGACTTCCGTACCGCCGTCCGGCACCGGCCGCAGCCGGGCCGTACCGCCGTTGCGCTCCATGCGCCCGATGATCGACTCCCTGACCCCCATGCGGTCGGCGGGTATGGAGTCGAGGTCGAAGCCGGGCCCCCGGTCGCGGACGGACACGAAGACCGTACGGCTCTCGACCTCTGCGTAGACCTGCACGGCACCGCCCTCGCCACCGTACTTGGCGGCGTTCACCATGGCTTCGCGCGCGGCCTGCATCTGCGCGCTCAGCCTGTCGTCCAGGGGGCAGTCGCCCACCACCACGACCTCTATGGGCACGCCGTGCTTGTCCTCCACCTCGGCCGCGTTGCGCCGCACCGCCTCCGCGACCGTGTCCGGCTCGTCGGCCTCGTCCTTGCCGGTGCCCTCCGGCTTGTACAGCCAGGTCCGCAGGTCCCGCTCCTGCGCGCGGGCCAGGCGGCGCACCTCGCCCGCGTTGTCCGCGTTGCGCTGGATCAGGGTGAGGGTGTGCAGCACCGAGTCGTGGACGTGCGCGGCGACCTCGGCCCGCTCCTGGGCGCGGATGCGCATCAGGCGTTCCTCGGACAGGTCCTGGGTCACGCGGACGAGGTAGGGACCGGCGAGCAGGGTGATGCCGACGAGGACGGCGAGCGCGGCCTCCAGCACCGCTCCCAGGTGGGTGGCGGAGACCTGCATCACGAAGATGGCGGAGACCCCGGCGGTGACCAGCAGCACGCCCACGCCCGCCCGGAGCAGAGTCAGCGTGCGCCGACGGCCGCCGACCTCGACCCAGCGGGCCCGGCGGGCGTTGTCCGCCTGACGCCACACCAGGGCGACACCGGCCGCGACGAGCACGGCCGGGACCAGGTACGCCTTGGCCGTGTTGGTCAGATTGACGCTGCCCAGGAAGACGATGGACACGATGACCATGAGGAGCAGGGCGACCATCTGCCCCTTGTCCGGCTTACGGGCCACCAGTCTGCGGCGCCCGTCCGGCGAGGTCTCGGTGCCGACGAGCGAGGCGGGCTTGTGGTCGCCCACACCGCCGACCCCGAGCGGGACGAAGAACCAGAACGCCGCGTACAGCAGCGCACCCAGCCCGTTCGCCATGAACAGGCCCGCGAAGGCCAGCCGCACCCACACCACGGGCAGCCCGAGATGCCCGGCGAGCCCCCGCGCCACTCCGCCCAGCCAGCGACCGTCACCGCTGCGGTAGAGCTTGCGCGGCGGCCGCGGGTCTTCGAGGGGCAGTGCTGCGGCTTCCGGCATGCCAACGATGGTCACACGGCGGTGGGTGCCGGGGCATCAGGGTCGTCCCCCGAGACTCCCCTGATCTTCGCCGGGGTTTCCCTGATCTCCGGCCGACCGACCGAGCACCGGCCGAGCGCCGAGCGCGGGCTCGGAGCGGAGCCCGGAGTCGAACAAATCCCCGGCCCGTCTCAGGGGAGATTTCAGGGTTCGACCAGGGTCGACCCGACTGCCCTCACGGCTCCCGGCCCGTCACCATGGACACATGACGGATCACGAGCACGCCGCGACGGGTCCGGGACCCGGCTCCGGCCCACGCCCGGACTCGGGCACCGGGCCGACGGATGCCGCACCCGCCGCGCCGGAGCGGACGGGCCCGGCGGACAGTACGGATGCGCAGGACACAGCGGAGGGGAACACCGCGGCAGGGCACCGGCCCGGCACCGCCGAGGCCCCCCGCCGCTTCCGCCGCGACCGGCGGCACAAGACGATCGCGGGTGTGTGCGCGGGCCTCGGCCGCCAGACGGACATGGACCCGGTGATCTTCCGCATCACCCTGGCCGTGCTGGCCGCGACCGGCGGCATCGGCCTGGTCTTCTACGGCTTCGCGTGGCTCCTCGTGCCGTACGACGACGAGGAGGAGAACGAGGTACGCAAGCTGCTGACCGGCCGGGTCGACGGGCAGGCGCTGGCCGCCGTCCTGTTCGCCCTGATCGGCTGCGGGGTCATCCTGACCACCCTGCGCAACGGCGGGGTGCTGACCTTCGCCGTGGTGCTCTCCCTGCTGCTGGCCGGGGCCGGGTACTGGTCACGGCACCGGGCCACCGCCGACCCCGCCCCCTCCCCGAGTGACGAGCCGAAGTCGCCCAGGGGCCACCCCATAGCCGCTCAGGCCGCGGCGGACGCCCCGCCGGAGACCCAGGCACCGCCGATCTACTACAGCGGGCCCTCCTGGTGGCGTGACCCGATCGTCAAGGACGGCACCCATGTCGGCGGCACCGGGTACTTCTGGGGTCCCCGCGACGCCGCCGAAGAACACGTCATGCCCTGCCCGCCCCTCGACTTCGTCATGCAGCTCCCCTGGCCCCACTCCCTCGCCGGACGCACATCGGGCGACAAGCGGCCCAAGCCCCGGGGGCCGCGCTGGATCAGCGGCTGGGTGTTCCTGCTGGCCCTGCTGGCGGGCGGCCTGGGCGGCAGCCGTACCTGGGGGACGCGCCCGCTGGCCACCAGCCTCCAGACCGGACTGGCCTGCGCCCTGGTGGTGTTCGGACTGGGCATAGCCGTCAGCGCCTTCCTGGGGCGCACGGGAGGCGGGTCCGCCTTCCTGGCCCTGGTCACGGCGCTGCTGCTGGCCGGAAGTGCCGCGCTGCCGGGCGATGTCACCTCCCACTGGAAGCACACGGCCTGGCGGCCGACGGCCACGGCGGACGTCCGTCCGGTCTACGAGCTGGGGTCCGGCTCCGCCACCCTCGACCTGACCGGGCTGCACCTGACCAAGGACCAGACGGTGGCCACCAGGGCGGGACTGGGAGCGGGCCGACTGAAGCTGATCGTCCCGGCGGACGCGACGGCGGTGCTGAGTATCGATGTGGGGGTGGGCGACATCCGGATGCCCGGTGACGACGGCAAGGACGTGGACGTGCGGCCGGGCAGGCACGAGACGGCGAACCTGGCTCCGGACAGGAGCAGCAAGGAGACGGGTGTGCTGCGGATCGATCTGCATGTGGGCGTCGGACAGGTGGAGGTCAGCCGTGCTGCGTCATGAGTTCCAGCCCGGACGGCTGGTCGGCGGCATCTGCCTCGCCGTCGCGGGCGCCCTCTACCTGGGGGACGTGCAGGGTCTGTGGGAGGTGCCCTGGTTCACGGCGATCCCCCTGGCCGTCGGCGGCCTGTTCCTGGCGGGTCTGACCACCGCCCTCACCCGCGCGATACGCCGGCGAAGTGGGACGGAGGACGAGAAGGTCTGAGGGCGGCTGCCCGGCGCCGCCCCGCCAAGCCCAGCCCAGCCCAGCCCGGATCTAGCGGTAGCCCCCCGACCGGCGTCGGCGGCGGTCCCGGAGGGAGGCGTCGACGGAGAGATAGGGGGTGCCCGCCAGGACGAGCGGGAGCCAGGCCATCAGGTAGGCGAGGTCGTTGCCGTAGTAGTAGGGGCTGGAGGCCCAGCTGACGGTCAGCCACAGGCTCAGCGAGATCAGCGCGCCGCCCAAGGCGGCCAGTCGGCCGAAGAGTCCGATCAGGATGCCGATGCCCACGGCCAGCTCACCGAGGGCGATGGCGTAGCCGAAGCCGACGGGGCTCTTCAGGGCCAGGTCGACGAGGGCCGGGATGGCGGAGGAGTCCCGGACCCCGCGCATCGTGTCGCCGAGCGAACCGGCGCCGGCGGCCTTCATGAAAGCGCTGTCGGTGAGCTTGTCCAGGCCCGCGTAGACGAAGGTGACGCCGAGGAAGATCCGCAGCGGGAGGAGGGCGTAACGGGTGGCGGTGGCCCGCCAGTCACGGTCCCCGTCGAGATGGGAGGTGCGCGTGTCCGTCCGCATACCGTGAGTCATCACTTCAGTCGCCTCTCGCCCGCCGTGCCGGACCCCTCACACGACGATACGTATGACGAAGGGAGCCGGTTCAATCCTCTCCCGGGCGTTTTCCGGATATCGGCGCACCCTGCGGGGCGTAAGGGGGCTCAGTCCGTCACTTCGATGGGGTAGCGGTTGGTGGCCAACCCGGCGGCCGTCACCACCTGGACCTCCACCGCGCCGGGCTCCACCTCGACCGGCACCGGGACGGTGAGGACGCTGTCGGTGGGGTTGCGGAAGCCTCCGGCGACCGGGATCAGGGGCACATGGACGTCGACCGCGCCGATGCGGACGACCATGCGGGCGAGGCGGTCGGCGCCCTGGGCGCCGGGCGGGACGAAGCCGGTGCCCCGGATCTCGATGTCGTCCCCGGTGCGGATCGGCCCGTCCAGGTCGCCGGGCTCGCGGGCGCGGACCACGGAGAGGACCACCGGACGGCCGCCCTCGGCGTACTTGCCCGCCAGGTAGGTGGCCGCCGAGATCAGCACCAGCACGGCCAGCCCCCAGGGCAGGTCGGGCAGCTGGTCGGGGCGGCGGCCGAGGCGGACGGCGGCGAAGACCAGGGCGACGGCGCTGATGACGACGTACTGGATGTCGGCGAAGGCGCCCCGGCCCGCGTCGTCGGTCAGCAGGTCGGCGGCGCGCGGCCGGTGCGCGGGGACCTTCTGGAGCCGCTGGCCGAGGACACGGAGTCCGACCACCCGGCGCACCAGGACGGAGATGCCGCACACCACGGCGAGGACGGTCACCACGCCCGCGCCGCGCGCGAGGTCGAGACCGGCGAGGAGGGCGTCGCGTTCGGCGGGGTCGGAGGCGGCGGCGAGGCGGCCCGCCAGCAGCAGGACGGCGTAGGCGACGAAGAGCACCCAGCAGGCCGCGACCGTGCGGGAGGTCGACATCCGGTTGTCCTCGCCGATCATCGGGGCCAGCGCCCCGCCCCGCGCCCGGTGGAAGAAGCCGGCGAGGGTCAGCGCGCCCGCCACGGCCACCGCGGCGAGCAGTCCGGCGGTGCGGGCGCTGCTCCAGCCCGCGCCGATCGCGGTGAGGGCCTGGGCGAGCAGCAGGACCACCACGGCGCCCCAGGCCAGGAACGCCGTGCGGGTCCACAGCCCGGCCAGCCAGGCGTCGCCCTCGGCGCGGCCCCGCTCGGCGACCGCCTCGGCGCGCTGGGCCAGTTCGGCGGAGATCCACTGGCGGGACGCCGAGGCCGAGTGCGCCACGGCCGGGGGCAGCCCGCGTCCGGCGGCGAACTCGTCCCGCCCGCGGAGGAAGGCGGCGACGGCCCGCCGGTGCCCCTCGCGCGCCCCGTGCGGGCAGTCCCCGCACGCACAGCCGCCGCCGTGGGCCCCCGCGCCGTCCGCCGCCGCGCTCTGCCTCGCCTCCTGCACCGCCACGACCGACGCCCGCCTTCCCCGCTACCCGAGATCCCGGAATGCGGCCGTCACGCACAGTGCGTGCGGTGGCCGAGCAACTCCCCTGTGAACAAGGCGAATTGTGCCCTACGCCGGGCACCCCCGGTTCGCCGGTCCGCGCAGGGCGGAAAGGACCGCCCATCCTGCTGACCCACTCGCACGCCCGTGCGAGACGCTCAGCTCAGCAGGTCGGGTTCGCTCTGGCTGATGTCCCGCCACAGGGGCTGGTAGTTGATCCAGGCCACGAGGTCGCCGCCGAGCTGTTCGCGGGTGGCGACGGCCTGCCGATGGTCGATCAGGACGGGGCGCCCGGCGGCCTCGGCGGTGAGCTGGACCTGGCAGGACCGTTCCATGGACATGAACCACCAGGCGGCCGCGTCCACCGAGTCGCCCACGGTGAGCAGGCCGTGGTTGCGCAGCACCAGGGCCTTGCTGGAGCCGAGCACCGAGGCGATGCGGCGTCCCTCCTCGGCGTCGACGGTGACGCCGGTGTAGGCGTCGTAGAGCGCGGTGTCCTCGTAGAAGGCGCAGCTCTCCTGGGTGATGGGGTCGGGGACCTCGCCGAGGGCGGCGAGGGCGCGGCCGTGCGTGGAGTGGCAGTGGGCGACGGCGACGACGTCCGGGCGGGCCGCGTGGACCGCCGCGTGGACGGTGAAGGCGGCCTGGTTGACGTGGTAGCGGCCCTCGACGACCTGGCCGTCCTGGTTGGCCAGCACGAGGTCGCTCACGGTGACGTGCCGGAAGGGCATCCCGAAGGGGTTGACCCAGAAGCAGTCGCTGAACTCCGGGTCGCGGGCGGTGATGTGGCCCGACACGCCGTCCTCGAACCCGGCACGCCCGAAGAGGCGCAGGGCGCCCGCGAGGCGTTCCTTCCGGTGGCGCCGCTCGTCGTCGACCGACTCGTGCATGGGCGGCATGGCGAACCGCAGCTTGTCGGTGGGCAGCGGCGAGGGAGGGGTGGGCCGGTGCATGAGTCCTCCAGCGCTGGGGGTGCTTTACGGACCGGAAGTTACCGTCGGGTGGCGGGGTACCAAAAGAGGCCGGAGTACCAAAAGAGGTGGAACGGCCGGAGCCGTTCCACCTCGGGCGGAGCCGGTCAGCGGACCGGCGCCGGGGTCACTCCCACTCGATGGTGCCCGGCGGCTTGGAGGTGACGTCGACGACGACGCGGTTGACGTCGCGGACCTCGTTGGTGATCCGGGTGGAGATCTTCGCCAGCACGTCGTACGGCAGCCGCGACCAGTCGGCGGTCATGGCGTCCTCGGAGGAGACCGGGCGCAGCACGATCGGGTGGCCGTAGGTGCGGCCGTCGCCCTGGACGCCGACCGAGCGGACGTCGGCGAGCAGCACGACCGGGCACTGCCAGATCTCGCGGTCGAGACCGGCGGCGGTCAGCTCCTCGCGGGCGATGGCGTCGGCCTCGCGCAGCAGGTCCAGGCGGTCCTTGGTGACATCGCCGACGATGCGGATGCCGAGGCCGGGGCCGGGGAAGGGCTGGCGCTGGACGATCTCCTCGGGCAGGCCGAGCTCCTGGCCCACCATGCGGACCTCGTCCTTGAACAGCTTGCGCAGCGGCTCGATGAGCTGGAACTCGAGGTCCTCGGGGAGGCCGCCGACGTTGTGGTGCGACTTGATGTTGGCGGTGCCGGTGCCGCCGCCGGACTCGACCACGTCCGGGTACAGGGTGCCCTGGACCAGGAACTCCACGGCCGGGCCCTCGTCCGCGATGATCTCGGCCTGGGCCTGCTCGAAGACGCGGATGAACTCGCGCCCGATGATCTTCCGCTTCTCCTCGGGGTCGGACACCCCGGCGAGCGCCTTGAGGAAGCGCTCCTCGGCGTCGACGACCTTCAGCTGGACGCCGGTGGCCGCGACGAAGTCCTTCTCGACCTGCTCGGTCTCGCCCTTGCGCATCAGACCGTGGTCGACGTAGACGCAGGTCAGCTGGGAGCCGATGGCCTTCTGGACGAGGGCGGCGGCGACGGCGGAGTCCACGCCGCCGGACAGGCCGCAGATGGCGCGCCTGTCGCCGACCTGCTCGCGGATCGCGGCGACCTGCTCCTCGATGACGTTGCCCGTGGTCCAGGACGGGGTCAGGCCCGCGCCCCGGTACAGGAAGTGCTCCAGCACCTGCTGGCCGTGCGTGGAGTGCATGACCTCGGGGTGGTACTGGACGCCGTAGAGCTTCTTCTCGTCGTTCTCGAAGGCGGCGACCGGGACCACGTCGGTGGAGGCGGTGACGGTGAAGCCCTCGGGGGCTGCGGAGCAGGCGTCGCCGTGGGACATCCACACGGGCTGCTCGTCCGGGGTGCCCTCGAACAGGGTGGAACCGGACATGGAGACGTGCAGGGGCGTACGGCCGTACTCGCGGGCGCCGCTGTTGTCGACGGTGCCGCCGAGGGTCTGCGCCATCAGCTGGAAGCCGTAGCACATGCCGAAGACGGGGACGCCTGCCTCGAAGAGGGCGCCGTCGAGCTGCGGGGCGTTCTCGGCGTAGACCGAGGAGGGGCCTCCGGAGAGGATGATCGCCGCGGGGTTCTTGGCGAGCATCTCGGCGACCGGCATGGTGCTGGGCACGATCTCGCTGTAGACCCGCGCCTCGCGGACGCGACGGGCGATGAGCTGGGCGTACTGCGCGCCGAAGTCGACGACCAGAACGGTGTCGGGGGCGTCGGCAGACTGGGTCGCTGATGACACGGGGTGCCTTCCGGCGGTTGGGCGGGGGTCTGTATGACCGATTCTAACGGGGTGGGCGCCGACCCCCTCCCGGACGCCGGAGGAGATGTCCACAGGGGGTCCGAGCGGTCCGGCGGCCGTGGCATACTGACCCCGTGTTCACCCAGACGACGTTCCGCTTTACCTATGGCACCGGGCCCGCCGGCTGCCATGGTCGTTCTGCTTGAGCACATAACAAGCGACTTCCGACAGGCGCTCCGGGCCGACAAGGCCCGGAGCGCCTGTCGTCTTTCCGGGTCCTGCCGGTCCGGGGCGGCCATCAGCCACCAGGAGCCCCGACATGAGCACCGCCACCCCGCACACCGAGTCCGAGCGGACCATCGACGACGCCCGTGAGCGGATCGACTCGCTCGACGACCGGATCATCGGTCTCGTCCAGGAGCGGATGGCCGTCTCCTCCGTGGTCCAGCGGACCCGGATCGCCTCCGGCGGGCGCAAGGTGAGCCTGTCGCGCGAGATGGAGATCCTCGGCCGCTACCGGGACGCCCTCGGCAAGCCCGGCACCGCGCTCGCCATGACCCTGCTGGAGCTGTGCCGGGGTCGTATCTGAGTTCGGTGCCGCTCTCACCCGTACGGCGCGTGACCGGCTCGCGCACCGCTTCGTTGAGCCCCATGTCCGTGCCAGCCAGGGGCGGGCCCGACAGAACCACGCGTGGCTCGCCGGGGCGATGAGGGGTACGGGTCGTGCCGTACGCCGTGGGACCTCGTCCCGGAGAAGTGACCGGACGGCAGGGGACAGCAGGCCGGTCACCCAGGAGAAACGGTCGGCTCCGGGGACGCCCGGAGCCGTCCGGCGGACAACTGCACAGCTGAACCAGTGCCGGACCGGACGGCCGCGGACGCCTCAGGGCGTGCGGTACGCAGCGCACCCTCCCCCATGTCCCCGCGCGACCCCCCGGCACCCTCCCCCGCACCCCCACCGCCCTCAGGTGCGGGACCACCGAGGCGGGCGGCGCGACCCCCCGGCGCCGCTTCCCCGGCACCGGCACACCTCCCTGACGCCGGTACCGAAGACGAAGGGCCCCGCGGCCGAGTCCCGCGGGGCCCTTCGTCATGCCCGCACCCATATGTGATCGACGCCACATCGGAATACCGGGCTCCGGCACAACCCCCGGCCGTCCTCGCGCATCGAACCAGGCACCGGGATCAAGAAAACGGTGAGAATCGAGGGACCTGCGTTCGGAGGGGGACGCAGGTCCCTGTTCTCTTTCCGAGCCCCCCGAGCGCCCTCTTTCCGAGCCGCCCGTTCACCCCTTCTTGCGTGGCACCTCCGGCACCGCCAGCAGCGGCAGCCGCAGCGCGCCGAAGGCGTCCGCCGGGACCGCCGGAGTGCGCGGCGCCACCGCCTCCAGCCGCTCGTACGCCGCCCCCGGCACCGGCCGCGGGTCCGCCTCGCCCTTGTTCGGCCAGTACGACATGGCCCGCTCGGCCTGCGCGGTGATCGTCAGCGACGGGTTGACGCCCAGGTTCGCGGAGACCGCGGCGCCGTCGACCACCGAGATGCCGGGGTGGCCGTAGAGCCGGTGGTACGGGTCGATCACCCCGGTCTCCGGGGAGTCGCCGATGGGGCAGCCGCCGAGGAAGTGCGCGGTCAGCGGGGTGCCCATCAGCTCGCCGACGTTGCTGCCCGCGAAGCCGTTGATCTCGGCGGCGAGCGCGGAGGCGGCCTCGGTGGCGGCCTTGATCTGGGTCGGGTTCGGCGCGCCGTGGCCCTGCCGGGCGGTCAGCAGCCCCTTGCCGACGCCGCCGGGCTTCAGATACGTGGTCAGGGAGTTGTCCAGCGACTGCATCACCAGGCCGATGATGGTCCGCTCCGACCAGCGCCGGTTGGAGACCGAGCGGGCCAGCTGCACCGGGTGCCGGACCGCCTGCGCGAGCCAGCCGAGGACGCGCGAGGAGCCTTCGGTGTAAGGCACCTGGAGGATGGTGAGACCGCCCATCGAGTTGGAGCCCTTGCCGTAGCGGACCGGCTCGATGTGGGTGTTGGCGTCCGGGTGGACGGAGGACGTGATGGCCACCCCGCGCGTGAAGTCGACCTTGTCCGCGCCGTGCGCCTTCCGGTAGCGCCGGTCGTCGGTCTGGGCGCCGACCAGGGCCTCGGAGTTGGTGCGGGTGAGGTCGCCGAGCCGGGCGGAGAGGTGGGGCAGCTGGTGGTTCGCCTTCATGCGGTGCAGCAGGGTCTGGGTGCCGTAGGTACCGGCCGCGAGGACGACCCGGCGGGCGGTGAAGAGGCGCCCCTCACCGGTGCGTTTGCGGTCGGTGGGCAGGGTGGCGACCGCGTAGCCGCCGCGCGAGTCGTCCGTGACGGAGACGACGGTGGTCAGCGGGTGCACCACCGCGCCCGCCTTCTCCGCGAGGTACAGGTAGTTCTCGTTGAGGGTGTTCTTCGCACCGTGCCGACAGCCGGTCATGCACTCGCCGCACTCGGTGCACGCCCGGCGCGTGGGCCCGGCACCGCCGAAGTACGGGTCCGCGACCTGCTCGCCGGGCCGCGCCTTCGCCGTACCGTCGGCGTCCTCGCCGTCCCCGAAGAACACGCCGACCGGCGCCATGTGGAAGGTGTCGCCGACGCCCATCCGCTGCGCCGCCGCCTTCAGGTGGGTGTCGGAGGGGGTGGTCGTCGGGTTGAGCCGGACGCCGAGCATGCGCTTGGCCTGGTCGTAGTACGGCGACAGCTCGTCCTGCCAGTCGGTGATGTGCCGCCACTGGGGGTCCTCGAAGAACGGCTTCGGCGGCACGTAGAGGGTGTTGGCGTAGTTGAGGGAGCCGCCGCCGACGCCCGCGCCGGCCAGCACCATGACGTTGCCCAGCAGATGGATGCGCTGGATGCCGTAGAGGCCGAGCCTCGGGGCCCAGAGGTAGTTGCGCAGGTCCCAGGAGTTGCGGGGCAGGGTGGCGCGGGTGAAGCGGCGGCCCGCCTCCAGCACACCGACGCGGTAGCCCTTCTCGGTCAGGCGCAGGGCGGTCACCGAGCCGCCGAAGCCGGAGCCGACCACGAGCACGTCGTAGTCGTAACCGTCGTCGCGCCCTTCGCGCCCTTCTTCGGTCCGGGTCTGGGCAGTCTTCTCCTGCGGCACGTGCTCTCCTCGTCGAGAACGGTGGTGGAACGGGCGGATCTGGTCGGGACGGGGTCAGCGGAAGCGGAACGCCTTCATCACCCGCAGGCTGCGGCTCATGAAGGCCGCGTACGCGGCGTCGTCCATGCCGAGCGAGGGCGCCATGGGCAGCAGCCGCTGGCGGGCGACGGTCTGGGCCTCGGTGTACTTGAGGATGCCCTCGGAGCCGTGGCGGCGGCCGAGGCCGGAGTCCTTCATGCCGCCCATCGGGGACTGCGCGCTGCCGTACGCGGGGGCGTACCCCTCGTTGACGTTGACCGTGCCGGTGCGCAGCCGGGCGGCGACCTCCATGCCGCGCTTCGAACTGGTCGTCCACACCGAGGCGTTGAGGCCGTACGGCGTGGCGTTGGCGCGCTCCACGGCCTCGTCGTCGGAGCCGAAGCGGTAGACGGAGACGACCGGGCCGAAGGTCTCCTCGGCACAGACGGACATGGTGTCGTCGACGCCGTCGAGGATGGTCGGCTCGAAGAAGTACGGGCCGATGTCGGGCCGGGCCACCCCGCCCGCGAGCACCTTGGCGCCCTTGGCGACGGCCTCGGTCACATGCGCCTCGACGGCCTTGAGCTGGCGTTCCCCGGCGAGTGAGCCCATGTCGGCGCCGTAGGCGAGGGCGGTGCCGAGCCGCATGGCCCTGGTGCGGGCGGCGAAGCGCTCCAGGAAGGCGTAGGCCACCGACTCGTGCACGTACAGCCGCTCGATGGAGATGCAGAGCTGCCCGGCCGAGGAGAAGCAGGCGCGTACGGCACCGGCGGCGGCCTTCTCGATGTCGGCGTCCGCCAGGACCAGCATGGCGTTCTTGCCGCCGAGTTCGAGGGAGACGCCGATCAGGCGGGCGGCGGCGCCCTGGGCGACCTCGCGGCCGGTGCGGGTGGAGCCGGTGAAGGAGACGTAGTCGGCGTGCCGGACGATCTCCGGGCCGACCACCGGGCCCTCGCCCAGGACCACTTGGAAGGCCCCGGCGGGCAGTCCGGCCTCGATGAGCAGGTCACGGGCCCACAGGGCGGTCAGGCAGGTCTCGGTGTCCGGCTTCATCACGACCGCGTTGCCGGTGACGAAGGCGGGCAGGGCGTCGCCGACGGAGAGTTCGAGCGGGTAGTTCCAGGGTGCGATCTGTCCCACGACCCCGCGCGGGTGGCGCAGTTCGGTCACCTTCGTCAGGGTCGGCATGGCGCCGGTGTGCCGCTTGGGCCGCAGGTAGGCGGGGGCGCGGCGGCCGTAGTGCCGGGCGGCGACGACGACGGCCTGCACCTCCTCGTGGGCGTGCAGCCGGGCCTTGCCGGTCTCCAGCTGGATGAGGTCGAGCACCTCCGACTGGCGCTCCAGCAGCAGGTCGTGGAAGCGCAGCAGCACGGCGGCCCGTTCGCGCACCGGGGTCCGCTCCCACACCCGCTGGGCGGCGCGGGCGGCCTCGAAGGCGGCGGCGACGTCGTCCGGGGTGGACTCGGGCAGGTCGGCCAGCTTGGCCCCGGTGAGCGGGGTGTGGTTGCTGGTCCGGCCCGAGCCGGTGACGCCCTTGGTGAGCTGGACCACCAGTTCCGGGGTGACCACGTCCGAGGCGGTGCGCACGCCCTCGGGGGCCGGGGCGATCGGGTTGGTGCCGGTGACTTCCAGGGCCTGCGAGTCCGTCATGAGCCGCAGGGTATGCCGGGGGGCGGGCTTTCGGTACCCGTCGGTAACGGGGTTTCACCGGCCGCACACATCCCGCCAGTGATCACTGGCGGTAAATGCGCTGATCAGGGCGTTGTCAGCTCCGCTCACTCGGCTCCGGGTTTTTTCGACAGCAGGAGTCCGAGGGCCGCGAGCGGGGTGCGGCGGACGGCGGGGGCGGGCGTCACGACGGTCTGCACGGGTTCCGTGCGGGGTTCGGGTTCCGGCTCCTGGACCCGCACTCCGGCGCATCTCTCCAGCACCGCCGCCACCTCCGTCGCGTCCGGCCGGGCGTCCGGGTCCGGGGCGCGCAGGCGGTCCAGCAGCGGGCCGAGCGGGCCGGGGTCGCCGTCGGCCATGGCGGCGAGCAGCGCGCCGAGCGACCACAGGTCGGAGGCGGGCCCGGCCCCGCGCCCGGACGCCCGCTCCGGCGCGACGAACCCCTCCGGCGCGTCCTCGGTGTGCCCGTCGCCGATCCCGAAGTCGGTGACGACTACCCGTCCGGTGCCGGACTCGATCAGCACGTTGGCGGGCTTGATGTCCCGGTGCACGATGCCGACCGCGTGCGCGGCGCGCAGGGCGCCCAGTACGGCGAGCCCGATCCGGGCCGCCTCGGCGGGCGGCAGCGGACCGCGCCGTACGGTCTCGCGCAGCGACTCGCCCTCGACCCACTCCATGACGATCCAGGGCAGCCCGTCCTCGCTGACCACGTCCCGGAGCCGGACGGCGGAGGGATGGCGCACCCGGGCGGCCGCCCCGGCCTCGCGCTGGAGCCGGTGCGCGATCCGCCCGCTGGCCTCGTCCCCGGCCGGATCGCCGGGCAGCCGGGGCTCCTTGACGGCGACCGTGGCACCGTCCCGCTCGTCGCGGGCGCGCCAGACGGTGCCGGTCGGCCCGGCCCCGACGCGTTCGAGGAGCCGGTAGCGGCCGCCGAGCGGAGGTCCGTCGGGCGAGGGGGCGCCGTCTTCACTCATGCCTCATGAGTACCGCGCGCACCGGGCGCTTGTCGACGCGGTACGCGCCCTCAAGTCGGCTGGTTTCAGGGCTTGTCGAAGCGCAGTCCGGCGATGGCCTCCTTGGCCACCTCCTGGCCGCGCGCGGTGAGGTCGCCCTTGCCGGGATAGCCGACGACGAGCTTGTACATGTCGCCGGAGGTGGTGCGGTAGTAGAAGAGCTGGAGTTCGCGCGGGAGCGGGTTCTGCGTGTCGTCGGTGGTGTAGGAGACGGTGTTCCGCGCCGCCTTGCGCCCCTGGTACGTGGCCGAGCCGTCCGGCCTGGTCTTCGCGCCGCCCGGCATGTCGAGCTGGTACGCGCCGTCCTTCTTGAACTTCTCGTCGTCGGCGTACATCTGGGCGGCCGCGTTGCTCTGGATGTCGTTCAGGGAGTCGTCGCCCTTGCGGCCCAGGCTCAGTACGACGGAGACGGCTCCGCTCCAGTCGGTGTACGACACCCAGTTCTTGTCGGTGTCGTCCTTCTTGGGGAGCTTCACCTGGTAGCTCTCCGGGACGGCGAGGGTGGCGTCCAGCGCGGGCGCCTTCCGGTCGGTCCAGCCGTCGGGCAGCGGGCCCGCGAACGGGTCGGCGAGCACCAGCCAGCCCGCGACCGCGGCCACCACCACGACCGCTCCGGCCCCGAGCCACATCTTCCTGCCCGGCCGCCACCTGGGTGCGGCCATCGTGCGCGGCGGCGGCGCCGGGGGCCGTACGGCGGCCTCCAGCAGGGCCCGTACCCGCGGTGCCGTCGGCCGGGCGGCCGGGTCCTTGCGGAGCAGGCCGTCGATGACCTCGGCCAGCGGGCCGCGCGCGGCGGGCGGTGCCGGGGTGGCGTGCAGCACGGACTGGAGGGTGGCCGGGGTGTTGCTGCGCCGGAACGGCGACACGCCCTCGGTCGCCGTGTACAGGACGACCCCGAGGGACCACAGGTCGCTCGCCGGGCCGGGCCGTCGGCCCAGCACCCGTTCCGGCGCGGTGTACTCGGGCGAGCCGACGAAGCCGCCGGTGTCGGTGAGCTGGGTCTCGCCCTCGATCTGGGCGATGCCGAAGTCGGTGAGGACGACCCGGTCGTGCCGTCCCAGCAGGACGTTGTCCGGTTTCACGTCCCGGTGCAGGACGCCCGCCGCGTGCGCGGTCTCCAGCGCGCCGAGCACATCGAGGCCGATCCGGGCCGCCTCGCGCGAGTCCAGCGTGCCTTCCTGGAGGGCGCTGCCGAGCGAGCGGCCGTGCACCAGCTCCATGACGATCCAGGGGCGGCCGTCGACCACGGCGACGTCGTGCACCTCGACCACGGCCGGGTGGTCGAGGCGGGCGGCGGCGCGGGCCTCGCGGCGCATCCGCTCGAAGACGTTGCCGCGTTCGCGCTCGGAGAGGTGGTCGGGCACGCGGGGTTCCTTGACGGCCACCTCGCGCTCCACCGTCTCGTCCCGGGCCCGCCACACCGTGCCCATGCCGCCGTGCCCGAGCTTGCCGAGCAGCCGGTACCGTCCGGCGATCAGCCGTCCGGCGCCCGGTTCCTCGGGCGGGGGCGGTTGCGCGGGTACGGCAGGCTCGCGCGGCGGACCCGCGTCCTGGTCCGGCGGGCGCAGTACAAAACTCGTCGTGTCGTCGGCCGCGCGGCCGACTCCCCCGTCGCTGCTCATGGTTCATGCCTACCAAGCGGTCCGCACGCGCAGCCAGGGGGAGCACGAACCGGTCACAGACCCGTGACCAAGCGGGGCCGGTTCAGCGGGCCGTGACGGTGAAGGTGTCCACGGCGACGTCGAAGTGCTCGCGGGCCTCGCGCACCTTGCCGACCGGGCCCGACACCCACACGTCGTACATCCGGCCGTCCTCCTCCCAGCACAGGTCGTAGGTGTGCCGGGCGCCCTCGGCGGGGCTGTAGCCGTTCCAGGTGAACTCCCAGAGCGCGGCGGGGTGTTTCTCGTGGCTGGTCTCGGTGACCCGGCCGTCGCGGTAACCGGGGTTGCTGTCCGCGCCCTCGGCCGCGAGGCGCTCCAGGACGGCGGCGGGGCCGCCGGGTTCGGGCGGGGAGATCTTGATGCCGAGGCGGAAGGTCCCTCCGGCGGAGAGGTAGAAGACGCGCTCGCCCTGCCGTTCGCGGGTGAAGCCGTCCGGCACGGCCAGGGCGAAGCCCGCCGGGTCGCGGACGGTGCGGTACCCGGAGGGTGCCGTGGTGCGGGTGGGGCCGGGGGTCCGGGAGGCGGCGGGGGCGCCGGGCGCGTCGCCGCCGCCGTTCCGGTGCTCGTGGAACATCAGCACCGCCGCCGACACCGCGGCTCCGGCCACCGCGGCGATCAGCAGGGCGCCGATCAGCCTCGCCCGTCTCGGGGGACGGCGGGTCGGCGCCGGTGCGGCGGGGCCCTGCGGTACCTCGGGCGCGGCGGGCGGGTGCGGTGTGTCGGACTTGGCGCCGCGTACCCCGCCGAGCAGCCGGAGCGTGCGGGCGGCGGCCGGGACACCGGACGCGGGCGGCACCCGGCCGGTGTCCAGGTAGGTGCGCAGCATCCGCTCGGCGTCGGCCGCGCCGAGCCGCAGCTCGGGATCGCGCTCCAGCAGGCCCCGGATGACGGGGAGCAGCGGACCCGCCTCGGCGGGCGGCCGGATCTCGTCGGTGACGACGGCGTGCAGGATGCCGCCGAGCGAGTCGCGCCGGAAGGGCGACTCGCCGCTGAGCGCCGCGCACAGCAGCGCGCCCAGCGACCACAGGTCGGACGCGGGCCCGCCGCGCAGCCCCGACATCCGCTCCGGGGCGGTGTATTCGGGCGAGCCGACGAAGGACCCGGTCTCGGTGAGGGTGGTGGCGCCCGCGACCCGCGCGATGCCGAAGTCGGTGAGCACGACCCGGTCGGTGCCGGACTCCAGAAGCACGTTGGCGGGCTTGATGTCCCGGTGCAGCACCCCGGCCGCGTGCGCGGTGGCCAGCGCGCTCAGCAGATCGGCGCCGATCCGGGCGGCCTCGGCCGCGTCCACCGGGCCATCAGCGGCGATGCGCTCGGCGAGCGAGCAGCCGTCGATCAACTCCATGACCAGGTAAGGCCGTTCGTCCTGCTCGACCACGTCGTGCACCACGATGATGTGCGGATGCCGCAGCTGGGCGACCGCCCGCGCCTCGCGGAAGGAGTGCTCCCGGCGCCTGCGGGCGTCCTCCTCCGACAGGGAGTCGTCCAGGGTGAGTTCCTTGACGGCCACCTGACGGCCCAGCACCAGGTCGTCGGCCCGCCAGACGACGCCCATACCGCCGCGTCCGATGCGCGCCTCAAGGCGGTAACGGCCCGCGATCACACGGAGGTCGTGCCCCTCGGTCCCCATGGGGCCCATCATGCCGTACCGGACGTATCCCCTCCGGGGCGCTGACCGGCCAAGCTCCGCGAGCTGAGCCGGTCACCCCTCCTGGAAACTCCGCAGAATCCAGTTGAACTGCTTCTTGGTGGTGGCCCAGTCACCGGCCGGGGAGGACGCGTAGATGGCGTACTCGGTGTCGTCGCCGTTCATGTAGCCGACATCGATGGCGTGGTACGGGCCCGGGAAGTAGTGCGGGCCGTCCTTGGCCAGGGCGTTCCACGTGTACTCCCAGCGGGCGCCCGGCTCGTCGCGGAACACCTCCTCCTTCAGCGCCAGCCGCTGGTACCGCAGCAGCCGGGGGGAGACCCGCTGGTCCAGATCGGTCAGGTGCTCGTAGGAGGTGCGGAAGTCCGGCTCGGTGTCTACGGCGACCCGGACCAGGTGCTTGCCCTTGTCGGGCGAGTAGTCGACCTGGCGGAGGCCGTCCTGGTCGATGGAGACGGAACGCTTCCAGCCCTGGGGCAGGGAGAGGCTGAAGCCGACCGGGTCGTCGTACCGCTCCCAGCCGTCGGGGACGGTGCTGGAGCTGTTCGTGGCCGACGCGGAGGCGGAGGGGCTTTCGGAGGGGGCGCCCTCGTCCGTCGTGTGGTGGCCGCCGCCCCATTGGAGGTAACCGGCGGTCAGGCTCGCGCAGAACACCAGGACCGCGGCGGCGGCCAGCGTGAGCACGCGGGTACGGCGGCCGCGCCGGGGCGGGGCGGGGGCCACCGGGGTGACGGCGGTGTCCCGGGCGACGGGGGCGACCGGGTGCGGGAGCGGCGGTGCCACCGGCACGGTCCGCGTCTCCCGGCCCGCGGCCGCGTCGTCCAGCATGCGCTCGGCGGTGTGCAGGTCAGGGCGCCGGGCGGGGTCCTTGTGCAGCAGCGCGGCGATGACCGGGCCGAGGGCACCGGCGTTGCGCGGCTCCTCGGCGTTCTCCTCCACGACGGCCTGCATGGTGCCCAGCGCCGAGGTGCGGCGGAACGGCGAACGCCCCTCGACGGCGGTGTACAGCGTCGCGCCGAGCGCCCACAGGTCGGAGGCGGGACCGGGATCGTGGCCGCGTATTCGCTCCGGCGCGAGGTAGTCGACCGAGCCGACGACTTCACCGGTACGGGTGATGGTGGAGTCGCCCTCGATCTGGGCGATGCCGAAGTCGGTGAGCAGGACCCGGCCGTCCCGGCCGAGCAGGACGTTGCCGGGCTTCACATCGCGGTGCAGCACGCCCGCCGTGTGCGCGGCGCGCAGCGCCCGCAGCACCCACAGGCCGATCCGGGCGGCCTCGCGGGACTCGATCCGGCCGCGCTCCTTGACCGCGTCGGCCAGCGACTCGCCCTCGACCAGCTCCATCACGATCCAGGGACGGCCGTCGTGTTCGAGGACGTCGTGCACGGTGACGACGGCGGAGTGGTTGATACGCGCCGCGGCGCGGGCCTCGGCACGGGTGCGGGCCAGCAGCACATGCTGGTCGCTCTCGGAGACGTACAGCGCCGCGGTCAGCTCCTTGACGGCGACCTTCCGGTGCAGCACCTCGTCATGGGCGCGCCACACCCGGCCCATGCCGCCGCTGCCGATGGAATCGGTGAGCCGGTAGCGGCCCGCCACGAGCTGGCCCTGCATCTGATTCACGTTGCCCCGCAATGTTCTTGTCAGGGTCAGACTAGGGACCGCTCCCCGCCCAGGGAACCGGCGGGGGGCCACGGAAACAGCACTGTGACGGTTGTCGCTTCCGCACATGCCGGGAACCGAACGCCCGCTTCCGCAACGGGCCCTGTCGGTGTGTCGCCTCAGCCGGTGTAGCGGTAGGTGGCCGTCGCCTGGTCGTACAGCCGGGTGACCTCGTCGCGCTCCGCCTCCGGGCCGCGGACCTGGACGATGTGGTACCGCCCGTTCAGCAGCATCGCCATGTTGCGCACGAACAGGTCGCGGCCCTGGGCGTCGGTCCAGGTGAACTGCCCCTCGGCCATGACCCGTCCGCCCACCTCGATGGTGCGCAGCCCGGACGCGGTGGCCCAGCTGGAGTCGCGGTACGGCTGCAACTCCCGTTCCTTGTCCCGCTGGTACACCATCGGGTCGCTGCCATAGGTGGCGGTGCTGTCCCGGCCGGGCACGACGACCAGCTCGAAGCTCTCGCGCGAGTAGACGACTTGGCCGCTGCTGTTGCGCGGCGCGTGGCTCCAGCCCTTGGCGACGGCGACCTTGAAGCCGGCCGGGTCGGTGCGCAGGGTGAAGCCGTCCGCGGCCGCACCGCCGCCGGTCTGGGTCTCGGTGGCGGGCGAGGAGGCGGTCGGCCCGTCGTCCGGGGCGCTCTCCCCGCCCGACGGCCGCTCCGCGCGGGACGGCGCGGGACTCGCCGCTCCCGCACCCCCGGTCCGGTCGGCGCTCTCGCCCTGCTTGGGCATGAACATCACCGCGTAGGCCACGGCTCCGGCCAGCAGCAGGAAGACGAACAGCAGCAGGACGCGGCCGAGGCTGCGCGGCGAACCGGTGGCCTCCTGCCGGGCCCGCTTGTGCCTGCCGTGCGGATGGGGCACCGGCGCCCTGTTCCGGCGCCGCCACCGGGCCAGTTCGCCGCGCCGTCGCACGATCGGCAGCCGGGTCGGGTCGGCGGGCGGCACCGGCACCACATGGGCACCGGCGTCCGGTTCGGGCGCGGACCGCACCAGCGAACGCAGCCAGCCGTTCAGCTCCTCGAAGTCCAGCCGCTCGGTGGGGTCCTGACGCAGCAGCGACTCCACGACCGGGCGCAGCGGCCCGCACTCCTCGGCGTAGGCGGGCGGCTCCGCGCAGACCAGCTGCACCAGCTCGGCGGTGGACTCCTCCGGGTAGGGCGCGTGGCCCTGGACGGCACGGAAGAGCAGCGCGCCGAGCGCCCACAGGTCGGTCGCGGGACCCACCGGCGCGGCCAGCTGCCAGTTCTCGTGCACCGGCCCGGCCTGCTCGGGCGCCCACCGCTCGGTCACCGGCCCCACGACGGTCATCCGCATGTGCCGCGCCCGCTCGGCCGCGATCGCGGTACCGGGCCCGCGCCGCGCCCCGGCGGCCTCCGGCTCGTCCCACCCGGACCCGCCCGGCCCGCCGTTCTGCGCGGGCAGCGCGGGGCGCGGCGGAGCGGGCACGCCCGGCTGGGCCGGGTTCAGCGGATAGGGCGGTGCCGCCTCCTGGCGGGCGGGGGTGCCGGGGCGGGGTGCGGCGCCGTGCCAGGGCCGCCCGGCCACCCCGTACGGGTCGGCCACGGAACCGGGCGGTGTTCCGCCCTCCCCCGCGATCTCCCCCTCGGCGGGCGTACGGGCTCCGGGCAGGGCGGTACGGCCGCCGCGCTCCGTCTCCTGCACGCGGGCGGCGGCCCGGGCACCGGCACGGTACGCGGCGATGGCCCCGGCGCGGGCGGCCCGGATGTCGTCCCCGGTCTCCGGCACCCGCGGCCGGACCGGGACGACGGCGCCGGAGTCGCCGTTCGAAGCGGGTGCGGGCAGTCCGCCGGTCACCCGCGCCTGAATGGCGGCACGCCGTGCGGCCTCGGGGTCCGCGTCGGCGGCGGCCGCCGCGGCCGTACGGGCCACGGCACCCCCCGCCGTCGGTCGGTGGTCCGGCGCGGGCGGCTCCTCCGGACCGTCCTGGGCCGGGACGGGGTCGTACCCGCACAGCGCCTCCTCGGCCGCGCCGACCGCGAGGCCGGTCAGCATGACCCGGCCGTCGTCGCAGACCAGGACCGTGCGGGAGGTGATGTTGCGGTGAGTCCAGCCGTGGGCGTGCAGTACGCGCAACGCCATCACCACGTCGGCCGCGACCTCGGCGGCCCGGTACGGCGACAGCGGCTGCTCGGCGAGCAGCGCGGACAGCGGGCGCGCCGACACCGCCTCGCTGACGATCCACAGCGAACCGCCCTCGGCGAACACGTCGAAGACCTGGTCCAGGCGCGGATGGTCGGGTATCCGGGCCGCCGCCTGCGCGGCCTCCACGGCACGCCGGACGGCAGGGTCCTTGGGCGTACGGGTGGCGCTGCGGCCCGCCGGGGCACGACGGCCACGCTCACGCGCGGTGAACCCCTCGGGCAGTCCCTCGGCGTCGATCACCTCGGCCTCGACGACCTCCGGCAACGGCACCTGACGGACCAGCACCTCCTGCCCGCTGTAGGTGTCGAAGGCGTACGTCTCGGTGAGTTCGTACTCGTCGGAGGGCGGCAGCGGCAGGCGGTAACGGTCGGCGAGCACCCGTCCCGCGTACTCGTCCATGCCCGCCACCCCCCTGCCGTTCCGGTCGCCCGCGATCGTTCACCGCCCGTCGGGCGTCACACCCGGCTGCGTACGGTTCTCAACCATTCACGATACGTGCCGGAGGCAACCCGCACCGGGGGGATGACCGATTCCCGGCTCCCAACCCGAACTCGTTCAGGTCACGACTTGGGCTCGAAGGACGTCGTGAGCGTCTTCCAGGTGTCCTCGCGCAGCGTGTCGTCCCAGTCGGAGCTCTTCGCCGTGTACATCAGCGCGTGCCCGAGGTGGTCGTTGACCTTGAAACCCCGGTCGATGGAGCGGTACTTGGTGCCGCCGTCCACGTAGGTGAACTCCCAGTCGGCCGTGGCCCAGCCCCGGTAGTCCACCTTCGCTATGCGGATGCGGTCGTACTGGGAGCGGACCATGCCGTGTTCCTGCCTCTGCCAGTCGGCCACCGGGTCGCTCTTGGGCGTGCTCGTCCAGGCGACGAGCAGCTTCTGGCCGTCGGGGCCGGTGTAGCGGTCGCCCGCGTCGCTGGCCGACACGTACTTCCAGCCCTTGGGCAGGCCGATCGAGTAGCCCTGGGAGCTCTTACGGGTCGTCACGACGGGGGCGCTGCCGGAGCCCTTGTTCCCGGAGGAGCCGGAGGAGGAGTCGTCGTCCGGATCGCCGCTGCCGCCCTTGCCGCCGGAGTCGTCGGCGGTGCTCGCGTCACTGGCCTCGCCGGAGCGGGAGCCGTCGGTGGCGGGCGCGGAACCCGAGCCGTCCGGGCCGGTGCCGCCGCCCTTGCCCGTGTCCCGGTTGGTGGAGGAACTCGCGCTGGGCGCGGCCTGGGACCCGCCGGTCCCCTTGTCGTCGTCGCCGAGCGTGAGGACGAGGACGGTGCCGAGCACCAGCACGGCCAGGGCGATCACCGCGGCGACGATGATCAGCGTGCGCTTGGGCACCACGTCGGTGAGCGATGCCTTCGGCATGGGCCTCGGCGCGAGATCCAGGTCCGGCGGCGGCATCACGGGCCAGCTCGAACTTGGCTTGTTCGCGCTGGCGTTCGGCGTGTCGGAACCACCGCGTCCACCGGCACCCGTCGACGCCGTGGTGCCGCTCTTCGGCCGGGCGACAGCGGCGGCCGACGCGGCCCCGGCCGCCTTGCGGACCGAGCGCAGCGCCCCGCGGACCTTGTCGCCGGACTCCTCCCGCTTGGTCTCGGGGGAGTCGGGCTGCGCCGGGATCGGCACGACCCGCGTGGCGTCCAGCGGCTCCGCGTCATTGGCGCGGATGACCTTGTTGAGCATGGCCCGCGCGCCCGCGTCGTCGAGCCGCTGGGCGGGCTCCTTGGTGAGCAGCCCGTGGATGACGTCGGCCAGCGGGCCCGCGTTCTTGGGCTCCTCCGGGTTCTCGGTCATCACGGCGGTCAGGGTGGCGATGGCCGACCCCTTGTCGTACGGCGGCACGCCCTCGACCGAGGCGTACAGCAGGCCGCCCAGCGACCACAGGTCGGCGGCGGGACCGGGCTTGTGGCCTCGGGCCCGCTCCGGGGAGATGTAGGAGGGGGCGCCGACGAGCATGCCGGTGGAGGTGATGGACGGGTCGCCCTCGACCTGGGCGATGCCGAAGTCGGTGAGCACGACCCGGCCGTCCTCGGCGATCAGCACGTTGGACGGCTTCACATCACGGTGCAGGATGCCCTCGCGGTGGGCGGAGCGCAACACGTCCAGCACGGCGAGCCCGACCTCGGCGGCGCGACGGGGCGTCAGCACACCGTCCTCACGGATGACCTCGGCCAGGGACTTGCCCTCGACCAGCTCCATGACGATCCACGGCCGGTCGTCCTCGTCGACCACGTCGAAGACCGTCACCGCGCTGTTGTTGCGAATCCGGGCGATCGCCTTGGCCTCGCGCAGGGTGCGCGTGATCAGGCGCCGCTTCTCCTCCTCGTCGATGTTCGACGGGAACCGCAGCTCCTTGACCGCCACCGTCCGGCCCAGGGTCTCGTCCTCGGCACGCCAGACCGTGCCCATGCCGCCCCGGCCCAGCACGTCCCCCAGCCGGTACCGCCCGGCGAGAAGACGACGCTCGTTCTTGCCCTGACGAGTCTCCTGACGGGATGAACCCGCCCGCTCCGCCTCCGACATGCGTCCCCTCATGCAACCCGCCCTGACAGAGCCTTCATTGTCCCTCACGTGACAACCGGCCGACGCCCAGGGGGCCCCTCTGGGCGCACCTCGTCCGCAGCGTCGGCGCACCCCCTGAACCAGATGTTCCAGTTGCCGGGATGATGTCCCCCGACACGGAAGGAGCCAGGGATGCCGACCCTTCGGACAGTCTTGTCCATACCGGTTCTCGTGGCTCTGCTGCTCACCCCCACGGCTCCCGGCGCGACCCCCGCCGCCGGATTCTCGGACACTGTGCTTCCGCTGCTGGTCAGCGAGGGTGGAGCCCCCGCCGCTGCCCTGCTCGCGCAGGACCGTCATGGCACACGCCGCGCATGGCGCTACGCGGACGCGGGCCGGGGTATCGCCCGTGCCGACCATTTCCGCGCCGGGAGTGTCACCAAGACCTTCGTGGCGACCGTCGTGCTGCAACTCGCCGCGGAACACCGGCTCTCCCTGTCCGACACCGTCGAACAGCACCTCCCCGGACTCCTGCCCCGACTCCGCGCCGGGACACGGCACTCCGGCGAGGAATCCCGCATCACCCTGCGCGACCTGCTCACCCACACCAGCGGTATCGCCGACTTCACCGACGCCACCCAGGGCCTGGCCCCGCTGACTCCCCTTCAGGCCGTGCGCATCGCACTCACCCTCCCCTCGGGCCGCGCGGGCCACCACTCCTACTCCAGCACCAACTACGTCCTGCTCGGCATGGTGATCCGTCAGGTCACCGGCCGCTCCTACGCCGCCGAGGCACAGCGCAGGATCATCGCCCCGCTGGGCCTCACGGGCACCTCCTTCCCCGGCTCCCGCCGCTCCCTCCCCTCGCCACACGGCCGGGCCTACGCCGCCGACGGCTCCGACGTCACCGAACTCGACCCCCGCGTGGCCGGGGCGGCGGGCGAGCTGGTGTCCACGCTCGACGACCTGGACCGCTTCTACGCGGCCCTGCTCGGCGGCGACCTGCTGCCCCCGCGCCGGCTGCGCGAGATGCTGGACACCCGGGCCGCACAGGGCGCGTACGGCCTGGGCCTGTATCCGGCCCGGCTTCCGTGCGGGCTCACCGTCTGGGGACACAACGGACGGATCGCCGGTGGCTATGTGCGCGTCGCGGCCACCGCCGACGGCGGCCGCGTCCTCACCTTCCGCGTGAACACGGACGCGAAGACGGACCCCCGGCTCGAACGGGCCCTGCTCGCCGCCGAGTTCTGCCCCCGCACCTGGCAGAACGAGCGGGCCGGGAACGGAGATCCCGAACCCGGCCACTCGTTCGAGTGAACCGACCTCAGTCCCGCCTTACAGCGGCACGATGTCCGGCGCCCCCAGCCGGGCGGCGTCCGCCGTCAGGTCGTCGGGCTGGCGCTGGGACTCGCGCTCGGCCTCGACCCGCTTCTCGTAGTGCTCGACCTCGCGGGCGATCTGGTCCTCGTCCCACCCGAGCACCGGTGCCATCAGCTCGGCGGCCTCGCGGGCGCTGCGGGTGCCCCGGTCGAAGGTCTCGATGGAGATGCGGGTGCGGCGGGTGAGGACGTCGTCCAGGTGCCGGGCGCCCTCGTGGGAGGCCGCGTAGACGATCTCGGCGCGCAGATAGTCGTCCGCGTGCCGCAGGGGTTCGCCCAGGGTGGGGTCGGCGGCTATCAGGTCGAGAACCTGGTCGGCCACCGAGCCGTACCGGTTCAGCAGGTGCTCGACGCGGGCCACATGCAGTCCGCTGCGCTCGGCTATCCGCTGGCGGGCGTTCCACATCGCCGGATAGCCCTCGGCGCCGAGCAGCGGGATCTCCTCGGTGACGGAATTGGCCACCCGGCGGTCCAGGCCGTGCACCGCCGCGTCGACGGCGTCCTCCGCCATCACCCGGTACGTCGTGTACTTGCCGCCCGCGACGACCACCAGGCCCGGCACCGGGTGCGCCACGGTGTGCTCGCGGGACAGCTTGCTGGTGGCCTCGGACTCACCGGCCAGCAGGGGCCGCAGGCCCGCGTAGACCCCCTCGACGTCGTCGCGGGTGAGCGGCACCGACAGCACCGAGTTCACATGCTCCAGCAGGTAGTCGATGTCGGCGCTGGAGGCGGCCGGGTGCGCCTTGTCGAGGTCCCACGCGGTGTCGGTGGTGCCGACGATCCAGTGCCTGCCCCAGGGGATGACGAAGAGGACGGACTTCTCGGTGCGCAGGATCAGGCCGGTGCTGGAGTGGATGCGGTCCTTGGGCACGACCAGATGGATGCCCTTGGACGCCTTGACGTGGAACTGGCCGCGCTCCCCCACCAGCCCCTGGGTGTCGTCGGTCCACACCCCGGTGGCGTTGACCACCTGGCGGGCGCGGATCTCGTACTCCCCGCCGCCCTCCACGTCCTCCACCCGGACCCCGACGACCCGCTCGCCCTCGCGCAGGAACCCGGTGACGCGGGTGCGGTTGGCGACCTTGGCGCCGTAGGAGGCGGCGGTGCGGACCAGGGTGGTGACGAAGCGGGCGTCGTCCACCTCGGCGTCGTAGTACTGGAGGGCGCCGACCAGGGCGTCCTTGCGCAGGCAGGGGGCGACGCGCAGGGCTCGGTTGCGGCTGAGGTGGCGGTGCGCGGGCAGGCCGCGGCCGTGGCCCCGGGCCATGGACATCACGTCGTACAACGCGACACCGGCGCCCGCGTACAGCCGCTCCCACCAGCGGTGCTGGAGGGGGTAGAGGAACGGCACCGGTTTGACCAGGTGCGGGGCGAGCCGCTCCAGCAGCAGGCCGCGTTCCTTCAGCGCCTCGCGCACGAGGGGGAAGTCGAGCATCTCCAGATAGCGCAGACCGCCGTGTATCAGCTTGCTGGACCGGCTCGAGGTGCCGGACGCCCAGTCGCGCGCCTCGACCAGGCCGGTGGACAGGCCACGGGTGGCGGCGTCCAGCGCGGTGCCCGCGCCCACGATGCCGCCGCCGACCACCAGCACGTCCAGTTCACGCTCGGCCATCTCCGCCAGTGCCTCGGCGCGCCGCGCCGGGTCGAGGGTCGCTGTCCTCACCGCTGCCTCCCGCTCTCGCAAACCCGCTGGTGGGCCACACCGGTGCGGCGCGGCCCCTTCGTCCCCTCCTCATGCCCAGAACCTCTTGCTCAAAAGTGTGGCGGTGTCGGGCGGCTTCGGCCACCACGGGCTCCCAGCCTGTGGAAAACCCGTGCGTATCAGCACGAAGACACACGAACACAATCACACATAACGGTCATATTTGTACCTAGTCTGACTGTGCGCCCGCTCGTCCAGTCCACAGGGCTTGCGCACCATTCCCCCTTCGGCTATCGGGAAGGACGGCCCACGCCATGCCCGCAGATCTCGCCGTCATCGGACTCGGTCCCTACGGCCTGCCGCTGGCCCGGGCCGCCGTCACCGCAGGCATCCCCACCATCGGATACGCCACCGGCCCCGAGGCGGGGTCGCTCAGCCCCGCCGAACTCCGCCGGATGCGCTCCACCGGCTTCCGCCCCTGCACCGACCCCGCCCAGCTCGGCCGGGTCCGCACCGCCGTCATCTGCGCGCCCACCCCGCGCGGCGCCGACGGCGAACTCGACCTCGGCCAGGTCGAGGCGGCCGCCCGCACCCTGGCCGGACGGCTGCGCCCGCACACCACGGTCATCCTGGAGTCGCCCGTCCTGCCCGGCACCACCGAGGACTTCCTGCGCCCGATCCTGGAGCAGGGCTCCGGACTGCGCGCCGGACGGGACTTCCACCTCGCCTACTCCCCCAGCCGGGCCGACCCCGGCAGCCGGGACCACGCCCCCGCCCCGAAGGTCATCGGCGGCCTCACCCCCGCCTGCACCGAGTCGGCCGCCGCGTTCTACGGCCGACTCACCGACAAGGTCGTCCGTGCGCGGGGGCTGCGCGAGGCGGAGGCGGTACGGCTGCTGGAGACCAACTTCCGGCACGTCAACATCGCGCTCGCCAACGAGATGGCCGTCGTCTGCCACGAACTGGGCGTCGACCTGTGGGACGTGATCCGTTGCGCGGAGACCAAGCCGTACGGCTTCCAGGCGTTCCGGCCGGGCCCCGGCGTCGGCGGCCACGGCGTCCCGCAGGACCTCACCGGCCACGCGAGCCGGGGCCTGCGCATGGTGGAGCTGGCCCAGCAGGTCAACGGGCGCATGCCGCACTACGTCGTCCAGCGCGCCGCCGCCCTCCTCAACGAGCACGGCAAGTCCGCCCGCGGCGCCCGCGTCCTCCTCCTCGGCGTCACCTACAAGGCCGACCTCGCCGACCAGCAGGGCACCCCCGCCCACGAGATCGCCGTCCGCCTGATGGAACTCGGCGCCTCCGTCAGCTACCACGACCCCCACATCCCCGCCTGGCACGTCCTCGACCGCCCGGTCCCCCGCGCCGACTCCCTCTACGAAGCCGCGGCCGCCGCCGACCTCACCCTCCTCCTCCAACCCCACCGCACCTACGACCTCCAGGGCCTCTCGGTAAAGGCCCAGCTCCTGCTGGACACCCGAGGAGTGACCCCGACGGGCGCGGCGCACCGGTTGTGAAGGGGGGCGCACGGGAGCAGTGCGCCTGACAGTGGTGGCACCGGACCGCACCCCTCGCTACGGTGGTCACACAGGTGGAGCCCACCGCAGTGGCTGCTGCGGCAGGCTCCTGGATGGATCACGGAGTGTCCGCCCCTAGTGTCCTTGGGGGCGGCCGCTCACCATCCGAAAATCCGCAAGATCCACCTCCTTCGGAACTTCACCATCCACAGACGGCTCCGATCCCAACGGGTGGGCCCGCGGTATCGGCTCGTAAGAGCGGTCAACCGCGTATTCGTCCCGAACGCACCCGTGCGCCCCTTGTGCGTCCGGACGCGCCCCCGCGCATACGAGAGGGCCCGGTCACCCCCAAGGTGACCGGGCCCTCTCCGTGCGAAAAAAGCTCAGCGGCGGTGCTGGCTGTCCGCCACCGTGACCTCGACCCGCTGGAATTCCTTCAGCTCGCTGTAGCCGGTGGTGGCCATGGCGCGGCGGAGGGCGCCGAAGAAGTTCATGGAGCCGTCGGGGGTGCGGGAGGGGCCGGTGAGGACCTCCTCCAGGGTGCCGACGGTGCCGAGGTCGACCTTCTTGCCGCGCGGCAGCTCCTCGTTGACCGCCTCCATGCCCCAGTGGTGGCCCTTGCCGGGCGCGTCCGTGGCACGGGCCAGCGGGGAGCCCATCATCACCGCGTCGGCGCCGCAGGCGATCGCCTTGGGCAGGTCGCCGGACCAGCCGACACCGCCGTCCGCGATCACGTGCACGTACCGGCCGCCGGACTCGTCCATGTAGTCGCGGCGGGCGGCGGCCACGTCGGCGACCGCGGTCGCCATCGGGACCTGGATGCCCAGCACGTTGCGCGTGGTGTGCGCGGCGCCGCCGCCGAAGCCGACCAGCACACCCGCCGCGCCGGTGCGCATCAGGTGCAGGGCCGCGGTGTACGTGGCGCAGCCGCCGACGATCACCGGGACGTCCAGCTCGTAGATGAACTGCTTGAGGTTCAGCGGCTCGTGCGAGGACGAGACGTGCTCCGCGGAGACCGTGGTGCCGCGGATGACGAAGATGTCCACACCCGCGTCGACGACCGCCTTGGAGAACTCGGCGGTGCGCTGCGGGGAGAGCGCGGCGGCCGTGACCACACCGGCGTCCCGCACCTCCTTGATGCGCTGGCCGATCAGCTCCTCCTTGACGGGAGCCGCGTAGATCTCCTGGAGGCGGCGGGTGGCCACCTCGGCCGGGAGCTCGGCGATCTCGTCCAGCAGCGGCTGCGGGTCCTCGTGCCGGGTCCACAGGCCCTCGAGGTTGAGGACGCCGAGGCCCCCCATCTCACCGATGCGGATCGCGGTGGCCGGGGAGACGACCGAGTCCATGGGAGCGGCCAGGAACGGCAGCTCGAAGCGGTAGGCGTCGATCTGCCAGGCGATCGAGACCTCCTTCGGGTCCCGCGTACGGCGGCTGGGGACGACGGCGATGTCGTCGAAGGCGTACGCCCGGCGGCCGCGCTTGCCGCGCCCGATCTCGATCTCAGTCACGTCATGCCTTTCCCTGATGCTTACAGCGTCTTCCAGTATCGCCGACCGGCCACGCGATGGCCGTCCCCGGCGAAGCGGAGGGCGGTCCCGGATGCCCCGGAACCGCCCTCGTCACGACCCGCACACGCGCGTGTGCGTCACTTCTTGTTGCTGTAGTTCGGTGCCTCGACCGTCATCTGGATGTCGTGCGGGTGGCTCTCCTTGAGACCCGCCGACGTGATCCGGACGAACCGGCCGTTGTCCTGCAGCTCCGGCACGGTGCGGCCGCCGACGTAGAACATCGACTGGCGCAGACCGCCGACCAGCTGGTGCACCACGGAGGACAGCGGGCCCCGGTAGGGCACCTGGCCCTCGATGCCCTCGGGGATCAGCGCCTCGTCGGAGGCGACGCCCTCCTGGAAGTAGCGGTCCTTGGAGAACGACCGGCGGTCGCCACGCGTCTGCATCGCACCCAGCGAACCCATGCCCCGGTACGACTTGAACTGCTTGCCGTTGATGAACAGCAGCTCGCCCGGCGACTCCTCGCAGCCCGCGAGCAGCGAGCCGAGCATCACCGTGTCGGCGCCCGCGACCAGGGCCTTGGCGATGTCGCCGGAGTACTGCAGGCCACCGTCGCCGATGACCGGGACCCCGGCCTCCTTGGCGGCGAGCGCGGCCTCGTAGATCGCGGTGACCTGCGGGACACCGACACCGGCGACCACACGGGTGGTGCAGATCGAGCCGGGGCCGACGCCGACCTTGATGCCGTCCGCGCCCGCGTCCACCAGCGCCTTGGCGCCGTCGCGGGTGGCGATGTTGCCGCCGATCACGTCGATGCCGGAGGAGTTGGACTTGATCTTGGCGATCATGTCGCCGACCAGACGGGAGTGACCGTGCGCGGTGTCGACGACGATGAAGTCGGCGCCCGCCTCGATCAGCGCCTGGGCGCGCTCGAAGGAGTCACCGGCCACGCCGACCGCCGCGCCGACGAGCAGCCGGCCCTCGGAGTCCTTGGCCGCGTTCGGGTACTGCTCGGCCTTGACGAAGTCCTTGACCGTGATCAGACCCTTGAGCACACCGCGCTCGTCGACCAGCGGCAGCTTCTCGATCTTGTGCTTGCGCAGCAGCTCCATGGCCTCCGGGCCGGAGATGCCGACCTTGCCGGTGACCAGCGGCATCGGCGTCATGACCTCGTGGACGCGCCGGGTGCGGTCGCTCTCGAAGGCCATGTCGCGGTTGGTGACGATGCCGAGCAGCTTCTTGTCGTTGTCCGTCACCGGCACACCGCTGATCCGGAACCGGGCGCACAGCGCGTCGGCCTCGGCCAGCGTGGCCTCCGGGTGGATGGTGATCGGGTCGGTGACCATGCCCGACTCGGACCGCTTCACCAGGTCGACCTGGTTGGCCTGGTCCTCGATGGACAGGTTCCGGTGCAGCACGCCCACGCCGCCCTGACGGGCCATGGCGATCGCCATGCGGGACTCGGTCACCTTGTCCATGGCGGCGGACAGCAGCGGGATGTTGACCCGCACGTTCCGGGAGACGTACGAGGCGGTGTCGATCTCGTCGGGCGCCATGTCCGACGCGCCCGGCAGCAGCAGCACGTCGTCGTAGGTCAGCCCGAGTGTCTGGAATTTACCGGGCACTCCGTCGACGTTGGCAGTCATGACACCTTCCCCAAATGGCCTTGATCGGTGCGGATGTCCATGCTAACGGGAAGCGTCGTGAGCAAATTCCACGCTACGGGGGCGCTTCAGGCTTCGTATGTTCGTACGGATTCCGCGGCTCGCGTGCTCATGCGCGGTGTCTCACGCGCGCGGTGTTCCGGTACAGGAGCCTCGTGGGCTACTGCTCGGCCAGGGCGCGCAGGCGGCTCAGCGCGCGATGCTGGGCCACTCGCACCGCTCCTGGTGACATTCCCAACATCTGCCCTGTCTCCTCCGCGGTCAAGCCCACGGCGATCCGGAGCAGCAGCAGTTCGCGCTGGTTCTCGGGGAGGTTGGCCAGCAGCTTCTTCGCCCAGGCGGCGTCGGAGTTGAGCAGGGCGCGTTCCTCGGGACCGAGGGAGTCGTCGGGCCGCTCCGGCATCTCGTCCGAGGGGACGGCGGTGGAGCCGGGGTGGCGCATCGCGGCGCGCTGGAGGTCGGCCACCTTGTGGGAGGCGATGGCGAAGACGAACGCCTCGAAGGGGCGGCCGGTGTCGCGGTAGCGCGGCAGGGCGAGCAGCACTGCCACGCAGACCTCCTGGGCGAGGTCCTCCACGAAGTGGCGGGCGTCGCCGGGCAGCCGGGACAGGCGGGTGCGGCAGTAGCGCAGCGCGAGGGGATGGACATGCGCGAGCAGGTCGTGCGTGGCCTGCTCGTCCCCGTCGACGGCACGGTGCACCAGGGCGCTGATCGGCCCGGGAGCCGTGCCCGCCTCGTCGTCGCGCATCGGTCCATGGTGCCTTGCGGCCGTCCGGTCCGTGGCATCGCGTTCGTGGTTGTGCACCGAAGCGTTATGAGCAGGTGCGCCGGCACTCATCTCCTGCGCCCTCCCCTTCCGCTCGTTTTCCGCTCGCTCGACTCGTCCCCGAGAGACTCCACACCTCAAGGATGCGGCATCCCCGCCGAAACAAGCAGCACGCGGTCCCTCGCGGGCCGCGAACAGAACCGATTCCGCCACGGGTGCCTCCGGCGGTGCCGGTACGTGGACGCCGGTGAGCTGCGGCGTCTCCCGCGAGGCGGCACAGCCCCGAGGGGCAGACACCGCCGTCGGCCGACGGCGAACGCGCCGGACCGCGCGGGCTGAGGACACCTCGGGCGCCCGGCCCGGCACCGGTCGCGGTCGGCGACGCCCGACGACTCTCCCGCGGGGCACACGGAACGGTCCGCCCACGTCCGCGAGGTGGACCGCCGACAGCCGGACCCGCCCCGGACCCGGCAGCCACCCGACCGCCGACCACGAGCACGTCCCCGGCACCGGCGGACACGGCCTCCACTGTTGGCGCCCAAGTCGAGCCGAACCGACACGGCCCACCGGCACCGGCCGCGATCACTCCGGCGAGAACACCCGGCCCGGCACCGGCCGAGACCGGCACCACCCGGCGCCCGCCCGCGGCGAGCGCCGTCGCCAGAACCGACCGACCGCACACACCCACACCCTCCGGCGCCCGCCAGGAACCCCAGGACCGAGGCCGAGCGCAGCGGCTGCGCATGCCCTTACCGGACCAGTCCCCAGCGGAAGCCGAGTGCCACCGCGTGGGCGCGGTCCGAGGCGCCGAGCTTCTTGAACAGGCGTCGGGCGTGGGTCTTGACGGTGTCCTCGGAGAGGAACAGCTCGCGGCCGATCTCCGCGTTGGAGCGGCCGTGGCTCATGCCCTCCAGCACCTGGATCTCACGCGCGGTGAGCGTGGGCGCGGCGCCCATCTCGGCCGAGCGCAGCCGACGCGGGGCCAGCCGCCAGGTGGGGTCGGCGAGGGCCTGCGTCACCGTCGCGCGGAGCTCGGCGCGGGAGGCGTCCTTGTGCAGATAGCCCCGCGCGCCCGCGGCCACCGCGAGGGCGACGCCGTCGAGGTCCTCGGCGACGGTCAGCATGATGATGCGCGCGCCCGGGTCGGCGGACAGCAGACGGCGCACGGTCTCGACGCCGCCCAGGCCGGGCATGCGTACGTCCATGAGAATGAGGTCGGAGCGGTCGGCGCCCCAGCGGCGGAGGACTTCCTCGCCGTTGGCAGCCGTCGTCACGCGCTCGACGCCGGGCACGGTCGCAACCGCGCGGCGAAGCGCCTCTCGGGCAAGCGGGGAGTCGTCGCAGACGAGGACGGAAGTCATGACCGCCCTCCGCAGCTGATGCGCGTCACCTTGAGCCTCCAGGCTGGTACGGAATCGTCACCTGTGCGGTCGACCGTCTCGGACGCCTGCCCGAGCACTTGTGTTTTCAACCGCCTCCGCACTCTCAACGACGGTCACCCGAAAGAGTTACGGGTCGGCGTACTGACTTCGGCACTCTACGTGAGGGCTCCGACACGGTGCAGACATGCTCGGCGGACCCACGGCTTTTCCTCACAACCCGTGCCCCATTTAGCCGTTTTTGGTCCCGTTTTTTAGTGTCTGAGGCTAGATTCGCAATGAGTCATATTTTCATCTCCTTAGACCGGAGATGTACGGTCGAAGGCACAGTATCCGCCCAGAACGGCTACAAGGGGTCACGTAATGGCAGATTTCTCCCGCCTTCCCGGACCGAACGCGGACCTGTGGGACTGGCAGCTGCTGGCAGCCTGCCGAGGGGTGGACAGCTCGCTCTTCTTCCACCCGGAGGGCGAGCGCGGTGCGGCGCGGAGTGCACGTGAGAACTCGGCCAAGGAGGTCTGCATGCGGTGCCCGGTCCGAGCGCAGTGCGCGGCACACGCGTTGGCGGTGCGTGAGCCGTACGGCGTGTGGGGCGGGCTGACCGAGGACGAGCGCGAAGAGCTGATGGGCCGGGCGCGCAACCGGCTGGTGTCCACCACCAGCGGGGGCGTCGGCCCACACGCCTGAAGGAACGTTTCTGCAATCCCCCGGGCACGCACCCGCGTGCCCCTGACCCGTGCCTACGCGCGGGACGCCGCCCGGCCCAGCTGCTCCAACGTCGCGGCCACGGCCGGGACCTGGGCCAGGTCGGGGAGGGTGAGGGCGACGATCTCCCGTCGTACCGCGGGCTCCAGCCGGACCACACGCACCCCTCTGGGCCGTACCGACTCCACCGCCAGGCGGGGCAGTACGGCGACGCCCAGACCGGCGCCGACCAGGCCGACCACGGCCGGGTAGTCGTCGGTGGCGAAGTCGATGCGGGGGGTGAATCCGGCGCCCTCGCAGACCCGCACCAGCTGGCCGCGGCAGCGCGGGCAGCCCGCGATCCAGGGCTCCTCGGCCAGTTCCCCGATGGCGACGGCGTCGGCGCCCGCGAGCCGGTGCCGTTCGGGGACCAGGGCGACCAGACGGTCCGTCAGCAGCCGTCGTACGACCAGGTCGTCCCACTCCTCGGTGGGGGCGGCGCCCTCGTAGCGGAAGGCGAGGGCCAGGTCGCAGTCGCCCTCGCGCAGCAGCTCCACGGACCTCGGCGGTTCGGCCTCCTCCAGGGAGACGCGGGTGCCGGGGTGGGCGGCGCGCAGGGCGGCGAGGGCGGTGGGGACCAGGGTGGAGGTGCCGCTGGGGAAGGAGACGAGCCGGACCCGGCCCGCGCGCAGGCCCGCGATGGCGGCGACCTCCTCCTCGGCGGCGGTGAGCCCGGCGAGGATGCCGGAGGCGTGCCTGACCAGGGCTTCTCCGGCCTGGGTCAGCCGCATCTCGCGGCCGCCCCGGACCAGCAGCGGGGTGCCGACGGAACTCTCCAGCGCCTTCATCTGCTGGCTGACGGCGGGCTGGGTGCAGCCCAGCTCGCGCCCCGCCGCCGAGAAGGAGCCGGTGGCGGCGACGGCGCGCAGGACGCGGAGATGGCGGGCCTCGATCACTCTTCGAGCATAAGGCGTGCTTGGGAAAGGGGCTCGATATCGCGTCGACGCTTTGGGGAACGGTCACGTACCGTGCGCGCATGAAGCTTCTCTCCGTCAATCTGGGGCAACCCCGCGCGGTGCCGTACACCGACCAGGCCGAGGGGGTGACGGGCATCGACAAGCGGCCTTTCGACGGGCCGGTGCGGGTGGCGGCGCCGGGGCCGAAGGGGACCGGCGGCAGCGGGCTGGCCGGGGACGCGGTGTGCGAGCTGCGCCATCACGGCGGGGACGACCAGGCGGTGTACGCGTTCGCGCGCGAGGATCTCGACGCGTGGGAGCGCGAGCTGGGTCGGCCGCTGGGCAACGGCGTCTTCGGCGAGAACCTCACCACGGCCGGTCTCGAGGTGTCCGGCGCGCTGATCGGCGAGCGCTGGCGGATCGGTTCCCAGGTGGTGCTGGAGGTGACGTCGGGGCGGATTCCGTGCCGTACGTTCCAGGGCCACATGGCCGAACGGGGCTGGGTGAAGAGGTTCACCCGGAAGGCCGTCACGGGTGCGTACCTCCGGGTGATCGAGCCGGGCGAGATCCGGGCGGGCGACGCGGTGGAGATCGTGCACCGCCCGGACCACGGGGTGACGGCGGCGACGCAGTTCCGCGCGGTGACCACCGAGCGCGAGCTGCTGCCGTCGCTGCTCGCGGCGGGCGACGCGCTGCACGGCGAGACGCTGGCGAGGGTCCACAAGTACCTGGCGGACCAGGCACGCTGAGCGGCCGTCACCGCGGGGCCGGGGCCGCCCTACTCTTGGGCCATGACTACGGCTCTGATTACGGGATCGACCGCGGGCATCGGCGCCGCGTTCGCACGGCGGCTGGCGGCGGACGGGCACGACCTGGTGCTGGTGGCGCGCGACACGGCGCGGCTGCGGGAGCAGGCGCTCGAGTTGCACGACCTGCACGGCGTCGAGGCGGAGGTGCTGGCCGCCGACCTCGCCGAGGACAAGGGCATCGAGACGGTGGCCGAGCGGCTCGGTGACCGCCGCCGTCCGGTCGACCTGCTGGTCAACAACGCCGGGTTCGGCAACAAGGGCCGCTACCTCGACGTCTCCATGGCCGACGAGCTGCGCATGATCAAGGTGCACTGCGAGGCGGTGCTCCGGCTGACCTCGGCGGCGACGGAGGCGATGCGGGAGCGCGGGCGCGGTGGCGTGGTGAACGTCGCCTCGGTGGCGGCCTTCGTCCCGCGCGGTACGTACGGCGCCTCGAAGGCGTGGGTCGTGCAGTTCACCCAGGGCGCGGCGAAGGACCTTGCGGGCAGCGGGGTCCGGCTGATGGCCCTGTGCCCCGGCTTCGTCCGCACCGAGTTCCACGAGCGGGCCGGGATGGGCACGGACAACATCCCCGGCTGGATGTGGCTGGACGCCGACAAACTGGTCGCGGAGGCGGTGAACGACCTCGCCCGCGGCAAGACCGTCTCCATCCCCGACCCCCGCTACAAGGCCCTGATGGGCCTCGCCAAGATCGCCCCCAGGGGGCTGCTGGGCGGGATCAGCGCGCGCACGGGGCGGAAGTACGGGCCGCGCTGACGGAGGCGGGCCCGGACAGCGCTTCGCCCCGCCGAGAGAATCCCGGCGGGGCGAAGTCGGTTGCCCTAGGGGCGTTTTGCCTTAGTGGGAGTGGCCGTGGCTGTGGCCGTGGCCCGCGGTGGCCTCTTCCTCTTCCTTCTTCTCGACGACCAGGGTCTCGGTCGTGAGGAGGAGGGAGGCGATGGAGGCGGCGTTCTCCAGGGCGGAGCGGGTGACCTTGACCGGGTCGATGACGCCGGCCTTGACCAGGTCGCCGTACTCACCGGTCGCGGCGTTGTAGCCGTGGCCCTTCTCCAGGTCCTTGACCTTGGAGACGATGACGTAGCCCTCCTGGCCGGCGTTCTCGCCGATCCAGCGCAGCGGCTCGACGACCGCGTTGCGGACGACGGTCACACCGGTGGCCTCGTCGCCGGTCTTGCCGAGACCGTCCTGCAGGACCTTCGCGGCGTGCACCAGCGCGGAGCCACCACCGGAGACGATGCCCTCCTCGACCGCGGCGCGGGTCGCGGAGATGGCGTCCTCCAGACGGTGCTTCTTCTCCTTCAGCTCCACCTCGGTGGCGGCGCCGACCTTGATCACGCACACGCCGCCGGCCAGCTTGGCGAGGCGCTCCTGGAGCTTCTCGCGGTCCCAGTCGGAGTCGGTGTTCTCGATCTCGGCCTTGATCTGCGCGATGCGGCCCTGCACGTCGGCGGAGTCGCCGCCACCCTCGACGATGGTGGTGTCGTCCTTGGTGACGGTCACGCGGCGGGCGGAACCGAGCACGTCCAGACCGGCCTGGTCGAGCTTGAGGCCGACCTCCTCGGAGATGACCGTGGCGCCGGTGAGCGCGGCCATGTCCTGGAGCATCGCCTTGCGACGGTCGCCGAAGCCGGGGGCCTTCACCGCGACGGCGTTGAAGGTGCCACGGATCTTGTTGACCACCAGGGTCGACAGGGCCTCGCCCTCGACGTCCTCGGCGATGATCAGCAGCGGCCGCGAGGCGTTGCTCTGAATGATCTTCTCGAGCAGCGGGAGCAGCTCGGTGATCGAGGAGATCTTGCCCTGGTTGATCAGGATGTACGGGTCGTCGAGGACGGCCTCCATACGCTCCTGGTCGGTGACGAAGTACGGGGACAGGTAGCCCTTGTCGAAGGCCATGCCCTCGGTGAAGTCCAGCTCCAGACCGAAGGTGTTGGACTCCTCGACGGTGATGACACCGTCCTTGCCGACCTTGTCCATGGCCTCGGCGATCAGCTCGCCGACCTGCTGGTCCTGGGCGGACAGCGCGGCGACGGCGGCGATGTCGGACTTCTCGTCGATCGGGCGGGCCGAGGCGAGCAGGTCCTCGGAGATCGCCTTGACCGCGGCGTCGATGCCCTTCTTCAGGGCGGCCGGGGAGGCACCGGCGGCGACGTTCTTCAGGCCCTCGCGGACCAGCGCCTGGGCGAGCACGGTGGCGGTGGTGGTGCCGTCACCCGCGATGTCGTTGGTCTTGGTCGCCACCTCCTTCACCAGCTGGGCGCCGAGGTTCTCGAACGGGTCCTCGATCTCGACCTCACGGGCGATCGTGACACCGTCGTTGGTGATGGTGGGCGCGCCGAACTTCTTGTCGATGACGACGTTGCGGCCGCGGGGGCCGATCGTCACCTTGACCGTGTCGGCAAGCTTGTTGACGCCGCGCTCAAGGGCGCGACGGGCGTCCTCGTCGAACTTCAGTGTCTTCGCCATGACAGCGGGAGCCCTCTCGGAAAAATCTGGGTGGATGTGCCTGCGCCCCTGGACGCCCGGCTTCTTTAACGGTCGCGGGAACCAGGGGCGCAGTGATGAAGCAGATTGCTTCGGGGTGAACTACTTCTCGATGATCGCGAGAACGTCGCGGGCCGAGAGGACGAGGTACTCGTCGCCGTTGTACTTCACCTCGGTGCCGCCGTACTTGCTGTACAGCACGATGTCGCCGACCTTGACGTCGAGCGGCAGGCGCTCGCCGTTCTCGAAGCGGCCCGGACCGACGGCGAGGACGGCGCCCTCCTGGGGCTTCTCCTTCGCGGTGTCCGGGATGACCAGGCCAGAGGCCGTGGTCTGCTCGGCGTCCAGCGGCTGGACCACGATGCGGTCCTCGAGCGGCTTGATGGCAACCTTGGAGCTGGTGGTCGTCACGATCCGACCTCCCCCTTCTGAGAATTCACGGGGTTGACTGTCTGAGGTGGCGACCAGGTCGATCCGTCGTCGCGGGTGCCGGACCTGCCCGTCGCTTTGTTGGCACTCTCATGTGCCGAGTGCCAGTGCCGAGACTATGACTGGGGTTAGCACTCGGTCAAGCGGAGTGCCAATTGCCGTGCGGCGCGTCGGGGATGGGTACCTCTTTGGCGTGGCTTCACTGTGCCGTCGGGACGCGCGTCCTCAGGGGGCTGCCGCCCCCAGACCCCCGCTTCGGCCCTGGACGGGCCTCGTCCTCAAACGCCGGACGGGCTGAGGGGCTAGAGGTAGTCGGCTAGCTTTCCCGCCGTCAGGCCCCTATCCCTGGCCTCCTTCAGTACCTGCGCCGTGCGCTCGGTCAAGGTGCCGTCCCGGGCCGGGGTGATGTGGATGATGTCGCCGGGGGTCAGGTGGGCGGGGGTGCCTCGGTAGGTGAGGCCGTGGTGGGTGGTCCTGGCGCGCCAGTGGGTGGGGGCTTCGGTGTGGGTGAAGACGGTGACCGGCAGGTGGAGTTTGCCGATCAGGGCGGCCAGCCTTCGGTCGCGTACGGCCTCCTCGTCGTAGGTCAGGAAGACGACCCGGTCGGTCGTGACCACGTGGTCCACCGCGCGCGTCCCCGTACGGGCCGAGAGGGGGCGGGCCGGGTGGCGGACGCCCGCCGCGGCCTTCTTGCCGAGGCGTTCGATGGGGTCGACCGACTGGGCGCAGCCGGTGAGCAGCAGGGTGGCCGAGGCGAGCGCGACGGCCCGTGCCGCACGGCGGGTCGGCCGCGCCCGGCGCCTCACAGGTAGTCCTCCAGGCGTGCCACGGCGTATCCCTCGCGGGTGACCTTGTTGAGGAAGCGGCGCATGTCGTCGACCATCGTGCCGTCCCACTCGTCGGTGCCCCGGAAGTGGGTGAGGACGATGTCGCCCTTGCGCAGCCGCTGGTCGTCCTCGCGGTACTCCCAGTGGTCGACGAAGACCTCCTCGTTCCAGATCGGCGCGTACTTGATGCCGCAGGACTTGGCGGCGCGCAGGGTGTCCTGGTTGTAGTCGCCGTAGGGCGGGCGCAGGACCTCGGGGCGCTTGCCGTACTGCCTCTCCATGATGTCCTGCATGCCGCAGATCTCCTGGCGCTGCTGCTCGTAGGAGAGGCCGGGCAGGTAGGGGTGGGTCAGGGTGTGGTTGTCGAGCGTGTTGCCGTACGCCTGGCTCTTGCGGAAGTAGCCGTAGTCGTCCTTCACCAGGTAGTTGCTGAGGAAGGCGGTGTACGGGACCTTCAGCTCCCGCATCATCTCCAGGAACCGGGGGTCCTTCTCGGCGCCGTCGTCGATGGTGAGGAAGACGATCTTCTTGTCGGTGGGGACGGTGGTGAAGACCGGGGGGAGGTTCTCGTCCTCCTGGTGGTCCACCTGGAAGCCCGCGCGCGCGGTGATCCTCGGCTTGACCTTCGGTGGGGCCGGGGCCGTGAGCGGCACCTGGTCGAGCCGCCACTTGCGGGCCGCCGCCACCATGCGCCGCTGCTCCGCGAGGCGGGCCGCGGCGGCGTCAGGGGCCTTGGCGGGACCTCCCTGCCCCGCGGGGGCGGAGCCGGAGTCCGAGCAGCCGGTGAGGACGGCGGCGGTGGCCAGGGCGGCGACCGAGCAGCGGACGGCCAGGGACCGGGACCCGGTCCGTGATTTGTCATTTTGTACTACATGTCGCATGGTGCCGGATCTTGGCAGGCACCCGCCCCGATCCCGGCCCGACACCGCCGCCGGAGGCGCACGGTCCACCGACTGGCCCACAATGAGCCGGTGAACGACCAGCTCTCCGCCCTCCAGGGATTCCACGCGCTGCGCACCGACGAGGGCCGGGCCCTCCTCGACGAAGTGCGCGGCACCGCGCCTGCCGACGAACTCGCCGTGGCCACCCGGCTGCGCCGCACCCACCCGGCGGGGCTGGTGTCGGCCGCGCTCGGCCAGGCCCGGCTGCGCCAGCGGGCGGAGGCCAAGTTCGGCGCGGAGGACGCGCAGGCGATGTTCTTCACGCCCAACGGGGTCGAGCAGTCGACGCGGGCGAGCGTGGCCGCGTACCGCGCGGAGCGGATGCGGGCGCTCGGCATCACCTCGGTGGCCGACCTGTGCTGCGGGATCGGCGGCGATGCCCTCGCCCTGGCCCGCGCGGGCATCCGCGTCCTCGCGGTGGACCGGGACCCGCTGACCGCGGCCGTCGCGCGGGCCAACGCCGAGGCGCTGGGCCTCGCCGAGCTGATCGAGGTGCGCGAGGCCGACGTCACCGAGGTCGACACCGCCGGATACGACGCGGTGTTCGTGGACCCCGCCCGGCGCGGCGGACGCGGGCGCATCTTCGACCCCGAGGCGTACTCGCCGCCGCTGTCCTGGGCCGTGGCCACCGCGCTCGCCGCACCCCGCGCCGCCCTGAAGATCGCGCCCGGCATCCCGCACGAGGCGGTGCCCGCCGAGGCCGAGGCGGAGTGGATCTCGGACGGGGGTGACGTGAAGGAGGCCGTGCTCTGGTTCGGCACCGACGCGCCGGGCGGCATTCGCGCCACCCTGCTCCCCGTCCCCCGCACCCTCCAGGGCCGGGGCCTGCCCGACCCGGCGGTCCGCACCCCCGGCCGGTACCTCTACGAGCCGGACGGCGCGGTGATCCGGGCCCACCTGGTCGCGGAGGTCGCCGAGGAGCTGGACGGCGGCCTGCTGGACGAGACGATCGCCTACATCACCGCCGACGAACTCCGCCCGACCCCGTACGCCACCGCCTACGAGATCACCGACCGGATGCCGTTCAACGTCAAGAAGCTGAAGGCGCTGCTGCGGGAGCGCGGGGTCGGCAACCTGACCGTGAAGAAGCGCGGCTCGGCGGTCGAGCCGGAGGAACTGCGCAAGAAGGTCAAGCCGCAGGGCCCCAACGCCGCGACGGTGTTCATGACCCGGGTGGCGGGAGCGCCGACGATGCTGATCGGGCACCCGGCGTAGGTTCTTCGAAACTTTCGAAGAACCCCTACAGCGCAGGGGCCGCCGTGCTCGACCGCACCACCAGGCTGGTCGCCAGCTCCAGCCGGGTCGCCTTCCGCTCCCGCTGCTCCCCGCGCCCCAGCTCCAGCACCAGCCGCGCCGCCGCCTCCGCCATCTCGGTCAGCGGCTGGCGCACGGTGGTGAGCGGCGGGCCCACCCAGCGGGCGACGGGCAGGTCGTCGAAGCCGACCACGCTCACGTCCTCCGGGACGCGCAGCCCGAGTTCGCGGGCGGCCTCGTACAGGCCGAGCGCCTGGAGGTCGTTGCCCGCGAATACGGCGGTGGGCCGGTCCGGGCGGCCGAGCAGGTCGAGGCCGAGGCGGTGGCCGGACTCGTGGTGGAAGTCGCCCTCCCGGATCAGCGCCGGGTCGGCGGGCAGCCCGGCGCTCTCCAGCGCCGACCGGTAGCCGTCGAGGCGGGCGCGGGCGCACATCATGCGGGAGGGGCCGCCGATCGCGCCGATCCGGGTGTGGCCGAGGTCGATCAGATGCCGGGTGGCGGCCAGCCCGCCCTGCCAGTTGGTGGCGCCGACCGAGGGGACATCGGCCCCCGGATCGCCCGCCGGGTCCATCACCACGAACGGCACGGAACGGCTGGTCAGCAGGGCCCGCTGGGACTCGTCGAGCCCGGACAGCACCAGGATCACCCCGTGCGGGCGGCGCCCGGCCACCTGGTCGGCCCAGGTCCGGCCCGGCGTCAGGCGCCCGGCGCTCTCGGAGAGGACCACGCTCAGCCCGGCGTCGCGGGCCACGTTCTCCACGCCCCGGATGACCTCCATCGCCCAGGCGCTCTCCAGCTCGTGGAAGACCAGGTCGATCAGCGGCGAGCGGGTCACCTCGGCCCGCCTGCGCCGGTAGCCGTGGGTGCGCAGCAGCTCCTCGACGCGGGTACGGGTGGCCGCGGACACGTCGGCCCGGCCGTTGAGCACCTTCGAAACAGTCGGAGCCGACACCCCGGCCTCTCGGGCGATCTCGGCGAGCGTGGCGCTGCGCTTCGCTGCGGTCTTCGACGGTTCCATGGCCGTGATCGTAGCCCTGCGCGACCTCTTGACGAACCCTCAGGACGGCCATACGTTCCCGGAACATTCGAGTTGTCGCTCGAAACTTTCGGTCGCGATCGTGAGGGGTGCCCGGCACATGGAGACCTACAGCAGACGCTGGTTCCTCGGCGCGGGCGCCACCGCCCTCGTCTCGGCCGCCGGTCTCACCGCCTGCGGCTCCGGCGGGCCCGGCGGCTCGGACGGCACCCTCACCGCGTTCGTGTACGGCGACGACGCGGCGAAGGTGCAGGCGAAGGCGGTCTCCCGGTTCAACTCCTCGGCGGCGGCCCGCGAGACCAAGGGCAGCCTCCGGCTGGAGAAGGTGCCCGGCGCGGAGTACCCGGCCAAGCTGCGCACCGCGATGGGCTCGCCCAACGCCCCCGACGTGTTCTTCAACTGGGGCGGCGGCTCCATCAAGGCGTACCAGGAGGCCGGCCAGATCCTCGACCTCACCGGCACCCTCGCCGGTGACCCGGTGCTGAAGAACGGCTTCCTGCCCTCGGTCCTCGCCGCCGGGGCGCTCGGCGGCCGCGCGTACGGCATCCCGATGCGCGGCATGCAGCCGGTGATCCTCTTCTACGACAAGACCCTGTTCGCCGAGCACGGCCTGAAGCCGCCCGCCACCTGGGACCACCTCCTCGACAACAACGCCAAGCTCAAGAAGGCCGGGATCACCCCGTTCGCCCTCGGCGGCGCGGACATCTGGCCCGAACTCATGTGGCTGGAGTACCTGGTGGACCGGATCGGCGGCCCCAAGGTCTTCGACCGGGTCAAGAACGGCGACCCGTCCGGCTGGGGCGACCCCGCCGTGCTGAAGGCCGCCCGGACGGTACGCGAACTCGTCGACGACGGCGCCTTCGGCAAGGGCTTCAGCTCGGTCGCGTACACCAACGGCGGGGCCCCGGCCGCGCTGGCCAAGGGCAAGGCGGCCATGCATCTGATGGGGTCCTGGGAGTACTCCACCCAGCTCGGCACGTTCCCGGACTTCGCCCGCGAGCGCCTGGGCTGGTGCCCGTTCCCGGCGTTCGACGGCGGCGCCGGTGACATCCGCAACGTGGTCGGCAACCCCACCAACTACTGGTCGGTGAACACCCGCACCCGCAACAAGGACACCGCGCTCGCCTTCTTGCGGACCTGCGCCTCGGACACCTACGCCCGCGAGCTGATCGCCAACGGCGACGTGCCGGCCACCGCCGGTGCCGACAAGCTGCTGGACGCCTCCCCCAGCCCCGAGTTCGCCCGCTTCCAGTACCGGATGGTCCGCGAGGCCCCCGCCTTCACGCTGAGCTGGGACCAGGCGGTCGATCCGGACGCGGCCACCCCGATGCTCACCGAGGTCAACAAGCTGTTCGTCGGCAAGTCCTCGCCGGAGGAGTTCGTGGCGGCGCTGAAGAAGCTGAAGTGAGCGCCACGCGGGGCGCCGGACGCCCGCACCCCTCCTGGGCGCTGCCCGCCGTGCTGTTCTTCGGCTTCTTCGCCCTGGTCCCGATGGCCCTGGCGTTCGGCCTGTCCTTCACCTCCTGGAACGGCCTGGGCGAGCCGCGCCCGGCCGGACTCGCCAACTGGCACGCCCTGCTGACCGACGGACGGCTGACCCGCTCGCTGGCCGTCACCGTCGCGCTGACCGTGGTGAGCTGCGCCTTCCAGACGACCGCCGCCCTGCTGCTCGGCGTCTGGGCGGCGGGCCCGCAGCGCAACCGGGCCGTCCTGTCGGCGGTCTTCTTCGTGCCGTTCCTGCTCTCCTCGACCGCCGTCTCGCTGCTGTTCTACGCCCTGCTCGACCCGCACTTCGGCATCGTGCCCGGCGACACCCTCGGCACGACCTCCGGGGCGTTCCTCGCCCTGGTCTTCGTCGGCGGCTGGCAGTTCATCCCGTTCCACACCCTGATCTACCAGGGCGGCGCCCGCCAGATCCCCGAGGTGCTCTACCAGGCGGCCGCGATCGACGGCGCCGGACGCGTGCGCAGGTTCCGCTCCATCACGCTCCCCCAGCTCCGCAACACGGCGGCGACCTCGCTGACGCTGATGGTGGTCGGCTCGCTGACCTACTTCGAGACCGTGCTGATCCTCACCCAGGGCGGCCCCGGCACCGACACCGCGATCCTGCCGTACCTGATGTACGAGGCGGGCTTCAAGGGCTACGACTTCGGCTACGCGAGCGCCATCGCGTCCTTCCTGGTCGTGGCCGCCACCGCGCTGTCGCTGCTGCTGGTCCGGGTGACCGGCTTCGGCGCCATGCGCAGCACCTGGGAAGGGATGTGACGCCGTGACCCGCCCGGCCAACCCGCTGGCGGGCCTGGGCGCGCTGGTCTGGCTCGCCGTCGTCCTCGTCCCGGTCTACGTCATGGTCTCGGTGTCCCTGACCCGCCAGGACGAGGCGCTCGGCGGCAACGCCCTGCGCCCGCCGCGCCACCCCACCCTCGCCAACTACGGCACCGTGCTCGCGGGCGGCTTCGGCCACTTCCTGGCCAACACCGTGCTGGTCGCCGCCGTGGTGGTGGGCATCGTCCTGCTGCTCTGCGTCCCGCTGGCGTACGTGGCCGTGCGCACCCGCGGCTTCTGGTCCGGCGCCGCCTTCCGGCTGTTCCTGCTGGGCGTGGCCGTCCCCGCGCAGGCCGTGGTGGTCCCGCTCTACCTGATGATCACCAAGCTGCACCTCTACGACAGCCTGCTCGCCGTCGCCCTGCCCACCGCCGCCTTCGCCATGCCGGTCTCCGTGCTGGTGCTCACCGGCACCCTGCGGGACATCCCCGAGGAGCTGTACGAGGCGATGGCCCTGGACGGCGCGTCCCCGGCGCGGATGCTGTTCCGGCTGGTCGTGCCGCTGGCCCGGGGCGGCATCGGCACCGTCGTGGTCTACGCGTCCCTCCAGGCGTGGAACGGCTTCCTCTTCCCGCTGATCTTCACCCAGTCCGAGGACAGCCGGGTGCTGACCCTGGGCCTGTTCGACTTCGTCAGCCAGTTCGGCGTGGACATCCCCGCGCTGCTCGCCTCGGTCGTCCTCTCCGGCGTCCCCGTGTTCGCCGTCTACCTGGTGGCCCGGCGCACCCTGGTCGGCGGCCTGATGGGCGCGGGCGGCAAGTGACCCCCCTCCGTACGACCCCTCCCGACTGGAGTTCCATGACCTCCGCCGCCTGGCGCGACCCCGCCCTGCCCGCCGCCGAACGCGTCGAGGACCTGCTGTCCCGGATGACGCTGCGGGAGAGGACCGCCCAGCTGTACGGCGTCTGGGTGGGCGCCGGTCCGGACGGCGGTGAAGTCGCCCCGCTGCAGGGAGAGATGAGCGCGGTGCCGGACTGGGACGAACTGATCGCGCACGGCCTCGGCCAGCTCACCCGCTCCTTCGGCACCGCCCCGGTCGACCCCGAGCGGGGTGCGCGGGCGCTCGCCGCCGCCCAGCGCCGGATCACCGCCGCGGGCCGCTTCGGCATCCCCGCGCTCGCCCACGAGGAGTGCCTCGCGGGGTTCACCGCCTGGGGCGCCACCGCCTACCCGGTGCCGCTCGCCTGGGGCGCCTCCTTCGACCCGGAGCTGGTGGCCGAGGTGGGCGCCCGCATCGGCCGGGACCTGCGCGCGGCCGGCGTCCACCAGGGCCTCGCCCCCGTGCTGGACGTGGTCCGCGATCCGCGCTGGGGCCGGGTGGAGGAGACCATCGGCGAGGACCCGTACCTGGTCGGCACGATCGGCGCCGCCTACGTACGCGGCCTGGAGTCGGCCGGGATCGTGGCCACGCTGAAGCACTTCGCCGGGTACGCGGCCTCGGCGGCCGCCCGCAATCTCGCGCCGGTACGGGCGGGCGCGCGGGAGCTGGCCGACGTGACGCTGCCCCCGTTCGAACTGGCGCTGCGCGAGGGCGGGGCCCGGTCGGTGATGGCCGCGTACACCGAGACCGACGGGGTGCCCGCCTCGGCCGACGCCCGCCTGCTGACCGGGGTGCTGCGCGAGGAGTGGGGGTTCACCGGCACGGTGGTCGCGGACTACTTCGGCGTCGGCTTCCTGCGCACCCAGCACCGGCTGGCCGAGGACCGCGCCCATGCGGCCCACCTGGCGCTGGCGGCGGGCGTGGACGTGGAGCTGCCCACCGTCGACTGCTACGGCACCGCGCTGGTGGACGCCGTCGAGGCGGGCCGCGTCCCGGAGGCCCTGGTGAACCGGGCGGCCCGCCGGGTGCTGCTCCAGAAGTGCGAGCTGGGCCTGCTGGACCCCGACTGGGACCCGGAGCCGCCCGGTCCCGTCGACCTGGACTCCCCCGAGGGGCGGACGCTGGCTCGGCGACTGGCGGAGGAGTCGGTGATCCTGCTGGAGAACCCGGCGGAGCTGCTCCCGCTGGCGCCCGGTGCCCGGATCGCGGTGGTCGGCCCGCGCGCCGCCGACCCGCTGGCCATGCTCGGCTGCTACTCCTTCCCGGCCCACGTCCTCCCCCACCACCCCGGTGTCGCGCCGGGCATCGCGATCCCGGCCGTGCTGGAGGCGGTGCGGGCCGAACTCCCGGACGCGGAGGTCACGTTCACGCAGGGGTGCGGGGTGTCCGACGCGGACGTCTCCGGGTTCGCCGGGGCGGTGGCCCGCGCGGCGGAGGCCGATGTGTGCGTGGCGGTGCTCGGCGACCGGGCCGGGCTGTTCGGGCGCGGCACCTCCGGCGAGGGCTGCGACGTGGCGGACCTCGGGCTGCCGGGCGTCCAGGGCGAACTGCTGGACGCGCTGGTGGCGACCGGCACCCCGGTGGTGCTGGTGCTGCTCACCGGGCGCCCCTACGCGCTGGGCCTCTGGGCGGGGCGGCTCGGCGCGGTGGTGCAGGCGTTCTTCCCCGGCGAGGAGGGCGGCCCGGCGCTGGCCGGGGTCCTGACCGGCAGGGTGAACCCCTCCGGGCGCCTGCCGGTGAGCGTGCCACGCGGGCCGGGCGGTCAGCCGTGGACCTACCTCCAGCCGCCGCTGGGCCTGGCGAGCGAGGTCAGCAGCCTGGACCCGACCCCGCTGCACCCCTTCGGCCACGGCCTGTCGTACACGACGTTCACCTGGACGGACTTCGGCCCGGCGGAGGCGGAGACCGGCACGGACGGCTCGTACGAGGTGGCGGTGACCGTGCGCAACACCGGGGCGCGGGCGGGCGCGGAGGTCGTGCAGCTCTATCTGCACGACCCGGTGGCCTCGGTGACCCGGCCGGACGTTCGGCTGGTCGGCTATCAGCGGGTCGAGCTGGCGCCCGGCGCGGCCCGCCGCGTCACCTTCGGCTTCCACGCCGACCTGGCGTCCTTCACCGGGGTCGCGGGGGTACGGGTGGTCGAGCCGGGCCTGCTGGAGCTGCGGCTCGGCCCGTCCAGCGCCGAGGTCCGGCACACCACCCGGCTGCGGCTGACGGGGCCGGTGCGGGAGACCGGGCCGGGACGGGTGCTGCGCTGCGGGACCACGGTGACCCCGGCCGATTGAGCCGGGAACGGCGAAGGCCGCCCCGGTCGGAACCGGAGCGGCCTTCTGATCTGAGCGCTGGGCAGGTCTTGCACCTGCATTTCCCCGCAGGAAGCGGGGCGTCTTGACTTGGACCACCAACGCGCGGCGTTCGTACCGGAGTTGTTCCGGCCGTTCGCTGTGTGATGATCATAGCCAGAGATCGCCGTCGCGCGCCACCCGGCCCGCGATTCAGCCCTCGACCGACTCGAACCGCCAGCGGTGCACCGGCCGGGACACCAGCTCCGCGTCCGGCGTCGGGAGTTCCGGCAGGTCCGCGTCGTAGGCCGCGTCCCACCAGGTGATGACCAGGACCCGGTCCCCCGGTGCCCGGAAGGTCTCGCGGCGCAGCGGGCGCGCGGCCAGCTGCTGCGCGCGGGCCCAGTCCAGCAGCTCCCCGCCCCGGCCCTCGGCGGCCTTCGCCTCCCACATCAGGGCGACGCTCACGAGTACAGGTTCTCCTTGCTGACCTCGTGCACATGGTCGTGGCCGTTGCCCGGCACGTGCGGTTCGGTGACCGGAAGGGAGGAGTCGGCGGACAGGTCCCAGTCGGAGGCGGCCCGGTTGCGGGCGACCATCTCGGCGCCGAGCGCGGCGACCATCGCGCCGTTGTCCGTGCACAGCTTGGGACGCGGCACCCGCAGCCGGATACCGGCCGCCTCGCAGCGCTCCTGGGCGAGCGCCCGCAGCCGGGAGTTGGCCGCGACACCGCCGCCGATCATCAGGTGGTCGACGCCCTCGTCCTTGCAGGCGCGCACCGCCTTGCGGGTCAGCACGTCCACCACGGCCTCCTGGAAGGAGGCGGACACATCACGCACCGGCACCTCCTCACCGGCCGCGCGCTTGGCCTCGATCCAGCGGGCCACGGCGGTCTTCAGGCCGGAGAAGGAGAAGTCGTACGCGGGGTCGCGGGGGCCGCTGAGGCCGCGCGGGAAGGCGATGGCCGTCGGGTCGCCTTCGCGGGCGTAGCGGTCGATGACCGGGCCGCCGGGGAAGCCCAGGTTCAGTACGCGGGCGATCTTGTCGAACGCCTCACCGGCCGCGTCGTCGATGGTGGCGCCCATCGGCCGGACGTCGGAGGTGATGTCCGAGGACAGCAGCAGCGAGGAGTGGCCGCCGGAGACCAGCAGCGCCATGGTCGGCTCGGGCAGCGGGCCGTGCTCCAGCTGGTCCACGCAGATGTGCGAGGCGAGGTGGTTCACGCCGTAGAGGGGCTTGCCGAGGGCGTAGGCGTACGCCTTGGCGGCCGAGACGCCGACCAGCAGGGCGCCCGCGAGGCCGGGACCGGCGGTGACGGCGATGCCGTCGAGGTCGCGGGCGGTGACGCCCGCCTCCTTCAGCGCGCGGTGGATGGTCGGGACCATCGCCTCCAGATGCGCGCGGGACGCCACCTCGGGCACGACCCCGCCGAAGCGGGCATGCTCCTCGACGCTGGAGGCGACCGCGTCGGCGAGCAGGGTGGTGCCGCGCACGATGCCGACGCCGGTCTCGTCGCAGGAGGTCTCGATGCCGAGGACGAGAGGTTCGTCAGCCATTGATCTCGGTTCCTTGCTCGGTTCCTTGTACGTCTTCCAGGGAGGAAGAGGGGTCGGTCAGGCGCATCACCAGGGCGTCCACGTTGCCCGGCTGGTAGTAGCCGCGCCGGAAGCCGATGGGGGCGAAGCCGAAGCGCTCGTAGAGCTTCTGGGCGCGGGTGTTGTCCACCCGGCACTCCAGCATCACCTCGGCGCACTCGAAGGCGGTCGCGGCCCGCAGCAGCTCGGTCAGCAGCCGGGCGCCGAGGCCGGTGCCCTGCTGGTCGCGGGCGACGGCGATGGTCTGCACGTCGCCGAGGTCGCCCGAGGAGGCGAGCCCGGCGTACCCGACGAGCCGGGCGCCGTCCTCCGCGACGAGGTAGCGGCGGGTGGCGCCCTCGCCCCGGGCGTGGGCCAGCTCGGACCAGAACATGCCCCGCGACCAGGCGTCCTCGGGGAAGAGGTCCTTCTCCAGCCCCAGGACCCGGTCGATGTCCCACCAGCGCATCTCGCGCAGCGTCACGGTCACTTGGGGGTGACCACCTTGTAGTTCTTCGGTACCTGGGCGTCGGGCCTGCGCAGGTACAGCGGACGGGGTTCCGTCAGCTCCTCCCCGGCGGCCAGCTTCTCGGCGGCCAGCGAGGCGAGCGCGGCGGCGGACACGTGCTCCGGCTCGTGGGCGTCGGGGAAGGTGTCCGGGTAGAGCAGCGCGCCCGCGCCGACGGCGGGCAGCCCCGCGACGCGCTCGGCGATGTCGGCCGGGCGGTCCACGGCCGGGCCGGTGAGCCGGGTGCGGGAGTCGGCGTAGGTCGCCCAGTAGACCTCCTTGCGCCGGGCGTCGGTCGCCACGACGAAGGGGCCCTTCTCGATGTCGGCGGCGTAGGCCAGGCCGTCCAGGGTGCACACGCCGTGCACGGGGACGCCGAGGGCGAGCCCGAAGGTGTCGGCGGTCATCAGGCCGACCCGCAGCCCGGTGTAGGGGCCGGGGCCGGTGCCGACGACGATGCCGGTGACGGCGTCCAGCCCCAGCCCGGCGGCGGCGAGCACGCGGTCGACGGCGGGCAGCAGTAGCTCGCCGTGGCGGCGGGCGTCCACCTGGCTCGACGAGGCGACGACGTCCGTCCCGTCGTGCAGGGCGACGGTGACGGCGGGGGTGGCGGTATCCAGAGCGAGCAGAAGCACGCGAACAGCCTACGGCGCCGACGGCTCGCGCACGCCCGTCCCGGTCGGACCGTCACTGACTGCTACGGTCTGTATGAAGTACGACATTTTCCGCGAACCGTAACGGGTCGGTACGAGGCAGAGGTGGCGCACGTGGCAGGGACCAGCTCGGGGATCGTGGCCGGACTCGTCGCGGTGTCCGTCGGCACCATCGGCGTCCTCGCCTACCAGGCCGACGCGGACGTCCCGGCGAGCCTGCGCGCCCCCTCGGCGAGCGCCTCCCCCTCGGTGGCCGTCACCAAGGCCCCGCGCGACCGCCGCCACCCCACCGCGCTGCCCGCGAACTCCGGGAAGGGCGAGCGGGTCGTGTACTCGGTCGACGACGACCGGGTCTGGCTGGTGAACGACCACGGCCGCGTCACCCGCACCTTCGGCGTCCACCCCGGCGGCGTCGACCCCGCACCGGGCTCCTACTGGGTCACCTCACGCTCCAACGCCATCACCGGCAGCGACGGCGTCCCGGTCGAACACGTCGTCCGCTTCACGCAGGTCGACGCCGTCACGGTCGGCTTCAGCGCCGCCACCCGCAACAAGACCGCCGACCCCGGCTCCCCCCGCACCGGCGCCATCCGCGAGACCCGCCCCGACGGCGACGCGATGTGGCAGTTCGCCACGATCGGGGTGCCGGTGGTGGTGATCCGCTGACGCGCGGGCGCGCCGCTCAGGCCGCCTTGCGGTGAACCGGCGCGTGTTCGACCGGGTCCGGGGCCGGGGGTGGGGCGGAGATCGCCTTGGCCGCCGCACAGGAGGCCAGCAGGGCGCGCATGGGGACCTGGGGGGTCGGCTCGGGGCGGTGCGGGGTGGGCATGGGGCGCCTCCTGAGCTGCGGGGGCGGGCGGGGTTAGGTATGCCTAACCACGGGCTGGGTACCATGTGACCACGCCCGGTACGTCCCGCGCAATACGTTTCCGACAGCCTGTCGGGATATCGGTGCCCTCAGCCCGCGAGCGCGTCCAGATCGGCCTTCGCCCAGCGGTCGCCGAGGCCGGACAGGGTGACGTGGCGGACCTCGTCCGTGGTGTCGCCGACCGCGCGGTGGATGAGGATCTCCAGCCGGTCGTCGGTCAGTTCCTCGACCTTGCCCTCGCCCCACTCCACGACGATCACCGACTCGGGCAGGGACACGTCGAGATCGAGGTCCTCCATGTCGTCGAGCCCGCCGGAGAGCCGGTAGGCGTCGACGTGGACCAGCGGCGGGCCGTCCACCAGCGAGGGGTGGACCCGGGCGATCACGAAGGTCGGCGAGGTGACCGCGCCCCGCACCCCGAGCCCCTCGCCGAGCCCCCGGGTCAGCGTCGTCTTGCCCGCGCCCAGCTCCCCGGTGAGCATCACCAGGTCGCCCGCGCGCAGCAGCCCGGCCAGTCTCAGGCCCAGCTCCCGCATCTGCTCGGGGGAGGTGACGGTGAGCCGGGTCTCAGCCGGGTTGTGCGGTGCTGCTGCCTCGTCCATAGCCGCTAACGGTAGCCCCTGCCGGGACGGCTCCCGCGCGGGTGAGCAGGTCCGCGAGGCGGTCGGTGACGACCTCGGGGTGCTCCAGCATGACCAGGTGCCCGGCCTCGGGCACGAGCACCAGCTCGGCGTCGGGGAGCAGGTCCGCGATGGCCTCGCTGTGCTCGCTCGGGGTGACCAGGTCGCGCACCCCGGCCAGCACCAGCACCGGCATGTCCGCGAAGCAGGCCAGCGCCCCGGTCTTGTCGTGGTCGGTGAAGGCCGGGTAGAACTCCGCGACCACGTCGATCGGCGTGGACTCGATCATCCGCTCCGCGAACCGCCCGACCGCCGGATCGATGTCCCGCCCCGCGAACGAGTACCGCTTGATGACCCCGGCGAACAGCTCGGCGGTGGCCCGGCGCCCCTTCTCCACCAGCTCCGCCTGCTGCCCCAGCGCCTTCAGCACGCCCGGCAGCACCCGGCGCACCGCGTTGACCCCGGCCAGCGGCAGCCCGAAGTTGACCTCGCCGAGCCTGCCGGAGGAGGTGCCGACGAACGCGGTGGCGACGACCCGGTCCCGGACGTACTCCGGGTACTGGGCGGCCAGCGCCATCACCGTCATCCCGCCCATCGAGTGCCCCACCAGCACCACCGGCCCCTCGGGCACCGCCGCGTCCAGTACGGCCTTCAGGTCCCGGCCGAGCTGGTCGATGGTGACGGGCAGCCCGTCGCGGGTCTGGGACACGCCCCGCCCGGACTCGCCATGGCTGCGCTGGTCCCAGTGGACGGTGCGGACGACGCCGCGCAGGGCGGCCCGCTGGAAGTGCCAGGAGTCCTGGGCGAGGCAGTAGCCGTGGCAGAAGACGACGGTCACCGGGGCGGGCGCCTTGCGGCCGAAGAGCCTGCGGCGGCGCGGGGAGACGCTCGGGCCGGGGTCGGGGTCGATGTCGTCGACCTCGTAGTGCAGCTCGGTGCCGTCGTCGGCGTACGCCTTGCCGGGGGTGCCGCGCAGGGTGCCGTAGGGGCCCGTGGAGTCCAGCGCCAGGACGGCCTTGCGGCGTATGTCGCGGCCGACCGTCATCCGCTCTATGGCGACCCCGGCCGCCGCTCCCGCGGCCAGGACGCCTATCGCGGCGCCGGCGAGGCCGGTCGCCTTGCGCCAGCCGCCGGACGCGGCCGTCGCGGCGACCGCGTCCACCACGGCGTCCGCACTGCTCTCGCTCACGTGCCGTTCCTCCTCGCCGTACTGGCGTTCGCCCGGGCCGGTGCGCCCGGGGGCTACCGGACAGTAGCGTGCCCGGTGGCCGCAGGGGTCATCCGTTCACATGGACGCGGGGCACGCGGGTGCCGATCCGGGTGACGATCTCGTACGCGATCGTGCCGCACACCTGCGCCCAGTCCTCGGCGGTGGGTTCGCCCCCGTCGCCCGGCCCGAACAGCACGGCCCGCGTGCCCGGTTCGGGTTCGTCGCCGCCGAGGTCGACCACGAACTGGTCCATCGCCACCCGCCCCGCGACGGTCCGCCACTTGCCCTCGATCAGCACCGGACCGCCGCCCGAGGCGTGCCGGGGGATGCCGTCCGCGTAGCCCAGCGGCACCAGGCCGAGGGTGGTCTCGCCGGGCGTGACGTAGTGGTGGCCGTAGCTGACGCCCTGGCCGCCCGGCACCCGCTTGACCAGCGCCAGCGACGCGCTCAGCGTCATCACCGGGCGCAGTCCGAAGTCGGCCGGGGTGCCCAGCTCGGGGCTGGGCGAGATGCCGTACATCGCGATGCCGGTGCGGACCAGGTCGAAGTGGGTCTCCGGAAGGGTCAGCGTGGCCGGGGAGTTGGCGATGTGCCGCACCTCGGGCCGCACGCCCCGTTCCTCCGCGTACGCCACCATCTCCCGGAACCGGGTCAGCTGGGCGGCGATGGAGGGGTGGCCGGGCTCGTCGGCGCAGGCGAAGTGGGACCACAGGCCGGTGACCTCGATCAGCCCGGCGGCCTCGGCCTCCAGGGCGGCGCCGACCAGCTCGGGCCAGTCCTCGGGCTGGCAGCCGTTGCGGCCGAGGCCGGTGTCGGCCTTGAGCTGCACGCGCGCCGGACGGTCCGCCGCACGGGCGGCCGCGGTGACCTCGCGCAGCGCCCACATCCCGCTGACCGACACGTCGAGGTCGGCCTCGATCGCCTGCCGCCAGGGCCCGCCGGGCACCCAGAGCCAGCACATGATCCGACCCGACAGCCCGGCCGCGCGCAACGCGAGCGCCTCCTCCGGGGTGGCCGTGCCCAGCCAGGTCGCCCCGGCCTCCAGGGCGGCGCGGGCGCACGGCACGGCACCGTGACCGTACGCGTCCGACTTGACGACGGCCATCAGGTGCGCGCCCTCGGCACGGGCACGCAGCGCCCGGACGTTGGCGCGCAGGGCACCCAGATCGATCTCGGCGCGGGCGCGCAGGGGCGCGGTCGGCACAGCGGAAGTCTCGTTCATGGCGCCCCCAGTCTCTCAGAGGGCGTCGGCGGCCCCGGGCCGCACTCCTCGGCGATCCGCCCCGGCCGCGCCTGACCTGCTCTCAGCCGCCCGCGCCGGGTCTCAGTCCCGTACGACGTCCCGCCACGCGTCGGGGAGGTGCTCGGTGATGTCCAGCGCCGCGATGGGGGCGCCGCGCGAGGCGAGGCGCCCGGCGAGGCCGTGGAGGTACGCGGCGACGCTGCCCGCGTCCAGCGCCGACAGGTGGGAGGCGAGCAGCGATCCGGCGAGCCCTGACAGCACGTCACCGCTGCCCGCGGTGGCCAGCCAGCCGGTGCCGGTGGAGTTGACCCGGACCGGGCCGCCGCCGGGGTCGGCGACCAGTGTGGTGGAGCCCTTGAGCAGCACGGTGGCCCGGTAGGTGGCGGCCAGTTCCCGCACCGAGGCCAGCCGGGCGGCCTCGACCTCCTCGCGGCGCACTCCCAGCAGGGCGGCCGCCTCCCCGGCGTGAGGGGTCATCAGGGTCGGCGCGGTGCGCCCGCGCACGACGTCCCGGTCGGCCAGCCGCAGCCCGTCGGCGTCCAGCAGCACGGGTACGTCCGCGCCGAGCACCTTGGCCACGGTCGCCGCGTCCTCCCCGGCGCCCGGTCCCACCACCCACGCCTGCACCCGGCCCGCGTGGTCGGGGCCCTGGTCGGAGACGAGGGTCTCGGGAAAGCGGGCGATGACCGCGTCCCCGGCCGGGCCGACGTACCGAACGGCGCCCGCGCCCCCGCGCAGCGCGCCGGAGACGGCGAGGACGGCCGCGCCGGGGTAGCGGGCCGACCCGGCGGCGACGCCGAGCACCCCGCGCCGGTACTTGTCGCTCTCCGCGTCCGGGCGGGGCAGCAGCCGGGCCACGTCCTCGTGCTGGAGGGCCTCCAGCACCGGGTCCGGGGGCAGTTCGAGGCCGATCTCGACGAGGCGCACCGTCCCGGCGTACTCCCGGCCGGGGTCGATCAGCAGGCCGGGCTTGTACGCGCCGAAGGTGACGGTCAGGTCGGCGCGGACGGCGGAGCCGGACACCTCGCCGGTGTCCGCGTCGACCCCGCTGGGCAGGTCCACCGCGACGACCGCGGCCCGCGCCCGCTCGGCGGCCGCCGCCAGCCGGGCGGCGTCGGGCCTCAGGCCCCCCTTGCCGCCGATGCCGACGACACCGTCCACCACGAGGTCGGCCCGCTCGATCGCGCCGAGCGCCCGCTCGGGGCCGATGACGACGCCGCCCGCCCGGCGCAGCGCGGCGAGGCCGCCCTCGTGGGCGCGGTCGGGCGAGAGGAGGACCGCGGTGACCCCGGCGCCCCGGCGTCGCAGCAGGGCTCCGGCATACAGCGCGTCGCCGCCGTTGTCGCCGCTGCCGACCAGCAGCACGACGCGGCTGCCGGACACCCGCCCGAGGAACTCGGCGCAGGCGGTGGCCAGTCCGGCGGCCGCCCGCCGCATCAGGGTGCCCTCGGGCAGCCGGGCCATCAGGGCGCGCTCGGCGGCCCGTACCGTCTCCACGCTGTACGCAGTACGCATGGGTCCGAGTCTGCCCCCGAAGCGCGGGCCCGCGCACCCGGATGGTTCACCCCTCGGCGATCACCACGGCGGAGGCGACGCCCGCGTCATGGCTGAGCGAGACGTGCCAGGACCGCACCCCCAGCTCGGCCGCGCGGGCCGCGACGGTGCCCTCGACCCGCAGCCGGGGCTGCCCGCTGTCCTCGACGTACACCTCGGCGTCGGTCCAGAGCAGCCCGGCGGGCGCGCCCAGCGCCTTGGCGAGGGCCTCCTTGGCCGCGAACCGGGCCGCGAGCGAGGCGATCCCGCGCCGCTCCCCGCCCGGCAGCGTCAACTCCGCCGCGACGAACAGCCGGGCGGCCAGATTGGGCGTACGCTCCAGCGCCGCCCGGAACCGGTCGATCTCGGCCACGTCGATCCCGACCCCGATGATGCTCATGCCGAGCACCTTACGAGGCCGCGCGCCCTAGGAGGCGACCGGCGCCGACGCCTTCTCGACGTCGGCGGCGCGGCGGGACGCGCGGGGCTGCGGTGCCCGCTTCGACCACCACAGCTGGGCAGGCTCCTCGACCCAGCGGTACAGCAGCCAGGCCAGGGCCTGGGCGACCACGAAGGTGCCCAGGAGGAAGACGATCGCCTCGTTGCTGGGCCCCATCCGGTGCGGCCAGTACTCGCGGATGAACTGGTTGACGGTCTGGTGGACCAGGTAGAAGGCGTACGAACTGGCCCCGAGCGCGATCAGCGAGCGGTTGGTCAGCAGCCGGGCGCGGCCCGCGGCCTCGTTCTGCACACAGGCGGCGATCAGCAGCGCGGACAGCACCGCGATGACGGGGCGCACGGTGCACTCCATCTGGTGGGCGGTGAAGCGGTTGCCCCAGTCGTCGGCGCGGGTGAAGACGACGGCGTACGCGAGGAGCAGCACCACCACCGCGGCGGGGCGCAGGGGGACGCGGTGGCCGCGGCGCAGGGCGATGGCGAAGGTGACGCCGACGAGGAACTGCGGCAGGTAGACCACCGGGTGCCGCATCACCCAGGAGGCGTCGTGCGCGCTCAGGTAGTGGTCGGCCGCCACGTGCACGGCCCACATCGCGCCCAGACCGGCGACGGTGACCACCGCGAGGGTCCTGGTCCGCCAGGCGCGCAGGCGGCCGATGACCAGCGGGAAGAGCGCGTAGAAGAGCAGCTCGACGCTGAGCGTCCAGGTGACGGGGTTGCCCGGCAGGGTGGGCATCGCGTTCGGCAGCCATGCCTGCACCAGCAGCAGGGACGAGATCAGGCTGATCGGGTCGGTGTGGTCGTCGCCCATGCCGTAGAAGACGGCGATGGCGGCGACGGCCGCGACCAGGTGCGCGGGGTAGATACGGCCGAAGCGCCGCCAGTAGAAGGTCCCCTTGCCGTTGGTCGGCTTGTGGCTCCAGGTGAGCAGGAAGCCGGAGAGGACGAAGAAGAACGTCACGCCGTGCGCGCCGATCTTCGAGTACGGGAACAGGTCGGGTACCCGCCACACCCCGCCACTCGCGCTCACTCCGTTGAAGTGATGCACGAAGACCGCGAAGGCCGCGAAGAAGCGCAGGCTGGTCAGCGACGCGAGTCGCGTGGGCAGGGTACCGGCCCGATCCGCGAGCCCTGGCCGCTCCGTGGCCGGAGTCGTGGGCGCCGGGGGGGCTGTGGTCATAACGGTCCACCAGTCATATACGCGTGCGGTCGCGGCCGGTGGGTAGGAGCAGTCACTGCAGTACCAACCGCAAACCCCCGTACCTTAGCGATCAGCACCCCGCTCGAACAGAGGGAGTGTTGGTGACCTTCGTCCCATCCGGCCGCGGGAACCGCGCGGCGCCCGCCCCGCTACTCCACCGTCACCGACTTCGCCAGGTTCCTCGGCTGGTCGACCTCGTTGCCGCGCGCGGTGGCCAGTTCGCAGGCGAAGACCTGCAGCGGCACCGCGGAGACCATCGGCTGGAGCAGCGTCGGCGTGGCCGGGATGCGGATCAGGTGGTCGGCGTACGGGACGACCGCCTCATCGCCCTCCTCGGCGATGACGATGGTGCGGGCGCCGCGGGCGCGGATCTCCTGGATGTTGGAGACGATCTTGTCGTGCAGCACGGACCGGCCGCGCGGGGAGGGCACGATCACGACGACCGGCACGTCCTGCTCGATCAGCGCGATCGGACCGTGCTTCAGCTCGCCCGCCGCGAAGCCCTCGGCGTGCATGTAGGCGAGTTCCTTGAGCTTGAGGGCGCCCTCCAGGGCGACGGGGTAGCCCACATGGCGGCCCAGGAAGAGCACCGTGTTCTTGTCGGCGAGGGAGCGGGCCAGCTCGCGGACCGGCTCCATGGTCTCCAGCACCCGGTCGACCGCGCCGGAGATGTGGGAGAGGTCCCGGATGACGTCCCGGATCTCGTCGCCCCACTTGGTGCCGCGCACCTGGCCCAGATAGAGGGCGACGAGGTAGCAGGCGACCAGCTGGGTCAGGAACGCCTTGGTGGAGGCGACGGCGACCTCGGGCCCGGCGTGTGTGTAGAGCACGGCGTCGGACTCGCGCGGGATGGTCGAGCCGTTGGTGTTGCAGATGGCCAGCACCTTGGAGCCCTGCTCGCGGGCGTGCCGCAGCGCCATCAGGGTGTCCATGGTCTCGCCGGACTGGGAGATGGCGATGACCAGGGTGCGCCCGTCCAGGATCGGGTCCCGGTAGCGGAACTCGCTGGCCAGCTCGACCTCGCAGGGCATGCGGGTCCAGTGCTCGATGGCGTACTTGGCGATCATCCCGGCGTGGAAGGCGGTGCCACAGGCGACGATGACGACCTTGTCGACCTCGCGCAGCTCGGCCGCGCCGATCCGCACCTCGTCCAGGGTGAGCGAGCCGGAGGGGTCGATGCGGCCGAGGAGGGTGTCCGCGACGGCCTTCGGCTGCTCGGCGATCTCCTTGAGCATGAAGTAGTCGTAGCCGCCCTTCTCGGCGGCCGAGGCGTCCCAGTCGACGTGGTAGGCGCGGGTCTCGGCCGGGCTGCCGTCGAAGCCGGTCACCGTGACGCCCTCGCGGCGCAGCTCGACCACCTGGTCCTGGCCCAGCTCGATCGCCTCACGGGTGTGCGCGATGAACGCGGCGACGTCGGAGGCGAGGAACGCCTCGCCCTCGCCGACGCCGACCACCAGCGGGGAGTTGCGGCGGGCGCCGACCACCACGTCCGGCTCGTCGGCGTGCACCGCGACCAGGGTGAACGCGCCTTCCAGACGGCGGCACACCAGCCGCATCGCCTCCGCGAGGTCGGCGCTCGCGGAGAACTCCTCCGCCAGCAGGTGCGCGACCACCTCGGTGTCCGTCTCCGAGGTCAAGTCGTGCCCTCGCTCGGTGAGTTCGGCGCGCAGCACGGCGAAGTTCTCGATGATGCCGTTGTGCACGACCGCGACCCGGCCCGCGTTGTCCAGGTGGGGGTGGGCGTTGGCGTCCGTCGGGCCGCCGTGGGTGGCCCAGCGGGTGTGCCCGATGCCGGTGGTACCGGCCGGGAGCGGGTGTTCGCCCAGCTCCTTCTCCAGGTTGACCAGCTTTCCGGCCCGCTTGGCCGTGGCCAGCCCGCCGTCCGCGAGCACCGCGACACCGGCGGAGTCGTACCCCCGGTACTCCAGCCGCTTCAGCCCGGCCATCACCACATCGAGCGCCGACTGCGCCCCTACGTATCCCACGATTCCGCACATGTGCCGCAGCCTACGGTCCGTCAGCTGTCAAAAACGGCCGCTCTGTGCCCGAATTCGGAAATTCCCACCGCTGCACGAAGCACCGGTGGGAACATCGAGGGGTCGGCTCAGCCCCGGCGGGTCGGCGGCGCCTCCAGGCCGAAGGAGGCGCTGTTCAGCCAGCGCCGCATGTACAGCGCGATCGGGCGCTCGACGAGCCGGTGCACCACGTAGGAGAGCACGACCAGTCCGGCCACCGTCGACAGGACCAGGACGCGGGCATCGATCCGGCCGGCGAAGTGATGGACGGCGGTCAGGCCGACCACGTCGTGCAGCAGGTACAGCGGGAAGGTCAGCGTGCCCGCGACGCTGAGCCACCGCCACTGGATGCGGCTGGTCCAGCCCAGCGCGATGGCGGCGATCAGCGCGAAGAAGCCCGTGATCAGCAGGACCAGCCAGCCACGCCACGGGTTCCAGGCGTCCCAGTTGAGACGGCCGCCGTGCGGGGCCAGGATGAAGTGCATCGCCAGCAGCCACGACATCAGGACGATCCCCCACAGCAGCGGGGTCGGACGGAACCGGTACATCAGGTAGAAGGCCATGCCCGCGATGAAGAACGGCGCGGAGGTCGGGTTGACCAGGACCGTCATCAGGGGGAGGTGCGCGGCGGGCGCCAGCACCGCGGCGACCGTCCAGATGCCGCAGAAGACCGCCACCCGGGTGTAGGTCAGGCCCATCCACACCACGATCGAGAAGGTCAGGTAGAAGCAGAGCTCGGGCCAGAGCGTCCAGTACACCGGGTCCAGGCTGGCCACTCCGAGCGGCCTCTGAAGCATCGTCAGGTTGGCGAAGACCACCCGCGGGTTGGGGTGTCCCATCGGGGTGCTGAAGAGGTAGATGACGGCCGCCGACACCAGCACGCCGATCCAGTACATCGGGTAGAGCCGGGTGACGCGGGAGATGAAGAAGTCCCGCGGGGACCGGCCCCACGCGCTCATGCAGATGACGAAGCCACTGATGAGGAAGAACAGGTCGACACCGAGCCGGCCGTAGGCCAGATAGCGGTGCGAGTCGGGGAAGACCGCCTGGTACGGGCGCCCCCAGATGTGCTCCATGGCAGGCGGGGTCTGGCCGGTGAAGTGGAAGACCACCACCGCGACGGCGGCCAGGAACCGCAGTCCGTCCAGCGCGGCCAGCCGCCCCTTGCGGCGGGCGGGGGCGGCCTCCTTCCTTTCCGAGGGCGCCCGGGACACTGGGACATCTGCGGTGGCGGCCCCCTCAACGCGTCCCTCGTCGGCCTTGTCGGCCACCGCCGTGTGATCCCTCAGGGTCATCCATCCACCGTTTCAATGCCAGTCTCTGTGTCCGTGCTGTGCGAACTCACGTTCACATGACAGCTGAGCAGGAGGAACGGTTGCCCTGCCGTCTCCGGACAACCTCCGGCCCCACCCCACACGGCCCTCACACCTTCACCTTCCGGGCCCAGGACCCGACGGTCAGCCGAGCTTGGCCACCTGGGCGGCGATGACGTCGGCCGGGACCTGGTAGTCCTTGCCCGCGGACATCGCGGCCATGTTGATGGTGGTGAAGGTGGCCACCGAGGCGCCCTTGCGGACGACGACGATCTTGACCGGGGCCTGGACGCCCTCGTCGGCGGCCATGGTCAGGTTCACCGCGACACCCTCGTCCCCGCCCTGCGGCGCGGCGGCCGTGGCGACCTTGAGGAACTTCGTCTTCGTGCCGTCGATGGTGGCCGTGAAGCCGCCCGCGCACTTCTGCGCGGCCGTGGTCAGCCCCTTCAGGGCGTCCTCGGCGGCGCCGCCGTCGTAGGAGGCGAGAGCGATCAGCGTCTTGTTCACGTCGAGCGCGGCCATCAGCATGTCCTCGGACTTGGTGCCGGGCGCGGGCTTCTTCGGCGTGCCGAGCCAGGACCGCTTCGCCGTCGACGCGGGCTCGCCCTGCGCCACGCCCGCCTGGGCGCGGGCCAGCGGCAGGCACGCCGCGTCGTCGGCGGTGACCTTGTCCGCGGCGAGGTCGTCGCCCGCCGGAACCTTGGTGGTGACCTTGCCGCTCTTCACGTCCGACTGGGCCAGCGCGGCCTTCTCCAGCTCGGCGGCGGTCAGCGCCTTGGCCGCCGGGGCGGCGGCGGGCGACCCCTCGCCCTTGCCCTCGGCCGCCTTGTCCGCGTCGCCGGAGCCGCCGCAGGCGGTGGCGAGCAGGGTCAGCGCGGCGGCGGACGCGGCGAGGACGGTACGGCGGACGGCGGTGGCACTCACGTGAACGCTCTTCTCTTCGAACGGCGGACGACTCGAACGGCGGATGACTTGAACGGCGTACGACGTCCGCGACACTTTCCCCGCGCTTTACGCACAGTTGTCACGTACATTACGCACACCTGGGGCACAGTTGATCATCGGAAGACCGGCCGGTACCGGAACGTGACGGCTATGTGATCTCCACGCCCGCGCGCGTGACGCACCCCACGCTCGCCCCCGTTCAAACAGCGTTAACAATGGAATGTGATCTCACCGGTCTCCGAGTTCCCGAGGAGCGCCCACCGGCACAAGCCGGAGGCGACTCCCTACGTCGACCTCACCCGCGCCGAATGGAGCGCGCTGCGCGACAAGACGCCGCAGCCGCTCACCGCCGAGGAGGTGGAGAAGCTGCGCGGCCTCGGCGACGTCATCGACCTCGACGAGGTGCGGGACATCTACCTCCCGCTCTCCCGCCTGCTCAACCTCTACGTCGGCGCCACCGACGGCCTCAGAGGCGCCCTGAACACCTTCCTCGGCGAGAAGGGCTCCCAGTCCGGGACCCCCTTCGTGATAGGTGTCGCGGGCTCCGTCGCCGTCGGCAAGTCCACCGTGGCCCGGCTGCTCCAGGCCCTGCTCTCCCGCTGGCCCGAGCACCCGCGCGTCGAGCTGGTCACCACCGACGGCTTCCTGCTGCCCACCAAGGAGCTGCAGGCCCGCGGCCTGATGTCCCGGAAGGGCTTCCCCGAGTCCTACGACCGCCGCGCGCTCACCCGCTTCGTCGCCGACATCAAGGCGGGCAAGGACGAGGTCACCGCACCGGTCTACTCCCACCTCATCTACGACATCGTCCCCGGCGAGCGCCTCACCGTGCGCCGCCCGGACATCCTCATCGTCGAGGGCCTGAACGTCCTCCAGCCCGCCCTGCCCGGCAGCGACGGCCGCACCCGGGTCGGACTCGCCGACTACTTCGACTTCAGCGTGTACGTCGACGCGAGCGGCGAGGACATCGAACGCTGGTACCTGGAGCGGTTCAAGAAGCTGCGTCAGACCGCCTTCCAGAACCCGTCCTCGTACTTCCGCAAGTACACCCAGGTCTCCGAGCAGGAGGCGGTGGACTACGCGCGCGGGCTGTGGCGGACCATCAACAAGCCCAACCTGACCGAGAACATCGCCCCCACCCGCGGCCGGGCCACCCTCCAGCTCCGCAAGGGACCCGACCACACCGTGCAGCGGCTGCGCCTGCGCAAGCTGTAGCGGGGACGGGGTTGGATGGGCGCATGCTGCATCTGCGCCTGATCGTCCCGTCCGACCGCACGGACGAGGTGGTGCGCCTGATCGAGTCCACGGTCGGCGCCGTCCACCTCGTGGTGCTGCCCGGCGCCGCCCGCGATCCGGCCGGGGACGTGGTGATGTGCGACGTGGCACGGGAGGCGGGCGACGGCCTGCTCTCCCGGCTCCAGGGGCTCGGCCTCGACCGCTCCGGCTCGATCGCCGTGGAGGACATCGACCTGTCGCTGTCCCGGCGCGCCGACCGCGCCGAGGAGGAGGCGCCCGGCGAGGCCGCGGACGCCGTGCTCTGGCAGCACCTGGTCGAGGAGACCCACGAGGAGTCGACCCTCTCGGTGACCTACGTCGCCTTCCTCACCATCGCCACGATGCTCGCGGCCTGCGGTGTGGTGCTGGACAACGCGGTGCTGATCGTGGGCGCGATGGCGGTGGGCCCCGAGTTCGGGCCGCTGGCGGGGATCAGTACCGCGCTGGTGCGCAGCAAGCCCCGGCTGGCGTCCCGCTCGCTGCTGGCGCTGATCGTCGGCTTCGCGGCCGCGATGGCGATCACTGTCGGCTTCAGTGTGCTGATGGACGCCGCCGGGCTGTTCACCGAGGCCGGACTGGAGGGCGACCGGCCCAACACCGGGTTCGTGTACGCGCCGGACGCGTTCTCGTTCGTGGTGGCGCTGCTCGCGGGCGCGGCGGGCACGCTCTCGCTGACCTCGGCCAAGTCCGGCGCCCTGGTCGGCGTGGCCATCTCGGTCACCACGGTCCCGGCCGCCGCGAACGCCGCCGTCGCCCTGGCCTACGGGGACACCACGCAGACCGTCGGCTCCAGCGAGCAACTGCTGCTGAACCTGTTCGGCATCGTGGTCGCGGGCGTACTGACGCTCCTGGCCCAGAAGGCGTTCTGGGCCAGGAAGCACAGGACGGGCGGGAAGGGCCCGAAGCCCGAAACGGCTTAGCCCAGCGCCGACTTGACCGCGTCGGCCAGTCGCCCGGCGATCGTGCGGGCCTGGTCGATGTCGGCGGCCTCCACCATGACCCGGACCAGCGGCTCGGTGCCCGAGGGGCGCAGCAACACCCGTCCGGTCTCCCCGAGTTCACGCTCGGCCTCGCCCACGGCGGCCGCGAGGTCGGCCGAGGTGCGCACCCGGGAGCGGTCCACGTCCGGGACGTTGACCAGCACCTGCGGCAGCCGGTCCATCACCGAGGCCAGCTCGCGCAGCGCCCGCCCGGTCTCGGCGACCCGCGCCGCCAGCAGCAGGCCGGTCAGCGTGCCGTCACCGGTGGTGGCGTGGTCCAGGATGATGACGTGCCCGGACTGCTCGCCGCCGAGGGCGAAGCCGTGCTCCTTCATCTCCTCCAGCACGTACCGGTCGCCGACGGCCGTCTGCACCAGCCGGATGCCCGCCCGCTCCATGGCGAGCTTGAAGCCCAGGTTGGACATGACGGTGGCCACGACGGTGTCGGCGGCCAGCGCGGAGTGCTCCCGCATCGCCAGCGCGAGCACCGCGAGGATCTGGTCGCCGTCCACCTCCTCGCCGGTGTGGTCCACGGCCAGGCAGCGGTCGGCGTCACCGTCGTGCGCGATGCCGAGGTCCGCGCCGTGCTCCAGCACGGCGGCCTTCAGCAGGCCCAGGTGGGTCGAGCCGCAGCCGTCGTTGATGTTGAGGCCGTCCGGCTCGGCGCCGATGGTGACGATGGTCGCACCGGCCCGCGAGAACGCCTCCGGGGAGACGCCCGCGGCCGCGCCGTGCGCCTCGTCCAGGACGATCTTCAGCCCGTCCAGCCGGTTCGGCAGCACCGACAGCAGGTGGCTGACGTAGGTCTCGGAGCCCGCCTCGTAGTCGCGGACCCGGCCGACCCCGGCGCCGGTGGGGCGCTCCCAGGGCTCGCCGTGGCGGTGCGCGTCGTAGACGGCCTCGATACGGCCCTCCAGCTCGTCCGCCAGCTTGTGGCCGCCCCGGGCGAAGAACTTGACGCCGTTGTCCGGCATCGCGTTGTGGCTGGCGGAGAGCATCACACCGAGGTCGGCGCCGAGCACGCCGGTCAGGTGGGCGACGGCGGGCGTCGGCAGCACACCGACGCGCAGCACGTCCACGCCCGCGCTGGCGAGGCCCGCCACCACGGCCGCCTCCAGGAACTCCCCGGACGCACGCGGGTCACGGCCCACCACCGCGGTCGGCCGATGGCCCTCGAACGTGCCCGCCTCGGCCAGTACATGAGCCGCCGCGACGGACAGGCCGAGCGCCATCTCGGCCGTCAGGTCCGCGTTGGCGACGCCACGCACGCCGTCGGTACCGAAGAGTCGTCCCACTTGTCCTCCCGAGGAAGCGTCACTGCTGCCAGGAATCATGGCATGCGCCCGAGCGTTCGATCACACAAGCCTTTGAGCGTCTTGTGTCGTTATACGCCCTTGGCGGAGATAAACGAACGCCCCGGCGGCACACAGGGCGTGCCGTCGGGGCGTTCGGAGTACGCGCGAAGCGCCGCTGTTTAGCGCTTGCTGTACTGCGGGGCCTTACGGGCCTTCTTGAGACCGGCCTTCTTGCGCTCGACCGCACGGTCGTCGCGCTTGAGGAAGCCGGCCTTCTTCAGGGCACCGCGGTTGTTGTCGACGTCCGCCTCGTTCAGCGCACGGGCGACACCGAGACGGAGCGCACCGGCCTGACCGGAGACACCGCCACCCGCGATGCGGGCGACGACGTCGTAGCGGTCGTCCAGCTCGAGCACCTTGAAGGGCTCGTTGACTTCCTGCTGGTGCACCTTGTTCGGGAAGTAGTCCTCGAGGGTGCGACCGTTGATCTTCCACTTGCCGGTGCCCGGAACGATCCGGACGCGGGCGATGGCGTTCTTCCGACGGCCCAGGCCGGCGGCCGGCTGCGGCTCGCCGAAGTGGGACGCGAGGGACTCCGAGGTGTACTCGCCCTCGACGGGGAGCTCGGTCTCGGTGGTGTAGCTCTCGATGTCGACGAGCTCGGTCTCTTCGAGCGGCTGCTCGGGGGTGGTCTCGGCCACGATTCTCCTCAGATTCTCTTCAGTCTTAAAGGGTGGCCGGAATTACTGCGCGACCTGGGTGATCTCGAACGGCACCGGCTGCTGGGCAGCGTGCGGGTGCTGGTCACCCTTGTAGACCTTCAGCTTCGAGAGCATCTGACGGCCAAGGGAGTTCTTGGGGAGCATGCCCTTGACGGCCTTCTCGACGGCCTTCTCGGGGTTCTTGTCGAGCAGCTCGTCGTAACGGACCGAGCGCAGACCACCCGGGTAGCCGGAGTGGCGGTAAGCCATCTTCTGGGTCCGCTTGTTGCCGGACAGGTGCACCTTGTCGGCGTTGACGATGACGACGAAGTCGCCGGTGTCAACGTGCGGCGCGTAGATCGGCTTGTGCTTGCCCCGGAGAAGGGTCGCGGCGGTGGTGGCGAGACGACCCAGGACGATGTCCTGAGCGTCGATGACGTACCACTGGCGCGTCACATCGCCGGGCTTGGGGCTGTACGTACGCACGGTTCGTAGCCTTCGCTTCGAGTGAATGGTCCTGAACAGGTCACCGAAACGATCACGACAGCCTCGATCGCACTGCGGTGACGCAACCGCGTGCTGATCGCTGGTCATCGGCCCGGTGGACCGGTGTAAGGGCCCGTCCCGTGAGAATGAGCAAGCCAATACACAACGAGGAGCCAGCCTACCGGCCCACCCCGGACGGGTCAAAACGAGCTAGCCGGAAATCGCGCCCGGCGAGATGTTCCCCCGTGCGCCGAAGGTCCCCCTATCGCCTTACGGCCCCCTCACCTCGGGCGTACCGGGACCCCGCGACCCCCTCTAAGATGCGCCCCATGAGTTACGGGCAGGGGGGTCCCCAGTCTCAGTGGGACCCTTGGACACCTCAATCTGAGCAGCCGTGGAAGAACGGCGACGACGACGGAACCCCGGACTGGGCCGCGCTCGCGGACGCCTCGGAGAACCGCAAGAAGCGCCGCAAGGTGCTGCTCGTCGCGGGCGGCGTGCTCGCCACGGGCGCGATCGGCACCGCCGTCGCCATGGCCGTGGTGAACACGGGCGGCGACGACCGGGCCGGCGGTCCCTCCAGCCTGCCCGCGACCGCCTCCCTGCCGGGCGGCACGGCGGCCACGGCACCGTCCTTCGCGCCGACCACCGCACCGCCCGCGCTGGACCCCAAGGACTTCATAGCCAGCGCCAACAAGGACACCGCTCCGCTGAGCCCGGAGACCCTGTTCCCGGGGACCCAGCTCACCATGGGCGAGACGGTGTACAAGAAGGGCGCCACCAGCGACAGCAAGAACTGCGCGTCCGGCGCGGGCGGCACCCTGCCCAAGGCGCTCACCGCGGGCGCCTGCACCCGGCTGATGCGGGTCAGCTACGTCAACGGGGGCGTGGCCGTCACGGTCGGCGTCGCGGTCTTCGACAACGACACCGACGCCCAGCGCTTCAAGGACCGCGCGGACAAGAAGAGCATCGTCGCCGCGCTGCCCGGCAAGGGCGTCAAGGCGTTCTGCGACTCCGCGATCTGCCGCTCCACCACCAACACCCTCGGCCGTTACGCCTACTTCACCATCGCCGGGTTCACCGACGGCAAGGACGTGACGACCAAGGACACCAAGGTCTTCGCCGCCGGCAACGACCTGGCCCAGTTCTCCTTCCGCCAGATCCGGCGACGCGGGGAAGCACAGGCGTCGGCGGCCACGGGCCAGTAGCGGCCCGCACTCCCCCGCTCGCCGCCCGCACTCCCCCCGCTCAGCTCAGCAGCACCCCGCCGACGGAAGCGAGCGCCGGTTCCGCGCCTCCTTGTTCCGCGCGGCCAGCAGCTCGTCGGCGGGGTAGCCGACCTCCTCCAGCGTCAGCCCGTGCGGCCGCACCACATGCACCGCGGAGTCCCGCACCCCGGCCCCGAGCACCTTCCCCGGCCACTGGGGCCCCCGGTGCCCGTCACCGACGAACAGCAGCGCGCCGATCAGTGAGCGCACCATGTTGTGGCAGAAGGCGTCCGCGCGCACCGTCGCCGTGATCACCCCGTCCGCCCCGCGCACCAGGCTCAGTTCCTGCAGGGTCCGGATGGTGGTGGCGCCCTCACGCCGCTTGCAGTACGCCGCGAAGTCGTGCTCGCCCAGCAGGAGGCGGGCCGCCTCGTTCATCGCGTCCACGTCCAGCGGCCAGTCGTGCCACAGCACATGGTTGCGCAGCAGCGGGTCGACACCGCCGGGGTTGTCGGTGACGCGGTACGCGTAGCGCCGCCAGATCGCGGAGAAACGGGCGTTGAAGCCGGGCGGGGCCTCGGTCAGCGACCAGACCCGTACGTCCTTCGACAGCCGTCCGGCGAGCCGCTTCAGCAGCTTCTCCCGGTGCTCGGCCCACACCGGCTCCGGCAGGTCGACATGGGCGACCTGGCCGCGCGCGTGCACCCCGGCGTCCGTCCGCCCGGCGACCGTCAGCTCGTACGTCTCCTTCGACCGGGTCACCGTGCGCAGGGCGTCCTCGATCTCGCCCTGCACGGTCCGCCTGCCACCGGCCTGCTTGGCCCACCCGTGGAAGTCGCTGCCGTCGTAGGACAGGTCGAGGCGGATACGGACATGGCCGGGCTGTGCTTCGTCACTCACGCGGGAAATCCTCTCAAAACACGAAAGCGGGCCCGCCCCCGGAAGGGCAGGCCCGCTCTCAGGCGTCAGGCAGAGCCTCAGGCGTCCTTGGACTCCTCGGCCGGAGCCTCGGTGGCCTCGGTCTGCTCGACCTTGGCCTCGTCGGACTCCTTGACCGCACGCTTGGTGGCGGCCTCGGCCTCACCGGTGGCCTGCTGCGCGACGGTCAGCGCCTCGACCAGCTCGATGACAGCCATGGGCGCGTTGTCGCCACGACGGTTACCGATCTTGGTGATGCGGGTGTAACCACCGGGGCGGTTCTCGTAGCGCGGGCCGATCTCGGTGAAGAGCGTGTGGACGATGCTCTTGTCCGTGATCACCTGGAGCACCTGACGGCGGTTGTGAAGGTCGCCCTTCTTCGCCTTGGTGACCAGACGCTCGGCGTACGGGCGCAGACGGCGCGCCTTCGCCTCGGTGGTGGTGATACGGCCGTGCTCGAAGAGGCTCTTCGCGAGGTTCGCGAGGAGGAGCTTCTCGTGCGCGGCGCTGCCGCCCAGACGGGCACCCTTGGCGGGCTTCGGCATGGTGTTTCTCCTAAGTGTCTGCCCCGGCCGTGTCAGGTACCGAAGTCAGTATCCGAGCGAGCGGTTGCTCTTCGGAGATCCGGGCAACTTTTCAGCTGCCCGGAGTGGTCCGCGCCCCAAAGGGGCGCGGGGAACTGCGCGACCAGCCACGACGGACCGGCAGCCGAATCAGTACTGCTCGGTCTCCACGAAACCGGCGTCCGCGTCGTCGTCGGCGCCGAAGGCGTCCGCGGCGGCGGTCGGGTCGAACCCGGGAGGCGAGTCCTTGAGCGCGAGGCCCATGCCCGCGAGCTTGGCCTTGACCTCGTCGATGGACTTCGCACCGAAGTTGCGGATGTCGAGCAGGTCGGCCTCGGAGCGGGCGACGAGCTCACCCACGGAGTGGATGCCCTCACGCTTGAGGCAGTTGTACGACCGAACGGTGAGCTCGAGCTCCTCGATCGGCAGCGCCAGATCGGCGGCCAGCGCGGCGTCCGTCGGGGACGGACCCATGTCGATGCCCTCGGCGTCGATGTTCAGCTCGCGAGCGAGACCGAACAGCTCGACCAGGGTCTTACCGGCGGAGGCCATGGCGTCGCGGGGACGCATCGCCTGCTTGGTCTCGACGTCGACGATCAGCTTGTCGAAGTCGGTGCGCTGCTCGACACGCGTGGCCTCGACCTTGTACGTGACCTTGAGAACCGGCGAGTAGATGGAGTCGACCGGGATACGGCCGATCTCCTGGCCCACCTGCTTGTTCTGCACGGCGGAGACGTAGCCGCGACCGCGCTCGACGGTCAGCTCCATCTCCAGCTTGCCCTTGCCGTTGAGCGTGGCGAGGACGAGGTCGGGGTTGTGCACCTCGACACCGGCCGGGGGCGCGATGTCGGCGGCGGTGACCAGACCCGGGCCCTGCTTGCGCAGGTACATCACGACCGGCTCGTCGTGCTCCGAGGAGACGACCAGCTGCTTGATGTTGAGGATCATGTCCGTGACGTCTTCCTTGACGCCCGGCACGGTGGTGAACTCGTGCAGGACGCCGTCGACGCGGATGCTGGTGACAGCAGCGCCGGGGATCGACGACAGGAGGGTACGGCGGAGGGAGTTGCCGAGGGTGTAGCCGAAGCCCGGCTCCAGCGGCTCGATCACGAACCGGGAGCGGAACTCGTCGACGACCTCTTCGGTCAACGAAGGACGCTGAGCGATCAGCATGGTGTGAATCCTTCAGTCAGGGGCGCCCGCTATTTGACGCCCGAGCAGTACTGCAAGGGTACGGGCGGCACGGCCCGAAAGAGCCGTACCGCCCGGACCCGCGAAACCAGCGGAGCGCTGTGCGTCAGACGCGGCGGCGCTTCGGCGGGCGGCAGCCGTTGTGCGGGGTCGGGGTGACGTCCTGGATGGAGCCGACCTCGAGGCCCGTGGCCTGAAGCGAACGGATCGCGGTCTCGCGACCGGAACCCGGACCCTTCACGAACACGTCGACCTTGCGCATGCCGTGCTCCTGGGCGCGGCGGGCAGCCGACTCGGCGGCCATCTGCGCGGCGAACGGCGTCGACTTCCGGGAACCCTTGAAGCCGACGTGGCCGGCGGAGGCCCAGGAGATCACGTTGCCGGACGGGTCCGTGATCGAGACGATCGTGTTGTTGAACGTGCTCTTGATGTGCGCGTGGCCGTGAGCGACGTTCTTCTTTTCCTTGCGGCGCACCTTCTTGGCAGCGCCCTGACGACCCTTGGGGGGCATCTATTTACTCCTACGGGAGGTGGTCGGTCCTTCAGCGAAGACCGTGGACAGTCGTCCGCTTCGGACTACTTCTTGCCCGGCTTCTTCTTACCGGCGATGGCGCGACGCGGGCCCTTGCGGGTACGAGCGTTGGTGCTGGTGCGCTGACCGCGGACGGGCAGACCGCGACGGTGGCGGAGGCCCTGGTAGCAGCCGATCTCGACCTTGCGGCGGATGTCGGCCTGGATCTCGCGACGGAGGTCACCCTCGGTCTTGATGTTGCTGTCGACGAACTCGCGGATCGCGACCAGCTGCTCTTCGGTCAGGTCACGAACACGGGTGTTCGGGTCGACGCCGGTCGCAGCCAGCGTCTCCTGAGACAGGGTCCGGCCAATGCCGAACACGTAGGTGAGGGCGACCTCCACGCGCTTTTCGCGCGGGATGTCAACACCGGAAACGCGTGCCATTCAATGGCTCCTGGTGATTCTTCGGAGGTCTTCCACAGAGCCTGGTCCCGGCCGCCGTACGAGGTACGAACCGGGTCCTCGGCCTCCGACCGAGGGTGTCGAGCTGGTTGGCTCGGGCTCTGCGTATGAACAAATTCAGCTTGCGTCGCGCGAAGACTCTGCGAGGAATGCAGAGGGTTCGGCCGTGCGTCAGCCCTGGCGCTGCTTGTGGCGCGGGTTGTCGCAGATGACCATGACCCGGCCGTGACGGCGGATCACCCTGCACTTGTCGCAGATCTTCTTGACGCTCGGCTTGACCTTCATGGGGTGAGGTTCTCCGGGTCAGTGCCATCACCCCGGCGTGAACCGGGATGCGGGCAAGATCTACTTGTACCGGTAGACGATCCGGCCACGCGTCAGGTCGTACGGAGACAGCTCCACCACGACCCGGTCGTCAGGGAGGATGCGGATGTAGTGCATACGCATCTTGCCGCTGATGTGTGCCAGAACCTGGTGGCCGTTCTGGAGCTCGACCTTGAACATGGCGTTCGGCAGAGACTCAACGACAGTGCCCTCGATCTCGATGGCACCTTGCTTCTTGGCCACGCTTCGCCCTTCGAATCGACTACCTTGATCGACTCTCACGCTTTCCCTTACGGGCGCATGCGGACATGCGGGTGCACGAGAGCCGACGAGTCAGTCTACGTCAGCGCACCCGGAAACACGAATCGAAGAATTCTGCCCCATACCACTGATCCTTATGCCAGCGGATCGGGGGCGGCCGTCACGCCGTACTCCGCCAGCTTCGCCCTGCCGCCGTCCGGGGAGGTGAGGACCAGGGGGCCCTGCTCGGTGAGGGCGACCGAGTGCTCCCAGTGGGAGGACCAGGTGCCGTCCGTGGTGATGACGGTCCAGTCGTCCTCGAGGACCTCGGTGCGGGGGGTGCCGAGGGAGACCATGGGCTCGATGGCGAGGCAGAAGCCGGGGACCAGCTTGGGGCCCTTGCCGCGGCGGCGCTCGACGTAGTTCAGCAGGTGCGGGTCCATGTGCATCTCGGTGCCGATGCCGTGGCCGCCGTAGTCCTCGACGATGCCGTACTTGCCGCCGCCGGGCTTCGGCTGGCGGCGGATGTAGGTCTCGATCGCGCGGGAGATGTCGACCAGCCGGTTGCCCAGCTTCATCGCGGCGATCCCCGCCCACATCGACTCCTCGGTCACCCGGGACAGCTCGATGAGCTCCGGGGCGTGGCCCGAGCCGACGAAGGCGGTGTAGGCCGCGTCACCGTGCCAGCCGTCCACGATCGCGCCGCAGTCGATGGAGATCATGTCGCCGTCCTTCAGGACGACCTTCTCGGAGGGGATGCCGTGCACCACGACGTCGTTCACCGACGTGCAGATGGTCGCGGGGAAACCGCCGTACCCGAGGAAGTTCGACTTCGCGCCATGCTCATCGAGGACCTTGCGCGCCGCCTCGTCCAGGTCCTTGGTGGTCGCGCCGGGCACCGCCGCCTCACGGGTGGCCGCGTGGATCGCGGCGACGACCAGCCCCGCCGCCCGCATCTTGGCGATCTGCTCGGGGGTCTTGATCTGCACCATGGGGGGCCTGCGCTCTCCGTCACTCGGACCGACTGGGGTTACCTGCACAACACTACGGCCGCGGCGCCCTGCCCGGGCACCGCGGCCGTCATGGACCGGGGGTCTTACTCGCTGCCGGCCTTCTCGCGCTTGAGGGCCTCCAGGGCCCGCTTGGTGATCTCGTCCACCGGACCCAGCGAGGAGATCGTCACGACGAGCCCCTGCGCCTTGTAGTAGTCGATGATCGGCTCGGTCTGCGTGTGGTAGACCTCGAGCCGCTTGCGGACGGTGTCCTCGGAGTCGTCGTCCCGCTGGTACAGCTCGCCGCCGCAGACGTCGCAGACGCCTTCCTTCTTCGGCGCGCTGTACGTCACATGGAAGACGTGCGCGGAGTCGTTGCGGCAGATGCGCCGACCGGCGATCCGCTTGACGACCTCTTCCTCCGGGACCTCCAGGTCCAGGACGGCGTCCAGCGTGATGCCCTCGCCCTGCAGCAGTTCGTCCAGCGCCTGGGCCTGGGAGACGTTGCGCGGGAAGCCGTCGAGCAGGAAGCCGTTCTCGGCGTCCGGCTGTTCCATGCGGTCCTTGGCCATGGCGATGGTGACCTCGTCCGGGACGAGGTTGCCCGCGTCCATGTAGGACTTGGCCAGCTTGCCGAGGTCCGTCTGCCGACTGATGTTGGCCCGGAACAGGTCGCCCGTGGAGATGTGCGGAACGACCAGCTTCTCAGCGAGGCGGACGGCTTGCGTTCCCTTACCGGCACCCGGCGGCCCGACGAGGACGATACGCATCAGCGGAGGAACCCTTCGTAATTGCGCTGCTGGAGCTGGCTCTCGATCTGCTTCACCGTCTCGAGACCGACACCCACGATGATCAGGATGCTGGTTCCGCCGAAGGGGAAGTTCTGACTTGCTCCGAAGCCCACCAACGCCATTGTCGGTACGAGAGCGATCAGACCCAGATACAGCGAGCCCGGCCAGGTGATCCGGTTGAGCACGTAACTCAGGTACTCAGCGGTCGGCCGGCCTGCCCGGATGCCCGGAATGAAGCCACCATACTTCTTCATGTTGTCGGCGACTTCCTCGGGGTTGAAGGAGATCGCCACGTAGAAGAACGCGAAGAACACGATGAGAAGGAAGTACAGCGAGATGTAGATCGGGTGGTCGCCCTTGGTCAGGTTCGCCGTGATCCAGCGCTTCCAGCCCGAGTCCCCGCCCGCGAACTGCGCGATCAGCGCCGGGATGTAGAGCAGCGACGAGGCGAAGATGACCGGGATCACACCGGCCTGGTTGACCTTCAGCGGGATGTACGTCGACGTACCCCCGTAGGAACGGCGGCCGATCATGCGCTTCGCGTACTGCACCGGGATGCGGCGCTGGGCCTGCTCCACGAAGACCACGAGCGCGACCATGACCAGGCCGACCAGGATGACGGTGCCGAACTCGATCCAGCCGCCGGCCAGGGTGCCCTGCTTCTTGATGGCCCACAGCGCGGACGGGAAGGTCGCGGCGATCGAGATGAACATCAGGATCGACATGCCGTTGCCGATACCGCGGTCGGTGATCAGCTCACCGAGCCACATCACCAGCGCCGTACCGGCGGTCATGCAGATGACCATGGTGATGGTGGTGAAGATCGCCTGGTCCGGGACGATGTTCCCGGCGACCGTGCAGCCGCTGAAGAGGGCGCCGCTGCGGGCGGTGGCCACCAGGCCGGTGCCCTGCAGGATGGCGAGCGCCACGGTCAGATAGCGGGTGTACTGCGTGATCTTCGCGGTACCGGCCTGCCCCTCCTTCTTGAGGGCCTCCAGACGCGGGATCACCACGGTCAGCAGCTGGAGAATGATGCTCGCCGTGATGTACGGCATGATGCCGAGGGCGAAGATCGTGATCTGGAGCAGGGCTCCGCCACTGAACATGTTGACCAGACCGAACAGGCCCTGGTTACCGGAAGCCTCGGTCACACAGGTCTGGACGGCCTTGTAGTTGACGCCGGGGATCGGGACGTGGGTACCGACCCGGTAGACCACGATGACGCCCAGCGTGAAGAGCAGCTTCTTGCGCAGGTCGGGCGTCCTGAACGCCCGGGCGAACGCGGTGAGCACGGTGCCTCCTGCGACCCCCGCGCAACTGCGTCAAGGGTGACGGTCTAGAGGTTCGACGAATAAGTGAAAGGGAACAGCGCTCGCCACCTTACCGGCGACACCGCCCCCCTAGGAACGACCAACCGGGGATACCCCATTGTGGGGTATCCCCGGTCGGGATCGTCTACGTCATCGAGAGACCTTGAGGGACCCTTGAGGGCCTCAGACCAGCTCGGTGACCGTGCCGCCGGCAGCGGCGATCTTCTCCTTGGCGGAGCCGGAGACGGCGTCGACCGTCACCTGCAGCGCCACCGAGATCTCGCCCTGGCCCAGGACCTTGACGAGGCTGTTCTTGCGAACAGCGCCCTTGGCCACCAGACCCTCGACGGTGACCTCGCCACCCTCGGGGTAGAGCGAGGCCAGCTTCTCGAGGTTCACGACCTGGAACTCGGTCTTGAACGGGTTCTTGAAGCCCTTGAGCTTCGGCAGGCGCATGTGGAGGGGCATCTGGCCACCCTCGAAGCGCTGCGGAACCTGGTAGCGGGCCTTGGTGCCCTTGGTACCACGACCAGCCGTCTTACCCTTCGACGCCTCACCACGACCGACACGGGTCTTCGCGGTCTTGGCGCCCGGGGCCGGACGGAGGTTGTGGATCTTGAGCGGGTTGTTCTCCGCCATGATCAGACCTCCTCAACCGTCACGAGGTGGCGGACGGTGTGCACCATGCCGCGGAACTCGGGGCGGTCCTCCTTGACGACCTGCGTGTTGATGCCCTTGAGACCAAGGGACCGCAGGGTGTCGCGGTGGTTCTGCTTGCTGCCGATGTACGACTTGACCTGCGTGATCTTGAGCTGTGCCATTACGCACCAGCCCCGGCACGCGCACGGAGCAGAGCCGCGGGAGCGACGTCCTCGAGGGGCAGGCCACGGCGGGCCGCGACCTCCTCGGGACGCTGCAGGCCCTTGAGGGCCTCCACGGTCGCGTGCACGATGTTGATCGCGTTGGACGAGCCGAGCGACTTCGACAGGATGTCGTGGATACCGGCGCACTCGAGCACGGCACGCACCGGGCCACCGGCGATAACACCGGTACCGGGGGACGCGGGCTTGAGCAGAACGACGCCGGCAGCCTTCTCACCCGTGATCGGGTGCGGGATGGTGCCCTGGATACGGGGGACCTTGAAGAAGTGCTTCTTGGCCTCCTCAACACCCTTGGCGATGGCGGCCGGCACCTCCTTGGCCTTGCCGTAACCGACACCCACGGTGCCGTCACCATCGCCCACCACGACCAGCGCGGTGAAGCTGAAGCGACGACCACCCTTCACAACCTTGGCGACACGATTGATCGCGACGACGCGCTCGACGTACGCGGTCTTCTCGGCGGCAGCTGCGCCGCCGTCACGGCCCTTCCGGTCCCGCCGCTCGCCGCCACCGGCACCGCCACCGCGGCGCTGGGGTCCAGCCATTGGAATTACCTCTCTCTTTTTCCGCTAGCTACGCAGTGACCTGAGTCGCTGCGCGACGGGGACTCAGAACTTGAGTCCGGCTTCGCGGGCGGCGTCCGCCAGGGCGGCGATGCGCCCGGCGTACTGGTTGCCACCACGGTCGAATACGACAGCCTCGACACCGGCGGCCTTGGCGCGCTCGGCGACAAGCGCGCCGACCGACTTGGCCTGCGCCGACTTGTCGCTCTCGCCGCCGCGGATCGCGGCGTCCAGGGTCGACGCCGACGCCAGGGTGTGACCCTTGATGTCGTCGATGACCTGGGCCACGATGTGGCGGTTGGAGCGCGTCACAACGAGACGCGGACGCTCAGCCGTACCCGAGATGTGCTTGCGGATCCGGATGTGGCGGCGCTTGATCGCGGCGCGCTTGTAGGCGTCGCCCTTGAGGATCTTCTGTCCGTATGCCATGGCTTACTTACCCGCCTTTCCGACCTTGCGGCGGATAACTTCGCCCTCGTACTTGACGCCCTTGGCCTTGTACGGGTCAGGCTTGCGCAGCTTGCGGATGTTCGCCGCAACCTCGCCGACCTTCTGCTTGTCGATGCCCTCGACCTGGAAGCGGGTCGGGGTCTCGACCTTGAAGGTGATGCCCTCGGGCGCCTCGACGGTGATCGGGTGGCTGTAGCCGAGCGCGAACTCGAGGTTCGATCCCTTGGCCGCAACGCGGTAACCGACACCGCTGATCTCGAGCTTCTTCACGTAACCCTGGGTCACGCCGGTGATCATGTTCGCCACCAGCGTGCGGGACAGGCCGTGCAGGGCCTTGTTCTGACGCTCGTCGTTGGGGCGGGTGACGTTCAGAACGCCGTCCTCACCCTTGGCGATGTCGATCGGCGCCACGACGGTGTGGGACAGGGTGCCCTTGGGGCCCTTGACCGAGACCGTACGGCCGTCGATGGTGACGTCCACGCCGGCGGGAACCGTGATGGGGAGCTTGCCAATACGCGACATAGCTGTTTCCTCCGTTCCCTTCCGTTACCAGACGTAGGCGAGAACTTCTCCGCCTACGCCCTTCTTGCCGGCCTGCTTGTCGGTGAGGAGCCCGTGCGACGTGGAGATGATCGCCACGCCCAGGCCGCCGAGCACCTTCGGCAGGTTGGTGGACTTCGCGTAGACCCGGAGACCGGGCTTCGAGATCCGCTTGATGCCCGCGATGGAGCGCTCACGGTTCGGACCGAACTTCAGCTCGAGGACGAGGTTCTTGCCGACCTCGGCGTCCTCGGTCTTCCAGCCGGTGATGAAGCCCTCCTGCTGGAGGATCTCCGCGATGTGAGACTTGATCTTCGACGCCGGCATCGTCACGGAGTCGTGGTATGCCGAGTTCGCGTTACGCAGACGCGTAAGCATGTCTGCGATCGGATCAGTCATGGTCATGAATTGGCCTTCGGCCTCTCTCGCCGGGGTTTCCTGGTGCGCCATCCCTCTCCCCGATCCGAGACGGGGCGGGTGCGGCGCGGTGGACCTACGGCGTAGTAAGTCGTACGGGCACGACAGGCGCCCGACCCCACCAGCCTACGGCATGGAGGGGCGGGCTCCTGTCGGCCCAGATGCTTACCGAGAGCTTCGGGAATCCCTGATTAGGGGGATTACCAGGAGCTCTTGGTCACGCCCGGCAGCTCGCCACGGTGAGCCATCTCACGAAGGCACACGCGGCAGAGGCCGAACTTGCGGTACACGGAGTGCGGACGGCCGCAGCGCTGGCAGCGCGTGTAGCCACGCACCCCGAACTTGGGCTTACGAGCAGCCTTGGCAATCAGAGCCTTCTTCGCCATCTCGCTTACGCCTCCTTGAAGGGGAAGCCGAGGTGACGGAGAAGGGCACGGCCCTCAGCGTCGTTGGTCGCCGTGGTCACCACGGTGATGTCCATACCCCGGACGCGGTCGATCTTGTCCTGGTCGATCTCGTGGAACATGACCTGCTCCGTGAGACCGAAGGTGTAGTTGCCACGGCCGTCGAACTGCTTGGGGGACAGGCCGCGGAAGTCGCGGATGCGCGGAAGCGCCAGCGACAGGGTGCGGTCCAGGAACTCCCACATGCGGTCGCCACGGAGCGTGACGTGGGCACCGATCGGCTGACCCTCACGCAGCTTGAACTGCGCGATGGACTTGCGGGCCTTGGTGACGGCCGGCTTCTGACCGGTGATCGTGGTGAGGTCGCGAATCGCGCCATCGATCAGCTTGGAGTCGCGGGCGGCGTCGCCCACACCCATGTTGACCACGATCTTGACGAGGCCGGGGATCTGCATGACGTTCTCGTACTTGAACTCGTCACGCAGCTTGCCCGCGATCTCCTCGCGGTACTTCGTCTTCAGACGCGGAGTGGTGGTGGTAGCCATCAGATGTCCTCACCCGTCCGCTTGGCAACGCGGATCTTGTTGCCTTCGTCGTCGAAGCGGTAGCCGACACGCGTGACGACCTTGTTGCCATCCTTCTCAACGACCAGCTGGACGTTGGAGACGTGGATGGGCGCCTCGGTCGTGACGATGCCGCCCGCCTGCGAACCGCTGGCGGTGGGGCCGGCCTTGGTGTGCTTCTTGACCCGGTTGACACCCTCGACCAGGACACGCTCGTCGCGCGGGAAAGCGGCAATGACCTTGCCCTGCTTGCCCTTGTCCTTACCGGTGATGACCTGGACCAGGTCGCCCTTCTTGATCTTCATGCTTACAGCACCTCCGGCGCGAGCGAGATGATCTTCATGAACTTCTTCTCGCGCAGCTCACGGCCCACGGGGCCGAAGATACGGGTGCCGCGAGGGTCGCCGTCGTTCTTGAGAATGACAGCGGCGTTCTCGTCGAAGCGGATGTACGAGCCGTCCGGACGACGGCGCTCCTTGACGGTGCGAACGATGACGGCCTTGATGACGTCACCCTTCTTCACGTTGCCGCCGGGGATCGCGTCCTTGACGGTGGCGACGATGACGTCACCGATGCCCGCGTAGCGGCGACCGGAGCCACCGAGCACACGGATGCAAAGGATCTCCTTCGCACCAGTGTTGTCGGCGACACGCAGCCGCGACTCCTGCTGGATCACGTCTATCTCCTGATTGTCTGCCGGTTCCCGGCCGGGGTCCTGTCCCTGAGGGACTCAGGACCCCGACCGAGCCTGGCGGAACTGTCCTGCGGATTGTCCCGCAGGAAAATTACTTGGCCTTCTCGAGGATCTCGACGATGCGCCAGCGCTTCGTCGAGGACAGCGGCCGGGTCTCCGCGAGGAGGACACGGTCGCCGACACCGGCGGAGTTCTGCTCGTCGTGCGCCTTGAGCTTGTTCGTACGGCGGATGACCTTGCCGTACAGCGCGTGCTTCACGCGGTCCTCGACAGCGACGACGACGGTCTTGTCCATCTTGTCGCTGACGACGAGACCCTCACGGGTCTTGCGGAAGCCGCGGGCCTCTGCGTTCTCAGTCACGTTCTTCTCGCTCATCAGGCGTTCTCCACCGTCTCGATGCCCAGCTCACGCTCGCGCATCAGGGTGTAGATCCGCGCGATGTCCTTGCGGACCGCCTTCAGACGGCCGTGGTTCTCGAGCTGCCCGGTCGCCGCCTGGAAGCGGAGATTGAACAGCTCTTCCTTGGCCTCGCGGAGCTTCGCAAGAAGCTCTTCGTTGCCCAGCTCGCGCAGCTCGGACGCCTTGGTACCGACCGACATCACGCTTCACCTGCCTCGCGCTTAACGATCCGGCACTTCATCGGCAGCTTGTGAGCCGCACGAGTGAGGGCCTCACGCGCAATCTTCTCGTTGGGATACGACAGCTCGAACATGACGCGTCCGGGCTTGACGTTGGCGATCCACCACTCCGGGGAACCCTTACCGGAACCCATGCGGGTCTCGGCAGGCTTCTTGGTGAGGGGACGGTCCGGGTAGATGTTGATCCAGACCTTGCCGCCACGCTTGATGTGGCGGGTCATGGCGATACGAGCCGCTTCGATCTGACGGTTCGTCACATACGCCGGGGTCAGCGCCTGGATGCCGTACTCGCCGAACGCAACCTGCGTGCCGCCCTTGGCCATGCCGCTGCGCTTCGGGTGGTGCTGCTTGCGGTGCTTGACCCTACGGGGGATCAGCATGTCGGTCAGGCCTCCGTTCCGGTGCTCTCGGCCGGAGCGGCGGCGGCGGGAGCCTCGGCCTTGGGGGCCTCGGCGCCGGCAGCCTGCTGCGGCTTACGACCACGCCCGCCACGCTCGCCACCACGGCCACCACGGGCCGGGCGGTCGGCGCCACCACGGGCCGGGCGGTTACCCGCACGGGCCGCGGCGTTCTCGGCGCGGACCTCGGCGATGTTCTTGACATCGCCCTTGTAGATCCAGACCTTCACACCGATGCGGCCGAAGGTCGTCTTGGCCTCGAAGAAGCCGTAGTCCACGTTCGCGCGGAGCGTGTGCAGGGGCACACGGCCCTCGCGGTAGAACTCCGAGCGGGACATCTCGGCGCCACCGAGGCGGCCACCGCACTGGATCTTGATGCCCTTGGCGCCGGCCTTCATCGACGACTGCATGCTCTTACGCATGGCGCGACGGAAGGAGACACGCGAGGACAGCTGCTCGGCGACGGCCTGAGCGACCAGCTGGGCATCCGTCTCGGGGTTCTTGACCTCGAGGATGTTCAGCTGGACCTGCTTGCCCGTCAGCTTCTCCAGCTGACCGCGGATCTTGTCGGCCTCCGCACCGCGGCGGCCGATGACGATGCCCGGACGCGCGGTGTGGATGTCCACGCGGACACGGTCACGGGTGCGCTCGATCTCCACCTTGGAGATGCCCGCGCGCTCCATGCCCTGCGTCAGCATGCGACGGATGGCCACGTCTTCCTTGACGTAGTCCTTGTACAGCTTGTCGGCGTACCAACGCGACTTGAAGTCGGTCGTGACACCGAGCCGGAACCCGTGCGGGTTTACCTTCTGGCCCATTACCGGGTTCCTTCCTTGCTGCTGACGACCACGGTGATGTGGCTGGTCCGCTTGCGGATCCGGTAGGCACGGCCCTGGGCGCGCGGACGGAACCGCTTCAGGGTCGGGCCCTCGTCGACGTACGCCTCGGAAATGAAGAGGCTGTCGGCGTCGGTGTGGTCGTAGTTGTGCGCGGCGTTGGCGATGGCGCTGTCGAGCACCTTGCCGACCGGCACGGAGGCTGCCTGCGGAGCGAATCGCAGAACAGCCTGAGCCTCCGTGGCATCCATGCCACGGATAAGGTCCACCACGCGGCGGGCCTTCATGGGCGTAACGCGGATGTACCGCGCCTGGGCCCTGGCTTCCATGGTTGTCCCTCTCAGTTACTTACGTGTCTGAATGCGATCCGCTACTAGCGGCGCTTCGACTTCCGGTCGTCCTTGACGTGGCCGCGGAAGGTGCGAGTCGGCGAGAACTCGCCGAGCTTGTGGCCGACCATCGCCTCGGTGACGAACACCGGGATGTGGGTCTTGCCGTTGTGCACCGCGATCGTGTGGCCCAGCATCGCCGGGACGATCATCGAGCGACGGGACCAGGTCTTGATGACGTTCTTGGTGCCCGATTCGTTCTGGACGTCCACCTTCTTGATCAGGTGGTCGTCGACGAAGGGCCCCTTCTTCAAGCTACGAGGCATCTCAACCCGTCCTTAACGCTTCTTGTTCGTCTTGCGGCGGCGGACGATGTACTTGTTCGACGCCTTCTTGGGCGAACGAGTACGGCCTTCCTTCTTGCCCCACGGGGACACAGGGTGGCGACCACCGGAGGTCCGGCCCTCGCCACCACCGTGCGGGTGGTCGACCGGGTTCATGACCACACCACGGACGGTCGGGCGAACGCCCAGCCACCGCTTACGGCCGGCCTTACCCCAGTTGATGTTGCTCTGCTCGGCGTTGCCGACCTCACCGACGGTGGCGCGGCAGCGCGCGTCGACGAGGCGGATCTCACCGGACGGCATGCGGAGGTGGGCCATCGAGCCCTCCTTCGCGAGCAGCTGCACGGAGGCACCGGCCGAACGCGCGAACTTGGCGCCGCCACCGGGACGGAGCTCGATCGCGTGGATCGTGGTACCGACCGGGATGTTGCGGAGCGCCAGGTTGTTGCCCGGCTTGATGTCGGCGCCCGGACCGTTCTCGACGCGGTCACCCTGCTGCAGGTTGCGCGGGGCGAGGATGTAGCGCTTCTCGCCGTCCGCGTAGTGCAGCAGCGCGATGCGCGCGGTGCGGTTGGGGTCGTACTCGATGTGCGCGACCTTCGCCGGCACGCCGTCCTTGTCGTGACGACGGAAGTCGATCACTCGGTAGGCGCGCTTGTGTCCGCCACCCTGGTGGCGAACGGTCACACGACCGGCGTTGTTACGGCCGCCCTTGCTGTGCAGAGGGCGGACCAGCGACTTCTCCGGCGTGGACCGCGTGACCTCGACGAAGTCGGCGACGCTGGCGCCACGACGGCCCGGCGTAGTCGGCTTGTACTTGCGGATTCCCATTTCTCAGTCCTCGTCCGATATCGGACGATCCAGACCGCCGTCAGGCGGTCGGACCGCCGAAGATGTCGATACGGTCGCCCTCAGCGAGGGTCACGATCGCGCGCTTGCTGCCGGCACGCTGACCGAAACCGGTCTTCGTGCGCTTGCGCTTGCCCTGGCGGTTGATCGTGTTGACCCCGGTGACCTTGACGTCGAAGACCGCCTGGACGGCCTGCTTGATCTGGGTCTTGTTGGCGTTCGGGGCGACGATGAACGTGTACTTGCCCTCGTCGAGGAGCGCGTAGCTCTTCTCCGAGACGACCGGCTTGAGCAGCACGTCACGGGGGTCCGTGAAGGACTTGCTCAGCGGGGTCTCGACCGTGTTCTTGCCCTCGGTGGCGTGACGCTTCGCCTTGGCGACGCGCGCGGCCTTGGCGGCCTTGGCGGCCTTCGAGGCGATGCTCGGGTGGCGCGTAGCCATCAGGCTTCGCTCCCTTCGGTGTCATTGGCCTTCGGGCCGGACACGAAGGACTCGAAAGCGGCCTGGGTGAAGACCACGTCGTCCGAGACGAGAACGTCGTACGTGTTCAGCTGGCCCGGCTCCAGGATGTGGACCTGGGGCAGGTTGCGCGCGGAAAGCAGCGCGGCCTCGTCGGAGCGCTCGATGACCAGGAGCACGTTCTTGCGCTCGCTGACCTTGCCGAGGAAGCTCTTGGCGGCCTTGGTGGAGGGGGTGTCGCCCTCGACCACGCCGGTGATGACGTGGATACGAGCGTTGCGGGCCCGGTCGGTGAGGGCGTGGCGCAGGGCCGCGGCCTTCATCTTCTTCGGGGTCCGCTGCGAGTAGTCACGCGGGGTGGGGCCGTGGACGACGCCACCGCCGGCGAACTGCGGCGCACGGGTCGAACCCTGGCGCGCGCGGCCGGTGCCCTTCTGACGGTAGGGCTTCCTACCGCCACCGCGAACCTCGCCACGGCGCTTGACCTTGTGCGTGCCCTGACGGGCGGCGGCCAGCTGCGCGACGACGACCTGGTGAAGCAGCGGAACGCTGATCTTCTCCACGTCGAAGATCTCGGCCGGGAGCTCTACGGTCCCGGCGTTGTCGCCGGAGGGCGACTGAATGTCAATGGTGCTCATAGTCCTCAGGCCCCCTTGGCCGCGGTGCGGACCAGGACGAGGCCGCCGTTCGGACCAGGAACCGCGCCCTTGATGAGGAGCAGGCCCTTCTCCGCGTCAACGGCGTGAACGGTCAGGTTCTGGGTGGTGACCCGCTCGTTGCCCATGCGACCCGCCATGCGCATGCCCTTGAAGACACGGCCGGGGGTGGCACAGCCACCGATGGAACCGGGCATGCGGTGCACACGGTGGGCACCGTGGGACGCCTTGCCACCCTTGAAGTTGTGGCGCTTCATGACACCGGCGAAGCCCTTGCCCTTGCTCTTCGCGGTGACGTCGACCTTGACGCCCGACTCGAAGACCTCGGCAGTGATCTCCTGACCCAGCGTGTACTCGCTGGCGTCGGAGGTACGGAGCTCCACCAGGTGGCGGCGCGGAGTCACGTCGGCCTTGGCGAAGTGGCCCTTGAGGGGCTTGTTCACCTTGCGCGGGTCGATCTCGCCGAAGGCGATCTGGACCGACTCGTAGCCGTCGACGTCGTTGGTGCGGACCTGGGTCACGACGTTCGGACCGGCCTTGACGACGGTGACCGGAACAACACGGTTGTTCTCGTCCCACACCTGCGTCATGCCGAGCTTCTCGCCCAGGATGCCCTTGATCTGCTTAGCCATTCTCAGATCACCGACCCTTAGAGCTTGATCTCGATGTCGACACCGGCCGGGAGGTCGAGTCGCATCAGGGAGTCAACGGTCTTGGGAGTCGGGTCGAGGATGTCGATCAGGCGCTTGTGCGTGCGCATCTCGAAGTGCTCGCGCGAGTCCTTGTACTTGTGCGGCGACTTGATGACGCAGTACACGTTCTTCTCAGTGGGCAGCGGCACCGGGCCCGCGACCGACGCACCAGTGCGCGTCACCGTCTCGACGATCTTCTTCGCCGAAGAGTCGATGACCTCGTGGTCGTAGGCCTTGAGCCGGATGCGGATCTTCTGTCCCGCCATGGCTACTCAGTAGTCCTGTCTCTTCTTACGCTCCGGAACCCGGCGGTTTCACACTGCCTTCTCTCCGACCCACGCGGTCGGGCGTGTCGCACTGCCGCTAAAACGGATGCCCATCGCTGGAACATCCCTCCAGGGAATGCACACGGCCCTGCCGGAACCGCGGGCCGGGGGCGGAAGGCCCACCGGGCGCCTGGTCGGTATTGCGCTCACGCTTCCCGGAAGATTCCCGTACGTCCAACCCGCAAGGGGTTGACGAGTACTGTGGGACTCGCTTCCGGTCCTCCCGGCGGGAGGCGCGCAGCATCAACGCTCGACCGAGCAACTCCGACAGTCTGCCATATGGCCTACCCCCCTGGCCAATCGAGCCGAGTAGATTACCCCGATAGTGACGCAGGTCAAACCCATCGGGGCCGTCACCTGAGGGCAACGTCACAGAGAACAGCGGAGAGGCCCGCACGACTTGCGTCGTGCGGGCCTCTCCGGGTCAGTCAATGACCCTCAAGCAAGGGGTACTTACTTGACGATCTTGGTGACCTGGCCGGCGCCCACCGTGCGGCCACCCTCGCGGATGGCGAACTTCAGGCCCTCTTCCATGGCGACGGGCTGGATGAGCGAAACGGTCATCTCAGTGTTGTCGCCCGGCATGACCATCTCGGTGCCCTCGGGGAGGGTCACGACGCCGGTCACGTCCGTGGTACGGAAGTAGAACTGCGGGCGGTAGTTGTTGAAGAACGGCGTGTGGCGGCCACCCTCGTCCTTGGACAGGATGTAGGCCTGGGCCTCGAACTCGGTGTGCGGGGTGACCGAACCGGGCTTGATGATGACCTGGCCGCGCTCGACGTCCTCGCGCTTGATGCCACGGAGGAGCAGACCGACGTTCTCACCGGCCTGGCCCTCGTCGAGCAGCTTGCGGAACATCTCGATGCCGGTGACCGTGGTGGTGGTCTTGTCCTGCTTGATACCGACGATGTCGACGGTCTCGTTGACCTTGAGGACACCACGCTCGATGCGGCCGGTGACGACGGTGCCACGACCGGTGATCGTGAAGACGTCCTCGATCGGCATCAGGAACGGCTTGTCGACGTCGCGCTCGGGCTGCGGGATGTTCTCGTCCACGGCCTTCATGAGCTCGAGGACGGTGTTGCCCCACTCCTTGTCGCCCTCGAGCGCCTTGAGCGCCGAGACCTTGACGACCGGCAGGTCGTCGCCCGGGAACTCGTACTCGGAGAGGAGCTCACGGACCTCGAGCTCGACGAGCTCCAGGATCTCCTCGTCGTCCACCATGTCGGCCTTGTTCAGGGCGACGACGATGTACGGAACGCCGACCTGGCGGGCCAGGAGCACGTGCTCCTTGGTCTGCGGCATCGGGCCGTCGGTGGCGGCGACCACGAGGATGGCGCCGTCCATCTGCGCGGCACCGGTGATCATGTTCTTGATGTAGTCCGCGTGACCGGGGCAGTCGACGTGGGCGTAGTGACGCGTCTCGGTCTGGTACTCGACGTGCGCGATCGAGATCGTGATACCGCGCTGGCGCTCCTCGGGAGCCTTGTCGATCTGGTCGAAGGCCGAGGCCTCGTTCAGGTCCGGGTACGCGTCGTGCAGCACCTTGGTAATGGCGGCCGTGAGGGTCGTCTTACCGTGGTCGATGTGACCGATGGTGCCGATGTTGACGTGCGGCTTAGTCCGCTCGAACTTCGCCTTCGCCACTGGGTCCTCCTGTGGAGTGGTTCTGGTACGCCTTACTCATCGGCGCCAGGTGATCTTTGCTGGGATGCCGCCCGCCAGGGTCTTTCCGCGTGGTCCGACCCTGGCGGTCGGTGTCAAGCCTAAAGCGTGCGAACGGGGTGCGTTACTCGCCCTTGGCCTTCGCGATGATCTCCTCGGCGACGTTCCGCGGAACCTCGGCGTAGGAGTCGAACTGCATCGAGTAGCTTGCGCGACCCGAGGTCTTGCTGCGGAGGTCTCCGACGTAGCCGAACATCTCCGAGAGGGGCACGAGGCCCTTCACGACGCGGGCACCGGCCCGCTCCTCCATGGCCTGGATCTGGCCACGGCGGGAGTTGATGTCGCCGATGACCTCGCCCATGTAGTCCTCGGGCGTGGTGACCTCGACGGCCATCATCGGCTCGAGGAGCACGGGGGAAGCCTTGCGCGCGGCCTCCTTGAAGGCCTGCGAACCGGCGATCTTGAAGGCCAGCTCGGAGGAGTCGACCTCGTGGTAGCCACCGTCGAGAAGAATGACGCGGACGCCCGTCATCTCGTAGCCGGCCAGGATGCCGAACTGCATGGCCTCCTGCGCACCCGCGTCCACCGAAGGGATGTACTCCTTCGGGATGCGGCCACCGGTGACCTTGTTCACGAACTCGTACGAGGCGTCGCCGCCCTCGATCGGCTCGATCGCGATCTGCACCTTGGCGAACTGACCGGTACCACCGGTCTGCTTCTTGTGCGTGTAGTCGAGTCGCTCGACGGCCTTGCGGATCGTCTCGCGGTACGCGACCTGCGGCTTGCCGACGTTGGCCTCGACCTTGAACTCACGGCGCATACGGTCGACCAGCACCTCGAGGTGCAGCTCGCCCATACCACCGATGATGGTCTGGCCGGTCTCCTCGTCCGAGTGAACCTGGAAGGAGGGGTCCTCCTCCGCGAGACGCTGGATGGCGACACCCAGCTTCTCCTGGTCACCCTTGGACTTGGGCTCGATGGCGACCTGAATGACCGGCGCCGGGAAGTCCATGGACTCCAGGATGACCGGGTTCTTGTCGTCGGACAGCGTCTCACCGGTGGTGGTCTGCTTCAGGCCCATGACGGCGACGATGTCACCGGCGCCCACCGACTCGATCTCCTCACGCTTGTTCGCGTGCATGCGGTAGATCTTGCCGATGCGCTCCTTCTTGCCCTTGACGGAGTTCAGCACCGAGGTGCCGGACTCCAGGCGGCCCGAGTAGACCCGGACGAAGGTGAGCTTGCCGAGGTGCGGGTCGCTCATGATCTTGAACGCGAGCGCCGACAGCGGCTCTTCCTCGGACGGCTTGCGCTTGACGACGACCTCGGGGTCCTTGACGTCGTGGCCCTCGATGGCCTCGACGTCGAGCGGGGTCGGCAGGTAGCGCACGACCGCGTCGAGCAGGGGCTGGACGCCCTTGTTCTTGAACGCGGTGCCGCAGAACACCGGGGTGACGGTGACGCCCTCGGACTTGCCGGACGCGATGGTGATCCGACGGATCGCGGCGTAGAGCTGCTCCTCGGTGGGCTCCTGGCCCTCGAGGAAGAGCTCCATGATCTCGTCGTCGTGCTCGGCGACGGTCTCGACCAGCTTGCCGCGGTACTCCTCGGCAGCCTCGACGTGCGTGGCCGGGATGTCGACGACGTCGTACATCTCGCCCTTGGCCGCCTCGGCGGACCACACGAGCGCCTTCATGCGGACGAGGTCCACAACGCCCTGGAAGTCCATCTCGGCACCGATCGGGAGCTGCATGATGATCGGGACCGCGCCGAGGCGGTCCTTGATCATGTCCACGCAGCGGTGGAACTCGGCGCCGGTACGGTCCAGCTTGTTCACGAAGCAGATGCGCGGCACGCCGTAACGGTCGGCCTGACGCCACACCGTCTCGGACTGCGGCTCGACACCGGCGACACCGTCGAACACCGTGACGGCACCGTCGAGGACGCGGAGCGAACGCTCCACCTCGACCGTGAAGTCGACGTGCCCGGGGGTGTCGATGATGTTGATCGTGTAGTCGTCGCCCTCGAGCGGCCAGTGACAGGTGGTGGCAGCAGAGGTGATCGTGATGCCACGCTCCTGCTCCTGCTCCATCCAGTCCATGGTGGCAGCGCCGTCGTGGACCTCACCGATCTTGTAGCTGACGCCGGTGTAGAAGAGGATCCGCTCGGTGGTGGTCGTCTTGCCCGCGTCGATGTGGGCCATGATCCCGATGTTGCGGACCTTGGCCAGGTCAAGTGAAGTGGTAGCCATAAGGCTTCAGTCTTCTCTCGGTCTCGATGTGGGTAGCGACTACCAGCGGTAGTGCGCGAAGGCCTTGTTGGACTCGGCCATCTTGTGCGTGTCCTCGCGCTTCTTGACGGCCGCACCGAGGCCGTTCGAAGCGTCGAGAAGCTCGTTGAGCAGACGCTCGGTCATCGTCTTCTCGCGACGGGCGCGGGAGTAACCGACGAGCCAGCGCAGCGCGAGCGTGCTGGCGCGACCGGGCTTGACCTCGATCGGCACCTGGTACGTCGCACCGCCGACGCGGCGGGACTTGACCTCGAGGGTCGGCTTGATGTTCTCCAGCGCGCGCTTCAGCGTGATGACCGGGTCGTTGCCGGTCTTCTCACGCAGACCCTCCATGGCGCCGTAGACGATGCGCTCGGCGGTGGAGCGCTTGCCGTTGAGCAGCACCTTGTTGATGAGGGAGGTCACCAGAGGAGAACCGTAGACCGGGTCGATGATGACCGGGCGCTTCGGGGCGGGGCCCTTACGAGGCATTCTTACTTCTCCTTCTTGGCGCCGTAGCGGCTGCGGGCCTGCTTGCGGTTCTTGACACCCTGGGTGTCGAGCGAGCCGCGGATGATCTTGTAGCGAACACCCGGCAGGTCCTTCACACGGCCGCCGCGCACGAGCACGATCGAGTGCTCCTGCAGGTTGTGTCCCTCACCCGGGATGTAGGCCGTGACCTCGATGCCGCTGGTCAGACGCACACGCGCGACCTTACGCAGGGCCGAGTTCGGCTTCTTCGGGGTGGTCGTGAACACACGCGTGCAGACGCCACGACGCTGGGGCGAACCCTCGAGTGCGGGCGTCTTGTTCTTCTCGACCTTGTCCTGCCGGCCCTTCCGGACCAGCTGCTGGATCGTAGGCACTACTTCTCCGGTTTCTGTGTGCCGAATGGTGAAGCTAACCTGGAACGCCCCCGACCCACGCGGTCGGGTGTGTCGAACCCACGGACTCCCGCCGCAAAGGGAAGAGCGCGGATTTCGGTGGCCGCTTACGGCTCGCCGTGCGGTGAGAAGCACACACAGGAGCCAGGGCACACCCCAGGCACAAGGTCTGAGCGTACCTATCGCACGGACTTCGGTCAAAACAAATGCCAGGCGGCCACCCGCGAGGGACAGGTCATGTCAAGTCCCAACGCCGCCGACGATCTTCGATTTCACGTAGCGCACACACGGCGCCACGCTCCCGTCATCCGTCCAGCACGCCCACCGTGATCAGCAGCAGCCAGAACAGGGCCCAGCCGCCGACGGACAGCCAGCCCAGAACAAGGCCGGTCAGAGCCAGTCCGTCCCCGTCCTCGCCGGTGCGGCGGATCTCCGTGCGCGCGGTGTGCCCGAGCACCACCGCCGGGATTCCGGTGAGCCCCGCGGTCAGCAGACACAGCAGCCCGCACACCGCGGCCCCGACCGCCTTGCCGTTCGCCGCGGGCCGCGGTGTGGGCAGAAACACCTGCGGTACGGGCGCCACGGGCGCCGGATACGGCGTCGGACCCTGCGGGAGGTCGGCCACCACCAACGCCAGCTCGCCGACCGTACGGGCCGTGTAGACCCGCGCCACCCGGCGGTCGAACTCCCCCTTCTCCAGCCGACCTTCGGCGAACCCGGCACGCAGCACGTCCACGGCCCGCTCTCGGTCGGCGTGCGAGGCCAGCATGAACGAGGCTCCGCCGCCGTGGCCCTGGGGCGACATCGGCCAGTGAGCCGGGGGCTGCGGCTGGAAGGGGCCCGCGAAGGGCGCCACGGGCCAGCTCTGCGGCCGCGGTGGAGCCGGTGGTGCACCCGCCGCGGGGTCGTTGTTGTCCGGCCACGACGGATGCCACGACGGTTGCGACACGGAGCACCTCCCGAACCCCCGACCGGGGTTCTTCCATCATGCGCCCAAATGTCCGCCGGGCGGGCGGAAAACGCCGAAGGGCGGCACCCCCGAGAGGATGCCGCCCTTCAGATCGAGTGCCTTTCGGCTGCTCGCCTACTGGTTGTACGGACCGTAGTCGTAGTCCTCCAGCGGAACGGCCTGGCCGGAGCCCGCGCCGAACGGCGAGTAGTCGATGTCGTCGTAGCCGACGGCCGAGTACATCGCGGCCTTGGCCTCCTCGGTCGGCTCGACCCGGATGTTGCGGTAGCGGGACAGACCCGTACCGGCCGGGATGAGCTTACCGATGATGACGTTCTCCTTGAGGCCGATCAGGGAGTCGGACTTGGCGTTGATCGCCGCGTCCGTCAGGACCCTGGTCGTCTCCTGGAAGGAGGCCGCGGACAGCCACGACTCGGTCGCCAGCGACGCCTTGGTGATACCCATCAGCTGCGGACGGCCGGAGGCGGGGTGACCGTTCTCCTGGACCACACGACGGTTCTCGGTCTCGAACTTCGAGCGCTCGACCAGCTCGCCGGGCAGCAGCTCGGCATCGCCGGACTCGATGATCGTCACCCGGCGGAGCATCTGCCGGATGATGATCTCGATGTGCTTGTCGTGGATCGACACACCCTGCGAGTTGTAGACCTTCTGGACCTCGCCGACCAGGTGGACCTGGACGGCACGCTGACCCAGGATGCGCAGCACGTCGTGCGGGTTGGTGGCACCCACGGTGAGCTGCTGGCCCACGTCGACGTGCTCGCCCTCGCGGACCAGGACCTTGGCACGCTTGGAGATCGGGAACGCCGTCTCGTCGCTGCCGTCGTCCGGGGTCACGACGAGCTTCTTGGTCTTCTCGGTCTCCTCGATCCGCACGCGGCCGCTGGCCTCGGAGATCGGGGCGACACCCTTCGGGGTACGGGCCTCGAAGAGCTCGACGACACGCGGCAGACCCTGGGTGATGTCGTCACCGGCCACACCACCGGTGTGGAAGGTACGCATCGTCAGCTGGGTACCGGGCTCACCGATGGACTGGGCGGCGATGATGCCGACCGCCTCACCGATGTCCACCAGCTTGCCGGTGGCCAGCGAACGGCCGTAGCACATCGCGCAGGTACCGACGGCGGACTCGCAGGTCAGGACCGAGCGGGTCTTGACCTCCTCGACGCCGGCCTTGACCAGCTGGTCGATGAGAACGTCACCGAGGTCGACGCCCGCCGGGGCGAGCACCTTGCCGTCGACGACGATGTCCTCGGCGAGGCAGCGCGCGTACACGGACGTCTCGACGTTGTCCGCCTTGCGCAGCACACCGTCGGCGCCGCGCTCGGCGATCGACAGCTTGAGGCCGCGCTCGGTGCCGCAGTCCTCCTCGCGGATGATGACGTCCTGCGAGACGTCCACCAGACGACGGGTGAGGTAACCCGAGTCGGCGGTACGCAGGGCGGTGTCCGCCAGACCCTTACGGGCACCGTGGGTGGAGATGAAGTACTCCAGCACGGACAGGCCCTCACGGAAGGACGCCTTGATCGGACGCGGGATGGTCTCGTTCTTGGCGTTCGACACCAGACCACGCATACCGGCGATCTGCCGCATCTGCATCATGTTTCCTCGGGCACCCGAGTCAACCATCATGAAGATGGGGTTCGTCTTGGGGAAGTTCTCGTTCATCGCCTCGGCGACCTCGTTGGTCGCCTTGGTCCAGATCGCGATGAGCTCCTGAGTGCGCTCTTCCTTGGTGATCAGACCGCGCTCGTACTGCTTCTGGACCTTCTCGTCCTGCGCCTCGTAGCCCTTGACGATCTCCTTCTTCGCCTCGGGAACGACGACGTCGGAGATGGCCACGGTGACGCCGGAACGGGTCGCCCAGTAGAAGCCCGCCGCCTTCAGGTTGTCGAGCGTCGCCGCCACGATGACCTTGGGGTAGCGCTCGGCCAGGTCGTTGACGATCTCGGAGAGCTGCTTCTTGCCCACCGAGTAGTCGACGAACGGGTAGTCCTCGGGCAGCAGCTCGTTGAAGAGCGCGCGGCCCAGGGTGGTGCGCAGCCGGAAGCTGTCGCCCGTCTGGTACTCGGGCTCGCCCTCCTCGCGCGCCGGCGGCGTCCAGCCACGCGGCGGGATGGTGCCCACCGGGAAGCGGATGTCGATCGGCGACTGCAGCGCCAGCTCACCGGCGTCGAACGCCATGATCGCCTCGGCCGTGGAGCCGAACGCGCGGCCCTCGCCCTTGGTGTCACGCAGTTCACCGTCGGTGGTGAGGAAGAACAGACCGAGGACCATGTCCTGGGTCGGCATCGTCACCGGACGGCCGTCGGCGGGCTTGAGGATGTTGTTCGAGGACAGCATCAGGATGCGGGCCTCGGCCTGCGCCTCCGCGGACAGCGGCAGGTGCACGGCCATCTGGTCACCGTCGAAGTCCGCGTTGAACGCGGTGCAGACGAGCGGGTGGATCTGGATGGCCTTGCCCTCGACCAGCTGCGGCTCGAACGCCTGGATGCCGAGGCGGTGCAGGGTGGGAGCACGGTTCAGCAGCACCGGGTGCTCGGCGATGACCTCTTCGAGGACGTCGTACACGACGGTGCGGCCGCGCTCCACCATGCGCTTGGCGCTCTTGATGTTCTGCGCGTGGTTCAGGTCGACCAGGCGCTTCATCACGAACGGCTTGAAGAGCTCCAGCGCCATGGCCTTGGGCAGACCGCACTGGTGCAGCTTCAGCTGCGGGCCGACGACGATGACGGAACGCGCCGAGTAGTCGACTCGCTTACCGAGCAGGTTCTGACGGAAACGACCCTGCTTGCCCTTGAGCATGTCGCTCAGGGACTTCAGCGGGCGGTTACCGGGACCGGTGACCGGGCGACCACGACGACCGTTGTCGAAGAGGGCGTCCACGGCCTCCTGGAGCATGCGCTTCTCGTTGTTCACGATGATCTCGGGCGCGCCGAGGTCGAGAAGCCGCTTCAGGCGGTTGTTGCGGTTGATGACACGGCGGTACAGGTCGTTCAGGTCGGAGGTCGCGAAGCGGCCACCGTCCAGCTGCACCATCGGACGCAGGTCCGGCGGGATGACCGGCACGCAGTCGAGCACCATGCCCTTGGGGCTGTTGCTGGTCTGCAGGAACGCGGAGACGACCTTGAGGCGCTTGAGCGCACGGGTCTTCTTCTGGCCCTTGCCGGTGCGGATGATCTCGCGGAGACGCTCGGCCTCCTCCTCGAGGTCGAAGGACTCCAGGCGCTTCTGCAGCGCCGCGGCACCCATCGAGCCGTCGAAGTACGTGCCGAAGCGGTCACGCAGCTCGCGGTAGAGCAGCTCGTCGCCCTCGAGGTCCTGGACCTTGAGGTTCTTGAAGCGGCTCCACACCTCGTCGAGGCGGTCGATCTCGCGCTGCGCGCGGTCGCGCAGCTGCTTCATCTCGCGCTCGGCACCCTCGCGCACCTTGCGGCGCACGTCGGCCTTGGCGCCCTCGGCCTCCAGCTCGGCCAGGTCGGTCTCGAGCTTCTTGGCGCGGTTCTCCAGGTCGGAGTCGCGGCGGTTCTCGATCTGCTGACGCTCGACGGAGACGTGCGCCTCCAGCGAGGGCAGGTCGCGCTGACGACGCTCCTCGTCGACGTACGTGATCATGTACGCGGCGAAGTAGATGACCTTCTCGAGGTCCTTCGGGGCGAGGTCGAGCAGGTAGCCCAGTCGCGACGGAACACCCTTGAAGTACCAGATGTGGGTGACGGGAGCGGCAAGCTCGATGTGACCCATCCGCTCACGGCGCACCTTGGCGCGCGTGACCTCGACGCCACAGCGCTCACAGATGATGCCCTTGAAGCGGACGCGCTTGTACTTGCCGCAGTAGCACTCCCAGTCCCGGGTCGGACCGAAGATCTTCTCGCAGAAGAGTCCGTCCTTCTCGGGCTTGAGCGTGCGGTAGTTGATGGTCTCCGGCTTCTTGACCTCGCCGTGGCTCCACTGACGGATGTCGTCAGCGGTGGCCAGACCGATCCGGAGCTCGTCGAAGAAGTTGACGTCGAGCACTATGCGTCAATCCCTCTCAGGGTTGTAAGTCATGGGGTCTGAAACGGGGGTCCTGGGGCCGGACGGGGGCTCAGTTCCTTGCGGGACCGAGCCCCCGTGCCGGACTCCCGTCAGACCTCTTCGACGCTGCTCGGCTCGCGCCGGGACAGGTCGATACCGAGCTCCTCCGCTGCGCGGAAGACGTCCTCGTCGGTGTCGCGCATCTCGATGGACATGCCGTCCGAGGACAGCACCTCCACGTTGAGGCACAGGGACTGCATCTCCTTGATGAGCACCTTGAAGGACTCGGGGATGCCGGGCTCGGGGATGTTCTCGCCCTTGACGATGGCCTCGTAGACCTTCACGCGGCCGGTGACGTCGTCGGACTTGATGGTCAGCAGCTCCTGGAGGGCGTAGGCGGCGCCGTAAGCCTCCAGCGCCCACACCTCCATCTCGCCGAATCGCTGGCCACCGAACTGAGCCTTACCACCCAGCGGCTGCTGGGTGATCATCGAGTACGGACCGGTCGAACGGGCGTGCAGCTTGTCGTCGACCAGGTGGTGGAGCTTGAGGATGTACATGTAGCCGACCGAGATCGGCTCCGGGAACGGCTCACCCGAGCGGCCGTCGAACAGCGGCGCCTTACCGGTCGGGAGCACCATGCGCTCGCCGTCGCGGTTCGGGATCGTGTGCTCGAGCAGACCGGCCAGCTCGTCCTCACGCGCACCGTCGAACACCGGGGTGGCGACGTTGGTGCCGGGGGCGACCTGGTCGGCGCCGATCGCCTGGAGGCGCTCGGCCCACTCGTCCGCGAGGCCGGAGACGTCCCAGCCGCGGCTGGCGAGCCAGCCGAGGTGGATCTCCAGGACCTGTCCCGGGTTCATTCGGGACGGGACACCCAGCGGGTTCAGGATGATGTCGACCGGGGTGCCGTCCTCCAGGAACGGCATGTCCTCGATCGGCAGGATCTTGGAGATGACGCCCTTGTTGCCGTGACGGCCGGCGAGCTTGTCACCGTCGGTGATCTTGCGCTTCTGCGCGACGTAGACGCGGACCAGCTGGTTCACGCCCGGCGGCAGCTCGTCGCCCTCTTCGCGGTCGAAGACGCGGACACCGATGATCTTGCCGGTCTCGCCGTGCGGCACCTTCAGCGAGGTGTCGCGGACCTCACGGGCCTTCTCACCGAAGATCGCGCGCAGCAGACGCTCCTCCGGCGTCAGCTCGGTCTCACCCTTGGGCGTGACCTTGCCGACGAGGATGTCGCCCGCGGTGACCTCGGCGCCGATGCGGATGATGCCGCGCTCGTCCAGGTCCGCCAGGACCTCCTCGGAGACGTTCGGGATGTCCCGCGTGATCTCCTCGGGGCCGAGCTTGGTGTCACGGGCGTCGACCTCGTGCTCCTCGATGTGGATCGAGGAGAGGACGTCGTCCTGCACGAGGCGCTGCGACAGGATGATCGCGTCCTCGTAGTTGTGACCCTCCCACGGCATGAACGCCACGAGCAGGTTCTTGCCCAGGGCCATCTCGCCGTTCTCGGTGGCCGGACCGTCGGCCAGGACCTGGCCTTCGATGATCCGGTCGCCCTCGTTGACGATGACCTTCTGGTTGACCGACGTTCCCTGGTTGGACCGGGAGAACTTGTGCAGGCGGTACGTGATGTACGTGCCGTCGTCGTTGGTCGTGGTGACGTAGTCCGCGGAGACCTCCTGGACCACACCCGCCTTCGTGGCCTTGACCACGTCGCCGGCGTCGACGGCGGAGCGGTACTCCATGCCGGTGCCGACGAGCGGGGCCTCGCTCTTGATGAGCGGCACGGCCTGACGCATCATGTTCGCGCCCATGAGGGCACGGTTGGCGTCGTCGTGCTCGAGGAACGGGATCATGGCGGTCGCGACCGACACCATCTGGCGCGGCGAGACGTCCATGTAGTCGACCTCGTCACCGGGGACGTAGTCGACCTCGCCGCCACGACGGCGGACCAGGACGCGGGCCTCTTCGAAGCGCATGTCGTCACTGAGCGTGGCGTTGGCCTGCGCGATGACGAAGCGGTCCTCCTCGTCGGCGGTCAGGTAGTCCACCTCGTCGGTGACCTGGCCGTCGACGACCTTGCGGTACGGGGTCTCGACGAAACCGAACGCGTTGACCCGGCCGTAGGAGGCGAGCGAGCCGATCAGACCGATGTTCGGGCCTTCGGGCGTCTCGATCGGGCACATGCGGCCGTAGTGCGAGGGGTGCACGTCACGGACCTCGAAGCCGGCCCGCTCACGGGAGAGACCACCCGGACCAAGCGCCGACAGACGGCGCTTGTGGGTGAGACCCGACAGCGGGTTGTTCTGGTCCATGAACTGCGACAGCTGGCTGGTGCCGAAGAACTCCTTGATGGAGGCGACGACCGGCCGGATGTTGATCAGGGTCTGCGGCGTGATCGCCTCGACGTCCTGGGTGGTCATGCGCTCACGCACGACCCGCTCCATACGGGCGAGACCCGTACGGACCTGGTTCTGGATCAGCTCGCCGACGCTGCGCAGGCGACGGTTGCCGAAGTGGTCGATGTCGTCGGTCTCGACGACGATCGACTGGCCGCTGTCGCCGACCGTCTCGGTCTCACCGGCGTGCAGCTTCACCAGGTACTTGATCGTCGAGATGATGTCCTCGACGGTCAGGACGCCCGCGTTCAGCGGAGCGTCCGCACCCAGCTTCTTGTTGACCTTGTAGCGGCCGACCTTGGCGAGGTCGTAGCGCTTGGGGTTGAAGTAGAGGTTCTCGAGCAGCGTCTGCGCGGCCTCACGCGTGGGCGGCTCGCCCGGACGCAGCTTGCGGTAGATGTCGAGCAGCGCGTCGTCCTGGCCCTGGGTGTGGTCCTTCTCCAGGGTGGCGCGCATGGACTCGTACTCGCCGAACTCCTCGAGGATCTGCTCGGTGGTCCAGCCGAGCGCCTTGAGCAGTACGGTGACCGACTGCTTGCGCTTGCGGTCGATGCGGACACCGACCATGTCGCGCTTGTCGATCTCCATCTCCAGCCAGGCACCCCGGGACGGGATGATCTTGGAGGAGAAGATGTCCTTGTCGGACGTCTTGTCGATCGACGAGTCGAAGTAGACACCCGGCGAGCGGACCAGCTGCGACACCACGACACGCTCGGTGCCGTTGATGACGAAGGTGCCCTTGTTCGTCATGAGCGGGAAGTCGCCCATGAAGACGGTCTGGGACTTGATCTCGCCGGTCTCGTTGTTGGTGAACTCGGCGGTGACGAAGAGCGGCGCGGCGTACGTGAAGTCGCGGTCCTTGCACTCGTCGATGGAGTTCTTCGGCGGCTCGAAGCGGTGGTCGCGGAACGTCAGCGACATCGACCCGGAGAAGTCCTCGATCGGGGAGATCTCCTCGAAGATCTCCTCCAGACCGGACTTGGTGGGGACGTCCTGACCGTTCTCGAGAGCCTTCTCGACGCGAGCCTTCCAGGCGTCGTTGCCGAGCAGCCAGTCGAAGCTCTCGGTCTGGAGCGCAAGAAGGTTCGGAACCTCGAGGGGCTCCTTGATCTTTGCAAAGGAGATGCGCAGCGGGGCGGTGCTGGCGCCGTTGTTCGTATTCGCGGTCGAGGCAGTGCGCGAGGCGGCCAAGAGGGGGTCCTTCCGAGGGCTCGGACTCACTACGCGCGTACCGGTCCCTCTCCCAGGCTCACGACGGGAAACCCCAGGTCAGGGAAGTTCGGTCGTCGGTGCTCGGGTGGGGGCAGACCCCTGGTGACGGGCAGGGGACAGCTAACAGGCAGCGCAAAGGGTCAGTGTAGCCACTTGGCACACTGATGTCCAGTGCGGGTTTTAAAGACCCTCGTTTTCCTCAACGCCCTCGTCTTCGACGCCCTCGGCATGCTTGCCCTCGACGCAGGATGATCCTGCCCTCTTCGCCGTCGATCCATGCCTCGGATTCGGATCGTTGTGACGACGCGTCCTGAGAATTGCGCGCTGCGTGCGGTTCGTCAAGGCCCCCCAGCCGGAATGGGGCCTTCCGGAGACACAACGAAGATCACCATACCCCTCGCCACGACGAGCGCAAGGCAACCCCGGTCGTCCCCGGATACGCCGAAGAGCGACCACCCGGATGGATGATCGCTCTTCGGTACGTTCGCGTTACAGCCTCAGGAGGCCGTAGTCACGCGTGTGAGGTTCGCGGAACCCCGTGAGGTGTTACTTGACCTCGACGGAGGCGCCGGCGGCCTTGAGGGACTCGGCAGCCTTCTCCGCGGCCTCCTTGGTGACCTTCTCGAGGACCGGCTTCGGGGTGCCGTCGACGAGGTCCTTGGCCTCCTTCAGACCCAGGGAGGTCAGCTCACGCACGACCTTGATGACCTGGATCTTCTTCTCGCCGGCGCCGGTGAGGACGACGTCGAACTCGTCCTGCTCCTCAGCGGCCTCGGCCGGGGCGCCGGGGGCGGCGGGGCCGGCAACGGCGACCGCGGCGGCGGCGGTGACGTCGAACTTGTCCTCGAAGGCCTTCACGAACTCGGAGAGCTCGATGAGGGTCATCTCCTCGAACTGGGCAAGCAGCTCGTCCTGGGTGAGCTTCGCCATGATGGCGGTCCTTCCACTCGATCGGCGGGTGCCGGATGTACTGGATGTGGCGGGCGTACTTAGGCCCGCTGCGACCCTGGCCGCATCAGGCGGCGAGAGTCAGAAAGCGAGCCGAATTACTCGGCACCGCCCTGCTCGGCCTGCTTGGCACGGAGCGCGTCCACGGTGCGGACGAGCTTCGAGGGCAGCGCCTGGAAGAGCTGAGCAGCCTGAGACTGCTTGCCCTTGAAGGCACCGGCCAGCTTGCTGAGCAGAACCTCGCGGGACTCGAGGTCCGCAAGCTTCTTGATCTCGTCGGCGGACAGCGCCTTACCGTCAAGGACACCGCCCTTGATGACGAGATTCGGGTTGTCCTTGGCGAAGTCACGGAGACCCTTCGCCGACTCCACCGGGTCACCGGTGACGAAGGCGACAGCCGTCGGACCGTTGAACAGGTCGTCCAGCGTCGTGATCCCGGCCTCGTTGGCCGCAATCTTGGTCAGCGTGTTCTTCACCACGGCGTACTTGGCGTTCTCACCGAGCGACCGGCGCAGGTTCTTGACCTGCGCCACGGTGAGACCGCGGTACTCGGTAAGCACGGCAGCGTTGGAGTTGCGGAACGCTTCCGTCAACTCGGCCACTGCGGCAGCCTTGTCGGGCCTCGCCATAGAGCCTCGGCCTCCTTCCGGGTGATTCTGACCGCGCGGACCCGAAGGAGGACTAGGAAAAACGAAACGCCCCGGCGCAGGCGCTCGGGGCGGACTCGACCGGCTGCTTACGCGTGGACGCGTCTGCTCCGGGAGTACTTCCACTGACACCTGCGCGGGTCGCCCACTTTGCAGTAGGTCCTTCGGCCACCACACCCTCAGGTGAGCGTGCGGCAACGACCAGCGGTCTTTGGCTTCTCGAGGAGAGTACGGGACTCGGGCGCCGTCGAGCAAATCCGGTCGGAGCGGACCCCTCTCCGGAGTGCTCAGCGGGCGCCGGTGATGCCCTTGGAGCGCGCCAGTTTCGTGAAGTCCTGGGTGTCGGAAGCCGGGGGCGCCTCGGCGACGACACGGACACCGTAGTCGCGGTAGTAGGCGGTGCTGACCAGGCTGCCCTGCCCGGTGTCGGCCCGCTCGACCTTCTTGACCAGCAGGTTCCGGTGGTCGATCCAGAGGTCGACGGTCTCCGTGCTGACCCCGGCCTGGTCCAGCTGGCGTTTGAGTCCGGCCAGCTCGCGGGCGCTGAGCCCGCTGTCCCGGCCCGCCAGGTCGGCAACCTCGACCCGGCCCCGGTAGTGCGTGGCCGCGGTGCCCTGGACCCGCTCGGCGCCGACCCGGCGCACGTCCCCGGAGGCCAGCAGCATCTTGACCGACTGGTTGGGGGTGGTGTTGCGCATCTGGTCCTTCAGATACATCCCGAGACCCCCGCCGCCGCGGGCGAGGTCGGCGTACGCGTACCTGATCCAGTGCCGACCGCCGGACCGCTGCGCGAAGGTGTCGCTCATGCGCGCGTAGTAGGCGTCCGGGAGATAGCGGGCCCGCAGGGACGGGGTGCCCGCCTTGCGCATGGCGGCGGCGAGGGTGCCGCCGGTGTAGCGGATGGTGAGGTGGCCGGTGACGCCGTCGTCCCAGCGCAGGGCGCCGTCGGAGGAGAGGGAGAGGGCCTTGCCGTAGCTGAGCGTGGAGCGGACGCGGACCGACTCGGCGCGGTCGGTGGACCGCTCGGCGGTGCGCAGGGCGGCCAGCGAGCGGTCCTGGCCGTCGTCCCGGGCCTCGCCGCAGGCGGCCGGAGTGGTCAGCGCCAGCGCCAGCGCCGCGAACCCCACCCGGCGCACGGTCGTGCTCCTCATCGGCTCCCCCACCCCTGTACGCACCCTCTGCCCGCACCGTAACCCAGGGCGCGGGCGGCCGGGAGAGGAAAAGGGGAGGACCCCGCACCTTGGAAAGGTGCGGGGTCCTCGACCTGCGTACGCGCCGCTGCCGCGGCTACCTGCTGAGCGGGGCTCAGACGGCGGCCGGGTCCTCCGCGACGAGGAGGTTGCGGGTGCGGTTCTGGTCCACCAGGATGCCGGGGCCCATCGTGGTGCTGATGGCGGCCTTCTTGATGTAGCGACCCTTGGCGGCGGACGGCTTCAGACGGAGGATCTCCTCCAGCGCGGCGCCGTAGTTCTCCACCAGCTGGGTGTCGTCGAACGACGTCTTGCCGATGATGAAGTGCAGGTTCGAGTGCTTGTCGACGCGGAACTCGATCTTGCCGCCCTTGATCTCGGTCACGGCCTTGGCCACGTCCGGGGTCACGGTGCCGGTCTTCGGGTTCGGCATCAGACCACGCGGGCCGAGGACGCGGCCGAGGCGGCCGACCTTGCCCATGAGGTCCGGGGTGGCGACGACGGCGTCGAAGTCCAGACGGCCCTTCGCGACCTCGTCGATCAGCTCGTCGGAGCCGACGATGTCGGCGCCCGCGGCGAGCGCGGCCTCAGCACGGTCACCGGTCGCGAAGACCAGGACCCGGGCGGTCTTGCCGGTGCCGTGCGGGAGGTTCACGGTGCCACGGACCATCTGGTCGGCCTTGCGCGGGTCGACACCCAGGCGGAAGGCGACCTCGACGGTGCCGTCGAACTTGGTCGTGGAGGTCTCCTTGGCGAGACGGACGGCCTCGAGCGGGGCGTAGAGCTTCTCCCGGTCGACCTTGGCGTCCGCAGCGCGGAGAGCCTTGCTGCGCTTGCTCACAACTGCTCCTGTGTGTTCTGAAAGGAGTCGTGGTACGGGCCGAGCGGGCCCTGCCACGTGCGACCGGTTACGGCCGCATGACTACGAGGTGGGTGTTCAGCCCTCGACCGTGATGCCCATGGAACGGGCGGTGCCAGCGATGATCTTCGACGCGGCGTCCAGGTCGTTGGCGTTGAGGTCGGGCATCTTGGTCGTGGCGATCTCACGGACCTGCGCCTCGGTGATCTTGGCGACCTTGGTCTTGTGGGGCTCGCCGGAGCCCTTCTCGACACCAGCGGCCTTGAGGATCATCTTCGCGGCCGGCGGGGTCTTGGTCACGAAGGTGAAGGAGCGGTCCTCGTAGACCGTGATCTCCACCGGGATGACCCAGCCACGCTGCGACTCGGTGGCCGCGTTGTAGGCCTTGCAGAACTCCATGATGTTGACGCCGTGCTGACCGAGCGCGGGGCCGACCGGCGGGGCGGGGTTCGCCGCACCGGCGTTGATCTGGAGCTTGATGAGCCCCGTGACCTTCTTCTTCTTGGGAGGCATAGCTCTCCGGGTCCTTTCGATTCGGGTCCTGCCCGCGTAAGGGGACCAACCCGGACGCAGGCATACCGCACAACGATAGCGGGTATGGATGTGCGGCTAAAAACCGTGCAGGTCAGACCGGCTGCGAGAGCCCGTCTGACCTGCACGGAAGCGTGTGCCCAGAGAGAACTAGTTCTTCTGGATCTGGTCGAAGCTCAGCTCGACCGGGGTCTCGCGGCCGAAGATCTCGACGAGACCCTTGACCTTCTTCGAGTCGGCGTTGATCTCGTTGATCGTGGCCTGGAGGGTGGCGAAGGGGCCGTCGGTGACGGTGACCGAGTCGCCGACCTCGAAGTCGAGCACCTGGACCTCGACCTTGCGCTGCGGGGCGGGCTTGCCCTCGGCCTCGGCGGCCTCGCGGGCGGCCTTCTCCTCGGCCTCCGGGGCGAGCATCTTGACGATCTCGTCCAGGGTCAGCGGGTACGGGTCGTAGGCGTTGCCGACGAAGCCGGTGACGCCGGGGGTGTTGCGGACGACGCCCCAGGACTCGTTGGTCAGGTCCATGCGGACCAGGACGTAACCCGGCAGCTTGTTCTGCTTGATCGTCTTGCGGTCGCCGTTCTTGATCTGGACGACCTCTTCCTGCGGCACCTCGGCCTGGAAGATGTAGTCCTCGACGTTCAGCGAGACGGCGCGCTGCTCGAGGTTCGTCTTCACGCGGTTCTCGTAACCCGCGTAGGTGTGGATGACGTACCACTCGCCGGGCAGCGTGCGCAGCTCCTCGCGGAGCGCGACGATGGGGTCGACCGGCTCGGCGGGCTCTTCCTCGACGATCTCGACGGCTTCGGCGGCCTCTTCGGTCTCGACGACGCCCTCGGCGTCCTCGTCGACCTCGGCCACGGCCTCGGCGTCACCGTCGACGTGCAGCGCGGCCTCTTCGGCGGGCTCGCCCGCCGCGGCCTCGGCAGCCTCGAACTCGTCCTGCTCGTCCGCGCCCTCGACGATGTCGAGCTCGGCGTCCACCGCCTCCGCGGTTTCACGGCCAGGCTCGGTGGCGTCGTTCAGGTTCGGGTCAGACACGATGGCTGCTTCTTCCTGGATACATAGGGGTGGAACATGCGAAAAAAGGCGCCGGTACCACGGCGCCCTTCGCTCTTGGCTCAGCCGAAGACGTACTTGGCCGCGTGGTTGAGGCCATAGTCAATCACGGTGACCAAGCCAATCATGATGACGACGAAGACGATCACGACGGTCGTGTACGACGTCAGCTGATTGCGGGTCGGCCAGACGACCTTGCGGAGTTCCGCGATGATCTGGCGGTAGAAGGTGGCAAGACGCTTCAGCGGGCCCTTCTTGGCACGCTTGCCGCCCTTGCGGGGCTTCTTGGCATCCGACAGCTCGTCCTGGGCATCAGGCGTGTCGATGGAGCCCACGGCGTCCGTCATGCGTCCTCACCTGATCCCGGAATCGTGGCCGTGCCGCGCCCGGTGAATTCAGAGCCGCACGGCGGTGCATTGCTGTACGTACATGCGCACACATCCTGGCGGTGTGTGTAGCAGGGCCGGAGGGACTTGAACCCCCAACCGCCGGTTTTGGAGACCGGTGCTCTACCAATTGAGCTACGACCCTTCGGTGTCCCCCAACCTACCGCATCCGCCCGACCGCCCGGTGTGGGGCGTTCACGCGGTGCCTGCTGGAGGCCAACGAGGGATGAGTGTACGTGCTCCACGGCCCGGCGTCGAACAGAAAGTGCCCGTCCGGGCGCCCGGAGTGGAAGATCGTCCTGGCCGCGCCCCGGATTCGGACCCTTGTTCCGTCGGTCGCCCGGTGCTGTTCAGTCTGTGAAACCCGTGTGCCCGCCTTGTTTCCGGTCTGGAACGATGGGCCCATGAGCGCTGCAACCCCTCCCACCGAGCGCCGGGTCTCCGCCCGAGTCGGCGCGATCTCCGAGTCCGCCACCCTCGCCGTGGACGCCAAGGCGAAGGCCCTCAAGGCCGCCGGGCGTCCGGTGATCGGCTTCGGCGCCGGTGAACCCGACTTCCCGACCCCGGACTACATCGTCGAGGCGGCCGTAGAGGCTTGCCGCAACCCGAAGTTCCACCGCTACACCCCGGCCGGCGGCCTGCCCGAGCTGAAGGCCGCCATCGCCGCGAAGACCCTGCGGGACTCGGGCTACGAGGTCGACGCCTCCCAGATCCTGGTGACCAACGGCGGCAAGCAGGCCATCTACGAGGCGTTCGCCGCGATCCTCGACCCGGGCGACGAGGTCATCGTCCCGGCCCCGTACTGGACCACCTACCCGGAGTCGATCCGGCTCGCGGGCGGTGTCCCGGTGGAGGTCGTGGCCGACGAGACGACCGGCTACCGCGTCACCGTCGAGCAGCTGGAGGCGGCCCGCACGGAGAAGACGAAGGTCGTCCTCTTCGTCTCCCCGTCCAACCCGACCGGCGCGGTCTACAGCGAGTCCGAGGCCGAGGCCATCGGCCGCTGGGCCGTCGAGCACGGCCTGTGGGTGCTGACCGACGAGATCTACGAGCACCTGGTCTACGGCGACGCCACCTTCACCTCGCTGCCCGCGATCCTGCCCGAGCTGCGGGACAAGTGCATCGTGGTCAACGGTGTCGCCAAGACGTACGCCATGACCGGCTGGCGGGTGGGCTGGGTCATCGGCCCGAAGGACGTGGTCAAGGCCGCGACCAACCTCCAGTCGCACGCCACCTCCAACGTCTCCAACGTGGCGCAGGCCGCCGCGCTGGCCGCCGTCTCCGGCGACCTGAAGGCCGTGGCCGAGATGCGCGAGGCGTTCGACCGGCGCCGCCGGACGATCGTGCGGATGCTGAACGAGATCGACGGCGTGCTGTGCCCCGAGCCCGAGGGCGCCTTCTACGTCTACCCGTCGGTGAAGGACCTGCTCGGCAAGGAGATCCGGGGCAAGCGCCCGGAGACCACCGTCGAGCTGGCCGCGCTGATCCTGGAGGAGGCCGAGGTCGCGGTCGTCCCGGGCGAGGCGTTCGGTACGCCGGGCTACCTGCGGCTGTCGTACGCGCTGGGTGACGAGGACCTGATCGAGGGCGTCAGCCGGATGCAGAAGCTGCTGGCGGAGGCGCAGGACTGAGGTCCTTCAGAAGCGGGGCGGAAGGTACTCACGGTGAGTACCTTCCGCCCCGCTTCTGTGTGCGAGCAAGCCCACTAAAGGGGAACCGGCTACCCGTGTGACGTCCCGGTGCGGCAGGATCTCTGGATGGAGCGTGTACGTGATCTCTCGGAGCTTCCCAAGGCCCATCTGCATCTGCACTTCACCGGCTCGATGCGGCCGGGCACCGTCCTGGAGCTGGCCGACAAATACGGCGTGCGGCTGCCCGAGACGCTGATCGAGGCCCTGACCAGCGGGGAGCCGCCGAAACTGCGGGCCACCGACGAGCGCGGCTGGTTCCGCTTCCAGCGGCTGTACGACGCGGCGCGCGGTTGCGTGCGCGAGCCCGAGGACATCCAGCGGCTGGTCCGGGAGGCCGCCGAGGAGGACGTCCGGGACGGCTCGGGCTGGCTGGAGATCCAGGTGGACCCGACCTCGTACGCCCCCCGGCTGGGCGGGCTGATCCCGGCGCTGGAGATCATCCTGGACGCGGTGGACACCGCCTCCCGCGAGACCGGGCTCGGGATGCGGCTGCTGGTGGCCGCGAACCGGATGAAGCACCCGCTGGACGCCCGCACCCTGGCCCGGCTGGCGGTGCGGTACGCGGACCGGGGCATCGTCGGCTTCGGCCTCTCCAACGACGAGCGGCGCGGCATGGCCCGCGACTTCGACCGGGCCTTCCACATCGCCCGTGAGGGCGGCCTGCTGTCGGCGCCGCACGGCGGTGAGCTGACCGGCCCGGCGTCGGTGCGGGACTGCCTGGACGATCTGCACGCCACCCGGATCGGGCACGGGGTGCGCGCGGCGGAGGACCCGCGCCTGCTGAAGCGGCTCGCGGACCGGGGCATCACCTGCGAGGTCTGCCCCGCCTCCAACGTCGCCCTCGGTGTCTACGAGAAGCCCGAGGACGTCCCCCTGCGCACCCTGTTCGAGAGCGGCGTCCCGCTGGCCCTGGGCGCCGACGACCCCCTCCTGTTCGGCTCCCGGCTGGCCGCCCAGTACGAGATCGCCCGCCACCACCACGCCTTCACCGACGCCGAACTCGCCGAACTGGCCCGGCAGTCGGTACGCGGCTCGGCGGCGCCGACGGACACGAAGGAACGCCTCCTCGCGGGCGTCGACAAGTGGCTGACCGAGCCGGTGAGCGCATGAGGCTGACCGTCTTCGGCGCGACCGGCGGTGTGGGTGGCGAGATCGTCCGGCAGGCCCTGGACGCGGGGCACGAGGTGACGGCCGTGGTCCGGGACCCCGCCCGGCTCACCGTCACCGGGGAGCGGCTGCACGTGGTCCGGGCCGACCTGTCCGACCCGGAGGCGCTGCGCGGCGCCGTCGCGGGCCGGAACGCGGTCCTGTCCGGGCTGGGCGCGCGCTCTCGCAAGGACGCGGGGGTGACCACCCGGCTGACCCGCGCGGTGCTGGCCGCGATGGCGGCGGAGGGTGTGCGCCGACTGGTGATCGTCAGCGCCGCCCCGGTGGGCCCGGCCCCGGCGGACGACGGCCTGCTGGACCGCGCGCTGCGGTCCGTGGTGTCGGCGGTCTTCAAGAACACCTACGCCGATCTGCGCGAGACGGAGGCGGAGCTGGCCCGCGGCACCGCCGAGTGGACCTCGGTACGCCCGCCGCGCCTGCTGGACCGGCCCCTCACCGGCCGCTACCGCACGGTGGTGGGCGGCTCCCCGCGCGGCGGCCGGACCATCGGCCGCGCGGACGTGGCGCACGCGATGCTGGCGATGCTCGACGACCCGGCGACGGTCCGGCAGGGCGTCGGGGTGGCGTACTAGCGGGCCCGCTAGAGGCTGACGCCGACCGTCACCGGCTCGTTGACCAGCGTCACGCCGAAGACGTCCTGGACCCCGGCCACGACCTCGCGGGCCAGCGCCAGCAGGTCCTCGGTGGTGGCCTCGCCCCGGTTGGTGAGGGCCAGGGTGTGCTTGGTGGAGATGCGGGCGGGCCCGGTGCCGTACCCCTTGGTGAAACCGGCCTTGTCGATGAGCCAGGCCGCGGAGGTCTTGGTGCGCCCCTCCCCCGCCGGGTAGGCGGGCGGGGTCGCGTCCTCGCCGAGCCGCTCGCGCACCCGGACCTGGAACGCGGCGAACTGGTCCTCGTCGAGGATCGGGTTGGTGAAGAAGGACCCGGCGGACCAGGTGTCGTGGTCCTCGGGGTCGAGGACCATGCCCTTGCCCGCGCGCAGCCTCAGCACGGTCTCGCGGGCGTCGGCCAGCGGCACCCGGTCGCCCGGCTCGACGCCGAGGACGCGCGCGGTCTCCGCGTACCGGATCGGCGCCGAGAGCCCGGCCGCGTCCTCCAGCTCGAAGCGGACGCGGAGCACGATGTGGCGCTCGGGGTCGGCCTTGAAGCGGCTGTGGCGGTAGGAGAAGGCGCACTCCTCGCCGGTGAGCGTGACGGTCTCGCCCGCCCGGCGGTCGTAGGCGACGACCTCGGTGATGGTGGCGGAGACCTCCTGGCCGTACGCGCCGACGTTCTGGATCGGGGTGGCGCCCGCCGAGCCGGGGATGCCGGCCAGGCACTCGATCCCGGCGAGCCCGGCCTCGACGGTGCGGGCGACGGCGTCGGTCCAGACCTCACCGGCGGCCAGTTCCAGGGTGGTGCCGCGCAGTTCGACCCCGCGGGTGGCGATGCGCAGGGCGGTGCCGTCGAAGCCCTTGTCGCCGATGACCAGGTTGGAGCCGCCGCCGATGACGAGCAGCGGGGTGCCGCTGTCGTCGGCCTCGCGGACGGCGGCGATCACCTCGGCGTCGGTGGTCGCGGTGACCATCCGGGTCGCGGGACCGCCCAGCCGGAAGGTGGTCAGCGGGGCGAGGGGGGCGTCGTGGAGTACGTGCACGGGGCAAGACTACGAGACGTGGGAAACGGTAAGGGGCGCCCGCCATTGCCGGACGCCCCTTACTTCTAACTGCGGTAGGTCACGCCAGGCGGACGACCGCCCGGGACATGCCGAGCACCTTCTGCCCGGCGCTGGTCGCGGTGAGGTCGACCCGGACGGTGTTCTCGTCCAGCTTGGCCGCGACCTTGGCCGAGACCTCGATCAGCGCGCCCTTGTCGTCGTCGGGCACGGGGACGGGCTTGGTGAAGCGGACGCCGTACTCCACGACCGCGGCCGGGTCACCGGTCCAGTCGGTGACGACGCGGATCGCCTCGGCCATGGTGAACATGCCGTGCGCGATGACGTCGGGCAGGCCGACCTCCTTGGCGAACCGCTCGTTCCAGTGGATGGGGTTGAAGTCCCCGGAGGCGCCCGCGTAGCGCACGAGCGTGGCGCGGGTCACGGGGAAGGTCTGCGCCGGGAGTTCGGTGCCGACCTCGACGTCGTCGTACGCGATCTTCGCGGTCATCTGCTCAGACCTCCTCGGCCGCGCGGGCCACCAGCTTGGTCCAGGCGGTCACCACGTGTGCGCCGGACGCGTCGTGCACCTCACCCCGGATGTCCAGGATGTCGTTGCCCGCCATGGACTTGATGGCCTCGATGGTGGAGGTGACGGTGAGACGGTCACCGGCGCGCACCGGGCGGGTGTAGGCGAACTTCTGGTCGCCGTGCACCACGCGGCTGTAGTCCAGGCCGAGCTGGGGGTCCTCGACGACCTGTCCGGCGGCGCGGAAGGTGATGGAGAACACGAAGGTCGGCGGGGCGATCACATCGGCGTGCCCGTAAGCCTTGGCGGCCTCCGGGTCGGTGTACGCCGGGTTGGTGTCGCCGACGGCCTCGGCGAACTCGCGGATCTTCTCGCGGCCCACCTCGTAGGGCGCGGTGGGCGGGTAGGTACGCCCCACGAAGGACTGGTCGAGCGCCATGGGCCCGGCACCTCCTGGTCTAGCGGAATGACTGCTGGAAAACGACTTGAGGCCGCCCCCCATAGTGCCGGGGGCGACCTCAAGTACGAGCCTGAAATTATCGCGTTTCGCGATGCGCGGTGTGCGCATTGCAACGCGGGCAGTGCTTCTTCATCTCCAGACGATCCGGGTTGTTACGCCGGTTCTTCTTGGTGATGTAGTTCCGCTCCTTGCACTCCACGCAGGCCAGCGTGATCTTCGGGCGGACGTCGGTGGCAGCCACGTGAGTGCTCCTAGGACGAACGAATGGGCTAGTTCAACGCATGTAAGAGTAGCCGATCGAAGGACCGACCCCGCAATCGGCTACTGTCAGTAGCGGTGACCGGACTTGAACCGGTGACACAGCGATTATGAGCCGCTTGCTCTACCGACTGAGCTACACCGCTTTGATGAGATCGGAACCCGCCTCGCGGCGGGAACCTCTCACACCAGAGCCCCAAAACGGAATCGAACCGTTGACCTTCTCCTTACCATGGAGACGCTCTGCCGACTGAGCTATTGGGGCGAGCGAGGAAGACATTACACGGTCCGCCGCCGTTCGCCCAAATCCGTATCCGGGCACCCATCACGGGCCGTCTCCCCGGCCCCTGGAGCCCCTCCGGAGCCACTCCCGGCCGTGTGCCACGCCGGTACGACTATTGCCCTCCTCCGCGGTCCGGGCGGCCGCCGACCCTACGCTCGGACACTCTGCGTGATCTTGCTCCGTCGCCCTCCCCCGCCCTCTGGAGTCCGATGCCCGACAGCTCGCCGACGCCCCCCGCCCCCGAACCGGGCGCCCTCGTGCTGTGCGGGGCGCGGCTCACCGACGGGCGGACGGTGGACGTACGGCTGGGCGGCGGGCGCATCGAGGCGGTCGGCACGGCGGGCAGCCTGGCCCGCGGCCCCGCCCGCGCCGGTGCCCCACGGGTCGACCTGCGCGGCTATCTGCTGCTCCCGGCCCCCGCCGAGCCGCACGCCCACGGCGACACCTGCCTGACCGCCGAACCCCCCGGCCCGGCCTCGACCGCCCCCGAGGACGTGCAACGCAGAGTGACCGAGGCGACCCTGCTCCAGCTCGGCCACGGCGCGACGGCGGTCCGGGCCCATGTGCGGATCGGCGATGTGCGGGGGCTCGGCGCGCTGGAGGCGGTGCTCCAGGCCCGCCGGGCGCTGCGCGGGCTCGCGGAGCTGACCACGGTGGCGATGCCGAGGCTGCTGACCGGGGTCGCTGGCGCGGACGGGCTGGCGATGCTGCGGGACGCGGTGAAGATGGGCGCCTCCGTGGTGGGCGGCTGCCCCGACCTGGACCCCGACCCCATCGGCCATGTGGAGGCGGTGCTGGAGGTGGCCGCCGAGCAGGGCTGCCCGGTCGATCTGCACACCGACGCCGCCGACTCCGCCCGGCTGTCCCGGTTGGCGGCGATGGCGGGCGGGCTGCGGCCCGGTGTGGCGCTCGGCCCGTGCTCGGGTCTGGCCCGGCTGCCCGCCGAGACGGCCCACCGCGCCGCGGACCGGCTGGCGGCCGCCGGTATCTCCGTGGTCTGCCTCCCCCAGGGCGGCTGCGCGGGCACCGACCGCCGGGGCACCGCGCCGGTACGGCTGCTGCGCGCGGCCGGGGTGCGGGTCGCGGCGGGCAGCGGCGCCCTGCGGGACGAGGCCAACCCGGTGGGCCGGGGCGATCCGCTGGAGGCGGCGTACCTCCTCGCCTCCGGCCACGGCATGCGCCCGGCGGACGCCTACGACGCGGTGAGCGCGTCGGCGCGGGCGGTGCTGGGGCTGCCGGAGGTGCGGGTGGAGGCGGGGTTCCCGGCCGAGCTGCTGGCGGTGCGCGGGGACCAGCTGGCGGGGGCGCTGTCGCTGGCGTACAGCCGGATCGTCGTGCACCGGGGGCGGGTGGTGGCCCGGACGAGCGCGGTGCGGGAGTACTGCAACTCGGCGGCCGAGGCGGAGCTGGGGCTGCCGCGGCAGGGGCGCGGGAAACTGTCGTAACAGCGTTTTATCTACGGCGAGTTGAGCCTTTCGCGGGACGGGCGGGCGCGGTGTGCGCCCCCGGTTGCCGCCGTGCGCCGTGGCCCTTCGGGGGGACGCTGTCCGGTGGGCGCGGGCTCGTGGGGCGGACGGGATGCGGCGGGCGTACGGTCGTAGTCATGCGCATTGTCATCGCTGGAGGTCATGGTCAGATCGCGCTGCGGCTGGAGCGGCTGCTCTCGGCGCGCGGGGACGAGGTCGCGGGCATCATCCGCAAGCCGGAACAGGCGGCGGAGCTGCGGGCGGCCGGTGCCGACCCGGTCCTGCTGGACCTGGAGTCCGCGTCGGTGGAGGAGGTCGCGGAGGTGCTGCGGGGTGCCGACGCGGCCGTGTTCGCGGCGGGCGCCGGTCCGGGCAGTGGCAACGCCCGCAAGGAGACGGTGGACAAGGGCGCGGCGGTGCTGTTCGCGGACGCGGCGGTGCGGGCCGGGGTGCGCCGGTTCGTGGTGGTCTCCTCGATGGGCGCGGACCCCTCGCGCACCGGTGACGAGACGTTCGACGTGTACCAGCGGGCCAAGGGCGAGGCCGACGCGTACGTCACCGCGCGGCAGGCCCTCGACTGGACGATCCTGCGCCCCGGTTCGCTGACGGACGAGCCGGGCACGGGGCTGGTCCGGCTGGCGGCGCACACCGGCCGGGGCCCGGTCGCGCGGGACGACGTGGCGGCCGTGCTGGCGGACCTGGTGGAGTCCTCGTCGACGGCGGGGCTGACGCTGGAGCTGATCGAGGGGTCGACGCCGGTGGCGGTGGCGGTGAAGGCGGTCGCGGGCAACTGAGGGGTTCTCAGCGGGGCTTCCCTGGCCCCCGGTCGGCTCAGAACAGCGGGAGCTGGCCGGGGAAGTCGGGGACGACGTAGCCGTCCAGCGTGGGCTGGGCCGCGCCGATCTGGGCGTGCTGCCGGGAGCCCGCGCAGGACACCATCTCCTGGCTCTCCCGCGCGCCGGGCGGGTCGTGGCGCGCGAAGCGACCGGCGACGACGGCGATTTCGCGGTGGCACACGGGACAGGTTCGGCGGCGCGAGGACGAGGGGGTCACGAGGGGCATGGGGGCCATGAAGCCAGTGTGCCCTGCGGGTCCGACAGCGCTGTTACTCACTTTCGGGTGACGGGTCCGGGGCGGCCGGGGTGGCGTGACCTGGCGAAAGAACGCTTCTGCCCAGTGATCGCAAGGGTTCTGCCCGTTTCGGGGCGTCAACTTGGTGCATTCTTCCTATGAATGGACGTTACAGCCAAGAGTCACGGAAACATGGTCGATCGGTAACACTGTTCACGTTTCCACCACATCTCCTCCGCATCCCGCCAAAGTGGTGTCTGCGCGGCCAGCAGGTCGCCATCCGCACACCGCACGTCTTCCGCCCCGGCTTGCCCCGTGGGCGGGTGCCCGCACCTAGCAGGAGATCCTGTGACTTCGTCTTCCGTGACCGCCCGTCGCCTGGCCGCCGCCGCTCTCGCTGCCGGGGCGCTGGTCGGAGCGGCGGCCCTGCCGGCCACCGCCGCGGACCGCTCTCACCGCGAGAACGTCGAGATCAGCCGCGTGCAGTACGACTCCCCCGGCTGGGACAACGGCTCCAACCGCTCCCTCAACAACGAGTGGGTGGAGATCACCAACAACTCCCGCCACCGTGTGAACCTCGACGGCTGGAGGCTGACGGAGGACCGGCGCGGAGTCACCTACACGTTCCGCCACTTCAGCCTCGGCGGCCACCAGTCGGTCCGCGTCCACACGGGCGTCGGCCGTGACAACGCCGGCGACCTGTTCCAGGACCGCCGCAACTACGTCTGGGACAACCGCCGCGACACCGCCACCCTCCGCAACGACTCCCGCCGCGTGGTGGACAGCGCGTCGTGGGGCGAGCGGGGTCACCGCTGGGACGACGGCCGCGGCGGCCGCGACAACGACGACCGCGGTCACGAGGGCCGCGGCCACGACGGCCGTGGTCACGACGACCGCGGTCACGACGGCCGGGGTCACGACCACCGCCGCTGACCCCTCTGACGAGCGGCGCGGCACCCCGCTCGGGGGGTGCCGCGCCGCTTGCCTGCGCTCATCAGGGCTCCTCAGGGCTTCCCGAGTTCCGCGTCCAGCACCTCGGGCCAGTCCTCCCTGGCCAGCCCACCGGCCACCAGCAGATCCCGCCAGTCGGTCCGCCCGAGCAGCACGGCGGAGCGCACACCCGCGACGTCTCCCTGGGCGAGCAGCAGCACGGCGGCCATCAACCGCTCGGAGCCCTGCCCCGAGACCTCCAGCCCGACCGCGAGCCCCCGCAGCTCCCCCACGACCCCCCGGGCGAGCTCGCCATCAGGAAAGTCCCGCCGAACTCGCCGGACGAGCCGCGCACTGACGACGCCGTCCCCTTCGTCCTCCAGCCGTCCTGCAGCCTGCCAACGGTTTCGCGCCATGTCCCACTCACTTCCGCTTGCGCTGAAGATTGCCGACCGACCGGAGCGGGTCGGGATGGTCGTCAACGTCGCCCACACCCACGTCGGCGCTCCACGCCTCGTTCAAGGTCAGCACGATGGTCGCGTCGTCGCGGGTCACTGCGGCGAGATCAGTACTGGTCTGGGCGCGGATGATGGCCTGGGTGAGGCGGTGGACCTGGAACGCGTCGAAGTCGACGCGGATCAGACCGAGGCGGCCGAGGTGCTGGAGTGCATCGCGGAGCCACATGGGGTCGTCCGGATCACCGGGAATCGTGGTCAGCCGAGGACGGGCTGCCTCCAGCCAGGCGATGGGTATGGGCTCGGGTCCCAGAAAGGCTGCGAGACGGAGTAGAGCGATCGCGGCAGGGCCGTTCTCGTCCGCCAGGCGTGCCACAGAACTCTCGATCATGGCCGCTAGTGGCGCCGGGTAATCGCGGACATTGCCCTCGGCCATGATGCGGTCGGCGTTGGCGCTCAGGAGCTGCTTGTAGCGGTCCAGGGACATGCCACTGCACAGAACGCCTGCGGCTTGGGCAAGGGCGAGGGGGAGATCGCCCAGTTCATTCGCCAGGTGATCAGCCTGCTCGGCTACCATTCGCGGACTCCGAGTCCGGAGATACGTCACGGAGTCGGCCCGCGTGAACACGTCCACCTTGTTGTGCTGGGCGATCTGGGACCATTCAGGATCGCGCGAGGTGATCAGAACGTGGCCCGGACCCTCGGGTAGCCAGGGAGCGATCTGGTCCGGCTGTTCCGCGTTGTCGAGAACGAGGAGCCAGCGATGCCGCGTTCGTAGGTGCTGGAGGAGCGCGCGGGCATTGGCCTCGGTACCGGCGTCGGGTCTGGCGATGCCGAGGCGTTCAGCGAACTCGGCGTATTGGACGGGAAGTTGGTCGGCCTGCTCCGCGTCGATCCACCACACGAGGTCGTACTGGCTGGCGAACCGGTGGGCGTACTCGAGGGCGAGCTGGGTCTTACCGATCCCGCCCATCCCGTGCAGCGCCTGATGGCCACTCACCAGCCCCGTACGAAGCTGTTCCAACGCGTCCTCACGACCGGAGAAGTCCGGGTTGCGACGGCGGACGTTCCAGACCTCCGGCAGGCCGACACTGCCGGGCAGCCTGGGGCATCCGATGTCCGTTTTCGTGTCCGGGCTGGCGGCGGAGCCGCCGGGGAAGGCGAAGGGCCCGGTCGGAACTCCCGGCCCGTGGATGGCTTCGAGCAGGGCAGCGGTAGCGGAGGTCTCGTCCAGGCCGTGGAGATCCTTGCGCAGCTTCCCGGCCAGGATGGCGGGAATGTCGTCGTCGGCCAGGGGCTCGATCACCACCGGAACGAGCCGCCCCCGCACCGCGAAGCTGGCCGTCCACTCCTCGTGAGTCCACCGTTTCGGGGCGAAGTAGTTCTTGGAGAACAGGGCCACCACCGCGTCCACTTCCCCCAGAGCGGCGTTCATCCTGTGGACGAAATCGTCTCCGGTCTGCCAACTCCACCAGTCCAGCTCGACCCGGTGCCCAGCCTGCTTGAGCTGCCACCCCACCCACTCGGCCCATGCCTGATCGAGGCCCGCGTAACTGACGAAGAGGCGCTGTGCGGTGTCGGCCACCTTCGACCCCCCGAATCCCCAGATGATCGTCACTTCATCCCATGGGCCATGATCCCGCGTATAGCGTGAAGCCGAGCCAGGAACCTTGAGATCGGTCGACGAGCAGCGGGAGCGGGACGCCCCAGGCTCCGAGGAGCGTGAACGTCGGACTGAAGCTGCCCTGAGCCCCAATGTCCTTCTACGACTCAGGGCCCGTGACCTGCTGTGATAGCAGGTCACGGGCCCTGAGTTTCCCGTGTGGCGGCGCCAGGATTCGAACCTGGGAAGGCGAAGCCGGCAGATTTACAGTCTGCTCCCTTTGGCCGCTCGGGCACACCGCCGGGGGTCGTTGGAAGGGGGCCCGCCTTGGCGGTGCTCCCTGGCAACGACGTAAACGATACCTGATGCGAGGGGGTGCTTCGCCACCCGGTTGATCGCCGACCACGGGGGCCGGGGGTGGCTAGGCTGGGGCGGATGCGGTCCGGCTGGATGCCGGGCTCGGCGGCCGGCGCCCCGGCGCACGGTCCGCACCCGTTCCGCCCCCGATGCAAGGAGCCACAGGACATGGCCGACTCCAGTTTCGACATCGTCTCGAAGGTCGAGCGGCAGGAGGTCGACAACGCCCTCAACCAGACCGCCAAGGAGATCTCGCAGCGCTACGACTTCAAGGGCGTGGGCGCCTCGATCTCGTGGTCCGGCGAGAAGATCCTCATGGAGGCGAACTCCGAGGACCGGGTCAAGGCCGTGCTCGACGTCTTCGAGTCCAAGCTGATCAAGCGTGGCATTTCCCTGAAGTCGCTGGACGCGGGCGAGCCCCAGCTGTCCGGCAAGGAGTACAAGATCTTCGCGTCCATCGAGGAGGGCATCTCCCAGGACAACGCCAAGAAGGTGGCGAAGATCATCCGCGATGAGGGCCCCAAGGGCATCAAGGCCCAGGTCCAGGGTGAGGAGCTGCGCGTCAGCTCCAAGAGCCGCGACGACCTCCAGACCGTCATCGCGCTGCTCAAGGGCAAGGACTTCGACTTCGCGCTGCAGTTCGTGAACTACCGGTAGTACCCCGGCCGCGCACCCGCCCCGCCCCGGCTTCCCCGGCGGCGGGGCTCGCCATGTGCGATCGTTCCCGCATGAGCAGTGACTACGACCGTGTCCGCACCGGTATCGAGTTCATGACTGCCTATGTCTCCGGGGACGAGCTCCTCACGGAGTACATGGAGGAGCGGCGGCAGGAGGACCCCGCGGCCACGGACACGCTGCTGGACGGTACGGCGGCCCTGTGCGCGGCGCTGCTGCACACCCTGGCCCGTACGACGCGGCGCTCCCAGCACGAGATCCTCCAGGAGCTGGCCCGCGGCACGCATCGCAGCGAGCGCCGCTCCGAGGACTAACGCCAGTCAGTCGCGCGAGTTGCCGAAGATCACCCGGTACAGGATCAGCAGCACCAGCGAGCCGCCGATCGCCGCCGCCCACGTCGCGCCGTCGTAGAAGTGCTTGGAGACCGGGTGGTCCAGCCAGCGGGACGAGATCCAGCCGCCGAGGAAGGCGCCCGCGATGCCGATCAGGGTCGTGCCGAGGAAGCCGCCGGGGTCACGGCCGGGCAGCAGCAGCTTGGCGATGGCTCCGGCCAGCAGGCCCAGGATGATCCAACCGAGAATGCTCATGCCAGGAACCTGCCCTTCGGCGCCGCTTCCGCACACCCGCGCTCCGTAAGAAGCCGGTGTGCCCTGTCCCCTGCCAGGACGCCGGGCGGACCGGTTCCGGTTGCCGTCAGGCGACGCGCGCCCCGAACGGCTCGTCCGTGCGGACGATCTCGCGGCCCAGCGGGAGCAGCGACACCGGGATCAGCTTGAAGTTGGCGACGCCGAACGGGATGCCGATGATCGTCAGGCACAGCGCGATGCCCGTGGTGATGTGGGCCAGGGCCAGCCACCACCCCGCCAGCACCAGCCAGAGCACGTTGCCGACGCAGGACGGCGCGCCCGCGTCCCGCCGCTCGACGGTGGTGTACCCGAAGGGCCACAGGGCGTAGACGGCGATACGGAAGGCGGCGATCCCGAAGGGGATGCCGATGATCGTGATGCACAGCAGCACGCCGGCGAGCAGGTAGCCGAGGAACAGCCAGAAGCCGCTCAGGACGAGCCAGATGATGTTCAGAAGGGTCTTCACCGGTTACGACCTGCCATCTCTTCCAGTCGGGCGATCCGCTCGGCCATCGGCGGGTGTGTGGAGAACATCCGCGAGAGTCCCTGGCCGGGCCGGAACGGGTTGGCGATCATCATGTGGCTCGCGGTCTCGATACGCGGCTCCGGGGGCAGCGGGAGCTGCTTGGTGCCGCCCTCCAGCTTGCGCAGCGCCGACGCGAGGGCGAGCGGGTCGCCGGTGAGCTGGGCGCCGGACGCGTCCGCCTCGTACTCCCGGGAGCGGCTGACGGCCATCTGGATCAGGGTGGCCGCGAGCGGGCCGAGCAGCATCGTCAGGAGCATGCCGATCAGGCCCGGACCCTCGTCGTCGTCCGAGCGGCCGATCGGGATCAGCCACGCGAAGTTGACCAGGAACATGATCACGGAGGCGAGGGCGCCGGCCACGGACGAGATGAGGATGTCGCGGTTGTAGACATGGCTCAGCTCATGGCCGAGGACGCCGCGCAGCTCGCGCGGGTCGAGCAGGCGCAGGATGCCCTCGGTGCAGCAGACGGCCGCGTGGCGCGGGTTGCGGCCGGTGGCGAAGGCGTTGGGCGCCTCCGTGGGCGAGATGTACAGCCGGGGCATGGGCTGGCGGGCCTGCGTGGAGAGCTCGCGCACGATCCGGTACAGCTCGGGCGCCTCGAACTCGCTCACCGGGCGCGCCCGCATCGCGCGCAGGGCCAGCTTGTCGCTGTTCCAGTACGCGTACGCGTTCGTGCCGAGCGCCACCAGGACCGCGACGATCAGCCCCGTACGGCCGAAGAGGCTGCCGATGACGATGATGATCGCCGACAGTGCCCCGAGGAGTACTGCGGTCCTGAGCCCGTTGTGCCGGCGGTGCACCCTGGCCCTCCAAGTCGTGCGGCGGGGGAACCCTTCGGTCCAGTGGACCCTCCCGCACTGCTCAACGCCACGCGACGGCCGCGAGTTCCCAGGTGGGCGCGGTGGCGCGGACACCCGTACGAGTGAGCGGGGTCCGCCGCGCCGGTCAGAAGAGGGTGGTGGCGGCGAAGCGCAGCACCAGCTGGGGCGCTCCCGAGAGGGCCACGCCGACGGCCGCGGTGAGGGCGAGCGCGACGGTGAGCGGGGCGGGGACGCGGTGGCGTACGGGCTCGCCCTCGGGGGCGCGGAACAGCAGGGCCGTCCACCGGAGGTAGTAGTAGAGCGCGATCACCACGTTGACGGCCATGAGGACGGCGAGCCAGCCGAGTCCGGCGTCCACGGCCGCGGAGAACACCGTGACCTTGGCGAACAGCCCGATCACGCCCGGCGGGAGTCCGGCCAGGCAGAGCAGGAAGAAGGCCAGGAGGACGGCGGTGACGGGGTTGGTGGCGTACAGGCCCCGGTAGTCGCTGATCCGGTTGAGCGGCTTCGTACGGCCCACCAGGGCGGCCACCGCGAAGGCGCCGAGGTTCACGGCGGCGTACATCAGGGCGTAGGCGACGGTGGAGCCGATCGCCCGCTGGCCGTCCCGCGTGTATCCGGCGGCGGCGATCGGCACCAGGAGGTAGCCGGCCTGGCCGATGGAGGACCACGCGAGGAGGCGTACCGCGCTGTACGCGCGCGTGGCGCGCTGCCGCAGGGCGCCCGCGTTGCCCGCGGTCATGGTGAGCGCGGCCAGGACGGCGAGGGCGGGGCCCCAGACGTCGGCGTACGACGGGAAGGCGATCACGGTGACGAGGATCAGGCCGGAGAAGCCGACGGCCTTGCCGACGACGGAGAGGTAGGCGGCGACCGGGAGCGGCGCGCCGACGTACGTCTCGGGGACCCAGAAGTGGAAGGGCACCGCCGCCGTCTTGAAGGCGAAGCCGACCAGGGTGAGGACGACGCCGGTCTGGACGAGGGTGTGGAGCTGGCCGTCGACCTGGGGCAGGCGCCGGGCGATCTCGGTGAGGTGCAGGGTGCCGGTGGCGGCGTAGACGAAGCTGACGCCCATCAGGCTGACGGCGGTCGCGGTGACCGAGGAGAGGAAGAACTTCAGGGCGGCCTCGGCCGAGCGCGCCTCGCCGTGCCGGATGCCGACCAGGGCGAAGGCGGGCAGGGAGGCGACCTCCAGGGCGACGATCAGGGTGGCGAGGTCGCGGGAGGCGGGCAGCAGGGCGGCACCGGCCGCCGAGGAGAGCAGCAGGAACCAGAACTCCCCGGCCGGGACGCGCCGCCGGTCGTCCTGGACGCCGGTCACGGACAGCAGGGCCGCGAGCAGGGCGCCGCCGAGGACGAGGAGCTGGATGACGACCGTGAAGTGGTCGGCGGTGTAGCTGCACGCGCGCGTGGAGCCGGTCAGGCAGAAGGTGGCGCGGTCGCCGTGCAGCAGGGGCAGCAGCATGAGCGCGGCGGCGGCCAGGCCCGCGATGGAGAGCGGGCCGAGGAGCGGCTTGCGGTTCTCGGGCAGGAACAGGTCGGTGACGAGTACGGCGAGGGCAGTGACGGCGACGATGACGGGCGGGGCGATGGCCAGCCAGTCGACGGACTGGATCAGCGCGTTCACCGCCGGTGCGGCCAGGTGTTCCGCTGCGGCCCGGGCCGCCGTGTGCAGCGCGTAGTCGGCCGCGTGGCCGCCGAGGGACTGGGCCAGGACGCTCATCGGGTGCCTCCTGCGAGGAGCTGCTGCACGGCCGGGTCGCTGAGGCCGAGCAGCGCCCTCGGCCAGAGTCCGGCGAGGACGGTGAGGACGACGAGCGGGGTCCAGGCGGCGAACTCGTAGCCGCGTACGTCGGCGAGTTCGGGCAGGTCCTGGCGCGGGTCGCCCATGCAGACGCGGCGGACCACGACCAGCAGGTACGCGGCGGTCAGCAGGGTGCCGCAGGCGCCGATCGCGAGAAAGACCAGGTAGGCGGCCCGGCTGAGCCCGGCGGCGGGCTGGAACGCGCCGAACAGTGCGAGCATCTCGCCCCAGAACCCGGCGAGTCCGGGCAGCCCGAGCGAGGCGACGGCACCGAAGGCGAGCAGCCCGCCGAGCCGCGGGGCCCGGCCGTACAGGGCGCCCCCGCTGTGCGCGGCCAGGGTGTCGAGGTCGGTGCTGCCGGTACGGTCCTTCAGCGCGCCGACCAGGAAGAACAGCAGGCCGGTGATGAGGCCGTGCGCGATGTTGGCGAACAGGGCGCCGTTCACGCCGGTCGGGGTCATGGTGGAGATGCCGAGCAGCACGAAGCCCATGTGGCCGACGGAGGAGTACGCGATCAGCCGCTTCAGGTCGCCCTTCGCGCCCCGCTGGGCGAGGGAGAGACAGGCCAGCGACCCGTAGATGATGCCGACCACGGCGAACGCGGCGAGGTACGGCGCGAAGACCCGGAAGCCGTCGGGCGCGACCGGCAGCAGGATGCGGACGAACCCGTACGTGCCCATCTTCAGCAGGACACCGGCGAGCAGCACCGAGCCGACGGTCGGGGCGGCGGTGTGGGCGTCCGGGAGCCAGCTGTGCAGGGGCCACATCGGGGCCTTCACGGCGAGCCCGATCCCGATCGCCAGAACGGCGATGACCTGCACGGATGTGGTCAGGGACCGGCCGTTGTCAGTGGCGAGTGCCACCATGTCGAATGTGCCCGCTTTGATCCCGATCAGCAGCAGGCCGAGCAGCATGATCACGGAGCCGAGCAGCGTGTACAGGATGAACTTCCACGCGGCCCGGGTCCGGCCCTCGCCGCCCCATCGGGCGATGAGGAAGTACATCGGGATCAGCACGGTCTCGAAGGCGAGGAAGAAGAGGACGAGGTCGAGCACGGCGAAGGAGGCGAGGGTGCCGCCTTCGAGCAGCAGGACCAGGGCGGTGAACGCCTTCGGGGAGGGTCCCGTGGGCGGCTTGAAGTAGGAGTAGAGCGCGCAGAGGAAGGTCAGCAGCGCGGTCAGGAGAAGAAGGGGGAGGGAGATGCCGTCGATGCCGAGGTGGATGCGCACCTGGAGTGCGGGAATCCAGCTGATGTCGGTCGTGGCCTGCATCTTCGAGGGGTGGTCGTGGTCGAAGCCGAGCGCGAGGACGATCGCGGCGATGAGGACCACGCCGGTCACGGTCACGCCGTGCCGCAGCACGGCCTGCTCGGGGGACTTCCCCTTCAGTCCGGGCGGCGCGGGCAGGAGGGCGGCGGCCGCGCCGAGGAGCGGCACGGCGACGATGAACGCCAGAAGGAACTGCATCACTGATTCGCTGATACCGATCACGCCCGCTCACGCTCCCGAGGCGACGAGGAGGACGGCGACCGTCAGGACGACGGTGCCGGCGAGCAGCGCGCTCACATAGGTCTGCACGTTGCCGGTCTGCGCCCGCCGTACGGCCGCGCCGAGCAGCCGGGGCAGGGCGGCGGCGCCGCGTACGTAGGTGTCGACGACCTCGCGGTCCAGGAAGCGGACCAGGCTCGCCGCGCCCAGGACGGGGCGGACGAACAGCGCCGAGTACACGGCGTCGAGGTGGAAGCCCGCCGCGGCGGGCCCGTACAGCGGGCCGAGCAGCAGGCGGCCGGGGTCGGCCGGGTCGGGGGCCTTCGCGATGTCTCCGTACGCCGGTTCGTGGGTGGCGATGGCTTCGGCCTCGACCAGGCCCGCGTCGCCTTCCGGATGGGCGGCGACGGCGCCCAGCGGGACGCGGGGCGCCTGGGCGGCGGCGCGCTGCCAGGCGCCGTAGGCCAGCAGCCCGCCGACCACGGCGAGGCCGGTACCGAGGATGGAGGTGAGCAGGGTGGGCGCGAGGCTCGCGCCGTCGAACCAGCCGGGCAGCGCCCGGTAGGCGAGCGCGCCGAAGGCCAGCGAGGGCACGGCCAGTACCCAGAGCACCACGGTCATGGTCAGCGGCTGGCGGCCGTGGTCGGGGGCCTCGGCACCTCGGCCCCGGAAGGCCAGCAGCCAGAGGCGGGTGGCGTAGGCGGCGGTGAGCAGGGCCGTGGCGAGCGCGGCGACGAGCACGATCCAGCCCGCGGCGCCCGGTGCCGGGCCGGGGTGGCCGGTGGCGAGGCGTTCGGCGGCGCCGAGGACGGACTCCTTGGAGAAGAACCCGCTGAACGGCGGGATCGCGGCCAGCGCGAGCAGGGCCACGGTCATCGTCCAGAAGGCGTCCGGGACGCGGTCGCGCAGGTGGCTCATCCGGGACATGGCGGCCAGCGAGTTGGTTCCGGCGGCGTGGATGACCGCTCCGGCGGCGAGGAACAGCAGCGCCTTGAAGGCGCCGTGGGAGAGGAGGTGGAAGACGGCGGCACCGCGGTCGCCGACGGCGAGGGCGCCGGTCATGTAGCCGAGCTGGCCGATCGTCGAGTAGGCGAGGACGCGCTTGATGTCGTCCTGGGCGAGCGCGGCGAGGCCGGAGCCGAGCATGGTGACGGCGGCCATCACGGCGAGGACCGTCATCGCGGCGGCGGACGCCTCGAACACGGGGAGGAGACGGGCGGTGAAGTAGACACCGGCGGCGACCATCGTGGCCGCGTGGATCAGCGCGGAGACGGGCGTGGGGCCCGCCATCGCGTCGGGGAGCCAGGTGTGCAGCGGGAACTGCGCCGACTTGCCCGCCACGCCCGCGAGGAGCAGCAGCGCGATCAGGGTGGGGTGATCCAGTCCGCCGCTCGCCACGGCACCGAGGACGCGGGTGATGCGGAAGGACCCGGCATCCGTACCGAGCGCGAACAGGCCGATCAGGAACGGCACGTCACCGAGCTTGGTGACCAGGAACGCCTTCAGGGAGGCGGCGCGGGCCTCAGGGGTGCCCCAGTAGTGGCCGACGAGGAAGTAGGAGCAGATGCCCATGACTTCCCAGCCGACCAGCAGCACGATCAGGTCGCCGGAGTAGACGACGAGGAGCATCGCGGAGGTGAAGAGGGAGACGAGGGCCGCGTAGGAGGGGTAGCGGGGGTCGTCGCGCAGATAGCCGGTGGAGTACATCTGCACGCAGGTCGCCACGAAGGCCACCAGGATCGCGACGAGCGCGGCGAAGCCGTCGATGTGCAGCGCCAGGTCGACCGGGACCGAGCCGGTGGGCGTCAGCAGGGTGTACGCGTCGACGGCCCGGCCGCCGCCCTGGCGGGCCGCGACCAGCGCGGCCAGCACGAGCGAGGCCAGCGGCGGGAGTACGGCGAGCGGGCGGACGAAGCCGGGCGCGGTGCGGCCCAGCAGGAGTCCGGCGACGGCGCCGAGGAAGGGCAGGGCGGGGACGAGTGCGGCGAGGGTGGTCGTGGTCACGCGGTGGCCTCAGCCTTCTCGGCCCCGGAGGCGTCGGGGTGGTCGGAGTCGTCGCCGCGGGTCTCGGCGGTGCCGCGGAGCTTGTCGATGTCGGCGGTGCCCCGGTCGCGGTAGACGGCGAGGACGATCGCCAGGCCGATGCCGATCTCGGCGGCGGCGATGGCGATGGTGAACAGGGTCAGCGCCTGGCCGGAGTGCAGGGTGTCCTTGGCGGCCCGGCTGAGCCAGACGTCGAAGGCGACGAGGTTGAGGTTAACGGCGTTGAGCATCAGCTCGACCGACATCAGGACCAGGATCGCGTTGCGGCGGGCGAGGACGCCGTAGAGGCCGGTGCAGAAGAGGAGGGCGGCGAGTACGGCGGGGTAGGCGAGGTGCATCAGCGGGCGCCTTCCTTGTCGCCGGGGGTCTGGGTCAGGGCCTGCGCCGCCTGGTCCGCCTTGACCTTGCGGGACAGCACGATCGCGCCGACCAGGGCGGCGAGGAGCAGGACGGACAGCGCCTCGAAGGGCAGTACCCAGTGCCGGAAGAGGCTCTCGCCGGTGACGCGGGTGGTCCCGGCGGCCGGGCCGTCCAGGTCGATCCAGGTGACGCGGAACGCGTCCGTCACCACCCAGACCAGGGCGCCCGCCGCGCCCACGGCGACGACGAGGGCGGGCAGCCGGTTGCCCGAATCGGCGTCCGGGGAGCGGCCGATGGGGGCCCTGGTGAGCATCAGCCCGAAGAGGAGGAGGACGACGACGGAACCCACGTAGATGAGGACCTGCACCCAGGCGATGAACTCGGCGGTGAGCAGGAGGTACTCGACGGCCAGCCCGCCGAGGGTGACGACCAGCCAGAGGGCGGCGTGCACCAGCTGGCGGGTGGTGACGGTGATCAGTGCGGCGCCGAGGGTGACCAGGCCGACGAGGAGGAACGCGATCTCGACGCCGGTCGGGGAGAGGAAGCCGTGCGGGGCGGTGGCGGCGAGGCTCACTGTTCTCCCTCCTGGTCCGGGGTCTGTTCGGCTTGTTCGGCGGCCTGGGCGGCGGCCAGTTTGTCGGCGCTCTTGCGGGCGGCGGCGATCTCCTTCGGCTCCTCCGCGTGCGGGTCGAGCGCGGGCGGGGCCGGGACGGTCCACATCCACTCGCGGAGCTTGTCGCGCTCGTGGGTCAGTTCACGGATGTCGGTCTCGGCGTACTCGAACTCCGGGGACCAGAACAGCGCGTCGAAGGGGCAGACCTCGATGCAGATGCCGCAGTACATGCAGAGGGAGAAGTCGATGGCGAACCGGTCGAGGACGTTCCGGCTGCGCTCGCGGCCGCCGGGGGTGGCGGCCGGGACGGTCTCCTTGTGGGAGTCGATGTAGATGCACCAGTCGGGGCACTCACGGGCGCAGAGCATGCAGACCGTGCAGTTCTCCTCGAACAGGCCGATCACGCCTCGGGTGCGGGGCGGGAGGTCGGGCTGGACGTCGGGGTACTGCTCGGTGACCGTCTTCTTCGTCATCGTGCGCAGGGTGACGGCGAGGCCCTTGGCCAGGCCGGAGAAGGGGACGGACATCAGGCGGTCACCACCTTGACGACGCCGGTGAGGGCGATCTGGGCGAGGGCGAGCGGGACGAGGACGGTCCAGGACAGCTTCTGCAGCTGGTCCTCGCGCAGCCGGGGGTAGGTGACCCGGAGCCAGATCACCAGAAAGGCGAGGAGCGCGGTCTTCACCAGGGTCCACACCCAGCCGAGCCCGTCGGCGCCCCAGGGGCCGTGCCAGCCGCCGAGGAAGAGCACGGTGGTCAGACCGCACAGGACGACGATGCCCGCGTACTCCGCGAGCAGGAACAGGGCGAAGCGCAGGCCGGTGTACTCGGTGTACGCGCCGAAGATGATCTCCGAGTCGGCCACCGGCATGTCGAACGGCGGCCGTTGCAGCTCGGCGAGTCCGGCCACGAAGAACACCACCGCGCCGGTGAGCTGCCAGGGCAGCCACCACCAGTGGAAGGCGGTGACGATGCCGGGCAGCGAGACCGTTCCCGCCGCCATTGCCACGGAGGCGGCGGCGAGCAGCATCGGGAGTTCGTACGCGAGCAACTGGGCGGCGGTGCGCAGGCCGCCGAGCAGGGAGAACTTGTTGGCGCTCGCCCAGCCCGCCATCAGCGAGCCGAGGACGCCGATGCCCATCACCGCGAGCACGAAGAAGATGCCCGCGTCCAGCACTTGGCCGACGGCACCCGCGCTGGGGCCGATCGGGATGGCTAGTAGTACGAGGAGGTAGGGCAACAGGGCGACCGCTGGCGCGAGTTGGAAGACGCGTCGGTCGGCGCCCGCCGGGACCACGTCCTCCTTCTGCGCGAACTTCACGCCGTCCGCGACGAGTTGCGCCCAGCCGTGGAAGCCGCCCGCGTACATCGGGCCGAGGCGGCCCTGCATATGGGCCATCACCTTGTGCTCGGTCTGGCCGATGACCAGGGGGAGCGTCAAGAAGACGACGAAGACGACGAGGAGCCGCAGGGCGACGTCCAGCACGTCGTTCACTGCGCGCCTCCTGTGGTGTCGTCGGGGGTGTCGGTGGTGTCCGGCTCGGGAGCGGGGGGTGTCTTCGGGGGCTCGTCGGCCTCCTCGAAGGCCGGACGGGCGTGATGCCAGGGCGCGTCCGCGCTGCGCGGGCCGGTGTCCTTACGGTCCTCGGGCGCCGGAGTCTTGCCGGGTTCCGTCGGCTCAGCCGGAGTCTCGGTCCGCTGCGAGGCCGATCCCTGCGAGGCGCTGCGCGACCTGCGTGGCCCCCTGGGTACCTCGGTCGGCGTCTCGGCAGGGGCTTCCGCATTCTCCGGAGCCCCCTGGGTGGCCGACCCCTGACTCGCACTCCGCATCCGCCGAGGCCCAGCAGCCGCACCCGACTCCGGAGCACCTTGACTCGCCGACCCCTGACTCGCACTCCGCATCCGGCGCGGCGCAGCAGCCCCCTCCGGCTCCGGAGCCGCCTGACTGGCCGACCCCTCCCCCGCACTCCGAGCCCGGCGCGGCCGAACCGCCTCGCCTCCCGGCTCGCCCGCGGCGCCAGCCCGTCGAGCCGGGCGCTCCCCCGCCGCCCCCCGCGCGGGACGCGAAGGCGCGGGCGGCAACTGACCCTTCAGCGGGCCCCACTCGTTCGGATCGGGCACCCCCGGCGGCAGCATCTGGCGGCGCTTCGGCCCGCCGTGTTCCGACTCCCCCGGCTCCTTCGCGCCCGGCCACGCCTTGGCGACGCGGGCGGCGAGGACGAAGTCCTTGCGGAGGGGGTGACCCTCGAAGTTCTCCGGGAGGAGCAGGTGGTCCAGGGCGGGGTGGCCGGTGAAGTCGACGCCGAACATCTCGTGGGTCTCCCGCTCGTGCCAGGCGGCGCCCGCGTACACGCCGACCGCGCTGGCCAGCACCGGCGCCTCGTGCGGGACGGTCGTACGGACCAGCAGGCGGCGGACCGGGTGCAGGGCGACGACGTGGGCGGAGACCCGGAACCCGGTGCCGGGTTCGTCGACCGCGCTCAGCCAGTCGAAGTAGGTGCAGGTCAGCGTCGTACGGGCCGTTTCCAGCGCGGTGAGCCACGCGGCGGGAGGCACGTCGACGGTGAGGACGTCGTACGACTCCTCGGCGGTGGCGTCGGGGCCGAAGAGTTCGTCCACGGGGGCGGGCAGCCAGCCGGGCGCGGTCATCGCGCGTCCCCCTCCGCAGAAGGAGTGGCGGGCGGACGCACCAGGTCGCTCTGGAGCGCGGCGGCGGACGGGCGGGCGGCGCCCCCCTTGCCGTACCGCTCCGCCAGGGACTCGCGGGCGATCTTCTCCTGGAGCTTGAGGATGCCCTGGAGCAGTGCCTCGGGGCGGGGCGGGCAGCCCGGCACGTACACGTCGACCGGGATGATCTGGTCGACGCCCTTGGTGACGGAGTAGGAGTCCCAGTACGGTCCGCCGCAGTTGGAGCAGGCGCCGAAGGAGATGACGTACTTCGGCTCGGGCATCTGCTCGTACAGCCGCTTCACGGCGGGCGCCATCTTGTCGGTGACCGTGCCGGAGACGACCATCAGGTCGGCCTGGCGGGGGCCCGGCGCGAAGGGGATGACGCCGAGCCGGATGAAGTCGTGGCGGGCCATCGACGCGGCGATGAACTCGATCGCGCAGCAGGCGAGGCCGAAGTTGAAGACCCAGAGCGAGTAGCGGCGGCCCCAGTTGAGGACGACCTTCATCGGCTCGGGGGCGAGCCGGGCGAGCGCGCCCAGACGCTTCGGCTCGGGCAGCAGCACCGGCTCGGGGGCGGCCGGGTTCACGTCCATGTCAGGACGCCCTTCTTGTAGGCGTACAGCAGGCCGACGGCGAGGAAGCCCAGGAAGATGAACATCTCCACCAGGGTGGCCGCGCCGTAGCCGGGGGCGGCGAAGACCGTCGCCCAGGGGAACAGGAAGATCGAGTCGACGGCGAAGATGACGTACAGGAAGGCGTAGACGTAGTACCGGACCTGGGTGTGGGCCCAGCCCTCCCCGACGGGGTCGACGCCGCACTCGTAGGTCATGAGCTTCTCGGGGGTGGGCACCACGGGCCGCAGCAGGCGTCCGGCGCCGAAGGCGGCCGCGACGAAGAGCACGCCGACTACGGCGAGCAGGCCCACGACCGAGTAGGACCCGAAGTAGTCCGACGCGGTGCCGCCCGCGGCGACCGTCGTCACCCCCAACGTCTCCCGCACCGTCCGTCCCTCGCTCCCTGACCGGGTGTCCTCCGTGGCCTCCGCGCACCGTGTGACGGGTGCGGCCGGAGGTTTGCGTACGCACGGGAGTCTAGGCCCTGATAAAGCGCCGGTAAGCAGGCCGTGACGCCCAGCGAGGCCGGGAGCGGGCCGGGGGTGGGGTTTTCCCCAGGGGCCGGAAGGCGGTCCACCGCATGGCGTACGGGCCGCCGGGCACGGCAGTCTGACCGCCATGACCGCTCCCGCTCCCGCCGCCGGACCGGCCGGTGACACCGGCCGTCCGCCGCCCGCCCGGCTCGCCTTCGACGCGCACACCTGGAAGGAGATCGCGCATCTCCTGCTGAACCTGCCGCTGGCGGTGGTGGGCTTCGTCTACGCGGTCACCGCGCTGTCCGTGAGCGGGGGCCTCACCGTCACGGTACTCGGGCTGCCGCTGCTGGCGGGCTCCCTGCTGGGCGCCCGGCTGCTGGGCAGGCTGGAGCGGGCGCGGGTCCGGGCGCTGCTCGGGCTGCGGGTGCCGGAGCCGTCGCCGCTGCCGTTCGCCCGGAGCGGCGGGGTGGTGCGGCGGCTGTGGCTGGCGCTCAGGGACCCGGTGGGCTGGCGGTCGATGCTCTACGGCCTGATCCGGCTGCCCTGGGGCGTGCTGACCTTCACCACCGTGCTGGTCTCGTTCTTCGTGCTGTGGCCGGTACTGGGCTACCTGGCGCGGGGTCTGGCGAACATGGACCGGGCGCTGGCCCGCGCGCTGCTGGCGCCGTCGGACGAGCTGGAGCGCCGGATAGCGGAGCTGGAGTCGGACCGGGGTGTCGTGGTCGACACCGCCGCCGCCGATCTCCGCCGGATCGAGCGCGACCTCCACGACGGGGCGCAAGCCCGGCTGGTCAACCTCGCCATGGGACTCGGACTCGCCAAGGAAAAACTCCACCACGACCCCGAAACCGCCGCCCGCATGGTCGAAGAAGCCCACGGCGAAGCCAAAACCGCCCTCAAAGAACTCCGCGACCTCGCCCGCGGCATCCACCCCGCCATCCTCACCGACCGAGGCTTGGACGCAGCCCTCTCCCACATCGCCACCCGCTGCACCGTCCCCGTCACCCTCACCGTCGACCTCCCCACCCGACCCACACCCGCCATCGAAAACATCACCTACTACACCGCCAGCGAACTCCTCCAGAACATCAGCAAACACAGCCACGCCACCCACGCCACCCTCGACCTCCGACACACCCCCCACCACCTCACCCTCCAAATCCGCGACGACGGAATCGGCGGAGCCAACCCCGCCCACGGATCAGGACTCGCCGGACTCACCGAACGCCTCCGCGCCGTCGACGGGGTGTTCGTCGTGGACTCCCCGCCCGGCGGGCCGACCGTGATCACCGCCGAGCTGCCCTGGCGGGACCGCGAGGACGAGCACCGCGCCGGGCGGTAGGGAAAACCCCCTGTTCCACACGGGGACACACGCCATGGCCCGCACCCGGTCCCGAGCAGCAGTCTGAGCAGGCAAGCCCACACGAGGAGAACGGGGAAGGACACCGATGGCCACGCACTACACGCCGTACCGGGAAGAGCGGGGCCACCACCGCCTCCCCGCCGCGCTGCGGGCGCCGCTGGAGGCGCGGACCTGGCGGGCGCTGGGATACGCGCTGACCGGGCTGCCGGTGGCCATCGCCCTGTTCGTCTGGACGGTCACGGTGATCTCGCTCGGCGCCGGGCTGCTGGTGACCTTCGTCGGGGTGCCGGTCCTCGCGCTGGGCCTGGTCGGCTGCCGGGGCTTCGGGGCGCTGGAGCGGGCGCGGGCCGGGGCGCTGCTGAAGGTGCGGGTGGGCGCGCCGGAGCCCCTGAAGCCCAGCGGACCGGGGCTGCTGCCCTGGCTCGGCGCGGTGCTCAAGAGCGGCTCGTCCTGGCGGCACCTGGTGTACGCGCTGGTCCACTTCCCGTGGGCGGTGTTCTCGTTCTCGGTGGCGATCAGCTTCTGGACGTACGGCTGGGCGCTGCTGACGTACCCGCTGTGGTTCTGGGTGTTCCCGATGTGGGCCGGGCAGGGCGGCATCCAGCTCTACGGGGACGACCACCACAGCGTCTACCTGGACAACCCCTTCGAGATCACCGTCACCGCGCTGATCGGGCTGGTGTTCACGCTGCTCACCCCGTGGCTGCTGCGGGGCCTGACCACGGTGGACGGGCTGCTGGTGCGCGGGCTGCTCGGTCCCTCCCGGCTGACGGCACGCGTGGAGGAGCTGGAGTCGGACCGGGGTGTGGTGGTCGACACCGCCGCCGCCGATCTCCGCCGGATCGAACGCGACCTCCACGACGGGGCACAAGCCCGGCTGGTCAACCTCGCCATGGGACTCGGACTCGCCAAGGAAAAACTCCACCACGACCCCGAAACCGCCGCCCGCATGGTCGAAGAAGCCCACGGCGAAGCCAAAACCGCCCTCAAAGAACTCCGCGACCTCGCCCGCGGCATCCACCCCGCCATCCTCACCGACCGAGGCTTGGACGCAGCCCTCTCCCACATCGCCACCCGCTGCACCGTCCCCGTCACCCTCACCGTCGACCTCCCCACCCGACCCACACCCGCCATCGAAAACATCACCTACTACACCGCCAGCGAACTCCTCCAGAACATCAGCAAACACAGCCACGCCACCCACGCCACCCTCGACCTCCGACACACCCCCCACCACCTCACGCTCCAGGTCAAGGACGACGGCGTAGGCGGAGCGGACTCCGGTCGCGGCACCGGCCTCGCGGGGCTGGCCGAGCGGCTCGGCGCGGTCGACGGGGTCCTGGTGGTGGACTCGCCGCCCGGCGGACCGACCACCGTGACCGCGGAACTGCCCTGGCGCGCCTGACGAAGCTGGAATGCTGGGCCTCCTTGTCGGCAGGCGTGTGGGGGCTCGGGGAATCGTGGAGAACAAGGTGCGTGTGGTCATCGCCGAGGACTCGGTGCTGCTCAGAGAGGGGCTGACCCGGCTGCTGACCGACCTCGGCCATGAGGTGGTGGCCGGGGTCGCGGACGCGGAGGCGCTGCTCGCGACCATCGCGGAGCTGGCCGGGCGGGACGAGCTGCCGGACGTGGTGGTGGCGGACGTGCGGATGCCGCCGACGCACACCGACGAAGGGGTACGGGCCGCCGTGGAGCTGCGCGGCCGCCACCCGGAGCTCGGGGTGCTGGTGCTGTCGCAGTACGTGGAGGAGCGGTACGCCACCGAACTGCTGGCCGGTTCCAGCCGGGGCGTCGGCTATCTGCTGAAGGACCGGGTCGCGGACGTGCGCGAGTTCGTCGCCGCGGTGGAGCGGGTCGCCTCGGGCGGTACGGCGCTGGACCCGGAGGTGGTGGCGCAGCTGCTGGGCCGCAGCCGCAAGCAGGACGTGCTGGCGGCGCTGACCCCGCGCGAGCGTGAGGTGCTGGGGCTGATGGCGGAGGGGCGGACCAACTCGGCCGTGGCCCGGCAGCTCGTGGTGAGCGACGGGGCGGTGGAGAAGCACGTCAGCAACATCTTCATGAAGCTGGGTCTGACCCCGAGCGACGGAGACCATCGGCGTGTTCTGGCCGTGCTGACCTATCTGAACTCGTGACGGCACCGAGACTGGGCGGCGTAGCAAGTCCATATAACGGGAGATACGCAGCGATCCTCGGAAGCCGACCCTAAGCGACGTAGGGTTGATCCTGGGATTGGTCCGGGGGAAGACCGCCCCCGGACGGCCGCCTCGAAGGAGGTCCAGTTCAGTGACCAGTCAGGTCAGCAGCCCAGCGGAGCAGGCCGACGAGAACGTCGTGGCAGCGCGGCGCAGACCGGGCGGAGCGAAGGACGTGCGGCGTCTCGACCGGGTGATCATCCGGTTCGCGGGGGACTCCGGTGACGGTATGCAGCTCACCGGGGACCGGTTCACCTCGGAGACCGCGTCCTTCGGCAACGACCTCTCCACCCTTCCCAACTTCCCCGCCGAGATCCGCGCCCCCGCCGGCACCCTGCCCGGCGTCTCCTCCTTCCAGCTCCACTTCGCCGACCACGACATCCTGACCCCGGGCGACGCGCCGAACGTGCTGGTCGCCATGAATCCGGCCGCGCTGAAGGCCAACGTCGGCGATCTGCCGCGCGGCGCCGAGATCATCGTCAACACCGACGAGTTCACCAAGCGCGCGCTGGCCAAGGTGGGGTACGCCGACTCCCCGCTGGACGACGGCTCGCTCGACGGCTATCACCTGCACCCGGTGCCGCTGACCACGCTCACGGTGGAGGCGCTGAAGGAGTTCGCCCTCTCCCGCAAGGAGGCCGAGCGCAGCAAGAACATGTTCGCGCTGGGCCTGCTGAGCTGGATGTACCACCGGCCCACCGAGGCCACCGAGAAGTTCCTGACCACCAAGTTCGCCAAGAAGCCGGACATCGCGGCGGCCAACGTGGCCGCGTTCCGGGCGGGCTGGAACTTCGGCGAGACGACGGAGGACTTCGCCGTCTCCTACGAGGTGGCCCCGGCCGCGCGGGCCTTCCCGCCGGGCGTCTACCGCAACATCTCGGGGAACCTGGCCCTGGCCTACGGGCTGATCGCCGCGTCGAAGCAGGCGGATCTGCCGCTGTTCCTGGGCTCGTACCCGATCACCCCGGCCTCGGACATCCTGCACGAGCTGTCGAAGCACAAGAACTTCGGTGTGCGGACCTTCCAGGCGGAGGACGAGATCGCGGGGATCGGCGCGGCGCTGGGCGCGGCGTTCGGCGGTTCGCTCGCGGTGACGACGACCTCCGGCCCCGGTGTGGCGCTGAAGAGCGAGACGATCGGGCTGGCGGTGTCGCTGGAGCTGCCGCTGCTGGTGATCGACATCCAGCGCGGCGGGCCGTCGACAGGGCTGCCGACCAAGACCGAGCAGGCCGACCTGCTCCAGGCGATGTACGGGCGCAACGGCGAGGCGCCGGTCCCGGTGGTGGCCCCGCGCACCCCGGCCGACTGCTTCGACGCGGCGCTGGAGGCGGCCCGGATCGCGGTGACCTACCGCACCCCGGTGTTCCTGCTCTCCGACGGCTACCTGGCCAACGGCTCCGAGCCCTGGCGCGTCCCGGACCTCGACGAACTCCCTGATCTCCAGGTCCAGTTCGCGCAGGGCCCGAACCACACGCTGGAGGACGGCACCGAGGTCTTCTGGCCGTACAAGCGCGACCCGCACACGCTGGCCCGCCCCTGGGCCGTACCCGGCACACCGGGGCTCGAGCACCGCATCGGCGGGATCGAGAAGCAGGACGGCACGGGCAACATCTCCTACGACCCGGCCAACCACGACCTGATGGTCCGCACCCGCCAGGCCAAGATCGACGGCATCGACGTCCCCGACATCGAGGTCGACGACCCGGACGGCGCGCGGACGCTGGTGCTCGGCTGGGGTTCGACGTACGGCCCGATCACGGCGGCGGTACGGCGGCTGCGCACGGCGGGCGAGTCCATCGCGCAGGCGCATCTGCGGCACCTCAACCCCTTCCCGGCCAACCTCGGCGAGGTGCTGAAGGGGTACGACAAGGTGGTGGTCCCGGAGATGAACCTCGGGCAGCTCGCCACCCTGGTCCGGGCGAAGTACCTGGTCGACGCCCGCTCGTTCAACCAGGTCAACGGCATGCCGTTCAAGGCGGAACAGCTCGCCACCGCGCTCAAGGAGGCCATCGATGACTGACTCCGCACGCGAGCTGCTCCAGCTGGTGCCCAAGGCCGAGGGCAAGCAGTCGATGAAGGACTTCAAGTCCGACCAGGAGGTCCGCTGGTGCCCCGGCTGCGGGGACTACGCGATCCTCGCGGCCGTGCAGGGGTTCATGCCGGAGCTGGGGCTGGCGCGGGAGAACATCGTCTTCGTCTCGGGCATCGGCTGCTCGTCCCGCTTCCCGTACTACATGAACACCTACGGGATGCACTCCATCCACGGCCGCGCCCCGGCCATCGCCACCGGGCTCGCGTCCTCGCGGCGGGACCTGTCGGTGTGGGTGGTCACCGGTGACGGGGACGCCCTGTCCATCGGCGGCAACCACCTCATCCACGCGCTGCGCCGCAATGTGAACCTGAAGATCCTGCTGTTCAACAACCGGATCTACGGGCTCACCAAGGGCCAGTACTCCCCGACCTCCGAACTCGGCAAGATCACCAAGTCGACGCCGATGGGGTCGCTGGACGCGCCGTTCAACCCGGTGTCGCTGGCGCTGGGCGCGGAGGCGTCGTTCGTCGCCCGGACCATCGACTCCGACCGCAAGCATCTGACCGAGGTGCTGCGGGCGGCCGCCGACCATCCGGGCACCGCGCTGATCGAGATCTACCAGAACTGCAACATCTTCAACGACGGTGCCTTCGACGCCCTCAAGGACCAGCAGCGAGCCGAGGAGGCGCTGATCCGGCTGGAGCACGGGCAGCCGGTGCGGTTCGGCGCCGACGGCTCGCGCGGGGTCGTCCGGGACCGGACCGGGGAGCTGACGGTGGTCACCGTGACCCCGGACAACGAGGCCGACCTGCTGGTCCACGACGCGCACGCGGCCTCCCCGACCACGGCGTTCGCGCTGTCCCGGCTGGCCGACCCGGACACCCTGCACCACACCCCGATCGGGGTGTTCCGCGCGGTGGACCGGCCGGTCTACGACAGCCTGATGTCCGAGCAGCTGGACACCGCGGTCGAGCAGCAGGGCAAGGGGGATCTGGCCACGCTGCTGGCGGGCGGGGACACCTGGACGGTCGTGGGCTGAGGTCTGCTGTCGTGCTACGCGGCCCGGGAGCGCGCCTCCTGGGCCTCGTCGTATGCCCGGCGGGCCTTCTCCACCTGCTCCAGGCGGTCCTCGGTCCAGACGGCCAGCGCCCTGACCTGCTCGGCTGCCTCGCGGCCGAGGTCGGTGAGGGAGTAGTCGACGCGGGGCGGGATCACCGGCTTGGCGTCCCGGTGCACCAGGCCGTCGCGCTCCAGGGTCTGCAGGGTCTGGGTGAGCATCTTCTCGCTGACCTCGCGCCCGCCCCAGCGGCCGACCGCCCGCCGCAGCTCCCCGAACCGGTAGGAGCGGTCCAGCAGCTCGATGAGGACGAGCGTGCCCCAGCGGCTCGTCACATGCTCCAGCACCAGTCTCTGCGGGCACAGGGCGTCGCTGACCTCGTTGCTTACTGTCATAGCAGTACCTTACTTGAAAGTGGGTACTGTCGTTTGGTTAGCGCCTCTCCTAGGGTTAGTGGCATACCCCGTCGTTCCCCCTGAGGAGAAACCCCATGAGCATCGTCGTCACCGGAGCCACCGGACACCTCGGCCGCCACGTCATCGCCCAGCTGCTGGAGCGGGTGCCCGCCGAGCAGATCACCGCCGTCGTACGGGACGAGGCGAAGGGCGCCGAGTTCGCCGCGCGCGGTGTGCGGCTGGCCGTCGCCGACTACAACGCCCCCGAGACCTTCGACGGCCTCTTCTCTGCCGGGGACAAGGTGCTGCTGATCTCGGGCAACGAGTTCGACAAGGGCCGGGTCGCCCAGCACCAGGTCGTCATCGACGCGGCGAAGGCGGCGGGGGTGGCGCTGCTCGCGTACACCAGCGCGCCGGGCACCCTGACCGCGACGCTGGCCGACGACCACCGGGCCACCGAGCAGGCGGTGCTCGCCTCCGGGCTGCCGTACTCGCTGCTGCGCAACGGCTGGTACCACGAGAACTACACCGAGAACCTGGCCCCCGTGCTCGCCCACGACGCGGTGGTCACGGCGGCGGGCGAGGGCCGCGTCTCCTCGGCCGCCCGCGCCGACTACGCCGCCGCGGCGGTCGCCGTGCTGACCGGCGAGGGCCACGAGAACACCACGTACGAGCTGGGCGGCGACGTGGCGTGGGGCTTCGACGAGTACGCGGCCGAGCTGAGCGCGCGGACCGGGCGCACGATCACCTACCAGCCCGTCTCCGGGGAGACCCTCAAGGGCATCCTGGCGGGCGCCGGTCTGCCGGACGCGCTCGCGGAGATGCTGGTCGGCGTGGACGCGTCCCTCGCGCGGGGCGAGCTGGTCGTGCCGGGCGGGGACCTGTCCCGGCTGATCGGCCGTCCGACCACCCCGCTCGCGGTGGCGGTGGAGGAGGGCCTGAAGGCCAGCTGACGGGCTGAGCCTGGGCTGAGCCGGTCCGGGCGCGCCCCATCTCCGTCTCTGTCATGACCGTATGGCGATACGGGCATGACAGGCGGGGTGGGGTGGCGTTACCTTCGTTCTCGCGTGGCGGAATGCGAGAAGGAGGAGCCCGTGGCCGGGACGTCCAAGGGTGAACACCGAATAGGTCTGCTGAACGGCATTGCCGCGTACGGCATGTGGGGGCTCGTCCCCCTCTTCTGGCCGCTGCTGAAACCGGCGGGGGCCATGGAGATCCTGGCCCACCGGATGGTGTGGTCACTCGTCTTCGTCGCCATCGCGCTGCTGTTCGTGCGGCGCTGGGCGTGGGCGGGCGAGCTGCTGCGGCAGCCCCGACGCCTCGGCCTGATCGCGGTGGCCGCCGCCGTCATCACGGTGAACTGGGGCGTCTACATCTGGGCTGTGAACTCAGGTCACGTGGTGGAGGCGTCGCTCGGCTACTTCATCAACCCCCTGATGACCATCGCGCTGGGCGTGCTGCTGCTGAAGGAACGGCTGCGGCCGGTGCAGTGGGCGGCGGTCGGTGTCGGCTTCGCGGCGGTGATCGTGCTGACCGTGGGCTACGGGCAGCCCCCGTGGATCTCCCTGTGCCTGGCCGTCTCCTTCGCGACGTACGGCCTGGTGAAGAAGAAGGTCGGCCTGGGCGGCGTCGAGTCCCTGGCGGCGGAGACGGCGATCCAGTTCTTCCCCGCGCTGGCGTACCTGATCTTCCTGAGCACCCACGGCGACCTCACCTTCGCCACGCAGGGCCCCGGCCACGCCGCCCTCCTGGCCTCCACCGGCATCGTGACGGCCCTCCCCCTGGTCTGCTTCGGCGCCGCCGCGATCCGCGTCCCGCTCTCCACCCTCGGCCTCCTCCAGTACCTGGCCCCCGTCTTCCAGTTCCTCCTCGGCATCCTCTACTTCCACGAGGCCATGCCCCCGGAGCGCTGGGCGGGCTTCGCCCTGGTCTGGCTGGCCCTGATCCTCCTCACCGCGGACGCGATGCGCTCCGCGCGCCGGGCCCGCGTGGTGGCGATGTCCCGCCGCACGGACCCCGCCGTGGCCGGGGTGGAGGCGGTGGATGTCTGACGGTTTGGAGTCCCGCGGAGACTTCGACGCGGTGATCATCAGGACCGACTACGGCGACGACCAGGCTTGGCGGGGCGTGCGAGCGGCGTTGACGCTGCACGATGCGCACATCCACTTCGTCGACGATCCCGTCTGGGCGGGGGCGACCATCGACGACGTCCTGACGGCGACCCGTGACGCCGAAGACCTGAGCGTCGTCTTCCTCGCCGACCACGCCACCATGCACTCCGGCGACCAAGCCCTCCTCGCGGTCACCACGCTGACCCGGCAGGACTGCGCGGACGACGACTACGCCGCGCTGACCGAGTCCGGCCGCGACTTCCGCACCACCCCGGCCGGCGTCCCCGACATCCACGCGAACCTGACCATCGGCAACCTGGGCTTCGAGGAGTACGCGGCCTGGGCACGGGAGGACCCTGAGGGGGTGTACCGGTCGGCCTGAGGCGCGCTCCACTTCGCGCCGGGTACCGGCTCAGTGAGGTCGGGCGGGGTGTGGGGCACGTACGTGTGGTCGGGCTACAGGTTCGGGCGCGCGGAAGTGGTGTAACTGGCTATGTGGGCGGGTCTCTGGCGCTATAAGGGCTGCATGACGACTTCTGCATCTTCTTCATCGCGGTCCGAGCCGCTGCACTGGAAGGTTGTGGTCGACGCGGTCGACCCGCACACGCAGGCCGACTTCTGGGGGGCGGCCCTGCACTACGAGCCCGAGGACAACAGCGCTTTGATCGAGCGGTTGTTGGCGGTGGGGGCGTTGGCCGGGGAGGCGACGGTGGAGTATCACGGGCGGCCCGCGTTCCGGGATCTGGTGGCTGTGCGGCATCCCGATGATCCGTACGACCCGGAGACGGGGACCGGGCTGGGGCGGCGGCTGCTCTTTCAGCGGGTGCCGGAGGCGAAGGGCGGCAAGAACCGGCTGCATCTCGACCTGCACGCCGGGCCGGAGCGGCGGAAGGACGAGGTGGCGCGGCTGACCGCGCTGGGGGCGACCGTGCTGCGTGAGGTCAGTGAGCCCGCGGGGTCGTGGACCGTACTGGCCGACCCCGAGGGGAACGAGTTCTGCGTCCAGTAGTAGACAGGGGCATGACCATCCGTGAGTTTCTGAGACCCGTCCTCGCCGTCGCCCTGCTGGCCTCGGTCAGCGCCTGCGCCGGGGCGTCCGTACCGGATCGCCACCCGGCGCCCGCCCCGGCCACCCCGTCCGCCTCGAAGTCCGCCAGTGCGAACCCTCAGCCGGTCACCGCCTCCATGATGGACATCATCGGCGGCAACGCCGGGCGGGCGATCGAGCAGATGGGTCCCGATACCGAGGTGACCCTCAAGGACGTGAGCGGGAAGGGGCGTTCGGTGGACGACCCGGCGGAGTGGAAGATCTGCCGCACCCGGCCGGGGCCGAACCAGCAGATCACCGACTACCCCGTGGTTCTCGGCGTGGTGCGGGTCGCGGAGAGCTGTGAGGGCACGGTCCTGAAGTGAGGTGACCTCACGCGTCGGCCGCGGCCGCGCGCGCGGTCAGCCGGGTCATCCGGGTGTGCGCCGACTCCAGGGGGCGGGGGTCGGCGGCGGCCGGGCCGGGCTTCGCCGCGAGCGCGGTCCACACCTCGATCAGGTCGCGGCCCATCCGGAGCGCCTGCTCCGCGTCGCCCACCGCGCGCCAGGCGGTCGCCGCGCTGCGTACGTTGCCGTAGGCCGCCGCCGGGTCGCCCGACTCGGCGCGCTTGCGGGCCAGGTCCAGCGAGAGGTCGAAGGCGCGGGCCGGGTCGCCGGTCAAGTACGCGATGTACGCGCACAGTTCGCGCAGATGCAGCACCTCGGGGTGCCGGGGGCCCAGCACGCCGGACGCGTCGGCCACCGCCCGGCTCGCCAACTCGGCGGCCCGCTCGACCTCTCCGTCCCGTACGGCGTCCCCGACGCGTCCCAGTGCCGTCGTCCACGCCTCGGCCCCGTCCGGCGTCTCCGCCGCGGGGGCTTCCGCGAGCATCTCCTCCGCGATGGCGTCGAAGCGGCTCGGCGGGATGGGTTCGGGGTCCGGCTGGGGGGCGGCCTCCGGGGTCGGCTCGGGGCCGAGGACGAGTTCGGGTCCCGGCTCGGGAGCGGGGGAGGGAGCGGGGGAGGGAGCGGGGACGAACTCGGGGACCGAACCGGGCTTGTTCTTCTTGTAGTTGATGGTCCGGTGCTTCGTGGTCCCGGCTATCCGCCCGGCCGTGGGCGTACCCCCCATGACCGGCGGCGGCCCGAAGACCCCCCGGGGCGGCTGCACGGTCCCCGGCGCCGCGGGCAGCCGGGTCGGGGTCCCCGTCACCCGGGTCGTCCCGTCCGGCGAGATCTCCAGCGGGACCAGGCAGCCCGCCGCGTCGTCGTGGATGGTGGCCCGTATCGCCGTACCCCGCGTCGTGGCCAGGTGCTGGAGGTGGCTGAGCACCGCGTCGTGGATGTCCTCGTCCGGAGCCGGGAGGACCGGGGTGCCCGCGACCGACGCCGCGCCGGTGACCGAGACGCGGACCTGGACCGACCGCTCCAGGTCCCCGCGCCGCTTCTCGAAGCTCAGTCGGGACATCCGCTTTTCCCCCACTCCCCTGGCGCCGCGTTCCGGTCGTACGCCTCCTGATAGCCAGTCTCGCCCTCCGCCGCGCCTCGCGGGTCACCACGACGTCACAGCCTCGCACCAGCCACCCTTGCGAGGAGATGGTTGCATGTGCATAAGATGCATGCGGATTAAACTTCTCTTGTCCCTGGGGTCCCCATGAGCCGTCGTTTTCTCTTCGTCCTGGGCAGCGCCCGCGCCGAGGGCAACACCGAGTTCGTCGCCCGCGCGGCCGCCGAGCAGTTGCCCGAGGATGTGGAGCAGGAGTGGGTCCGGCTGGCCGGGCTGCCGCTGCCCGAGGCCGAGGACCTGCGGCACGACAGCGACCACGTACGCCCCGCCGCCGACACCCCCGCCGGGATGCTGCTGGACGCCACCCTGGCCGCCACGGACATCGTGATCGCCTCCCCGCTGTACTGGTACTCCCTCTCCAGCCTCACCAAGCGCTACCTGGACCACTGGTCGGGCTGGCTGCGTATCCCCGAGGTCGGCTTCAAGGACGCCATGGCGGGCCGGACCCTGTGGGGCGTGACCGCGCTCGCGGACCGGGACCCCTCGGTCGCCGAGCCGCTCATCGGCAGCCTCAACAACTCCGCCGCGTACCTGAGGATGCGCTTCGGCGGGGTGCTGCTCGGCAACGGCAGCGGACCCGGTGACGTACGGAACGACACCGAGGCACTGGCCCGCGCGAAGACCTTCTTCGCGGGCGAGACCCCCCTCGCCCGCTTCCCGGGCCGCTAGGCCGTGATGTCCTTCGCCGTGAACCGCGCCCACGCCGCCGTGCCGAAGACCGCCGCGTAGATCCCCTGGAGGACCAGGTTGCGGCGGAGGTCGTCCCAGAGGACCGGGTCGCGCAGGAGGTCGGCGAAGGACAGCCAGTAGTGGGAGAACAGATACGGCTGGATGGCGTGCAGCTGCGGGATCTGGTCGAGGATCTGCACCGTGATCAACAGCCCCACGGTGGTCGCCATCGCCGCGATCCCGCTGTTGGTCAGCGTCGACACGAACAGCCCGAGCGCCGCCACCCCGATCAGCGAGGCCGCCACGGCCAGGGCGATCAGCAGCGCCCGCAGCAGGCCCTCGCCGAAGCCGATCCGGGTGCCGGAGATGGTCGTGACCTCGCCGAGCGGGAACAGCAGCGCGCCCACGGCCAGCGCGGACACCGCGACGACCAGGGTGGCCAGCAGGCAGAAGGCCAGGACGGTCGCGTACTTGGTCAGCAGCAGCCGGGTCCGGCCCGCCGGGGCGACCAGCAGATAGCGCAGCGTGCCCGCGCCCGCCTCGCCCGCCACCGCGTCCCCGGCGATCACCCCGACCGCCATCGGCAGGAAGAACGGCAGGGTCGCCGCGAGCGCGGTGAAGACCAGGAACAGCCCGTTGTTGGTGACCTGCGCGATGAAGGCGGGCCCCCCACCGCCCCGGTCCGGGTCCCCGCCGCCGCCCGTCTCGACCCGTACCGCGATCCCGATCAGCACCGGCACCGCCGCCAGCACCGCGAGCAGGACCAGGGTGCGCCAGCGGCGCAGGGTGGTGACCAGCTCGCTGCGCAGCAGCCCGAAGGTCCACAGCGGCCGGGGCACGGCGGGGTACGTGGTCTCAGCCCGCGACATCGAAGCCCTCTCCGGTCAGTGCCACGAACGCGTCCTCCAGCGAGGCCCGTTCCAGCGTGAACCCCCGTACCCGCACACCCGCCGCGACCAGGGCCGCGTTCACCTCGGCGAGGTCGCGGGCGGGCGGTTCCCCGGTGACCGTCCCGCCGGTCACCGCGAGGTCGGTGACGCCCTGCTCCTTGAGCACGCGGGCCGCGTCGGCCGGGTCCGGGGTGGTCACGGCGAGCCTGCCGCGCGCCCCGGCGGACAGGTCGGCCACCGCGCCCTGGATCACCAGCCGACCGCGGGCCATCACCGCCGCGTGCGTGCAGACCTGCTCGATCTCGTCGAGGAGGTGGGAGGAGAGGAAGACGGTGGTGCCGTCGGCGGCCAGTTCGCGGATCAGGCCCCGGATCTCGCGCATGCCCTGCGGGTCGAGACCGTTGGTGGGCTCGTCCAGCACGAGCAGACGGCGCGGCCGGAGCAGGGCGGCGGCCAGGCCGAGGCGCTGCTTCATGCCGAGCGAGTACGCCTTCGCCTTCTTGCCCCCGGCCGCGGCGAGCCCCACCCGCTCCAGCGCGGCGGCGACGCGGGCGCGCCGGGTGCGGGGGTCGGCGGCCGGGTCGGCGGCGTCGTAGCGCAGCAGGTTGTCCCGGCCGGAGAGGAAGCCGTAGAGCGCGGGGCCCTCGATGAGGGCGCCGACCTCGGGCAGTACGGCGTGGGTGGCGCCCGGCATGGGGCGGCCCAGGACGTGTGCGGTGCCCGAGGTCGGGTCGATCAGGCCCATCAGCATGCGGATGGTGGTGGTCTTGCCGGAGCCGTTGGGGCCGAGGAAGCCGAAGACGCTGCCCGCCGGGACGGTCAGGTCCAGACCGTCCACGGCGAGCTGTCCGCCCCGGAACCGCTTGGTGAGGCCGCGCGTGGCGATGACCGGCGCGGCTTCCTCTCCGGTGGCGGACGGTGGCTCCATCGGTCCCCTTCGTGTGTCGGGCGGCTCCGGCGGGCGGGCTACTTGTCCGCGTCGGCCGCCTTGACCAGGGCGTTCTTGGTGACCGCGCCCGCGTACACGGTGCCGTCGTCGGTGATCAGGGCGTTGACCAGGCGGGTGGAGAAGACGGTGCCCTTGCCGAAGTCGCCGGAGACCGGGTCGCCGAGCGAGCCGAGGAAGCCGCCCATCGCGCCGCCCTGCTGGGACGACTTGTCGCCCTTGGCGCCGGTGTCGAACTTGGCGATGGTGGTCCAGCCCTCGCCGATGGTGTCGGCGCCGCTGAGGTCGCCCGGCGCGAACTGGCCGCCGAAGTCGGGAGCGTGCTCGTCCTTGCCCGGCTTCTCCTCGGTCACCTTCGCACCCTTGGGCGGGCGGAAGTCGAAGGTGGAGGCGGGCGGCGCGGCGAAGGAGACCTTGGTGAAGCCCGCGTCGAACACGGGGGCGCCGCCGCTCTTCGGGGCGAGGGTGAACTTCAGCGGCAGCCCGGTCTTGGCGTCGACGCCGATGGTGACGTCCCGGACGGTGGAACCGGCCTGCTTGGGCTTGATCACGAGCTGGTAGGCGTCGCGGCCCGCGATCCGGGTGGTGCCGTCGACAGTGACCGAGGTGGTGCCGTCGACCGACTTCAGGGCCTCCTTGGCGAAGTCGTCGGGCGTGGCGGACGGCTGGTGCCCGCGCTTGTCGCCCTGCTCGCCGGAGTGCTGGGCGGTGGTGTGGAAGACCTCGTTGCTCGCGCTGTCGTAGCCCCACACGTCCTTGCCGCTGTGGATGAGGCTGTACTCGGCGTCGCGCTCCAGCAGCGAGACCTTCTGCTTCTCGGGGCCGTCGGCGGCCACCCGCAGGGTGTGGGTGCCGGAGGTCAGCTCGGTGAGCTTGGTGCGCGGGTCGGCGGAGGAGCCGTCGCCCTGCTCGCCGGAGCCCATGGTGCCCTGGAGGGAGCCGAGGTCGGGCAGGCCGAGGTCGGTGCTGACCTTGACGGTGCCGGACATCCGCTGGACGTCGGACTTGGCGATCTTCTCGACGAGCTGCTGGGCGCTGATCTTCGGCAGGTCCGGGTCGCCGGAGGCGGCGAGGGCCGGGACCAGCCCGATGGTGGCGGCCGCGACACCCACCACCGCGACGGGCACGACGTACCGGGCGGCCTTGCGGCGGCCGGTACGCGGGTCCTCGTCGGGGCCGGTGCCGGTCGCGTGGTCGGATTCGTACGGTGCCATGTCTGCCTTACCTCCGTCGTCGGCGGCGGCTGCGCTCTATGGGTTCCACCTGAGCCGCCATTCTCACCCGGATCGGTGAGGAGTGGTGGTTTCCCTGGTTCCCATCAGACCAATTCGGCAGTCCTCAAACGTCAGCCCACGGAGCCAACTCGGCGTACGCCTGCGGTATGACGTACGCACCGGACGCCCGCGCCGACCCGTAGGGGTCGGGCAGCGGCACGTCCTAGCCGGCCCGGTGCACCACGGCGTCGCACAGCTCGATCAGCGCCGTCTTCGCCGTGCAGTCCTTCAGCGGGGCGAGCGCGGCGCGGGCCTCCTCCGCGTACCGCACCGCGTCGCGGCGGGCCTGGTCCAGCGCGGGGTGGGCGCGCAGCGCGGTGAGCGCCTGGGCGAGCCGGGCGTCGTCGGTGAGGTCGGAGTCCAGCAGCTCGCACAGCGCGAGGTCGGCGGGCTCGCCGAGCCGGGCGGCGCGCTCGCGCAGCCGCAGCACGGGCAGCGTGGGCACGCCCTCGCGCAGGTCGGTGCCGGGGGTCTTGCCGGACTCGTCGGAGTCGGAGGCGATGTCCAGCACGTCGTCGGCGAGCTGGAAGGCGACGCCGAGGCGCTCGCCGTACTGGGTGAGCACGTCGACGACGCTCTCGTCGGCGCCGGACATCATGGCGCCGAACCGGCAGGACACGGCGACCAGGGAGCCGGTCTTGCCGGAGAGCACGTCGAGGTAGTGCTCGACGGGGTCGCGGCCGTCCTGGGGACCCGCGGTCTCCAGTATCTGGCCGGTGACGAGGCGCTCGAAGGCGAGGGCCTGGACGCGGACGGCCTCGGGGCCGAGATCGGCGAGTATCTGCGTGGCGCGGGCGAAGAGGAAGTCACCGGTGAGCACCGCGACGGAGTTGCCCCAGCGGGTGTTGGCGCTGTCCACGCCGCGCCGCACGGCCGCCTCGTCCATGACGTCGTCGTGGTAGAGCGTGGCCAGGTGGGTCAGCTCGACGACGACGGCGGAGGGCACGATGCGCGGGGCGTGCCGGTCGCCGAACTGGGCGGACAGCAGCACGAGCAGCGGACGGAACCGCTTGCCCCCGGCCCGCACCAGGTGCTGGGCGGAGCCGGTGATGAAGGGGACCTCGCTCTTGGTGGCCTCTAGCAGGCCCGCCTCGACAGCCGCCAGTCCGGCCTGGACATCGGCTTCCAGTGCCTGGTCCCGCACGCTCAGCCCGAACGGCCCGACGACGGTCACGAGGTTCTCCTGTCTGCTGGTGTCTGCTGGCGACTTCACGGCTTGTCGATAGGTCGCTGCCATCAGTCAAGTCAGCGTATCCGGTCCTCTTTGGATCACCGATCGCACCCACCGGTCCAGCTCACGAGGTATCGGTTTTCGTCCGGCATGTCCTGGATGGATGGACAAGGGTCGATATGAGGGGAGTCGGTCGGACGATCCGGCACTCCGGGGGTCATGCCGGTCCAACGAACGGGAGTGCCCCAGAGGTTCCGCCCCGACGGGACCGACACTCCCTAATACCCACAGACGGCCCAAATGCACATAATCCCCCATGTCTGATTTTGCGTATTTTGCGATTCCGTGAGTTGGCTCACGCGGGCCGCTCTTCCGCGCCTACCCCCGCGAACCCCCCTCTCACCCCCTTCTCACCGTGCCCGGTACGGAAGTTGAGGGTTGGCGACCGCAAAGGATCAAGTAGGCCATTTGGGACAGACCAAGGTCAACTAGTACTTCGGGTGAATCCGGTACTTGTTCCGGACATGTGCGGTCGCATACGTTCCCGCCCTGTCAGGCGAACGCCGAATCCTGCCGCGTCTGACACACCCACTCACGAACTCATTCGTACGGCAGGAGCGGGGGACCCAGGTAAGCCGCCGGACCGGTGCGACCCATGTCGCGCCGGGACGGCTCGGGGTGAAGCCGAAATCGTCCCCGGTGTCCGACGGGCACCGGGGACGACGCGGCCGGGCACCTCCCCGCCCGAACCCGACAGCTCACCTCGCAGGCGACGGAGAGGAACTTCGACATGTCTGCTGTTGCTCAGCCGCGCCGTGCCCGCACCAAGCGCATCGTCCGCACGCTCGCCGTCACCGGTACCGGTGCCGCGATGTTCGCGCTCCCCCTCATCGGCGCCACCAGCGCCTCCGCCGCCCCGGCCGCCAAGCCCGCCGCCGCCTCCACCGTGTACCCGAACAACCTGGACGGCTGGATCCGCCAGTCCCTGGCGATCATGGCCGAGAAGGGCATCCCGGGCACCTACAACGGCATCCACCGCAACGTGATGCGCGAGTCCTCGGGCAACCCGCTGGCCATCAACAACTGGGACATCAACGCCATCAAGGGCACCCCGTCCAAGGGCCTGCTCCAGGTGATCGACCCCACCTTCGCCACGTACCACGTGGCCGGCACCTCCTTCGACCCGTACAACCCGGTCGCCAACATCACCGCCGCCTGCAACTACGCGTTCCACCGCTACGGCTCGATCGACAACGTCAACGGCCCGTACTAAGCCGGTACAACCGTCGCACCGCGCCCCCGTCGCACGCCTCGCGCGTACGGCGGGGGCCGCCCGTGTCACCGGGCGAAGAGACGCTCCAGGACGACGGCCACCCCGTCGTCCTCGTTGGAGAGGGTGACCTCGTCGGCCACCGCCTTCAGCTCCGGGTGGGCGCCCGCCATGGCGACGCCGTGCGCCGCCCACTGGAACATCGGGATGTCGTTCGGCATGTCGCCGAAGGCCACCGTGTCCCGGCGGGCGCGGCCCAGGCGCTCGGCGGCCAGCGCGAGACCGGTCGCCTTGGTGATCCCGCACGGCTGCAGCTCGACCGTGCCGGGGCCCGACATGGTGACCGTGGCCAGCGAGCCGACGACCGAGCGGGCCGTGGCCGCCAGTTCGTCGTCGGACAGGCCGGGGTGGCGCAGCAGCACCTTGCTGATCGGTGCGCGCCACAGCTCCGCGCGCCGCTCCACCGGTACGGCGGGCAGGGTCGGGTGCGGCATCCGGTAGCCGGGCTCGATCAGGGTGAGCCCGTCCACGCCGTCCTGGTCGACGGCCGCATGCACCTGGCCCACCTCCGCCTCGATCTTGCCGAGCGCGGTCTCGGCCAGCTCCCGGTCCAGCCGGACCGACCACAGCAGGGTGTGGGTCGCGGCGTCGTAGACCTGGGCGCCCTGCGCGCACACCGCGAGCCCCGTGCCGCCGAGCGCGGCCAGCAGGGGGCGTACGCGGGGCGCGGGGCGGCCCGTGACCACCAGGTGCCGGGCACCGGCGCGGGCCGCCTCCGCGAGCGCGGCGAGCGACCTGGCGGAGAACGTGTCGTCGCCGCGCAGCAGCGTCCCGTCCAGGTCGGTGGCGATGAGCGAGGGACGGGAGCGCGGGGAGGGAGCGGAGGGTGCGGCCATGATCAGAGAATACGGATCACGGGTCCCCCCGACTCACCCCGCGCGCACCGGAGTTGACGTACCCATCAGCTCCGCGCGCCGTGTGCCGCCGCCAGGTGCCTCGCCAGCCGCGGGGAGGCGAATTCCGTGCCGCACACGAAGCGCATCACCGGCCCGTACGACGCCGCCGCGGGCAGACCGGTGAAGTACAGGCCGGGCAGCGAGGAGACGTAGCCGGGGCCGAGGCGGGGAGCGCCCCGGGTGGCCGCGAGGCCGGTGCGCAGGCCGGGGCCGAGGAAGTCCAGCGCGCCCAGGTCGACCCGGTAGCCGGTGGCCGCGATGACGTGGTCGGCGGTGAGCCGGTCGGTGCGGCCGCCGTGGGTACGCACGGTGAGCACGGGCGCGCCGTCCACCGCCTCGGCGGACGCCACCCGCGCCACCTCCGTCACCCGCACCCGGCCCTCGAAGCGGTCCCGCAGCCACCAGGCGCCGAGCGGACCGAGCACCCGGCGGACCAGCAGGTGCCGGGTGGCCTCGGGCAGGAAGCGGTAGGGGTCGGCGTGGTAGCTGAGCGCCCACAGCGACCAGGCGCGGCCGAACGGCGACTCGGGCCGGAACCGGGGCTGCTTCCAGGGCGGCGCGCCGAAGGCGACCTTCCCCCGGCCGCGCGAGACGACCCGCACCTTCGCGCCCGCCTCGGCGGCCAGGGCGGCGGTCTCCAGCGCGGACTGTCCGGCGCCGACGACGATCAGCTCCTTGCCCGCGAACCGGCCGAGGTCATGGTGCTGGGAGCTGTGCGAGACCAGCGCGGGCCCGCCGAGCGCCGCCCCGGCCAGCTCGGCGGGCAGGTGGGCGAAGCCGGAGAGCCCGGTGGCGACCACCACGGCGCGCGCCGCGAACTGCTCCCCCGAGTCGAGCTTCAGCTCGAACCCGCCGGGCCGCCCCCGCTCCACCGACACCACCCGGACCTGCTCCAGATCCGGCACCAGCCGCCGCTGGAACCACTCCCCGTACCCGATGAAGGTCTCCGCCGGGACGATGTCCTCGTCGGTGACCAGGCGCCGGACGCCCGCCGCGTCGCAGTAGTCGGCGAGCGTGTGGCCGGGCTGCGGGCAGTCGAAGTTCGAGGCGGCCGGGGTGGATTTCAGCAGCATCCCCTCCGGCATGTGGTCGCGCCAGCTGACCATGGGGTCGCCGAAGACGCGTACGGGGATGCCGCGCGCCCGCAGGTGGGCGGCGGTGGACAGGCCGTACGGCCCGGCCCCGATGACTGCAACCGGTCGGATCACGAAGTCCCTCCCAGGACGCGGTGCGCCACGTGCGTGGCCTTGCCTACTTCGTGGACTGCGGGGTGCCGCCGCCCCGGCGGCTGGTCCGCCAGAGCTGGTAGAGGTGCTTCGCGCCGGGGCGGCCGAAGCGGGCGAGCATCGTGAGGAACGGCATCGGGTCGTCGCCCGCGAACCACGCCAGCTCCGTGCCCTCGGCCCGCGCCGGGGCGGACGGGGTGGTGTAGCCGCTGCGCCGGTAGGCGAGCAGGGCGGGCAGGTCGATGTTCTCCACGACGAACCTGCGCCCGGCCCGCTGCTCGCCCTCGGGGACGGCCCGGCCGGTGAGGTCCAGATGCAGGGCCCGTACGACGTCCACGCCCGACTCGCTCTCGAAGAGCCGGAACTGGGCGCCCATCCGGGGGTTGAAGTCCAGCAGCTTGTACTGGCCGTCGCGGCGGTCGAAGCGCAGGTCGAGGTCGACGACCCCGGCGAAGCCGAGCTGTTTCACGAACCTCGTGGCCAGGTCGGCGAGTTCGGGGTTGTCGACGACGTACGCGTGGGCGGTCATGCCCGCGTGCGGGGGCCAGGAGCGGACCTTGACGCCGGTGAAGACGGCGAGCGGGTTCGCGTCCGTGTCGAAGCAGGCGTGCACGATCCAGTCCTCGGCCGCCTCCCTCGGCAGATACTCCTGGAGGATCACGCCGGGGTCGTCGCCCCAATCGCGGGCGAGGGCGAGCAGTCCGGCGCGGGTGCCGATCCGGGTGGTGCCGCCCACGGCGGGGCGGCTGCGCCGGACGAATGCCTCACGGTTCTTGGCCACCACCGGGAACAGCGCCTGGTCCGCGAAGGCCACGATCTCGTCGTGCGAGCGCGGGAAGACGGTCGTCGGGGTGGCGAGGCCGTGCTCCTGGCACAGTTCGTGCAGCCCCTGCTTGCTGGCCAGCCGCCTCGGCAGGGTCGCGTCGACGCGCGGGAACAGGAAGGCGCCGGACAGCTCGTCCTGGTGCTCGGCGATGAGGACGGCCGCCTCCTCGTCGGTCGGGATCAAAACGGCCGGACGGCCGATGCGGCGGCCGATCCTCCGTAACCCCTCGACCAGGTGGGCCGGTTCCTCCGCGCCGGTCGTCGGCCAGACGAACGCCCGCTCCAGATAACGGGACGCGGCGGCCGGTGTGTACGGGTCCTCGGTGATGGCGTACATCGGCACACCCAGCCGGCCGAGGCTGCGGATCGCGCCGACGCCGCCGTGGTGCAGCGGATAGCCGCCGAACTTCACTATCAGGCCGGGCACTTCACGGTCCGCCTCGAACGGCACGCCGAAGCGGCTTCCGGCCACGGGTCCCCCCACGTGTCCCCCTTTTGGACCGGACCCACCCCGTCCGTGTCCCCCGAAGGACGCTAAGCCGGAACACATCCCTCCGACAAGCACTACTCGGACATTGCGAACTCTTTAGACACGGCCCGGAGCAGCCCCCGCACCCTGCCCAACACACCACCTCCGGCCGTAACGTGTGGCCCGACGCCATGGATCATCAACCCAGGCCGAAGCGGATGAGAGTGAGGCAGCACCCCATGCCCCCCGTGCCACCGTTCGACGTTCCCGAGGGCGACCCCTTCGGACCGCACAACCTGCCCTATGGCGTGTTCTCGCCCTCCGGCAGCACCGACGGCGCCGATCGCCGGGTCGGTGTCCGGCTCGGCGACCATGTCCTGGACGCGGGAGCCGCCGCCACCGCGCTGGACTTCCCGCACGCGGACCTGCTCACCGCGCCGACCCTCAACCCGCTGCTGGCCGCCGGGCCCGCCGTCTGGGCCGAGGTCCGCGCGGCGCTCACCGCGTGGGTCACGCTGCCCGCGCACCGGGACGCCGTGGAGCCTCTTTTCCATGAGCTGGCGCAGGTCACCCTGCACCTGCCCTTCGAGGTCGCCGACTACGTCGACTTCTACGCCTCCGAGCACCACGCCCGGAACGTCGGCCAGATCTTCCGCCCCGACTCCCCCGACCCGCTCACCCCCAACTGGAAGCACCTGCCCATCGGTTACCACGGCCGGGCGGGCACGATCGTGGTCTCCGGCACCGATGTCGTCCGCCCCTCCGGCCAGCGCAAGGCCCCCGCCGACCCGGCACCGGTCTTCGGGCCCTCCATCCGGCTGGACATCGAGGCGGAGGTCGGCTTCGTGGTGGGCGTGCCCTCCGCGCAGGGCACCCCGGTCCCGCTGACCGGGTTCCGGGACCACGTCTTCGGGCTCTGCCTGCTCAACGACTGGTCGGCGCGGGACATCCAGGCGTGGGAGTACGTCCCGCTCGGCCCGTTCCTCGGCAAGTCCTTCGCCACCTCCGTCTCGGCGTGGATCACCCCGCTGGCCGCGCTGGAGGAAGCGCGGGTGGCCCCGCCCGAGCGCACCCATCCGCTGCTGCCCTACCTCGACGACTCGGCCCCCGGCGTCGAGCCCGGCGGCTACGACCTGCGGATCTCGGTCGCGATCAACGGCGAGGTGGTGGCCGAGCCGCCCTTCTCCACCATGTACTGGACCGGCGCCCAGCAGCTCGCCCACCTCACGGTGAACGGCGCCTCGCTGCGCACCGGCGACCTGTACGCCTCCGGCACGGTCAGCGGCCCCGAGGAGCGGCAGCGCGGCTCGCTGCTGGAGCTGACCTGGAACGGGCGTGATCCGCTCGAACTCCCCGACGGCAAGCGGGCGTTCCTGGAGGACGGCGACGTGGTGACCTTCACGGCCTGGGCGCCGGGGAAGGACGGGAGCCGGATCGGCCTCGGCGAGGTCGAGGGGCGGATCGTCAGCGGCTGAGACGGGGGTTGAGACGGGGGCGGGCCGGAGGGGTGCGTGTGGTGCCTTATGCCTGTCCTCGCCGGGCCGGGGCGGTCATACTGACGGCATACGAACCGGGTGGCACGCACCCGCGTCCCAGCGGGCCGTACCCCTTTCCGACCAGGCACGCCCGACCAGGAACCGGAGCCCCGGCATGACCGTCTGCCTGCTCCTGCTGACCGTTCTCGCCCTGACGGCCGCCGTACCGGCGCCCCGGGCGCTGACCCGCGCCGACTGGCCGGAGCGGGAACCGGTGGTGGCGCTGTGGGTGTGGCAGTGCCTGGTCGCCACGGTGCTGCTGTGCTGCCTGACCGCGCTGGTCCTGGGCGCGGCGGCCGTCTTCCACACCGTCCGCGACCATGTCTTCGCCCCGGCCCCGCCCGCCGTCACCGCCGCCTACGACCTCTCCGCCGCGCCCGCCTGGGCCACCGCCCTCACCCTGCTGCTGGCCTCCGGCGCCGCCTGGACCACGGCGATGCTGGGCCGCGAGCTGACGGAGGCCCGGCGGCGGCGCGGGGCGGCCCGCGCACAGCTGCGGGAGCGCGCGCCGGACCTGCCCGCCGGGCTGCCCCCGGCGCGCGGTCCGCTGCTGGTGCTGGAGGACGAGTACCCGGACGCCTGGTGGATGCCCGGCCATCCGGCCCAGCTGGTGGTGACCACGGGGGCGCTGCACCGGCTCACCGGGCACCAGGTCGACGCGGTCCTCACCCATGAGCGGGGCCACGCCCGCGCCCACCACGACTGGCTGCTGCATCTGTCGAGCGCGCTCGCCACGGGCTTTCCGCGCATCCCGCTCTTCGCCCACTTCCGCGACCAGACGCACCGGCTGGTCGAGCTGGCCGCCGACGACACCGCCTCCCGGCGCTGCGGCCATGTCACCACCGCGCTGGCCCTGATCGAGCTGAACCAGCACCGGGGCGTGCTGTCCTGCGCCTCCAGCCACCGGCTGCTCGGGGAGCGGGTGGACCGGCTGCTGGAACCGCCGCCCCGGCTGCGGCGCGGACACCGGGCGCTGACCACCGCCCTGGCCGCGCTGGTGCCGCTGCTGCCGCTGCTGATCACCTTCGCGCCGGGGCTGACCGCGCTGGCGTGACGCGGCCGGTCAGGACCAGTCCGGCTCCGGCTCCTCCTCGCCCTCGGGCCAGTAGAGGTCGGAGGCGGGGGAAGCGGCGGAGGCTGACGCGGGTGCCGATGCGGGTGCCGGAGCGGCTGCGGGGGCCTGGGCTTGGGCCTGGGCCTTGGGTGCTGCCGCTTCCGGTGCGGTGGCCGGGGTGCCCTGGGCCTCGAGCACCGCGAGCACACCCTCCCCGTAGGTGGCGAGCTTCTTCTCGCCGACCCCGTTCAGCGTGCCCAGCTCGCGCACCGAGCGGGGGTGGCTGGTGGCGATCTCGCGGAGCGTGGCGTCGTGGAAGATGACGTACGCCGGGACACCCTGCTCCTTCGCCTGCTCGGCGCGCCAGGCGCGCAGCGCCTCGAAGACGGGCACCAGCTCGGCGGGCAGCTCGGCCGCCGCGGACTTCCCCTTGCGCGCATCCCGGCCGGAGGAGCGGGCCACGGTCGGCCGCTTCGGCTCCTTGCGCAGCGGCACCTCGCGCTCGCGCCGCAGCACCTCCCCGCTCGCCTCGGTGATCACCAGCGTGCCGTACTCCCCCTCGACGGCCAGCAGGCCCTGGGCGAGCAACTGCCTTACCACGCCCCGCCATTCGCCCTCGGCCAGATCGTCGCCGATACCGAAGACGGACAGCTGGTCGTGGTCGAACTGGATCACCTTCGCGGTGCGCTTGCCGAGCAGGATGTCCACGATCTGCACGGTGCCGAACTTCTGGCCGCGCTCCCGCTGGAGCCGCACCACGGTGGAGAGCACCTTCTGCGCGGCCACCGTGCCGTCCCAGGTCTCCGGCGGGGTGAGGCAGGTGTCGCAGTTGCCGCAGGCCGCCTGGTCCGGGTTCTGGCCGAAGTAGGCGAGGAGCTGGCCGCGGCGGCACCGGACGGTCTCGCACAGGGCCAGCATCGCGTCGAGGTGGGCACCCGCCCGGCGGCGGAACGCCTCGTCGCCCTCGCCGGACTGGATCAGCTTGCGCTGCTGCACGACGTCGTTGAGCCCGTACGCCATCCAGGCCGTGGAGGGCAGGCCGTCGCGGCCCGCGCGGCCGGTCTCCTGGTAGTAGCCCTCGATGGACTTGGGCAGGTCGAGGTGGGCGACGAAGCGGACGTCGGGCTTGTCGATGCCCATGCCGAAGGCGATGGTGGCGACGACCACCAGGCCGTCCTCGCGCAGGAACCGGGACTGGTGGTCGGCGCGCACGGCCGCGTCCAGGCCCGCGTGGTACGGGACGGCCGCGATGCCGTTGGCGGTGAGGAACTCCGCGGTGCGCTCGACCGAGTTGCGGGAGAGGCAGTAGACGATGCCCGCGTCGCCCACGTGCTCCTCGCGGAGGAAGGCGAGGAGCTGCTTCTTGGGGTCGGCCTTGGGGACGATGCGGTACTGGATGTTGGGCCGGTCGAAGCTGGCGACGAAGTGCCGGGCCTCGGGGAGGTTCAGCCGGTGGGTGATCTCCTCGTGGGTGGCACGGGTGGCCGTGGCCGTGAGCGCGATCCTCGGCACGTCCGGCCAGCGCTCGCCGAGCAGGGAGAGGGACAGATAGTCGGGGCGGAAGTCGTGGCCCCACTGGGAGACGCAGTGCGCCTCGTCGATCGCGAAGACGGAGATCTTGCCGCGGGAGAGCAGATTGAGCGTGGCGTCCACCCGCAGCCGCTCCGGGGCCAGATACAGCAGGTCCAGCTCACCGGCGAGGAACTCGGCCTCCACCGTGCGCCGCTCGTCGAACCCCTGCGTGGAGTTGATGAAGCCCGCCCGGACACCGAGGGCGCGCAGCGCGTCCACCTGGTCCTGCATCAGCGCGATCAGCGGCGAGACGACCACGCCCGTGCCGGGGCGGACCATGGCCGGGATCTGGTAGCACAGCGACTTTCCGCCACCGGTCGGCATGAGCACCAGGGCGTCACCGCCCGCCACCACATGCTCGATGACCGCTTCCTGCTCACCCCGGAACGCGTCATACCCGAACACCCGGTGCAGCGTGGCCAGCGCCTCGCTCCCGCCCACGGTCGGCCCCTCGCTCACCGTCGTCATCCCGCTGATCCCACCTGTCCCGCTGCTCGCCCTGCCCGATACGCGGTCCCTCGACCACCGCCTCCACCATAGGCGCCCGCGCCGACAGCCCCGGAGTTTTCCACAGGCAGCACCCTGCCCTCCCAAAATCCCCGTGGGACGAAATACGGACAGGCCCACGGCGAAAAGAGGCCGTGATCGGGACGGGCCGGACCGGGGCGGCCCGGTCCCCCTACTCTCGGATGATGGATCAGCGAAGCACGCGTGACGCGGCGGAGATCCCTGCCGTCGAGGTCGTCGGAGCACCTCCCTGGGAGGCTTTCGATCCGGCGGCGTACGTCCAGGCCAACTACAGCCGACTGCATGCGGACGACGCGGCGATCATGCGGATATGCGGTGATTTCTTCCGTCGGCACTTCGAGCGGCACGACGCGCTGTCCGCCCGCGCGGGCATCGACGTCGGTTCCGGGCCGAACCTGTACCCGGCCCTGATGCTGCTCCCCTGGTGCGCGGAGATCACCCTGCTCGACCTCTCCCCCGCCAACGTCACGTGGCTCGAGCGGCACACCGGCGGCTATCCGGAGAGCTGGGACGCGTTCTGGGACGTGCTGAACACCGGCAGCCCGTACCGGGAGATCACCGATCCGCGCGGCAGCCTGGGCGCGAGCGCCCGGGTCGAGCACGGGGACCTGTTCCTGCTGCCCGAGGGACGCTGGGGCATCGGGACCATGTTCTTCACCGCCGAGTCCATGACGGACTCCCTCGACGTGTTCCGCGACGGCGTACGGCGCTTCGTCGAGTCGCTGCTCCCCGGCGCGCCCTTCGCCGCCGCCTTCATGGCCGGCTCGCGGGGCTACCAGGTGGGCGGTCACTTCTTCCCGTCCTGCAGCGTGGACGAACGGGCGGTGGCCGCCAGCCTCGCCCCGTACGCGGCGGACGGCCTGACGATCACGCGCCTGCACGACGGCCATGCGTTGCGCGAGGGCTACCTGGGAATGATCCTGGCCTGCGGCCGACGCCGGGACGACACCCGTTAGCGGACGAGCACCTGGGGGATGCGTGATCGAGGACGTGTTCCGCGAGACGACGGCGGAGCCGCGCACCCAGTCCGTTCCGCTGTCCCATCTCTCCCTGGAGATAGGCCACCTCTATCTGGAGGACTTCGAACGCGGACCGGAGCGGCTGCGGGAGCACTTCGCCCTCGCCCGCCCCTGGGCGGACGCCGCGGCCGCGGCCGCCGCGGTGGGGACGGCCGGACGACGGCCCCGGATCAGCACCTGCTTCCTGATCGACGACTACTTCTCCCGGTTCTCCTCGCCCGCCGACGTCGTGCCGCCGCTGCTCGCGGAGGCCGCCCGTGCGGGCCTGACCATCGACTACCTGGTCCGGGAGTCCGGCTGCGCGGTGGCCGACGGCTTCGAGCTGGCCCGGTCCGTGGCGGACCGGCTGGTCGAGTCTCCCCCGCCCGGCAGCAGCGGCGGACGGCCACCGGCCCGCCGGACCGGCTGGCTCGCCAACGGCAGACGCGGCCCCACCGGCCTGGTGGGCCACGAGAACTGGCAGCCGCCCGAGGAGACCCTGGCCCGGCGGCACTCGGTGTTCCTGGACACCGAACTCTGGGACGACGAAGGCCCGGTGCGCACCTGGTCCTGCGCCTTTCTGGCCGCCGTATGGCAGTTGCTCCGCCTCGGACTGCTGCGGCACGACGGCTCACCGGTCCTGCGGCCCGCCCTCTGGGACGGGCGGACACTGCCGGGCGACTGGGACGAACTCCCGGCGCTCCTTCAGGTCGACGCGGCCGCCGAACCCTTCGCCGCCTACCGCACCTGCTCCCTGCTGCCGTACCGGTTCCTGCCCGTCGAGCACGCCGTCATGGTCGTCCTCGACCAGACCGACGTGGACCCCGAAGCCCTCGCGCAGACCTCGCGCCGCGCCGCCGACGAAGGCATCGGCCTGCCCGCCTCGGTCGCCGAACGCGTCGGCTACGTCTTCTACCCCGGCCCCTGACATGGCGTCCGCCCCGGGCCCGGCGCCGGTGATGCTCCGCTGCGGCGAGGTGCGGACCCGCCTGCTGCCCGCGTCCCGGCCGCTGTCCGCCGAGGACACCGCCCGGCTGCTGGACCTGCGCCTCGGGGAACCCGTCACGCTCTCCGCCCGCCCCAACCGGCACGCGCTGTCCCCTCCCCTGCTCACCGGCGTCGACTGCGCCCTGCCCACCGCCGACGGCACCAAGGTCCGCGCCGTCGGCACGGTGGTCTCCCGCGCCTCGGTCACCGAGGGGCGGGTCGTCCAGGTGACCGCCTTCACCAGCGTGCCTCTGCTGGGCCCCGGCAGCCGTCGGCCGTGGTGGCACTACCTCGCACGGCCGGGAGTGGTCGAACCGCTCGGCAGACTCCCCGAACCCGCCGTGGCCCAAGGGCTCCTCACCGCCTGCCGCCCGGACGAACTGGACGTGGGGCTGATCGCGGAGGGGCTGCTCACCGAGGTCCTCGGCCATCCGCTGCTCGACCACCGGCCGCCCCTGCGGACCTCGCGCACCCGGCTGCGGTGGGTGGCGCTGCGGCCGCCCGACGGGACCACCACGCCCGCCGTCCGCCTCACCCTCGCCGCAGACGGACACCGGACGGTCGAACTACGCCTGCCCGCCGAGATCGAACCGCCCGTCATCGCGGCCTTCTGCGCGGACCTCGCACTGCACGACTGGCTGCTGACGGTCCTGACCGCCCTGCTGGACGAGGCTCCGCCGGGCAGCGCGCCGGAGGAACTCCTGCGCCCGGCCACGGCTCACCTGCTGCACCTGTGGATGCCTGCGGCCCGGCCGGACCCTCGGCTCCGCCCGCTGTGGGAGGCGCTGGAGCTGACGCCGGGGCTCACCCGCCAGTGGCAGTCCCTCGCCCAGCGGGTCCGTGACCTGCTCCTGCTGTACTCGCTGCCGGGCACGGGCGTCCCCGGCGGACCGCGACGCACCTCCCGGCGCCCACGTCAGCATCGTCGTCGACAGTGACATCGGGGGAAGCCATGCGGCGGACGCGCCGGATATCCGAAGTAGTGGTGAGAGTCGCCGTCACCGCCCTGCTGGGCGGCGTGACCTATCTGATCACCAACCTCACGGACCAGCCCGAGATCTGGAAGATCACCCTGTCCGTGTTCATCGCCGGTGCGACCCTCATCGTCCAGCAGCTCGCGGACTTCGAACGGCGGCTGGACGACGGCCTCACCGGCTTCAACGACACGACCCGGCTGATCTCCCGGCTGGACACCTCACCCGTGGGCTCCGGGGAGGTCACCCGCCTGGCCCGGAACGTCGCGGCACTCGAACCCGGCCGCCCCGACTTCCTGTACACCTTCGTCCGGGCCGAGGTACGGCGGGTGGCCGACCTCATGGAAGCGCTGCGGGGCAATCACGCGGACTACGAGGGCGAGGACCGCGACTGGCTGCTGGGCCTGGCTCGCTGCGCGGGGGCGTCCATCGACGCGGCGAGCACCTCGGTCGACCGGGACTTCTGGGGCACCGACCTCGGCCGCCACTACGTGACCGCTCAGCAGCAGGCGGTGGCGCGGGGCGTCCGGGTACGGCGGCTGCTCATCCTCGGCACCCCGGCGGACCTGGACACCGGCGTGGAGGAGCTGCGGGCCTGGCAGCGGGGTCTGGGCTTCGAGATCCGCGTACTGGTGCTGTCCACCCTGGAGACCTGGGAGCAGCGGGAGGCGGTGAAGAACTTCGTCGTCTTCGACCGGGCCATCAGCTACGAGACGACACCGGCCGACGGCGATCCGTCACGCGTCTACGAGACCAGCCTGACGGTGGGCGAACGCGTCGACGAGCGCGTACGGCGGTTCGAGACCTGGTGGGAGAGGGGCGAATAGCGGACCCCGCACACACCGCTGCCCGGCACCCCCGAGGAGCGCCGGGCAGCCGAGGTCGGCTCAGCGGACGAACACCCCCGCACTCCCCGCCAGGTCCAGGAAGTACTGGGGAGCCACGCCCAGGACCACCGTGACGGCGACGCCGACCGCAATGGCGGTCATCGTCAGGGGGGAGGGGACCGCGACGGTCGGGCCGTCCGGCTTGGGGTCGCTGAAGAACATCAGGACGATCACTCGGATGTAGAAGAAGGCGGCGATGGCCGAGGAGATCACGCCGACCACGACCAGCGGGGCCGCGCCGCCCTCCGCCGCCGCCCGGAACACCGCGAACTTCCCCGCGAAGCCGCTGGTCAGCGGGATACCGGCGAAGGCGAGGAGGAAGACGGCGAAGACCGCGGCGACCAGGGGTGAGCGGCGGCCGAGCCCCGCCCACTGGGAGAGGTGCGTCGCCTCGCCGCCCGCGTCGCGGACCAGGGTGACCACGGCGAAGGCGCCGATCGTGACGAAGGAGTACCCGGCGAGGTAGAAGAGGACCGCCGAGACACCGTCCTCCGTCGTGGCGATCACACCGGCCAGGATGAAGCCCGCGTGCGCGATGGAGGAGTACGCCAGCAGCCGCTTGATGTCGGTCTGGGTGATGGCGACGATCGCACCGGCCAGCATGGTGACGATCGCCACGCCCCACATCACCGGCCGCCAGTCCCAGCGCAGCCCCGGCAGCACCACGTACAGCAGCCGCAGCAGCGCGCCGAACGCGGCCACCTTGGTCGCGGCCGCCATGAAGCCGGTCACCGGGGTCGGGGCGCCCTGGTACACGTCCGGGGTCCACATGTGGAACGGCACCGCGCCCACCTTGAACAGCAGGCCCATCACCAGCAGCGCCATGCCGATCAGCAGCAGCGCGTCATTGCCCATGGTGTCCGCGAGCGCCGGGTCGACCCCGCTGACCGTGCCGTCCACGACGGCCGCGATGCGCGCGTACGACACCGAGCCCGCGTAGCCGTACAGCAGGGCGATGCCGAACAGGGTGAACGCCGAGGCGAACGCGCCGAGCAGGAAGTACTTGACCGCGGCCTCCTGCGACATCAGCCGCTTGCGGCGGGCCAGCGCGCACAGCAGGTACAGCGGGAGGGAGAGCACCTCCAGGGCGACGAACAGCGTCAGCAGGTCGTTCGCCGCGGGGAAGACCAGCATCCCCGCGACCGCGAAGAGCAGCAGCGGGAACACCTCGGTGGTGGTGAACCCGGCCTTCACGGCCGCCTGTTCGCCCTCCCCGCCCGGTACGGCCGCGGCCTGCGCCGCGAAGGAGTCGACCCGGTTGCCGTGCGCCGCCGGGTCGAGCCGCCGCTCGGCGAAGGTGAACAGGCCGACCAGCGCGGCCAGCAGGATCGTGCCCTCCAGGAACAGCGCCGGTCCGTCCACCGCGACCGCGCCCATGGCCGCGATGTGCGCCTTGGTGGTGCCGTACCCGCCCGCCGCGAGCGCGACGACCGCGGCGAACGCGGCGCACAGCGCGACGGCGGAGACGAACACCTGGGCGTAGTAGCGGGAGCGGCGCGGCACGAACGCCTCGACGAGCACCCCGATGAGGGCGGCGCCGAAGACGATCAGCGTCGGCGACAATTGTCCGTATTCGATCTTCGGCGCGTCGATCTTGGAGATCGGATCGGCCGCCGTTGTCCACAGGCTGTGGACGGCTGCTGCGCTCACTTGGCCGCCTCCACCGCGGGCTTGGGGTCCTTCTGATGGACATCGGACATGGTCTGCTTGACCGCCGGGTTGACGATGTCGGTGAGGGGCTTCGGATAGACGCCCAGGAAGACCAGCAGCACGATCAGCGGCGCGACCACCAGCACCTCACGCACCCTCAGGTCGGGCATCGCCGAGACCTCCGGCCTCACCGGGCCGGTCATGGTGCGCTGGTACAGCACCAGCGTGTACAGCGCCGCCAGCACGATGCCGATGGTGGCGATGATCCCGATCACCGGATACCGGCTGAACGTGCCGACCAGCACCAGGAACTCGCTGACGAACGGAGCCAGTCCGGGCAGCGACAGGGTCGCCAGACCGCCGATCAGGAACGTGCCCGCGAGCACCGGGGCGACCTTCTGCACACCGCCGTAGTCCGCGATGAGCCGGGAGCCGCGCCGGGAGATCAGGAACCCGGCGACCAGCATCAGCGCGGCCGTCGAGATCCCGTGGTTGACCATGTAGAGGGTCGCGCCGGACTGGCCCTGGGTCGTCATGGCGAAGATGCCCATCACGATGAAGCCGAAGTGCGAGATCGACGCGTACGCCACCAGCCGCTTGATGTCCCGCTGGCCGACCGCGAGCAGCGCCCCGTAGACGATGCTGATCAGGGCCAGCACCAGGATCACCGGGGTCGCCCACTTCGACGCCTCCGGGAAGAGCTGGAGGCAGAAGCGGAGCATGGCGAAGGTGCCGACCTTGTCGACCACCGCCGTGATGAGCACCGCGACCGGCGCGGTGGACTCCTGCATGGCGTTGGGCAGCCAGGTGTGCAGCGGCCACAGCGGCGCCTTCACCGCGAAGGCGAAGAAGAAGCCGAGGAACAGCCAGCGTTCGGTGCTGGTCGCCATGGTCAGCGAGCCATTGGCACGCGCCTGGACGATCTCCTGGAGGCTGAAGCTCCCGGCGACCACGTACAGCCCGATCACCGCGGCCAGCATGATCAGACCGCCGGCCAGGTTGTAGAGGAGGAACTTCACGGCCGCGTACGACCGCTGGGTGGAAGCCGCCTCCTCGCCCTGGCTGTGGGCCCGGTCCCCGAAGCCGCCGATGAGGAAGTACATCGGGATCAGCATGGCTTCGAAGAAGATGTAGAAGACGAAGACGTCGGTCGCCTCGAAGGAGATGATCACCATCGCCTCGACGGCCAGGATCAGCGCGAAGAAGCCCTGCGTGGGCCGCCACCGCCTGCTGCCCGTCTCCAAGGGGTCGGCGTCGTGCCAGCCCGCCAGCACGATGAACGGCATCAGCAGCGCGGTCAGCCCGATCAGGGCCACCGCGATGCCGTCCACGCCCAGTTCGTAGCGGACCCCGAAGTCCCTGATCCAGGAGTGCGACTCGGTGAGCTGGTAGCGGGCGCCGTCCGGGTCGAAGCGGACCAGGACGACGATCGCCAGCGCGAGCGTGGCCAGGGAGACCAGCAGGGCCAGCCATTTGGCGGCGGTGCGCTGCCGGGCGGGTACGGCGGCCGTGGCCACCGCACCGAGCGCCGGGAGCAGCGCTGTCGCTGTCAGCAGAGGAAAGGACATCGGTATCAGACCGCCCTCATCAGCAGGGTCGCGGCGACCAGGAGGGCCGCGCCGCCGAACATCGAGACCGCGTAGGAGCGGGCGAAGCCGTTCTGGACACGGCGCAGCCGCCCGGACAGGCCGCCGAAACCGGCCGCCGAGCCGTTGACGACACCGTCGACCAGGGTGTGGTCGACATAGACCAGCGAGCGGGTCAGGTGCTCGCCGCCGCGCACCAGCACGACATGGTTGAAGTCGTCCTGGTAGAGGTCGCGCCGGGCGGCGCGGGTGAGCACGGAGCCGCGCGGGGCCACGGCGGGTACGGGCTTGCGGCCGTACTGCGCCCAGGCCAGGCCCACGCCGACGACCAGGCAGACCATGGTGGCGCCGGTGATGGTGAGCGCGCTCAGCGGGGAGTTGCCCTCGCTGTGTCCGGTGACCGGCTCCAGCCAGTGCAGGAAGCGGTCGCCGATGTCGAAGAAGGCACCGCCCGCGACCGAGCCGACGGCCAGCACGATCATCGGGATCGTCATGGTCCTCGGGGACTCGTGCGGGTGGGGCTCATGACCCTCGGCGTCCGGCTGCCAGCGCTTCTCGCCGAAGAACGTCATCAGCATCACGCGGGTCATGTAGAACGCGGTGATCGCCGCGCCCAGCAGGGCCACCCCGCCGAGAATCCAGCCCTCGGTGCCGCCCTTGGCGAACGCCGCCTCGATGATCTTGTCCTTGGAGAAGAAGCCGGACAGACCGGGGAAGCCGATGATCGCGAGGTAGCCGAGGCCGAAGGTGACGAAGGTGATCGGCATGTACTTGCGCAGGGCGCCGTACTTCCGCATGTCGACCTCGTCGTTCATGCCGTGCATCACCGAACCGGCGCCGAGGAACAGCCCGGCCTTGAAGAAGCCGTGGGTGACCAGGTGCATGATCGCGAAGACGTAGCCGATCGGGCCGAGGCCCGCCGCGAGGACCATGTAGCCGATCTGCGACATGGTCGAACCGGCCAGCGCCTTCTTGATGTCGTCCTTGGCGCAACCGACGATCGCACCGAACAGCAGCGTGACCCCGCCGACGACGGTGACGACGAGCTGCGCGTCCGGGGCGCCGTTGAAGATCGCGGCGGAGCGGACGATGAGGTAGACGCCCGCCGTGACCATGGTGGCCGCGTGGATCAGGGCCGAGACCGGGGTCGGGCCCTCCATCGCGTCACCGAGCCAGGACTGCAGCGGCACCTGGGCGGACTTGCCGCACGCGGCGAGCAGCAGCATCAGGCCGATCGCGGTGAGCCGTCCCTCGGACGCCTGGCCCGCGTTCTCCAGCACCGGGCCGAAGGCGAAGGTGCCGAAGGTGGTGAACATCAGCATGATGGCGATGGACAGGCCCACGTCGCCGACCCGGTTGACCAGGAACGCCTTCTTCGCGGCGGTCGCGGCGCTGGGCTTGTGCTGCCAGAAGCCGATCAGCAGGTACGAGGCGAGGCCCACGCCCTCCCAGCCGACGTACAGCAGCAGGTAGTTGTCGGCGAGGACCAGCAGGAGCATCGCCGCGAGGAACAGGTTGAGGTAGCCGAAGAAGCGGCGGCGCCGCTCGTCGTGCTCCATGTACCCGATGGAGTAGAGGTGGATCAGCGAGCCGACCCCGGTGATCAGCAGGACGAACGTCATCGACAGCTGGTCGAGCCGCAGGGTGACGTCGGCCTGGAAGTCGCCGACCGAGATCCAGTTCCACAGGTGCTGGGTCCAGGTGCGGTGCTCGGGGTCCTCGCCGAGCAGCCCGGCGAAGAGGGCCAAGCCGATGCCGAAGGAGGCGGTCGACAGCAGGGTGCCGACCCAGTGGCCGACGGCGTCGAGGCGTCGGCCACCGAGCAGGAGCACGACGGCTCCGAGCAGGGGCGCCGCGATGAGCAGCGCGATCAGGTTCTCCACGATTCTTCCGACCCCTTACAGCTTCATCAGGCTGGCGTCGTCGACCGAGGCCGAGTGGCGGGTGCGGAACAGCGACACGATGATCGCCAGGCCCACCACGACCTCCGCGGCGGCGACGACCATCGTGAAGAACGCGATGATCTGGCCGTCGAGGTTGCCGTGCATCCGGGAGAAGGTGACGAAGGCGAGGTTGCAGGCGTTGAGCATCAGCTCCACGCACATGAACACCACGATCGCGTTCCGCCGGATCAGCACGCCGGTGGCGCCGATGGTGAACAACAGGGCCGCGAGATAGAGGTAGTTGACGGGGTTCACTGGGCCGCGTCCTCCGTCCGCTTGAAGGTCGCCGGTGTGTTCTCCGTGCGCTCCAGGCGGTCCTCGGCGCGCTGTTCCAGCGCCTTGAGGTCGCCGAGGGCCTGGGCGGAGACGTCCCGGATCTGGCCGCGTTCGCGCAGCGTCCGGCTGACGCTCAGCTCGGCGGGGGTGCCGTCGGGCAGCAGGCCCGCGATGTCCACCGCGTTGTGCCGGGCGTAGACGCCGGGGGCGGGCAGCGGGGGTACGTGCTTGTTCTCGCGGACCCGCTCGGCGGCCAGCTCGCGCTGGGTCTTGGCCCGCTCGGTGCGCTCGCGGTGGGTGAGCACCATGGCGCCGATCGCGGCGGTGATCAGCAGGGCGCCGGTCAGCTCGAAGGCGAAGACGTACTTGGTGAAGATGAGGGTCGCCAGGCCCTCCACGTTGCCGCCCGCGTTGGCCTGGCCGGTGCCGTTGAACTGGGTCAGCGAGGCGTTGGCGATGCCGCCCAGCAGCAGGACGCCGAACCCGAGCCCGCAGAGCAGGGCCAGCCAGCGCTGGCCCCTGATGGTCTCCTTCAGCGAGTCCGCGGCGGTCACGCCGACGAGCATCACCACGAAGAGGAAGAGCATCATGATCGCGCCCGTGTAGACGACGATCTGCACGACCCCCAGGAAATAGGCGCCGTTGGCCAGGTAGAACACCGCCAGGACGATCATGGTCCCGGCGAGACAGAGCGCGCTGTGCACCGCGCGCCGCATCAGGACGGTGCACAGGGCGCCGATCACGGCGACGCTGCCGAGAATCCAGAACTGGACCGCTTCTCCGGTGGAGGTGGAGTAGGCGGCTAGCTGCGCGGTCATGCCTCCACCCCCTCATCTTCAGGCTTCTCGCCCTTCGACGTGGCTACCTGGCGGACCGTGCCGGGGGCGGCCTCGGTCACCAGGCCCCGGTAGTAGTCCTGTTCGTCGGTGCCGGGGAAGATCGCGTGCGGGGAGTCGACCATGCCCTCGTCCAGACCGGCGAGCAACTGCTCCTTGGTGTAGATGAGGTTGGCCCGGCTGGAGTCGGCCAGCTCGAACTCGTTGGTCATCGTGAGCGCGCGGGTGGGGCACGCCTCGATGCACAGCCCGCACAGGATGCAGCGGGCGTAGTTGATCTGGTAGACCCTGCCGTACCGCTCGCCCGGCGAGTAGCGCTCCTCGTCGGTGTTGTCGGCGCCCTCGACATAGATGGCGTCGGCGGGGCAGGCCCAGGCGCACAGCTCGCAGCCGACGCACTTCTCCAGGCCGTCCGGATGGCGGTTGAGCTGGTGCCGTCCGTGGAAGCGGGGAGCGGTGGTCTTCTTCTGCTCCGGGTACTGCTCGGTCAGCCGCTTCTTGAACATGGCCTTGAAGGTCACGGCGAAGCCGGCCACGGGGTTCTGGAAACCGGGTGCGGTCTCCTTGGGCTCCTCAGCCATCGGACGCCTCCTTTCCATCCGGAGTCTGGTCACTCACAGTGTCCACTCCACCACTGACAATCAGCTCCCGCTCCTGGCGCGGACGGCGCCTGGGCACCGCGGGCAACTGCTGTCCGGGCAGCGGCGGTACGGGGAATCCGCCCGCCAGCGGATCGAATCCGGGTTCCGGGGCCGCGGCCTCCTCGGCCTTGGCCTTGTCGCGGAACATGTCGGCGATGAAGGAGATCAGCAGCAGGGCGAGCACGGCGCCGCCGACGTAGAGCGCGATGTCGGCGAAGTCGTAGTTCTCGTTGCGCAGCACCCGCACGGTCGCCACCAGCATCAGCCAGACCACCGAGACCGGGATGAGCACCTTCCAGCCGAGCTTCATCAGCTGGTCGTAGCGGACGCGGGGGAGCGTGCCGCGCAGCCAGATGAAGAAGAACAGCAGCAGCTGGACCTTGATGACGAACCAGAGCATCGGCCACCAGCCGTGGTTGGCACCCTCCCAGAAGGTGCTGATGGGCCAGGGGGCCCGCCAGCCGCCGAGGAAGAGGGTGGCCGTCACCGCCGACACCGTCACCATGTTCATGTACTCGGCGAGCATGAACAGCGCGAACTTGATCGACGAGTACTCGGTGTTGAAGCCGCCGACCAGGTCGCCCTCGGACTCCGGCATGTCGAAGGGGGCGCGGTTGGTCTCGCCCACCATCGTGATCACGTAGAGGATGAAGGAGACCGGCAGCAGCAGGATGTACCAGCGGTCGTGCTGCTGTTCCACGATGGTGGAGGTCGACATCGACCCCGAGTAGAGGAACACCGAGGCGAACGCGGCGCCCATGGCGATCTCGTACGAGATCATCTGCGCGCAGGAGCGCAGGCCGCCCAGCAGCGGGTAGGTCGAGCCGGAACTCCAGCCCGCCAGCACGATGCCGTAGATGCCGATCGAGGCGACCGCGAGGATGTAGAGCATCGCGATCGGCAGGTCGGTGAGCTGCATGGTGGTGCGGTGGCCGAAGATCGAGATCTCGTTGCCGGCGGGTCCGAAGGGGATCACCGCGATCGCCATGCAGGCCGGGATGACCGCGACGACCGGCGCGAGGACGTAGATCACCTTGTCCGCGCGTTTGACGACGACGTCCTCCTTGAGCATCAGCTTCACGCCGTCGGCGAGCGACTGGAGCATGCCCCAGGGGCCGTGCCGGTTGGGGCCGACGCGCAGCTGCATCCAGGCGACGACCTTGCGCTCCCAGACGATGGACAGCAGCACCGTCAGCATCAGGAACGCGAAGCAGAACACCGCCTTGACGACGACCAGCCACCAGGGGTCGCGGCCGAACAGCGAGAGGTCTTCAGCGGCGAGGAACGGGCTCATCCTCGAACCTCCTTGGGGGCCTCGTCGGCGAGCGCCGCCGGGCCGATACGGACGAGGGAGCCGGGCCGGGCCCCGGTGTCGGAGGCGACGCCGCGGCCGACCGAGTCCAGCGGGAGCCAGACCACCCGGTCGGGCATCTCGGTGATCTCCAGGGGGAGTTCGGTCGTCCCGGCGGGGCCGGTGACGGCGAGCGCGTCGCCGTCCTTGACGCCCGCCTCGGCGGCCGTCGCCGCGGACACGCGCGCGTGGGCGGCGTGCCGGGTCCCGGCCAGCGCCTCGTCGCCCTGCTGGAGGACGCCGAGGTCGAGCAGGAGCCGGTGTCCGGCGAGCACGGCCTCACCGGCGGCCGGGCGGGGCAGCGCGGCCCCGTCGTGCAGCGGGTCGGCGGCGGTGGCCCCGGTCCAGGCGCCGAGGCGGTCGATCTCCGCACGGGTGGTGCGCAGGTCCGGCAGGCCCAGATGGACGTTCATCGCGTCGGCCAGCATCTGCAGGACGCGGGCGTCGGCCGGGGCGAGACGGCGGGTCATCTGGTCGGGCTTGAGCGCGGCCTCGAAGAAGCGGACCCGGCCCTCCCAGTTGAGGAAGGTGCCCGCCTTCTCGACCACCGCCGCGACCGGCAGCACCACGTCGGCGCGCTCGGTGACCTCGCTGGGCCGCAGCTCCAGCGAGACCAGGAAGCCGACGCTGTCGAGCGCCTCACGCGCGCGTGCCGGGTCGGGCAGGTCGGCGACCTCCACCCCGGCGACGAGCAGCGCGGACAGCTCGCCGGTGGCGGCGGCCTCCACGATCTGCTGGGTGTCGCGGCCGTAGCGGGCGGGGAGTTCGGCCAGCCCCCAGGCGGCGGCGACCTCCTCCCGCGCGCGCGGGTCGGTGGCCGGGCGGCCGCCCGGCAGCAGCGAGGGCAGCGCGCCCGCCTCGACGGCGCCGCGCTCCCCCGCCCGCCGCGGAATCCACACCAGCCGGGCGCCGGTCGCGGCGGCCACGCGCGCGGCGGCCGTCAGACCGCCCTCGACGCCCGCGAGCCGCTCGCCGACCACGATCACCGCGCCCTCGGCGCGCAGCGCCTCGGCCGCCCCGGTGCCCGCCTCCTCCAGACCGACCCCGCTGCCCAGCGCGTCCAGCCACTCGGGCTCGGTGCCGGGCGCGGCGGGCAGCAGGGTGCCGCCCGCCTTCGTCAGGCCGCGGGTGGCGTGCGTGGCCAGCGAGTACACCTTCTGACCGTGCTTGCGCCACGCCTTGCGCAGCCGCAGGAAGACGCCGGGCGCCTCCTCCTCGGCCTCGAACCCGACCAGCAGCACGGCGGGCGCCTGCTCCAGCGCGGTGTACGTGACCCCGGTGCCGTCGAGGTCGCGACCCCGCCCGGCCACCCGGGCGGCCAGGAAGTCGGCCTCCTCGCCGCTGTGCACACGGGCCCGGAAGTCGATGTCGTTGGTGTCGAGCGCCACCCGCGCGAACTTGCTGTACGCGTACGCGTCCTCGACGGTCAGCCGACCCCCGGTGAGCACCCCGGCGCGGGAGCGAGCGGCGCCGAGGCCGCGCGCGGCCGCGTCCAGCGCCTCCGGCCAGGAGGCCGGTTCCAGCACGCCCTCGGCGTTGCGGACCAGCGGGGTGTCGAGCCGGTCGCGCAGCTGGGCGTAGCGGAACGCGAAGCGGCCCTTGTCGCAGACCCAGTCCTCGTTGACCTCCGGGTCGTTGGCGGCGAGCCGCCGCATGACCTTGCCGCGCCGGTGGTCGGTACGGGTGGCGCAGCCGCCCGAGCAGTGCTCGCACACCGACGGCGAGGAGATCAGGTCGAAGGGGCGCGACCGGAACCGGTAGGCGGCGGAGGTGAGCGCGCCGACCGGGCAGATCTGGATGGTGTTGCCGGAGAAGTACGACTCGAACGGGTCGCCCTCGCCGGTGCCGACCTGCTGGAGCGCGCCCCGCTCGATCAGCTCGATCATCGGGTCGCCCGCGACCTGGTTGGAGAACCGGGTGCAGCGGGCGCACAGCACGCACCGCTCACGGTCCAGCAGCACCTGGGTGGAGATCGGCACCGGCTTCTCGTAGGTGCGCTTGCGGCCCTCGAAGCGGGTGTCGGCGTTGCCGTGCGACATGGCCTGGTTCTGCAGCGGGCACTCGCCGCCCTTGTCGCAGACCGGGCAGTCCAGCGGGTGGTTGATGAGCAGCAGCTCCATCACCCCGTGCTGGGCCTTCTCGGCGACCGGCGAGGTGAGCTGCGTCTTCACCACCATGCCGTCGGTGCAGGTGATGGTGCAGGACGCCATCGGCTTGCGCTGGCCCTCCACCTCCACGATGCACTGGCGGCAGGCACCGGCCGGGTCCAGCAGGGGGTGGTCGCAGAAGCGCGGGATCTCGATGCCGAGCTGTTCGGCGGCCCGGATGACCAGGGTGCCCTTGGGCACGCTGAGTTCGATGCCGTCGATCGTCAGCGTGACGAGGTCCTCCGGCGGGACCGCCGCCTGCCCCCCTCCTGAGGGGGCACTGGTGGTCACGGTCATGCGTTCACCTCCGGGCGGTCCGCCCAGGCCGTCGACTTGGCCGGGTCGAAGGGGCAGCCCCGGCCCGTGATGTGCTGCTCGTACTCCTCGCGGAAGTACTTCAGCGAGGAGAAGATCGGTGAAGCCGCGCCGTCGCCCAGGGCGCAGAAGGACTTGCCGTTGATGTTGTCGGCGATGTCGTTCAGCTTGTCGAGGTCGGACATCGCCCCCTTGCCCGCCTCGATGTCGCGCAGCAACTGGACCAGCCAGTACGTCCCTTCGCGGCAGGGCGTGCACTTGCCGCAGGACTCGTGGGCGTAGAACTCGGTCCAGCGGGTGACCGCCCGGACCACGCAGGTGGTCTCGTCGAAGCACTGCAGCGCCTTGGTGCCGAGCATGGAACCGGCGGCGCCGACGCCCTCGTAGTCGAGGGGCACGTCCAGGTGTTCGTCGGTGAACATCGGGGTGGAGGAGCCGCCCGGGGTCCAGAACTTCAGCCGGTGGCCGGGGCGCATGCCGCCGCTCATGTCGAGCAGCTGGCGCAGGGTGATGCCGAGCGGTGCCTCGAACTGGCCGGGGCTCGCCACGTGCCCGCTGAGCGAGTACAGCGTGAAGCCGGGCGACTTCTCGCTGCCCATCGAGCGGAACCAGTCCTTGCCCTGGTGCATGATCGCGGGAACCGAGGCGATCGACTCGACGTTGTTCACCACGGTGGGGCAGGCGTACAGGCCCTCGACGGCGGGGAACGGCGGCCGCAGCCTCGGCTGGCCGCGGCGCCCCTCCAGCGAGTCGAGCAGCGCGGTCTCCTCGCCGCAGATGTACGCGCCCGCGCCCGCGTGCACGGTGAGTTCGAGGTCGAGCCCGCTGCCGAGGATGTCCTGACCCAGGAACCCGGCCTCGTACGCCTCGCGCACCGCCTCGTGCAGCCGCCGCAGGACGGGGACGACCTCGCCGCGCAGATAGATGAAGGCGTGCGAGGAGCGGATCGCGTAGCAGGCGATCACGATGCCCTCGATGAGGCTGTGCGGGTTGGCGTAGAGGAGCGGGATGTCCTTGCAGGTGCCGGGCTCGGACTCGTCGGCGTTGACGACGAGGTAGTGCGGCTTGCCGTCGCCCTGCGGGATGAACTGCCACTTCATGCCGGTCGGGAAGCCCGCGCCGCCGCGGCCGCGCAGCCCGGATTCCTTGACGTAGGCGATCAGGTCGTCCGGGGACATGGCGAGCGCCTTGCGCAGGCCCTCGTAGCCGTCGTGCCGCCGGTAGACGTCCAGCGACCAGGAGCGGTCCTCGTCCCAGAAGGCCGAGAGGACGGGGGCGAGCAGCTTCTCGGGGCTGGTGTCGTCCTTGACGTCGGTCACCACGGTCATCACTCCCCCTCCTCTGCGGTCGGGCCGGACGGGTGCGCCGGGTCGGAGGCCGAGGTCTCCACCGGGTCGTGGGAGCTGAGGCGCTCGGTCGGTGAGGGCTCGTGCACCGTGTCCTCCTCCTGCGGAGCGGCGTCGCGCGGGTGGACCACGCGCGCGGGGTGCGCCTCGCCCTTGGCCAGGCGCAGGCCGACCAGGGAGGCGGGGCCCGCGCTGCCGCCCTCCTCGACGGCGCCGGGGCGCTCGTCGGGGAAGCCGGCCAGGATGCGGGCGGTCTCCTTGAAGGTGCACAGCCGGGCGCCTCGGGTGGGCTGCACGGGCTGTCCGGCGCGCAGGTCGTCGACGAGGCGTACGGCGCTGGCCGGGGTCTGGTCGTCGAAGAACTCCCAGTTGACCATCACGACCGGTGCGTAGTCGCAGGCCGCGTTGCACTCGATGTGCTCCAGGGTGACCTTGCCGTCGCCGGTGGTCTCGCCGTTGCCGACGCCCAGGTGCTCCTGGAGGGTCTCGAAGATGGCGTCGCCGCCCATGACCGCGCACAAAGTGTTGGTGCAGACGCCCACCTGGTAGTCGCCGGAGGGCTTGCGGCGGTACATGGAGTAGAAGGTGGCGACCGCGGTGACCTCGGCGGTGGTCAGCTCCAGCACGTCGGCGCAGAACTTCATGCCGGTCCGGGTGACGTAGCCGTCCTCGGCCTGCACGAGGTGCAGCAGCGGCAGCAGGGCGGAGCGGGAGTCGGGGTAGCGCGCGATCACCTCGCGCGCGTCCGTCTCCAGCCGGGCCCGGACGTCGTCCGGGTAGGCGGGCGGGGGCAGTTCCGGCATGCCCAGGCCGACGCCCCGCTCGGAAGAAGAGGTGGTCACCGGTCGACGCCTCCCATCACGGGGTCGATGGACGCCACGGCCACGATGACGTCGGCGACCTGACCGCCCTCGCACATCGCCGCCATGGCCTGCAGATTGGTGAAGGACGGGTCGCGGAAGTGGACCCGGAAGGGGCGGGTGCCGCCGTCGGAGACGGCGTGCACGCCGAGTTCGCCCTTGGGCGACTCGACGGCCGCGTACGCCTGGCCCGGCGGGACCCGGAAGCCCTCGGTGACCAGCTTGAAGTGGTGGATCAGGGCCTCCATGGAGGTGCCCATGATCTTCTTGATGTGGTCCAGGGAGTTGCCGAGCCCGTCCGGCCCGAGCGCCAGCTGCGCGGGCCAGGCGATCTTCTTGTCGGCGACCATGACCGGGCCCGGCTGGAGCCGGTCCAGGCACTGCTCGATGATCCGCAGCGACTGGCGCATCTCCTCCAGCCGGATCAGGAAGCGGCCGTAGGAGTCGCAGGTCTCGGCGGTGGGCACGTCGAAGTCGTAGTTCTCGTAGCCGCAGTACGGCTGGGCCTTGCGCAGGTCGTGCGGGAGGCCGGTGGAGCGGAGGATCGGGCCGGTGGCGCCGAGCGCCATGCAGCCGGCCAGGTCGAGGTGGCCGACGTCCTGCATCCGGGCCTTGAAGATGGGGTTCCCGGTGGCGAGCTTGTCGTACTCCGGGAGGTTCTTCCGCATCTTCTTGACGAACTCGCGGATCTGGTCGACCGCGCCGGGCGGCAGGTCCTGGGCGAGTCCGCCGGGGCGGATGTACGCGTGGTTCATGCGCAGGCCGGTGATCAGCTCGTAGATGTCGAGGATCATCTCGCGGTCGCGGAAGCCGTAGATCATGATCGTGGTGGAGCCCAGCTCCATGCCGCCGGTGGCGATGCACACCAGGTGCGACGACAGCCGGTTCAGCTCCATCAGGAGCACCCGGATGATGTCGGTCCGCTCGGTGATCTGGTCCTCGATGCCGAGCAGCTTCTCGACGGCGAGACAGTAGGCGGTCTCGTTGAAGAAGGACGTCAGGTAATCCATGCGCGTGACGAAGGTGGTGCCCTGCGTCCACGTGCGGTACTCGAGGTTCTTCTCGATGCCGGTGTGCAGATAGCCGATGCCGCAGCGGGCCTCGGTGACCGTCTCGCCCTCGATCTCCAGGATGAGCCGGAGCACTCCGTGGGTGGACGGGTGCTGGGGACCCATGTTGACGACGATGCGCTCGTCGTCCGCCTTGGCCGCGGACTGGACGACCTCGTCCCAGTCGCCACCGGTGACCGTGTAGACGGTTCCCTCGGTGGTGGCGCGGCCGGTTGCGTGGGGAGTGCTCACGAGTACGACCTCCGCTGGTCCGGAGCCGGGATCTGGGCGCCCTTGTACTCGACGGCGATGCCGCCGAGGGGGTAGTCCTTGCGTTGCGGGTGGCCCTGCCAGTCGTCCGGCATCATGATCCGGGTGAGGGCCGGGTGGCCGTCGAAGACGATCCCGAAGAAGTCGTACGTCTCGCGCTCGTGCCAGTCGTTGGTCGGGTAGACCGCGACCAGGGACGGGATGCGCGGGTCGGCGTCGGGGGCGCTGACCTCCAGCCGGATCAGCCGGTTGTGGGTGATCGAGCGCAGGTGGTAGACCGCGTGCAGTTCGCGGCCCTTGTCGCTCGGGTAGTGCGTCCCGCTGACGCCGGTGCACAGCTCGAAGCGGAGCGCCGGGTCGTCGCGCAGGGTGCGGGCGACGCGGACCAGGTGCTCGCGCTCGATGTGGAAGGTCAGCTCGTCGCGGTCGACGACGGTGCGCTCGATGGCGTTCTCGGGGAGCAGGCCCTGCTCCTCCAGCGCGCCCTCCAGCTCGTCGGCGACCTCGTCGAACCAGCCGCCGTAGGGGCGGCTCGTCGCGCCGGGGAGCCGGATCGAGCGGACCAGGCCGTCGTAGCCGGAGGTGTCGCCGCCGTTGTTCGCGCCGAACATGCCGCGCTGGACGCGGATCTCCTCGCCGCCCTGGCCACGCTGGCCGGGGAGGTTGGAGACCGAGAGGTCCTTCTCGGGGTTGACGCCGTTGGTGCCCTTGTCGTCGCTCACCGCAGCAGCCCCTTCATCTCGATCGTGGGCAGGGCCTTGAGCGCGGCTTCCTCGGCCTCCCGGGCGGCTTCCTCGGCGTTGACGCCGAGCTTGGTGCCCTGGATCTTCTGGTGGAGCTTGAGGATCGCGTCCAGCAGCATCTCGGGGCGGGGCGGGCAGCCGGGGAGATAGATGTCGACCGGGACGATGTGGTCGACGCCCTGGACGATCGCGTAGTTGTTGAACATGCCGCCCGAGGACGCGCAGACGCCCATGGAGATGACCCACTTCGGGTTGGGCATCTGGTCGTAGACCTGCCGCAGCACCGGCGCCATCTTCTGGCTGACCCGGCCCGCGACGATCATCAGGTCGGCCTGGCGCGGTGAGCCGCGGAAGACCTCCATGCCGAAGCGGGCGAGGTCGTAGCGTCCGGCGCCGGTGGTCATCATCTCGATGGCGCAGCAGGCGAGTCCGAAGGTGGCCGGGAAGACGGACGCCTTGCGCACCCAGCCCGCGGCCTGCTCGACGGTGGTCAGCAGAAAGCCGCTCGGCAGCTTTTCTTCGAGTCCCATGACTTAAAGGCCCCTCAGTCCCATTCCAGGCCGCCGCGCCGCCATACGTACGCGTACGCGACGAAGACGGTGAGCACGAAGAGCAGCATCTCCACGAGCCCGAAGACCCCGAGCGCGTCGAAGGTGACGGCCCAGGGGTAGAGGAAGACGATCTCGATGTCGAAGACGATGAAGAGCATCGCCGTCAGGTAGTACTTGATGGGGAAGCGCCCGCCGCCGGCCGGCGTGGGGGTCGGCTCGATGCCGCATTCGTAGGCTTCGAGCTTCGCGCGGTTGTAGCGCTTCGGACCGATCAGCGCGGCCATGACCACGGAGAAGATCGCAAAGCCTGCCCCGAGGGCTCCCAGTACGAGGATGGGCGCGTACGCGTTCACCGCTCCTCGCTCCCTTCAGTCGGCATTGACTGGTGGCGGTTCAGGGGCTCACAGCTGCCTCTTCCGTCCCACCGACCCCAACCGTCCCGGCGAAGATCGAGAACATGTGAAGCAGGTCACAAGCCCAACTGCTCCGCATCCTATGCCCGACGCTCTGTGATCTGCGACACGGGGTATTGCACAAGCTTTGTGATCTCCACCACCTGACGAAGGATCATGAAGGCGGAGGATGGGTGATCTTCGTACGCGAAGCGTTCAGTTGATCACCAGAAGTGACAATCCCGCTCGTCCGTGCAGGCCAGAGGGGGTGCGGAGGGGGTGCCTCAATATCAAGAGAGTTCCGGCGCATGCAAATTGGTGCTGGACGCACCCGACTGCTAGTGCGGGACATTCACACCCCGGAGGGAGATCCGGGGCGCGATGTGGACGCGGTCCGGGTGCGTGCGCGCGTTCACGAACTCCGGCCGCGCGGTCGTTCGTCGCGGACGCGACCGCTCCGGTGACCGTTCCGTGACCTCCGCCACACCGGTAGCGGCCGTTCCGGAACCGGGCTTGGCCATCGACCCCAACCGATGGTAGGCGCGGGGCAATTCGGACGTAATGATCAAAGACCGTGATCAACGGGCCAATGAGCCCCGTCCGCTATGTCCGTTACGGCGTCAATAAAGAGTGACGCGACCAGGTTTCGGGGAACCGATTGAACAATTGTGGCGCAGCACACGTTTGTTGAAGATATGAAGGAGCCCCTGGTACCGGTTGTTCCCATGTCCCACACCGCTCACATACGCAGCCACCGGAAGCCCCGCCGCAGCGCGTCGTCCATCGTCGTGCGGACCGGCGTCGCCGGCGGCGTTCTCAGCACCCTGGCGGTCGCCGGAGCGGCCGGCTACGCGAACGCGGCCGAGGCCGAGCCCGTGACGCAGACGCTCGAACTCCCCACCCTCACCGCCGACGTGGCCACCCAGGTCGCGCAGTCCGCGGACGCCACCCAGCAGGCGGCCGCGAACTACGAGCTGCAGGCCGAGCGTGACGCGGCCGCCGCCAGCGCCGCGAAGCAGGCCAAGGCGGACCTCGCCGAGGCCAAGCAGAAGGCCGAGGCGAAGAAGAAGGCGCAGGAGGAGGCCCGCAAGCAGGCCGCCGCCCGCGCCACCCGCAACGCCGAGCGCACCGTGCTGGCCGCGAGCGCGAGCGTGGGCAGCTCCACGGTCACCGGCTCGTCCAGCGCGACCGGTTCGGCCGCGTCCATCGTGTCGTTCGTGAAGTCCCAGGTCGGCAAGGCGTACGTCTCCGGCGCCACCGGTCCGTCCGCGTACGACTGCTCGGGCCTGGTGCAGACGGCGTTCAAGCAGGTCGGCATCAGCCTGCCGCGCGTCTCCCAGGACCAGTCCACGGCAGGCACCCAGGTCTCCCTGGACAACCTCCAGCCCGGCGACATCCTGTACTGGGGCAGCGCGGGCAGCGCGTACCACGTGGGCGTCTACGTCGGCGACGGCATGTTCGTCGGCGCCCAGAACCCCTCCTCCGGCGTCGTGGAGCGTCCCCTCTCCTACGACCAGCCCACCGGCGCGGTCCGGGTCCTCTGACCCCCCGCGCACCCCGCACACGAAAGGCCGCTGCCCTCGGGGGGCAGCGGCCTTCGCGCGTCTCCTGCCATGCTCGGGCCCGGGCCGCCGCCCGGCGGCCCGCCGCTAAGCAGAGGGAGACAGCGCGATGCCACGCGTGTTCGTCCAGGGAAGTCCCGCCGAGTACTACCCGCGTCATGCCCCGGAGGCCGGGCGGGGTGCGGTGCGCCGCATCACCGAGACCGGCGAGGAGATCCTGCACAAGCCGTGCCGGGACGTCACGGAGTTCGGGCCTGACCTCGCGGCCCTCATCGACGACATGTTCCGCACCATGTACGTCGCCGAGGGCGCCGGGCTCGCCGCGAACCAGGTCGGCGTCGATCTGCGGCTCTTCGTGTACGACTGCCCCGACGACGACGGCATCCGCCACGTCGGCCACATCGCCAACCCGGTCCTGGAACCCGCCTCGGCCGGGCGCCCGTTGCTCGACGACACCGAGGGCTGCCTCTCGGTCCCCGGCGCCGTGATGCCCGTCCCCCGCCCCGAACGGGCCGTCGTGCGGGGGCAGGACAAGAACGGCGACCCTCTCGTCATCGAGGGCACCGGCTATTTCGCCCGCTGCCTGGCCCACGAGACCGATCACACCCTCGGGTTCGTCTACCTGGACCGGCTCTCCAAGCGGGAGAAAAGGGACGCGTTGCAGCAGGTGGCGGTCCGGCGGGACGACGTGCTGTCCCGCCGGGCCGCGAGGGCTCTTAAGTTGAGCTGACCCTGCGGCTCGGTCACGCCTTCGGGGCCACCTTCGTGAGGCCGTTGATTACTCGGTCCATTGCGTCGCCACCGGTGGGGTCTGTCAGGTTGGCGAGGAGTTTGAGGACGAACTTCATCAGGATGGGGTGGGTCAGGCCGCGTTGGGCGCCGATCTGCATGACCTTGGGGTTGCCGATGAGTTTTACGAAGGCTCGGCCGAGGGTGTAGTAGCCGCCGTAGGTGTCCTTCAGGACGCGGGGGTAGCGCTGGAGGGCGATCTCGCGGGTGGCCGGGGTCGGGCGGGCGTGGGCCTGGACGATGACGTCGGCGGCGAGCTGGGCGGACTCCATGGCGTAGGCGATGCCCTCGCCGTTGAAGGGGTTGACCATGCCGCCGGCGTCGCCGACCAGCAGCAGGCCCTTGGTGTAGTGCGGCTGGCGGTTGAAGGCCATCGGCAGGGCCGCGCCCCGGATCGGGCCCGTCATGTGCTCCGGGGTGTAGCCCCACTCCTCCGGCATCGACGCGCACCACGCCTTCAGCACCTCGCGCCAGTCCAGCTCCTTGAAGGAGTCCGAGGTGTTCAGCACGCCCAGGCCGACGTTCGACGTGCCGTCGCCCATGCCGAAGATCCAGCCGTAGCCGGGCAGCAGGCGGTCCTGGGCGCCCCTGCGGTCCCACAGCTCCAGCCAGGACTCCAGGTAGTCGTCCTCGTGCCGCGGGGACTCGAAGTACGTCCTTACTGCCACGCCCATCGGGCGGTCCTCGCGGCGGTGCAGGCCCATCGCCAGGGAGAGGCGGGTGGAGTTGCCGTCCGCCGCGACCACGAGGGGTGCGTGGAAGGTCACCGGGCGCTTGTCGTCGCCCAGCTTCGCCGTCACGCCCGTGATCCGGCCCGTACGGTCGTCGATGATCGGGCCGCTGACGTTGCAGAGTTCGAAAAGGCGGGCGCCTGCTTTCTGCGCCTGGCGGGCCAGCTGCTCGTCGAAGTCGTCGCGCTTCCGCACCAGGCCGAAGTTCGGGTACGAGGCGAGATCGGGCCAGTCCAGCTGCAGCCGGGAGCCGCCGCCGATGATGCGCAGGCCCTTGTTGCGCAGCCAGCCCGCCTCCTCGGAGATGTCGATGCCCATGGCCACGAGCTGCTTGACCGCCCTCGGGGTGAGGCCGTCGCCGCAGACCTTCTCCCTCGGGAACTCGGTCTTCTCCAGCAGCAGGACGTCTAGTCCGGCCTTGGCGAGGTGGTAGGCGGTGGTGGAGCCGGCCGGCCCCGCGCCCACGACGATCACGTCTGCGGTGTTGTCGGAGAGGGGCTCAGTCACGGCGGGTTCTCCCCAGGCTTGTGAATCTTCGTGCCGACGGGCACTGGACACAGGCAGTCTATTCAGCAGAATTGATCAACCGGCTGAAGGGCTGCTCCGTGAACCGAACTCACCCCGTAGTACGGCTGCGTGTGCCCACCGACGAGGACGCCTTCGTCTGGCATCGGGTCTTCGCCGATCCCGAGGTCATGCGGTTCCACGGGGGGCGGGCGGCCGAGCTGTCCGTGTACGAGGAACTCACCGCTCGGCAGCGGCGGCACGATGCTGAGCTGGGGTTCTGTCTGTGGTCCGTGCTCGACTCCTCTGGGGATGTCGTGGGGTTCACCGGGGCTCAGCCTTGGCCTCATGCGTGGGGGCCCGCCGGGGAGATCGAGATCGGGTGGCGGCTCGGGCGGGCGCACTGGGGGCTGGGGTACGCGTCTGTCGCCGCGGCCGACTGTCTTGAGCGGGTTCGCTCCGCTGGGGTTCGGCGGGTTGTCGCCATGGTCGATGCCGAGAACTCGCGGTCGATCGCTGTCGCGCGGCGGCTGGGGATGCGGCTCTCCGAGCGGTTCGTGACTCCGTCTTCTGAGCGGGAAGGGCATTGCTACTCGCTGGAGTTGTGACTCTCGGTAGCTGAATGTTGCAGAAAGGCAGCTTTCGCTTCCGGGGGCGTCTTGGCGGAGTTACCCTTCCAGTACCACTGGGGGTGACATCAGTGCGAATACCACCCAAAACGCCTGAGGTACGGGTGCCTCGGCTGGTCGGGCTCATGGCGGTGGACGCCCGCGAGGCCGCTCGCTCGCGGGGGCTGTTTCTCAACTCGCCTGACCGGCCCGAATTCCAGCGCGTGGTCGTCGATTACGTGGTGCGGCAGTATCCGCCCGCCGGTGCCGAGGTTCCGCCCGACTCGATGGTCTACGTGTGGTTCGACCTCGGGGACGGCGAGGGGGGTGGGGGTGTGCGGGAGCCCCGGCTTCCCGCGCCGCCCTCCGGTGGGCTTCAGCGGGAACTCGGGGAGCCTGGGGATGCGTTCGAGATGATCGCTCGGTGAGGTGCGGTTACTTCTTGAAGCCCCTGTGCAGGGCCACCACTCCGCCCGTCAGGTTGCGCCAGGCCACGCTTTGCCAGCCTGCCTTCTGCAGCTTCTCCGCCAGCGCCGGCTGGTCCGGCCATGCCCGGATGGACTCCGCCAGGTACACGTACGCGTCCGGGTTCGACGACACCGAGCGGGCCACGGGGGGCAGTGCTCGCATCAGGTACTCCGTGTACACCGTGCGGAACGGGGTCCACGTGGGGTGCGAGAACTCGCAGATCACCACCCTGCCGCCCGGCTTCGTCACCCGGTACAGCTCGCGCAGCGCCGCGTCCGTGTCCTGGACGTTGCGCAGGCCGAAGGAGATCGTCACCGCGTCGAAGGTGTCGTCCTTGAACGGGAGCTTCGTCGCGTCGCCCGCTGTGATCGGGAGCCACGGGTACTTCTTCTTGCCCACCTGGAGCATGCCCAGGGAGAAGTCGCAGGGGACCACGTAAGCGCCTGTGCGGGCGAAGGGGAGCGATGACGTCGCCGTGCCCGCCGCCAGGTCCAGGACCTTCTGCGCGGGGCGCGCGTCTACCGCCTTCGCCACCTCCTTGCGCCAGCGCCGGTCCTGGCCGAGCGACAGCACGTCGTTCGTCAGGTCGTACCGTTCCGCCACGTCGTCGAACATCTCGGCGACTTCGTGCGGCTGCTTGTTCAGGGAAGCGCGGGTCACTCCGTCATTGTTGCAGGCTCGGTCGGCGGGATTCCGTTCGGTGGGGGTGCCGGGTCCGTGCGTCGTGGGGCGGGGCCGCGCCGGGGGGTGTCCGTCCTCGGTCCGGCGACTTACGTTTCTACGATGCGTTCGGCTTGCCTTTTCGCCGGCCGCTGCGGGCGGACACCCCCCGGCACGTCCCCTCCGCGCCGTTTTCGGCTGTCACGCCGTTTCGGTCAGCGGCGGCGGTGGACTATACGGCCCTCGATCACCGTCGCCACGCAGGTGCTCGCGCCCCGCTTCACCAGTTCCTCGCGCGTCGCCACGTCGAATACCGCGAACCTGGCCCCCGTTCCCGGCCTCAGCGGCGGCATGAGGATCAGGGGGGTCGGGGAGAGGGCTGGGGGGCCCGGTAGGCGGGGTGGGCGTTGGCCTATCGCCAGGCCCGCTCTGCGGACCACGTCCGCCACCGTGCGCGTGCGCAGCTCGCCCGCCACTGCAACTGTGCCGTGAGCCAGCATGCGTTGTACGCCTCTGCGGGCGCTCGCTCCCAGGCGGGTCGGGTCCCTGCGGAAGATCTCGCTTGCTCGGGCGCCCGTGATCGGCTCCGTGCCCAGGGTGTCTGCCTCCCTGGGGTCCGGGTGGTACGTCGCTTCCAGGAGTTCTGGGGCGTACGGGTTCAGGAGGCCCGGCAGGAGGATGCCGGGCCAGCGGCGGACCCTGGCCTGGGGGGCGGTCGCGGTCAGTTCTTCGTACGGGGCTACGGCTGCCACCGTTGCGCCGTCGACCAGGACCGCTGTCTCCGGGGAGTTCTCGGCTACGTGAAGTGTCAGCACTGGGCGGCTAGTTGGATGCGATCAGCTTCAATTCGGGGTGGGCCGTGCCGCCCTCGATCGCCGTCGAGGAGATGTGGGAGACCACGCGATCGTCCACCGGGTCGTTCGCCGGGTCGTCGTGCACCACGAGGTGTTCGTAGGTGGTCGCTCGCTGGGCGGGGGTGCGGCCTGCCTTGCGGATCAGGTCGATGATCTCCAGGCGGTTGCTGCGGTGCTTGGCGCCTGCCGAGGAGACCACGTTCTCCTCCAGCATGATCGAGCCCAGGTCGTCCGCGCCGTAGTGCAGCGACAGCTGGCCCACTTCCTTGCCCGTGGTCAGCCACGAGCCCTGGATGTGCTGGACGTTGTCCATGAACAGGCGGGCGATGGCGATCATGCGCAGGTACTCGAAGAGCGTCGCCTGCGTGCGGCCCTTCAGGTGGTTGTTCTCGGGCTGGTAGGTGTACGGGATGAAGGCCCGGAAGCCGCCCGTACGGTCCTGTACGTCCCGGATCATGCGCAGGTGCTCGATGCGCTCGGCGTTCGTCTCGCCCGTGCCCATCAGCATGGTGGACGTGGATTCCACGCCCAGGTTGTGCGCCGTCTCCATGATCTCCAGCCAGCGTTCGCCGCTCTCCTTGAGGGGCGCGATGGCCTTGCGGGGGCGGGCCGGGAGCAACTCGGCTCCGGCGCCTGCGAAGGAGTCCAGGCCCGCCTGGTGGATGCGGGTGATCGCTTCTTCGACCGAGACCTTGGAGATGCGGGCCATGTGCTCCACCTCGGACGCGCCGAGGGAGTGGATGACCAGCTGGGGGAACGCGTCCTTGATCGCCTTGAAGTGCGACTCGTAGTACTCGACGCCGTAGTCCGGGTGGTGGCCACCCTGGAACATGATCTGGGTGCCGCCCAGTTCGACCGTCTCCGCGCAGCGGCGCAGGATGTCGTCCAGGTCGCGGCTCCAGCCCTTCTTGGTGTCCTTCGGGGCCGCGTAGAAGGCGCAGAACTTGCACGCCGTGACGCACACGTTCGTGTAGTTGATGTTGCGCTCGATGATGTACGTCGCGATGTGCTCGATGCCCGCGTACTTGCGGCGGCGCACGGCGTCGGCGGCCGCGCCGAGCGCGTGCAGGGGGGCGTCGCGGTAGAGGACGAGCGCTTCCTCGGGCGTGATGCGTCCGCCCGCTGCGGCTCGGTCCAGCACGGCTGCGACATCCAAAGAAGCGAGTTCGGCCTTCTCGGTCACCGGGCGTCCCTTTCGTCAAGGGTTGTGGACGGACTCAGTCAGCCTACGCCAGGGGATCGGATCACCCGTCTTCAGGAGGTGTATGCCCCCGCCAGTACGCCCAGCAGCGTGCCTGTCAGCAGGAAGGGGCCGAAGGGGATGGCCGACTTGCGGGTGGCTCGGCGGGTGAGGAGGAGGGCCGCGCTGTAGAGGGCTCCCGTGGTGAAGGTGGCGAAGGTGCCGAGGAGGACGGTCGGCCAGCCGTACCAGCCGAGGGCCGCGCCCAGGGCCGGGGCCAGTTTTACGTCTCCGAAGCCCATGCCGGAGGGGTTGAGGAGGTGGAGGGCCAGGTAGGCGGCTCCGAGGGCTGCCGCTCCGTAGAGGGCTGTGCGGTAGGTGCCGGTGTGGTCGGGGAGCCACGTCGCCAGGGCCAGCAACGTCAAGACCGCGGGGGTGAGGGGGAGGGTCAGGGGGTCCGGGAGGCGGTGTACTCGTAGGTCCACCGTGGTCAGGAGGGTCGCTACCGGGGTCAGGGTCAGCCAGGCCAGTAGTTCCGGGCGGGGGCCCGTCGCCAGGGCCAGGAGGGTGCAGATCGCGGCGGTGAGCAGGGGGAGGGTGGCCGCTGTCTTGCGGGGGCATCTCGGGCATGGTGTCCTGCCCAGCCAGCCGGGCAACGGGTGGTCCGCCTCGCATGTCGTGCGCCAGGGGGTGCCCTGGGGGGTCGTGAAGCGGTACGCGGCTCTGGGGAGCAGGGCGCCCGTCAGCGCGCCCCACAGGGCCGCCAGTGCTGCCGGGAGCAGGTCAGTCATCGGCCGTCACCTTGGACAGGCGGGCCTCGGGGTTGCCCTCGGCCGCGCTGGTGGAGGTGTACGTCAGGTCGTCGCCGGTGGGGGTCAGCTCCACGTCGTGCGGGGCGGGGTCGCAGCCCTTGTGGTTGGTCCTGGCGCCGGTGGACGTAGCTAGCAGGCGGGTGTTGTTCACCTGTTTCAGGGTGAGGATGTCTACGCAGATTCCGCCCAGTTGGTCCGTCTGGCGCAGGTTGCCCAACTCCTTGCCGACTGGTGCCTGGTGGATCGTGACGCGGAAGGTGCCCATGGGGAGTGCGCCGCCCAGGCCGGTGGCCTTGCCCTCCCAGGTGCCCAGGTAGCGGGTCGGGATCGCGCCCGCCCGGTCGGCCGGTGCCGAGTGGGCCGGGGCGCTGCCCGCCGTGTCGTTGCCGCCGTCCCCGCCCGCGTGCAGCCACGTCGTGACGCCCAGGGAGATCGCCGCCAGCGCGCCCGCCACCGCCAGGGCCACCGTGCAGCTCACCCGGCGTCCGCGTCCCGTCGCCCCGGGTGCCGACGTCGCCGCCAGGCTCACGCTCACCTTGCCGGGGGCCGTGTCCGCGGCCGGGGTCATCACCGGCGCCGGGCCGAACGCCCCCGAAACCGCCGGGCTGCTGAAGTCCACCGGGCCCGACGGGGCGTCGGCGGACCCCTCCAGGTTGAGGATCTGGACCGCGCTCCTGCTGACCTGCTCGACCAGCGGGCCGGGGAGCCAGCCGCCGGTGACGAGAGAGGCGGCGCCTTGCGGGGCCAGGCGGTGGGCGAGGTCGGCGGGGGCCGGGCGGCCGGCGGGGTCCTTGGCCAGGCAGGCGGCGGCGATCTCGCGCAACTCGCCTTCCAGTGAGCCTAGTTCCGGCTCCTCGTGGACGACCTTGTAGAGCAGCGCCGCCGAGGAGTCGCCGGGGAAGGGCGGGTTGCCGGTCGCCGCGTAGGCGAGGACCGCGCCCAGGGAGAAGACGTCCGCCGCGCCGGTGACGCGGCCGCCGAGGATCTGTTCGGGGGCCATGTAGCCGGGGGAGCCCACGGAGGCGCCGGTCGCGGTGAGGGAGGCGGTGCCCTCGGTGGCGCGGGCGATGCCGAAGTCGATCAGGAGCGGGCCGTCCAGGGTGAGCAGCACGTTGGACGGCTTCACGTCCCGGTGCACGAGGTCCAGCGCGTGGACCGTGGCCAGCGCCTCGGCGAGGCCCGCGCCGAGCGCCCGTACGGTGTGGGCGGGCAGGGGGCCGTGGGCCGTGACGGCCTGGGTGAGGGAGGGGCCCGCCGCGTACGCCGTGGCGGCCCAGGGGACCGGGGCGTCCGGGTCGGCGTCGAGCACGGGGGCGGTCCAGGCGCCGCCTACCCGGCGGGCGGCCGCCACCTCGCGGCGGAAGCGGGCCCGGAACTCCTCGTCCAGCGCGTACTGCGGGTGGACGATCTTCACCGCGACGGTACGGCCGCCCGCGCTGCGTCCCAGGTAGACCCGGCCCATGCCCCCGGAGCCGAGGCGGCCCAGCAGCCGGTACGGTCCGACGGCGGCCGGTTCGTCCGCTCCGAGCGGCTGCATGGCGACCCCTCCCCCGCGGGCTCCCCCGTAAAGCCGCGCCCTCGCAGCGTAGTGATTACGCCCCGAGCAGTTCCACCTTCACGTCCGCCGGGAAGCCCGTCGTGGGGCCGACGCGGCGGGCGAACTCCTCCACCGCCTTCAGCTGGGCGGGGCCGAAGCTGAAGTCGAGGGTGGTGAAGTACTGCTCCAGGGTCGCCTCGTCGAACGCCTCCCAGCGGGCGGCCTGCTCGGCGACCTTGCCGACCTCCTCCAGGGAGACGTTGCGGGAGGCGAGGAACGCCTCGTGCACCTTGCGGGTGATCTCCGGCTCGCGTTCGGCGTAATCGCGCCGCGCGGCCCACACCGCGAAGACGAACGGGAGGCCCGTCCACTCCTTCCACAGCGCGCCCAGGTCGTGCACCTGGAGGCCGTACTTCGGCGCGTCCAGCAGGTTGGCGCGCAGGGCCGCGTCGCCGATGAGGACGGCGGCGTCCGCCTCCTGCATCATCAGGCTCAGGTCGGGCGGGCAGGTGTAGTACTCCGGCCGCACCCCGTACCGCTCGGCCAGCAGCAGCTGGGCGAGGCGGACCGAGGTCCGCGAGGTGGAGCCGAGGGCGACACGCGCGCCGTCGAGCTCGTCCAGGGGCACCTGCGAAACGATCACGCAGGACATCACGGGGCCGTCGCAGCCCACCGCGATGTCCGGGAAGGCGACCAGGTCACCGGCGTTGCGCAGGAATTCCACGAGCGTGATCGGGCCGATGTCGAGATCACCGCGCACCAGCTGCTCGCTGAGCTTCTCCGGGGTGTCCTTGGTCAGCTCGAAGTCGAGGAGCGTGCCGGTTCTCGCGAGCCCCCAGTACAGGGGCAGGCAGTTGAGGAACTGGATGTGGCCGACGCGCGGCCGGGTGCGAGAATTGTCCACATCGCGAGACTAGACCCCTTGCGTTACGTCGCCCCGACCGGGCCGTCGCCGGGGCGCCCGAGAAGGGGTTCAAACATTCGGGTGACGTGATCTTGACCTCTATTGCTTTCGGCGGCCTGCGTGCTAGGCTCGCCGCAAGTTGCAGTTTGGTTTCCCTTGCAGTACAGAGCCTGCGGAGCATGTGACCGCGGGCTCTCGTCGTTTTCAGATGAATGCAGTCGTGCAGCACCGTTCGCACTTGCAGGTTCTGGAGCAGGGCAACCCTTTTGGGCCCAAGGAGGGCTTATGGCTACCGGAACCGTTAAGTGGTTCAACGCCGAAAAGGGCTTTGGCTTCATCGCCCAGGAGGGCGGCGGCCCCGACGTCTTCGTTCACTACTCCGCGATCAACGCCACCGGCTTCCGCTCCCTCGAGGAGAACCAGCAGGTGAACTTTGACGTGACCCAGGGCCCGAAGGGTCCGCAGGCGGAGAACGTCACCCCCGCCTGATCTCTGCATGATCGCAGAATCTGAGTGCAGTACCCAAGGAGCCCCACGCCTTCCGGCGACGGGGCTCCTGCCTTTCTCCCCTCGACGCGGTGAATTCCGGGCGAATTCCCGGCTCCGCGCCCCGCGCATTGATCGCCGGGGAGGCAGGCGCATTCCAAGCCCGGAAGTGATCGGAACCCCCTAGGGTCGCTCCCCATGACCGACTCCTCCGTCTCCCCCGACTTCCTCGCCGCCACCCGGACGTTCTACGACGCCATCGCCGAGGACTACGCCCACCATTTCCGGGACGCCCACGTCTCCCAGCCCCTCGACCGGGCCCTGCTGCGCGTGTTCGCGGAGCTGGTGGGGGCGGGTGCGGCGGTGGCCGACCTGGGGTGCGGGCCCGGCCGGATCACCGGGTTCCTCGCGGCCCTCGGGCTCGACGTGTTCGGGCTCGACCTCTCCCCCGCGATGCTGGCCGTCGCCCGGCGCGAGAACCCCGGCCTGCGCTTCGAGCAGGGCTCCATGCTGGAACTGGACCTCCCCGACGGGGAGTTGGCCGGTGTCGTCTCCTGGTACTCCAGCATCCACACCCCGGTGGACCAACTGCCCACGCTGTTCGCCGAGTTCCGCCGCGTGCTGGCGCCGGGCGGGCAGCTGCTGCTGGCCTTCCAGGCGGGCGAGGAACCCCGGCGCCACGACCAGCCGTGGGGGCATCCGGTCAGCCTCGACTTCCTGCGCCGCGACCCGGAGCGGATGGCCGCGCTGCTGGAGGAGGCCGGGTTCGCGCTCCGCTCCCGCACGGTACGGGAGCCCGAACCCGGGGAGCCCGTCGCGCAGGCGTTCCTCCTCGCCCAAGTGCGCTGATCTCAGGGGCCGGTGATCTGGCCAGACCCCTCGTACAGGCCCTCCACCGCGTCCGCGTAGTCCCGCAGGATGCGGGCGCGGCGGAGCTTCATGGAGGGGGTGAGGTGGCCGGTGTGCTCGGTGAAGTCGCCGGGCAGCACGGTGAAGCGGCGGATGGACTCGGGGCGGGAGACGAGCTGGTTGGCCTGCTCGACGGCGTCCCACAGCACCGCGTTCAAGTCCGGGTCGCCGACGAGGAGTTCGGCCGGGACCGGGTGCTTGCCGTTCATCTGGCGCCAGTGGGCCAGGCCGTCCGCGTCCAGGGTGATGAGCGCGCCGATGTAGGGGCGGCCGTCGCCGACGAGGAGGCAGTGGGAGATCAGGGGGTGCTGGCGCAGCCAGTTCTCCAGCGGGGCCGGGGCGACCGACTTGCCGCCCGCCGTGATCAGCAGCTCCTTCTTGCGGCCGGTGATGGTGAGGTAGCCGTCGTCGTCCAGTTGGCCCAGGTCGCCGGTGGCGAGCCAGCCGTCGCGGGTCGCGGGGACGACACCGCCCGCCTGCTGGTCCCAGTAGCCGCGCAGCACATGGTCGCCGGAGATCAGGATCTCGCCGTCGGCCGCGATCCGGACCCGGGTGCCGGGCAGCGGCCAGCCGACGGTGCCGAGGCGGGGCCGCAGCGGCGGGGTGACGGTGGTCGCGCCGGTGGACTCGGTGAGGCCGTATCCCTCGAAGATCTCGATGCCCGCGCCCGCGTAGAAGGCGGCCAGGCGGCGGCCGAGGGGCGAGCCGCCGCAGATGGCGTAGCGGACCCGGCCGCCCATGGCGGCGCGCAGCTTGCGGTAGGCGAGCGAGTCGAAGAAGGAGCGGCTGGCCTTCAGGGTGGCGCCCGGGCCGTTGCCAGTGCCGGTCTGGCGGGCCTCCAGCGCCTCGCCGTAGCGCACGGCGGTGGCGGCGGCCCGGTCGAAGGCGGCGATCTTGCCGCTCGCCTCGGCCTTCGCGCGGGCGGTGTTGTACACCTTCTCCAGCATGTACGGGATGGTCAGCAGACAGGTCGGACGGAACGCGGCCAGGTCCGGGAGGAGATGCTCGGGCTTGAGGCTGGGCGCGTGGCCGAGGCGTACCCGGGCCCGTACGCAGGCGATGGCGACCATGCGGCCGAAGACGTGCGACATCGGCAGGAACAGCAGCACCGACGCCTCGTCGCCGGTGGTCGCCTTGAAGACCGGGTGGAGCAGCTCGATGGCGTTGTCGACCTCGGCGAAGAAGTTGCCGTGCGAGAGGGCGCAGCCCTTGGGGCGGCCGGTGGTGCCCGAGGTGTAGATCAGGGTGGCGAGCGTGTCGGGGCCCAGCATGCCGCGGCGTACGGCGACCTCCCCGTCCGGTGTGCCCGCGCCCGCCTCGGCGAGCAGTTCGACATGGCCCTCGTCGATGACCCACACGTGCCGCAGCTCGGGGAGCTGGGCCAGTTCCGGAGCGATGGCGGCGCCCTGGGCGGTGGTCTCGGTGATGAGGGCGACGGCGCCGGAGTCCTGGAGTATCCAGCGGGTCTGGTAGACGGAGGAGGTCGGATAGACGGGCACGGTGACCAGACCGGCCGCCCAGGCGGCGAAGTCCAGCAGCGTCCACTCGTAGCGGGTGCGGGCCATGACGGCGATCCGCTCGCCGGGCATCAGCCCCTCCGAGACCAGCCCGCGGGCCACCGCCAGCACCTCGGCGGCGAACCGCTCGGCGGTCACGTCCTCCCACTCGCCGGAGGCGTTCTTCCGGCTGAGCACGATCGCGCCGGGCGCGGCCTCGGCGTTGTCGAACGGCAGGTCGGCCAGCGAGCCGTGCGTCACCGGGGGCGCGAACGGCGGCACCGCCACCTCGCACACGGCCCCGTCCAGGCGCCGGATCTCGGGCTCCACCAGCACCGGGCGGCCGTCGTAGTCGAGGGCCGAGACGTGCGGGGCGGGCGAGACGGGGGCGTTGGGGTACAGGGCGGTCACGGGCGGCTCCTGGGACGTGCAGCGGCGTACTGCTTGCTGCATGACATACGCGCCCCGCGCACCGGGGCGTTCACGGCGGCCTTCCGTGGACCCGGTGCGCCGCCGTTCAGGCTGGCGATCGTACGAGGCACCTGTGGTGACCCTGTGCGCACCAGGCGGTGGTCCGGCGCCGGATGTGTGCAGTCCCGGAGGTTTCGTGAGGGATGTTCCGCTTCGGCGGCCGCCCGCGCCGCCGGGCTACACGCTGGCCCGCCGGTCCGGCGCGGTGGGCCGCGCGGCGGGAGTGGAACGGGATTCGGCCACGGCGCTCGCCGCGGTGATGAGCACGGTGACGGCGACACCGCCGAGGATCGCCGCCGCCGGGCTCGCCGCCTCGAGCGCCACCGCGGACAGCGTGGCCGTCAGGCTGTACCCGACGCCCTGCACCGCGTACATCACCGAGTACGCCGCCGCGTGCGCCTCCTCGGGCAGCCGCTCGCGCAGGCTCAGGTTGCGGGTGACCATCACTCCGGACTGGAAGACGCCGGCCAGGATCAGGCCCAGCGCGACGCCGGGCAGGCCGGGGAGGAACGCGATCAGGGTGACGCAGCCCGCCGTCAGCGTGAGGAACACCAGGCTCTGCGCCGCCACGGAACCGGGCCAGGCGCGCAGCCCGTAACAGAACGCGCCGAGCGCGCTGGCCAGGGCGAACGCCGCGAGCAGCGGGCCCGACCAGCCCACCGGGAGGTCCCGGTCCTCCAGCAGGGCCGGGAGCACCAGCTCTGCGGTGGCGAGCATCGCCATCGCGGCCGCGCTGGTGAGGTAGACGGGCCAGCCTGCCCACAGGGTCCGCGTCATACGGACCTTCGCCGTTCCGCCGTCGCCCCGCGCCGGGGGCTCCGGCAGCCGGAGCACCAGCAGCCCGGCGACTGCCGCGAGCACCGCTCCCAGCGCCAGCGGCGCACCGGGGTGCACCTGGAGCGCGAGCAGGACGACGAGTGCCGGTGCGGCGGCCCAGGTGAGCTGGGTGAGCGTGGCCTCGGCGCTCAGTGCGCGGGGCACCAGCGGCTCCTCCACCAGCCGGGTCAGCAGCGAGCGGACCCCGCCCGGACAGGCGGCCGGGGCCGCTCCGGCCAGGAAGGCCAGTCCGACGAGCACGACGGGCGGCGCGTCGCGCGCGAGGGGCAGCGCGCCGAAGGAGAGCGCTCCGCCGAGCAGGCCGAGGGCCAGCTGGGGCCGCATCCGGGAACGGGCCAGCCTGGCTCCCAGCAGCGGCGCGCCGACGACCTCGCCCAGTACGTACGCGGAGGCCAGAGTCGCCCCCAGGGTGTAACCGCCGTGCGCCCCCCTGCTCAGGAACACCAGCGCCAGCGGAGCCATGGCCACGGGAGCCTTGCTCGCCAGCGCGACGACAGCCCAGAGCGCGAATTCACGGGTCATCAGTTCCCGGTAGCTCTGCTTGCTGCGGGACATGGGGTCAGCCCTCCGTGGGGTGGACGCGGAAGGCGTCGGCGACGGCCAGTTCCAGCTCGCGGGCAGCGTCGGCGTCCTCGGCCACCACGCAGTACTCGCCGAAGCCGGAGGAGCTGTTGTCGTCGACCGTGATCAGCACTCCGGTGCGGGAGGCCGGATCGTAGGCCAGGCCGCGTGCGCGCAGCGCGTCGATGGCCTCGGTGAAGGGCGGGAAGGTGCAGCGGCGCAGCTCCACGAGGACTCGCTCCTCGAAGTAGTCGGCGCCGACCACCCGTTCGCCGAGCCGGTGGATGTGGGTGGAGCCACCCGTACGGCAGTTGAACTCGTTGACGAGGATGTCCTCCTCCGGGGTCACGATGGCGTCGATGCTCACGATCCCCCGGTACCCCATGGCATGGATCGGTTCGCACAGACGCTGTACGGCGTCCAGGAAGCCGGGAAACGCGGGGAGCCGGGCGGAGGTGGCGGGCACGACGAGCCCGTTGAGGACCGGCTTCATCCGCATCTCGCCGTGCCCGGTGAACTCGACGCCGTCTTCCTCGACCCGGACTTCGGCGTAGATGGGCACGGACTCGGGGATGTACCGCTCGATCACGACACGGTTGCGGCCGCTGTCGGTGAGCCATTCCCAGCGGTCCGTCAGGTACTTGACCAGCTCCTCGCGGGTCTCGGTCAGCACGGTGCGCTGGGCACCGAGCGGGTCGACCCCCGGCCGCGGGCTGACGATCTCGTTGCCGAACCCGGCGACATGGAAGTCCTGCTTGAGGATCGCCGGAAGACCACGGGAGAGCAGCCCTTCCCACAGGAACGCCTCCGCCTCGTCCCGCGCGGAGAAGACACCGCCGTCGGGTACGGGGGCGTGCACGCCGCCCGCCAGGGCGCGGAACGTCGACTTGCTGTTGAGCAGCCTGCCACCGCTCTGGTCGAGGAAACCGAAGCCCGGCGTCACGCCGTCGAGACCAAGCGCCTTGGTCAGTTCGGCGACCGAGCGGTCGAAGTGGAAGGGCAGCACCCGGTCGACGCCGTGTGCCGCGACCGCCTCCCGCAGCTCGGCGAGGAAGCCCTCGTCGACGAGCCGGTCGCGGGACAGCAGGCCCTCCCCCACCCGGCCGGACGGGGGCACGATCACGCGCACCGAGTCCCGGGCCAGGCCCAGGGTCTCGAGGACATAGCGCAGGAACGCCTCGTCGGCCGCCATGGGCAGCACGAGGACATCGCCGTCCTCCAGGCACCAGGCCATCCGCTGTGCCTGGTTGCCCACATACCGGCGGTAGTCCGGGTCGAGGAGCTCAAGGTCGCCGACCATCTCCTCGGTGCGCTGGTTGCTGATGATCAGGGTGGCCATGCCCGGACCCCTTCTTCGTGGTCAGTGGTTGGTGGTCAGTGGTTGGTGGTTGGTGGCGGTTCGGTTGCTCATCCTGAGCCGCACCCGGTGCCGAATCCACTACCCGAGCGAGTAGAGAGCGCGAGTGCGGAACTGCGCGGTCGAGTAGTTCCATCCACCGACCCGGCTCCCCTAATTTCCTGAACACCGACCGAAAGGGGCTCACCCATGGCCGCCATAGACACCCATATGCGCACCCTGGACAGTGAGATATTCGCGGCGCACGAGGGCGGAAAACTGAGCATCGGGCTCACCACCGAATTCGACGACCCGCGTTCTCTGTCGATCGCCTACACCCCGGGAGTGGCAAGGGTCAGCCAGGCCATCGCGGCCGATCCCTCGCTCGCGCACCGGTACACCTGGGCCGGCCGCCTCGTCGCGGTGGTCACCGACGGCACCGCCGTACTCGGACTCGGCAACGTGGGCCCGGCCGCCTCGCTCCCGGTGATGGAGGGCAAGGCGGCGCTCCTGAAGAAGTTCGGCGGCCTCGACGCGATCCCGCTGGTCCTGAACACCACGGACGTGGACGAGATCGTCGACACCCTGGTCCGGCTCCGGCCGTCCTTCGGCGCGGTGAGCCTGGAGGACGTGTCCGCTCCACGCTGCTTCGAACTCGAGGCGCGCCTGGTGGCGGCCCTCGACTGCCCGGTGATGCACGACGACCAGCACGGCACGGCCATCGCGGTCCTCGCCGCGCTGCGCGGTGCGTGCACGGTGGTCGGCCGCCCGCTGGGCACCCAGCGCGTGGTCGTCTGCGGCGCCGGGGCGGCCGGGATCGCCTGCGCCCGCATCCTGCTCGCGGCGGGCGCGGGCGATGTCACGGTGCTCGACTCGCGCGGCATCCTCGTCCCCGGCCGCGCGGGCATGAACCCGGCCAAGGCCGACCTCGCCGCGCGCACCAACCCGAGGGCGGTACGCGGTGGTCTCGCCGAGGCGCTGCGCGGCGCGGACGTCTTCGTCGGGGTCTCCAGTTCGCGGGTGCCCGAGGAACTGATCGCCACCATGGCCCCCGACGCCGTGGTGCTGGCCCTCTCCAACCCCGTGCCCGAAGTGCCGCCGCGGATCGCCGCGCGCCACGCCGCGGTCGTGGGCACCGGCGGGAGCGACTTCCCCAACCAGGTCATCAACACCCTCGCTTCGCCCGGCATCTACCGCGGCGCGCTGGACGCGGGTGCCCCGCGCATCACCGAGGGCATGAAGCTCGCCGCGGCCGAGGCGATCGCCGCGGTGGCCGCGGCGGACCTGGCGGCGGACCGGATCGTTCCGCACTCCCTCGACCCCCGGGTGATGCCCGCCGTGGCGTCCGCGGTGGCCCGGGCCGCCCTCGAGGAATCCGTCGCGCACGGGGCGTGAAAAACCTTCTCATACGGCGCTCATTCGCCTTGGGTTCCGGAATTCCCCGGTTCCTCGACACATATTGGAGCAGGCACACGTGACCGTCGCCTATGAACGCGCGGACCAGGATTCCCTGACGCCGATCGCACGGCAGCAACCCGACTGGAATGACCCGGAGGGCCTGGAAAGGGTCCGGCAAAGGCTCACGTCCGCGGCGCCGCTCGTCACCCTCGGGGATGTGCTCGACCTCAGGGAACGACTGGCGGCGGCCGCGGCCGGAAAGGTCCAGATCATCCAGGCCGGTGACTGCGCCGAGGACTGGGCGGAGTGCACCCCGGTCGACGTGGTGCGCAAGCAGGCCCTCCTCGACGCGATGGCGGGCGTGATGTCCCTGAACGCGCATCGCCCCGTACTGCGCGCCGGACGCCTCGCGGGCCAGTACGGAAAGCCGCGCTCGAACGACACCGAGACCGTGAACGGCGTGGAACTGCCGGTCTACCGGGGCCACATGGTCAACTCCCCCGAGCCGGACCCGGAGCTGCGCCGCCCCGACCCGAGGCGCATGCTCACCGGCTATCAGGCGTCGCAGACCATCCTGGAACTGCTCGGCTGGGGCGGCGCGGCCATGCCACGGCTCGGTTCCCCGGTGTGGACGAGCCACGAGATGCTGCTCCTCGACTACGAGCGGCCGTTGGTCCGCAGGCAGGCGGACGGGCGCTGGCTGCTGACGTCGACGCACTGGCCGTGGATCGGCGAACGCACCCGGCAGGCGGACGGCGCCCATGTGGCGCTGCTCGCCTCCGTGGCCAATCCCGTCGCCTGCAAGGCCGGTCCCCGCATGACCACCGACGAGCTGCTCGCCCTGTGCGAACGGCTCGACCCCGAGCGGGAGCCGGGACGGCTGACGCTGATCGCGCGCATGGGTGCCGACGCCGTCGCCGGGAAGCTGCCGCGCCTGGTCGCCGCGGTACGCGCGGCCGGGCATCCGGTCGTATGGCTGAGCGACCCGGTGCACGGCAACACCGTCGACGGACCCGGCGGGGTGAAGACGCGTCTCGTGCCGACCGTCGTGCGCGAGGTGCGGGAGTTCCAGGACGCCGTCGCGTCGGCGGGAGGTGTGGCAGGCGGCCTCCACTTGGAGACCACCCCGTACGACGTCGGCGAATGCGTCGACGACGAGCAGCAGTTGCGGCAGCTTCCCGAGAAGTACACGACCTTCTGCGACCCGCGCCTCAACCCCCGTCAGGCGCTGACGGTCGCGGCGGCCTGGCGGGGCTGACACCGCCCCTTCCCCGGCCCGGGCGCCGGACCCGAAGACCGAAGGACGACCGAAGGACGACCATGGCGATTCCCCCGATCCCGTCGTATCCCATGCCCACCCTGGGAGATCTTCCCGCTCCCGTCCCGGACTGGACGCCCGACCCCGCGCGGGCGGTCCTGCTGATCCACGACATGCAGCACTACTTCCTGCGGCCGTTCGCCGAGGACGAGTCCCCCGGCGCCGACCTGCTGCGCAACGCGGCTCTGCTGCGCGACACCTGCGCCCGGCTCGACGTGCCCGTCGCCTACACGGCACAGCCGGGCGGGATGGCCGAGGAACAGCGCGGTCTCCTCAAGGACTTCTGGGGGCCGGGCATGAAACTGGCCTCGGAGGACCGGGACATAGCCGAGGAGGTGAGCCCGGCCCCCGGCGACTGGATGTTCACCAAGTGGCGGTACAGCGCCTTCTTCAAGTCCGGCCTGCTGGAACGCATGCGCACCCACGGCCGGGACCAACTCGTCGTCTGCGGTGTGTACGCCCACGTCGGCGTCCTGATGACCGCCGTGGAGGCGTTCACCAACGACATCCAGACCTTCCTGGCCGCGGACGCGGTGGCCGACTTCTCCGCGTCGTACCACCGCGCGGCGATCGACTACGCGGCCGAGCGCTGCGCCGTGGTCGCCACCGCGAAGTCGCTGTCGACCGCGCTCGAGGCGGGGAGCGAGTCCCCGTGACCGAGGAGGATCTGCTGACCCGCGTGCTGACCGGATCACCGTCGGCCTACGCGCTCCTGCACCGCCCGGAGACGTCCGCGCACACCCTCGAGGTGCTGCTCGGCAAGACGTCGACGGCGGACACCCTGTCCGACATCCCGCTTCCCGAGATCTCGCAAAGCGCCGACGGCGTACGGCACGACATGCTGGCGATCGTGCCGTACCGGCAGATCCGCGAGCGCGGCTTCACCGCGACCGACGACGGCGAGCCCCTGATCACCATGGCCGTCCACACGCACGGCACGGTGCCGCTCGGCGACGCGCTGGACCGCCTGCCCGACGACGCGGTCACGCTCACCGACCGCCATTTCGACGTGGACGACGAGCGGTACGCCGAGATCGTGCGGGACGTCATCGACACGGAGATCGGCCGCGGCGAAGGCGCGAACTTCGTCATCAAGCGCTCCTTCGTCGCCGACATCACCGACTACGGCCCGCGCAGCGCCCTGTCGTTCTTCCGACGGCTCCTGGAGCGCGAGTCCGGTGCCTATTGGACGTTCCTCGTGCACACCGGGACCCGTACGTTCGTCGGCGCCAGCCCGGAACGGCACATCAGCGTGTCGGGCGGCACCGCGGTGATGAACCCGATCAGCGGGACCTACCGGTACCCGGCCACCGGACCGGCGCTGCCCGAGGTCATGGCCTTCCTCGCCGACCGCAAGGAGTCGGACGAGCTGTACATGGTCGTGGACGAGGAACTCAAGATGATGGCCCGGATCTGCGACGAGGACGTGCGGGTCGTCGGCCCCTACCTCAAGGAAATGGCCCGGCTCGCACACACGGAGTACTTCATCGAGGGGCGCGCCTCGCGCGAGGTGCGGGAGATCCTGCGCGAGACGCTGTTCGCCCCGACGGTGACCGGCAGTCCGCTGGAGAGCGCCTGCAAGGTCGTCCAACGGCACGAACCGGGCGGGCGCGGCTACTACAGCGGGATCGTCGCCCTCATCGGCCGGGACGCCGACGGCGCGCGCACCCTGGACTCCGCCATCCTCATCCGCACCGCGGACATCGACCCGGCCGGGCACGTCCGCATCGGTGTGGGCGCCACCCTGGTGCGCCACTCGGACCCGCACTCCGAGGTCGCCGAGACCCGCGCGAAGGCCGCGGGGCTGCTGTCCGCCCTCGAATCCGGCGGACCACGCCGCTTCGCCGACCACCCACAGGTGCGCGAGGCGCTGGAGCGGCGCAACGACACCATCGCCGGGTACTGGCTGCGCACGGAGGAGGCGCCCGACCACGAGCTGTCCGGCCTCGCCGGTCGCACCGTCCTCGTGATCGACGCCGAAGACACCTTCACCTCCATGATCGGACACCAGCTCCGCTCCCTGGGACTGGAGGTGACAGTGCGCGGCTTCGCCGAGCCGTACGACACCGGCGGCTACGACCTGGTCGTCATGGGGCCCGGCCCCGGCGACCCGAGGGACCTCGACCACCCCAAGATCGCTCACCTGCGGGCGACGGTCTCCCGGCTCCTCCACGCCCGGCGCCCCTTCCTCGCCGTCTGCCTGAGCCATCAGGTCCTCGGCGGCGTGCTGGGCCTGGACCTGGTCCGCCGCACCGAGCCCAACCAGGGGGTCCAGAAGGAGATCGACCTGTTCGGCAGCCGCGAGCGCGTCGGCTTCTACAACACGTTCGCCGCACGGAGCGGGGCGGACAAGCTCGACCATCCGCTGGTGGGCGTGGTGGAGTGCGGCCGGGACCGCGCCACCGGCGAGATCCACAGCCTGCGCGGGCAGGGGTTCGCCTCCATGCAGTTCCACCCGGAGTCGGTACTGACCGAGTCCGGTGTACGCATCATCGGCACCCTGATCACAGGAGTCCTGGGCACCTGCGTCGGCTGACCGCGCGGGAGTCCCACGGTCCCCCTGTTCGATAACGTCTGATGGCGAGTACGTGAAGCCACGTGCCCGCACCCCGTGTGACCGGCAACATAGTGCTGAGAAGCGACTACAGGCAGTATCGGTTCTCGGAACTTGACGGCGGGCAGCAGGCGTGTCCGTCGGCCGCAGCGGGGAAGGTCGTTCGGATGCGCGAGACAGGGCTGCACGGACGTGAGACCGAACAACGACGGCTGGGGGACTTTCTGCGCCAGGCCCGGCAGGGACGGCCCGGGCCCGTACTCGTCGTCGACGGTGTGGCCGGTGTGGGCAAGAGCCGACTGCTGCGCGAGACCACTCACCGGGCACGGCAGCGGGGCCTCACCGTCCACCACGGCTCGGCCGGGGAGCTGCGGCGGCTGGCCCACTCCGCCACCGAGGACCGTTCCGTGCTGGTGCTGGACGACGCCGACACCGTACCGGCGGCCGAACTGCACGGCCTGTTCGGCGCCGGGCACCGGCAGACGGCCTCGCTGCTCCTCGCCCGCGGCACGAAGGGGCCGGGTGCGGGGCTGGAGCAACTGGACGAGGTGACGCCCGCCCCGGTGGAGCGGCTGCAGCTGGCCCCACTGGACAGCGACGCGGTGCGCCGACTGGTCCACGACCTCATCGGCGTGGAGCCGAGCGCCGGGCTGCTCGACGCGGCGAACTGCGCGGGCGGCAACCCCCGGCTCGTCGTACAACTGGTGCGGGGCCTGATGGAGGAGGACCGGATCGGGCCCATGGGGGAACTCGTCCGCCTCACCCCGAGGCGGCTGCCGCTGCGCGTGGGCGCCGAGGTCGACGCCCGTCTCAAGCTGCTCTCGAAGGAGTCCGTGCAGCTGGTGCGGGTCGGCACCGTCCTCGGCCGCACCTTCCCGCTCCAGCGGGCCGCGGCCATGCTCGGCACCAGCGCCGCCGCGCTGCTGTCCGCCGTGGACGAGACGGTCGCCGCCGGGATGCTGGCGTTCACCGACGGCGGTCTCTCCTTCGAGCAGCCGCTGGTGTGGCGCGCCGTCTACGAGACGATCCCCGAGAGCGTCCGCGCCACCCTCCACCAGGAGGCCCGCCACCTCACCGCCGAGCCGACCCCGCCCGCGCACGACCTGGTCGCCCTGGGCCGTCGGCACCCGGCACCCGCCCGTCGCCGCGCCACCGGCTCCGACACCACGGGCGCGCTGCGCACCCTGCTGGAGGCCGGATACGTCACCTCGGCCGTGCACCTGGTGGGCAGCGCCCTGAACCAGCCCGTCCCACCCCACGAGCGGACCGTCCTCGGCCGCGTCGTGACGGACCTCGCCATGTCCGCCGAGCACCTGGCCGCCCCGCTCGCGGACCAGGCGGGTCCCGACCTGGCCGACGCCGACCTGCTGCACCGCGCGCGGACCAGAGCCCGGCGCGTGAGCCCGGCACCACCCCGGACCACCGAACCCGAGCTGGAGCGCGTCGCGGCCATGGCACTGTCCAACCTCGCCTGGGCCGAGGGCGAGGTACGGGAAGCGGTCGGCCGGGGGCGCGAGGCCGTCGAGCAGCCGGTGCCCTCGGGAACGGGCGACCGCCCGGCCTACGCCCGGCTGGCCCTCGCGTACAAACTGATCGCGCTCGACGAGGGCGACGAGGCCGCCCGCCTCGTCGAAGAAGCCCGCGCCGAACGGGTCGACGGTGAGCCCGCCGCCCTTGCCGCGATGGCCGACCTGGTCGAGGCGTCGGCGCTGCTGCGCACCGGTGACCTGGAGCACGCGGGGCAGCGCGCGGAACAGGCGCTGGCCACCGCCGAGCGGGCTGGGCTCAGGAACTGCATGACCTGGGCATCGGCCGCCCAGTGCCTCGTCGCCCTGCGGGCGGGCGCACTGACCGACGCCGCCCGCCGACTGGCGCGCTGCCGGGAGCTGGAGGCCGGGCGGGGCGCCACGGTGTTCTTCGCCGGGCGCCGCCAGTGGCTGGACGTGCTGCTGCACGCCGCCCGCGACGAGCCGCGCGAGGCGGCCGGGCTGCTGGCCACCTCGCATCGGCACCTGCCCACCCACCTCCCGCTGCTCCTCGAAGAGCCGGGCGCCGCCGCCTGGTTCGTCCGCCTCTCCCGCCGCACCGGCGACCGGGACCTCGCGGAATCCACCCTGCGCGCGGTGGAGCAGCTCGCCGCCGCCCAGCCGGGGTTGCCCACCCTCGCCGTGGCCGCCGCCCACGCGCGCAGCCTCTACGAGTGCGACGCGGACGGTCTCGCCCGTGCCGCCGCCGACCACCGGGACGCCTGGGCCCGGACCTGCGCGGCAGACGATCTGCGCCGGTTGCTGAAGGAGCGGCGGGTGGACGAACACGCCCTCGCGTCCCCGCGTGCCACCACCTGGGCGGTACGGCATCACATCGGGCACATGAGCGCCGTCGAGGTGCCCGCCTCAGGCGGTACGGACGAGCCGGGCCCGCTGGTACCGGCCGAGCGCGACATCGCCGCGCTGGTCGCCCAGGGCCTGACCAACCGTCAGGTGGCGCAGAAGGTCCACCTCTCCCCGCACACCGTCAACTACTACCTGCGCCGCATCTACCGCAAGCTCGGCATCCGCTCCCGCGTCGAGCTGGCCCGGTACGTCCACGAGAGCGACGGCTGAGGAGCCGGGCGGCCCCGGACGGTCACGAAGTCCGGCCGGCCGTCTCGGCCGTGTCCTCCTGGCTGCGGCTGGCGTCCAGGTTGGCCTTCATCCGGTCCACCCGGCCGACGACCTGGACGGAGGCCCGCTCGCGCTCCTTGCGCAGCACCACCCAGCTGATCGGCGCCGAGATCACCATGGCAAGCAGCACGACCCAGAAGAAGTTGGAGGCGCCGAAGCCGCGCGGGAAGATCCCGGAGTAGACGGCTCCCCAGGCGACCACGAGGCAGCCGGCGAAGACGCCGAGGCGCATCAGCGTGTAGCGGAGCATCTCAATCCACTCTTCCGTGTCGTTTCGGCCCCAAAGGCATGCGCTGTCCAGTGAAGCACGCCCCGTACCCGATCTTGGCAGGGGGTGGGCGGCCTCAGCGCAGGGTCAGCAGCATGGTGACGTCGTCGCGGTGGTCGTCCGGCGCGACCCGGATGGCGCCCGGTACCCGGCCCACCTCGCGGTAGCCGCAGGAGGTGTAGAAGCGCTCCAGGCCCAGCCCACCGCGGCAGCCCAGCCGTATCGCGTCGATGCCGTCGATCCCGCGCGCGGCGTCGGCGGCGGCCGCCAGCAGGTCGCGGCCGTAGCCGAGGCCCTGGTGCTTGGGGTGGACCATCACCGTGTACAGCCAGAGCCAGTGGCCCATCAGCCGGTGGGAGTTGAAGGTGAGGAACGCGGTCGCGGCGACCCGCCCGTCATCGTCCAGCCCGACCAGCAGCCTGCTGTGCCCCTGGGCGAACCGGGCCAGCGAGCGGACCAGTTCGGGGCGTATGTCCTCGCGGGTGACGGGCGCCGTGAAGGCGACGGCGCCGCCCGCGTTGGTGACGTCCGCCCACAGGTCGAGCAGTCCGTCCCGCAGGTCGGGGGTGACGGCGGGGTCCAGGGTGAAGGTAAGAGCCACGGGGCCAAGGTAGTCCTTACCTCGGCCCCGGTTCAACGGGCTTCAGACGCGCATCGCCTGTGGGGTCTCCCGGCGCAGCGGGTCCGGACCCTCGTACTCGCGGATGATCTCGTACCGGGTGTTCCGCTCCATCGGGCGGAAGCCCGCGTCGCGGATCAGGTCGAGCAGGTCCTCGCGGGTCAGCTTGTTCGGCGTGCCGTAGTTGTCCGCGTCGTGCGTGATCTTGTACTCGACGACCGAGCCGTCCATGTCGTCCGCGCCGTGCTGCAGGGCGAGCTGGGCGGTCTGCACGCCGTGCATCACCCAGAACACCTTGACGTGCGGCACGTTGTCGAACAGCAGCCGGGAGACGGCGAACGTCTTCAGCGCCTCGGCGCCGGTCGCCATCTGGGTCCGCGCCTGGAGGCGGTTGCGGACCTTGCCGTCCTTCATGTCCACGAAGTCGTGCTGGTAGCGCAGCGGGATGAAGACCTGGAAACCGCCGGTCTCGTCCTGGAGTTCGCGCAGCCGCAGCACGTGGTCCACCCGGTGCCGGGGCTCCTCGATGTGCCCGTACAGCATGGTGCACGGGGTCTTCAGACCCTTCTCGTGCGCCAGCCGGTGGATACGGGACCAGTCCTCCCAGTGCGTGCGGTGGTCCACGATGTGCTGCCGGACCTCCCAGTCGAAGATCTCGGCGCCGCCGCCGGTCAGCGACTCAAGACCGGCGTCGATCAGTTCGTCCAGGATCTCGCTCGCGCTCAGCCCGGAGATCGTCTCGAAGTGGTGGATCTCGGTGGCCGTGAACGCCTTCAGCGAGACGTTCGGCAGCGCGGCCTTCAGTTCCTTCAGCGAGCGCGGGTAGTAGCGCCACGGCAGGTTCGGGTGCAGGCCGTTGACGATGTGCAGCTCGGTGAGGTTCTCCGACTCCATCGCCTTGGCCAGCTTCACGGCCTCCTCGATGCGCATCGTGTACGCGTCCTTCTCGCCCGGCTTGCGCTGGAACGAGCAGTAGGCGCAGGACGCCGTGCACACGTTGGTCATGTTGAGGTGACGGTTGACGTTGAAGTGGACCACGTCGCCGTTCTTGCGCGTACGCACCTCATGGGCGAGGCCACCGAGCCACGCCAGGTCGTCCGACTCGTAGAGCGCGATGCCGTCCTCACGGGTCAGCCGCTCACCGGAGCGGACCTTGTCCTCCAGCTCGCGCTTGAGTCCGACGTCCATACCCACACCTTTCCACGACAACCTGACCAACCGTACTCCCCCGAACCCGCGTTCCCGCGCGGCTACTCCTCTTCCGGCAGCTCCCCGACCCGGTTCTCCCACTTGGTGGAGAGCACGATCGTGGTGCGGGTGCGGGAGACGCCCTTGGTGCCGCTCAGCCTGCGGATCGTCTTCTCCAGACCGTCCACGTCGGAGGAGCGGACCTTCAGCATGAAGGAGTCGTCACCGGCGATGAACCAGCAGTCCTCGATCTCGGTGAGGTCCTTCAGCCTGCGCGCCACGTCCTCGTGGTCGGCGGCGTCGGACAGCGAGATGCCGATCAGCGCGGTGACCCCGAGGCCCAGCGAGGCGGCGTCCACCGTGGCGCGGTAGCCGGTGATGACACCGGCCGCCTCCAGCCGGTTGATGCGGTCGGTGACGCTGGGTCCCGACAGGCCGACGAGGCGCCCCAGCTCCGCGTACGAGGCCCGGCCGTTCTCCCTCAGGGCCTGGATGAGCTGCCTGTCCACCGCGTCCATGCGATCGAAGCCTTCCGGTGTGAAATTTGCCGTAGTGAGGTACCGCTACTTGCCTTGCACGCCTGCTCGTCCCGCGCGCCTTACGTGCTCTGCCCGCCGCCCAGCTCGCCCTTCCAGCGCCGGTACAGGCCGTGCTCCACGCCCGCCGCGTCCAGCACCCGCCCGGCGACGAAGTCCACCAGGTGCTGGATGTGGGTAGCGCCCGCGTAGAAGGCCGGTGAGGCGGGGACCACGCTCGCCCCGGCGTCGTCCAGCGCGACGAGCTGGCGCAGGGTCTGCCCGTTCAGCGGGGTCTCGCGCACCGCCACCACCAGCGGCCTGCGCTCCTTCAGCGTCACGCTCGCCGCCCGCTGCAGCAGGTCCTTGGACAGGCCGAGGGCCACCCCCGCGACGCACGCGGTCGACGCGGGCACGATCAGCATGCCCTTGACCGGGTACGACCCCGAGGACGGTCCCGCCGCGAGGTCGCCCGCGTTCCAGTACCGCACCCGGCCGAGGTCCACCGCGAAGGTGTCCGGCTTGCCGTCGGCGCCGCGCGCCAGCCAGTCCCCCAGGTCCTCGCGCCAGTGGGCGTCCCGGAACGAGATCCCCGTCTCGTCCAGCAGCGTCAGCCGCGAGGCCCGGCTGACCACCAGGTCGACGTCCTCCCCGGCGTCCAGCAGCGCTCGCAGCACCGCCGCCGCGTACGGCGTCCCGGAAGCCCCCGAAACCCCCACGATCCAAGGCACGCGCTGCGTTTGTCCTGCGTTCACACCTTGAGAGTACCGGCGTGACGCAGTGTGCTCAGGCCGGGTGGGCCTTGGTCAGACGGTCAGTCCCCGCATCAGCAGATCGAGCAGCGCGCAGACGAACAGGGCGATGCCGATGAAACCGTTGACTTGGAAGAACGCCCGGTTCAGGCGGGACAGGTCGTGCGGGCGCACGATGCGGTGTTCGTAGACGAAGGCCGCGGCGACGATCGCCAGGCCCAGCCAGAAGAACGCGCCCGCGTGGGTGAGGGCCGCGTACCAGACGAACAGGGCCATCGTGAGGGTGTGGCACACGCGCGCGCCCCAGATGGCCGCCGGGATGCCGAAGCGGGCCGGGACCGACTTCACGCCGACCTCGCGGTCGGTCTCCACGTCCTGGCAGGCGTAGATCAGGTCGAAGCCGCCGATCCAGATGCCGACCGCGAGGCCGAGGATCACCGCGTCCCAGGACCAGGTGCCGGAGATCGCCAGCCAGCCGCCGACCGGGCCCATGGCCTGCGCGATGCCGAGGATCGCCTGCGGGAAGTTGGTGAACCGCTTGCCGTACGGATAGACCACCATCGGGATCACCGCGATCGGCGCGAGCGCCAGGCACAGCGGGTTCAGCAGGGCGGCCGAGCCGAGGAAGACGACCAGCGCGATCAGCGCGCCGGTCCACGCGTGCCGGACCGACATCGCGCCGGTGACCAGCTCGCGCTGGGCGGTGCGCGGGTTCCGGGCGTCGATCTCGCGGTCGATGATCCGGTTGACCGCCATGGCGAAGGTGCGCAGGCCGACCATGCAGATGGTGACCAGCAGCAGCCGCGCCCAGTGGATGTTCTTGTCCCACTGGTACATGGCGGTGAGCGAGGCGATGTACGCGAAGGGCAGCGCGAAGACCGAGTGCTCGATCATCACCAGGCGGAGGAACGCCGGAACACCCCCGCGTCTGCGGGGACCATGCTTCGCGCTGCCCCCTCCAAGAATGACGTCACCGCTCACAGTCCGTACTCCTTCCAGCGCCGGGTCACCCGTTCGGCCGTAGCCGGGTCCGACAGGACCATGTCCGGCCAGCCCCCGTCCCTGGTGTAGCCCTCCTCGGGCAGCTTCTTCGTCGCGTCGATGCCCGCCTTGCCGCCCCAGAACTGCTGGTAGGAGGCGTGGTCGAGATGGTCGACGGGGCCCTCGGCGACCACCAGGTCACGGGCGTAGTCGGTGTTGCCCAGCGCCCGCCAGGCGACCTCGTGCAGATCGTGCACATCGCAGTCGGAGTCCACGACCACGATCAGCTTGGTCAGCGACATCATGTGCGCGCCCCAGATCGCGGACATCACCTTCTGCGCGTGCTTCGGGTACTTCTTGTCGATCGAGACGATCGCGCAGTTGTGGAAGCCGCCCGCCTCGGGGAGGTGGTAGTCCACGATGTCCGGGATGATGATCTTCAGCAGCGGCAGGAAGAAGCGCTCCGTGGCGCGGCCGAGCGGCCCGTCCTCGGTGGGCGGGCGGCCGACCACGATCGACTGGAGCAGCGGCCGCTTCCGCATCGTCACGCAGTCGATCGTCAGCGCGGGGAACGGCTCCTGCGGGGTGTAGAAGCCGGTGTGGTCGCCGAAGGGGCCCTCGGGGAGCATCTCGCCCGGCTCCAGCCAGCCCTCGATGACGACCTCGGCGTTGGCCGGGACCTGGAGCGGCACGGTCTTGCAGTCGACCATCTCGATCCGCTTGCCCGCGATGAACCCGGCGAACAGGTACTCGTCGATGTCGCCGGGCAGCGGCGCGGTGGAGGCGTAGGTGACGGCGGGCGGGCAGCCGAAGGCGATGGCGACCGGCAGCCGCTCACCGCGGCGGGCGGCGACCGCGTAGTGGTTCCGGCTGTCCTTGTGGATCTGCCAGTGCATGCCGATGGTGCGCTTGTCGTGCCGCTGGAGCCGGTACAGCCCGAGGTTGCGGACGCCGGTGTCGGGGTCCTTGGTGTGGGTCAGCCCGAGGTTGAAGAAGGAGCCGCCATCCTTCGGCCAGGTGAACAGGGCCGGGAGCGCGTCCAGGTCCACGTCGTCACCGGTGAGGACGACCTCCTGGACGGGCGCGTGGTCGCCCTTGACCTTCTTCGGCGGTACGTGCGCCATCGCGCCGAGCTTGCCGAACGCCTCGCGGACGCCGATGAAGCCCTGCGGCAGCTCGGGCCGCAGCAGTCCGCCGATCTTGTCGGAGATCTCCGCGTACGACTTGAGCCCGAGCGCCTTGAGCAGGCGGCGGTCGGTGCCGAAGACGTTCATCGCCAGGGGCATCGCGGAGCCCTTGACGTTCTCGAAGAGCAGCGCCGGTCCGCCGGCCTTCTGTACCCGGTCGACGATCTCACCGACCTCCAGGTATGGGTCGACCTCGGCCTTGATGCGCTTGAGGTCTCCCTCGCGCTCCAGCGCCCGGAGGAGGGAGCGAAGATCGTCGTAAGCCATGTGTCCCAGTATCGGCCACCGGCTACGCTGGCCCGGTCACCGGGGCCGTCCACACCGTGGGGAGATCGCGCGACCATGCTCAGGTATCTGCCGTTCCTGCTGGTCCTGGCGCTGTGGATCTACGCCTTCGTGGACTGTCTGAACACCCCCGAGGACGAGGTCCGCCATCTGCCGAAGGTGGCCTGGGTGTTCATCGTGCTGCTCTTCGGCGAGGTCCTGATCGGCCCGCTGGCCTGGCTGATCACCGGCAAGGTCCGCCGGCCGTCCGGCCCCGCGCCGACCTGGGTGGCGCCCGACGACAACCCGGACTTCCTGCGCTCCCTGAAGAAGGACGAGCCGGACACGGAGTGAGGGCCCCCATGGAGCTGGAGCAGGCGCGGGACTGGTTGCGTACCGCCGTCGCGGAGGCACGGGCCGGGCGGGCGGAGGGCGGCATCCCGATCGGGGCCGCGCTGTACGGCCCGGACGGGGAGCTGCTCGGGCGGGGCCGCAACCGGCGGGTGCAGGACGGGGACCCGGCGACGCACGCGGAGACGGCGGCCTTCCGGGACGCGGGACGGCGGCGGTCGTACCGGGGGACGACCATGGTGACCACGCTCTCGCCGTGCTGGTACTGCTCGGGGCTGGTGCGGCAGTTCGGGATCTCGCGGGTCGTGGTCGGGGAGGCGGGGACCTTCAGCGGCGGGCACGAGTGGCTGGCCGGGCTGGGGGTGGAGGTCGTGCTGCTGGACGATCCGGAGTGCGCCGCGCTGATGCGGGAGTTCGTGGCCCGGAACCCAGAGTTGTGGAACGAGGACATCGGACTCTGAGGGCGCACGGTCACGCGTTCGGCCCGCCATCCGTTCCGCTGAAAAGCCCCGCGCGGGCATGTCTCCACCGCGTGCGACGGCATTCCCTTGACGGGGGCCCCACCACACCGGGGTGCCCTTCTGCGATCGGAGACGCGTGCGAATCACTGACATCCAGCGCTGCGAGGTCCGGCCGGGGCGGCTCGTGGAGTGGACACTGAGTCCGGCGACCGTCGCCACGGCGCACGGGCTGCCGGAGGACTCCCGGCCGCCCGCCTACATCCAGGAGTCGCACATCCGGACGGCCCGGCACGTCCGCGAGGACGGTCTGTTCGTGCCGACCTGGCTCGGCACCTCCTTCGACCTGGCGGGACCGGTCGACCTCGATGTGCTCCAGGAGTCGCTGCGGGCCTGGACGGTCCGGCACGAGACGCTGCGCAGCGGCTTCCGCTGGGCGGGCGAGGACGGCGAGGAGCTGCGCCGCTTCACCCTGGACGCCGAGGACGTCACCCTGCACCGGGAGGCGGCCGGGGACTTCACGGACGCGGCCGCGCTGACCGCGCATCTCCAGTCCCGGTTCGACACGGTCGCGGACGCGCTGCGCTGGCCGAACCTGATCTACGCGGCCGTGGTCCGGGACGACTCGGCCACCGTCTTCCTCGCCTTCGACCACAGCAATGTGGACGCCTACTCGCTGCACGGCATCCCGGCCGAGATCGAGGAGCTGTACACCGCGGGTGTGGAGGGGCGCGGGCCGGTGGTGCGGACCCCGGCGGCCAGTTACGTGGACTTCTGCGAGATCGAGCGGGCGGACGCCGACCGGCTGGACGGCGGGCACGAGACGGTGGCCCGCTGGCGGGAGTTCATCCGGCGCTGCGACGGCACGCTGCCCTCGTTCCCGGTCGAGCTGGGGGTGGAGCCGGGTGGCCCGCTGCCGCCGCAGCGGATGATCTGCGAGCCGCTGGTGGACGCGGAGGCGGCGGCCGCGTTCGAGGCGTACTGCCGACCGTACGGGGGGAGTCTGGTCGGGCTGCTGGCGGCGACCGCGCTGATCGTGCAGGAGCTGGGCGAGCAGTCGGTGTACCGGACGGTGGTGCCGTTCCACACCCGGGTGAAGTCGCAGTGGAGCGACTCGGTCGGCTGGTTCGTGGGCGGTGCCCCCATCGAGGTGCCGCTGGAGAACGCCCCCGACCTGACCGCCACCCTGCGCGCGGTCCGGTCGCAGCTCCAGGCGAACCGTACGCTGGCCCGGATGCCGCTGGCCCGGGTGCTGAGCCTGCTGGGCGCGGACTTCCGGCCGACGTCGCCGGACCTGTACTCGATCGTCTCGTTCGTCGACACCCGCGGTATTCCGGGCGCGTCCCGCTGGGCGGGGCAGAACGCGCACGCCCTGCTGCGGGTGTCGTACGGCGATCAGGTGTGCGTGTGGGTCAACCGGCTGCACGACGGTCTGTGGCTGGCCAGCCGCCACCCGGACACGGACGTGGCGGCGAAGAACATGGGGCTGTACGTGGAGCGGCTACGGGACCTGCTCACCGCTCCGCTCGCCTGATCCCCAGTAGCCGATCAGCCGTTCGAAGCGGTTGCGCCACTCCGCTTCCGACGCGCCCTCGCCCTGGTACTCGTGGGTGAAGCGCAGGGTGCTGCCGTCCTCGCCGTCGCGTTCGAGGTGGAACCGCAGCCTGCCGCCGCCCTCGACGGTGTACTCCGCGACCCGGTCCACGTCCCAGGCGGTGACCCGCCCGGCGCCCAGGTCGCGCAGCGCGACCGTGCCGTCGAGGCGGGGTTCGAGCACGTCGACCGGGGTGCACCAGGCGGACAGGCCCTCGGCGGCGGCCACCGCGGGCCAGACCTCCTCCATGGACCTCGGCAGCCGCACCAGGAAGTGCCGGATGTGCGTGTTCCCGTGGGTCTGGCTCATGCCCTGTTCGATGGAACCGTGCATGAGCCCAGTCTCCACGACCCCGCGCTCAGACGCCCGCGTACGAGTGCTTTCCGCTGACGAAGATGTTGACGCCGTAGTAGTTGAACAGCCAGCAGCCGAAGGCGATCAGGGCCAGGTAGGCGGCCTTGCGGCCCTTCCAGCCGGCTGTGGCGCGGGCGTGCAGGTAGCAGGCGTAGGCGACCCAGGTGATGAAGGACCAGGTCTCCTTGGGGTCCCAGTTCCAGTACCGGCCCCAGGCGTCGCCCGCCCAGATGGCGCCCGCGATGATCGTGAAGGTCCACAGCGGGAAGACGGCCGCGTTGACCCGGTAGGCGAACTTGTCCAGCGAGGCGGAGGCGGGCAGCCGCTCCAGCACCGAGCGGGCGAAGGTGCCCGGGGTGCCGCCGTTCTCCAGCTTGTTCTCGTAGGAGTCCTTGAAGAGGTACAGGATCGTGGCGACCGCGCCGACGTAGAACACCGCGCCGCAGAAGATGGCGGTGGAGACGTGGATGTACAGCCAGTACGAGTGCAGCGCGGGGACCAGCTGGTCGCTGGCCGTGTAGAGCACGGTGACCGCGAGGCCGAGGTCCAGCAGGACGGTGGTGATCAGGAACAGGCCGAGCCAGCGGACGTTCTTCTTCAGCGCAAGGAGGCCCAGGTAGACGCCGACCGCGACGGTGGAGAAGGTCAGGTTGAACTCGTACATGTTGCCCCAGGGGGCGCGCTGCACGGAGGCCGCGCGGGCGACCACACCGGCCAGCTCCACCAGGAAGGCGAGCACGGTGAGGGAGACCGCGATCCGGCCGTACATGTCGCCCTGGACGTCGCCGCCGTGGGCGCCGGGGCCGTCCGGCACGTCACGGGCACCGGCGGCGGAGCGCACGACGACCTGCGGGCGCTCCAGCACGGTGGTGCCGCCCGCCTGCTTCAGGGTGACGGCAGGGGCGCCCTTGGCGGGCTTGGTGTCGGCGGTGAGCGCGGCGGCCGTGCGGCCGACCTTGCTGCGGCTGCCGAAGAGCCATTCGGCGATGTAGGCGAAGAAGGCCAGCGTGTAGACGGCCATCGAGGAGTAGATGAGCGTGTTGCTGACGCTCGCCAGATGCTCGTTGGTCGCGGCGGCGAGGTCGGTTGCGGCGGCGAGAGTCACTTCTCAGCCCCTTCGGCAGGTACGGCGTGGGATGAGTCTGCGGGGGTTTCGGGGGCGCCGGGCGCCCGGTCGTAGAGGGTTCCGGCGAGGGCGCCCAGTTCCTCGGGGACCTTGGCGGACTCGCTGCGGCCGAGACCGGCCATCTCGACCACCGTGACCCCGTCGGCGCCGCGTACGGCCCGCACCCAGACCCGGCGGCGCTGGATGAAGAGGGAGGCGGCGAGGCCGAAGATCGCGGCGACGGCGCCGCCCAGCGCCCAGACGCCGCCCGGCTCCTGGACGATCTGGAAGCCCGCCCACTCCTTGACGTCCTTGCCGAAGGTGACGGTCCCGGCTCCGTCGGGCAGCTTCATGGTCTGCCCCGGCTTCAGGTTGACCCGCAGCTGCTTGCCCTGGGCGTCCTTGAAGCCCTTCATGTGCTTCTTGTCGAGCTGGTACACGCTCTGCGGCATCGCGTCGACGCCGAGGTCGCCGTGGTACGGCTCCAGGTTGAGCACCGGGTTTAGCAGCGCCGGGAACTGGGAGAGGACGTTGGCGCCGCCGCCGTAGGTCGGCAGGAAGAAGGCCCGGATGCCGAGCTGCTCCTTGACGCCCTTGGCGTCGTGGTAGCCGTCCATGACCTTGACGACGCCCTGCGAGGTGACGTTGCCGTCCAGCGGGAGCAGCGGCACGGCGTCCTCGTAGACCACCTTGCCCTCGCCGTCGCGGACGGTGATGACGGGCGCGTAGCCGTGGCTGACCAGGTAGACCTTGGCGTCGTCGATCTTCAGCGGCTGGTTGACCTGGACGAGCTTGGAGCGCGACTTCCCGTACGCGCCCTCGCTGTAGTCGATCTTCGCCTCGAAGGTGCGCGGGGTGCCGCGGTTGGGGCCGGACACCTCGTAGGTGCCCTTGAAGTCCTTGAGGTCGAAGCTGAAGGGGACCAGGTCGTCGTTGTGGAACAGGCTGCCGGACTTGAAGTCGTCGTACATCGGCAGCGCGTTGGAGAAGCCGTCGCCCTCGACCACCAGCTTGGTGCCGTCGGACTTGAACAGCTGGCCGGAGGCGAAGGCGACCAGCAGCACGATCAGCGCGATGTGGAAGGCCAGGTTGCCCAGCTCGCGCAGGTACCCCTTCTCGGCGGCGACCGCGTCACCCGCGGTGTGCGCGCGGAAGCGGCGCTTCTTCAGCAGCGCGAGCGCGTCCGCGCGGACCTGCTCGGGGTCGGCGGTGGTGCGCCAGGTGGTGTACGCGGGCAGCCGGTCCAGGCGGCGGGGGGCGCCCGGCGGGCGGCCGCGGAGCTGGCCGATGAACTGCCAGGTGCGCGGCACGATGCAGCCGATGAGGGAGACGAACAGCAGGATGTAGATCGCGGAGAACCACACCGAGCTGTAGACGTGGAACAGCCCGAGCTTGTCGTAGACGGGCGCGATCGTGGTGTGGGCGGCGCGGAACGCCTCGACCTTGCTGGCGTCGGCGCCGGTCTGCGGGATCAGTGAGCCGGGGATCGCGCCGAGGGAGAGCAGCAGGAGCAGCAGCAGCGCGACCCGCATGGAGGTCAGCTGCCGCCAGAACCAGCGGGCCCAGCCGATGACGCCGAGGCCCGGCAGGGTCGCCGTGTCCTCCTCGGGCGCGGTGGACAGCTGTGAGCCGGCCGCGCCGAGTCCCTCCTGGTCCTGGCTCTTGTCGGTTTCGGTGTCGCTCATCGTTCAGATCCCCACAGAGAAGCCGTCGGACCAGGTCTGCATCTCCTGCACCAGGTGGTCCCAGGCGCCGGTCAGCAGCAGCACGCCGGTCACGATCATCATCGTGCCGCCCGCCCGCATCACCCAGACATAGTGGCGTTTGACCCAGCCGAAGGCGCCGAGGGCCTTGCGGAAGGCGATCGCGGTGAGCACGAAGGGCACGCCGAGCCCGAGGCAGTACGCGACGGTCAGTATCGCGCCCCGGCCCGCGCTCGCCTGCTGGGAGGAGAGGGCGACGACGGAGGCGAGGGTGGGGCCGATGCAGGGCGTCCAGCCGATCCCGAAGAGGGCGCCGAGCACGGGCGCGCCGATCAGTCCGGTGGCGGGGCGCTTGTGGAAGCGGAACTCGCGCTGGGTCAGCCAGGGCATCAGGCCCATGAAGAAGACGCCGAGCAGGATCATCAGGACGCCGAGGACATGGGTGAGCACGTCCTTGTAGCCCTGGAGCGTCTGCCCGAAGTACCCGAACAGGGCGCCGCCGGAGACGAACACCACGGTGAAGCCGAGGACGAAGAGGGCGGCACCGGCGGTCATCCGGCCCCGCCGGGCGTCGGCCAGGTCGGTGCCGGTGACGCCGGTCACGTAGGAGAGGTAGCCGGGGACCAGCGGGAGCACGCAGGGCGAGAAGAAGGAGACCAGACCGCCCAGCACCGCGACGGGCAGGGCGAGCAGCAGGGCGCCGTTGAGCACGGTCTCGTTCCGGCTCGTCACGGCGGCGAGCGTCAGCAGGGCGCTCACGTCACTTCTCCGCCAGGACCGGCTTGAGCATCTTCAGCAGGGCCGTGTCGTCGAGCGCCTCCAGCGCCCGCGCGGCGACCTTCCCGTTCCGGTCCAGGACCAGCGTGGAGGGGATGAGCTGCGGGTTGAGCGTGCCCTTGGGGAAGCGGAGCATCAGCTTGCCGGTCGGGTCGTACAGGCTCGGGTACGCGATGTCGTGGGCCTTCTCGAAGGCGAGGGCCGGGGTGGTGCTGGTGTCGCGGGTGTTGATCCCGACGAACTGCACACCGTTGCCCTCATACGCCTGGGAGACCTTGGAGAAGTACTTGGCCTCCTCCCGGCACGGTCCGCACCAGGAGCCCCAGACGTTGAGGACGACGACCTTGCCCTTGTAGTCGGCGACGTCGAGGGTCTTGCCGTCGATGGTCTTCCCGGACAGGTCGGGGGCGTCGGCACGCTCGCCCTTGTCGGCGGTGTCCACGCCGTTGTCACCGGTGACGAAGTTGGTGTCGCCGCCACCGCCGGAGGTCCCGCCGCTGCCGCACGCGGACAGGGTCAGGGCCGCGGCGGCGGCCACGGCACCGAGCAGGGCGGCGCGGCTACGGGTACTCATGTGAAAAGTTTCGCATGGCGGTTCCGGCGGTTTCGCCCGCCCCCCTGCCGGGCCGAAATGTGCCTTTCAAGGAGCATTTACACCGGACATCACAGACATATCGTCACGTGGCGTCGGGGCTGGCGCTCTTACCGCCCGTAGCGGGGCTCCCGTCCGCGAGGAACGTCTTCCAGCCCCCGGCCGGCTGCTGGCCGACCTCCAGGGTGCGCAGCTTCTCCAGCACCTCGGGCCGCTGCACGTCCAGCCAGTCGGTGAACTGCCGGAAGGAGACCAGCCGCACATCGGCGCCCTTCTCCTTCTCGCGCGCGATGTGCTTGAACGCCTCCTCGACGGAGTCCATGTAGATCCCGCCGTTCCACTCCTCGAAGTGGTTGCCGATGAAGAACGGCGCCCGGTTGCTCTCGTACGCCCGCTGGAAGCCGCTGATGTACGCCTGCGCCGACTGCTTGCGCCAGCCCGGATAGTTGTAGGAGGGGGCCTTGGTCGAGTTGACCGACTGGTTGGCCAGCATGTTGTAGTCCATGGACAGCACCTCGAAGGAGTGTCCGGGGAACGGCACCTGCTGGAGCGGCAGGTCCCAGATGCCCTGGCGCTTGACCGGCCACATCTGGCGGCCGCCGGGCGAGGAGGCGTCGTAGCGCCAGCCCAGCTCGCGGGCGGTGGGCAGCAGGTTGTCCTGGCCGAGCAGACAGGGGGTGCGGCCGCCGACGAGTTCCTTGTCGTAGTCGAAGGGCAGCGCGGGCAGGTCGGTCCAGCCGGTGTTGGTGCGCCACTCCTTGACGAACTTCTTGGCCTGCTCGATCTCGCTGCGCCACTGGGCGGGCGTCCAGTTGCCGACCGTGCCGGAGCCGCCGCAGAAGTGGCCGTTGAAGTGGGTGCCGATCTCGTGGCCCTCGAGCCAGGCCCGGCGCACGTTGGTCAGCGTGGCCTTGACGTGCTCGTCGGTGAGGTAGCCGATGTCGGAGGCGCCGCGGGGGTTGTTCGGCGGGTCGTAGAGGCGCTTCTTCGACTCGGGCAGCAGATACAGCCCGGAGAGGAAGAAGGTCATGCTCGCGCCGTGCTCCTTGGCCAGGTCCAGGAAGCGCGGGAAGAGGCCGTTGCCGACCTCACCGGCGCCGTCCCAGGAGAAGACCACGAACTGCGGCGGGGTCTGACCCGGCTCCAGCGGCTCGGGGCGGGCGGGCTGGTGGGGCTGCTTGCCGGTGAAGGCGGTGGAACCGTCACCGATGGGGCGGGCCTTGGCGGGGGTACTGCCCTTGGGCGAGGGCTTGCCGCTGGTGCCGGAACCACTCGGATGCTTGCCGCCGCCCACGGATGCGGAGGTGCCGCAGCCGACGAGTCCGGCCGCCGCCGCCCCCGCGCCGAGGCCGATGATGCCCCTCCGGCTGAGGGTCCCGGTGATGGTCTGCATGAAGCTCCCCGATTCGTCACGCCCACTGGTATCACCCAGTCAGATGATGTGACGAACGGGGAGGTTCCTCGATCCGCCGCTCTCTCACGACGGACACGGCAAAGTCACACGAAGCACACCGAATGTGCGGATTCCGTTTGCCGATCCAGGTGCTTCAGGCTGCTTCAGGCTGCTTCAGGCTGCTTCAGGCTGCTTCAGGCGCCGAACGCCTTGCCCTGCGCCTCGGCGCCCTTCTGCGGCTTGGCACCGGCCCGCAGATGCGCCGGGACCAGATCGATCGCGGGCTCGCTGTAGCCGACGGAGACGATCTTGTCACCGAGGTAGGTGAAGGACGTCAGCGAGGCCAGCGTGCACTGCCGCTTGCGCGGGTCGTGCCAGAGCCGCCGCCGCTCGACGTAGCTGCGCACGATCCAGATCGGCAGCTGATGGCTCACCAGCACCGCCTCGTGCCCGCGCGCCGCGTCCTTGGCCGCGTCCAGCGCGCCCATCATCCGCACCACCTGGTCGATGTACGGCTCGCCCCAGGACGGCTTGAACGGGTTGACCAGGTGCTTCCAGTTGTCCGGGTTGCGCAGCGCGCCGTCCCCGACCCCGAAGGTCTTGCCCTGGAAGACGTTGTCGGCCTCGATGAGCCGCGCGTCCGTGGCGAGGTCGAGCCCGTGCGCCTTGGCGATCGGCGTGGCCGTCTCCTGCGCCCGCTCCAGCGGGGAGGCGACGGCGTACGTGATGTCGCGCGGGGCCAGGTGCTCGGCGACCCGCTCGGCCATCTTCCGGCCCAGCTCGGAGAGGTGGTAGCCGGGCAGCCGCCCGTACAGCAGGCCGTCGGGGTTGTGCACCTCGCCGTGGCGCATCAGGTGGACGACGGTGACGTCCTTGTCGGCCTTGTTGTCGCTCGGGTTGGTCACGCGGTCGCCTCCGCGGCGGCTCGGGCCGCCGCCGGGAGGGCGTCGGCGATCTTCTGGATGGCCCGCTCGTCGTGGGCCGTGGACACGAACCAGGACTCGAAGGACGACGGCGGCAGGTACACGCCGTTCGCCAGCAGCGAGTGGAAGAACGCGGTGAAGCGGAACGACTCCTGCCGCTTGGCGTCCTCGTAGGTGCGCACCTGCCGGTCGGTGAAGAACACCGAGAACATGTTGGAGGCGTGCTGCAGCCGGTGGGCCACGCCCTCCTTGGTGAGCGCCTCGGTGACCAGCGACTGGATCTGCGCGGACACCGCGTCGACCTTGTCGTACGCCGCGTCGTCCAGCAGCCGGAGCTGGGCCAGACCGGCGGCGGTGGCGACCGGGTTACCGGAGAGGGTGCCCGCCTGGTACACCGGACCGGCCGGGGCGAGGTGCGCCATGACGTCGGCACGACCGCCGAACGCGGCCGCGGGGAAGCCGCCGCCCATCACCTTGCCGAAGGTCATCAGGTCGGGCTTGACGCCGTCGACGCCGTACCAGCCCGCGCGGGAGGTGCGGAAGCCGGTCATCACCTCGTCGGAGATGTACAGCGCGCCGTTCTTGGCGCAGGCGTCCTTCAGGCCCTGGTTGAAGCCGGGGTCCGGCGGGACGACGCCCATGTTGCCGGGGGACGCCTCGGTGATCACGCAGGCGATCTCGCCGGGGTGCCGGTGGAACGCCTCCTGCACCGCCTCGAGGTCGTTGTACGGCAGCACGATGGTGTCGCCCGCCTGCGCGCCGGTGACACCGGGGGTGTCCGGCAGCGCGAAGGTGGCGAGGCCCGAACCGGCGGCGGCCAGCAGGGAGTCGACATGGCCGTGGTAGCAGCCGGCGAACTTGATCACCTTGGCGCGGCGGGTGAAGCCGCGGGCCAGCCGGATCGCCGACATGGTGGCCTCGGTGCCGCTGCTGACCAGCCGGACCTGCTCGACGGGCTCGACGCGGGCGACGATCTCCTCGGCGAGCGCGACCTCGCCCTCACCGGGCGTACCGAAGGACGTGCCCCGCGCGACCGCCTCCTGCACGGCGGCGATGACCTCGGGGTGCGAGTGGCCCAGGATCATCGGACCCCAGGAGCACACCAGGTCGACGTACTCGCGCCCGTCGGCGTCGGTCAGGTACGGCCCGCTGCCCGAGACCATGAACCGGGGCGTGCCGCCGACGGCGCGGAAGGCGCGCACCGGGGAGTTCACGCCGCCCGGGGTGACGACGGAGGCGCGGTCGAAGAGCGCCTGCGAGGCGGGCGCGTCGTAGGGGTAGGGCGTTTCGCTCATGACGTGCGGCTTCTCCGACTTCTCGGACTCCGGTGGGCGGGTGACTCCCTCAGGGTAGGCGGAGCCGCTCGGCGGCGGCGCCGTGGCCCGTCCGGGCAGCGGTTGCTCGCCCTTGTGTCGCCGTTGTGTCGCCCTTGTGGGCCCGATCCGGCCGACCTTCCTGGCCGGTCTTTCACCATCTGCGAGACTGACACCTGATACACACACCTCATACGGCACGTACTGATCAGAGACCGGGAAGATCCCGCGGACTTCGGTTTCACCGCACGTTTCGGCGAGCGGCCGTGGGGGAGGTCACTGACACGATGATCGGGTTGCGCGGCGGGGGCCACGCGTCCTAGAAAAGCACTCGGGTGGAGATATGCATCGCGGTGGCGGACTGGGCGAGGGGACTGATGACCTGGGTCCTCGGCGAGCCCGGCGGGGAAGGCACCGGCGCGAAGCGGAGGAAGCGACCGAAACACGTCCGGCCGACGCGCGTCCGGCACAGGGTCCGTCGAGTGAGCCCGAGCGGGCCGACCGGCGGCTGGACTTCCCGGACCCCGGTCCGGACCTTTCGTCCGACGGCAAGGCCGCCCGCCTCGGGGCGGAGAGCAGAAATGGTGGTCGGGTGGGGGTGACGTACAAATACTTCGGTGCGCCGGACGGCGCGACCGCGGCCCGCGTCCCCATCTCGATGCGTCCCGAGGAACTCGGCGGCGACGAGCTGGGCATGAACGGCATGTTCACCAAGATCAAGCCGGAGACGATGGCCGCGATGGTGCTGACCGGCATCGAGGGCGTACCCCTGCACAAGGTGCCGCCGCTCGAACTGGTCGTCCTGCACCCCGACTACGCGGTCGTCAAGCTCCCCATGACCGTGGTCGACCCCCTCCGCGACATCGGCGAGGAAGCGGTCGGCGCGGCAGCCTTCATCTGGTCCACGGTCCCCGACCGCGGCGGCCCCCGCGACGCCTTCAACGTCTACCAACTCCTCCACGAGTGGCAGGACTTCAGCCACCGCTTGCACGAGGCGGGGCATCAGCCTTATTGCTTGGTGTGGCCGTAGGCCGGGGCATTTCGGGGCGGGTGTAATGGCAGCGATCGTGTACTTCAGGAAAGAGTTCGAGGGGTCGGGGTCTGTTCGGTACGTCTTCGGGGATGATCCGGCGGAAATGCGCCGCACCCTCTCCGTGGACACCGCCACGCGTTCCAGCGAGCCCCTCGACGGCAGTGCGGACTACTCCTTCCTCAAGGCGAGCCGGAAGATCAACGCGCTTCACGCGGAGCGCGGGAGTTGGCCGGAGCGGGGGATGAGTGTGAGCTGAGGTTCTGCCTCAGCGGGCCCCTTCCGCTCCCTCCGCTGCCAGGAAGTCCACCACCGCCAGCGCGAACAGCAGGGCCAAGGCAAGGCCGAGGACGACCCAGCCCGTTGGGTGCGGCCAGAGGATGAAGGCCGCTGCCGCGCCCGCCACCAGTAGCCAGCCGATCCAGGGCCGGTGGCGGCGGAGGAAGGGGCCCACCGGGCCGGTGCGGAGGCCGAGGCGGTCGGTCTGGGTGCGGGCCGCGGTGATGCCCGCGTGCCAGACGCCGCGGACCGCGCGGGCGCGGCGGCCGGGGCCGCTGAGCCACGCCGACAGGGCGAGGATCACGCCGAGGGCCACGACAGCGCGTACCGCCGTGCGCAGGAAGCGGGTCAGGGTGTCGTAGATCGCGCCCGCGGCGGGCTGGGAGACGCCGGCGGGGAGGGCGTCCAGGTAGAACGCGCGGAAGACGGTCAGGCCCACGCCCAGGAGCAGGGCGGTGACGGCGAAGCCGAGGGCCGCCGTGACCAGGGCGCGGCGGCGGTGTACGGCGAGCAGGACACCGGCCGCGAGGAGCAGGGCGGCGATGACCGGCAGCCAGACGCCCGCCAGTTGGAGCAGCCGGAACCAGGTCTGGAGGTCGGCGACCTTCTCCGTGCGCAGGACCGTGAAGTCGGTGTGCACGTCCGGGATCTTCGCCGCGGGCTTGAGACCGGCGTCCACCAGCCGGGACTTGACCTGTTCGATGACGGGGGCCAGGTCGACGGTCACCGCGTCGCCCTCGATCCGCACCGCTCCCCCACCGCTGCCGGTCAGCGCCTTGTCCACCGTGGTGTGGAGCCGCCGGTTGGCATCCGTCCAGAAGCGGGCGAAGGTCTCGGAGGCGACGACCTCACGCGTCTTGTCCCGTACGAAGCCGGACACCGCGTCGTCGAGTGAGCTTCCGAGGGCGCCGAGGGCCTTCTCCAGCTTGGGGCGGTCGGCGGGGGCCGCCTCTTCCAGCAGGTGGGACAGGTCGAGGTAGTGCATCAGCGCGCCGGTGATCCGGTCGGCGGCGGCGTCCTGGACGGCCGGGTCGCGGGCGAGGGGCGCGACGGTGGCGACGTAGCGGTCGGTGTCGTCCGCCAGGTCGGCCGTCCAGGCGGCGACCAGGGCGAGCGGGGCGAGCAGACACCCGAGGACGATCAGCACGAAGGCGCCCGCCGAGCGCGCCCGGTGCCGTACGGGCGCCGGGCGGCCCTCCAGGGCGTCGACCCGCTCCCGCAGTCGGGCCAGCTCGTCGCCCGGCTCCCGCTCCGTCATGCCGGTCCGCCCTTCGCCTCGCATTCCGTAGAGGCAGCACATCCCGTGCCCGGCGCGCCCGCGAGCGACGGTGGGCCGTTCAGGTGTCCGCCTCCCACGCCTGCCGCATCCGGCGTGCGGACACGGCTGCCCCCGCCTTCACTGGTGCGCAGCGGAGCCGAATTCAGGAGGCTGGCATGGCTGGGTGCGGGACACGGCGGGCGGCGGGTACGGCCCTGGTGGTGGCGCTCGGGATCGCGGTGACCGGCTGCTCGGACGGCTCCAGCCCCTCCGGCCAGGCCAGCAAGGCCGCCTCGGCCGCCTCCTCCCTCGCCTCGCGCGCCTCCGGCACGGTGGCCTCGGCCACGGCGGAGGCCAAGCGGAAGCTGGACCAGGTCAAGGGCGGGGTGAACGCCAAGAAGGACGTTTCGGTGGGAAAGGTCACCACCGGCAAGGACGGCGTACCCACGACCGAGGTGTCCGCGAAGAACACCACCGGCGACGGCAAGTCCTTCGTCGTCCAGGTCAACTTCCGTGACGCCAAGGGCGATCTGCAGGACACCGTGGTCGTGAACGTCGACGACGTGGCGGCCGGCGCCACCGGCCGGGCCACCGCCCGCAGCCACCGGAAGCTGACCGGCGACATACGGGCCGACGTGGGAACGGCGCTCCGGCACTGACCCGTCGGCCATGATGGAGGGGGCCGCCCGCGCGGCCTCGCTCGCCAGTCCGGACGCCAGAGCCGTCGCCCGGAGCGGCCGGCCGTCGTTGTCCACATCCAGGGAGCGACCACACGGCAACCACGCCCGAACCGGGCCGACCCTACGTATCGTAGGTTTTCAACCGCCCCCAGCCACAAGCCAGTTCATCGGGGAGACATGCACCAGACACGATCCGAGACCGAACCGGCGGGGACCGCGCCGACGCCGGTCGTCGATGTGCGCGACCTCAAACCCACGCTGACCCTGCTCTTCGTCAGCCTCGCCATCGCGGCCGTCGGGGTCTACGAACTGTGCGGCTTCGGACTGCACACCCTCGACCAGCGCCCGCATCTGTTCAGCGACGGCCTGACCACCGGCGGGGTGATCGTCGCCGTGGTGGCGGCCGGAGCGGCGGTCGGCAACCTGGCCTGGACCCTCTCGGCGGCCCGCCGGGGCCCCGAGGACACTCCCTAGTCCGCGTCGCCCGCCACTCGCCCGCCCACCGTGAACCCGATCACCGCGCCCCCGCCCTCCCTGCGGTAGGCGAAGGGGGCGCCGCCGTGGGCCATGGCGATCTCCCGGACGATGGACAGCCCCAGCCCCGAGCCGGGCTGGGAGCGGGCGTCGGCGGCCCGGTAGAAGCGGTCGAAGACGCGCAGCAGGTCGCCCTCGGCGATACCGGGCCCCCGGTCCAGCACCTCCACCCGGACCGTGCCCGCCGCCGCCCCGGCCACCTTGACCTCGATGGGCTCCGTCCCCTCCCGGTCGAACTTGGCCGCGTTCTCCACCAGGTTCGACAGCGCCCGCTGGAGCAGCCCCGGCCGCCCCTCCGCGTACGTGTCCCCACTCACCGCGAGCACGATCTCCCGGCCGGTACGGCGCCCCGCCAGCCCCACCACGTCCTCCGCGATGTCGGCGAGGTCCACCCGCTGCGGCGGCTCCGAGTCGGACTGCCCGGCGGCCAGGTCCACCAGCTCGTTGACCAGGTCGGTCAGCTCCCGCGCCTCCAGCGTGAGGTCCGCCACCAGGTCCTCCCGCGTCTCCGGCGGCAGCTCGTCGATCCGGCGCAGCAGCGAGATGTTCGTCCGCAGCGAGGTCAGCGGGGTGCGCAGCTCGTGCCCCGCGTCCTGCACCAGCCGCCGCTGGTCCTCCTCGGACTGGGCGAGCCTGCCCAGCATCCGGTCGAAGGCGCGGCCGAGGCGCCCCACCTCGTCCGGCCCGGTCACCGGCACCTGGATGCCCAGGCGGCGGGTGCGGGCCACGCCCTCGGCGGCGGAGGTCAGCAGCACCAGGCGCCGGGTGATCCGGCGGGCCAGCCACCAGCCGAACAGCCCGGCGCCCACCACCACGGCCGCCATCAGGATCAGCGTGCGCTGCTGGAGGGCGCGCAGCAGGTCCTCGGTGTCGCTGAACTCCTGCGCCACCTGCACCGCGCCCGCGCCCCGGCCCAGCGAGACGGTGGCGACCCGGAACAGGTCCTCCCCGACCCGTACGTCCTTGTGCTCGGCCAGCCGCCCCGCGCTCCGCGCCCCGGCCACCTCCCGGTCGAGGGCGGTGACGGGCAGGCCGGGCGAGCCGTGGTCCACGACCTCGCCGCCCGGCCCGAGCACCTGCACATCGGTACGGGCGGGCCGCACCAGGTCATGGCCGGGCCGGGCGGCGGAGAAGTCGTCCGGGGTCATCGGATGCTGCCGCACCTCGGCCCGCACATCCCCCACCACCTGCGTGAACACCGACTGCTGATCGACCCGGACCAGCCGCGCGGCCGAGCCGTACGACAGGATGCCGACCAGGATGGTGACGGCGGCGGTGACGGCCGCGAACGACACCGCGAACGTGGTGCGCAGCGAGCGCAGCCCGGTGCGGGACCCGCCCGGCAGGCGCCAGGTACGGCCCACTACTCCTCCCGCAGCACGTACCCCACACCGCGCACGGTGTGGATGAGCTGCGGGGCGCCGGGCGCGTCCAGCTTGCGGCGCAGATAGCCGACGTAGACGGCGAGGTTCTTGGAGCCGGGGCCGAAGTCGTAGCCCCAGATGCGGTCGTAGATGGTGGCGTGGTCGAGCACGATGCCCGCGTTGCGCACCAGCAGCTCCAGCAGCTCGAACTCGGTGCGGGTCAGCTCCAGTTCGCGGTCGGCGCGCCAGGCCCGGCGGGCCTGGAGGTCCATGCGGAGGCCCGCGCCCTCGATCCTCCGGTCGGAGGACTGCGGGTCGCGGGCCGGGCCGGGCTCGCTCGCGGGCGCCGGGGAGGTCCGGCGCAGCAGGGCGCGCAGCCGGGCGAAGACCTCCTCGACGTCGAAGGGCTTGACCACGTAGTCGTCGGCGCCCGCGTCCAGGCCCGCGATGCGGTCGGCGGTCTCCACCAGCGCGGTGAGCATCAGGATCGGGGTGCGGTCGCCCTCGGCGCGCAGCACCCGGCAGACCTGGAGGCCGTCGATGCCGGGCATCATCACGTCCAGCAGCAGCACGTCCGGCGGGGTGCGGTGGGCCTGCGCCAGCGCCTCGACGCCGTCGGCGACCGCCGTCACCGCGTAGCCCTCCAGGGTCAGGGCCCGCTCCAGGGCGTGGCGGATGGCGCGGTCGTCCTCGGCGAGGAGCACGGTGGGGGGCGTGACGGGGGGCGTGGTGTGGGGCACGGTCTGGGGCACGCCCCCAGTCTGCCAAGGGCGGCGGCGCTCCGGCCGGGGCCGGGGTTCCGGGGGCGCCCTTTTTACCCGGCTCACACCTCGCCTTCGGTGTTCCGGGCCGCCCTCAGCCGGGCGATCCGCTCCCCGGTGAACTCCACCGTGCGCTGCATGTGCCCGATGATCACGGCGAGTTCGGTGTCGTCCAGCTCGTCGAAGATGCGCGACCAGTCCCCGGACAGCTCCTCCCAGGCGTGCCGGAACTCCGCGATCCGCTCCGGCACGGGGACGACCAGCACCCGGCGCCGGTCGCCCGCGTCCCGGTGCCGTACGACGTACCCGGCCCGCTCGAGCCGGTCCACCAGCCGGGTCGCGGAGCCGGTGGTGAGCCCGGTCAGCGCGGCGACATGGCCGGTGGTGACCGGCTCGGGCTCCAGCGTGAGCAGGTTCAGGCACTGGAGGTCGGTGGGGTGCAGCCCGATGCGGTCGGCGACGGCCTGGGTGAACAGGGCGTACGAGGCGATGTAGCGGCGGGACACCGCGTCCAGCTCCGCCAGCAGCCGTTCCCGCGCGCCGTCGTTCCCGGCCATGCCGTCCACCTCCTCGTGTCCGCGGGTCAGAACGAGTACGCGTCGCCGGTGGGCAGGACCAGCACCCGCAGCCGGTCGTTGGTGCGGTCGGGGTCGGTGACCCCGCCGTTCCACGCGGTCTCCACCTCCAGGGTCACCTCCGGCGCGGGCACCCGCAGCCGGACCCCCAGCCGGATCTCCTCCCCCGCCTGGCCCGCGACGAGCGCGCCGGTACCGCAGACCACCGTCCGCTCCCCGGTCCGCGCGCACCCCGGCGACAGGGTCACCGCCCCGGCGGGGCCCACCGACCACCGCACCCGCACACTCGCCTCCGGCACGGCGGCCGGGCCGTGGTCGCGCGGGGTGAGCCGGACCTCCATCCGGTCGCCGTCGATCACGGCGTGGCCGTGGAAGGCGAGGTCGGCGCGGGGAGCCGGGGCCGCCTGGGCCGGGCCCCCGGCCCACAGGACTCCGCCCGCGCAGCCGACCAGCAGCAGCCATGCCCTCGTTCGTACGCGCACGCCGACCACTCCCGTTCCCGTCACCGTTCCGCCCACCCGATGTATGCCACGCGAGCGGGGTCACAGGCGCCCTCCAACAGGTGAACGGGGCGCGTGCCAGGCTTCCGCCATGCTGATCCTGCGCTCCGCCGCCCTGTTCGTCGTCGCCGCCCTCTTCGAGATCGGCGGCGCCTGGCTGGTCTGGCAGGGCGTGCGCGAGCACCGGGGCTGGCTGTGGATGACCGGCGGGGTGCTGGCGCTGGGCGCGTACGGGTTTGTCGCCACCTTCCAGCCGGACGCCCACTTCGGCCGCATCCTCGCCGCGTACGGCGGCATCTTCGTCGCCGGGTCGATCCTGTGGGGCGTGGTCGCCGACGGCTACCGCCCCGACCGCTACGACCTCACCGGCGCCCTGATCTGCCTGGCCGGCATGGCCGTGATCATGTGGGCCCCGAGGAACGGCGGCTGAGCCTCGCCTAGGCTGGACGCGAGTCCTCGATCCCTCTCCCAGGAGCAGCCCATGCCCAGCGCCGCCCCCTCCGCCGCGTCCCGTATCGCCGTCGTCACGGGCGCGAGCAGCGGTATCGGCGCGGCCACCGCACGGCAGCTGGCCGAGGCCGGGTACCGGGTGGTGCTGACCGCGCGCCGGGCGGACCGTATCGAGGCGCTGGCGAAGGAGCTGACCGAGGCGGGCCACTCGGCGACCGCCTACCCGCTGGACGTCACGGACCGGGCGGCGGTGGACGAGTTCGCGGGTGCCTTCCGCACCATCGGTGTCCTGGTCAACAACGCGGGCGGCGCGCTCGGCGCGGACCCGGTGGCCACCGCCGACCCGGAGCACTGGCGCACGATGTACGAGACGAACGTCCTCGGCACCCTCAACCTCACCCAGGCCCTGCTGCCCAAGCTGGAGGCCAGCGGCGACGGCACGGTGGTCGTCGTCTCCTCCACCGCCGGGCTCTCCACCTACGAGGGCGGCGCGGGCTACGTCGCCGCCAAGCACGCCGAGCACGTCCTCGCCGAGACCCTCCGCCTGGAGATCGTCGGCAAGCCGGTCCGGGTCCTGGAGATCGCCCCCGGCATGGTCAAGACCGAGGAGTTCGCCCTCACCCGCTTCGACGGCGACACCGCCAAGGCGGCCAAGGTCTACGAGGGCGTGGCGGCCCCCCTGACGGCCGAAGACGTGGCGGACTCCATCACCTGGGCGGTCACCCGCCCCGCCCACGTCAACATCGACCTCATGGTCCTCCGCCCCCGAGCCCAGGCCAGCAACACCAAGGTCCACCGGGAACTGTGAGGCGCCTCAGCCCTTCACACAGACGAACTGCTTGAGCTTGGCGACCACTTCGACCAGGTCGCGCTGCTGCTCCATCACCTGGTCGATGTTCTTGTAGGCGCCGGGGATCTCGTCCACCACCCCGGAGTCCTTGCGGCACTCCACACCCCGGGTCTGCTCCTCCAGGTCCCGGGTGCTGAACCGGCGCTTGGCCGCGCCCCGGCTCATCCGCCGACCGGCGCCGTGCGAGGCGGAGTTGAAGGCGGCGCTGTTGCCGAGCCCCTTCACGATGTACGAACTCGTCCCCATCGAGCCGGGGATGATGCCGTACTCGCCGGCGCCCGCGCGGATCGCTCCCTTACGGGTGACCAGCAGGTCCTTGCCGTCGTACCGCTCCTCCGCCACGTAGTTGTGGTGGCAGGAGATCTCCGGCTCGAAGACCGGCCGCGCCTTCTTGAACTCCTTGCGGACGACGTCCTTGAGGAGCGCCATCATCAGGGTGCGGTTGTACTTGGCGTACTCCTGCGCCCAGAACAGGTCGTTGCGGTAGGCCGCCATCTGCGGGGTGTCCGCGACGAAGACGGCGAGGTCGCGGTCGACCAGGCCCTGGTTGTGCGGGAGCTTCTGCGCGACGCCGATGTGGTGCTCGGCCAGTTCCTTGCCGATGTTCCGGGAACCGGAGTGCAGGGTGAGCCAGACCGTGCCGTCGGTGTCGAGCAGCATCTCCACGTAGTGATTGCCGCCGCCCAGTGTTCCCATCTGGAGCGCCGCCCGGTCCCGGCGGAAGCGGACCGGTTGGGCGACCGAGTCGAAGCGGGACCAGAAGGTGTCCCAGCCGGAGGTCGGGAGGGCGTGGAAGCGGGCGGGGTCGAGGGCGTCGGTGTGCATGCCGCGGCCCACCGGGATCGCCTGCTCGATGCGGGAGCGCAGGCGGGAGAGGTCGCCGGGGAGGTCGTTGGCCGTCAGGGAGGTCTTGACCGCGGACATCCCGCAGCCGATGTCGACACCGACCGCCGCCGGGCAGACCGCGTCGCGCATGGCGATGACGGAGCCGACCGTGGCGCCCTTGCCGTAGTGCACGTCCGGCATCACGGCGAGGCCCTCGATCCAGGGCAGGGTGGCCACGTTCTGGAGCTGGCGCAGCGCGCCCTCCTCGACCGTGGCCGGGTCGGCCCACATCCGCACCGGGACGCGGGCGCCCGGTATCTCCACGTACGACATCTCGATTCCCCCCAAAGACGGCATGACAACTGATAGGCCGGACAAGGGTCATTGCTCACGGAAGCCACCCGGACCGGCAGAACGCAAAAGCAGCGCCAGGGCCGGTGAAATGGGACAGCGAACCGGCGGCCACGGCGGTGCGTGCGATACACATTGTGTCCAGCAGGCGCCCCGCCGCGGCAAGCGATTAACCAGCGGGGACACTGGAGCATCGACCGGGCACCGCCGTCGGGTCGCACACCGTCCTGTCGCACACCGTCCTAAGGAGCCCGACCGTGCAGCGGAAGGCGTACATCACCGGCACCGCCGCCCTCCTCGCGGCCCTGCTGGCAGGCTGCAGCTCGGGCTCCGACGGCGGCACGCCCACCGACGACGCCAACCCCGGCGACTCCGCCACGACCGCGCCCGCCGCCCAGCCCGGCCGCTACCGCACCCTGCCCGAGCCCTGCGGCGCCATCGGCGACGACACCCTCGGCACCATGCTCCCCGGCATCCAGCAGCTCACCGACCCCGACCAGCGCGACAAGGCGTACCGGGGCGTGCCCGCGCTGACCTACGACACCGACCGCAAGGTGGGCTGCCGTTGGAAGGTCGATTCCACCCTGGCCACCGACCGCCTCGCGGTCGACTTCGAGCGCGTGGTGTCGTACGACAACGCGGTCAGCGACGACGCGCAGGCGCAGAAGCTGTTCCAGGGCATGGCGAAGGCCGCCGACCTGCCGCTGCCCTCGCCCTCCACGTCCGCCTCCCCCAGCACCAGTGCCAGCACCAGCCCGAGCGGCAGCCCCTCCCCGTCCGCCGACCCCTCGGGCAGCCCCTCCGCCGACGCCTCCACCGACCCGGCGGCGGGCGGTTCCGGCAGCGCCGCGCCCACCGACCTGCAGCCCCGCGTACTGCCCGACCTCGGTGACGAGGCGTACCTGGACGACCAGCTCGGCTCCTCCGGTTCGACCGCCGAGGCCCGCACGGTGACTGTGGTGTTCCGCACGTCCAACGTCGTCGTCACCATCGACTACGAGGAGCAGCCGATGGCCGTCGGCGCGGTCCCGGACAGCAAGGAATTGCAGGACAGGGCCCGCGATCTGGCCTCTCAACTGGCCGACAAGCTGGACGGCTGACGCCCCCTCGCCCGCCCCCGGCCCCCTCCCCGGAGGCGCTCGACCGGCGACCGCGTGCCGCGCGTACCGCGTACGGTGGCCCCGGACCCGCATGAACACCGAGCGTCACGAGTGAAGGAACCATGCAGCGAGCAGCCCAGCGAGACGACCGTGCCCAGCGTGGACCGCGTGCCACGCGTCTGAGCCGTGCCCTGGTGTGCGCGGCAGCCGTTCCCGCGGTACTGATCACCGCGGCCTGTTCCTCGGACTCCGGAGACGCCCCGGGCAAGGCGGGCGCCTCCGCCAAGCCGTCCACGGGCAGCGGCTCCGAGCAGCCCTCGGCGAGCGCCTCCCCGACCGTGCAGGCGTCGGTGTTCCGCAAGCTGCCCGAGGCGTGCGGGGTGCTGGGGAAGAAGACGCTGGGCGACCTGGTGCCGGAGGCGGACACGGACGGCAAGAAGGGCTCCAGCGACGACCCGGCCAACCGTGCCTCCTGCTCCTGGACCAGCCTGGACAACAACGGCGTCAAGGGCTCCCAGTTCCGCTGGCTGAACGTCTCCCTGCTGCGCTTCGACTCCGACACCTCCCGCGGCAGCGGCAACGACCAGGCGCACGCGTACTACACGCGCCAGGTCGGCGACGCCAAGGGCGCCGCGGACGCGAAGAACGTCAAGACGGAGGCGCTCGGCGGCACCGGCGACGAGGCCACCGCGGTGCGCTACGACCTGAAGAAGAAGGAAGGCGCCTTCAAGCAGGAGACGGTGGTCGCGCGCGTCGAGAACGTCGTGATCACCCTCGACTACAACGGCGCCGGTCTCGCGGGCGAGAAGACCCCGGACGCGGCCGACCTCGACACGAAGGCGAAGAAGGCCGCCAAGGAGGCCGTCACGGCCGTGGCCGGTGCCAACGGCCGCAAGACGGAGGGCACTTCGCCGTCCTCGCCGTCCGCTTCCGCCTCGAAGGGCGCCTCCAAGTCCCCTGCTCCCAAGGGCTCGGCGTCGAGTTCCGCCCCCAAGAAGGGCTGACCGACACCACGTTCGGCGCACACCTGTGCCACTCTGTTGCGCGCAACAACACGCAAGGGAGGGGAGTACGAGTGGCCGCGCCAATGCAGCTGACTCGGATGCACCGCGTTCTGATCGGCGTGGTCGTCGCCGGCGCGCTGGTCATCGCCGGTATCGGCTTCGCCGGTTCGTACGCGGCCGTCCGGGAACTGGCTCTGAAGAAGGGCTTCGGGAACTTCTCGTACGTGTTCCCGGTCGGCATCGACGCGGGCATCTGCGTACTGCTCGCGCTCGACCTGCTGCTGACCTGGATGCGCATCCCCTTCCCGATGCTGCGTCAGACGGCGTGGCTGCTCACGGCCGCGACGATCGCCTTCAACGGCGCCGCCGCCTGGCCGGACCCGCTGGGCACGGGCATGCACGCGGTGATCCCGATCCTGTTCGTCGTCTCCGTCGAGGCGGCCCGGCACGCGGTCGGCCGGATCGCGGACATCACCGCCGACAAGCACATGGAGGGCGTCCGGCTCACCCGCTGGATGCTCTCCCCGCTGCCCACGTTCCTGCTGTGGCGGCGGATGAAGCTGTGGGAGCTGCGCTCCTACGAGCAGGTCATCAAGCTGGAGCAGGAACGTCTCGTCTACCAGGCCCGCCTGCGCTCCCGCTTCGGCCGCGCCTGGCGCCGCAAGGCCCCGGTGGAGTCCCTGATGCCGCTGCGCCTGGCCCGCTACGGCGTCCCGCTCGCGGAGACCGCCCCGGCGGGCCTCGCGGCGGCGGGCATCGAGCCGGTCCTGCTGGCCCCGGTGCCGGACCCGGTGCCGGAACTCCCCCAGCCCGCCCCGGCCGCGCTCCAGGCCGCACCCGCGCCCGCCCCGGCGCAGGCCCCGTCTCGGCCTTCTCCCGCCGAGCAGCCGCCGCCGGAGGAGGACGAGAACAGCCCCTGGTTCCAGACGCCCCCGCGCGACGTCGACTACCACGGCGGCTACGACCCGGCCTTCGAACCGGGCCCGGACCCCCAGTACTTCCCCGAGGAGCAGTACGGGGACTGGTACGAGGAGCAGCCCCCGGAGCAGTTCCAGCAGCCCTCCCCGGAGGAGACCGGCAGCTTCCCGATCCCGGTCGGCCCCCACCGCACCCGCGAACTGGGCGAGGGCGGCGGGCCCGCGGAGCCGGACGAGGAGGATCTGTACCAGGTCTTCCGGCAGTCGATAGACGGCAGTTACCCGACACCGCTGGTGCTCGGCGACAACATCGAGGCCACCTACGGCAGGGCACCGGACCCCGGCATGCTCAAGGTCCTGGTGGAGCGTTTCCAGCAGCGCCACATGGCGGAGATGGAAGAGGACCACATCGCCTGACCCGCAGCGCATACGTGAGGAGGGGGCGCCCGGTGCAACACCGGGCGCCCCCTCCTCACGTGTCCGGGCCTACTCCCCGAGCAGGGCCCGCACCCGCTCCTGACCGACCGCCAGCAGCAGCGTGGGCAGACGCGGGCCGGTGTCCCGGCCGACGAGCAGGTGGTACAGCAGGGCGAAGAACGTCCGCTGGGCCGTCTTGATCTCCGGCGGCAGCTCCTTGGCCGTGGCATCGGCGGAGAAGCCCGCGCGGACCTTCGGCACGCCGTAGACCAGGTGGGTCAGGCCGTCGAGGGACCAGTTGTCCGCGAGCCCGTCGGCCAGCAGGCGCAGGGACTCGCGGGCCTCGTCGTCCAGCGACTTCAGCAGCTCGGCGTCCGGCTCCTCCCGGACGATGGTGCGCTGGTCGGCGGGGACGTAGGCGTTGATCCACGCCTCGGCCTTGTCGTACCGGGGGCGGGCGTCGGCGAGGTCGGTGATCGGGTTCGCCGGGTCCAGCTCGGAGAGGATGCGCAGCGCCTGGTCCTGGTGGCCCGCGGTGATGTCCGCGACCGAGGCCAGCGTGCGGTACGGCAGCGGGTGCGCGGTCTTCGGCAGCTCACCGGCGGCCGTGCCGACGGCGCGGGTGTACGCGGCGACGTCACCGGGGAGCGCGGAACCGTCCTCGACCTTGCCCGCGAGCTTGTCCCACTCGTCGTAGAGCCGCTGGATCTCCTGGTCGAAGGCGATCTTGAAGGACTGGTTGGGGCGGCGGCGGGCGTACAGCCAGCGCAGCAGCTGCGGCTCCATGATCTTCAGCGCGTCGGACGGGGTGGGCACACCGCCGCGCGAGGACGACATCTTGGCCATGCCGGAGATGCCGACGAAGGCGTACATCGGGCCGATGGGCTGCTCGCCGTCGAAGATCCCGACGATCTGGCCGCCGACCTGGAAGGAGGAGCCCGGCGAGGAGTGGTCGACGCCGGAGGGCTCGAAGATGACGCCCTCGTAGGCCCAGCGCATCGGCCAGTCGACCTTCCAGACCAGCTTGCCCCGGTTGAACTCGCTCAGCCGGACCGTCTCGCCGAAGCCGCAGGCGGTGCAGGTGTAGGCCAGCTCGGTGGTGTCGTCGTCGTAGGAGGTGACGGTGGTGAGGTCCTTGCCGCACTCGCCGCAGTACGGCTTGTACGGGAAGTACCCGGCGGAGCCGGAGCTGCCGTCGTCCTCGGCGGCCGCGCCGGAACCCTCCTCGGCCTCCAGCTCGGCCTCGTCGACCGCCTTCTGCTGGGGCTTCTTCCCCGGCGCCTTCTTGGTGCGGTACTGGGCGAGGATCGCGTCGATGTCCCCGCGGTGCTTCATCGCGTGCAGGACCTGCTCGCGGTAGACGCCCGAGGTGTACTGCGCGGTCTGGCTGATCCCGTCGAACTCCACGCCCAGCTCGGCGAGCGCCTCGGTCATGGCGGCCTTGAAGTGCTCGGCCCAGTTCGGGTACGCGGAGCCCTCCGGCGCGGGGACCGAGGTCAGCGGCTTGCCGATGTGCTCGGCCCAGGACTCGTCGACGCCCGCGATCCCGGCCGGGACCTTGCGGTAGCGGTCGTAGTCGTCCCAGGAGATCAGGTGCCGGACCTGGTGCCCGCGCCGCCGGATCTCGTCGGCGACCAGGTGCGGGGTCATGACCTCGCGCAGGTTGCCCAGGTGGATCGGGCCGGACGGGGAGAGCCCGGAGGCGACGACGACCGGTTTGCCCGGAGCCCGACGCTCCGACTCCTGGATGACGTCATCCGCGAAACGGGAGACCCAGTCGGTGGTCTCGGGGCTCTGAGCCACGATCGGCACGTCCTCTCGGTATCAGTCCGGCGGTTGCTCTCCGTCGGCCTCCTCTCATAATCCCAGACGGACCCGCACGCGAAAAAACGGCTTTACCGTCCCGTTGGAACCGGGCGCCGTGGAATCCCGCTGCCGGAATTCGGGCTCGGTCGGGTGCCCTGGACGGTGATGAGCACCCTGGTCACCCGCTTTCGCTCCGCTTCTGGTGCCGGCGAATCGTGTCCGCGGTCCGGGAAAGCGGGGGCGGGTCTCCTCACGTCCTCGGATGCCCGGGCCGACCTGGACGCTCCGATGCCCTCGACGATCACTCCGGTCGTCGCGGGGCGGTGTCGTCCGTCGTCGGATCGCGAACCCGAGGGCGCGCCTGCCGATCGCGATGCTCGCGGCATCGTGTCGGGTAGGTCTGCCGTGCTTGCCGGTAAGGGGCTTCCGCCAGTGCTGAGCACCCCATTCAGACGTGTACGCGGGATCTACGGCGATCACAGCGATGCCCTTCTCGGCCGCCATGGCGGCCAGTCGGGATCGCACTTGCGTCACCGGCATCCCGGAGATCAATGCGCGGAACCGCGTCCGCGCACCGTGTTTCTCCCGCGTCTTCTCCGCGGTGAAGTCCAGGTCTTCGATCGCGATGGCCACGTCACGGCGCTTCGCCCAGTGCAGCAGGCGGGTGAGCGCGTGCCGGATCTGGGCGTCACGATGATCCGCGGTGCCGGTGAGGTCGTAGCTGAAACGGAACGGCCGGCCTACCGGGTTGCCGTGGGCGTCGAGACGCCAGGCGGCGAAGTGGTCGGCGTTGGTGTCCACTCCGACCAGGCCGTTTCGCTCGGACGGCGGCCAGGGGGGCGGTTCGGACGGACGGAAGCTTCCACGAAGCGGTGAGGTACCAGCGGCCGCGGTCCACGTCCTCGTGGATGCGGTAGGCAACCGCCCGGTTCGCGCTCACGCGCTCGCGCCACTGCCCGCCCCGGTGGGGAAACGTCACCCGCCCGGCCAGGACGTACCGGCCGTGCGGAGCGTTGGCCAGATGGGCGAGCGGGCCGGGAAGCCTGATGCTCACCACACCGTCCGGGGTGACGCGGATCGTCTCGTTCCCGGGCCGTTTGCCGGTTTCTCCGTCGGCTTGCAGGAACCTGCGACCGGCCTCCCAGCGCTCGCGCCAGCGCTGTTCGGTGAGCCCCGCCGCGGCCAGGTGCTGCCGGGACTTCAGCAGACGCCTCCCACCCCGCACCACATGCACGACGCCGGCCCGCCGGTCGGCGCGTGCCGACCGAAGCCGGTCCTCGAGCACGTGCAGCCGCCGGGACTTGGCGAACCACTCCCGCCGGGAGCGATATCCCCCTGCCGCCCGCTTGTCGCCGACCGTCCGCAAGGGCAGCGCCAACCGCCGGGCGACCGTACGTACCTCCGCCTCCAGCGCTCGCACATGAGCTAGCTGACCTCGCCGGGCGAGTGCCCACTGATCGTTCGTGGCCTTGGTGATCGCTCCGGCCCACCGTGAAGTCGACTCCTCGGTCAGAACACGCTTGCGCTCCGCCCACGCGTCGACGCCGTACCCGGGCCCGGTCGTGCAGCGAGCCTTCAGGTCACGGGAGGCGAGCACCCCGAGGTGGTCGCCGACCCGCCGCAGCACCTGCTCGTCCTGGCTGCTCAGCCCCTTGAGCCGATCCCGGATGGTGACGGCGGTCGGCGCGGGCACGACGTACGGCGCCGCCACCTCTCGCAGCCGTCCCATGGCGATCCCCCGATTCCCCCCGCATCCCGTCGTCATCTCCAACGACGGTCACCCGGAAAGGTCACTCGTTCGATATGCGAATTTTTTCGCGCTCCGCCCAGAGGTGTCCGGAACACCCGGTGCACAAATAACCCGACAGGGCCTGACACCCCCCGTGGGATACTGGCCGGGACCATCCATTCCCACGAGGAGAACGGCACCCTTACCTATGGCCTCGGTCACGTCCCTCAGCGACTCCGTCCAGCAGCACCTCGCCTCCGCGCTCTCGGCCGCCCTGCCGGAGGCCGCCGGTGCGGACCCGCTGCTGCGACGAAGTGACCGGGCCGACTACCAGGCCAACGGCATCCTCGCGCTCGCCAAGAAGGCCAAGGCCAACCCGCGCGAGCTGGCCACGCAGGTCGTCTCCGGCATCGTCACCGGCCAGGTGATCGCGGACGTCGAGGTCTCCGGCCCCGGCTTCCTCAACATCACCGTCGCGGACCAGGCGATCACCGAGAACCTGGCCGCCCGGTACGCGGACGACACCGGCCGCCTGGGAGTGCCGTTCGCCGAGCGTCCCGGCACCACGGTGATCGACTACGCGCAGCCGAACGTGGCCAAGGAGATGCACGTCGGCCATCTGCGCTCGGCGGTCATCGGCGACGCGATGGTGCGGCTGCTGGAGTTCACCGGCGAGAACGTGGTCCGGCGCCACCACATCGGCGACTGGGGCACCCAGTTCGGCATGCTCATCCAGTACCTGGACGAGCACCCGCACGAGCTGGACCACAAGGAGTCCGAGGTGTCCGGCGAGGAGGCGATGTCCAACCTGGACCGCCTCTACAAGACCGCGCGCAAGCTGTTCGACTCCGACGAGGAGTTCAAGACCCGCGCCCGGCGCCGGGTGGTCGACCTCCAGGCGGGCGACGAGAAGACCCTCGCCATCTGGCAGAAGTTCGTGGACGAGTCGAAGATCTACTTCTTCTCCGTCTTCGACAAGCTGGACATGGAGGTCCGCGACCCCGACATCGTCGGCGAGTCCGGGTACAACGACATGCTCGCGGAGACCTGCCGCCTGCTGGAGGAGTCCGGCGTCGCGGTCCGCTCCGAGGGCGCGCTGTGCGTGTTCTTCGACGACATCAAGGGCCCGGAGGGCAACCCGGTCCCGCTGATCGTCCAGAAGTCCGACGGCGGCTACGGCTACGCGGCCACCGACCTCTCCGCGATCCGCGACCGCGTCTTCCACCTCAAGGCGTCCACCCTGCTGTACGTGGTGGACGCCCGGCAGGCCCTGCACTTCCGGATGGTCTTCGAGACCGCGCGCCGGGCGGGCTGGCTGAACGACGACGTGACCGCGGTCCAGCTGGCCTTCGGCACGGTCCTCGGCAAGGACGGCAAGCCGTTCAAGACCCGTGAGGGCGAGACGGTCAAGCTGGAGAACCTGCTGGACGAGGCCGTCGAGCGGGCCACCGCCGTGGTCCGGGAGAAGGCCGAGAAGGTGGGCCTGACCGAGGACGAGATCGTCGAGAACGGCCGGTACGTCGGCGTCGGCGCCGTGAAGTACGCGGACCTCTCCACCTCGGCGGTGCGGGACTACAAGTTCGACCTGGACCAGATGGTCTCGCTCAACGGCGACACCTCGGTGTACCTCCAGTACGCGTACGCCCGTATCCGCTCCATCCTCCGCAAGGCCGGCGAGGCCCGCCCCGCCGCCCACCCGGAGCTGGCGCTGGCCCCGGCCGAGCGCGCGCTCGGCCTGCACCTGGACCAGTTCGCGGAGACGGTCCTGGAGGTGGCCGCGGCCCGCGAGCCGCACAAGATGGCCGCGTACCTCTACCAGCTGGCCTCGCTGCTGACGTCGTTCTACGACCAGTGCCCGGTCCTGAAGGCCGACTCCCCCGCCCAGGTGGAGAACCGCCTCTTCCTGGTCGACCTCACGGCCCGCACCCTGCACCAGGGCATGGCGCTGCTGGGCATCAGGACGCCCGACAAGCTCTGACCGACACGCACAGGAAGGCCCGGCCCGCACTCCCGCGGACCGGGCCTTTCCGGGTTCCCGGCGCCCTTCAAAAGGCAGACAAAACCTTGGTGTACGCCCGTCATCGGCGGGTCTATCGTCGGACCGGAGGACCAGAAACGACGGGAGGCAGCCGGGCGATGGCACAGGACGAGGCCGTGATCGGCTGCACGGGGGAACTGCTCATCGGCACACGTGGCTCCGCCGGACCCGGCGAGATCCTGGTGCGGGTCAGAGGCGGCTCCGAGACCTTCCTCGCCTGGTCGCAGGAGCCGCTGCCGCGCGGGGCGACCGTGCTCGTGATCGAGTCACGGGGTTTCCGTGAGGTCGATGTCATCGCGTGGGGCGATCCATTGGACACGCTGGGCGGGCTGACCGCCGGCGTCGACTGAGGAGACGAGCAGTATGTTCGGTTACCGCGTTCCCGCTCCCGACGAGGCGATGCTGATCTCGGGTGGCAGGCGGGGACTGGGGGGCGCGCCGTTCCGGGTGGTGACGGGGCACGGGAAGTTCGTGCTGCCCGTGTTCCGCAAGGTCCGCTTCCTCACGCTGTCGATGTGCGAGGCCGAGGTCACCGAGACCTGTGTGACCAAGCAGGGCATCGCGCTGCACGTCCGCGCCGTGATCGCGTTCAAGGTCGGCAACGACCCGGAGAGCATCATCAACGCCGGGCAGCGCTTCCTCTCCGACCAGGAGCAGATGTCGGTGCTGACCGGGCGGATCTTCGCGGGCCATCTGCGCGCGATCATCGGCTCCATGACGGTCGAGGAGATCGTCACCGAGCGGCAGAAGCTCGCGGCGGAGGTGCTGGACACCTCGAAGCTGGAGATGGCGAAGATCGGGCTGATCGTGGACTCGCTCCAGATCCAGTCGATCGACGACGGCAACACCGGGTACATCGACGCGATGTCCGCCCCGCACAAGGCGGCCATCCGGCGGCAGGCCCAGATCGCGCAGGCCCAGGCGAACCAGGCGGCCGCCGAGGCGGAGCAGGTCGCGGCCCGCAAGCAGGCGGAGTACGCCCGGCAGACCGCGGTGGTCCAGGCGGAGTACTCGGCGCAGGTGGACCGCGCCCAGGCCGAGGCGTCCCAGGCCGGACCGCTGGCGCAGGCGCACGCCCAGCAGGAAGTTCTGGCCGCGCAGACCGAACTGGCGCTGCGCCAGGCCAAGTTGCGTCAGCAGCAGCTGGTCGCGGAGATCGTGAAGCCCGCCGAGGCCGAGGCGGAGCGGGTCCGCGTCCTCGCCATCGCGGACGCCGAACGCATGAAGATCCAGGCCGAGGCCGCCGCCTCCCACGACCGCGTCGCCCTCGACCGCATGCTCATCGACCAACTCCCCCAGATCGTCAAGGAAGCCGCAGGCGGCCTGGCAGGCGCCAACGTGAACGTCTTGAACGGCGCCGACGGCCTGGGCGAAATAGCCGCCGGCCTAGTAGCCCAGGGCCTCACCATCCTGGACTCAGTCCGCAACAACCTCAACGGCCAGAACACCCCCCAGCCGTCCGACAACCCTCAGCAGAGCAACGGCCGCTTGGAAATCCAGGGCCCGCGCCCGGAGGGTGACACCGACTCGGCGAAGTAGCCGATCCCTGTCACCGTAAGCGACCTTTACTCACGCTCCCCCGCCTTGCACATCACCGCGCGGATGTCGCCGATGTCCGGGGGCCCGGGTTCTTCGATCGCCGCGGTGACCGGCCCGCCCCAAGACGGTCCAGCGCCGCAATACCTTCGCGCTTCCGGTGGCGGGCCGGTTCCACGTTGCCCCAACGACCCTGCCTCATCAGCAATCAGCGCCTCCAACCGACAAGGGTGCGCAAAGGCGTTTTCTGGACCAACGCTTTCCCAACCCGCTCCTCACTCCTGTGGTTTCATACGCTCCGTACACGCGGCTGCGACTGAGCCGGCACGGAGGCAAGAAGAGACGCCGAGCCTGATTTTGCAACACCCTCCGGCACATCAGAAGGACTATATGGACCTGATCAACCTTTCCGACGGCAGTAACAGCTTTCGCCTGCACCTTCTGGGTCGCCACAGACCCGGAATCCTTCCGGAGCACGACCTGATGGATGCAGAAATCATTGTGGCCAGCGATTTCATTAGCGGCAGGTTCCGGGTCCACTTCTTCCTCTCGGCCCTGAAGTCGTGGTCCCTGACGCTGAATTCTCTCGAAAATGGCATGGATGCCGAATGGCTGGACATGGGAAACGGCCCCACAATCAGAATCAAACACGCAAGAAGTGAGGTTGAAGACTCGCAGGTCATCGTCGAGGACACCTCCGGCTCAGGAACGACAGCGATCATCCCTCTCGCCCTAGATTCAGGGTGGATCCAGGAGCACAGCGACCGCCTAAAGGAGGCGGAAAGAGTGTGGCCCATGGAGGTGATGGAGACCTCGCCTGGATCCTACAAATGGAAGGTCTGAGCAGCTATCGAACTACACGACGTGGGGGGCAGGGCCAGCATGCTGGCCCTGCCCCCCACGTCAGTTCATCAACTATTCGTCACTGCATGAATGTTCGCCCCATATACCATCCGGCGTCGTCGAATGCCTCGATCGATATCGCGAAGGCAACGTTTTCGCCTGGGCGGTAGTGCGGTGTCGCCGAATACATGATGGTGTGCCCTCCATCCGATCCAACGTATGCAGCGATCTCCTTCTCGAACTCATTCATGGGACCGTTATCGATGGCCTCAGTCGTTCTGACGATATTCTCCGGGGTGCTGCCTGATCCCCCCAGAGCCCTGGGCAGGAGATGACCGCGAGCGTCCCCGTTGGCTCCGCTCACAAAGCCCGGCAGATTCTTGCTCATCCTCTGGGTGGCCTTGGTACCGGTACCCAGCATCTCCGGAGTGACAATCGCGGCGATTCCCGACCGACGGCCGTCCTCGTCGATCGACCCGTAGTCGATCTCGCCGTCGCAGTTGTGAACCAGGACCGAGGTGGCATCCGCCAGCACGTAGTACGTGTGGACATCACTGACCGTCAGGTTGTGGACGGTCTTGCTCTGGGCCGTCCAGCGGGCGATTGCCGTGATCTGGACGTACGTGCCCGCGCTCGTCCGCAGCCATTCGCCCGCGTGCAGGTCGGTGGCCTTGATCCAGGCGTGCAGGGCCGGGACCCAGAAGGGGTGGCCGTCGGTCGCGGTGACCTGGGCGGTCTTGGTGCCCTTCTTGCCGTCGGTGTCGATGGTGACCTTGACGAGATGCTTCAGGCCGTGGCCCTTGATCTCGGCGGTGACCGTCTCGATCCGGGTCTTACCGGTCTGAGGGTCGGTCGTGACGACCTTGTCGCCGGTCTTGACCTTCTCGATCGGCTTGGCGGTGCCGTCGGCCATCAGGACCTTGGTGCCGGGGACGAAGCTGTTGCACGTGCCGCCCTCCTCGGCCTTTCCGGAGCCACCGCTGCCGCTGGACCCGCCCTCGCTGTGCGAGGAGGCGCCGGACTTGCCGCCCGGCTTCTCTCCGCCGCCGCCGCTCTTGCCGCCACCGCCGCCGCTGTGGGAGCTGTGGGACGACACATGGGGGGCCGCCTCCGCCTGGGCGTGTTTCTGGACGGAGTTGCCGGTTTTCTTCGTGGCGGCGACCGCCGCGTCGGTGGTTCTCTTCGCTGCTTCCGCCGCGCGTTTCTTGGCGCGTTGGATCGCGAGTTTCTTCGCTCGCTCGATCGCCGCCTTCTTGGCCCGTAGGGCCGCCGCCTCGGCGGCCTTCGCCGCCTTGAGGACGAGTTCCGCGGCCTTCTTGGCGACCTTGAAGGACTCGATCGCCTTGATGGTCCGGTTGACGGCCTTCATGACCGCCGGGATCTTGCCCAGCTTGCCCCACGGGATCGCCCCGATGATGAGGCTGCCGCAGGACCACATGTCGCCGCCGAAGCAGGCGAGCGCGTCGTTGATGCCGATGAAGTCCTTCAGCGTCTCCCAGGCCACGGCGAGGATCACCGAGCTCAGGGACTTGCCCATCATCGACTGCGCCTGGGCGACCTGTGCCGCCGAGAGACCCGCACCGGCCAGCGCCGCGGCCCGCTCGGAGCTGCTCAGCGAGATGGCCAGACCCGTCGGGTCGGACATCGTCACCGGGTTGTTGTTGGCGTAGACGTACCCGTTGGACTGCAGCACGTCGTTCAGGTCGAGCACCGGGTCGGCGGACAGGAAGCGTCCGACCACCGGGTCGTACAGACGGGCACCCAGCGGCTGGAAGCCGGAGGAGTCGTCACGGGTGGCGCCCAGGAACCCGGAGTGGGACTGGACCCGCGCGCCGATCGAGTCCGCGCCGCGCTGGTTGCCGAACGGGTCCTGCTTCCGTATCCGCACCGCCATCGTGCTGCTCAGCGATATCTCGGCGTACGTACTGCCCTGATGGTCACCGGCGAGGGCGACCAGTGCCTCGGCTCCGGTGCCGTAGGCGTAGCGCATGACCGCGCCGCCGGGCACCGAGTAGGTGCGCTGGGTGTGGATCAGCACACCGCCGCGCGCGACGGTGACCTCGGCCTCGCCCAGGTAGAGCGTGGCCTGCTTGCCCTTGATGGTCAGCAGCCGTGAGCCGTCGGGACCGTAGATGTGGCGGGTGTCGTTCTGCGCCGCCCAGACCTGCTCGGACTTACCGGCGGCGCAGGCGGCCAGCACGATCGGGGTCGAGTTCGCCGAGCTGGCGTCCTTGACCGTCAGGCACAGCCCCGAAGCGATGTGGATCAGCTGGCCGGAGGAGTTGCGCCGCAGTTCCTGCGCGGCCGAACCGTTGCACTTCTGGACCTGGACGGCGGAGCCCGACGTACTCGCGGCAGGCTGCGCGCACCAGGTTTCGTCGACGACCAGCGACCCCCGGTCGGGGTCGGTCTGGGTCGTCCCCGGGGTGGGGGTGAACCGCCAGCTCTGGGCCGATGAGCTGTTGCAGGAGTACAGCTGGACCTGCACCGACGCGAGCGGGTAACCGCCCTGCATGTCCAGGCACTTGTCCGCCAGACCCATGTAGGGGGTCTCGCCGCCCGTGCCCTGGCCGGTGATCCGGTCGACCTGGCCGTCGTACGTCCAGGACAGCTGCTGCTTGTCTCCGTTCTGCAGGGAGGTGATCGACTTGGTCTCGCCGGTCAGCTCGTACAGACGCTCGGCCTCGGCCTTGACCTGCGCGCCCTGCGGCGTGGTGTAGGTCTTCGACACCTTGGTCAGCGTGTGCGGCTGGGAGCCGTCGGCCTTGCCGTAGGCGTAGGTGGTGACGGCGTCCTTGGCGGTGGCGCCGGTGAGGTCCTTCTCGGTCAGCTTGGTGCGGTTGCCGAGCAGGTCGTACTCGTACTCCTGCCAGTAACCGGTTTTGTCCGTGCCCGCGGTCACGTTGAGCGAGCCGTCGGTGTTCTTCGGGCCGGTGCAGGTGTTCTGGTCCTTGGAGGTCCAGGCCGTCTTCAGCTCACCGAGCGGGTTGTAGACGAAGCACTGCCGCTCGTCGATGCCGGTGGCGCCCTCCTTGATGGAGGTGACGTTTCCGGCCGGGTCGTAGGTGTACGACCGGTCGGAGACGAGGCTCCCGGCAACGACGGTCTGGTCGGCCGTGCCCTCGCGGTACACCGACTGCTTCTTCAGCTCACCGCTGGAGTCGTCGTAGGAGTTCTGCGTCCACACGCGGTACGGCTGGGCGCCGAGGGTGGAGCGCTGGACCTGGCCGAAGGAGTCGTAGACCGTCTCGGCCCCGTACCAGTCCTTGCCGGAGAGGGAGAGCGGCTTGCCGTCCTTGTTGTAGCGGACGACGAGCTTCTCGGCGCCGAGCGCTCCGATCTTCGGCAGCGTGGAGTCCTCCAGCATGCCGGTGTCGTTGTACTTGTAGTCGTACGTATAGGACTGGTCCAGGCCCCAGCTGGTCGCCAGCGTCGACGGCAGCGTCAGCGTGGTCGAGGTCGGCTGGTAGTCGTCGGTGTAACCGTTGACCTTCTGGGTGTACGCCTCACCGTCCGTGTAGCGGATGGCGGTAGCGGGCATGCCCTTGCCGCCGGGGGCGGTGTCGTAGGTGTACTGGGACAGCAGCTTGCCGGTGGGGCCGGTCTCCCGCTGCTCGATGGGCCGCGACAGGTCGTCGTAGCCGTTCCAGACCGTGATGTTGCGGGCGTTGGTCGTGGTCAGCGGACGGTCGAACGAGTCGTACGACGTCCTCGTCGTACCCGCGTCCGGGTCGGTGGCCGTCTTCGTCCGGCCGCGGTGGTCGTACGTCCACGTCCACGGGTGCGTCTTGTCGACGGAGTTGGTCGCACTCGCCAGCTGTCCGGCGGGGTTGTACGCGTACGTCATCGACGTGTAGCCGTCGGGCGCGTCCGAGTTGAACGTGTCGACCCGTGAGGCGCGGCCGAGCGCGTCGGTGAAGAGCTTGTAGGAGGAGGTCCCCTGCGGGTTGATCACCTTCGACCAGTCGAGACCGTACTCGTAGCGGGTGGCCCGGGCGGGCACCGGCTTCGAGCTGGACTGGTGGGTCTGCTCGTCCTCGACCTTGAGGACCGGCGTCTCCTCCAGTACGCGGCCGAGACCGTCGTAGGTGTACCGGGTGATGTTGGGGACGGCCGTGTCCGCGAGCGGGGTGAACAGCTCGCCGGGCTTGGCCTCGTTGGTGAGGTAGGCGTTGTTGGTCTGCCAGACCTCACCGGAGCTGTTGTACAGCGTGTCGGTGATCAGGTAGCCGTTGCCGCCGTCGGCCTGCTCCTGCTTCTGCCGCTCGCGGCCGAGGCCGTCGTAGAGGGTGACGGAGGTCTCGACCCGGTCGTTGTAGCCGCGCGTGGAGGTGGTGACGTACGGCGGTTTGCGGTCCGTGCCCGGCGTGTCCTTCGGGACCGTGTAGACGGCCTCGAAGTCCGGTACCGCCGAGGTGGACGGGGTACGCCCCGGCGCCCACGCCTCCAGGAGACGGCCCAGCGGGTCGTACTTCGCCTGGCTCACATGGTTGTTGGCGTCCGTGGTCTGCAGGCTGGTGCCGCGGCCCGGGTCCAGCACCTGACGCTGGACGTGGCCCGCGGAGTTGGTCGTGGTGACCTCGAAGACCTGACCGGAGGACGGGGTGTAGGAGATGTAGGAGCTCTTCTGGGCGGGGTCCTTCTGCTCGACGACGCGTCCGATGCCGTCGAAGAAGGTGGTGCCGCCCGACTGCCAGCCGTTCCCGTCGCCGTTCAGCGACCAGGACTCGGTGGCCTCGCCCAGCGTGTCGGAGGCGAGCGCCGTGCCGTAGCCCTGGTGGTCGTAGGCGGTGCGGGTGGCGCCGCTCAGCGTCGACAGGTCGGTGAAGTCGGCGTTCGCGCAGGTGGTCGGCGAGACCAGGACCTGCTTGGTCAGACCGATGAGGTTCTTGGCCGACTGGTGCTGGTACTCCAGCCGGGTGCACGACTCGTCGCCGGGCTGGCCGGTGTCACCGAGCGACTCCACCTCGGTCGGCAGCCCGTACGTCCCCTCGTACGTGGTGTGCGTCCGGACGGTCCGCTCGGTGCGGTGGTCGTCGGTGGTGCCGGAGGACTTGCTGTACGCGTACTCGTCGGGTTCGGTGACCCGCCAGGCGCGCAGCGGGCTCAGGCCGTCGTCCCGGTTGCGCCTGGCCAGTTCGGTGGCCTGCGGGACGGTGATGCTGCGGGAGATCCAGGCGCTGTCCGCGTCGTCGGCGTTCGCGTAGGAGAGTTCCTCCGCGATACGGCCGGCGAACGGCTCCTGGTCCTTGGCGATCTCGGCGCCGGTGATGTCCTTCACCGGGACGGTGTCGCCCATGCCGCGGAAGTAGCGGGTGACGGACTTGGACCGCTTGCTGCCGATGGTCGCGTCGTCCGCGCCGGTGAGCACCGTGGTCTGCTCGAACCCGGCGAACTCGGAGTAGGTGCGGGTGGACTTCTTGGTGAACTCGCCGTCGGCGAGCTTCCAGCCGGGGTTCTTGTACTGGTACCCGGTCTTGGTGGCGAACGACCCGTCGACGTTGGGGAGTTCCTCGATGGAGTCCACCACGTACTTGTTGAACCACTCGATGCCCTCGACCTCGGGGTCGGGGTTCCAGAACGAGGGGTAGCACAGGCGGCTGTTGGACTTCAGCGCCGCGGTGTCGGACTTCCCGGGACGGCCGCCGGAGGAGGCGCAGTCGCCGGTGGGCTTGTTGTAGGAGACGACGGTCTCGCCGCCGTACTCGTTGATGACGCGGGCGATGCGCAGCCGGGCGAAGCTGGGGCGCGGGTCGCCGGTCCAGGTGACCCGGTTCGGCATCTCCTCCGCGTTGGACTCGAACCGCACCGGGTTGAGGTCGACGCGGCCGCCGTCCCGGTCGTAGCCGGTGCGCTGCACCGACTCCAGCCACAGCGCGGTGTTCACGCCGGTCTTCAGGACCGGGAACTTCTGCTCGAGGGTGTACTTGTCCACCGTCTGGCGGTCGGTGGTGTTGGTGAGGCGCTGCGTACTGGTCTCGATGGAGGCCAGGCGCTTACGGCTCCAGAAGGACGGCCCGGCGTTCCAGCACTTGGTGTGCTTGGAGTCGGCGGCCTTGCAGCGCAGGTCCGCGGGGGTGTCGTACCAGATGCGGTACTTGCCCGGGTCCTTGTCCTCGAAGTTGGTGTCCGAGCAGGTCAGCGACCCCTCGGTGTAGCAGCGCTCGTCGACGTTGAACTTGACGCTCGACGGGGCGTTCTCGGCGAAGACCTTGTCCTTGCGCTGGCCGTAGTCGATGTGCTCGAGATAGCCGCCGCGGTCGTAGACGACCGGTGCCTTGAAGTTGAAGTTGCGGGCGTAGTAGTTCTTCTCCTTCTTCCACCACAGGGACATGGCGTTGCCGTGGATGTCCTCGACGTAGTCGAGGCTCCAGCGCCAGCCCTGGGTGCACCACGAACCGGCCCAGTCGCCCGCCTTGTAGCAGGGCTCGCCCGGGTGGTTGCCGTACACCGGCACGGTCAGCACGGAGTTGGTGAGCGGCTTGCCCGCGCTCCAGCCCGGCAGCTTGTTCAGGCCGAAGTGGTAGCGGGTGCCGTCCCGGGTGGTGACCACCCAGTACTCGCCGTTCCGGGCGTCGTTCTCGTCGGAGGCGTCGGTGAGCTGCTCGACCTTGGCGCCGTCGCCGTTGGCGGTAATCCACTTGTCCTGGGAGTCGTCCCACACCAGCTCGGTGGTCTGGCCGCCGAGCGAGAGGGTGGCGTTGTTCGAACCCCAGCACAGGTCCGCGGTGCGGTGCGTGGCGTTGTTCGAACCGGCCTTCTTGGAGTCCTGACGGCAGCCCGTGTAGGTGCGGGTGATGGAGCCCGCGTTGTAGTCCCAGCCGTCGCCGATCCAGGAGGACTGGTTGTTGGTGGCGGAGGTGCGTCCGTCGACCGACTGCGAGGAGTAGCCCAGGGACACCTTCGGCGTCAGGCCGCCCGCGGCCTCGGGCACCTGCACGTCGTAGGAGTACGTGAAGGCGCCGGAGGAGGACCCGGCCGCCCAGGAGCCCGAGGACAGCAGCGGGGTCGCCGTGAAGTCGCCGGAGGCGGAGGAGCCGGTGTCCAGGGCGCCGAGGACCTGGGGGCCGGACGCGTCCGCGGCCGGGAGGACCGTGCCGCGGTCGAAGGAGGCGGTGTGCGCGGAGACGCCGGACGTCTCCGAACCGGTCGCGTCCTCCAGCAGGTTGGCGACCGGGACCGATCCACTGAGGATCGTGTGGGTGCGGGACTTCCTGCCCGCGCTGGACCTGGTGGGCGCCTTGGCGGCGGGCACCTCGCGCACCGTGCTGCGCAGCCGCTGGGCACCGCGGGGAGCCGACTTGACCGACATGGTCTGCGTGCCGCCTCCATCGGCGCAGTCGCCGCCGTCGGGGTCGTGCAGGACGCAGTCGGGCAGCAGGACGAGGCCGAAGCGGGCGGCGGCCTGGGGGCCGTAGAGGTCGGCGAAGCCGGCCGTGTCGACGTCGACCGTGACCTGCGCGGTCGGGTCGGCGTCGGCGGGCGGGGTGACCTCCATGATCAGACCGGAGACGTTGCTGTCCTGGGAGGCGGCCGGGTCGGCGAGATCGACCTTCCAGGTGCCGTCGATCGCGGCCGGGTCGGTGCCGTCCGGCACGCCGAGCGCGATCGGCAGGTTGTTGCTGACCGGAACCGGGGTACCGGGCGCCGTGGACGTGCTGAGCGTCGCGGTGCCGGTGTCACCGGCCCAGGGGGTGACGGCCTTGGGCACGTACGGGTCGGCGGCGACCTCGGGCGCGGTGGTGAGGTTCTTCTCGGCCTCCTCGTCGCCCTCGGTGACGGCGTCCTTCGGCAGGTCGGGAAGGTCGACCGTGTTGTCCCGGGCGGTGCCGCCGGGGGCGGGGGGCAGTGCCCAGGCCGCCGTGTCGAGACTGGTCACCGCCAACGTCGTGGACAACAAAAGGACGGTCGCCAGCCGGCCGAGCCGGCGGCGCCGTCGTTGTGACTCGGTCAGGGCGAGGCGTCTGAACCCCGTCCGTGACCTTGGGACTTGCGCACGCATACGCGTCGACTCCAGCCAGGCGATCCAAACAACAGACGCGCATGACCTTCTTTCACAGGGTGCACACAGTTCAAGATCGGAAAATCACAGAAAGCGCACCGAAAAGTGAGTTGGGTCACGCCGTATTACGTGACGGATCACCACTTTGCAGAGGTGAAGCACCCATACGAAAGAAGATCGTTGCTACCTACACGTAGCGGGTCCCTAAAACAGGACATGTGAGGCACCGTCAAGCGCTTGCCAAGCCGCACCCAACGCATCGTCACATCTTCATAAACATTGTGGATGTGGTGCAACCATGGCGATCATGTGATCGTGTGCGCGCCAATGTCTCGATCTGTCAGGCCCATACGGGAGTAGACCGTCACCGTGTCCGCGCCGCCTCGTTTCCTCAGCCCATTCGTGCGCACCCGCACACGGTTGACCCTCACACTCGGCCTGGTTCTGGCCGCCCTGACCGCTGCCCTGCTGCCCTGGTGGCTCCCTGACGACACCTCAGGAACCCAGGCGGGCGGAGCGACGCACGCACGCCGGGCCGCCACCGGCCCGCGCGACACGCCCACCGCCGCGGCCACCGCCCGGCGCACCGGGAAGGACGTGGTCGTCGACACCGAGACCACCGCCACCTCGATGACCTGGGCCCGCCCGGACGGCCGACTGCGCACCCGCGTCAACGCGCTCCCCGTCCGTGCGAAGAACGCCGACGGGACGTGGGCACCGGTCGACAACCGGCTGCACCGCACCAAGAACGCGCCCCACGGCCTCGGCGTCCGCCCGGCCAACCCCGTCCTGCCGGTGCGCTTCTCCAGCGGCACGCCGGGCAAGTCCTCCCGGGCGGACCGCTCCTACACCCGGACGCCGCTCGCCGGGACCAGGGCACCGGGCGAGACCGTCCTCGCCGAGCTCGACCTCGCGGGTCACACCGTCGCCTACACCTGGCCCGGCACCCTCCCCGAGCCGGTGCTCGACGGCCCCCGCGCCCTCTACCCCGAGGTGCTGCCCGGCGTCGACCTGCTCCTGGTCGCACGCGAGGAAGGCGGCTTCGCGCAGCTCCTGATCGTCAAGACCCCCGAGGCCGCCCGGAACAAGGCGCTGGCCACCGTGTCGTACGGACTGCGCTCGCAGACCGCCGCGTTCCGGTACGACAAGGGCGCGGGCCAGGTCCAGGTGGTCGACAAGGCGGGCAAGCAGGTCGGCTCGGTCCCCACGCCCTTCGGCTGGGACTCCAGCGGCCGCGACCCCGAACTCACCGCACCGACCGCACCGCACACCTCGGTGGCCACGTCGGCCGACGTGCTGAAGCTGTCCGGCCTCAGCGGTGTCGAACCCGGCGCCCACAGTGCCCCGCTGCCGCTCCACGTGGACGGCGACCGCACCGGCACCGCCCGCCTCGACCTGCGGATCGGCGAGAGCGACCTGCTGACCGGCAAGGACGTCCGCTTCCCGGTGTTCGTCGACCCGACCATGCACCCCACCTGGGACGCGTGGACGGTGGCCTACAAGCCGTACCCGAACACCAGCTTCTGGGACGGCACCAACTTCAGCTCCGGCACCTCCGACGCCCGCGTCGGCTACGAGAGCGACTCCGGCGGTACGGCCCGCTCGTTCTGGCGGATGAAGTACAGCACCTCCCTGAAGGGCGCGACGATCTCCTCCGCCACCTTCAAGGTGCTCAACAACCACTCCTGGTCCTGCACCACCCGTGAGTTCCAGTTCTGGCTCACCGGGGCGATCTCCTCGGGCACCACTTGGAACAAGCAGCCGAGCTGGTCCACCCTGCTGCAGAAGAAGTCCTTCGCGCACGGCTGGTCCTCCAGCTCCTGCCCGGACGACTACGAGGCGTTCGACGTCAAGGACGCCGCCCAGAAGGGCGCTGACAGCGGCTGGTCCAGCATCACCTTCGGCATGCGCGCCACCAGCGAGTCCGACGCCCAGACCTGGCGCAAGTTCCAGGCCACCTCGGCCCAGCTCGACGTGGTCTACAACCGCAAGCCGAACGAGCCCACCAAGGGCACGTCCTCCCCGGGCGGCACCTGCTCGACCTCGGGCGTGACCGTCGGCAAGACGAAGATCGTGCTCACCGCCAACGCCACGGACCCGGACGACAACCTGAGCAAGCTGGAGTTCCGCTTCTGGAAGAGCGGCGACAGCACGCCGACCGTCTACCCGGTCACCCCGAACTCCAGCGGCACGGCCACGACGACCATCCCCACCGAGTACCCCCTGACGGACAAGGGCGTCTACTACTGGGACGTGCGCTCCAAGGACTCCGGCTCCCCGGCCCTGTACTCGACGTACTTCCCGGCGAACACCGCCGACCCCTGCAAGCTCACCGTGGACGGCAACGGCCCCTCGCAGGCCGAGATCACGAGCACGGACTACCCGCAGGCGACCGACGACGGCCTGACGTGGTCCAAGAAGAAGTTCGGCGACGACGGATCGGTCACCTTCTCCTCCCCCGGCGCGGTCAAGTTCACCTACGCCTTCGAACAGACCGGCTACATCCCGGTGAACGCCAACTCGAGTGGCACCGCCACGGTCACCACCTTCCACCCGCCGCACGCCGGCCCCAACTGGCTGAACGTGTACGCCTACGACGCCGCCGGCAACCCGAGCGTGCGCGCCGACTACAACTTCTTCGTGCCGCCACGCGACAAGGCGGACGGTCCCGGTGACATCACCGGTGACCGCATCCCCGACCTGCTCGTCGTCAACGCGAGCGGCACCCTGCGCAACTGCGTCGGCGCGGAGGGGGGCGAGCTGTACTCCTGCATGGACGCGGCCTACACGACGGACGGAACGGTGAACCCGCCGAACCACTGGTACGACCCGGCCACCGGCAAGGCCGCGCTGATCACGCACTTCGACGACGCCTACCCCGGTGACGGTGTCACCGACCTCTTCGCCGTCACCCCGAACGGCAAGTTCTGGCTCTACCCCGGTGACGGCTACGGCACCTTCAACGTCGACCAGCGCCTCGACATCCGGCTCCCGTCCAACGCGCCGGACCCGTCGAAGTGGACGCAGATCAAGGCGGTCGGTGACATCACCGGCGACAAGCGCACCGACCTCGTGCTGCGGTCCGGCCCCGAGTTCTGGCTGCTCTCCGGTTACAGCGGTGCCAGCTTCCAGAGCGCGACCCTCATGAACGTCGACGCCTGGGCACGCCGCGACATCGTCAACGTGGCCGACATCAACGGCGACCAGACGCCCGACCTGCTGTGGCGCAACCTGGACAACGGCAACATGTACCTGCGCCAGGGCAAGCCCGGTGCGAGCGCGGGCACCGTCGACCCCGAGTCGCTCAAGCTCGGCGCCAACTCCCTGAGCGGCAAGGACGAGTCCTACGGCACCAGCTGGGCCGACACGAACGTCTCCACGGCCCTCGGCATCCCCGACGTCAACAAGGACGGCATCCCCGACCTGTGGGTCCGCTACACCGCGGACGGCCAGATGCGGATCTACAACCCGAGCCGGACGAACACCGGTGCCCCCGTGAAGGTCGTGCTGTCCAGCGACTGGCGGACGGTGAAGGCCCTCGGCTGACACGCGACAGGGCCCCGGCCACCTCTCCTCGAGGGGTGGCCGGGGCCCTGTCGTTTCCCGCGCGGGCCGTCTACCGCAGCTTCTGCGCCACCTCGGTCGCCCAGTACGTGAGGATGTTCCGCGCCCCGGCCCGCTTGATCCCCGTCAGGGACTCCAGGATCGCCCGGTCCCGGTCGATCCAGCCGTTCGCGGCGGCGGCCTCGATCATCGAGTACTCGCCGGAGACCTGGTACGCGGCCACCGGCAGGTCCACCGCGTCGGCGACGCGCGCCAGGATGTCCAGGTACGGCCCGGCCGGCTTGACCATGACCATGTCCGCGCCCTCGGCGAGGTCCAGCTCCAGCTCGCGCAGCGACTCGCGGAGGTTCGCCGGGTCCTGCTGGTAGGTCATGCGGTCGCCCTGGAGCGAGGAGCCGACGGCCTCACGGAAGGGGCCGAAGAAGGCGGAGGAGTACTTGACGGTGTAGGCGAGGATCGCCACGTCCTCGCGCCCGATCTGGTCCAGCGCGTCCCGGACGACCCCGATCTGGCCGTCCATCATGCCGCTCGGACCCACCACATGGGCGCCCGCGTCGGCCTGGACCTGCGCCATCTCGGCGTACCGCTCCAGCGTGGCGTCGTTGTCGACGTGGCCCTCGGCGTCCAGCACCCCGCAGTGCCCGTGGTCCGTGAACTCGTCCAGGCACAGGTCGGACATGATGAGCAGGTCGTCGCCGACCTCGGCGCGCACGTCGCGCAGGGCGACCTGGAGGATGCCGTCCGGGTCGGTGCCCGGCGTGCCGAGCCCGTCCTTCTTCGAGTCCTCCGGCACCCCGAACAGCATGATCCCGGAGACGCCCGCCTCGACGGCCTCCAGCGCGGCCTTCTTCAGGCTGTCGCGGCTGTGCTGCACGACACCGGGCATCGCGGCGATCGGCACCGGCTCGCTCACGCCCTCCCGGACGAACGCCGGAAGAATGAAGTCGGCCGGATGCAGCCGCGTCTCCGCGACCATCCGACGCATGACGGGCGAGGTCCGCAGCCGCCGGGGACGGGTACCGGGAAAAGATCCGTACTTCGACATATCCCCTACGCTACGCCCGCCCCCACCGCGCCTTTGCCAACACGATGTCGGGCCGTCGGTAGCCTAGGCACCCACCCCTTGACCAACTCGACGCGTCCGGGCCCGCCTCCGCATCCACGGGAGCGGACCCGACGTAGAGCCGGTCAGTCCTCGACGGAAGCCTCGTTCACCGCAGCACCCTCTCTACGGGCCTGCTGCAGCGTTTCCGCGATGGCGGCGAACTCCTCCAGAGCAGCCTGGAGGTCCTCGACAATCTCGGCGGCCAGCACCTCGGGCGCGGGCAGATTGTCCGCGTCGTCGAGGCTCGGGTCTCGGAGCCAGGTGATGTCGAGGTTCGCCTTGTCGCGGGCGATCAGCTCGTCGTAGGTGAACGCCTTGAAGCGCTCGGTCTCGACCCGCTTGGCGCGGTCCTCGTCAGGGCGGTAGCACTGGACGAAGTCCTCGAGCGACGCCCGAGTGAGCGGGTTCTGCTTCAGCGTGAAGTGCTGGGCAGTGCGGAAGTCGTAGACCCACAGCTTCTCGGTCCACGGCTGGTTGGGCCGGGCCCGCTTGCGCTCGAAGAACAGCACGTTGGCCTTGACGCCACCCGCGTAGAAGATGCCGGTGGGTAGGCGCAGCATCGTGTGGACGTCGTACTCCTTGAGCAGGCGCCGACGGATGGTCTCGCCCGCACCGCCTTCGAAGAGCACGTTGTCCGGTACGACGACTGCCGCGCGGCCATCGATCTCCAGCAGAGAGGCGATGTGCTGCACGAAGTTGAGCTGCTTGTTGGTCGTCGTGACCCAGAAGTCGCGGCGCTCATAAGCGATCGCCTCGCGCGCGGCGGAACCGTCTTCGCCGTAGACGGTGATGGACGACTTCTTACCGAAGGGCGGGTTGGCCAGGATCAGGGTCGCGCGCTGGGTGGGCGGGGCGGCGAGGGCGTCGGTGGTGTGCACCAGCGCGTTTCCGGCCGGCTGCCCGATACCGTGCAGGAACAGGTTCATCGCTGCGAGACGCGCGGTGTTCCTGACCAGTTCGGTGCCCCAGATGCCACCGCCGCTGAGGTGCTTGCGCTGCTCGGGAGTGAGCTGGTTGCCGTATTCGTGGAGGATGTACTCGGCCGCGGCGAGCAGGAAGCCACCGGTTCCGCAGGCGGGGTCGGTGATCCAGTCCTCCGGGGTCGGGCGGACGCAGTCGATGATGGCCTGGATCAGCGAGCGGGGCGTGAAGTACTGTCCCGCACCCGACTTGACGTCCTCCGCACCGCGGGCCAGCAGTTCCTCGTAGGCGTCACCCTTGATGTCGGTCTTCTGACCCGACCAGTTCTCCTTCTCGATCAGATCCTTGACCAGCCGCTTGAGCTTGGCCGGGTCGTGGATGCGATTCCTCGCCCCGTTGAAGATCAGGTGGAACGTGGTGCCCTTGAGCTGGTTCCCGAGATCTTCGAGGAGCTGGGTGTACGCGGCCTCAAGCGCGGCACCGTCGTTACTCAGCAGCTCGGGCCAGCCGCGGTTCTCCCAGACCGACCCCTCGGGCATGATCTGCTCGCGGAACATGGGGGGTCGGGTCTGCGCCTCGTGCGCCATCTTCAGGAAGACGAGAAGCGTCAACTGCTCGACGTAGTCGATGGTGGAGACACCGTCGTCACGCAGGACGTGGCAGTAACTCCAGAGCTTGTCGACGAGCCGACGGGCCTCGGTCGTGGTCACGAGGGGATCTCCAGGTCGAGGGTGGGCTGAGTGGTAGCGAGATCGGCATCGGTCGGCTGCTGGTCGTTGCCTGCCTCGCCGTCTCGCGTCGTCCTAGCTCGGCTGGAAACACGCCGACCGCTTCGGCGTCGAGCGTTCTTGGCTGCAGCGGCGGCTTCGCTCTCTACCTTGATCTGGGCCAGTAGTTCCTCAACAGGTTCATCCTCAGGGACCTGAGACACTAGCCGCCCAGCGAAAGCCGCAGCAAAGAGAGAACGGCGGATTGCGACCGCACGATCCAGTGCCGAGTAGATCGCTTCCTCCGCTCTCTCGACAGCAGCCATTTGACTTTCAGTAGCCGATACGATGCGAAGTTGCTCCTTAAACGGGGGCAGGGGGACCTCCCACGCCGTCAAACGAGCCACTCCGATGTGATGAATCCCGACGCCACGAGAGTGCTCTACAAATGCGCCACGCTTAGCTTCTGCGCGCAAAAAATACAACAGAAATTGCGGGTCAACCCCGTAACTCCGTACTCGAATCAGCGTATTTTGGAAGCAGCAGTCAGCGATCTCACCGTTCCACATGGCCGGTTTACCCACCTCTGAGGCGCTTCCAGAAGCCTCACTCAGAACGATGTCACCCTTCTTAAGCCCATAGGTAGCTACTTCGTCGTCCGTGAAGTTCATCTCCTTCACGTCATCGAGTTTGAGCCCATTCCAGTCCACATTCGCAGCCCGCAGATACGGCCGCATCTGCGTTCCAGAGTGGTTCTTCGGCGAGCGCTGTCGACCCAATCGCACCTCAGCGATCTCGTCCAGCCGAACCCGGACCCACCCCTCCGGCAACTCCGAAGGAATACCGCCCTCACTCACGCGCCCAACTCCCGTCCCAGCTCATCCAAGATCTCAGCCCCGCGATCCGCCCCGAACTCCCGCAGGAATCCGTCCACGCCGCCACGCTCAATGAAGGGTACGTCCTTCAAATGGTCCGGCTCGATCGCCGCATCCGTGGCGATCACGTCGACCATCCGGTCCAGCCACCACACCTGGTCGGCCGTGAACACGGCCCCCGCCTGCTCCTGCCGGGCCTGCCATGCCGCGTACCGCTCCTCCACCAGCGCCCGGTACGGCCGTACCTCCTGGTCCAGCCCCAGCTCGAAGCGGAGCAGCCCGATCAGGTCGACCACGCCCGCCGCACCGCGCGGATGCCGGCTCGCCTTGCCCAGCTGTACGTACGCGTCGTACAGCCGTGCCGGGGTCCACTGGAACGGGGGACGCTCGATCTTGCGGGCAAGGTCCCGCAGCCGACGGTAGACCTCCTTCGGGTCGCGCCGCTCGCTGAACGCGAGGTTGAAGGCGGCGATCTCGTCCTGGTGGTCCTTCATGTACTGCTGCCAGGAGGTCACCCGCCGGATCGCCAGCTCGTCCGCCGTGATGCCGCGTGCCTCCTTCACCTCGTCCACGCTCACCTCGTCGATCACGATGTCGTGTGCGCGCCGCATGGACATGAGACGGTCGCGCAGCTCGCGGTTGGAGGCGATGGGCTTCAGAGCGTCCCGCATGTCCTGCCGAACCTGCTCCTGGCCGCCGATGCGCCGGGCCCGCTCCTGCTGGTCGGGGTCGACGGACTGGACCAGGCCGCCCACGATCTCCCGAAGCGGCTGGCCGGCCAGCTCCTCGATCTCCTCGCGCTCCTCGGGCTTGAGCTGCTGGTCCAGGCGTGCCAAGCGACCCGCCAGCGTGGCGACCTCGTCCTCGGTCATGGCCAGGCCCGCCGTCTTGGCCATGAGCCGTTCCAGGGGGATCGTCCGTTCGGCGATCCGGTTGAGCGGCCGCGCGTCCACGCGAGGCGAGTCCGTGACACCGACCGCGTCGACGATCACGAACCTCTCCTTGACCCCGGCGTCGGGCGTCACCGCCTGGAACTCCGCCGTGTCCACCGTGCGGGAACCGCGCCCCTTCATCTGCTCGAAGTAGGCCCAGCTCTTCACGTCCCGGAGGAAGAAGACGCACTCCAGCGGCGGGATGTCCGTGCCCGTGGCGATCATGTCGACGGTCACCGCGATCCGCAGCTCAGGGCTGTTACGGAACGCCTTGATCAGCTCGGCGGGCTTCTTCGCGGCGTGGGTGATCTTTCGGCAGAAGTCGTCGCTCTCACCGAACACCTGCCGGACCATCTGAACGATCTCGTCGGCGTGGTTGTCGTCCACGGCGAAGATCAGCGTCTTGGGTACGTAAGTCCGCGAGCGCTGGGCGCCCTCCTCGCCCACCGGCGGGAAGATGTCCGTGAACAGGTGCTTGCGGAAGGTCTCGATGACGAGCTTCAACTGGCCCTTGCTGATGACCTGGCGGCCCAGCTGGGCCGCCTTCCACTCCAGGTCCTCCTCCAACTCCTGGTACCGCTCGCGGCGGGTCTTGCGCTCCCGCATCGGGACGACCGTCTCCGCCGGGATGGTGCCGCCCTGCTCACCCAGCTCCGTACGGATGCGGAACACGTCGAAGTCGACGTTGATCCGGTCGGCGACGGCCTGCTCGTACGGGTACTCGCTCACCAGGTTCTGGAAGAAGAAGCCGAAGGTCTGGGCGACCGGAGTGGCGGTCAGACCGACGAGGTGCGCGTCGAAGTACTCCAGGACCGCACGCCACTTGCCATAGATGGAGCGGTGGCACTCGTCGACCACAATCAGGTCGAAGGCCTCCGGCGGAAGGTCCGGGTTGTATCCCACCGACACCGGCTCGTCGACGAGGTCGTAGCGGTCGAGCGCCTCGCTGTTGTCGTCCGCACTCGGCACCGACTGCCCCGTCAGTGCGAGCCACAGCCGCTGCACCGTGGACACCACCACGTGCGCGGACCCCAGGACCGAGTCCCCGGCCAGGCGCTGGACGACGTACAACTCGGTGAACTTACGCCCGTCGTCCGGGGTGTCGAAGTTCTCGAACTCCGTGGCCGCCTGGCTGCCGAGGTTGTTCCGATCCACGAGGAAAAGAATCCGCTTGGCCTTCGCGTGCTTGAGCAGCCGGTAACTCTCGCTGACCACCGTGTACGTCTTGCCAGCGCCCGTCGCCATCTGGATCAGCGCGCGCGGATCGTCCTTGGCCAGGGAGAGTTCGAGGCCGTTGATCGCCTTCTCCTGGGCCGGGCGCAGGTCCTTCGAGTCGAGGAAAGTCTGGGGCAACCGCCGCATCCGGGCCCGCAGCGTCTGCGCAGTGGGGTCGGCCTCCGCCTCCTCGATCCAGCGAGCGATCGTGTCCGGCCGGTGCACCGCGAAGATCTCCCGCGTACGCGGCGAAGGGTCAAGGTCGTTGTGGAAGCGGACCGTGTTGCCGTCGGCGACGTACCGGAAGGGCAGGCTGGCGCGCCAGGCGCTGAGCTGCTGGCTGCGAGTGAGACCGGTGGCGTAACGGGCGGCCTGCTGCATGGCGCCCTCCAGGTCTCCACCCTCCCGCTTGGCCTCTATGACACCGACCAAGCGCTGATCCACGTAAAGGAGGTAGTCGGCCCGCCCCACGGCGGTCGAGACCTCGCGGACGGCGACACCTCGGCCAGCGAAGAGGTTCTTCGCGCTGTCGTCCTGGACGGCCCAGCCCGCCTTCTCGAGGATGCGGTCCAGCTCGGTGCGGACCTGCGCCTCGCTCATGGGAGGCTTGGCCGCCTTCTGCGCATGGGCGATGAACTCGTCACGCTGCGAGGCCCCGTCCAGCGGGCGGGCGGCCGAATGGGACTCTACAGCCGGTGCCGTCAGCTCGGTGATCTTGTCGCTCAGCTCGGCGACCAGATCATGCAGAGTGGCCCGCTCTTCCTCGGCACGGGCCAGTTCCGCCTCGGCCTGTGTGCGCGCCGCCTGCTCCCGCTCCAAACGGCTGTGCTTGCCGTCGTAGCGGAGGCGAGCCTCCTCAAGCCGACGGCGGTAGGCGACCAGCTCGGTGCGGAGCTTGTCCAGCTCCTGCTGGTCGGCGACGGTCGCGGGCGCGGGGGCGGCCCCGGAGGGCGCGGGCGCCAGGAAGACCCGGTGAGTCGTGTCGGACTGGTCGAGGGAGCGGTGCAGCCAGTCGCCGAGGCGGAAGCACATCTCCACGGACTGGAGTGCCTCACGAACGTTGGCGTAGTACTCGTGAACCGCCCTGTTGCCCGTCGTGCGGATCGCCTCGAACCACGAACGCACCTGGGGTACGAGGACCTCGGCCCGGGTAAGGGCATTGATCCGGTCGACCTGCTTGTTACCGGGCACGGTGACGCCGAGCAGGGTCACGAGATGCCGAGCCATGATCTCGCCGTAGAGACGAGCCTTCACCATGGCCGCGTGCGGGTCGGTGTGGACGTACGACTCCGCCGCGCATCCCAGCGTCACCAGCAACGGCTCGTGCCTGAGCAGATGCCCGAAGTTGGCCGAGGCCGCCGCCAATCGCGCCACCTGCTCGGCGTCCCCGCCGGACGGGTTCCCGTCAGCCGCCGTCACCATGCTTTCCCCCAGCCTCTTGATCGTCTCGCCTTGCGCAAAGCCTTGCAGGATGCCATGAACACGAGACGGTGGCAAGGGGTTTGAGAGCCCATGAGGCTGGGCCACCGAGAGCCGAATCCGGGGCCTGCCGTCCAGGGACAAGCGAAGCGGGGCGCCCCCCGGAAGGGACACCCCGCTCATGCCTGCGAGAGCCTCAGGTCGTCCGCCGACGCCGTGCGCCGGGGCGCCGCTCGCTCGGCCGGGTCACCGGATCGCCCGCCTCCACCGCGGACGCGCGCCGCTTCATGCCGAAGGCGGCCAGCGCCTCCGCCAGCTTGTGGACGGACGGCTCCGGGGCCATGACGTCGACCCGCAGCCCGTGCTCCTCGGCCGTCTTGGCCGTGGCGGGGCCGATGCAGGCGATGACCGTCACGTTGTGCGGCTTGCCCGCGATGCCGACCAGGTTGCGGACCGTGGAGGACGAGGTGAAGAGCACGGCGTCGAAACCGCCGCCCTTGATCGCCTCGCGGGTCTCCTGCGGCGGCGGCGACGCGCGGACCGTGCGGTACGCGGTGACGTCGTCCACCTCCCAGCCCAGCTCGATCAGCCCGGCCACCAGCGTCTCGGTGGCGATGTCGGCGCGCGGCAGGAAGACACGGTCGATCGGGTCGAAGACCGGGTCGTACGGCGGCCAGTCCTCCAGCAGGCCCGCGGCCGACTGCTCACCGCTCGGCACCAGGTCCGGCTTCACACCGAAGGCGATCAGCGCGGCGGCGGTCTGCTCGCCCACCGCGGCCACCTTGATGCCCGCGAAGGCACGCGCGTCGAGCCCGTACTCCTCGAACTTCTCCCGCACCGCCTTGACCGCGTTGACCGAGGTGAACGCGATCCACTCGTAGCGGCCGGTGACCAGGCCCTTGACCGCGCGCTCCATCTGCTGCGGGGTGCGCGGCGGCTCGACGGCGATCGTCGGGACCTCGTGCGGCACCGCGCCGTAGGAGCGCAGCTGGTCGGAGAGCGAGGCCGCCTGCTCCTTGGTGCGCGGTACGAGGACCTTCCAGCCGAACAGCGGCTTGGACTCGAACCACGAGAGCTGGTCGCGGCGGGCGGCGGCGGACCGCTCACCGACCACGGCTATGACCGGGCGACCGCCGTCCGGGGACGGCAGCACCTTGGCCTGCTTCAGCGTCTGCGCGATCGTGCCCAGCGTCGCCGTCCAAGTGCGCTGGCGGGTCGTCGTACCGGCGATGGTGACCGTCAGCGGGGTGTCCGGCTTGCGGCCCGCCGAGACCAGCTCGGCGGCGGCCGCCGCGACGGAGTCCAGCGAGGCGGAGACGACCACCGTGCCGTCCGAGGCACCCACCTCCGTCCAGCAGCGGCCGGAGGCGGTACGCGCGTCCACGAACCGCACGTCGGCACCGCGCGCGTCCCGCAGCGGCACACCGGCGTACGCGGGCACACCGGTCGCGGCCGCGACACCGGGGACGACCTCGAAGGGCACCCCGGCGGCGGCGCAGGCCAGCATCTCCTCGGCGGCGTCGGTGTCCAGTCCCGGATCACCGGCGACCGCACGGACCACCCGCCTGCCGCCCCGTGCGGCCTCCATGACAAGATGAGCCGCATCCTGGGCAGCGGCCGGGGCCACAGCGGGAGTTGACGCACCGTCAACGACTGTCAGCTGGGGTGCGCCCGGAAGCGCGTCCGGGGAGGAGACCGTCTCCGTCGGCACGACGGAGACGCCCTGCCGGGCGTGCGTCCGGATCACGTCGAGCACCTCGTGCTCGGCGACCAGGACGTCCGCGTGGGACAGCGCCTCCACGGCGCGCAGAGTCAGCAGTCCCGGATCTCCGGGTCCGGCACCCAGGAAGGTGACGTGCCCGTGCTCGGGACCGGCGGGAAAGGCGGTGGGGCTCAATGTGCTCGCTCCCCCATCAGACCGGCCGCGCCCTGGGCGAGCATCTCGGTGGCGAGTTCGCGCCCGAGTGCCATCGCCCCGTCGTGCGTCAGGGGCACGGAACCGGTGGTGGACAGCTGCACCATGCTCGAGCCGTCGGTCGTGCCGACGACGCCGCGCAGGCGCATTTCCTTGATTACAGGCCCGTCGGTCAGCAGGTCGGCCAGCGCACCCACAGGGGCGCTGCAGCCGGCCTCCAGCGCGGCGAGCAGTGACCGCTCGGCGGTGACGGCGGCCCGCGTGTGCGGGTCGTCGAGTTCACCGAGCGCGGCGACGAGGGCAGCGTCGGACGCTGCGCACTCGATCGCCAGGGCCCCCTGGCCGGGGGCGGGCAGAACCGTGTCGACCGACAGGAAGTCGGTCACCTCGTCGATCCGGCCGATCCGGTTCAGTCCGGCGGCCGCGAGCACGACGGCGTCGAGCCGCCCCTCGTGGACGTACCCGATCCGGGTGTCCACGTTGCCGCGGATCGCCACCGTCTCGATGTCCAGGCCGTGGGTGCGCGCGTACGCGTTCAGCTGCGCCATGCGGCGCGGCGAGCCGGTGCCGATGCGCGCGCCGCGCGGCAGGTCGGTGAACTTCAGCGCGTCGCGGGCGACGATCACGTCCCGCGGGTCCTCGCGCACCGGCACGGCGGCCAGCGCGAGCTCCTCGGGCTGCGTGGTCGGCAGGTCCTTGAGCGAATGAACCGCGAAGTCCACCTCGCCGCGCACCAGCGCGTCCCGCAGCGCCGTGACGAACACCCCGGTGCCGCCGATCTGCGCCAGCGCCTCCCGGGAGACGTCGCCGTACGTGGTGATCTCGACCAGCTCGACGGGCCGGCCGGTCACCCGGCTCACGGCGTCCGCCACCTGCCCGGACTGGGCCATGGCGAGCTTGCTTCGCCTCGTCCCCAGTCGCAGTGCCTTGTCAGTCATGCCGGTCGGTCCTTCTCGTCTGTGTTGTCCACGGCCCGCGAGACGGCGGCGACCGTCTCCGGGTCGAGGTCGAACAGGGTCCGCAGCGCGTCCGCGTACCCGGTGCCTCCGGGCTCGGCCGCGAGCTGCTTGACCCGTACGGTCGGCGCGTGCAGCAGCTTGTCCACGACACGGTGCACGGTCTGCCGGATCTCGCCGCGCTGGCGGTCGTCCAGGCCGGTCAGGCGCCCGTCGAGCCGCGCGATCTCGGCGGCGACGACATCGGCGGCCATGGTGCGCAGCGCGACCACGGTGGGGGTGATGTGCGCCGCCCGCTGTGCCGCGCCGAACGCCGCGACCTCGTCGGAGACGATACGCCGAACCTGGTCCACGTCGGACGCCATCGGGGCGTCGGCGGACGCCTCGGCCAGCGACTCGATGTCCACCAGGCGCACCCCGGCCAGCCGGTGCACGGCCGCGTCGATGTCGCGGGGCATGGCGAGGTCGAGGAGGAAGACGGCCGGGGCCGGGCGGGGGATCTCCGCCACCGGCTCGGGCCTGCGGTACTCGGGGACGCGGCCCGCGGTGGCGACGGCCCGCGCGAGCGCGGTGATCAGCTCGGCGTCGGCCTCGGGGCCGGACCGGCCGCCCGCGTCGTGCTCGCGCCCCTGCTCCAGCAGGGAGGTGCCCTCGCCGACCCAGGCGGCGTGCTGCTCCAGGGTCGCCGCGTCCATCCCGGCGACGGCGGCCTCGCCGTGCACGGAGAAGCCGGGCGTGCCCTGCACGGAGGCCAGGTCCAGCGGGCAGTTCTCGTCGGTGCCGACGCTGGTCGGCGGCAGCACGGCGGTCCCGGCCGGAGCGGCGGCGCCCAGGTCGGCCGCCGGTTCCCCGGTGCGACCGGCGACGGCCTCCGCGACGGAGTCCGCCGTGAGCACCAGACCGGTCGCGCCGGTACAGGAGACGACCACGTCGGCACGTGTAAGTTCCGCCGCCACCGCGTCCATCCGGACCGCGCGGGCCATGGCGCCCTCGGCCTCGCCGAGGATCTGCGCGAGCCGCTCGGCGCGCTCGAAGGTGCGGTTGGCGACGACGATCTCGGCGACCCCGGCCCGCGCCAGCGTGGCGGCGGCCAGCGAGGACATCGACCCGGCGCCGATGACCAGCGCGGTACGGCCGCGCGCCCAGCCCGGCACATCGGTGCCCGCGGCCAGCTGCTCCAGGCCGAAGGTGACCAGGGACTGCCCGGCGCGGTCGATGCCGGTCTCGGAGTGCGCGCGCTTGCCGACCCGGAGGGCCTGCTGGAAGAGGTCGTTCAGCAGCCGCCCGGCGGTGTGCGAGTCCTGGGCGCGGGCGAGCGCGTCCTTGATCTGGCCGAGGATCTGGCCCTCGCCGACGACCATGGAGTCCAGCCCGCAGGCCACCGAGAACAGGTGGTGGACGGCCCGGTCCTCGTAGTGCACGTAGAGGAACGGCGTCAGTTCCTCCAGGCCCACCCCGCTGTGCTGGGCGAGCAGCGTGGACAGCTCGGCGACACCGGCGTGGAACTTGTCCACGTCGGCGTACAGCTCGATGCGGTTGCAGGTGGCGAGCACCGCGGCCTCGGTGGCCGGATCGGCGGCGACGGTGTCCTGGAGCAGCTTGACCTGGGCGTCCGCGTTCAGCGCGGCCCGCTCCAGCACGCTGACCGGGGCACTGCGGTGGCTCAGCCCTACGACGAGGAGGCTCATGCCGGCATCACGGCGGGCACGTCCCCGTCGGGTCCCTGGTCGGCGGCGCTCGCGCGCTTGGCGGCCGCGGGTACGGCGCCGTCGCCGGAGGCGGTCTCCTCACCGGCCTTGCGCTGCTCGTGGAAGGCGAGGATCTGCAGCTCGATGGAGAGGTCGACCTTGCGCACGTCGACGCCGTCCGGGACGGTCAGCACGGTCGGCGCGAAGTTCAGGATGGAGGTCACCCCGGCGGCCACCAGCCGGTCGCAGACCTGCTGGGCGGCACCGGCGGGGGTGGCGATGACGCCGATGGAGACCCCGTTGTCCTCGATGATCTTCTCGAGCTCGTCGGTGTGCTGGACCCCGATGCCCGCGACGGGCTTGCCCGCCATCGCGGGGTCGGCGTCTATCAGCGCCGCGACCCGGAAGCCGCGCGAGGCGAAGCCGCCGTAGTTGGCGAGGGCCGCGCCGAGGTTTCCGATACCGACGATGACGACGGGCCAGTCCTGGGTGAGGCCCAGCTCGCGGGAGATCTGGTAGACGAGGTACTCCACGTCGTACCCGACACCGCGGGTGCCGTAGGAGCCCAGGTAGGAGAAGTCCTTGCGCAGCTTGGCGGAGTTGACTCCCGCCGCCGCGGCCAGTTCCTCGGAGGAGACCGTGGGGACCGAGCGCTCCGACAGGGCCGTCAGCGCACGGAGGTACAGCGGAAGCCGGGCGACGGTGGCCTCGGGAATCCCTCGGCTGCGGGTCGCCGGTCGGTGAGTTCGGCCAGTTGCCACGGTGCTCCTGCGGGTAGAGCGGGGCTGCGAGCGGTCATGCTTCCCCGGACCGCCCCGTCGACAAGAAGGCTATGCCTTTGTGAACGTGTGCACAAAGATGGTGTCCGATTTGCCCGGCCAACGTGACCGGGGTCACGCATGCCCGTTGCGGGCCCCTACCTGGGGGTGAAACCCGCACACACACCGCGAATCCAGGCCCCTGGGCCCCTTCCGTACCCTCATCCGCCGGTCAGCGCCCGGCGCAGCCGTCCCTCGTCGACCCGCCAGAAGGTGTGCTGCTCGCCGTCGACCAGGACGACCGGGATCTGCTCCCAGTAGCGGTCGTGCAGCTCGCGGTCCCCGGTGATGTCCCGGCCCTCCCACGGCACGCCGAGTTCCCCGCAGACCTTCTCGACCACGATCTGCGCGTCGTCGCACAGATGACAGCCGGGCTTGCGGACCAGAGTGACCAGCCGCTCCTGGGGGGCGGCGGCCTTGCGCCGGAAGAGGGGACTCATACGGACCATTCTCCCGCCTTCCCCCACCCTCTCTCCCCGTGCCCGCGCCCGCATGGTCGCCGAGAGTTCACATCCTCCGAACCTCTCGGCTCCGGAACCACCGAACGGACTGGCTATGCTCACGCCATGGCCGCTCTTGGATGGCTCACCCCCCGTAGGCGCTCCGCCACGGCGCGGAGCGTGTTGGCAGGCGAGGCTTCCGCCGAGGCCGCCCGCAAGTCCTCACAGGAACAGACGGAGCCCGCGGGCGCCGAGCGGGAACCGGAGTTCCCCGTGCTCGGCGACGAACGGGCCGCCGCCTTCTTCGATCTCGACAACACCGTGATGCAGGGCGCCGCGCTGTTCCACTTCGGGCGCGGTCTGTACAAGCGGAAGTTCTTCGAGACCCGCGACCTCGCCCGGTTCGCCTGGCAGCAGGCGTGGTTCCGGCTGGCCGGGGTCGAGGACCCCGAGCACATGCAGGAGGCCCGCGACTCGGCGCTCTCCATCGTCCAGGGCCACCGCGTGGCCGAGCTGGAGACGATCGGCGAGGAGATCTACGACGAGTACATGGCCGACCGGATCTGGCCCGGCACCCGCGCGCTCGCCCAGGCCCACCTGGACGCGGGGCAGAAGGTGTGGCTGGTGACGGCGGCCCCGGTGGAGATCGCCCAGGTCATCGCCCGCCGCCTCGGTCTCACCGGCGCGCTGGGCACGGTCGCGGAGTCGGTCGACGGCGTGTACACCGGCCGCCTGGTGGGCGAGCCGCTGCACGGCCCGGCCAAGGCGGAGGCGGTGCGGGCACTGGCCGCGGCCGAGGGGCTGGACCTGTCGCGCTGCGCCGCGTACAGCGACAGCCACAACGACATCCCGATGCTCTCGCTGGTCGGCCACCCCTACGCGATCAACCCGGACGCCAAGCTGCGGCGGCACGCCCGCGACAAGGACTGGCGGCTGCGGGACTACCGCACCGGCCGCAAGGCCGCGAAGGTCGGCATCCCGGCGGCCGCCGGGGTCGGCGCGGTGGCGGGCGGCACGGCCGCGGCGATCGCTCTGAGCCGCCGCCGCCGCTGAGCCGGGGCGGGCCCGTACGGGTCCGGGTCCCGCGCGCCCGAAGTATGCATCTCGACCTCGAACACGCCTCAGCTTTCACAGAAATCAGCCCAGTTTCGATCAACAGTCGATCAGATTCGGTTACTTGAACAGTCGTCAATCGCTAACACAGGCGACCTAATCGACGATTTGAACAACTGGGTGTAGCAGGGTCTACACGAAGCGTTATTCTCCTCAGACGCAAACCGGTACCCCTCCGTCGCTACGACGGGTGAAAGGGCCCGCACTGCACGTGATGGAAGCTCTGCCTCTGGGAGTCCCGTGTACCCACACGTCGGGGTTGACGCCTCGGGCCTGGCTACGCTGCGCGCAACGGTCGCGACGGTCAAAGACGCGCTGCGCGGCCTCGTCCCCTCCGCGCACACCGTCCCCGCCTTCGCCGGCGCCGCGCCCCTCGGCCCGTGCTACGCACTGGCCGAACGCGGCGCGGCCGTCGGCAGACGAGCCCGCTCCACGGGCGCGCCCGCCGCCCGCCGCCCGGCCGCGGACAGTGACAGCGCCCGCATGATGGACCTGGTCGAACGCGCCCAGGCAGGAGAGGCGGACGCGTTCGGCCGCCTCTACGACCAGTACAGCGACACCGTGTACCGGTACATCTACTACCGGGTGGGCGGCAAGGCCACCGCCGAGGACCTGACGAGCGAGACCTTCCTGCGCGCCCTGCGCCGGATCGGCACCTTCACCTGGCAGGGCCGCGACTTCGGCGCCTGGCTGGTGACGATCGCCCGCAACCTGGTCGCCGACCACTTCAAGTCCAGCCGCTTCCGGCTGGAGGTCACCACCGGCGAGATGCTCGACGCCAACGAGGTCGAGCGCTCCCCCGAGGACTCCGTCCTGGAGTCCCTCTCCAACGCCGCGCTGCTGGACGCGGTGCGCCGCCTCAACCCCCAGCAGCAGGAGTGTGTGACGCTCCGCTTCCTCCAGGGCCTGTCGGTCGCCGAGACCGCGCGGGTGATGGGCAAGAACGAGGGCGCCATCAAGACCCTCCAGTACCGGGCCGTGCGCACCCTCGCCCGGCTCCTCCCGGAAGACGCCCGCTGAGACCGGCCGCCCCGCGACACAGAGCGACGCCCAACTCACCCTAGGTGAAAGTGAGTTGGTTCTGCGATCCGGCGCCCTCTCGTGCGTAACCCAAGTGCCGAGCCGCTCGTTGTGCGGGATACAGGCTCCCTGTGGTCACGTCCTGGCCCACTTGATCCCTCGATCGGGTGGATGTGGCCATGGGCGTGCAACCCTCAGGAGACCCCCTGGGGAGTCGACCGTCATGACGAGAGGAGGTGCCGCCAGTGATTGCGAACGTATCGGCGCACCGGCGGGCGAACGCCTTCGCCCAGGCCCTGGAGGAACAGTCCGACCGGGCCACGGCGGCCGAGCACGCGCACCGGGCGGGACCACCGCCCACCGAGGACAGATCCGGACAGGGCGAGCTGCTGGCCCTGGCCGAGGGCCTCGGTGAGCTGCCCAAGCCGCAGCTGGACCCGGAGGTCAAGGTCGTCCAGCGGGCCCAGCTGGTGGCCGCGATGGAGGCCATGCTCCAGGAGGGCACCCTGGGCGCGGCCGCTCCGGCGGTACCCGGGCAGCGTTCCCCCGGCCGCGGCGCACACCGGGCGAGCCCGCTGAGCAAGCTGCGCCCGAGGTCCCGGCTGGCCAAGGGGCTCACCGCGGGCGGCCTCAGCGTGGGCGTGGCCGCCGGTGCCTTCGGCGGAGTGGCCGCCGCCAGCTCCGAGGCCCTGCCCGGCGATTCGCTGTACGGACTGAAGCGCGGCATCGAGGACTTCCAGCTGAACTACCTCAGCGAGGGCGACGGCGAGCGCGGCCAGGCGTACCTGGACCACGCCTCCACCCGCCTCAACGAGGCCCGCAGGCTGATGGAGCGCGACCGGAGCGGACAGCTGGACCACGAGTCCATCGGAGAGATCCGCCGCACCCTCTCCGGCATGCGCAACGACGTCACCGAGGGCCATCGCCTGCTGCACGCGGCCTATGAGGCGGACCCCGACTCGCTCGGCCCGATCCAGGCGCTCTCCGCCTTCTCCCGCTCGCACCGCGAGGTGTGGAGCACGCTGAGCGACCGGCTGCCGATGCAGCTCGGCGATGTGAAGGACGAGGTCTCCTCGGTCTTCGACGCCATAGACGAAGAGGTCGCTCCGCTGGAGTCGCTGCTGCCGAAGCCGCCCGCCACCAAGGGCGACGACGGCCAGAGCGGCGAGCGTCCCGGCGTGGCCCCGACCGGCTCCGCGGGCACCCACAGGTCCGGCTCCCCGAGCACCGGTGGCACCCCGTCGACGGGCAAGGACCGGGACAGCAGCCCCGACACCCCCAGCGGCTCCGCCACCGGCGACAGCGGCGACGGACTGCTCGGCGGCAGCACGGGCGGTCTGCTGGACCCGCCGAAGACCGGCGGCTCCGAGGGCGGTTCGCCGTCCGCGGGCAAGTCGTCCACCCCGCCGGGCAAACCGGACGTCACCCTGCCCCCGCTCCTGCCGGGCCTGCTGCCCGGCCTGGGCATCGACAGCAAGGACGCCGAGTAGCGCGTACGACGATGACGACGGGGCGCCCCTTTCCGAGCAGGGGCGCCCCGTCGTCGCGTATGCGTGCTCAGAAGAACACCGAACGCCGCTGCACCAGCAGCTTGTACAACGTGTGCTGGATCTGTTCGCGGACCTGGTCGGTGAGGTTGAACATCAGCATCGGGTCCTCGGCCGCCTCCGGCGGATAGCCGTCCGTGGGGATCGGCTCGCCGAACTGGATGGTCCACTTCGTCGGCAGCGGGATCGCCCCGAGCGGCCCGAGCCAGGGGAAGGTCGGCGTCAGCGGGAAGTACGGGAAGCCCAGCAGCCGCGCCAGCGTCTTGGCGTTGCCGATCATCGGGTAGATCTCCTCGGCGCCGACGATCGAGCACGGGATGATCGGCGCCCCCTGCCTGAGCGCGGTGGAGACGAACCCGCCCCGGCCGAACCGCTGGAGCTTGTACCGCTCCCCGAACGGCTTGCCGATCCCCTTGAACCCCTCCGGCATCACCCCGACCAACTCGCCCTGGCCGAGCAGCCGTTCGGCGTCCTCGGTGCAGGCGAGGGTATGACCGAGCTTGCGGGCCAGCTCGTTGACCACCGGCAGCACGAACACCAGGTCGGCCGCGAGCAGCCGCAGATGCCGCCCGGCCGGATGCCGGTCGTGCACGGCGACCTGCATCATCAGCCCGTCCAGCGGCAGCGTCCCGGAGTGGTTGGCGACGATCAGCGCGCCGCCCTCGGCCGGGATGTTCTCGATGCCCTTCACCTCGACCCGGAAGTACTTCTCGTACACCGGGCGCAGCAGCGACATCAGGACCTGGTCGGTCAGCTCCTCGTCGTACCCGAAGTCGTCGACGTCGTAGTCCCCGGTGAGCCTGCGGCGCAGGAAGGCGAGGCCGCGCGCGACCCGCTGGTCCAGGGCGTCGGCCGTATCACGGGGGCGTTCCACGGCCGGGGGTTCCTCGTCGCGGGCGCCGCCCCTGGTGGGCAGCGGCTGGACCGGGGCGGGGCGGCCGCCCGTGCTCCGGCGGCGCTGCGGCCGCTGCCCCGCGCCCCCGCGGGACCGGTCGTCGTCGAACGGAATGACCTTGGCGTCCGCCATCGTTGCCGCTCTCCTCAGTTGGCGCCGGGCTGCGGGACACGGGCGCCGCTCCCGGCGGTCAGCACGGCGACCCGGTCGACGGCCTCCGCGAGGGTCTCGGGCGGCAGCAGCCCGGGTCCCTGTCCGCGCGCGAAGTCCGCGAACGTCTCCGCCGTCGTGTACGTGGGCGCGAACCCGAGGGTGTCGCGCATCTGGCCGGTCTCGACGACCCGGCCGTGGGTGAGCAGCCGGATCTGCTCGGGTGAGAAGTCCGTCATACCGAGGGTACGCACCAGCGACCCGGCCCAGGTGACCGCGGGCAGCGGCAGCGGCACGGTGGGCCGGCCGAGCCGCCGCGAGGCTTGCGAGAGCAGCAGCACCCCGTCCCCGGCGATGTTGAAGGTGCCGCTGTTGAGGGTGCCCCGGCGCGGTTCGTGCGAGGCGATCCGCAGCACCTCGATCACATCGTCCTCGTGCACGAACTGCAGCCGGGGGTCGTAGCCGAACACGGTCGGCAGGACGGGCAGCGCGAAGTAGGAGGCGAGCGGGGTGTCCGCGGTGGGGCCGAGGATGTTGGCGAACCGCAGCACGCACACCGCGACATCGGGGCGGCGCCGGGCGAACCCGCGTACGTACCCCTCGACCTCGACGGCGTCCTTGGCGAAGCCGCCGCTGGGCAGCGCCTTGGCGGGGGTGGTCTCGGTGAACACGGCCGGATCGCGCGAGGCGGAGCCGTAGACGTTGGTGCTGGACTTCACCACCAGCCGCTTGACCGCGGGTGACTTCTGGCAGGCGCCGAGCAGCTGCATGGTGCCGATGACATTGGTCTCCTTGACCGTGGCCCGGCTGCCGCCACCGAGCGCGGTGCCGGTCACGTCCATGTGGACGACCGTGTCGGCGCCGGTCTCGGCGAGCACGCGGGCGACGGTCGGCTGCCGGATGTCGGCCTGGATGAACTCCGCGCCGCCGAGGTCGTGCGCGGGTGGTACGGCGTCCACGGCGATCACCCGGTCCACTTCCGGGTCCCGCTGGACGCGCCGCACGAACCGGCCGCCGAGCTGCCGGGCGACTCCGGTGACGAGCACGACCTTTCCCAAGACCAGCGCCTCTCTTCCGCGTCCACGTCCGCGTTCCCCGTGTGCGGCCAACCTATCGGGTCGGTGTCACGGGAAGGTGTCCCGGACATGCCGGTGGCCCCCCGCCCTTGTCGGACGGGGGGCCACACGGGGACGCGTCTTCGCGCGGTGCCGCTTACTTCTTGTTGCGGCGCTGAACGCGCGTGCGCTTCAGCAGCTTGCGGTGCTTCTTCTTGGCCATCCGCTTGCGCCGCTTCTTGATAACAGAGCCCACGACTACCCTCGCTCACTTCTCATGACTCGGTTGCTGGGCGCCATGGGCCCATACGACCTACGAGGGGTCAGCCTACCCGCCCGAGCGCCGTGGTCGTAATCGAGGGGTTGTTCCGGGATCTTCCGGACCGCCGTCAGGCCGTTTCCACCCCCACGTAGCTCTCACGGAGGTACTCGTGAACCGCTTGCTCGGGGACGCGGAAGGACCGCCCCACCCGGATCGCGGGCAGATGACCGCTGTGCACCAAGCGGTACACGGTCATCTTCGACACTCGCATCACCGAGGCGACTTCCGCCACGGTGAGGAACTGGACCTCGTTCAACGGCCTCTCGCCTGCTGCAGCCATGACACACCTGAACCTTCCGCACTCGACGGCCACCGGCTTCCCCTTCCGGTGACTCTTCGTCGTTGCGTGCTCACTCCCCAGACTAGGGGCGGGTGATGCGAATGGGGAAGAGGTGTCCCCATCGGCGGCCTACTGTGACAGACAGGCTCGTTTGAGTACGTAGCGGGTGAGCGGGCGGTAGTGACCAGACCGTACGGCGTCATCAAGCGGAACGACGACGGACACCGTCCCCTCGGCCTCGCCGACGAACGGCGCGGGGTCGTCGGAGTCGGCAAGACCGATCGCCTCGAACCCCAGCTGACCTGCACCGCAGACCCATCCGTGATCTCCGACCACCAACCCCGGCAAGGGCCCGCCGGACTCCGCGGCGGCGGCCAGCGCGAGCCGAACCGGGAGCGGGGAATGGCTGTGCGCACCCGGCTCACCACCCCGGCGCCCGCTCGCCGGTTCCCGCACCAGGGCAACCCCTCGTACGTAGTCGAGGTGGTGCGTGCGTAGACCGAACCGGGTCAATATGTCGACACAGCGACCCTGCGCGGGGGTGAGAATCTCACATCCCGCCGCCGACACCGCGTCCGCGAGCGCGGCGTAGAACCCCAGGAGCTGCCGCGGGTGCCCGGTGCCGAACAGCACGGGCACCCCCCGCCGGGCCGCACCGGCGATCGCCCCCGCGAAGGCGTCCAGTGCGGCGACGGTCCGCTCCGGGTCGATCACGTCCCGGCCCGAAGTATGCGCCGGATCGGCCGAGACCCCGCACCGGTCCGCCATCAGATCGAGCAGTTCACGCTGCCCCCAGGACCGTTCGGGATCGATCCCGATCAGCGCGCGGGGGTCCCGCGCGGCGAACAGCCGGTAGTTGCGGAGGCTGTCCTCCCGCGTGGTGGCGACCTCCCCGGCGAGGTGGGCAGCCAGCAGGTGCGCGCGCAGGGCACCGGTGTCCGACACGGGTGCGATCGTGGCCCATCGGGCGGGCGCCCGGAGGCGGAACGGGCAAAGACCGCACGGTTGGCGTAACGACTAGGGCCTGTTGCGAAAGTCCCGTCGTCCGCCCGGAGGGCGGGCTCCGCGGCGTCCGGTGCGTGCGATCGCAAGGCGGAGGGTCGCCCTCGTACTGGGCGTACGAGGGCGACCCGACAACGCGGCGAGCGGGCGTGCCGGGCGTCGCGGAGCAGGCGGGACTTTCGCAACAGGCCCTAGGCGCCGCACCGGTTCAGGCCAGGAGCCCCCGCAGCGGGAACGCCGACCGCCGGGTGGCCAGCACCGCCTGGTCGAGCCGGTCGGCCGGGTCGTACCCCGACTCCCAGGCCGCGTACCCCACCGGCCACCGCCCGTCCGTCATCCGCTGCGGCCCCAACTGCCGGGTCCGCGCGTACACTTCCTGCCGCCAGCCCTCCGGGATCACCGTCTCCGGCGCGATCTCCCGCCCGGCCGCGATCGCCACCAGATGCGTCCACGATCTCGGCACCACGTCCACCACCGCGTACCCGCCGCCGCCCAGCGCCAGCCACTTGCCGTCCGCGTAGGTGTGCGCCAGCTCATGGCAGGCCACCTGCACCGCCCGCTGCGCGTCCAGCGAGACCGCGAGATGCGCGAGCGGGTCCTCGAAGTGCGTGTCCGCCCCGTGCTGCGACACCAGCACCTGCGGCCGGAACTCCGCCAGCAGCTCCGGCACCACCGCGTGGAACGCCCGCAGCCACCCGGCGTCGCCGGTCCCGGCGGGCAGCGCCACGTTCACCGCCGAACCCTCGCCCGCCCCGGCACCCGTCTCCTGCGGCCACCCGGTCGCCGGGAACAGCGTCCGCGGGTGCTCGTGCAGCGACACCGTCAGCACCCGGGGGTCCTCCCAGAACGCCGCCTGCACCCCGTCCCCGTGATGCACGTCGACATCCACATAGGCGACCCGCTCGACACCCAGCTCCAGCAGCCGGGCGATGGCCAGCGCCGCGTCGTTGTACACACAGAACCCGGACGCCCCGCCCGGCATCGCATGGTGCAGCCCGCCCGCGAAGTTCACCGCGTGGTCCGCGTCCCCCCGCCACACCGCCTCGGCCGCCGCCACCGACTGCCCCGCGATCAGCGCCGACACCTCGTGCATCCCGGCGAACGCCGGATCGTCGACCGTCCCGAGCCCGTACGAACCGTCCGCCGCGCCCGGGTCCGCCGACGCGGCCCGCACCGCGTCGATGTAGTCCTCCCGGTGCACCAGCCGCAGCGTCGACTCCCCGGCCGGCTTGGCCGCGACGATCTCCAGCTCCCGGTCGAGGCCGAGGGCAGCCACCAGCTTCCGGGTCAGCTCCAGCCGCACCGGAGCCATCGGATGGTCCGGGCCGAAGTCATAGCCCGTTACTGCCTCGTCCCACATCAGCTGTGCGCGGCCGCTCATGCCCGCCACCGTATCGGTCGCCCCCGGACGCGAACGACCGGGCGTACACCGTCGTCACCAGCACGAGCACCATCGGTACGAGCATCGCGCCCCGGTAGCTCCAGGCGTCCCCGAGCGCCCCCACGAGCGGCGAACCGACCAGGAAACCGACGTAGTTGAAGATGTTGAGCCGCGCGATCGCCGCGTCGGACGCCCCCGGGAACAGCCTGCCCGCCGCCGCGAACGTCTGCGGCATCAGCACACACAGCCCGATCCCCAGCAGGGTGAACCCCAGCATCCCCACCCAGGCCCCCGGCGCCACCGCCACCACCGCGAACCCGCAGGCCGCGACCAGCGCGCCCAGCCGCACCACCGCCACGGCCCCGAACCGCCGCACCCCGAGATCCCCGACGGCCCGCCCCACCAGCGTGGTCACCATGTACACGTTGTAGGGAACGGTCGCCAACTGCTCCGACCCGCCCAGCACGTCCTTGACGTACTTCGCGCTCCAGTTGGAGACCGTCGAGTCCCCGATGTACGCGAACGTCATCACCAGACACAGCGGCAACAGCAACCGGAAGGCGACGCCCTTGGCCTCGCCCACCCCTTCCGGCTCCGCCTCCCCGTCGACGTACCACCGGCTCCCCACCAGCACCGCGGGCAACAGCACCACCACGACCGGGAGATACGACACCCACAGCGTCAACTCCCCGTGCGCGCCCACCCAGGCGAGCGACGCCCCGAGGATGCCGCCCAGGCTGTACGCCGCGTGGAAGCTCAGCATGATGCTGCGCCGGTAGGCCCGCTGGAGACTCACCCCGAGCATGTTCATGGAGGCGTCCAGCATCCCCACGGACAGCCCGAACACCCCCAATGCCACGGCCAGCTCGCCCACTTGATCCCCGGCTCCGACGCCGAGCAGCGCCAGCAGCACCACCGGCTGGGACCAGCGCAGCATCCGGCTGGGCCGCACCCGGCGCACCAGCCGCTCGGTCGTCACACTCCCGACCCCGGCCAGGATCGGCACCGCGGCCAGGAAGACGGGCAGCAGCGCGTCGGAGACCCCGTACCGCTCCTGCACGGCCGGGATGCGCGTCACCAGCAGGGCGAAGGTGACGCCCTGCACGAAGAAACCGAACGCCAGCGAGGCCCTGCCACGCCGCAGCACGTCAGTCATGGCGGCGAGCGTAGGGCCCCGGCGGTGCGCTGAACAGATCCGGCCAAAGATGAGTTGTGCTCATCTTCGGCCGGTCGGGGTGAAGTTCAGAATGCGGCCACGAGCTTCTCGCGTCCGGTCCCGGTGGGCTGCGCGGCGGCCTCCTCGCCCAGTATCCGCTCCATCGGTCCGGCCGCGACCGCCCCACTGACGACGAAGGTCACCACCATCACCACGGCCATCAGCACTCCACCGAGCCACACCATGGTGTCGACAGGAACGGTGTACGCGCCCACCACCCGCGCCACGCACTCGAGGAGCAGCGCCACACCCCACACGAGGGAGAACGCCCGCTCCCTGCGCCGGAAGTCGACGGACCCGGCGGCGCTTCCCGAGGTGAGCCGCTCCCACGCGCCCGCCCTGGCGGCATCCCCCTTCACCAGGAAGGGCTTCATCCCCTCGGTCATCATCGGACGCCCGAGCGCCACGGAGACCAGGATGCCGATGGCGACCGTGCTGCTGACGGCCCCGTCCTTGGCGAGCATCAGCCTCGGGTCCCCGGAGACGAAGCTCAGCGCCAGCCCGACCACGTTCACGGTCAGGATGAGCAGCGCGAGCCCATTGGCCGACCGCTCCCGCACCAGACTCCACACGGTCCGCAGCGCGGGCCCGACGCTGCTCCAGGCAAGCGCGGCGAACGTGCCCATCCCGAAGGCTTCCTTGAAGACGTAGTACGAGCCGAGCGGCAGCGCGACGTCGATGAGCAGCGGCTTGAAGTTGTCCAGCGTGCTCGGTCGGCGCTGCTGGTCCTGGCCCTGGTTCCCCGCGTTCTTCGTCATGCCCTCAGCTTCCCGGCCGAGGGGCTCCCGCCGACAGAAACGAACGTCCGGAGACCGGCATGACATCCGTCAGGCACGGCCGCCTACGAGGATCACACCAGCAGGTCAGCCAACTCGCCCATGTTGGAGAACAGTTGGGTGGCGCCCGCGAGCTTCTCCGGCGGGGTCATCGCGGTGAACCCGTACACGTCCATCCCGGCCGCCACAGCCGCCCGCACGCCCAGCGGGGAGTCCTCCACCACGAGACACCGCTCGGGGGCGACGCCCATCCGCTGTGCCGCGTACAGGAACAGGTCGGGGGCGGGCTTGCCCCGGCCGACGTCCTGCGAACTGAAGATGCGGTCGTCCTCGAACCACCGGTCGAGCCCGGTGGCCCGGTGCCCGACCCGAATCCGCTCATGACTCCCGGAGGAGGCCACGCAGTACGGCATCCCGTCGGCGGCCAGCTTCTCCAGCACCCCTTCGACACCGGCCACGGGCCGCAGCTCCCGCTCGAAGGCCGCGAACACCCGCGCGTGGAAGACGTCGTCGAAGTCCGCGGGCAGCCGCTCTCCCGTCCGCTCCAGCACCAGGTCGTGCACACGGTGCAGGGCGGCACCCATGTAGTCCCGGATGGAGTCCTCGTACGTCGTCGGGTGCCCCAGCTCGGTCAGATAGGCGGCGAGGTGCCGATTGGAGATTGGCTCACTGTCCACCAGGACACCGTCGTTGTCGAAGAGGATGAGGTCGTAGCGCATATACCCGACCCTAAATGACGGGAAATGGTCCGGAACGCAGAAAACCCCCGCACCAAATGGTGCGGGGGTTTCCCTAAAAATTGTTCGGCGGCGTCCTACTCTCCCACAGGGTCCCCCCTGCAGTACCATCGGCGCTGTGAGGCTTAGCTTCCGGGTTCGATATGTAACCGGGCGT